>NZ_CP152005.1:4800000-6761576 GCF_038595085.1 Paenibacillus sp. FSL R5-0749 | reverse complement strand
AGACTGTCACTCCTTTTACATGTTCCAAGTGTGGCTTAAGCCATGATGCAGTGTCGAAATACGAGATATATTGTTGAATTTATCCCCAAACCCCCGCAGGTCAAAAACAAAAAAAGTATGAACAACGGAAAATTGTTCACAACTTTATCCACAGGCTGTTGATAATATTATGGGTCAGATCACATATTCACATCCAAAAGTAATACAATCATAGCAAAAGAAACCCCGCATTTCAACGTATCGCGTGATTTTATCCACAAATTCAATAACTTGTGTATAATTTTTAGTCACAACACAATATATTGTTTATAAACTGTTTAATTTTCGACAGAAAGACCCAAAAACCAAAAATGTTTTATACACAGGTTATCCGTCAAATGATGCCAAATTGTGTGTAAAAGTATTCTTCGTTTGTGAATAACCTGTCTGTGGATAACCGTGAGGTGAACATGGAGCATGATCGAGATCGGAAAAAGAGTTACCCCTCCACCTCGCTTTTTTCATGGCAATGGAACGATGGTGAAAGCTACGAGTTCAATGTCAGGGTAGAGACGAAGAGGGGGGAAACTCATGCAATTCATTGAACAGGATCAGGGGTGTATTTTCTAAACAGATGGTAATTCTGTGATCAGCGATATAGAAGAATAATGGACTAAAAGGACTTCATTTTGGGGATCTGGAATGTGAATTATCCGCAATATAGAGGTAAGCGGGTGCTTAAACATAGAGGTAGAATACTATGAATGTATTATATGATTCGGAAGGATAAATTATACGTGTATAACAAAAGAGGTTGTCCTCCAAAACCAATAACCGGTTTTGGAGGGCAACCTCTTTTGAAGAGACAATGTATGGATTGATGATTTAGAGACGGGTAATGGACATCTTACGCTGGAATTCAGCGATATCTGCGTATTCCTCTTCAAGTTTGCGAGAGATCCGAATAAAGATGGGCAGCAGCTCTTGGTAGATGGCAGCATTCTCTTTGACAGGGGTGTGTCGATGTGTTGTACCCACCATGGAAGAGACGGCATGAAGCGATTTGATCCGCCCTGTAGCGTACAAACCAAGCACGACAGCACCCAGACAGGAACTTTCGAAACTCTCGGGCACAACCACTTCCTGATTGAAGATATCAGACATCATCTGACGCCAGAGAGGTGAGCGTGCAAACCCACCGGTGGCTTGAATGGAGGTAGGCTGCCCAATCTGTTCTTCCATGGCGAGCAGTACTGTGTATAGGTTGAAAATAACCCCTTCCAGGACAGCACGGATCATATGCTCTTTCTGATGATGGAGTGTTAAGCCAAAAAAAGAACCACGGGCATCCGGATTCCACAGTGGTGCACGTTCGCCCGAGAGGTAGGGGTGAAACAGAAGTCCTTCCGATCCTGGCCGGACACGTTCGGCAATTTTGGTCAGCACATCATAGGAATTGATGCCAAGTCGCTTCGCTGTCTCCACTTCAGACGCGGCGAATTCATCCCGCACCCAGCGAAACAGCATGCCACCGTTATTCACAGGCCCCCCAATAACCCAAAGATTCTCTGTAAGGGCGTAACAGAACGTTCGACCTTTTGGGTCGGTAACAGGACGGTCCACGACGGTACGAATGGCACCGCTGGTTCCGATGGTTGCTGCAACTACACCAGGTTCAATGGCGTTTACGCCGAGATTGGATAAAACCCCGTCACTTGCGCCAATAACGAAAGGTGTGGAGGGGGAGAGAGCCATTTTTTCAGCCGATTCGTGATTCATTCCTTCTAATATATATGTTGTTGGCACGAGCTTCGAGAGATGGTCTGGTGTAATGCCTGCTACCTCAAGGGCCTCTGCATCCCAGTCCAGTTGTTCCAGATTGAGCAAACCTGTGCAGGAAGCGATGGAATGGTCGACGACATATTGTCCGAATAGACGGAAGAACAGATATTCTTTAATCGAAATAAATTTCGCTGTACGCTCAAAAATTTCAGGCTCATCGTGGCGCAGCCACATTAATTTGGTCAGTGGTGACATCGGATGAATAGGTGTACCTGTGCGCAGGTAGATTCGATGTCCCAATCCATTCTCTTGCAGCTGGGCAGACCATGCGGCACTTCGATTATCCGCCCAGGTGATGCAACGGGTTAAGGGTGTGTTATCCTGTCCCATGGCAATGACACTATGCATAGCTGAGCTGCAGGATACAAACAGAATCTGCTCGGCAGCGACACCGCTCTGATCCATGACTCCACGGACAGAGCGAAGGGCCGCTTGTACAATCTCTTCAGGGTCCTGTTCGGCAACATCGGTTGCAGGGGTATACAAAGGGTATTCCTGCGTTGACGTGCTGATAACGGAGCCTTGCTCGGTAAATAACACGGATTTGGTACTGGTTGTACCAATATCGATCCCAATCATATAGTTGTTCATGTATTTAATCCTTCTTTCTCCAGAAAGCGATGAGATTTTATTTCTTTCTACTATAGAGACCCCATTTATACCACTGTACTCAGAAGCAAAATAAAGATCAGTCCAACCACGGATAATAGTGTTTCCATAACGGTCCACGTTTTCAATGTCTGGGAAACGCTCATATTAAAGAATTCTTTGATCATCCAGAATCCCGCATCATTCACATGAGACAAGATGAGTGACCCTGCACCTGTAGCGAGTACAACCAGCTCAATATTGACACCTGGTGTGAGTGCAAGCACTGGCGCGACAATGCCGGCCGCAGTTGTCATAGCTACGGTTGCTGAACCGGTAGCTACACGAATGAGCGCAGCGACAAGCCAGGCAAACAGGATGATGTTGATGTTGGCATGGGTAGCGACATCAGCAATGGCGTTACCTACACCACTATTGATCAATACCTGTTTGAAGGCACCGCCTCCACCAATAATGAGAATGATGGTCGCCGTAGGTGCCAGACATTCACTGGTGAAGCGAGAGATATCATGTTTGGTGAATCCACGTGCAAAGCCGAGTGAAAAGAGGGCAAACACAACTGAAATGAGCAGAGCAATGATCTCATGCCCGATAAATTCACTGAAAACAGTGAAGCCGCTCGTGGCATTTGGGTCAATGATGCTTGCTATGGAACCAATCAGCATCAAAATAACCGGCAGCAATATGGTAAACAGGGTAATACCAAACCCAGGCATGTTGCTGTTTGTTTTGTTTGCGAATTGTTCAGCCAGTTCAGCTGGCGGTTCGGTGTGTATTCTTTTGCCTATAAATTTACCAAACAAAGGACCTGCAATAATTGCTGTAGGAATACCAACAATCAGGGAGTACAAAATGGTTTTACCCAGATCCGCGCTGTAGGCTTCAATCGCTATCATTGGCGCGGGGTGGGGTGGAACCAAGCCGTGTACAGTCGACAGACCGGCCAAAATGGGAATACCGATCTGAAGCAGAGACATATTGGTTTTACGTGCAACGGTGAAGATGATCGGAATCATCAAAATTACGCCGACTTCGAAGAAAACAGGAATACCAACGATAAATCCAACAATCATCATGGCCCAGTGCACACGTTTCACACCGAACCGATCGACCAATGTCGTTGCAATGCGCTCGGCACCGCCAGATTCGGCCATCATCTTGCCAAGCATCGTACCAAGAGCAATAACAATTGCAATGGTTCCAAGTGTGCCGCCAAGTCCCCCGGTAATGGAAGAGATCACATCGGCAGGTTTCATACCTGTAAGCAAACCGAGCATTAATGCGGACAACAGCAGGGTGATGAAGGGATTCCATTTATACTTGGAAATCAAGACGATTAGAAAAACGATCGCAATTAACGTCCAAACCAATAATGTTGCGTTGTGGGAAAGTCCAAAAAGAGTGCTCATGATGTTATGTGCTCCTTTATTTCTGATATAGAACGCTTACAAGTGAAATTTACGTCAACAATCTTATTCGTGCCGGTACTTGAAAAAGGTTTTGGCGAGAAATCTAGTTTTATCATGCCCAAAGTGAAACAAAATCGCATTTTGTATACTTGTCGACAAGTTGAGCCGCAATCATTCACAGCGGATATGATTGCAAACGCCCTGCTCCTTTTAGGAATCAAAGCTTTCGTGCAGGGTTTTACCGGAATCCTGGAAATACGTGCGGACTCCAGCCTGAATGAGCATTTTGTCGCCGGATTCAAGTGCTTCAACGAGCAACCGGTGTTTCTCAATTACAGCGCTTACTTTCTGCTCGCCTTGAACGAATACTCTGCGCGTCGTGAGCAGCATAACGGTCATCACAACATATCGAATACTCTTCCATAGATGTGAAATACGGGAATGCTGGGCGGCTTCAATAATCGTTTCGTGGAAAACGAGGTCCTGATAGGCGAATTCGACAGCGTCCTGATGTCGTCCGGCGAGTTGCATTTTGTCGATTACGTTACGCAGCTGGGTGATTAATGACGCTGGAACATCACCTGCGAGTCGCTGCTGTACAAAACTTTCAATAAGGAAACGGACATCATACAATTCTTCGACATCCTTGATTCGTAGTCCAATAACAACGACACCCATCCGTTCAAGCCGAATAAGGCCTTCATTGGACAATGTTCGTAACGCTTCACGAACAGGTGAACGACTGCTGTCAAAATCAGCCGCAATTCGATTTTCCGACAAAATCTCTCCAGGACGAAGGGTACCACTGATGATCCGCAGCCTTAATTCGCAGGCTATGGCTTCACCACGGGAAGCCCCTTGAAGCCAGGAAGAAGGAAATAGCATATGGCTAACGCTCCTATTAATAATAATCAGTTCATTACTGATCATAACATAACTATTTTGCGGACTGGACATTTCAGTTCAATCCATAGTTTGCAAGCTGCAAGCTAACGGCTAATGTTTTTTTCAAAGGACTACTAAAGGCAGGTAAGTAACTAGCTCCATCCATATACTTGTATACAAGATGTGATTTTTATCCTACACCTTTCTCAAAAGCTTGTAAACCATAATTGAAGCGGATACAACATGATTGAAATTCGGCAATATCAATAACCTATAATCATTATCCACATGTGAATAACTTCAAACAGAATGGAATAAAGGAGATAGCGGGCATTGGAGGGTGTGGATAACTATAAATGATGAAATATGGTGTTCTGATCAGGGTCTGGGGATAACTTTCAGGACTCTCTTCTAGGCTTGGTAATGAGATTCAAATGAAGGGATTGTGGTCATTACTTTGGGTCAGCTGGGAGGATATATAAAAGAGGGAGAAGCTGTGCGTCTTGCAGTTGACTTTTGCAGGTGGACATGGTTAAATATATAAAGGTGTTTTCTGTGAAGATGAAAGTGATTCATCACATAAGTATTTCCTTGTGAGGAGGTGCAATACATTGAGACCTACATTCAAACCGAACGTTAGCAAACGTAAAAAAGTTCATGGTTTCCGGAAAAGAATGAGCACGAGCAACGGCCGTAAAATTTTGGCCGCACGTCGCCTTAAAGGCCGTAAAAACCTGAGTGCTTAATGCATTGAAGACCACCGAGGTGGTCTTTTTTTTCTTAATGAGCTCAATTCAGACTGGATGCTGGTACAGATCAGGTCTGAAAGGTCTGCGAAAAAGTACTGAACACACACGATGTATGTGGAGTGAGTTTTCCATTTTACGAAAACTTACCTTTATATAAGGATGAATGTTGTTTCGTTTCATTTGGCCGAGTAACAATTATCCCGGATGAATGATTATGCGGTTCAATTAGCCGATCAACAATTCGTCCAAATGAAGTTGTCGCCAAGACGGTTTACCGTCATTCAAGAAAGCCTATACTAAATCAGTAATGAGGCCTCCGTCAATAAGAATGATGGAGAACAGCAAGGAGAAGTGCCGTGTATAAAAGACTGCGTCTACGAAACCGGGCGGACTTTAGCCGCGTATACCGGTATGGAAAATCGTTTGCCAATCATCAATTCGTGGTGTATGGCTGCCGCCGTAAAGATACGGAACAATTCCGGGTCGGTGTATCCTGCAGCAAGAAAATCGGAAACGCTGTCGTACGCAACCGGATGAGACGCATGATTAAGGAAATTGTTCGTCATCATGAACATGAGATCGTTACGCAGATGGATCTGATTTTTATCGTCAGAAAAGGTGCGCTGGACATGCCCTATAAGGAAATGGAAAAAAGCCTGCTCCATGCGATGCGCAAGGGCTCACTTTTGAAGTCAAGTAAGCGGTAAGCTTCGGTTTATTTGTCCTCCTAATTATGGTATGATTTACGGTGGAATGGAATGGTTAAGAGAGGGGTTATGAAGTGTCGCGATTGAAGACATCAAAGGGGAAGTGGATTCTCCTCATTGCAGTCATTGCAATGGTCACCGTACTCGCCGGATGTACTCCACAAGGAGCCGGGGTTACTACGGAAGATCTGAAGAACAGTGGCTCATTCTGGCAAAGTAATGTTGTATATTGGTTTTCACTAGCGCTCGATACATTCGCCAACTGGTTTAACGGTGAATATGGACTGGCTGTCCTCGTAATGGTGCTTATTGTTCGGACATTGATTTTACCATTAACAATGAAACAGGTCCGTAGCTCCAAAGCCATGCAGGCAATTCAGCCGCAACTGAAGGAGATTCAAGCGAAGTATAAAGATACACCTGAGAAAGTTCAGCAAGAAACAATGAAGTTGTTTCAAGAGAACAAAGTTAATCCGATGGCCGGTTGTCTGCCGCTTATCATTCAGATGCCGATTTACATCGCACTTTATAACTCAATTTATGGAAACTCCAGTCTGAGAACCCATGATTTCTTGTGGCTCCAGCTCGGAGAACCGGATCACCTGTTTATTTTGCCAGTGCTGGCTGCGATCACTACATTCATTCAAACATGGATGATGATGCGTATGAACCCTGCACAGCAAGTGGGACCGATGCAGTTCATGCTGTGGGTATACCCAATTTTAATCTTCGTGATGTCTTACCAGTTCCCTTCAGCACTTCCGCTGTACTGGTTCTACAGTAACATCTACACGATCGTGCAAAACTATTTCCTTTACCGGAATAATGATAAAATCGTGGCTGAGGTCAACGTGAAGCAGAATAGCTCTTCCAAAAATGGAGCTAAACGCAAAAACGGTGGCAAAGCGACCGTCTCTGGAAAAGGGTCGAAAGGGGCCAAAAAATCGAAATGACCAAAGTCATTACGTCAGGAAAAACCGTTGAAGATGCTGTAAACCAAGGATTGACTGAGCTTGGCGTAAGTCGGGACAAGGTCGAGATACAAGTGTTAGAGCAGCCGTCAAAAGGATTCCTGGGTTTGTTCGGGGTGAGGGCGGCCAAAGTAGAAGTGAAATTGTTGCCTGTACCAGATGTTGTCCCACAGCCGATCAAGCCAGCTGCATACCAACCTGAAGTTGATGCATTACTTGAGGATATCGCAGCTAAAAATCCCTATGAAGAAGCGGCTGCTTTCTTGAAAGAGGTCGCAGCAGGTATGGGACTGGATGTTGAAGTGCATATCAAAAAACAGCGGGATGGACATATCTTCAATATTGCCGGAGAAGATCTGGGCATGATTATTGGCAGACGTGGACAGACGCTGGATGCGCTTCAGTATCTAACGAACATTGTAGCGAACCGATACTCGGAAAGCTTTGTTCGAATTGTGCTCGACGCGGAGAATTTCCGTCAACGTCGGCGGAAGACGCTGGAGGATCTGGCTGAACGGTTGGCTGGACAAGCCATCCGTACCGGCAAGGAAGTTGTACTGGAGCCAATGCCTCCGCTCGAACGAAAAGTCATTCATGCTAAACTGCAAAACCACCCGCAGATTAAGACATTAAGTAAGGGTGAGGAGCCTAATCGGCGTGTGGTTATTACGACGAAATAACACGAAATTGAAGACGCAATGGCTTCCTGCCCGGTGCAGAAGCCATTGCTTTTTTCGTACAGAAGCAATTTGGTAAGGTGTGTAGAAACAAGTAAAGAGAGAACTTAATACGATAAGTGACATGTCATATGTTATATCATTAATAGATTTGAAAATGGATATGGCGTTCCCCGAGGGACGGCAATTTTAAAATAGAGCAAGGAGAGATAACCATGATCAGTGATACGATCACAGCGATATCAACGGCTGTTGGAGAGGCGGGTATCGCCGTGATCCGGGTCAGCGGCCCGGAAGCAGTGTCGGAGACGGAAAAGATTTTCCGCAGCAAAACCCCTTTAACTCAGGCAGCATCCCATACGGTTCATTATGGTCATATTATAGATCCGGCGAGCGGCGAGAAGATCGAGGAAGTGCTGGTCACAGTCATGCGAGCACCTCGGTCGTTCACAACCGAAGATGTCGTGGAGATTAGTGCGCATGGCGGCGTGGTGTCGGTAAAACGGGTCATGGACCTGCTGTTGCAGCTTGATATTCGTCTGGCTGAACCCGGTGAGTTTACGAAGCGTGCTTTCCTGAATGGGCGGATTGACCTGTCTCAGGCTGAAGGTGTCATGGATCTTATCCGTTCCAAATCGGACCGGGCTTTCTCGGTTGCATTGAAACAGGTTGAAGGTAAACTGTCCTCCAAACTGCGTGATCTACGCTATACTTTGGTAGAAACATTGGCTCATATTGAAGTGAATATTGATTATCCAGAGCATGATGTGGAATCGTTAACGTCTGATTTTATTAAAGAAAAGTCCAGTCAGGTTATGACTGAAATTGATAAATTGTTGACTACAGCAGAACAAGGAAAGATCCTGCGAGAAGGGATCACGACGGCGATCGTTGGACGACCTAACGTAGGTAAATCCTCATTGATGAATACACTTGCGCAAGATAATCGAGCTATTGTTACGGACATTCCAGGAACAACTCGTGATGTAATCGAGGAGTTTATTACGATTAATAATATCCCGCTGAAGTTGCTTGATACGGCAGGAATTCGGGAAACCATGGACGTTGTTGAGAAGATCGGGGTAGAACGTTCACGTTCCGCGGTAAGTGAAGCCGATCTGATCTTAATGGTCGTAAATGCTGCGGAGCCACTTCATCCGGATGAGATTGAATTATTGGAACAAATCCGCGGTAGACAATCGATAATCATTATGAATAAAATGGACTTAACGCCACAGGTAGAACGTGACGTGCTGCTTCGTTACATTCCGGAAGAACGGCTTGTACCGATGTCAGTGAAAGATGATCTGGGTGTAGATCGACTGGAAGATGCCATCTCTACGCTATTTTTCAGTGGTAAACTGGAGTCGGCAGACCTGACCTATGTCAGCAATGTGCGTCATATAGCGTTGCTCAAAAAAGCAAAGCAGTCCCTGGTGGATGCCTATGAAGCAGCAGATCAGTTCGTTCCGATTGATATGATTCAGATTGATGTTCGTTTGGCGTGGGAGCATTTGGGCGAGATTGTTGGAGATACAGCACATGATGCATTAATTGATCAGATTTTCTCCCAGTTCTGTCTAGGAAAGTAAAAAAAATATACTGCGGATTGACTTGAATCGTAGTGTATGATGGAAAGGTACAATTTCTGCCTGTTGTCAAAGGATGGAATGATGTTGTAGCCATTACGTGTTGGTTTCATATAGATAGGAATGCAAGTTCCGATGAACGGTTAGAAGTATTTTGTTTTCATAACAAGGGGGTAAACGGGAATGGCTTTTGATGGCGGCAGTTATGATGTAATCGTCGTTGGTGCAGGGCATGCTGGTGTGGAATCCGCACTGGCCGCAGCTCGTATGGGGTCCAAAACACTAATGATTACGATTAATCTGGATATGGTGGCCTTTATGCCTTGTAACCCATCCATTGGGGGACCGGCGAAAGGACATGTCGTGCGTGAGATTGATGCTCTTGGTGGAGAAATGGGACGGAATATCGATAAAACCTTTATTCAGATGCGGATGCTTAACACAGGTAAAGGGCCTGCTGTTCATGCGCTTCGTGCTCAGGCAGATAAATTCTCCTATCAGCATAAAATGAAGGAAACAATGGAGAATGAACGTAATTTGACGATGCGTCAAGGTATGGTTGATCGCCTGATTGTTGAAGACGGAAAATGTGTAGGCGTCGTGACTCAGACGGGAACAGAGTATCGGGCCAAAGCAGTCGTTCTGACGACAGGCACATACTTGCGCGGCAAAGTGATCATGGGTGAGCTGATGTATGAGAGTGGACCGAACAATCAACAACCATCTCTTAAATTGTCAGAGCATCTGCGTGAACTGGGCTTTGATCTGGTTCGTTTCAAAACAGGTACACCACCACGTGTGCATAAGGATACGATTGATTTTAGCAAAACCGAAATTCAGCCTGGCGATGATGAGCCGAAGTTCTTTTCCTATGAAACAGAATCTTCCGATAATGAGCAGCTGCCTTGCTGGTTGACGTATACATCTGTGGAAACACATCAGATTATTAATGATAATCTGCATCGCGCACCGATGTTTTCGGGGGTAATTGAAGGGACTGGACCGCGTTATTGTCCATCCATTGAGGATAAAATTGTTCGGTTTAGTGACAAACCTAAACATCAGATTTTCCTCGAGCCGGAAGGCAAAAATACATCCGAGTATTATGTGCAGGGACTATCTACAAGTCTGCCGGAAGATGTTCAACTTGCGGTTCTGCGCTCCATTCCAGGTATGGAAAAAGTGGAAATGATGCGTAACGGTTATGCGATTGAATATGATGCAATGGTACCTACACAATTGTGGCCATCACTTGAAACCAAACGTCTGCCAGGTCTGTTCACAGCAGGTCAGATTAATGGTACATCCGGTTATGAAGAAGCGGCTGGACAAGGCGTTATGGCTGGCATTAATGCAGCACGCAAAGTACAAGATAAAGAGCCGATTGTGCTTGATCGCTCCCAAGGATATATTGGCGTGCTGATTGATGATCTGGTAACGAAGGGTACGAATGAACCGTATCGTCTGTTGACTTCGCGTGCTGAATATCGTCTGCTGCTTCGTCATGATAATGCAGATATGCGCTTGACGGAAATCGGACATGACATTGGTCTGATCCCAGATGATCGTTATGCGAAATTCCTGGATAAAAAGGCGAAAGTCGAGCAGGAAGTCGCACGTCTGAAAGTGGCTAAAGCTCGCCCGGTTGAAGTGAACGCGAAGTTAGAAGAGTACGGATCTACACCTATTCAGGATGGCAGTACGTTGCTTACCTTGCTACGTCGCCCGGAACTGGGGTATGAACTGATTGAACAACTTTCACCATCTGAGGTAGAACTGACAGCAGATATGAAAGAACAAGTCGAAATACAAATTAAATATGCGGGTTATATTGAGAAACAATTGATCCACGTGGAACGTTTGCAAAAGATGGAGAAAAAGAAAATTCCGGACACCATCGTATATGATGAGATTCATGGTCTTGCTATGGAAGCCAAGCAGAAGCTCGCTATGATTCGTCCAATCTCGATTGGTCAGGCTTCTCGTATTGCTGGAGTTACTCCTGCCGACATCTCCATTCTGTTGGTCTACCTGGAGCATTATAACCGTGTAACCGCAGCAAGGGGACAATAATGGACGATATTCAACAGCAACTGCAGCGGCGCTTAAAGAAACATGGATTAGAGCTGGGAGAACTCCAGTTGGAGCAATTCGAGTTGTATTATCAGGAATTGGTATCCTGGAATGAAAAGATGAATCTGACTGGAATCACGGATCGTGAGCAAGTGTATACCAAGCATTTCTATGATTCAGTATCACTGGCTTTTTATACTGACATGACCAAAGTGAATAAGCTGGCTGACATTGGTTCTGGAGCAGGTTTTCCTGGATTGCCACTGAAAATCTGTTTCCCTCACATTAAGCTTACGATCATTGATTCGTTGAATAAACGGATTGGCTTTCTACAGCATGTGGTAGATATCCTTGGCCTGACAGACGTGGAGTTGGTTCATGGACGTGCTGAAGAGATTGGACGCAAAGAAGGATATCGTGACAGCTACGATCTCGTTACGGCGCGTGCGGTAGCCAAGCTGGCTGTGCTGAATGAATTCTGTCTTCCTTTTGTTCGTAAAAGTGGAATATTCGCTGCAATGAAGGGCGGAGACCCGCGTGAGGAAATGAAAGAGGCGGAATTCAGCTTCAATCAGCTGAAAGGACGGGTTAAGGCTGTTCATCCATTTCAGCTACCGGTTGAAGAATCAGAGCGTCATATCATCCTGATTCAGAAATTTGATAAGACACCATATAAGTATCCACGCAAACCAGGCACTCCAATGAAGACGCCACTGGTATAGTATTGTGATGGCTGTGTAATCAGTCATAACTAAATAGATTGTAAACACGTATTAAGAGGATGTTTCACGTGAAACATCTTCTTTTTTTTGTTTTTAAAAGGAAAGGTTTAGTTAACATCACAGACAAGGCATTTTACATATTTCCAAAAGAACCTCTAATGATAAATTCCATGCACAGTAGCTCATAAACATTTTCGCTAATTGAATGTGTGCCAGTCGTCATATTTCCAATATTCACAAAGAAAAAGCAGGAAAATTAGCAGAGTTTAAAGAATAGGTAAGCATAGGATTATGATAGAAAAGATGATAGAATAGAAGTATCCGATCCTGGGTTACAGTGATCATAGATTATATGTATAGATAGATGGATATGCGTTCGATGTTGCATGACAGAAAGCATTATGAAAGGCAAAACTTATTCCAAGAACGATGCAATTGAAGGGTCGCTTATTGAATAAGAAGCACCTGCAAAGACTGCGGGAGCTATTACGAAACTAGGTGGTAATCTGCGGAATGAAAGAACAATTTTCGAAGTTGTTTGGTTTGGCGGAGCGCAATAACGGAGATGAGATCAAACAGATTCCGGTTAATGAAATTGTGAGCAGCCCATATCAACCCCGTACTATTTTTGATGATGATAAAATTGATGAGTTGTTGCAGACGATCAAAACACATGGCGTCATTCAGCCTATTGTCGTTCGCGTGCGAAATGGATCATATGAGATTATTGCCGGGGAACGTCGCTGGCGTGCAGTTCGAAAACTGGGTTTGGATACGATTCCGGCTATTGTGCGTGAATTCAACGATTCTCAGGCCGCATCCATTGCACTGATTGAGAACCTGCAGCGTGAAGGATTGACTTCAATTGAAGAAGCCGTCGCTTATCAGAAGCTGATCGACTTGCATCAGCTGACACAGGAAAGTCTTGCGCAACGACTCGGCAAAAGCCAGTCAACCATTGCCAACAAAATCCGGTTGTTACAGCTACCGGATGGCATTAAGGCTGCATTGATGGAACGCAAAATTTCTGAACGCCATGCAAGAGCATTACTTTCTCTCGATACGGAAGAACTGCAGATGAAGTTGCTCGGTGAGATTATTGAGAAAGAATTGAACGTGAAACAGACAGAGGCACGTGTTGCCTTTTATAAGGAATCTTCCAAGATCAAAAAATCCAAACGTATTTCCTTTACCAAGGACGTTAGACTTGCACTGAATACGATTCGCCAATCCATTGATATGGTAACTGGCTCTGGTCTGGATATCAAAACAAAAGAAGCAGACCATGAGGATCATTATGAGATCGTTATCCATATTCCCAAACGTAAATAATTGAAGCTTATGGCGGCAATGGGCCGCTTTTTATGTCTATAAAGCAAGACAGGTCTGACATTTTAAAGGTCGGTATAGTGATGGAACGGTAGTTGTTGTTTGTGTGGACGATAGCCACCTGCTTTTTGTTAACAATATCTCACAACCTACAAGAAAAGACTCCTATTTTATTTGAGGTGAAGTAATTGTCTAAGATTATGGCCGTAGCAAATCAAAAGGGCGGTGTGGGGAAAACGACGACATCTGTTAACTTGGGTGCAGGACTGGCTTCACTCGGGAAAAGAGTATTGCTTGTCGATATTGACCCTCAGGGGAATACAACCAGCGGAGTTGGAATCAATAAAGCAGATGTGGCTAATTGTATATATGATGTCATCATTAATGAGGTTCCTCCTCAAGAAGCGATTGTGGAGACTCAGATTGAAGGCCTTCATATCATACCTGCAACGATTCAGCTTGCCGGAGCCGAGATTGAATTGGTGTCCACGATATCACGGGAAGTTCGCCTGAAAAAATCACTCGCCATGGTGAAAAAAAACTATGATTACATACTGATCGATTGCCCACCATCCCTTGGCATGTTGACGATCAATTCGTTAACCGCTTCCGACTCGGTGATCATTCCGATTCAGTGTGAGTACTATGCACTTGAAGGATTAAGTCAATTGCTTAATACGGTTCGTTTGGTACAGAAACATCTGAATACATCCCTGCAGATTGAAGGAGTATTGCTAACGATGTTTGATGCACGGACCAATCTGGGGATACAGGTTATTGAAGAAGTGAAAAAGTATTTTCAACAAAAAGTATATCAAACGATTATTCCGCGTAACGTACGGCTTAGTGAAGCGCCATCTCATGGTCAATCCATTATCACGTATGATCCTCGTTCAAGAGGGGCGGAAGTGTATTTAGAGCTCGCAAAGGAAGTGATTTCTTATGAGTAAGCGGCTTGGAAAAGGCCTTGATGCCCTCATTCCTTCGCTTTCAATTAATGACGATGATAAAGTCGTAGAAATCCCGATTAGTCAACTGCGGGCTAACCCCTATCAACCACGTAAAGTATTTGATGAGGGCGCAATCCATGAACTGGCTGAGTCTATTCGTCAGCATGGTGTCATACAACCTATTATAGTTCGTCCTGTATTAAGAGGTTATGAGATTATTGCTGGAGAGCGACGGTTCAGAGCATCACAATATTGTGGTAATGCCACTGTACCGGCCGTAGTCCGCAACTTCAGTGACCAGCAGGTAATGGAGATTGCATTGATCGAGAACCTGCAACGGGAGAATCTGAATGCGATGGAAGTTGCAGTTGCTTATCAAGGGTTAATGGATCAATTCGCGTTGACTCAGGAAGAGTTATCTGTAAAAGTAGGTAAATCACGTTCTCACATCGCTAACTTCTTGCGTCTGTTATCCTTGCCGGAAGAAGTGAAGGACCATGTTTCACGTGGAACATTATCCATGGGACATGCACGTGCCATCGTAGGTATTAAAGATGAGGTTGTAGTGAAGCAGCTTGCCAAACAAACCATTGATCAGCAATGGAGTGTACGTGAGTTGGAGGAAGCTGTTCAACAACTGGATCGTTCCAAAACAGGTGAGGCTAAAGCCAAGTCAAAATTGAAAAAGAAAGATCCATTTATTGATACGTTGGAAGAATCTCTGCGTGAACGTTTCAAAACAACAGTGAAAATCAAGCACAATAAAGATAAAGGTAAAATTGAGCTCAACTACTACAGTCAACAGGATCTGGAACGGCTATTGGAATTGTTACAATAACAGTCGGTCCAAGATTCATTAACAACATGCGGGGCTTACTCATGTCATGACATATCGCCTCTGTACCATGGAGAAACGATATGTCATTCTTTGTTTACAGGGTCATATACGTAGTACGTGTAGGCGAATTATTAATTTTAGGGACAGAGGTGGTTGTGAGGTGGAGGGAATTATCTATCTGGATCATGCAGCAACATCTTGGCCCAAACCACCTGCTGTCGGTGATTCGATGCTGAATGCCATGGAGATTGCAGGGGCTAATCCGGGCAGAGGAAGCCACCGAATGGCTGTTCAAGCAAGTCGTGTACTGTTCGAGGCGAGAAAATCTGTATCTGATATTTTTGGAATCAAAAATGCGAATGATATTGCCTTCGGATCAAATACGACAGAAGCCTTGAATCTGGCTATTCAAGGTTCGCTCAAGGAAGGCGATCATGTGATTGCCACCATGGCTGAACATAACTCAGTTAGACGTCCATTGGAGTACATGCGCAGACTCCGAAATGTGGAGATTGATTATGTACCTGTTGATGCTTCAGGAGCCATTGATCTGATGCAAATGGAACGTATGTTTCGTTCTAATACTAGATTGGTGGTATGTACACATAGTTCGAATCTGCTTGGCAGTATTCTTCCTATTGGAGAAATTTCGCTTCTGTGTCGTAAACATCTGGCGATTTTATTGGTAGATGCGGCTCAGAGTGCTGGGGTTATGCCTGTGAATGTACAACAACTGGGCATTGATATGTTGGCTTTTCCAGGGCATAAGGGACTGCTTGGTCCTCAGGGTACAGGAGGCTTATACATTGCTCCTGAGCTCGATATAGAGCCTTTGCTTCATGGGGGCACAGGAAGTCAATCAGAAGCTCTGGAGCAGCCCAAGGTGCGTCCTGATCGGTATGAAGCGGGGACACCCAATACAGTCGGGATCGCAGGGTTGAATGCGGGCGTGAAGCACGTACTGGAAATGACACCAACGTTTATCTACCAGCATGAGTGGGAACTGACCCAACATATGATGGACGGTTTGTCATCGGTTAAGGGTATTCGCATGCTTGGTCCAGAGATTGGACAGCCACGTACTGGATTGGTATCTTTTACTGTGGATGGGTATGATTCAGCACAACTCGCCTTCCGATTAGATCGGAATTACGGGATTGCGGTTCGCTCCGGTTTTCATTGCACACCGCTTGCACATGAATCTGCTGGTACAACCGCTACCGGAGCAGTAAGGGCAAGTGTGGGATACAATTCAACTCGAGAAGATGTGGATGCGCTCGTTAAGGCAGTGTTGGAATTGACGGGGGCAGACTAGATTATAGTTGAAATGTTGAACTCATTTGGTAGTGTGCTGCTGTGTGATTAAGCTTAGGGATATCGGGTTGATTTATAATAAATGATAATATTACAGACAGACGTTAATCTGATCAAAAATATAGAGGGGTAGTTGCACTTACATGGCTGAATTAAACGAGCTGATTCTGGAACAGCTGTTATGGATTATTGGCGGAATGGCATTACTTACGGTGATCTTGCTGATTGTGAGTATTGCTCAAGGAGCAAAGTTACGAAAGTTTAAACGTAAATATGAAGCCATGATGGCTGGCAGTGGAGTAGAGGACCTGGAGTCATTGCTGATTAATCTGAAAATTCAGATGGACAGCATTGAGGATGAACACAAACTGCAAACGAATCAGCTGCAAGTTGTCATGCAAAAGCTGACCCGCATTCAAGGTAAAGTTGGCGTGAAAAGGTACAATGCCTATGGAGAGCATGGCAGTGATCTGAGCTTCTCCATGGCTATGATTAACGACAGCCAGGATGGCATGATCCTTACGGGGATATATAACCGTGACGGTTCTTATGTATATGCAAAACCTCTTAAAGGGGGAGAGTCCGCGTATACTCTGTCCCCAGAGGAAAAGGAAGCTATTACTCTGGCACAGCAAGCAGAGTAGAACGTGTATGCCATTCCCGAATGGCCGAATACAGACTGCTGGATATAATCTCGGACATGCGCATAACGAGACTGAGCCGTGTGTTCTGTAGAACAAAGTATTCCATAAAGCCGCCGACGTTAACGATACCTGTCAGATGGATATCGCCGACCGGCGGTAATTCTTTATTTACTCCCGCACCTGGTTTGAGTGGGCCATTGACGACTTGAATGCATCCTACACTGGATGATTGTCCTAGACAGGCATCAATGCCAATCACATAAGGGTTATGGTGTGTTTTTTGTATATTGTGAAGTGTATCCTGCAGGTTCATCGCATGGACGGGTTCATCCAAGGTACCATAGAGATGGAATAAAGGGCTGTCCCACTTGGAAAGGGCTGATCCGACCAGAGGACCAAGGCAGTCGCCTGTTGAGCGATCAGTGCCGATGCAGACGATCACTACATTTTGCAGAGAATGGGCTTTATAGAGATGGAACATCAACCGATGGGTAATGGCGGAGTGAATGCCTGGATCGGTATGGGGGATTTTTAAACTGGTCATGTCTTGTGATGAAAAGGAACGCGAAGTAGGATTCATAGGATCTATCCTTTCCCTTGGAATAGTAGTAACAGTATATGGAAAGGTAGAGCGTTTTATACTTCACGAGGACAAGCTTTTTCTCCAAGGTTAAACGTATGGCGAAAGGAGCCGGACATGGACGAATGGATTAATGATTGGATGCTGATTGCATTTGATTCAACCCAGCAGGCCCTGCGTGCTGAAATGCTGCTGGAGTTTGCGGAGATAGAGATTGATTTGTTCCCTACGCCAAAAGAAATTACAGCAGGGTGTGCGCTATGTATCCAGTTTCCAAAAGAGGATCTGGAGCGAGTGCAAAAGATCATTCGTAACGAGTTCGTAGAGATCCGGGGCATCTATTTCAAAACAGAAGACAGCTATGATAACATACCGATGTAGAGGAGGCATGCCGGATGTTGCCATTTCAATTTGCTCAAGGAGGAAGTAGTGACACCACTGGTGCTTTGAATGAAGCCCTTCGTTGGACAGATAAAGTCTGGAACAGAATTGCAGATCCCGATATGTGGCTTAACATTATGTTCAGCTCAATTCGGATCATCATTATTTTTATCATCACCCGTATTGTTATTAAGGTGGTATATCGCATTATAGATCGTTCCATGGAACGCAAGCAGGAAGGCAAGATTCGCGTAAATCCGCGCAGATTCGTAACTGTAGGGGAACTGTTGAAAAATGCGACCTCCATAACATGTAATTTTATTATGATTCTGCTACTGTTATCTGAGATCAATATCCAAGTTGGACCGCTACTCGCGAGTGCCGGTGTGCTGGGACTTGCCATTGGTTTCGGTGCACAGGGTCTGGTCAAGGATGTGATTACGGGTTTCTTCATTATATTGGAGGACCAGTTCGCTGTGGGGGATGTTATACAGACGGGAACCTACAAGGGAACGGTTGAGGTGATCGGACTTAGAACAACCAAACTGGTCAGCTGGCAAGGTGAGGTGCACATTATCCCGAACGGGACGATTGCAAGTGTAACGAACTACTCCATGTCGAATTCGCTGGCTGTAGTGGATATACCGATGAAGGCGGACTTAACTCTCGATGAGTCGGTACATCTGGTGAAGAAATCTTTGGTCGGAATCGAAGAGCGTGACCTAAATATTGTGAAGGTGCCGGATGTGCTCGGTATACAGTCGATGTCCACATCAGAGTATGTGGTGAGGATCGTAGCTGAATGTATGCCCAACTCCCGTGCTTCTGTGGAACGTCAGATTCAGGGCGATGTGAAAAAAACGCTGGAGTATCGTGAGATGAGTCATCAAGCAGCATTGGAACAGGCAGCAGCTTTGGATAAAGATGAGGGGGATGGCACAGGTGGAGCGTAAAAGTTTCCAGCTTGGGGATATCGTGCAGATGAAGAAGCAGCATCCCTGTGGCAGTAATGAAATGGAGATCATTCGTATGGGTATGGATATTCGGATCAAGTGTGTCGGTTGCAAACATAGCGTATTGATTCCAAGAGCAAAATTCGAGAAAAACATGAAGAAAGTACTGCGCTCAGCCGAAGAGTCCACTGAATCATGACCTTGAAAATAATAGGGGCAGGGTGCTCAAAATAACGTTTACATGCAGGCCCCGCATGAGTGTTGCGTTCTGTAAATGATCATGCTATAATCAATATTGCTGCGGAAAGGTACCCAAGAGGCCCAAGGGGGCTGACTCGAAATCAGTTAGGCGTGTCACAGCGTGCGTGGGTTCGAATCCCACCCTTTCCGCCACTTCATTTACAATTTACTCAATACACATTGAGTTTTATAAAAAAGATCGTTAATAAGACTTCCCATTAGGGAAGTCTTTTTTGGTATAACGTTTTATCGAATATGTATTGAACACGTATCCATATCAGATACAGCAACAATGATTAAAGTCGAAAAATAAAGAGCCCCGAAGGGCTCTTTATCCGGCGGTGCATTTGTTTGTTAGGAAACAATCGGTCGTAACAATCAGAAACTTGGTGTACTGCACGTAGCAATACGCGTGCTTCAGACGAAGGGCCTTACAACACATAACCACTTGCTTCTTAAATTACGTGATGAATCTCCAACAGCGAATGATCGGCTTCGTTGTCCAACGGAACCACACCTCTCTCGTGCACCGCCTAATTGTATTATGTGCTTTATTCCGTATTGTATACATGGATTGTGAAAAAAGTATTGCGATTAATGGACGCGGGCTTTGGTCAGCTTCTTCCACTTACGATTTTGATTGCTTGTTTCGGGAAATGCTTCACCTTTTTGCAGTGTAACCCGCTTTGGATTCTGAATTTCCGTGACAAAGCTTTTTTCCCCAACTTCCGTGTACTCTCCATCGTTTGGGGCTTTGTCTCCTGGTTCAAACTCGGTTTTTTCACCCATGATAAAACCTCCTCTGCAGATTATGTTACTTTGTTGCTTTTGTAGTGTGCTCCATAGCCGGGCTGATCATGTGCCAATATGTACAGGGAACGTTTGCTTGCACTTTGACTCGGTATTTGTTATATTAATATAGTTCGAGTTTGTGCTCGTTCCTTGCTCTCAACCTGGATTGAGGGCCAGAGTCCATAAGGAGGTGAAAATTATGCGCAAATATGAAGTGATGTACATTATTCGTCCTGACATTGAGCAAGAAGTTGTTCAAGCTACAGTCGATAAATTCCAAGGCATCATCTCCAACGGCGGTGGTGAAGTTACAGCTCACGACGTTATGGGTAAACGCCGTCTTGCGTATGAGATCAAGAAATTCCGTGATGGTTTTTATGTTCTGGTACATTTCACTGCTGAACCAGCAGTTGTAACTGAACTTGAGCGTCTCATGAAGATTTCTGACGAAGTAATTCGTTATCTCATTACCAACGACGTTAAGTCTGCTTAAGACAACTCGTGATTAACGCACCAATACGCTCTGAAGGAGGGGATTACATTGTTGAACCGTGTCATTCTGATCGGACGGTTAACCCGGGATCCTGAGTTGCGTTACACTCCAGCAGGAGTAGCAGTTACGCAATTTACTTTGGCAGTGGACAGACCGTTTACAAGCCAAGGAGGAGAAAGGGAAGCCGATTTCATTCCGGTCGTAACCTGGAGACAGCTTGCCGAGACCTGTGCAAACTATTTGCGCAAAGGACGTCTGGCTGCAGTCGAAGGACGCATTCAAGTACGGAACTACGAGAATAACGAAGGAAAACGTGTATACGTGACCGAAGTTATTGCTGATAATGTTCGTTTCTTGGAGTCAGCTAACCGTGATAATAGCGGTGGCGGCGGTGGGCAACCAATGCGTGAAGAGCCTTCTTATGGAGGCGGCGGACGCGCGAACAATAACAATAATTCGCGTAGCAACAATCAGGATCCTTTTTCTGATGACGGAAAACCGATTGATATATCGGATGATGATTTGCCATTTTAACATGAGCTGATACTCTTCGGAGATATGGGTTACATGATAGGAAAGGACTGAAAAGCATGGGCTTCAAGCAAAGAGAAGGCGGAGACAACGATAAAAGACCGGCACGTCGTGGCGGCCGTAATAAACGTCGTAAAGTGTGCTTCTTCACAGCTAACAAAATTACTCACATCGATTATAAAGATACGGACTTGCTTCGTAAATTTATCAGCGAACGTGGAAAAATTTTGCCACGCCGTGTAACAGGTACTAGCGCTAAATATCAACGCATGCTGACGATTGCAATCAAACGCTCCCGTCAAATCGCATTATTGCCATACACAACTGAGTAGTATATACTCAGCTTGCATACGAAGCAGTCGGCTCATAGCCGGCTGCTTTTTTGTATTTATACAATAAAATAACATGCTCACTCTGGCTAATCTGAGATTCCAAAACTATGGTGATAGAAGCATTTAAGGCTCAAATGAATTATAATAGAGTCTAATCTACTGAAAAGGCTCAGTTCGCAGAAATAGCTATATTTCAGAATAATCACCAGGAGTGGATATGAATACATCAAAGCGTAGAGGCAAACAGAGAAAAAAGAGAAGTCTGAAAACCTGGATTCTAGCAACTCTTTTACTTTCCATTATATATGTATGGTTACAGCAAAAAGGTGATATAGATAACATGTGGCCCGGGACAACGATTCAAGAGGTTGTACCGATCACAGGCCTTCATCCTGTGGTAGCAGAGAATGAGAAATTATTGGTACGGAAGGCAGCGAGACGAGGAATAGAGATGGTTATTACCCACGGCTACCGAAGTTCTGAGGAGCAAGACGCACTATTCAACCAAGGACGCTCAAGTGCAGGTAATATCGTTACGAATGCGCGTGGTGGTGAGTCATATCATAACTATGGATTAGCTATTGATTTTGCATTGAGGACGCCTGAGGGTGATGTGGTGTGGGATATGGAGCGAGATGATAACGGGAATGGCAAGGCAGACTGGATGGAAGTTGTAGATCTCGCCAAAGAGTTAGGTTTCACTTGGGGTGGAGACTGGGCTAACTTTCCGGACTATCCTCACTTACAGATGGATTTTGGCTTGAGTATCAATGAGTTAAAACGTGGTAAAAGGCCTCCTGAAACTTCCTAAAACTTCCTAAAACAATTGTTTATATACAATGAAATGAATAAATATTAACTAAGCACTGCATTTTGCAGGGCTTTTTTCTTTCTTTTGTAAAATAAATGATAAAAGATGACAATTTGGTCTTTACATAAGCAAATAAATAAAACTATACTATAATAACTAGATTTTTTACTTTGATCGCACATATTATTTCAAATATAAGCATGGTAGCTCCAATTGAATAAATTTCAGCTATAGTTCGAGATATAATCAACACTACTAAATGTAACATTTACCTCACGTTAATTTAAGAAACTCTACCCTAATTAAGAGATACACATACAACTGATGTAACTATTATGTTATGTATATGTTAAATTGACCAATTGCCTATGTGCACCTCACATCTAAAAACATGAAAATAACTCCCCAAATCCTTGCTATATGCCTTTATAATATTACTAATATCCAAATCTGTATTATAAAAAACATTTATACCAAAAATCTCAAAATAAGCATTGACGTTAGCTAAAATTACACGTATGATTACATTAATTATTTTGCTGTATAATTCCACTAGGAATTATCAACATTAATTGACCAATGGTCTAAATATAAGTCTCTTAAACTAGTTTCTCCTAATGATTTGGTATTTTGTATAAGCTATTGTTCGTTATCTTCAAGAACTTGGAAATATACAGTGGATGCATTCCTCTACACACGAATACAATCTACGGAAATTATGGGGTTAGGGTGATTGATTTGAATACAGAGCTATTGGAAGTCAGAAATCTAACGACATCATTCAGAATTGAAGATGACTATTATGCAGCAGTGGATCACGTTAACCTTAAGGTGAAAAAAAATGAAGTGTTGGCGATTGTAGGTGAATCCGGGTCAGGTAAAAGTGCTTTTGCATTCTCTCTTATGGGCTTGCATAACAAAGCAAAAATCGAAGGCCAGATTCTCTATAAAGGACAAGATATTGCCAACATCTCTCCAAACAAGTTGAACAAGCTACGCGGTAAAGAAATGGCTATGATTTTTCAGGATCCATTGTCTGCGTTAAACCCTCTAATGATTATTGGTGAACAGATTGAAGAGATCCTTACACTTCATCAGTCTAAGCTGTCTTCCAGAGAGAAGAGAGAGAAGGTTATTCACTTATTGAATCAGGTAGGGATTCCACGTCCCGAACAAATATACAAGCAGTATCCCCACGAATTATCTGGTGGTATGAGACAGAGAATTGTCATCGCCATTGCGATTGCTAACAAACCAGAACTACTCATAGCCGATGAACCAACGACGGCGCTTGACGTTACCATTCAACTACAGATTCTGGAGCTAATCCGAGATCTGAAGAATGAAATTAACGCAGGCATTATTCTGATTACACATGATTTGGGTGTTGTGGCTGAGATGGCTGATCGCGTTGCCGTTATGTACGCAGGCGAAATTGTTGAAATCGCAGATATCTTCACATTGATGAACGATGCGAAGCATCCATATACCCGCTCATTGTTGAATTCTATTCCCACCCTGTCTGAAGAAAGATCCAAATTACATGTTATCCAAGGCATCGTACCATCACTCAAAAATCTTCCTCGCAAAGGGTGCAGATTCAAAGCCAGAATTCCATGGATTAGTGAATCGGCTCATGAAGAGAACCCGCAGATGCATGAAATTGCACCAGGTCACTTTGTACGGTGTACCTGTTACCAGCACTTTCATTTCCCTGACCAAAGCGGAGGAGGAATAACATAATGGCATTACTCGAAGTAGAAGGGCTCAAGATACACTTTCCGATTCGCGGGGGGTTGCTTAAACGGGAAATCGGCAGTGTAAAGGCTGTTGATGATGTGAGCTTCTCCATTGAACAAGGACAGACTTATGGACTGGTTGGCGAATCAGGTTCAGGCAAGACGACAACAGGTAGAGCCATTATTGGGCTGAACCATGTCACTGACGGAAAAATTCTGTTTAACGGTAAAAATCTGGCTACGGAGCGACGTAAAAACAGGCAGCTTCAGCGGGATGTACAAATGATTTTCCAAGACCCATATTCATCACTGAATCCAAAGAAGCGGGTTATCGATATCATCGCTGAGCCGTTTCGTAACTATGAGCGTCTGACAGCGACCGAGGAGAAAAGACAAGTAAGAGAATTACTTGAAAAAGTTGGTCTGAGTCCGGAGTCCATCTACAAGTATCCGCATGAATTCTCAGGGGGGCAGCGGCAACGGATCGGCATTGCACGGGCTATTGCACTGAAGCCGAAGCTGATTATCGCGGATGAACCTGTCTCTGCACTGGATGTATCAGTACAGGCTCAGGTACTTAACTTTATGCAGGAGATTCAAAAAGAATTAAATCTGACGTATCTGTTCATCAGTCACGATCTGGGCATCATCCGCCATATGTGTGATCAGATCGGAATTATGTATAAAGGTCGATATGTGGAACAAGGTACAACGAATGATATTTTTGAGAATCCGCAACACATCTATACCAAACGTCTGATTGCTGCCATTCCGGATATGGACCCAACCAAACGAGAGGAAATGGTAGCCTTCCGTCAACAGGTCAAGTCCGAGTATGAACATTCATACCGAAATTTCTTTGATGAGGAAGGGCTTGCATACTCGCTCCAATCCATTTCCGATACTCACCGAGTAGCTCTACCTCAGAAAGGTTGAAGGCCATATGTGGAAAACGATAGTACGCAGAATTATCATAATGATCCCTCAGATCTTTTTACTAAGTCTTTTGGTCTTTCTGATGGCCAAGGCCATGCCGGGTGATGCGCTAACCGGATTGCTTGATCCAAGCGTTGATCCCAAAGCGTTGGAAGCCCAGCGAGAGAGACTGGGATTGAATAATCCTTGGTACGTGCAATATTGGGACTGGATCAAAAACGCCATCCAAGGTGATTTTGGACAATCCTTCCGTTTCAAAATGCCCGTTACGGACCTGATCGGTCAACGTGTAGCAAACACGTTCTGGCTCGCACTGGCGACACTTGTACTGACTTACCTGATTGCTATTCCACTGGGTATCATCAGTGGTCGTTACAACGATACCTGGTCTGATCGGTTGATCACTGGTTACACCTACTTGGGCTTCGCCGCTCCATTGTTTATCTTCGCACTGGTGATGGTATGGATCTTCGGATTCCATTTCGGCTGGTTCCCGACGGGAGGAAGCGTTGCGCCAGGACTTACACCAGGCACATTCAGCTACGTAATGAGTAAGTTCTATCATCTATTATTGCCGGCATTATCCATGGCACTGATTACAACGGTATCTACCGTTCAATATTTGCGTAGTGAAATCATTGATATCAAGCATAAGGAATTCGTTATTACTGCGAGAGCCAAAGGGGCTTCAGAATCCAGGATCTATAACAGACATATTTTGAGAAACTCGCTACTACCTATCGCCGCATTCTTCGGATATGAGATTACGGGGCTTATCGGTGGTACCGTATTTATCGAAAGCATATTCAGTTATCCAGGTATGGGGCAGTTGTTCCTGAATTCCATCTCATTGCGTGACTTCAGCGTTGTGACTGCACTCGTATTGTTATATGGCGTAGCTTCCATTCTCGGGGCATTGCTGTCTGACATAATTCTGGGAATTGTAGATCCACGTATACGGATCAAGTAAGAACTTGAAGATTTCGGGGTGAAAACAAGATGAGCAAGGCCAACGAGGTAGTTGTAACTTCACAAAAAGTTGATAAAAGCCCCTCCAGTTTGAGTATTTTATGGAGGGAGCTTGTCAGAGATAAGGTGGCACTAATCTCGCTCATTTTCTTGGGCTTGGTCATGTTGCTGGTGTATGGCACGTCTCTCATTCTGAATCAGGATGATATCGTACGCGTGGATCTGTTTGCCTTATATGAACCACCTTCTGCACAATATTGGCTTGGAACAGACTATGGGGGTCGTGATGTATTTGGCCAACTGGTCATTGGTACACGTAACTCGCTGACTATTGGAATTATTGTAACGTTAATGACTGGCTTCATAGGTATCTTAATTGGCCTTTTATCCGGTTACTTCGGTGGAATGATAGACAACCTGTTTATGCGTGTTGTTGACTTCTTCATGATCCTTCCGATGTTGATGATTGTTATCGCGTTTGTTACGGCAGTACCGAAATACAATATCATCTCGTTCTCTCTAATCATGACGGCGTTTCTCTGGATGGGTATCGCCAGATTGATTCGTTCTAAAGCATTACAGGAACGGGAGCTGGACTATGTAAAAGCTTCAAAAACATTGGGCTCTTCTCATCTGAAGATTATGCTCTCACAGGTTCTTCCGAATCTGAGCTCCATTATCATCGTAACGATGACATTGAATCTCGCTGCCAACATTGGCCTCGAATCAGGGCTGTCTTTCCTCGGGTTTGGTTTTCCCGAAAGTACGCCTAGTCTTGGAACACTCGTAAGTTATGCACGTAATCCGCAAACCCTGGAATCCAGATGGTGGATATGGCTACCCGCATCAGTACTGATCCTGGTATTGATGTTGAGTATAAATAATGTCGGTCAAGCCCTAAAGCGTGCGACTGATGCAAGACAAAGAAGAGGTTAAAAAAAGGGAGGAAAGGTTCATGAAAAAGGGATTATTTTCACGGGGACTATTTTTCACGATGATGTTGGTCTTTGTATTGGTGCTCGCAGCGTGCTCTGAAAAAGAAGCAGCTACTCCAGCTCCTGCTACCAACAACACAGAAGAGGGAAAAACGGAGGAAAAACCTGCTAATGAAGAGGGCGTTTACTCCATTGAAGACTTCAACAATGTCAAAACGAATGAAGGTACTGCGATCGAAGGTGGATCAATTACATTCGGACTTGTATCGGATACTGCTTTTGAAGGTACACTGAATTTCAACTTTTATTCCGGTAACCCTGATGCACAGGTTCTTCAATGGTTCGATGAAGGTTTGCTGACTTGGGATAAAGACTATGTGTACACCAATGATGGTGCTGCAACATATGAGACTTCCGAAGATGGTAAAACGTTCACACTGACTATTCGCGACAATGTAAACTGGCATGATGGTAAGCCGGTAACGGCTGAAGATCTGCAGTTTGCTTATGAAGTTATCGGTAACAAAGCGTATGATGGTCCACGTTACGACTCCAACTTCACTAGTGTAGTGGGTATGGATGAGTATCATGCTGGAAAAGCAAAAACAATCTCTGGTATTAAGGTGCTGAGCGACAAACAAATCAGCATTACGTATAAAGAATCTACTCCGTCCCTGCTGACAGGTGGCGTGTGGACGTACCCACTCGCTAAACATATCTTCGGAGATATGGATGTAGCAAAAATGTCTTCTTCCAAAGAAGTACGTGAAAAACCAATTGGTTTTGGTCCATTTAAAGTGGATGTTATCACTCCAGGTGAGTCTGTAACTTTTGTTAAAAACGATGACTACTGGCGTGGAGCTCCAAAACTGGATAGTGTAACTCTGAAAGTTATCAACCCGACAACGGTTGTTCAAGAACTGAAATCTGGCGGGGTAGACCTCGTGGATGCCTTCCCGACAGATCAATATAAAGACAATGCTAACCTGTCCAACGTAGAATTCCTGGGCGCAATCGATCGTGCTTATACGTACATCGGTTTCAAACTGGGAACGTGGGATGAAGAGAATGGAAAAGTTAAAAGCAATGCTGAAGCAAAAATGGGCGACAAAAACTTGCGTAAAGCAATGTGGATGGCTGTAGATAACGATCAAGTTGGTAAACGTTTCTATAATGGCCTGCGTTGGAATGCAACAACCCTGATTCCACCGTCTCACCCAGAATTCCATGATGCCAGCAATCCAGGTGTAACGTATGATCCAGAAGCAGCGAAAGCTTTGCTTGATGAAGCTGGTTACAAACTGGATGGTGAATTCCGTACGAATCCGGATGGAACACCACTCGAAATCAATTTTGTATCTATGACTGGTGGCGACACAGCTGAACCATTGGCACGTTATTATGTTCAATCATGGGCAGCTATTGGTTTGAAAGTAAACCTGGAAATGGTTGAATTCAACAGCTTCTATGACCGTGTAGGTAACACAGGTAAAGATGATCCGAACATTGATGTGTATCAAGCCGCATGGGGTGTTGGTATTGACGTAGATCCATCTGGCCTGTACGGCCGTGATGCACTCTACAACTTCTCCAGATTCTCCAGCGAAGAGAATGACAAATTGCTGGCACAAGGTATCTCTGCTGAAGCATTCGATGTAGACAAGCGTAAAGAGATCTACAATCAATGGCAGCAATACATGGTAGATGAAGTTCCTGTATTCCCTACACTGTATCGCGCAGTTGTAGCACCAGTTAACAAACGTGTAATGAACTACGCGATTGGCGATGGAACAGGTGTTTACCTGAGCGACTTGCAAGTGAATGCAGAAAAGGCAGTTGTAGCTGAGTAATCCTTTCTTCCAGTAGCAACTGTAAGGATTGGGGTCCTTTAAGAAGTCGGTTGCTAGATTATGATGAAGAATTCTCCTGGGAAATTGAACTAAAGTGTCTTTACAAACATGGATTCTGTACACTCTGGCATGGGTGTATGGGGTTCATGTTTTTTTTGTAACCAAAAAATAAAAAAAATTTAACTTTTTTTCAAAAAAGTGCAGACAAAATGCCTCTTCACTTCGTCTATATAGGTAAGAGGTGATCATCTTATGAAAAAATGGTGGAAACGGGCAGGTATGCTGCTGGCTCTACTGCTCATTATATATTTGGGTGTAAAACCGGACATGCTGGTAGGCAAACCGGGAATTAAAGCTGAATCCGCGGTATTAATGGATATGAACTCCGAACAGATCCTAATGGATTTTAACGGCTCCGAAGAGATTGCTCCTGCAGGCGTTAGTAAGTTGATGACAGAACTGCTTGTGATGGAAGCCGTGATTAAAGGAGATATAAGATGGGACGATCTAGTTAATGTGAGTCTGTATGCCAGTTCCGTGGGTGGCAGTCAACTGACCCTGAAGCAGGGAGAGCAATTCACCGTTCAGGAGCTGTTCGAGATCGTGGCTGTCTATTCAGCCAATGATGCAACTGTCGCTCTCGCTGAACATATCAGTGGTTCAGAGCAGAAGTTTGTGCAGCAGATGAATCAGAAAGCTTCTCAGATCGGGTTGTCTGAAAATACACAATTCACGAATTCAACGGGCCTCAGTGAAAAGCTGCTTGGTCCTAACCGTCCGATGGAAATACAAGGGCAAACCTTAATGACGGCTATAGATGCATGCAAACTTGCGCGATATCTGCTGAATAACCATCCCGAGATTTTAAGAATCTCCAGTCAAATGCAAGTCTCCATGCATCAAAAAGGGATGTACATGAGCAACACGAATTGGATGTTGTCCTCCATTGGTGGGCCTTATGCTTATGATGGGAATGACGGATTGAAAACCGGATATGATGAAGAATCGGGATATCACTTTGTGGGGACAGCTGAACGTGATGGCAAAAGACTGATTTCAGTTGTTTTTGGGACCGATACCCGTGAAGGGCGTTTTGTGGAAACACGGAAGTTGTTCAACTATGGATTTTCGGGCTCAAAATAAAGAGTGGACATGGGCTTGCTCAGAGAGACATCTCGCTGTTAACTTATGGTTAATCATGGTAAAATGACTTACGTATAATTCCATATTATTATGTAATTCACTTTAAAGGGGGAGATTGTTTGAACGCAATTAGTAAAAAGGTATACGCTCTCACGCTTACCATGGCTATGTCCATCGCACTGATTCAACCGGCTGTCCAGGCGGCCGAAGCCGTTAAACCTACAGCCTCTGTCTCGGAGGCAATTGCTTCCAAGGCAACACAAACACTGCAACAACTCGGATACATAGATGGTACGACAGATGGCATGGCCCAATTAACGACTCCAATCACTCGCGCGGAGGCAGCAATCATTTTGCAACGGGTACTTCAACTGGGTGCGCCTGCATCACTTACAGGTTTTGCAGATGTTTTGCCGGAGAATGAAGCAGCGCCTGCCATCTACGCATTAAAGCAAGGCGGTTTCATTCAAGGGAAAGCCAAAGGATATGCCCCGGATGCTCCACTTACACGTGCACAGATGGCATCGTTGTTCACACGTGCATTTGAACTGAAGGATAATGGAATCCAAGTCGTATACAGTGATGCCGATCAGATTCCAGCTGTGCATGCGGATGACGCTGCGCGATTGAAACAGCATTTTATTATTGAAGGTAGCGCATTTAACGCCAAACAGTCAGTGACCCATGGGGAATTCGCTGATGCACTATATCTGGCGCTTGGACTCGATGTGAAATCGGATGGTCTTACTCCTCTGGAAGACTTCTTCAAACAGCCTGCTCAGGCAGGGTTCCAGATGTCCCCGGACGGTAAGCACCTTGCTTACCTGGAGCCGTGGAACAACCGCATGAATATCGTAGTTACTGCAAATGGCCAGGATAAGCCTGCACGGATTACGAGCGAAACAGAACGTAATATTGCAGGATTTGCTTGGGCAACCAATGAAAAGCTGCTCTATGTACAAGATAAGGCAGGCGATGAGAATTACCATATATATGTCACGGATATCGATGGTACAAACAGCAAGGATCTGACGCCATATCCTAACACAAGAGCCATCCTGGTAGATCCGCTTGAGAATATTCCGGATGAAATCTTGGTAGGCATGAACAAGCGTGATCCGCGCATTTTCGATGTGTATCGGATTAACATCAAGACAGGGGAGGCTGTACTTGCTGCAGAGAACCCGGGTAATATTACGGGCTGGCTGACGGATCACGAAGGTAAAATTCGTGTTGCCGTGTCCAGTGATGGCAATGTGTCTTCGTTACTGTATCGTGAATCGGAGGACAAAGAATTTGAGCCGCTTCTGACAACGAAGCTTGGAGAGACTTTTGCGCCAGTCATGTTCACGTATGATAACAAAAATATCTATGCGATATCCAACTTGGAGCGAGACAAAACGGCGATTGTCGAGTACAGCCCAAGCAGCAAAAAGGTAACCAAAACCATCTATGAAAATAAAGATGTGGATGTAAGCAACTTCGTACCTTCCAAAGAAAAGGGTACTATTCTTGCTGCTGTATATGAGACAGATAAAGTGAACTATGAATTCTTTGATCAAGAGTTCAAAACATTAATGCAGGATATCAAAGCGAAAGTGCCAGGCAAGGAAGTAAGTATCGGTAGCATAAGTAAGGAAGGCCAAGTATTGTTCGTAGCGTATAGTGACAAAGCAATGGGAACGTATTATTTCTATGATTCCAAAACAGGCAAACTCGATAAACTGGCTGATGCTGCACCTTGGATTGATGAGAGTCAAATGGCAGATATGAAGCCTATTACGTATAAGTCACGTGATGGTCTGACCCTTCATGGTTATCTAACATTGCCTCAAGGAGCTGAGACTTCTAACCTGCCTTTGGTGGTTGTTCCACATGGTGGTCCTTGGGCGCGTGATTCATGGGGCTTCAATCCTGAGACTCAATTCCTTGCAAGCCGTGGTTATGCTGTTCTTCAGGTCAATTTCCGTGGTTCCACGGGATACGGCAAAGAATTCCTGGATGCAGGTAATAAAGAGTGGGGCAAAGCGATGCAGAACGACCTCACAGACGGTGTGAATTGGCTGGTTGAAGAGGGGACGGTTGATCCAAAACGAGTAGCCATATATGGAGGCTCTTACGGTGGATATGCCGCTCTGGCAGGACTGGCTTTCACACCGGATGTCTATGCTGCTGGCATCAGCTATGTGGGACCTTCCAACATCTTCACCCTTCTGGACTCACTTCCACCTTATTGGGAGTCTGAGCGTAGTATGTTCTATGAACGTGTAGGAGATCCCGTAAAAGACAAGGAGCTGTTAACAGCGATTTCACCTCTCTTCCACATCGACCAGATGAAGGCTCCATTATTCGTGGTTCAGGGCGCTAATGATCCACGTGTCAAACAAGCCGAGTCAGACCAGATTGTTGAAGCATTACGCAAGCGTGGAGTCGATGTACCCTATATGTTAAAGACCAATGAAGGTCATGGCTTCGCAAATGTGGAGAATCAGCTTGATCTGTATCGTGCGATTGAGAAATTCCTGAATCGTCACCTGATGCAGCCATAATACGTTAGGCATGAGGGCTGTCCCGCAGGTTTACCAAACCTGTGGGCAGCTTTTTTATCGGATCACAGATAAAAATGAACCATAAACTATATTGTTAAATTGACATATGGATTTCTTTTGTTTTAAAATGACCAGTGAGTCATTATTGTTCAATTCGGTTTAATATATATGTATCAGACCCACTGTACGATACTTAAATCAAGATCTGATCGGGAGGTAACATGTGATGCAAAAACAAATGAAATGGCCGCTGGTCCTATTTGCCATAGGGGTATTTATGGCTGCACTGGATAACGGAATCATCACCTCTTCACTGACCACCTTAAATGCATCATTTGGTGTGTCACCAACGTGGGGAGCATGGACGATTACGCTCTACACACTTGGGCTTGCGGTGAGTGTTCCGATTGCAGGCAAACTGTCTGACCGTTATGGTCGCAAGAAACTGTTTTTGATAGAAGTGGCGCTGTTTGGGATCGGGTCCCTGCTGGTTGCGCTAAGCACATCATTTACGTTCTTCCTGATCGCTCGTGTCATTCAAGCTTTGGGCGGTGGGGGGATATTTATCATTGCCAGCTCCTACGTGCTAAGTAAGTTCCCAGCGGAGCGTCAAGGTACAGCCTTGGGTCTGCTAGGGGGTATGAATGGTGTTGCGGCCATTTTGGGGCCGAATATCGGTGCTTTTATACTGGACATTACGGGCAACTGGCATTGGTTATTCCTGATCAACGTACCTATTGCCATCCTGCTATTCATTGCAGGTATCCGATTTATTCATGAAGAGCAGGAGCTTAATCGTGCAGCAGTGGACTGGAGCGGTATTGCTGTCCTGACGCTGGGTGTACTCAGTCTAATGTATAGCTTCAGCAATCTGGACGGTGTGAACATGATTCAAAGCTTGGGATCACCAATGTTCTTCGGCTTTTTCTTGGCAGGTGTAATCATACTGGTGCTCTTTTACTTCATGGAAAAAAGACTGGAAGGATCTGAACGTGAACCTGTTGTATCAACACAGCTTCTGGGCATTGCGTCCTTTCGTTGGACGCTGTTGATTGCCTTTTTCTCGGGAGCCATTCTGGCCTCGGTGATCTTTATTCCCGGTTTCGTTGAACAGTATCTTGGCGTATCCAATACGGCTTCCGGGTATTGGTTTACTCCACTCGCGCTGGCATCCGGTATTGGGGCGGGCGGAGGTGGCTACCTTGTTGACCGCAAAGGGCCAATCTGGACGTTATCGGTTGCGGGGTTATTATCTGCCATTGGATTCCTGCTGTTCCCGCTGTGGGTGGAGCATATCTGGCAATTTGTCATCGCGAGTACGCTCGTAGGTATCGGTTTTGGCATGATGCTTGGTGCGCCAGTTAACGTACTTGTCACCGAACAGGCGGGGGAGAATAACAAAGGTATCGCGGTAGCGACCAGCTCGTTATTCCGGCAGATGGCAATGGCTATTGCACCTACCATTTTCGCCGGATTCCTGGCACGTTCTTTCACTAATCTGGGGTCCAACATTCAGGCAGGATTCGCTGATAAAGGAATTCAGGTGCCACCTGAAATGCTGCAACAATATGCGTCAGGCGGGGCATCGGGGAGTGATGTCTCCAGTCTGACTGAGGGCCTGTCCCAGATCCCTGATGAAGGTATCCGCGATGTGTTACTTCAGGCACTGCATCAAACGACAGGGGAAGGTTACAGTGGACTTTTCTGGTCCGCGGTTATATTCAGTGTGCTTACGCTGGTGGCTGCGCTTATAACGGGACGTCTGCGTCATAAAGAGAAGAATCCTCATGTGGAAAGTGTATCGACGAACGGATAAAACCATGTGTGAAAATGAAGAGAACAGTGTACCTTTTGAAACGAAAAAGGAGTCACTGTTCTTTTCAATTTAACCGGATTGTAACTTTTCCTCCTCCCGCAATGATTACAATAGAACGAGCGTAAGCGGTGTCTTGATTCCAGAGAGAGAAAACTTTGAAGAACACCGAGTCACAAGGTATCTCAGACGTTTAATTGGTATTATATAAGTTCAACGAATCGTTACACTGCATCACTGCGAGTTCAGAGTAACCTTCCGATCGCTGTTATCCCCAGATTTTTTGATTTCCTTTCCAAAGGTTAAAATCCGGTAATAAAGGCGAGCGCTACGCTTCTTCAGGTTTTCTCTGACCTCTCCGTTATTTGTGTAAATATTAGCTGAAACTTATATAGCCTGGCAGTATCATTTTGACAGTGAAGAAGGAATCAATGGATGAAAAGCAGAACTAAAGATAAGAAGAAGAAAAGAAGAAAAGGCCTATATATAACGCTCGTTTCACTTGTTGTTTTGTTAATCGGAGGTTACTTGTTCCGTCAACAGCTGGCTGTGGCGGCATTTGATCTGTTTCTCGCCGGCTCGGTAGAAGATCAGCTATCCCGCTCTTATGTACCGCAAGAAGGCAACAATACGCCTGATCCAACAGTATACCGTAAGGAACCTTTCTCCGTGTTACTGCTGGGTTCGGATAAACGTGCCTATGAGAAGACGCGCGGACGTTCAGACACGGTTATCTATGCTGTAGTACGCCCCAAGGAATCTCGTGTGCTTCTGGTATCCATTCCACGTGATACGTATGTGCAGATTGTTGGACGGGATGCAAACAAGGACGGCGTAGATGATTATGATAAGCTGGCGCATGCCTATGCTTTTGGTGGGGAGAATATGTCCATCAATACGGTGGAGAAATTCCTTGATGCTGATGTAGGTTACTATGCAACGATCAACTTTGACGGGATCAAAAAAGTAGTTGATGCGCTTGGTGGTGTAAAACTGCCAATTGATGAGGACATTGTGAACAAGAACCCGGATCATGTGCAATTCACGATTGAAGGCGGTAAGCCGATCTATGACGGGCAGGAAGCATTGTATTATGTAAGATACCGTGAGGATAGTGATTTTAATCGTACTAAACGGCAGCAGATTTTCCTGAACGCGATGGCGAATGAGATGCTCAATTTGAATCAAATCGCCAAAATTCCGGAATTGATTCAGATTATGGGAGACAGCTTCCAGACGGATATGCGAGCTTCGTTTATTATTGATCTGGCTAAACAGGTGCTTACTCAGGAGAAACCTCAGATTTCGAGCTTCACCATTCTTGGTGAGGGGATGAAAAAGGATGGTATCTATTATGGCCAGGCTGACGAGAAAGATGTCCAATATGCCAAAGAGCTGATTAACAACTGGATGGATCAATCGACTCCAGCCGGCGAAGTAATGATCCCTGACCGGCAAAAGATTGAATAACCAATTCCATACCGATGATGTGTTGTAGACCACAATCAGCAGTACGTTTATTCGCGGGCTGCTGTTTTTTTTCTTTGCAGTGAGAACTGTGATCCTTTTGGAACATCCTGCGTTCTAATCCGTATAATATAAGTTGAGCGAGATAAGTTGAACGAAGAAATTCATAAGGAGGATACACAAGGGTATGAACATCGCATTCTTTTTGCTACCCAAACAAGAGGTTACGTGTGTGACGTCGGATTCTACGCTGCGGCAAACGTTGGAACGGATGGAATATCATCGTTTTACGGCGGTTCCCATTTTGAATAAAGAGGGCAAATATATTGGTACGGTTACCGAAGGCGACTTACTGTGGTATATGAAGAATGCCGAGGGAAAGATTTCATTTGAAAACGCTTCAAAATTTTTACTCAAAGACGTTCCACTCCGCTTGGATATTAAACCCGTATCCATTGACGCCAACATGGAAGACCTGATTAATCTGGCTAAAGTTCAGAACTTTGTTCCTGTGGTCGACGATATGGATCGATTCATTGGTATTGTCAGACGGAGTCAAATTATAGAGTACTGCGAGGGCATTGTAGCCAAAGAATCAATCAAGGCTAAGTAAAGCTGTACCGAATTTAAATATTATGGTGTCATGAGGGATAATCACAGCCATCCAGTATCATGTTAAACTTAAGAAGTGCTGAACCAAGGGCGCATTCGAAGCTTTTGACAAATATATAGGTCGATAGGATGTACGGAGGACTCCGCATAAGTACCTGACATCAGTTTCGGAGAACTTCTCCGCTTTTTGGGGTAATTTTGCGGGCCCTCTTTTTATGCTATAATGGAGAATAAAGCTTTTTCGGGGGAGAGTGACTTTCGCCAATATGCCTAAAGAACTGGATGTAGCCAAACGTGCTAAAGTGATTGAATGGCTGAAAACCGAAGTGCTTGATCAGGTATCCCGATTATTCAAGGCGTTATGGGAAGGCAGTACAACTCGAATCGGGGATAGTCTTGCCAGTTTGATTATGAGTAGTTACATATTGGGCCGCAGGCTCGGTATTCCTTTCAAGGATCTGGATGCTCTGCTAGTTGAGAAGTTGAGGAAGCATAAACAGGAAGGTCACCAGCTTGAAGACTGGTACCAGGATATTTCCGCACTAGAAGATCATATGCGTAAGAGGTGAATTTGTTGAAATTTAGCTTTAAATCAGCTGTTTGGAGCGCAGTTTATCTGCTCTTGCTACTTTCGCTGTTAACTCCTTTATCGGTACTTGCCATATTTTTTATGATGATACCGGGAGTTATTTTGTATGCTTCATTATCTTTAAAATCTTTTATATGGCATCTCGTGCCTGTAGCTGTTATTTTGGTCGTATTCCACCCCATCTACCTGTTACTATTGCTTATCTTTACCCTGCCAGCGATCGTTATGGGTCACGCGTATAAAACACGCAAATCGGCGCTGTTTGCACTGATGGCGGGAAGTGGCATGATGTTGGCAGAATACTTGTTGTTGCTCTTGGTTGGCAGTGTCATTTTCCAATTCGACCTGTCCAGTTATATTGAAGATGTAGTCAAATTGACTATTGAACCGTTAACGAATTCATCGAATCAGATGATTAACGGGTTTGCATGGACTCCTGAGATGACCGAGGATGTCGCCAAGCAAACGCAGCTTATGATTCCGTTTGCTCTCGTTGTTACATCGATGGTAATGGCCTTCATTACGCACGCCATTGCGCGTCCGATTCTGAATGTGATGGGTGTGGTGGTATCGAAGCTTCCACCAGCGAGAGAGTGGCGTATGCCGCGTGCGTTGATCTGGTATTATTTCCTTGCACTGTTGATCGAAGTGATCTCGAGACAAAGCGATGGAACATATTGGACGATGATTGCCATGAACCTGTCGCCATTAATCAATCTGGGCTTCATGATTCAAGCGATCGGCTTCTTCTTCTTTCTCTCACATACAAAGAAATGGAATCCGGTTATACCATATTTCCTGGCGGCTGCGGTCTTCTTCATTGGTCCGCTTCGGATTATCGGAATTATCGATCTGGCGTTCCCGCTTCGTGAGGCAATATCGAAATCAAAACGATAGGGTGATGAGTCTTGCCTAAATTTCTGAAGAAACGCTGGCACGGCTACTATACCGTATGGGCGTTCATACTGCTTCTATTGCTCGTTATGTTCGTTACCATTTATAACTGGACGCTTGGTTTGATTAGTCTGATACTGGCTTCGGCGCTGGGAATCGTCATGATTAAGGCGGAGCTCGCGTTCCGCCGTGAGCTTAACGACTATATTAATGGCCTGTCTATCCGGATCAAACGGATGGAGGGGGAAGCGGTCAGCATGCTTCCATTCGGAATTGTGCTGTACAGCGAAGATCGTACGGTAGAGTGGCATAATCGCTTTGTTGCGGAGATGTTCCAGGAGAAGACAATGGTGGGTAATCCGCTGCTTAATTTGTTTCCCAAACTTCCTCAGCCTAAAGAGAAGAAGGATGGGACGAAGGAACATGCATCCAGGGAATTCCATGACGAATTCCAGTTGGATGATCGGCATTATGGAGTTATTCATAACCCGCAGGAGCGGTATGTATATGTATACGAGATTACGGAGCTAGCCATTCTTCGTGATAAATATGAAAATGAACGCCTTGCTTTGGGTATTCTCGTTCTCGATAATCTGGACGAGGCTGCCCAAGGCATGGACGACCAGCAGCGTACCGCGCTGATTGCTCGTGTGACCAGTGAGATTACATCATGGGCCAAACAGTATGAAGTGTACCTGCGCCGGCTGTCTTCGGATCGTTATCTGTTGATGCTGAATCATAAGTCATTGCAAGAACTGGAGCAGAGCCGATTTGTCATTTTGGATGAAGTTCGGGAGATGACCGCTGACCTCAAAGTGCCCATGACACTCAGTGTCGGACTCGCGTTTGGTTCGGATAGCATCAGCGAGATGGGAGAATTGGCACAGTCCAGTCTGGACATGGCACTTGGACGCGGCGGCGACCAGGCGGCTGTGAAATCGGGGCAACGTCTGTCTTTCTACGGGGGCAAGTCCAACGCCGTGGAGAAACGAACACGGGTGAGAGCACGAGTTATTGCGCATGCGCTGCGTGACCTCATGCAGGAGAGCGATCGAGTGCTCATCATGGGGCACAAAATTCCGGATATGGACGCAATCGGTGCGTCCATCGGGGTATGGAAAGCGGCGAGTCTGTACAATGTGGAAGCACGCATTGTTCTGGATGGAATCAATCCAGCGATTGAACGGATGATGGAGCAAGTGAACAAGGACGAGAAGTTGTCCAAAGCATTTGTATCACCGGAACAAGCAACCCAGATGATGACAGAGCACACGCTGCTGGTCGTGGTGGATACACACAAGGCCTCTATGACCATGGAGCCGAAACTGGTGCAGTCTGCAACCCGTGTTGTCGTTGTGGATCACCATCGTCGGGGTGAGGAGTTCATCAATGATGCTGTGTTGATCTATCTGGAGCCTTACGCTTCTTCGGCTGCGGAACTGGTAACGGAGCTTTTGCAATATATTCATGACAAAGTACAATTTACTCCACTTGAAGCTACGGCTCTGCTTGCCGGAATCACGATGGATACGAAGCATTTTGCATTGCACACCGGGTCTAGAACGTTCGAGGCCGCAGGTTTCCTGCGACGTAGTGGTGCGGACACCATTATGGTCCAACGGTTGATGAAAGAAGATCTGTCAGAATATATTGCTAAGGCAGAAATCATAAAGCATGCTAAAATGGTATACGGGAACATTGCGCTGGCGGTCACGGACCCTGGCAGCAAGATTTCACAGATGATGATCGCCCAGGTGGCGGACACATTGCTAAACATGACTGACGTGGTCGCTTCATTTGTAATTAGTGAGCGTCCGGATGGACTGATTGGCATCAGCGCGAGATCGCTGGGACGCATGAATGTTCAAGTTGTCATGGAACGACTGGGCGGTGGCGGACATTTGACGAATGCTGCCGTTCAGCTCGAAGGAACGCTTGGAGAGGCAGAAAAACGGCTGACGAACGTACTGGCTGAAATCGAAAAGGAAGAGGGGCTGTTCGAATGAAAGTCATTTTTATAAAAGATATGAAGGGTCAAGGCAAGAAAGGGCAAGTGAAGGAAGTATCTGAGGGCTACGCACAGAACTTCCTACTGCCACGGGGAATTGCTCGTCTGGCAACGGACGGCAACATGAAGACACTCGACAACCAGAAGGCAGCTGAGGAACGACTCAAACAGGAAGAGAAAGCAGAAGCGGAAGCACTCGCGAAGAAGCTGGAAGCAGAAGTGACTGAACTGAAAGCCAAGTCCGGCGAAGGTGGTCGTCTGTTCGGCGCCATTACCAGCAAACAGATCGCAGAAGCTTTGTCTAAAAAGGGTTTGAAAGTAGACAAACGCAAAATTGAGCTGGACGAGCCTATTCGTACACTCGGCGTAACACAAGTAACTGTCAAGGTTCACCCTGAAGTGAAGGCAACCTTGAAGGTACAGGTAACGGAAGAGTAAGATGGGCGGAGAAATGTTATTCGACCGGATTCCCCCGCAGAACCTGGAAGCCGAACAGGCCGTGCTGGGTGCAATCCTGTTGCAGGGTGAAGCCCTGATTACAGCGATGGAACGGGTGCAAACCGAGGATTTCTATGATAAACCCCATCAATTAATCTTTGAAGCGATGATTCAGCTGGGTGAGGGAAATCAACCGATTGACCTCGTGACACTGACTTCGCTTCTGAAGGATAAAGGTGAGCTGGAGGACATCGGCGGCGTTAGTTATCTGGCTAAGCTGGCACATGGTGTACCTACAGCCGCGAACGTAGACTATTACGCTCAGATTATCGAAGAGAAATCGATGCTGCGTCGTCTGATTCGTACGGCAACACAGATCGTAAGTGAAGGATATACAGGCGGCGAAGATGTTGCAGCCATGCTTGGAGAAGCTGAACGTCGTATTCTGGAGATTTCCAATCGTCGCTCCAGTAGTGGTTTTATAGCCATTCAGGACGTATTGATGGAAGTATTCGATAAAGTCGAAACGCTGCATCAGAATCGGGGAACGACAACTGGTATCCCTTCCGGCTTCATCGATTTGGACAAGATGACTGCCGGCTTCCAGCGCAGTGACTTGATCATTGTAGCGGCGCGTCCATCCGTAGGTAAGACGGCCTTCGCCTTGAATATTGCCCAGAATGTAGGCATCCGGGCGCAAGAAACGGTAGCCATCTTCAGTCTGGAGATGTCGGCTGCACAGCTCGTACAACGGATGATCTGTGCGGAAGCTAACCTGGACGCGGGAGTTCTTCGTACAGGGGAATTCAAAGGGGATGAAGATTGGCAGAAGCTGACGATGGGTATCGCAGCTCTCAACGAAGCTAATATCTATATCGATGATACACCTGGTATCACGGTAGCCGATATTCGTGCCAAATGCCGTCGTCTGAAGAAGGAGAAGGGTCTGGGTATGATCCTGATTGACTACCTTCAATTGATTAGTGGACGCGGCAAAGCCGGGGAGAACCGTCAACAAGAGGTATCCGAGATCTCACGTACACTGAAGCAAATTGGCCGGGAACTGGAAGTTCCAGTTATCGCCTTGTCTCAGCTGAGCCGGGGTGTAGAGCAGCGTCAGGATAAACGTCCAATGATGAGTGACTTGCGGGAATCGGGTTCGATTGAGCAAGATGCCGACATCGTAGCGTTCCTCTACCGGGATGACTACTATAATCAGGATACCGAAAAGAAAAATATTATCGAGATCATTATCGCCAAACAGCGTAACGGTCCGGTAGGTACAGTAGAACTGGTCTTCCTGAAAAACTTTAATAAATTCGTCAACTACGAGAGGGCGCACAATGACGCCTTTGCGATGTAACGGGCAGGTGCTGACGGCTTCGATCAGGAAGCAAACTCGTCTGTCCCGAAGATCAACTATTAGAGCAACTGAACTCAAACATGTGTTATAAATACCAGATATAGATTCACATTGAAATAGATATCCTTGAACCGGTGATAGCAGTCAAGCAAGATTGGACTGAGGTCTCCGGTTTTTTGTGTCGAAATTATGGGTAAATCCCGAACATTACAGTTGTACTATATCTAATTGTTCGCCATTTGATTTGACTTTGAAAAAAGGTACTGGTACACTAATACTGCTGCGTTAAAGCAGCGCAAACCTTCCCTTGAATGTAACGGAAGGACATTTTTACTGTCCGTTAGCACGCTTCTCAGTCGGTTTATTGCGTAACATGCCTGCCGGGATAGAGGACGGACAGACCAATACAAAGGTGCGCAAGGCACCCACGGAGGAATGTTAACTATGTCAACGGTAGTTGTAGTGGGAACGCAATGGGGAGACGAAGGAAAAGGTAAAATCACGGATTATTTGGCGGAGAGCGCTGATGTGGTGGCTCGTTATCAAGGTGGTAACAACGCGGGTCATACAATTCTGATTGATAACAAAAAATATAAACTGACGATGATTCCATCAGGGATTTTCTACACGGATAAAGCGTGTGTTATTGGTAACGGAATGGTTATCAACCCGAAGGCACTCATCGAAGAAATTAATTATATTCATGACAATGATTTTACAACGAAGAACCTGTCCATCAGTGAGCGTGCACATATCATCCTGCCATATCACATGGTACTGGATGCACTGGAAGAAGAGAGCAAAGGCCCGAACAAAATTGGTACGACTGGCAAAGGAATTGGCCCATGTTACATGGACAAATCAGCTCGTATCGGTATTCGAATGGTTGACCTGCTGGATGCTGAAGATTTCGAACTGAAACTGCGTCACCTGGTCAAAGAAAAAAACCGCGTCATTGAGCAAGTCTATGGCGGTCAGCCTGTTGATGTGGAAGAGATTCTGCGAGATTACCTCGAATACGCAGAAATTCTGCGTCCTTATGTACGTGATACATCCGTTGTTCTGAACGAATATATTGATGAGAACAAAAAAGTATTGTTCGAAGGCGCACAAGGCGTGATGTTGGACCTTGACCAAGGAACTTATCCATTTGTTACATCATCCAATCCGTCCGCAGGTGGCGTATGTATCGGGTCTGGCGTAGGCCCAGCTCGTATTCAGCAAGTTATTGGCGTAGCCAAAGCCTACACAACTCGTGTAGGAGATGGCCCATTCCCTACGGAATTGCATGATGCGATCGGCGACCAAATCCGTGAGACGGGACATGAGTATGGTACGGTAACTGGACGTCCACGTCGTGTGGGTTGGTTCGATAGTGTTGTTGTTCGCCATGCGCGTCGTGTTAGTGGTATTACAGGTCTGTCCCTGAACTCTCTGGACGTAATGACGGGTCTGGAAACCGTAAAAATCTGCACAGGATACAAATTCCGCGGCGAGGTTATCACACACTATCCGGCAAGCCTCAAAATGCTGGCTGAATGTGAAGCGGTATACGAAGAGATGCCAGGCTGGAGCGAAGATATCACTGGAGCGAAGAAACTTGAAGACCTGCCAGTGAACACACAGAATTATGTAAAACGTGTTTCCGAACTGACGGGCATTCCAATTGCGATCTTCTCCGTTGGTCGTAACCGTGAGCAAACGAATCAAGTTCTTCCAATCTACGAGTAATCGAAGAAATAGAGAGATTATTTATTGAATTAATCAAATAGATTACTATGCCGACTCCGGCAGTAAAGCCTCCAGTTGTTGCTTTGATAGCGATGACTGGAGGTTTTTTGTATGTTTATCGGATATAATCCCGAGATTTCCGTCAATACTGGTTAACAGTAGAGTCACAGATCCCGACATGCGCATGCTAGAACGGGTGGGATAATCGGAGGGAGAGAACGGAATGAAGTTGCTTGTCTGGTTTGTCAAAATCGTGCTAACCGTGTTGCTGGTCAGTTCACTGACCCTGCTTACGACCGGATTAATTGTACAGTCATATGCGAAGTCGCTACTCGCAAGTTTCAATATTCAGTGGGAAGGTCAACCCATGGGCTTAACCGCCATGTTCCAGGGTGCCTTGGGTGGTAAAACCAGTGAGGGGAATAAATCGGGAAATGGGACGACAGATCAGCCGACCGGAGCGGACGAAGAGCGGGTTCCGGAAGATGCTGTTTCAGTTATGGGAAATGGTACGGAGAGCGGTCAATCTGGCGTAGATACAAGCAGCGAGGCGTCTCAAGGGAATGGCTCAGGCGAGGGCGCAGGTGAAGGTTCAGGTACAGATACGACCGTAGGCTCAAACTCAGGCACAGGCACAGGTAGTGAATCAGGAACAGCCCAGGGAAGCGGTTCAGCTTCGGGGAACGGAACCGGAGCGGCTAGCGGTGGTGCTTCCTCAGGAAATGATGCGATTGTTGTATCACCGGATGACATCACAGGAGCGAAGGACAAGCTGCCCGCAGAGGAGAAAGAAAAAATCTTCAGCTTGCTCATGAATAAGCTACCACAGAAAGAAATGCAGCAGATCTCAGGCGCCATGGAAGGTGGCCTAACCGAACAGGAATTACGTGAGATTGAACAGGTGATCTCGAAGTACCTGACCAGCGAAGAGTACGACAACCTGATGGAAGTCCTGCAAACAGAATAAATTGGAAGTTAAAACAGGCGTGTTCATGGGCCATTGGAGATGATCGAAAGGTTTATGATTCCGTTTACCTTATCCCTTATCAGAGTTGATCTGGTGAGGGATTTTATTTGTATTTTTATGAAAAATAAAGCATATTTTACTGGGTCTTAGAACCTAGTCTTAAATTGTGAGTAAAAGTACATAGTACAGCGGATGTTGAGGCATAATGGGTGATGGATCGGTCATAAGAACTTATGGATAATTCAGGAAAACCAAGCGTGGCGTGGCTTTGCGGTGTGATGTGTAGAGTTGAAATAAGTGTAAAACCTGTGTTAAAGTATACGGGTGTGATAAAAGGTTAAAATTTTGACACTTTTATGAGCGCAGCTAAAGTCCTGATTTTGCGGACACCCAATACAAGTATCAACGAGCATGGGACAGACACGATGGGTGATGTCTTGACAGAAATGCGAACTGAGAAGTGCTGAAAAGGAGAGAATCATGAAAGGTTTCAGAGGCATACGCCAACCGGGCAAAGACCGGGTACACGAACAATCCGGGGAACACCGGACGGCCGAAGACAAAAACAACATGAGCATGTCCACCTTCAGTGTGAATAAGAAGCGCGTTCTGGCCTCGCGCAAATGGATCATTACAGCAGCTTGTGGTGTATTCATCGCAGCATCGCTCGGGTTCGCAGGCAAACAATATGTTACTGCAAATACCGTGCCGTATTATAAAGTAATGGTTAAAGGTAGCGAGATTGGTACCATTGCAGATGAAGCACAATTACAACAACTATTTACAGACAAAACCGAGGAATATCAACATAAATATCCGGATGCAGAGATGGTGCTGAACACGGATGGTATCACAACCGAAACGGTAAGAGCATACAAACCTGAAGTGAACAGTGACGAGACGCTGGACAAACTGGGTGACATGCTAACAGCCTACGCCAAAGGCGTGGAGCTCAAGGTAGACGGTGAAGTCATTGGTATTGTGAAAGATCAGGCTACAGCGGATGCAATCCTGGAACAGGTGCAGAGCAAATACATATCGGCATCGACTGTGCGAAGTTCGCTGAAGACGAAGTCGGTATCGGCTAATTCCTCGAAGAAAAACGAGGGACCAAGTACAACCGTGAAGTCGGTAGGCATCAAGGAAGATGTAGCGACGGATGTGGTGAAGGCTGACCCAAACAAAATATGGGATGTGTCCGAGGCGGTTAAAGCATTAACCGTCGGTAAAGACGCGCCTGTAACTTATGTGGTTCATGAAGGAGATACAATCTCGTCGATCGCTGCCAAGTATGAAATTACACAAAGTGAGATTCGCCAGCATAATCCGGGCATCAAGGAAACGTCGCTTCAAATTGGAGACGAACTGACCCTGACCGTTCCGAAACCGGCGATAACCGTTAAATCGGTGGAGCAGGTTGTTGAGCAGATTGAGATTAAACCGCAAGTGGAAGTACGCAAAAGTGCTGAGTTGAAAGCAGGTACCACAAAAGTCGTGCGTCCAGGACAAAGCGGATTGAAAAGCATGCAGTACCGTATAACCAAAGAAAATGGTGAAGTTGTTCAGGAAGAGTGGCTTGGTCAGGAAGTGATTAAAGCAGCTGTAACTGAAGTGGTCCTTAGCGGAACCAAAGTCGTTGGCGAGGGCACAGGTGAATTTGCTTGGCCGGTATCCAATGCAACGATGAGCAGCAGCTTCGGACAACGGTGGGGGCGCCAGCACAAAGGTGTCGATCTGGTAGGTAACCGCGATGTGAAAGCGTCTGACGAGGGTGTAATTACTTTTGCTGGACAGAAAAGCGGTTATGGTAATGTCATCATTATTAACCACCGTAACGGATACGAAACACTGTATGGACATCTGAACAGCATTGGCGTTAAGGTTGGACAAGTGGTTGAAAAAGGCGAGAGTATTGGTGTTATGGGCAACACGGGTCGTTCGACCGGAACACATCTGCATTTTGAGATTATTAAGAATGGAACGGTAGAAAATCCTTTAACGTATCTGAACTAATAGAGCTTAAGGAGAGCAAGGTTGGCAATGATGCTGGCCTTGTTTTTTGCTGCTGTAAAAAATTTTCAAATGAAAGACCTTTCAAGCCTCTGATCGGGATGTGACGGTGCTTCAGGTATGTTAAACTATAGAGTATATACAACAATCAACGAGGCTTTGGTACAAGCTGAACATAGAAGATAGATATAGACGCTAATGCGGATTAAGCAGGATATAGGGGTGAATTCAGCCGATGCAGGGGAAGATTTTGGTGGTGGACGATGAACAGCCCATCGCAGACATTCTGAAGTTTAATTTGGAAAAAGAGGGGTACGAGGTCATCTGTGCATTTGATGGCATTCGTGCGGTTGAACTGGCGTTATCCGAAAAACCGGATCTGATGCTGCTGGATCTGATGCTGCCGGGCAAGGACGGTATGGATGTATGTCGTGAGGTGCGCGCTCATCTGGAGATGCCGATCATTATGCTTACCGCCAAGGATGGCGAGATCGACAAGGTACTCGGGTTGGAATTGGGTGCGGATGATTACGTGACGAAGCCGTTCAGTACGCGTGAGTTGCTTGCAAGGGTGAAGGCACAGATGCGCAGACGGCAAAAGCTTGCGATTACGGCAGAAGCGCCGGAAGATGAGGAAAAGCAGGTCATGCGGCTATTTGATCTGGCATTTGATATGGACATGTATACGGCTTACAAAGGCGGGGAACCGCTCGATCTGACCCACCGTGAGTACGAACTTCTCTATTATATGGCGAAGCACTCCGGCAAGGTTATGACTCGGGAACATCTGCTGCAAGCGGTATGGGGATATGAATATTTCGGCGATGTACGTACTGTGGATGTCACGATCCGTCGTCTGCGTGAGAAGATTGAGGAGAATCCGAGCAAACCGGAAACCATTCTGACACGCCGCGGGCTTGGTTATCTCGTGCGCAGTGCCAAAAGCGTGGGGATATAATGGGCCGATTCGCGCGATTCTCGTTCTTTCGAACGATTCAGGCGAAATTGATTATTATCTATGTACTGCTGATTTTGATTGCGATGCAATTGATCGGCGTTTATTTTGTGAGCGCGATGAAGAATTCGCTAACGAGCAACTTTACGGAAGACTTGCAGGCCCGTGCGGAGATGCTGTCGGTTCTCGTGGGGGAGACGATGGCGGGTGGAGAAGCAGAGGCTGGCGAGGACAAAACGGAAAATCTACGTGTGCTGGTGAACAACCTGTTCAACATTAACGGTGCCGAGATTCAAGTGCTGGATGCTAGCGGAAAAGTATTGACGACCTCGCTAAGTTCACATTCAGACTATGTGGGGCGAAAAAACACCCAGACCGTCGTCAGCCGTGCGCTGCAAGGCATTCGGGATAATGAGGAATATATCGTGGACGAGGATAATGTTCGCAAAAAAGTCGTCGCCAAGCCTGTGCTGTCCGGCGGCAAAATCATTGGTGCGGTCTACATCGCAGCATCCATGAACGAGCTGTATTCCACGATGGAGGGAATCAACAAAATCTTCATCTCCGGTATCCTGATTGCCTTGGTGTTAACCGCGGTACTTGGCGTGATCCTGTCCCATACGATTACGCAGCCGATTAAGGAAGTGACTCGGAGGGCGACAGCGGTCGCAGAAGGTAACTTTGATCAGCAGACACCGGTATTCGGCACGGATGAGATTGGTCAGCTCAGTCGGGCTTTTAACTATATGACCAGCAGGCTTCGGGATGCACTCTCTCAGAATGAAGAGGAGAAGGAGAAGTTGACCTCCATTCTGACCAATATGAGTGATGGTGTGGTAGCTACGGATGAGTACGGGAAAGTCATTCTCGTAAATCGTCGTGCCAGCAGCATACTGGGTATGCATCCTGCGGATATTGAAGGAAGACATTTTGCCATATTACTCGGCATTGATCCGGAGGATGCGGAAGCTCTCGCGAGTGGGTTCACAGGTTCTACGCTGCTGCAAATTGCACCCGCAGGACAAGAAGAGCCTGTGGTCATTCGGATGACGTTCACACCGGTTCATCGGCGTGAACGGGGGATCACGGGAACCATTGCCGTACTTCAGGATGTTACCGAACAGGAAGAGCTTGAGGCATCCCGGCGTGAATTCGTGGCGAATGTATCCCATGAACTGCGTACACCACTGACTACGATCAAGAGTTACGCGGAAGCGTTGGATGATGGTGCACTGGAAGACCCGCAGCTTGCCGGTCGTTTTGTTGGTGTTATTCAGAACGAGACGGAGCGAATGATCAGGCTGGTTACGGATCTGCTGCACCTGTCGCGGCTGGATTCCAAAGAGGCTTTGCTGAGGAAACAACCAACCGACATTCTGGAAATGCTGGAGGAAGTGACCGATCGCTTCTCATTCCAGATGCATCAGAAGGATATTCAGCCAGTGCTGTCTGTGGAGAATGATATTCCGGCTGTTCCACTGGATCGAGACCAGATTGATCAGGTGCTGGATAATGTCGTATCCAATGCGCTGAAATATACATTGGAAGGCGGCACCATTACGATTGCTGCTAGACGCAGTGATGGACACGCCCTTGCCATCTCGGTATCAGATACCGGAATGGGTATTCCACAGCGCGATCTGGATCGCATTTTTGAGCGGTTTTACCGGGTGGACAAGGCTCGTTCTCGCAGTATGGGAGGTACAGGATTAGGACTGTCCATTGCCCGGGAAATTGTGAAGGCGCATGATGGCAGCATCTCTCTGGAGTCTGAAGTGGACGTAGGCACGACAGTAACGTTCACACTGCCGATGCGTGAGGAAGGGGGTGAGCACCGTGAAGGAACGGATTAAATCATTGGTGCTTGCTGCCCTTGTTGTAGCCAGTCTGGTTCAGAGTTATTTTCTAATCTACCGTCTGCCCGGAGGCGGCGATTCCATTGTGACGTCAGAGACGAACTATGTGAAGACGGAAAATATGGGTCAGGAACGCAATATTGAAGAATTGATCTTCCCTGATCAGATGATTATTCATCTGGGCGAGGATAAACATACGGTGTTTTACCCTGGCAATACGTTCTATCAGTTGATCTATTCAAGGTTACAGGGGCGGACGTTCGATGATTTTCAGCGCCGCAGCGTGCAATCGGTGAACTGGGATCAGATTCGCAAGGAGAACCCTGGGTTTGAACTATCGTTCAAAGAAGGGATTCCCGTAGCATTGTTACAGCGGGTAATGAGGCTCGGGACGGATTCCTTATTCCAGGGGGAGACCATTAACCGAATCTCGATCTATACGGCTAAAAATGAAACGAAGGCCCATGCGCTGTTCTTCAGCGCCAAGGGAGACGTGGTATATGAAGCAACGCAGGCGGACCTGACAGTACAAGACGTGCAGCAGCATGTTGACTTCGGTACGAACTGGACGCCATATACCTTAATGGATGGCGGTTATTATATCCCGGCGGAACCTCTGGAGACAATTGAGGCGGATGTGCCGACAGGTCAGTTCACGGTTGAGCAGATGCAGCGCAGTCTGTTCTTCGACCCAAGCATGACTCGGAACATCCGGGAAAAAGACGGGTCTGAGATTTACACGGACAGTAAACGTAGTCTGCAGGTAAAACAGGAACAGCGCTGGATCAGTTACACCGATCCGGCGGCACCGCCAGCAGGACAGATTGATCCTGCGAAGGATGCGTTGTCTGCGGTTGATTTTGTGAATCAGCATGGGGGCTGGAAAGGCCGTTCGCGCATGATGCTGGGGACCACGGACAGCAAAACACGGCTTGAATTCCAGCAGTATTACGGCAGTTATCCGATTATGGATTCCATGCAGTTCCGCTTCGGCACGATTAGCATGGAGATGCAGCAGGAGACGGTATCCAGTTATGAACGATCGCTGGAGTACCTGAACGAAGGTGCAGAGACCAAGAAATCGGTCAAATTGCCTGGCGGAGACAAGCTGAAGGCTCTGATTAAAAAGGTCGCAGGTGAGAATCGCCAGGTTGTGGATGTATATCCAGCGTATCGTCCTTCTACAACTGAGGATGGACTAAGGCTGATTCCGGTATGGGTTATTCGCTTTGGAAACGGGGAGGAGACTACCGTATCTTGATGGGTTATAGTCTTTAAACCAAAGAGTAGCTGTACTTTATCACTACGCGTGCAGAATAACCTTTCGATCGCTGTTACCCCCAGATTTCTTGAATTCCCTTTTAACACGGGAGAAATCTGGTGGTAAAGGCGAACGCTCCGCTTCTTCAGGTTATTTCTGCCCTCTCCGTTATCGTATAGCTTTAAGTTCAAAGGCTATAAACGGCCAGTTCCGGTGGAGGGTGTAGGCAACTTGAGAAAGTATTGCAAGCAGCTAGTTTAGGGGGGGATGTTATGGATTGGGGACGGGCGAAAAATGTGTTGATCTATGCCTTTCTGCTGCTCAATCTGGTGCTGGGTTACCAGATCTGGATGGATGCGCGGGAGACGGCCGGAGCCAATCTGGACTTCACCTCACTGGCAGACAATACACAGCAGGCGATGGAAGAGAAGGGCATTCAGGTGCTGGCTCCGATTCCGAATGAAACGCCGAAGTTGCCGAAGTTGTCCTATGAGTTCATTGAAGAGGACAAGGCTGGTGTTGATATGGAGCTGGAACAGCCGGTAGATAGCAAGTTGATTTTCTCACAGAGTGAGCTGGAAGATGCATTACAGCGTGAGATTCCACAGATCGGGACATACCGGCTGGATCAGCTGATGGCCGAGGATGGGGCTTTTGTGCTTCACCCACTGGTGGATGGCAAATGGCCGCTCTTCAATGTGAGTCTGGAGTTGTTCTACAGCGACCAGAAAATAAAGGGTTATCGTCAGACTCCGGTGCGAATTACAACCGCAGAGGAGAGCGATCAGCAGGTACTTCCGGCGTCGAAGGCGCTGGGAACGCTGATCGAGAACTTTTTGCCAAATGATGCGATTGTCAAAGATATTCAGCTGGGCTATTACGGCCAGTTGTTCAATTCAGATATACAGGTAGCGATGCCGGCATGGCGGTTCGTGCTGGAAAGTGGCGAAGTGTTGTACGTGCAGGGCATCAGTGGGGATGTATTTAGTCCCAAGACAGACAAACCAGGGGAGTAATGCGTTATGGGGATATATTTTACCGTGTTATCCAGCGGTTCGACAGGTAATGCCACGGTCATACAGCATGGGGGGACCTCTCTCATGATTGATGCGGGTCTTAGTGCGAAGCGATTGGATGCACTGTTTCAGGAAAGGGAGATTTCTGGGGCAGAACTGGACGGGATTCTGGTTACACATGAACATTCCGATCACATTAAAGGACTAGGCGCGATGTCTCGGAAATATAATTTACCAATCTACGCGAATCTGAATACGTGGGCGGCGCTGGAAAAGTCGGTTGGGGCGATTCCAGAGGAAAACCGGAGGATTTTTGAGACGGGTGAAAAGCATGATTTTGGGTCACTGCGTGTTGAATCCTTCGGGATCTCGCATGATGCGGCTGAGCCAGTAGGGTATACGTTCGATGACGGCAGTGAGAAGCTGTCTGTTGCAACAGATCTCGGGTACATGAGCGACAAGGTTCGCGATGCGATCTCCGATTCCGACGTGCTGGTGCTGGAGGCGAATCATGATGTCGAATTGCTGCGTATGGGGCGTTATCCGTGGAACACCAAGCGCCGGATTTTGAGCGACATTGGGCATTTGTCGAACGAAGCAGCAGGGGCAGCGCTTAGTGAACTGATGAACGGACGCATCAAGCGCACGTATCTGGCACATCTTAGCCGTGATCATAATATGATGGACTTGGCGAAAATGTCGGTGCGTGACGCGATGGAGAGCCGTGGATGCTTTTATCGGGATCATGAGTTCAAACTCTGTGATACGTATTACGACCGGCCTACGCCATGGGATAGGGTGGGTGAGCCATAAAGCTGTCCAGTTCGGCGGCTTTGCGCTCGACTTCCTCGCGGGTTAGGATGCCTTTATCAATAAGTAGTTCGATGATGGTACTCAGTGCAAGGGTATTGCGATAGTGTTCTTCCTTGAGATCGGCCAGCTTGGCCGCCATATGAACTTCGTCCATGGCTGTGAGTGTACGCGTGCGATCCATGTATACTTCCTCCTCTATGAAGCTTCGAATTGTCTTTTACTATTATTGTAGTCAGGCTTGATGGAAAACATTCCTCTTTTTGCCGCTAACATTTCAGTGATAAGGCGTGTATGCTGAACCTGTGACCATGCAGGGGTAAAAAAGTTCTTCAAAATGGCCAAAACGGCGCTTAGCGAACCGGATTTTGTGGTGATAGATACTATGGACCTTTACTGTTAAGCGCGTTATAGCAGAAATGTGCGGTAATTTTCGTTAATATGCAACTTTTTTGGATTTGGCGTGTTTAGTATATGAGGAGCATTGTGATTTTGGCTGTTTTGCGTGTGAAATGGCATGTCATAGAATGCGAGAGCATGATTGATAGAGTCACTGACAGAATGGCGTGTCCGTTCTGTTGTACATAGACGCTGTATCTTGATTTGATGCCGGGATGCGGCGATATGCAAGACCATTTTATAAAATGCAAAAAAGCATGGGAAAACGAGAGGTTATTTACGGTACGCACGTAACGGAAGACACAGAACGAGGCTGGAGAAGCGTAGCGTTCGCCTTTATGAACAAATTTTACCGAGGAAAATGGAATAAAAAAATTTGTGAGTAACAGCGATCGAAAGCTCGGCTGTGGCTGGAGTGGGGGAACGTAAGGACACCATCATCGTTGATTCATGCGACAACTTAGGCGGCAGTCAGGGTCTTGATGCGTGACAACGAAGGGGAGAGGATCACGATGGGATTGTTTGGAGACGATTTTTATTCAACCAAAGTATCAAGACGCGCCGAACCTGAACAGAAAGGCAAACTTCAGATCATTCGCCCTGGAGGCAGAGCACGTGGACGTGACCGCTGGAGTAATCCGCGCAGATCGCGTACGGGATTCAGCTCCACAGTGAAAGTAGCTGTGATTAGTTCGGTGATCAGCTCCATCGTGACCGTCATGCTGTTTAGCTTCATCACACAGCCCTCATCGTTACCGCTGGCGAATGCTACAGGTAATGGTGGTGGAGGCGGTGCACAGACAGCGCAGGCAGCTGATCCATACGACCGGATTATCCAGGCAGCGGCGAAGGTACGCCCTTCTGTTGTGAGCATCGTGAATCATAAAACGGGCAGTAGCCTGTCGATGGAAGATTCTGCGTTGGGATCAGGGGTCATTTTCAAGAAGGAAGATGGCAAGGCCTACATTATGACCAACCACCACGTCGTGGAAGGTGCGAGTGACCTGGAGATCGTGACTGTGGACGGGGAGACACATAAAGCGAAGCTGGTCGGTAAGGACCGTGTGAGCGACATTGCTGTATTATCCGCAGAAGATAAAGGGTTGGGTGCAGTAGCGGAAATCGGTGATTCCAGTAAACTTCAGCGCGGTCAAACGGTGCTGGCGATCGGGAATCCGCTCGGTCTGGGCGGTACGCTGACATCTGGTATTGTCAGTTATACGGATCGTATTCTGCCTGTGTCGATTAATCAGGATGGGGTATACGACTGGGAGCAAAACGTGATCCAGACGGATGCGGCAATTAATGAGGGTAATAGTGGCGGTGCACTCGTCGATCTGAACGGTAAAGTGGTCGGCATCAACACGATGAAAATCTCGGATACGGGTGTGGAAGGTCTCGGCTTCGCGATTCCGATGAACGAAGTGATGAAAACGGTAGATTCCCTGCTATTGAACGGCAAAGTATCTCGTCCATACCTGGGCGTGTATACGGTCGATCTGAGCAACCCTTATGCACCACTGGATGACGAGCAGCGCAAGGACCTGAAGCTGCCATCTCACGTGGATAGCGGTGTGGTTGTACTGGAGGCATCGGGTCCCGCATCTGAAGCAGGTATGAAGCTGAATGATGTCATTACGGAATTTGACGGGCAAAAAATTACCTCCACGCTGGATCTGCGGAAGTATCTGTACGATCAGAAGAAGATTGGGGATACGATTGAAGTGACCTTCTACCGGGATGGCAAAGCGGAGAAAGTATCGGTGAAGCTGACAGATAAACCGGAGTAAAGGAAGTTCAGCCGTGGTGTATACCGTTACGTGGCTTAAATTAAGGTAAGGCTAGAAGAGTGATCAGATCAACTGACCACTCTTTTTTAGTTGTTATGGATTGGACGTATGCATTCGACAGCAAATGAGTAGATCAACCATTTATGTGTTCCCATGATCAGTTAGACCCGGAGCCAAAGTAGCAGATACATCAGACTTGGGCTGTGGTAAACTGTTGTCTATATGTTCGAACGGTCGCTGATGCAAATAACATCTGTTTGTCGATCACATTTTTTTATTTCAAAATGGAAGGGGTATTTCTAATGGAACGATTGAAGAAAAAGATACTTGGGGGAACAAGCTTGATGCTGTCCTTGTTGATGTTGTCTGCCTGTGGATCTGAGGTTGCTACGACAGGAGCATCGGTGGATATAAGTGCTCTGCAAGAGAAAATTGCTGGGCTTGAGAAGAAATTGGTGGAACAGGGAGCCAAGAGCGTTGAGCAGGAGCAAAAGATCGCAGCACTTGAAACCAAGTTGAATGAGCTGAATACAAATGTGATTGCGGTAGGTGGGGCTAGTGGTCAAACGCCTGCTGCAACCGGAAACAACGGATCGGCCGGGAAAGGGGACGGGGTGCTGATTACGTTTGCCCAGTATGAGAAGCTTGAGGTTGGCATGTCTGTGGAAGAGGTTATCGAGATCCTTGGTGGCGAAGGTGAAGCGCTGAGTGAAGCGGAGAATATGGTGGTCTACAACTATAAAGGTACTGCTGGCAATGGTGCCAATGCAGTTATTGCCTTTCAAAGTGGCAAGCTGTTGACGAAGGCGCAATCGGGATTGAAGTAACCATCAGAGCTGACGAGCAGATTATAGACAAAACAAAATGATAAGGGACATAAAGTACCTAAATACATCAAGCGAGCCTTAGCGGGCTCGTTTTTTTGTATTCATTTTAAACGTGATGCTTGACAAAGGAAATTAGTTGTAACTATAATAGTTACATAAACGAGTTGTAATCATTATAGTTACAACAAGGATTAAAAAAGGAGTTTTTTTATATGAAAGTAGAGGTTTGGTCAGACTTTGCATGTCCTTTTTGTTTTATTGGAAAACAAATATTCGAAACGGCCTTAGAGCAATTTTCCAATAAAGACGACGTAGAGCTTGTTTTTAAAAGTTTTGAACTTGACCCTCATGCTCCGCAAAGTGCAGATCATGATGTGCATGACATGTTGGTTGGCAAGTATGGAATGAGCCGCGAACAGGCGATTGCCATGAACGATAATATTGGATCAGAAGGAAGAGCGGCTGGAATTGATTTTCAGTTTGACTCCATTCAGCTGACGAATACGTTCGATGCCCATCGCTTAGCAAAATATGCTTCAGAGCAAGGAAAAGAAATAATATTACAAGATTTATTCCAGGGTTATTTTACAGAAGGTCGGCGCTTGGGTGATCATCAAACACTGATTGAGATGGCGGTAGATGCTGGCTTGGAAGAAGCTGAGGTCCGCCAAATCCTTAAGGGGGATGACTATGCCAGCGAAGTTCGTGCTGATGAAGCGGAAGCGCAACGAGTGGGCGCAACAGGTGTTCCATTCTTCGTCATTGACCGTAAATATGCTCTTTCGGGAGCACAGTCCAGCAAGAAATTTCTCGAAATACTGGATGCAGCATGGAAGGAATCTCGTCCATTGACTATTTTGAATGACAACCAGACGGGTTCTGGATCAGCTGATCAATGCGTGGATGGTACATGCAGCGTGAAGTAAGTATAATTTGCATTTTGCGCGAGACCAATACTTTAGCTGGATCATAAATTCATTATTAAAAGGGGACGATACACATGTCTAAATTATCGATTGAAGCTTTCACAGGTTCTGTTCAAGCCTTTAACGTTAACTCAGCAATCATCTACGGAGAGAATGATGCGGTTCTGGTCGATGCTCAATTCCTGCTTAGTGATGCCCATCGCCTGACTGCAAGACTGCTGGAGCTGGGTAAAAATCTAACTCACATCTATATCACGCATTTCCACCCAGATCATTATTTCGGTCTTGAAGTCATTAAGTCGACTTATCCGCAAGCCAAAGTAGTTGCTCTTCCAGAGACGGTTGAGGATATCAAAAATACGTTTGCCAAAAAAATCGATCAATGGAAACCAACGGTTGGCAATAACGTCCCAGACGAACCGGTAATTCCAGAAGCATTGAATCAGGATGTCATTGAACTGGAAGGTCATGAACTGAGAATCAAAGGTCGTCTGCAGGGAGACACACCCAATAACAGTTACGTATGGATTCCATCCATTAAAGCTCTCATTACTGGCGACATTGTATATAACGAAACGTTTGTGTGGACGTTGGAAACGAATGCTGAATCCCGTCAGGCATGGCATCGTACACTGGATGAGTTGGAAGCATTGCAACCTGAGATCGTTATTGCAGGGCATCAGGCTTACCATACAGAGAATACACCGGGGGCGATCGCCAATACACGGCGTTACCTGATTGCTTATGATGAAGTATTGAGTGTATCACCAACAACAGATCAAATTATAGCCAATATGAAATCACGGTTCCCCGGACTGGATACGCTTGAGATTGGATTAATTCTTGCCGCTAAGGCTGTCGGGGTGAACCATGCCGAGTAATCTGGAGATCATTCAAAGCACATACCAAGGTGATTCGAAGGAAAACGGTGTGAAGTATCAGACCTATTTAGCGGAACAAGCGGAGTGGACAGAAGCAGCAGGTTTTCCTTATGCGGGAACATACATCGGATATGATGATATTTCTCAGAATGTGTTCTACCGTTTGGGCACGGAATGGGATGGCTATAAGGCAGAAGTCAGCGAGTTCTATGAAGATGGCGATACGATTATTGCAGTGGGCGTGTATTCTGGAACGTATCGAAAAACAGGAAAATATTTTGAAGCAGACTTCGTGCATATCTGGAAGCTTCAAGATCAAAAAATTATCAAGTTCAAACAGTATGTAGATAGTTACCTGGTGCAAAGCGCAATTGAATCCAAATAACAACCCAGTTAAATTCCGATTGTTAGCACATATGCATATGATCGTAGACATTAGAGAGGAAGATTTATACGATGTTTAACAAAAAATCAACAACTGGAGCAATTTTGCTCCTGAGTCTCATGTTAGTTTTGAGTGCTTGTGGTGCGAGCGCAACGAATAATGCCGGAACAGCAGATAATACGGCATCGAATGCCGCAGAAACAACGAATACAGCAACGGAAAACACAAAAACTCCGGAAGCGGCAGAGCTTAAAGTTACAACATTTAACCCTGGAAGTAAAAGCATCTTTGGAGTATCCTCGAACCTAATTGAAGGCCCAACTGAAGTGGCTCTCGTGGATGCGCAGTTCCAGAAGAATGATGCCGAAGAAGTGGTCAAACTGATCCAAGCTACAGGCAAAAAATGGACAACCGTATTTATCAGTCATCAAGATCCGGACTATTATTTCGGTCTGTCCGTGATTCGTGAGGCATATCCTGATGTGAAAATTGTAGCTACACCGGCTACGGTTGAAGGAATCAAATCGACGATTCAAGTAAAAAATGATTACTGGAACCCGATCTTGAAGGAAAATGCCCCAACTGCACAAGTTGTGCCTGATGCATTTGATGGCGATCAATTCACTGTAGATGGTGAGGCTGTACAGATTATTGGATTGGATGGACCAGATCCATCACATACTGTTCTGTGGGTTCCATCCATCAAAACAGTTCTGGGCGGGGTTCCTGTATACGAGAACCAACATGTCTGGATGGCCGATAACCAAACCCCTGAGAGCCGCGATAACTGGCGTGAGCTGCTGGACAAAATTACGGCCTTGAACCCAGAGCATGTTATTCCGGGTCACTATGTAGGTACAAGTGCGGGTGATATTTCGAGCGTGAACTTTACCCGCGATTATATCGCCAAGTTTGAAGCGGAAGCAGAGAAAGCTAAGGATTCTGCAGCGTTGATCGCTGCAATGGAAGAAGCATACCCTGACTTTACGAATACAGGTGATCTGGAGACAGGCGCAAAAGTAATTAAAGGCGATATCTCCTGGCCGTAAGTCTTAAGATAGGCTTGCGGAAGAATATATAAGAGCTTATAATATCGCGTATATGAAGAGAAAACATCCTTATCCTGCTGTGCAGGAGGGATGTTTTTTGCGTTCATTCGACATGCAGGGGTTTCTTTTCGGCGGCAGGTGTGATAGAACTGAGAAGTGGCTATCCTGTAATGGGATACGCGGTTGTGAATCGGGAACATAGCTGGTTACAGAAAGGATGCTTAACGGATGTACGTTGTATGCAAAGAACACGTGGACATTGCCATCGACATGTTTGTCGATGAGTATGAGGACGCTCCAGATATCGTTGATCTGAAGGAGACGGAATTTGCCGATTGGGACCCGCCTGCGAAGTGCGCTGAGTGCGAACAGCACGCGGAATTCCTCGTCGTTTAGCGTACTGTAGGACTTAGACGGCTGGAGGCGTGACTTAAGGTGGCGCTTCAGGCTGACTTTCCATCCGGTATGAACATCACAGCAAGAAGCCAAGGAGAGCGTGATGAGCGCTCTTTTTGTGTTTGTGCGGGAATTGGTGGGGGTGTTGGTAGGCAGCTTGGAGTTGGGCGAGGGTTGTGGGGGCTGACGGTGGAGTAGGGAGAGTAGGAGAAGGATTATGGTGAGTAGATTCTGTTTCGAGTTGGGAAGAGTCAGGTTGTAGCAAACGTGCAAGGTGTGTAGGTAATAGAAATGGGAGTCTGGGTATGGGGATAGTAGAAATGGGGTGACAGCGATGTCGGTAGGGACGGTGGCGTGGCTGGGTTGGGCGGAGTAACTCTGAAGAAACTGACGGACCTTATTCGTGGCAAATACCGCTTGGTTGAAATCTAACGAATCGTAGACACGTTATATTGATGAAATGGCCTTGAAAGTGTTGGGGAGTGCTCGTTTGGTGCTAAATAGCGTGTTTTGGATTCGTTAGATTTTAAAGGAGCTAAAATGAGGCTAATTAAGGTGTGTGGAGTTCGTTAGAATTTGGAGAAATGTGTAGGATAGGTATAATACCGTTGGAACGAACGATGCAATGATGCATCTTACTTATAGAATATTGCGCAAGCAAGATAATTTAGGAGGAATGGATTTTATGTTTATTCAGATTATTGGCGTAGGCAAATTGAAGGAAAAATATCTGACGCTGGGCATTCAGGAATATGCCAAGCGGCTCGCTCCGTACATCAAGTTTCAGATGATCGAGGTCGCAGACGAAAAGGCGCCCGATACCCTGAGCGAAGCTGAGGTTCGGGCGGTAAAAGAGCGCGAGGGCGAACGCATCCTCGCGCATGTGAAGAGCGAAGCGCATGTTGTCGCGCTCGCATTGGATGGCCAGCTCTGGAGTTCCGAGGAGCTGGCATTGGAGATCGACAAGCTCGGTACGTATGGGACGAGCCATGTCGTGTTTGTCATCGGAGGAAGCCACGGTCTCTCCGATGAGGTATTGCGCCGCGCGAAGCAGCGCTTGAGCTTCGGGCGCATGACCCTGCCGCATCAGCTTATGCGGCTGGTGCTGGTGGAGCAGATTTATCGCGCTGTGAAGATAAATCGGGGGGAACCATACCATAAATAGGGCGAAAAGTTGAGTTGAAGTTGAAGCTTTAATGCTAAATCTATCAGGAATAGTTCTCCATCATTTGATATAAATAATTTCGAAAGTCTTCAACATAGGACTTGGGCTCTACAACTTTTAGATGAGTGCCGAAGCTTGCTAACAATTGAAATCCCATATGATTTTGTGGGACATAAATAGTTGCTAATAAAGATCCACCATTATGGTCTTCAATACTTCTTCGACCATACCTTTCGATGATTTGATCTTTTATGCTAGGCGATATCCATGCCTTAATCGTGACGAATTGCGGTAGATAACTTGCAACGCGACCTTGCTCTGACCAATCGTCTCTAGGATGAAACGTACGTTCATCCATCGTAATATGATCGATCCGCGATAACTTGAATGTTCGACATCCCTGTCGATGTAAACAGAATACTTTCAAGTACCAACTCGATTCGTTGAAATGCAACTCATAGGGCTCGACCATTCTATTCGTTACAACCCCGTCTTTATCTGTATAATCAAACGAAACCAGCCTTTTTTTAGAAATGGATTCTTGACATATCTTTAAGGTTTCAAGAATTTCGGACCGACCTTCCCAAACATAAAAGGACAGTTGAATGGAACGATTCAGAGACAATGGACTAACCATTGCCTCTATTTTTTTTATCGTTCTTTCCACTTCTTCAGTAAGGAGGAGTTGTTCCAATCCGCCGAGCGCAGCCAATATATTCTGTAAATCGGAGCTGCTTAGAAGGCGTTTATCGACCTTGTATTCGTCCATTATGCCGTAGCCGCCTTTGACGCCATTGACAGAGTAGATTGGGATGTTCGATAAGCTCAATGTTTCCATATCGCGAAGGATCGTTCTTTTGGAGACATTGAATAGTTGTGAGAATTCCGTTGTAGAAACAATCTCTTTCCTCAGCAATATCATGATAATCGAAATGAGTCTCTCCACTTTGTCCATACTTGCCCTCTTTTTTTACATGATTTTATAAAGGTGACACTAAGGTGTCACCTTTTATCCATTATACTACATGTATCACAAGAAGGAGGTTTTAATTCAATGTTTAATCCAACCGATTTTCCCAAGCCCACTCTTATTTCAGTCAACAGTGTGGAACTCGAAGTGTTTGAAGCAGGCCGAGAAAACGCTGGAAAACCTATTGTACTCTGCCACGGCTGGCCAGAGCATGCCTATACTTGGCGCCATCAGATGGACGCACTTGCCGCAGCAGGCTACCATGTCATCGTCCCCAACCAGAGGGGTTACGGCAACTCATCCCGTCCAACCGAAGTAAGAGACTATGACATTGAACACTTGTCGGGTGATCTCATCGCGCTTCTCGATCACTATGGATACGAGGATGCTACCTTTGTCGGTCATGACTGGGGTGCATTCGTCATTTGGGGACTGACCTTGTTGCATCCAAACCGCGTCAATAAAGTGATAAATCTAAGCTTGCCTTATCAAGAGCGCGGAGAAAAACCCTGGATCGAGTTCATGGAAGAAATACTTGGCGGCGATTTCTATTTCGTCCACTTCAATCGACAGCCAGGCGTCGCGGACGCCGTATTCGAAGACAATACATACAGGTTCCTTCGCAACCTGTACCGGAAGAACGAGCCTCTCAGAGCACCTGAGCCAGGTATGGCGTTGATCAATCTCGCCAGAGCAGAAACACCGCTCGGCGAGCCCATATTGAGCGAAAGCGAGCTGGCCGTTTACGTCTCCGCTTTTGAAACATCAGGGTTCACGGGCAGCATAAATTGGTACAGGAACCTTGACCGCAACTGGCGCTTATTGGCGAAAGTGAACCCAATCATCCAGCAACCGACCCTCATGATCTACGGCGACCGGGATGTGGTTACGAAGTCTGAAAACCTGACAAAGTTCGTGCCCAATGTGGAAGTGGTCAATCTGGATTGCGGTCATTGGATCCAGGAAGAAAAGCCGGAAGAAACAAATCAAGCGATTTTAAAATGGCTGGAACAATGGGAGATGTAGTTTTTTTCAACAACCAAGAAGAGTTTAACGATTGGTTAGAAGAACATCATGCTGAAGCTAGTGAAATTTGGGTGGGCTATTTTGGGATAAGTACAGGGCGTGCAAGCCTTACTTGGTCTGCATCAGTAGATGCCGCTCTTTGTTTTGGGTGGATTGACGGTATACGAAAAACCATTGATAAACAAAGCTATAAGATTCGCTTTACTCCGCGCAAAGTAAATAGTGTATGGAGTGCTGTGAACGTAAAGAAGGTAAAAGCGCTAATACAGCTTGGAAAGATGAGACCAGAAGGAATGCACGTCTTTAACAACAGAACCGATGCACAAGGCTATTCCTCTGAACAAAGAAACGTGGAACTTGCCAAAGAATATGAAGAACAAATCAAGGCAAATCAAACAGCCTGGCTATTCTTCACTAATTTATCACCATCCTATAAAAGAGATTCTATCTGGTGGGTAATGAGCGCCAAGAAAGAAGAAACACGATTAAGAAGGCTTGGAATATTGATCGCTTCATCTGAAGAGGGGCTAAAATTTCAACATTGCAAAAAAAATATTACAGAATGAGGAAATATAAATAACAAAAGAATTGTTAAAAGGATTTTTGGTACTGCATAAATCTGGGTCTATTGTTTCCCTGATCTTTAGGAGAGAGGAGCTACTGTATTTCTCAATCAATTAGGGTTTAATTCTCATCAAAAGTCAGAACGTTTTGAATGCGAGGCACAAATCAAATCGCTAAGTTGAGACTTCCTAAGCCGATTTGAGATGAGCGGATTAATAACAATATAAATATAATGATGTTCCTCTAGGAACTGAGTTACGGGACTTTGATCATGACCGGTTGCTTCTAGAATAAGCAAAGGACGTTGTTGAGATGCAAATTCAACTTCTGTTAAAGCTTGAAGGAAATTTGCTAAACCATCTCGAGTGTGCTCGAAGTGGAATATCCCTGTAATGGCTTTCCGCGCTCTAGAAAGGCTTGTCCATGGCTTTCTTCTTTAGAAATATCTAGACCGATAATTGGATTCATTTCATCTCCCCTTGTAAGTGTAAATTCACCGGCATCCCCTAAGGTTGATCTCTTGTCGCTCCATAGCATCGCTTGTTATACGGGATCTTACGTCCCAGCCAGCCTCAATCATGTTCATGACAAGTAGGGGTGAACATTATAACTCTCGGGATCAAGTTCCACGGGCAGGTACGTTCGACCAGGCTACTTTAATCCTCTATGCAAATGAAAAAAAGGATCAACCAGAAAGAACTGGTTGATCTCATAATACGAACGGGCAGGAGAGTTGAAGATCAAACGCGGGGGAACCGTACCACAAATAGGGCGAAAAGGGGGTGAGCTACCCACGACTGGCGGAAAAGCCGAATTAAACGGGCTGCTGCATTTCTTGGAGGTACAGATAAAGGGAAAGACCGGTTCAGTCCCTTGTCGTTTTTGAATATACAGCATGAACAGTGCCCAGAGAAACGAACAAGTTAACGAGGCTTTACTAGAGGCTAGGGTCGCTTTTTGTTCTTTCCGCAAGCTTCGTAATCGATTCAATGTCTTGATCGGTTAATTGATCCAGAAAATACTTGCGTATTGCCATTGAGACGATGGGCAGGGCCTCATCCAAAGCTGCTTTTCCGGCAGAAGTAATGATGACCTGGACACCACGATCTGCGTCTAATGGCCCCCTTTTAACAAGGCCACGTTTTTCCATCCGCGTCAAATGATGGGATAATCTGCTCTTATCCCAGTTCATCGAGTCGGCTAGTTCCTGTTGACGAAGCTTGCCATCTCCGAATTGAATTAACCGATCTAGTACTCCAAAGTCTCCTTCTGATAGTCCTGTATGTTCAGAAAGCTCCTTAACAACGCGACCGAAGATTCTTTTAAAGGAGCCTTTCCACATATTCCATATTTGCATTTCATCTTCGTTTACTTTGTTGATATCCATGCGAGTATAATATCATAGTTGACACGTCAACCACAAGGTGTTAGCCTATACTCAAGTTGACATGTCAACCTATGAGAAAACTCTCGAGTACCGAGTTGATGTATTAACCTGTATTGAACAGTAAATCCCCACTAAAGGAGTTGTTTCTTATGCAGGATAAACCCGTGGCCTTGGTCACCGGAGCCAATAAAGGAATCGGTCTTCAAATTGCCAAAGATCTCACGGCTCGCGGCTTCACGGTGCTCATCGGCTCCCGCAATTTCGAGAAAGGGGAGACAGCCGCGAAGAGTGTTGGAGCGGATGCCCATGCCCTCCAACTCGACGTTACAAATCAGTATTCTATCTCCGCCGCGGCAGAGCGCATCAGAAGTGAACTCGGTCGTCTCGATGTGCTCGTGAATAATGCGGGCATATCGCACCATGGTCCGACGGGCAGGCCTCTTGAGGAGGTTGGGAAGTCGGGACGCCCAAGCGTTGCATCTCTAGAAGAGGTGCGAGCCGTGTTCGAGACGAACGTGTTCGGCGTCATCGCCGTCACGCAAGCGATGCTGCCGCTCCTTCGTGAAGCGCCGACAGCGCGTATCGTCAACGTATCAAGTGGTTCGGGCTCACTGACGTTGAACGCGAATCCGACTAATTCACAACGCGAGATGTTCGGAGCCGTTTACAGCCCTTCCAAGACGGCTCTCAATGCAATTACGCTCGCCTTTGCCATTGAACTCGAGTCGACAGGCATTAAGGTCAATGCAGTATGCCCAGGCTTCACCGCGACGGATCTCAACAACTTTGAGGGCACGGGCACCGTCGAGCAAGCCGCGCGACATCCCGTGCGCCTTGCACTCCTCAACGAGGACGGTCCGACGGGCACATTCTCAAACGAAAGACGCCAACTCCCGTGGTGACGTAGTCTCGAGTAGCACGGGCTCACCGAATTATGTGTATACAACCTGAAGGCGTGTATGCCTTCCCAATATCCTTAAGGAGTGTGCAACCAAATGGAATATGTAAAACTTGGACGCAGCGGGTTAGAGGTTTCAAAGTTAAGTCTTGGAACCATGAGTTTCGGAGTACCTGAACGCGGCAATACACCATGGTCTCTGGATGAGGAGCAAAGCAGACCGATAATTAAGAAGGCACTTGAATCGGGCATCAACTTTTTTAGTACCGCCAACATGTATTCCGACGGAACAAGCGAAGAAATTCTCGGGCGTGCTCTAAAGGACTTTGCTCATCGTGACGAAGTCGTCATAGCAACAAAGGTATTTGTTCCGATGCGCAAAGGTCCGAATGCTTTGGGACTTTCTCGTAAAGCTATCATGACCGAAATTGATAACAGTCTAAGACGACTCGGAACAGACTATGTCGATTTGTACCAGATTCATCGGTGGGATCCTAATACGCCAATTGAGGAGACCATGGAGGCTCTTCACGATTTAGTTAAGGCGGGCAAGGTCAGATACATCGGAGCATCCTCCATGTTGGCATGGCAGTTTGCGAAAGCTCAGCATGTCGCAGAGCGCAACGGCTGGACGCGGTTCGTTTCCATGGAGAATAGATTAAACCTGCTCTATCGGGAAGAAGAACGAGAAATGCTCCCCCTTTGCAGAGACGAGGGAGTTGGCGTCACTCCTTACCTGCCTTTGGCTGCAGGCCGGTTAACTCGGGATTGGAATGAGCAGACCGCACGATCAGAGAAGGACCAGGTAGCAAAGGCATTGTTTAATAAAACGGAAGAGGCTGATCGCAAAGTCGCGGAAAGAGTGGTAGAAATCGCAGCTAACCGGGGAGTTTCGCGTGCACAAATTGCACTTGCATGGTTGCTACAAAAGGAAGAAGTCACAGCGCCGATTATGGGTTCAACCAAAATCAGCCATCTGGAAGATGCGGTTTTGGCGTTGTCGGTTAAATTGACTTCTGAAGAAATTACCCGTTTAGAAGAACTGTATATTCCACATCCATTCGTATAAATTTGACGCAAGTAAGGTGTGCATCTGCTAATCATGCAAAGCCTAATTCTTTTCGTGGAAACAATTGAAAAAAAACGGCCGCTGTTCGCATCGTTTGCGACAGGGCCGTTTTTCGTTGTTCGTACGCTAGCTAGCTTCGAATTGCTATTCTTGCCAAACGCTCATAGGGTCCCATGGCTTGATCTGATTGCCATATTTTTCGGTCAAAAAAGCTTTCATGTCTTCCAGCTTAGCAGGCACCTCGTTCCAAATTGGAAGGGGTGGTAACCCTCGTTTGCTTTTCAATAGGATATCCACTGTAACATACAAGCGTTCTGGCTGAATCCAATGAAGGAAGCGGAAAATATCAATTTGCTTGGTCAGGGACAAGGAATCAATTTCGTCATTGTAATGCTTGTTGAACTCGCTGATCAGGTTCAGAAGGTAGTCCCTCTGCTCCTTCACGAAGTCTAGGCCGCATATGGCGCCATGTCCAGGAATAACGATTTCGGGTTTAATTTCATCAATAATGCGGTCAAGCACTTTAACCCAATTGAGGGTTCCCTCCTCGCTGTACGCCGTACAACCGTTAAACACGACATCGCCGGCGAACAGTACTTTTTCTTTTGGCATCCACAGCAGCAAGTCACTGTCGGAGTGGGCCGGAGCTACGTTGTAAATCATGACTTCCGTATCGTCTAGACGGATGCTGATATCGTCCTTTATCTCAATATTCGGGTGTACCCATTCTACGCCTTCCAGATTGAATCCTTCAAATTCCGCTGCAAAAAACCGCTCGCCCGAAGTCGATTCCACAGAATCCTTTCCTCTTCTGATGACGTTGTCCATCCAGGTGATATTTTCGGTGAGACGCTCTCTGGATGCCTCCTTGTGCATAATAATGCAAGCATCTTCAAACACTTTGTTTCCCCAGGCATGGTCGCTGTTATAGTGCGAGTTCACCACATATGCGGGAGAGCCGCCGTTGCTTACTTCCTTAAAAGCCTCCCGCATTTCCCGCGCATGGAACAAATCGAAAAACGTGTCATACACCAGCCCTTCACCCTTGTTGATGAACCCGGCATTGGCCCAACTGATGCCGCGATACGGCGAAATACCGGCAAAGACGCCTTTTGCGACTTCAAAAAATTTAACGCGAGGTTTTTGGATAATACGTCCATACTTCATGAAAATTCTCCTTTACGTATATGTTTTTGGGATAAGGCATACTGACTATGTCTGTAGTATAGAGAATGAAAAACATAAATGCAAGCGAGTACTTGCATGCATTTACTTTGTGATTTATGATTGTAACAGAACAACATCACACTACATGGATGGAGGCACTGCAACATGAAGCTAGTAACCTTTCAAACCAAGACATCCCAGGTACCATTGTTTGGGCTTGTAATTAACGAGCACTTTGTCGTGTCATTTGCTGCAATCATGAAAAAGCAGGGAACATTCTCTGACAGTCTTGAAAGTATGGACAGCTATCTTCATTATTTGCCTGCAAGTTATGCTGCCGCTAAGGAATTGATGCAATATGCTGTCGAAGAGTCGAATCAATTCAATGAAAATGAAATCTGTCCGATCGCAGCGGTAAAACTGCTGCCGCCGGTTTCGAATCCGGCTGCGCTTATCGATTTCGGGCTGACGCCAAGACATCTAAGAAATGCTGGCGTAAATCTGCTGCAAAGAGAATATACAGGGCCGGAAAGAGAAGAGCTTAAACAAAAAATCGCCGAAAAATTCCAGCAAGGTCCGAATAAAGTGAATTTCAGTTATTACAAGTGTAACCATAATGCTTTAATTGGCGATGGCGATACCATTCATTGGCCATCATACTCTTCATACCTGGATATCGAGCCGGAACTGGCCTTTGTGACAGGGAAGGGGAATTGCATCGCAGGTTATGTTATTTTTAACGACAGTACTGTCCGTGATGTGCAGTGGCCGGATTTCCAGGCGTTGACCGGACCGACGCGCTGCAAAGATTTTGATCGCAGCAAAGGAATAGGGCCATTTCTGGTTACGCCGGATGAAATCGACAACCCGCTGGCACTAGATGTGGATGTACGCATCGGAGAGAGACTGCACTGGAAGGGAAGCACTTCCGAGTATTCTGCACACCCTGGGAAAGTGATGGAGGAGGTTCTCAAAGTTTTCACGCCGCTCCCGGGCACGATTATAGGTATGGGGACGATACCAGATTGCTGCGCAATCGAGACCGAACAATGGTTGTTGCCCTCTGACCGAATCCAGATTACATTCGATAAATTAGGAACGCTCACGCAATTAGTGCCTAAATATGTCAAGATTACGGAACCAAGCCGCTGGAAAAAAAGAAGCGATTTCCCTTAAATAAACGACTTTGAAAGACGAACCCCGACCCTGCTGCATATGCAAAACTTGTAGTAGAATAGGTTTAACATATGCAAAAGGAGAAATACAATGAATACTTCAGACAGAATCATTGAAGCCGCGACACGGCTCATCAAAAAGAAGGGCTATCGGGGAGTAAGCACCAAAGCCATTGCAACGGAAGCTAAAGTCAATGAATCTACGATTTTTCGGCAATTTGGAAGCAAGCAAGGCATATTGGAAGCCATCGTTGAAAGACATGCAGATATCCCGCAATTTGAGAAGCTGTTAAAAGAGGACGCGACCGATAATCCGGAAGTCGATCTACTGAATGTAAGCCAGCAGTACCGTTTGTTTTTCCATAAAAATGCGGACATCATTTTGATTGGCATCCGTGACAAAGGAATGCTTCCCGAATTGGACAGAGTGCTGGCCGATCCGCCAGTGAAGCTGCACTCCTTGCTGGTTGAATATTTTGAACGCCTGCAAAAGAAAAAAGTTATAGCTAGACAGGATGAGCGTCTTACCGCTATGTCTTTTCTCTCGATGTGTTACGGATTTCAGATGAGCGAGCTGATTCACCAGCACTATCAGTTCCAACTCGTCACCGAGGAAGAGTTCTACAAGCACAGTGTCTCATTGTTTGTTAAAGGAATTTTGTCTCAGTCATAAGCTTTGTTGATTTATTTAAATATGCCTAAGACTGCTTTCCGCCTCCGCCTACTTCCATTAGTTTGTTCCATCCTCGTTGGTTGCGCTCTGTCGTCATGTTACAGCCTCCTAGTAAGATTCAAGTGAAACGAATGACCACTGCACTTCGCTCCAACCTATAAATCCACTACCATAGAAGGTTGTGGATTTTTGCGTATTAAAGTCTTTTGGCTATTGTTAAAAGCTATAACCAGCCATGTTTTTTTCATATAACAATCATTCCTTTCGACCATGCTATACTCATTAGAATAAAAAGTTAGAAGGAGAAATAACTATGATACCTTTTCGTAATGATCATGTAGGCAGCTTTCTACGCCCTGCAAACTTAAGTCAGGCACGTGAACAATATAAATCAGGCAACATCACATATGAAGAATTAAGAGCTGTGGAAGATCAAGAGATTATTCGAATCATTGAAAAGCAGAAGGAGAATGGTGTATCTGCCGTTACGGATGGTGAATTCCGCAGAAGCTGGTGGCATTTTGATTTTCTGGGTGGCTTGGATGGCGTAGAGTTATATGAGCAAATAGACGGACCAAAATTCCATAACATGCAGACTCGCAAGGGCGGGATTCGTGTTGTTGGTAAAGTAGATTTTTCGAGTCATCCTTTTGTTAAGGATTTTGAATTTTTGAAAAAGCATGCAGGTGACGCTGTCGCGAAACAGACCATTCCAAGTCCCAACATGCTTCTATATCGATTGGAGAATGGCGCCAATATCTATACGGACCGGGAGCAATTCCTTCAGGATACGATTGCGGCGTATCAAAAAGCCATTCAAGCTTTCTATGATGCGGGATGTCGATACCTGCAATTAGATGATACCGCTTGGGCAGATCTATTCTCAGAAGCTGGTCACGATAAGCTGCGTGCCAAAGGTCTGGAACCGGCGGAAGAGTTGAAAACGATGCAGCGAATGATTAACGAGACTTTGGCTCATAAACCGGCAGATTTAGTTGTGACGATGCATATTTGTCGCGGTAACTATAAATCAAATTATTTCTCAACGGGTGGTTACGAGTACGCTTCTGAAGTTATCTTTGGAGGCTTAAACGTAGATGGATTATTCTTAGAATTTGATGATGAACGCTCGGGTGGTTTTGAACCATTACAATATGTGAATCGAAAAGATTTGAAAATCGTACTAGGTTTACTCACATCGAAAACAGGCGAGTTGGAGGATAAAGAACAAATTAAAGCTCGGATTGCAGAGGCGGCAACCTATGTACCCCTTGAGCAACTATGTTTGAGCCCACAATGTGGTTTCTCATCTACAGAAGAAGGCAACATTCTAACGGAAGAACAACAATGGCGTAAACTTCGTTATGTGAAGGAAATTGCAGAAGAAGTTTGGAATTAATCCATCTAAATAACGGAGGGGATACAAAATGACGACACAAGCAGACCAAGAGAAAATTATAGTTGAAGCGTTCATTAATGGTCAAAATGTAAAATCCCTTTCGCAGTTAGCAAAAGAGAATCCGACAAACCCATCCGAGATTGTAGGCTATTTCCCTGTCACTACGAGAGAACAAGCGGTTGAAGCGATTGAAGCGGCAGCAGGGGCTTTTAAAACATGGAAGCAGACCTCCGTTGATGAACGCATTATGATGATGCGCAAGGCGATCGAGAAGATTAGAGCAGCTGAGAATGAAATTGTGCATTTGCTGTCTAGAGAGCATGGCAAGCCCCTGTATGATGCACATGGTGAGATATATGTTTCGTTAATGTGGATGGAGTTTGCTTGTAATGAAGTTACATCGGCTCTACAGGAAGAGATCAAAACGCATGAGAATGGTAAAACGATTCTTTCCTATGATCCCATTGGTGTGGTGGCAGCGATTAGTCCGTGGAACTATCCCATTGCTTTATCTACGATTAAGATTGCTCCTGCCTTACTTGCGGGCAACACGATTGTACTTAAACCCAGTCCATTTGCGCCGCTGGCGGCTGCGAAGGTGGCAGAGATTATTGCGAGTGAGTTCCCGGCTGGTGTAATCAATGTCGTTCATGGTGATGCGGATGTGGGCGTTGAACTGACTACCAATCCTCATGTCACAAAGATCGCCTTCACAGGTGGAACCGCAACCGCTAAGCATATTATCAGAGCAGCTTCGGAAACGATTAAGGATATGACACTTGAGCTTGGTGGTAATGATGCGGCGATCTTCTTGGCAAGTTTTGATGTTCATGATGAACGAGCCATGCGCCGGATTGTCATTTCTAATTTCTTAACAACAGGACAGATCTGTATGATCGCCAAACGTGTGTATGTACACCGTTCGATATATGATGAATTTGTGGAAAAATATATAGAGGCGGCGAATCGTTGGATTCGCATTGGCGATCCTTTTGATTCAAATACAACGGTAGGTCCGGTGAATAACCTGAAGCAGAAGAATGTCGTGCTTGGTTTGGTTGAAGATGCGCAAAAGCGCGGAGCTAAGGTCATCCCTCTCGGCCAAATTTTGGATCAGAAGCTGTTTGACCAAGGTTACTTCTTACAACCTACGCTTGTTTTGGATTGCGATGTTCATGATCCGATTGTCGTGGAGGAACAGTTTGGTCCTACGGTTCCGATTCTACCATTTGACGATGAAGAGCAGGTTATTCAACTGCACAATGAGAGCATATATGGATTGACGAGTTCTGTGTGGGGCACAGAAGATGATGCCATCTCCGTCGCACGTCAACTTGAAGCTGGAACGACCATGATTAATACCGCCGCTGTGCAGGGGCTCGACGTTCGGTTCCCTTTCGGTGGATTCAAGCAATCGGGTATTGGACGTGAATACGGCGCGGAAGGTATCCGCACCTATACCGAAAAACATGTCATCAACGTTCCGAAGACACTGGATCTTCCTTATATACCAGAATAATAGGTATTAATCTTATAGCATACAAACATGCATCGTACAGAAATGAATATGATGTGAAATGAAAACTTAATTTAAGCTCTACACTTGCGCTTTGTTACTGATCTGTAAAATCAGTAGACAGGGCGCTTTTTTTGTTAAGCTATATTATTAAAATTTTCAATGCCTTTGGAACACACTGTATGTATCACCTAAGTATTCACCTCATGTGGTAATATAAGTGAGTGAGTACATATTCTGAATTTTGAAAATGAAAAGATCAACATGAATACGAGACATCAATGAATAGGGAGTGATTGGAAGTGAGTCAGTTTCTTCAGATGGGAGCAAATACAACTTTAAGTTCGGCAAAAGGGAGTATCAAGATTAGCCACGAGATGTCAAATTCCATCGATGTTTCATTAACAGCCTTCCTTTTAACCGATTCGGACAAGGTACAAGGAGATAGCGGGATCATCTTTTACAATCAACCAACAAGTTCGACAGGTGTAGCCACGCTTATACCATCTGAGCAAGTGGGCAATACCAAAGTACATAGAATACATTTCGATATGGATAAAGTCCCTGATGGGATAAGCAAAATAGCAATAACACTGACAGAGGATCATAACACAGGATTTTCGAATGTGAAAAAGCTGACAGCCGAAATATGTACGGACAATACGATTATTCAGTTATCACCATCCAATTTCACGAGCGAAAATGGAATCGTAGTTCTCGAATTATACCTAAGGAATGGGCAAACAAAGGCGAAATCGATCTGGCGTGGATTTAATTCCGGACTTGAAGGCTTATGTAAAAACTATGGTGTTGAGGTTGAAGCAGATGAGCCACAGAAGTCTTCCCCACCTCAAATTACTCCAAATGAAGCATCAAAAGGACCTGATGCGACTGTAGCAACCGCTACCGCAGATCAAAAAAATAATCAACCATCCAAGTCATCTTTAAACCTTCAAAAAGTAACGGGTAAGATTAACCTCGAGAAAGGGCAAAAGTCAGTACTCATTGATAAGACACCAGAGATTACGGCTACGGTATCATGGGAGACCGGGACAGATTATGATATCTACGCTTTGGTCTACAATAAGGATGGAAAGCAGATTGATGTGGCGATGTTTGGTGCGAAGGGTGTACCGCCTCTTCAAAGCTTGGGTAACGGGGCCGTAGAACATATGGGCGATGTGGGGAGAAGCAACCAAGCCATGAAGACAGAGGTTATCAAATTAAGATTAAAAGATGATATTCTCGCGGTTGTTCCTGTCGTTTACTCAGCTCAATCCAATGGGACCGGATCATTTTACAGATATAAGGTGTCGATGAGTATAGATAATCATGAGGGGACCTCTGTTACGATCTCGTCCAAGAATGCCAATAATAATGATAAGATTTATACCTGTGTTCCAGGAATACTCTATAACACGCCAGACGGCGTAATAATCAGTCCATTGGAGCTATACAGTAAACCGAATTCAGAATTCAGGCCTAAGCTCAAGATGGGATCTTCCAAAATGGTAGAAGTGATCATGGATAAAGGGCCGATGAATAACTATAAGTAGAATGGTTCGTTCAAGTTAACTGCCCCACAAATCCGTGCATGAAATGTCGGATGTGAACATGTATAGAAGGCCATCCTTTAGAGGATGGCCTTCTGACTTTTCGTTACAATCAACATGGTAAAACATACTACAAGTAGCGAGAATTTTTACAGGGCTATGTAAAGTTCGAAAACGTAAATATAATGCGCCGAATGGATGTATCGCCGATCAATTAAACATGGAAGAGTTTACTGGTTGGCCACGAGATGTTAGGCGAATATTGTAAAGTTTATCCCACGCCATCACTTTCTAACAGGGAGTAAAAATTATCGCGGTCTTCATCATCGAATTTGCCAAGCGTCCGCACCTTAACCATTTCATGCCCGCCAAACAGGTCGATCTCCTCGCCATAACTGTTGTAGAGAGCAATCATATTGCCATCCTGATTCATCTCCATATACCCGTAACAAGTTGCCTCAGGCACTTCACCATAAAAGAGCAAAAATTGGATTTTATCCACGCTGTTCATGTAGAGCTCCTTTCTTCATTCCTCATCAATCTGAACAATATTTTACGTGATATCGGATGAATTGAAAAAAGTGATATTGCCCTGCATATCCTGAGATTCATTACTGTATAGAAAGCATAAGGGGGGCTCGCTCGTTATATCGCTCATTCGCACATTATTTCTTGACGAGAGGGAATTTGGGGAGTACTATAACGTGCCGGTTTTTCAAGAAGGTTGATCTTAAACCGAACAGGCTTGCACAGTGCACAGAAATTAAGGATTTGGAGAGGTGCTTATCCAACATCTAACCCCAAAAAAGCATCTGGCACCCTCACTCTCTCACAGAGCAAAAATCGAGGGCGTTAGATGTTCTTGATCTGCAAATTTTTGCGATAGGAGCGCGGCGTTATGCCGCTCTCTCTTTTGAACATGTTGCAGAACTGAGCATCATTTACGAATCCAGCCTCGGCGGAGACATCCGAGATGGACATCTGTGTGCTGGCAAGCAGATGCTTGGCGTAATCCAGGCGTTTGATCAGCATATATCGAGAAGGGGAGGCTCCGTATTTCTCTTTGAACAAATGCCGGAAGCGATCATAGCTGTAGCCGGACATATCAGCTAACATCTCGATGGAGAGACGTTGTGTGAAATGTTCATTCATATAAGCAAGCACATGCTGGAGTCGATCTCCGGAGAACAGAGGATACATACTGTTACCTCCACGATGAAGCAAGTGCAGTAACATGTGGTGCAGACGGTCGTTCAAGTAGCCCTGAGCTCCTTCACCCCGCCGTGTATATTCCGTGTTCAACTGTAGCATGTAGTTATGGATGCTACGCTCCCGGTCATCCTGATGCATGCCTTGCAGCTCGGCAATTTCAGACAAATCCGTTTGGAATCCAACGAAAAGCACCTCGGCGTCCCCCCGGTGATCCTCATCATGCTGTTGATGTGGCGCAATGAGTGCATAGGTTCCAGCCTGAAAATGGTAGCTATGCTCTCCAATCATGGATGTCCCATTTCCTTTAAAATAATAAATCAACTCATAACATTCATGGTGATGAGGGATGATGTGTGTGAACCGGGCATGTTCGGCTCTGACAACATATAGAACTTGATCCATTATTGTTTCCCCCTAATTTCGACAATTAGCCGAATCGTACAAAAAAGCGACCGAAATCATATAAATATAATGGCTTGATTTTGTTATGATCATACTCATAAACGAATGTTAAACGAAAGTAATTGTTTATACGTTCGGTTATAGCAGTAAAGAAAACGCATTACATTTCAGAATTGGGTTGTGAATTACCTGATTTATAAATCTGGGCTGTAAGCACTACAGATTATCCATGATTTTAACAACAAACAGGGGTGTGAGTAAAGAACATGAAGAAGAATGCGTTGGTAATTTGTATGGTAGCGTTGTTGTTGCTTCTGTCCGCTTGTGGAGGTACGAAGGGTACAACTGGTGAAACGGGTTCAGCAGGAACGGACAACGGTGGCGAGCAGGCCGATCAACTGAAAGTGGTATTGCTGATTCCAGGCACACTGGGAGACAAATCTTTCTTCGACGCTGCTAACCATGGTCTGGAGTTAGTTAAGTCCGAACTGGGCGCTCGTACCAAGGTCATTGAGATGGGTACAGACAAAACGAAGTGGGAGCCAACGTTTAACGATATTTCTGCTGAGGATTGGGACATCGTGATTTCAGGTGGTTCTGAAATTACAGAAATGTTTAATGCGGCTGCGGAGCAGCATTCGGATAAAACGTTCATCAACTACGATACAGACATCGAGGATGCCCCGGCAAATGTTTATAATATGTCCTATTCTACAAATGAAGTATCCTTCCTGGCGGGAGCGGTTGCGGCGCTCACAACCAAGTCGGACATGCCGAATGCCAACAAGGACAACCTGATCGGTTTCCTGGGCGGTATGGACATTCCCGGTATCAATGCTTTCCTCGTCGGTTACATTGAGGGAGCTAAGTACGTAGACCCGAATATTAAGGTCGCTGTATCTTATGCTGGCGATTTCGTCAATCCGGCCAAAGGAAAAGAGCTCTCCCTTATTCAATATAACTCGGGGGTTGATGTGATTTTCAACGTCGCGGGCGGTACAGGGCTGGGCATCTTTGATGCAGCCAAGGAAAAATCCAGGTATGCCATCGGCGTCGACTCTGATCAGGCCGCATTACTGCAAGAGACAGACCCCGCCAAGGCTAACCTTATCATTACCTCTGCGATCAAAAAAATTGATACAGCGATATTGGAAGCAGTGACCCAGGCGAAAGACGGCAAGCTGGAGACAGGAAAACGTCAGGTGATGGGCTTTGTAGAGAACGGTGTTGGCATTGCCGAGAATGATGTTTATACAAGTGTATTCCCTGCTGATCTGCAAGCGAAGGTAGAAGAGATCAAGAAGAAACTCGAAAACAAAGAAATTACCGTATCCAATGCAATGGGCATGGAGACATCAGAGATCGAAGCGATCCGTAATAGCGTGAAGCCATAAGCTTTCCTTTTCTAAAGCATCATCATAGAGAAATAACCGTGTTTATTGTTGTACAGCTGGAGATGTAGTCATGCAAATGGATGCATTTTCGGCTGTACATTTTTTGTGCAAACTGCCCGTAGAGAGGAGCAACCTACATGTCCGGCGCACTGTTGGAAATGCGAAATATATCTAAAGTTTACCCCAATGGGGTAGTCGCTAACAAGAATGTTCAGTTCTCCTTGCAGGAGGGAGAGATTCATGCCATCGCCGGGGAGAACGGAGCGGGCAAGTCTACATTGATGAAGATGATGTTTGGCATGGAGGAGCCGAGTGAAGGCGAGATTCTGTTAAAAGGAAAACAGATCAAGCTGGGCAATCCACAGGATGCCATTGCGCTCGGAATCGGTATGGTGCATCAGCATTTCATGCTCGTTCCTTCCTTCACCGTTGCAGAGAATATGGTGCTTGGCATGGAACCCAGACGTGGTGTTGGCATTCATTATGCGGAAGCTGTCCGCATGACGGAGGAAACGGCTCGCAAGTATAACTTGTCCGTGAATCCTCGGGCCAAAGTTGAGGATTTGAGCGTAGGCATGAAGCAAAAGGTAGAGATTTTGAAGGCGCTGCTGCGCGGTGCAGAAATACTCATTCTGGATGAACCTACAGCGGTGTTAACACCGCAGGAAACAGAGGAATTGTTCCGGGAGTTGAAGCTGCTGAAGGAGAAGGGACATACGATTGTATTCATCTCGCACAAGCTGAAAGAAGTGAAAGCGATTTGCGATAGAATTACCATTTTACGTGGTGGGCGTACCGAAGGCGTGTTTAACATTGCCGATGTCACGGAGCAGGAGATATCACGGCTGATGGTTGGACGAGATGTTGTGCTCAAGTATGACAAAACGCAGAAGAGTTATGGCGAGCCTGTACTGTCTGTGCAAAATTTAGGGGCAGTTGATCCGGAAGGCAAGGCGCTGCTGTCGGATATCAGCTTTCATGTTCGCGCAGGAGAGATCGTCGGTATTGCCGGTGTGGAAGGTAATGGACAAAGTCAGCTCGTTGAAGCACTGACGGGAAGTTTGGCTAACCGTTATGCAGGCGGCAAAGTTGAAATGAAGGGAAGGGACATTCGTTCACTCCGTATCGGCGAGATTCGTGGGCTAGGTGTCTCCTACATTCCGGAAGATCGGATGCGCCAGGGATCGGCCGGTGAGGCAAGTATTGCAGACAACCTGATCTCTACCCGGTATCGTTCGAAATCCCTGAATCAAGGTCCGCTTCTCCGCATGTCATCCATTCAGAAGCTGGCAAGTTCTCTGGTCGAGGAATTCAAGGTTCGTTGCTCCGGCCCGTCTCAACCCATTGGTATGTTGTCCGGGGGCAATATGCAGAAGGTGGTCGTTGCCCGTGAATGCTCAACCGACCCGGATCTGCTCATTGCAGAGCAGCCTACGCGCGGTGTGGACATTGGAGCGGCACAGTTTATTCATCAGAAATTGCTGGAGCTGCGGGATGCAGGTTGTGCCATTGTGCTCGTGTCGGCTGATTTGAATGAAATTCTGGAAATGAGCGATACACTGCTTGTGTTATATGACGGCAAGATTGCCGCACGGCTAGATTCGCCGTCAAGCGTCAGCGAAGAGGAGCTGGGTCTCTACATGCTTGGGATTCGTGAGCAGCAAGAGCAGTATGAGGAGGAGGCTTCCCCATGATCCGATTAAAATATTTTGAAGTATACCGCACGGCAGCAGTGATTCTCATAGCGTTAGCCATTGCATTTATTATTATCTCTCTGGTGAGCAGCCAGCCTGTAGAGACTATTCGTATCTTCCTGTTTGAGCCGCTATCCACCTTAAGCCGCATGGGCAATGTTCTGGAAATGGCAATCCCGCTCATGTTCACAGGGCTGTCGGTGTCACTTCTGTTTAAAACAAACATGTTCAATCTGGGCGCGGAAGGTATCTTTTATATCTCAGGCATTGTTGCAGCTATTCTGGCTATTCATCTAAGCATGAACGGAATAATGCACCCGATTGTGGCGATTGGAGCAGGTTCAATTGTAGGCGCACTGCTCTCGGCTATTCCTGGTTATCTCAAGGCCAAATGGAATGCCAATGAACTTGTGACTTCCCTGATGTTTAATAGCATCTTCTTTGGAATTGGCTTGTATCTGTTGAACTATCATTTGCGGGATGCCAAAGCATTCTCGAATGTATCTTATAAATTTGCGGAGACCGCACAGTTGGACAAAATATTGCCAGGCACACGGCTGCATACCGGGCTTATTATTGTGCTGGCGTTGATTGTTCTTGCTCACTATTTCATGTATCGCACGAAATGGGGATATGAGCTGCGCATGACAGGAGCCAACCGCGAATTTGCCGGATACTCCGGTATGAAGACAGCAAAAGTCATCATTCTGGTGCATTTAATTGCCGGTTTTATCGCTGGTATGGGTGGATCAGTCGAGGTGCTTGGGATGTATAATCGCTTCCAATGGACGGCATTGCCGGGATATGGACTGGATGGTGCACTTGTGGCCATGCTGGCAAAGAACAATCCACTGTCCGTCATCGGCGCTGCGCTCTTTCTGGCCTATATTCGTATCGGTGCGGATCTGATGGCTCGTTTGTCGGATGTGCCTTCCGAGATGATCTCTATTATTCAAGCGGTCATTATTTTGCTGATTTCTGCGGAGCAGTTCTTGAAATTCTGGAAGAATCGGATGCTGCTGAAGGAGGCCAAGCTGCATGAATAGCCTGCTGAACGTCATTCTCACAACGGACTTTGCCTTCTCTGTACTACGGGTTACAACGCCGATCCTGTTCGCAGCTTTAGGTGCCCTGATCTCTAATCGAGCGGGGATTATCAACATCGGTATGGAAGGCATTATGCTGGTATCTGCGCTGGCTGGAGTTGTGGTCAGTTCCTACACGGCCAGTGCCTGGATCGGATTACTTGGTGCAGTGCTGTCGGGAACGGCAATTGCCGGAATGCTTGCTTTTTTCACCCTTAAATTCAAGACACATATTATTCTCGGCGGCGTTGCGATCAATATGTTTGCATCAGGAGGGACGGTGTTCTTACTATACTTGCTTAGTGGCGACAAAGGTTCATCTACGTCTTTACCAAGCAAGGTGCTGCCTAGTATAGACATCCCACTGTTGCAACAGATTCCGGTGCTTGGCCCTATACTGTCAGGGCACCACATTCTGACGTATGCTTCCATTCTAGCCGTTATTGCTGTCTATTATTTATTAAAACGGACACCACTTGGTCTGCAAATTCGCTCGGTCGGTGAGAATCCGCATGCGGCACAATCGGTCGGCATCAGTGTCGTGAAAATTCAATATATGGCTTTACTGCTGAGTGGATTCTTCGCCAGCTTGGGCGGGGCCTACATGTCGATGGGATATTTGTCTTTGTTCACCAGAGATATGATTGCTGGCCGGGGCTGGATTGCTATCGCAGCGGAGTCCATGGGACGCAGTACAACGGTAGGTACGGCCTTGACTTCACTGCTCTTTGGTGGAGCGGAGGCGCTGGCCAATGCACTGCAAGTGCTCAAGATACCGGCCGAGTTAATCGGTACTTTGCCTTATGTGGCTACCGTGATCGGACTAATTGTTTATGCGATTGCTGAGACACGCAAGAAGAGACGCAAGCTCGCACAAAAAACGAACTGAGGAGAGAACGATGACGATACCTATTATTATTGACTGCGACCCTGGACACGACGACGCAATTGCTATTTTGCTGGCGCTGGCTCACCCTGAGCAGCTGGAAATCAAGGGTATTACAACAGTGGGTGGAAACCAGACCCTGGAGAAGATTACGAATAATGCGCTCAAAATTCTCAGTTTTGTCGGATCAGACATCCCCGTAGCAAAAGGTGCCAAAGGACCGTTGCTGGGTGCATTGGTAACCGGAGAGGAGGCTCACGGCGAATCGGGAATGGATGGCCCAGTACTTCCGCCAAGTCGCTTTCGGGCAATCGAGGTAGGCGCTGTAGAATTTATACGAGATCTGTTGCTGTCCTCGGATGAGCCGATAACTCTCGTGCCTATTGGTCCGTTAACCAATATTGCTACCCTGATTCGTGCGTATCCTGAACTGAAATCACGGATTGCTGGCATCTCGATGATGGGTGGAGGCATTGCCTATGGGAATGTGACACGTACAGCAGAGTTTAACATCTACGTTGATCCGGAAGCAGCCCATATTGTATTTGAATCGGGAATTCCTATTACAATGAGTGGACTGGATGTGACGGATAAAGCGGCTATCTTTGACGAGGAAATTGAGGCGCTGAAAACACGTGGCCCCGTTTCGGTGATGGTTGGAGAGTTGCTCGACTTCTACTCCATTTACGGCAAAAAGATGGGTTACCACGGCAATGCGCTGCATGATCCTTGTGCCATTGCTTGGCTGCTGCAGCCTGATCTATTCGAAAGCAAAATGCTGGATGTGACGATTGAAACTCAGGGAACGTATACACGCGGGATGACCGTGGGTGACTTACGCACCAAGACAGATCGCGAGCCTAATGTGAACGTACTGCTGGATGTTAATCGTGATGCCTTCATTCGTCTTATCTATGATGCACTTGCTATATTGGACGCTCGTGTACAGCAATTGCCACAAGGGGATTCTTAATATGGCAGGCTGGACTGATCTGCGAGAGACGGTGCGACTTGAACTTCTTCAACGTCGTGAGGAAGGCTGTGACACTCAGGGATTTATGCAAAAATGGGAGGATGCCGCTGATCAGGAGAGCAAGCTGCTGCAACTCTACCAGGAACTGATGGAACTTCAGGTATCGGCTGAGTTTCCTTTTGCAGAACCCTCGAGTCTGGAGGACATTCGTGCTTTGCGCCCAGAGGGACCTCGCGAGCTTCAAGCCGACTGGAGTGAGGACGTATGGAGAGATAAATTCTATGGAGCTTGGCTTGGGCGGAGCGTTGGATGTGCCCTTGGGAAGCCATTGGAGCATCCGGATTATCTGTATGGTAAGGCTGGACGCCCAGGCTGGGAAAATATTGAGCTTTGGTTCAAAGGTGCGGATGCCTGGCCTATTCGAGGATATACTCCAGAACATTCCCGTGCGGAGCAGGAGTACGGGCTGAGTTTGACAGAGCTGGGCCCTTTGAGTGTTCGGGAGAAAATTAGCTTTATGGAAAGCGATGATGACATTCGCTACACCATTCTGGGCTTGCTGTTACTGGAGGAAAAGGGACTGGACTGGGATTCCTGGGATATCGGGAAACTGTGGCATCAACGTCTCACATACAGCCAGGTATGTACAGCGGAGACACAAGCATATATGAATTTCGCCCAGGAGACCTCGCATCTGAAATCGGATAAACCTGCCGATTGGGCGCAGCGCCAGGAGCGAGTGCGTATGCATCTCAATCCATACCGGGAGTGGATCGGAGCTGCAATCCGCGCTGACGGATTGGCATATGGTGTTGCCGGACGACCTGAACTGGCAGCCGAACTCGGCTGGCGAGATGCCTCCTTTTCTCATGTCAAGAATGGTATTTATGGTGAGATGCTGAATGCGGCGATGATTGCTGCGGCGTTTGTGGAGAATAGCAGCGAGCGTATTGTGGAGATCGGACTCAGTGAAATTCCACAGACAAGCCGTCTGACCACAGATGTGCTTCAAGGTGTGGAGATTGGTCTCTCGGCTCGGAATGAGCGGGAATTGGTCAGTCGGATCTGGGATACGTTTAGTCATTATGATGCGGTACACACGAACAACAATGCTGCACTGGTCGCAGCATCGCTGGTGTTTGCAGGCAATGATTTTGAGAAGGCGGTTGTCACGTCTGTCTATGGTGGGCTCGACACCGATTGTAATGGAGCTACGGTTGGGTCAATCATGGGGGCGCGCCTTGGTGCAGCACAGTTACCTGCGTCCTGGACAGCTCCTTTGAACGATACGCTGTATGCGGATCTGGTTGGGTTTGATCCGGTGTCGATCTCTTCCTGTGCTGAACGCAGCTATCAGGTATTTCTAAAACTGCGCGGGTAAGTGTGCGGTGCGGAGAGATTATGGATAGATCGCATAGATCGAGTGATTGAAGTCAGTATTTTTATAAATGAAAAAAGTAAGCATGGAGGTCGGGTGGCTTTGCCTTGCCCACAATCTGCTTAAAAAAGCCGCAATGACGGAAAAACAAAAAAAGGACAGAGCAGGATAAACCTCTGCTGGTCCTTTTTTTGAACGTATGAGTGTTATTTCTTTTTGCCAATACGCTTTTTAAGGGCTTTTGAGACAGCCCCTTTGTACGTGCTCAGCTATTATACGGTGAACAGCGGCTATCTTCTACCTAGTGTCTCCCAAATGCCATGGAGCCAGGCGTCGAACTCAGCATCTTTGTCGCCCTCGTAAGTATCATAGAGATCCAGACGTGTCTTTTGCAGTTTTTCCTTGAATTCCTCAAATGTGTGACCTTCAGGAAGGCTTTTTTTGATCCGCAGCAAAATTTTGTTAGTACCTTTAAACAGCTCACCTTTGTTTTTGGCGGGCATTTGTACATCTTCATCCAACTGTTTCAGCTTGGAATATGCGGCTTCACGCACCTGGAACACTTGATCATTTTTCAAAACATGCTGAAGCAACTTAATGGTAGGGGCTGTATCCCAGTTTCCCAATTCATTCACCGCATTCAGTCTGTCTCTCCAGCTTGAAGTCCGATTAGCCGCTCGTTTGAGCTCTTCAAAGTTCTCCGGTAATTCGTTCACTGCTCCAATATCATGGTTGTTCGTCAAAATTCAATCTCCTTAATCATCGCCATCTCGGCAGAATGATGAATGTTATTTATGTGATCACTATTATAGCACGAACCTGACTAAACTACTCCTATGAAGCCGATTGGTTAGCCTTTTCCTTAATGGAGTCTACCATAAACACCCAACCAATTAGTCCACATAAGACAAAACCAAACGCATGCAGAGATCCATAGATAGGAATAAAATCGAGTATGGTTAAGGAGTACATATTTTTCAGTAACGGATAGAAGATGGAAATGACAACAACCGTGTAAAAGGCTAGGCAAGAAAGGCCTAAGAAGAAGGCTGCCTTAATATCCAAAGCATTTTTCCTCAAGTAAGCAAGGAGATAAGCGGTGTAAACCACAATATTGCAGGCGAACAAAGCGACACCAATGTATTCAATCGGCTTGGAGAAAATCATACCCGTAGCAATCAAGACTGGTCCGATGATATCAATGGCAACGACCCAGGGATACCAGCTTTTCTTCGTCATGATGCGTCCCAGTGCACCAATAAAAATGGGAACGATTGCAGATGAAAAATGAAAGTGAACCGAGCTTAACGCGTGCGTTGCCGGATTAGCTTGGAAGAGGTCCAATTGATATTGATATAAGGTAAACCAAATGCCCCCGATAAAAAAATAAACGAGCCCCGCGCCAATCGCTACTTCCGCCGCTTTTCCTTTAGAGATCACAATCGTGGTCAAGCCATAGATGCCAAGCAGCAGGGTGAACAGTAGCCACCCAAGGGACAGAATCCCTGGGATTGTGGTACTTTCTAGCCCCCATATCTTACTACTCATTATCGAAGCTAGAGTAAGAAGCGCAGCGGGAAATTGAAGCCATTTCATAGCAGCATAAATCACTCGTTGATATGTATTCTTTGCGTCATGGTTCAAAAGTAAAATCACAAGAGGCACAATGACTAAAGCCGCAAAAAGCAGAAATTTATCAACAAGTTCGAATTGAAAGTGATTCAGAGAAAATATCAGAATGGTTATGATTCCACCGGGAAATGCGGGTGATTTTATGAGTTGCTTCAAGGAACTATTCATGGGATTTCCTTTCTGACTATGTTTATCGTAAGACCTGCCTGCATTCAGTTATGTAGCGTTTCTTTAGTATAAAACGGCAATTCTCCTTCTAGTAGTCTATCACATTTATTTTTCGAAGTATGAACATAAGCTTATCTTATTAAGCCTGATAACACCCGAAGACTTTGGTCACAGGTGTACAACCTTCGTCATGGACATACGAGTATAGCACTGATATAATGGACATATGAACACATATGACAAAATATTGGCAGCAGCTCTTAAGGTACTCGAGGAGGATGGCGGAGCCCAATTTACGACGCGAGCCGTAACTGCAATCGCTCAGGTTACGGCTCCTACACTCTACCACCATTTCGGCAATGCCGATGGTCTCCTGAGTGCAGCTATAGTGGAAGCGTTCAAACAGTTATTTGATAGCAAGATTGCCGCAGTGGAGTCCCCCATTCCAGAGATGGCTCTTCGTCAAGGATGGGATGACTATGTGCGATTCGCGGCAACCCGTCCTCGGATTTATGCGGCGATGATGGGGAGGTTGCTCGAGGGCGCCCATATTGAGGCGGCAGATCACTCGTACCAAGCACTAGTGCACAATGTTCAGAGAGTCGCCGTTGAAGGCAAACTGGCTGTTTCAGCCCAGGCTGCGGCAGATCTGGTCTGGGCTTCCGCCAATACGGCCTCTTGGCTGTATGTGACGGCCCAGATTCGTAAGGCATCCCCACCCCAACCCGATGTCGTTGATCTCATTCGGGAAAGCGTAATGCAGATCATATTGATCCAAAGGCCGGACGCCGATTCAAAATGAGGGATTCGATGACAGAGCCTGGGGACTTCAGGCAAAGCCCTAATTTAGAAGAAGTAAAAGAAAGATCGCTTATCCAACCTGGACTTCCAGGAGGATGGCGATCTTTTTTATGTTTGGATAATGCGACATTAAACGCACCCCCATTTCCATAAGTTCAACGCAACGATAAATCTCAACCCCTCCCGCCATAGTACTTCGTGAGCTTCGAGTGCATCACGCCAAGCCCGTCAAAACGATGTTCGGGCAGCAGGACAACACTTCAAAAAAAATATAGCACTGCTATAGACATTTTTGTATAGCGCTGCTATAATGTTCGTATAGCACCGCTATACCATGATCCATATCTTATCAAACCTAGGAGGGTTATCATGTCATTCAAAACGCAAGAACTGGTCATGGTCACAGGTACGTCCAGCGGCATCGGTAGGGCTACCGCGGAGCAGCTGGCCGCTGAAGGATTTCACGTTTTGGCGGGGGTTCGTCGTCAGGAAGACGCCGACAAAATCAAACGCAAAAATATCGAGCCGGTGATCGTCGATGTTACCAATATCGACTCACTAAAGGCGCTGGCTGAACGGGTGGAGCAAGATCCGCTTGGTCGCCCTTTGCGGGCAGTGGTCAACAATGCCGGCATCGCCGTTAATGCACCTCTTGAAATGGTTCCGCTTGATGAATTTCGTCGCCAGTTTGAAGTCAGTGTGATCGGACAGGTGGCGGTTATTCAGGCACTTACCCCGGCCTTGCTGAACAGCGGCGGTCGCGTGGTCAATATTGGTTCGGTTGGAGGCAAGATCTCCATGCCTGGTTTCGGAATTTATTCGGCTGCAAAGTATGCTATGGAAGCGATCAATGACAGTCTTCGCAGGGAGATGTCCTCTTTTGGTCTCAAGGTGATTATGATCACTCCGGGTGGTGTTAGCACTGGCCTGTCGGAACAAGGGATTACGACAGCGGACCGGCTGGCCAAGTTGATGACACCGGACCAGCACCATCGTCATGATCGTCTCTTTGACGCCGTGAAGGCTCAGGCTGAAACGTGGGCAAAGGACGGTATTCGCCCTGAGAAAGTGGCAGCAGTGATTTCACGCGCAATCCACGAAAGAAAGCCCCGCACCCGCTATACGGTCGGTTCCGATTCGGCACTGCTGACTCGACTGGTCCGTATTCTCCCAGACAAACTTCTCGACCGGATGCTCCGCAGTCAGATGAAACTGCAGTAATGGGCATTTTCACATACCCACTTGGACAAAAAGCTATACGAAGTGTTTATACATTAGGAGGAATTAGCATGAACGATACAAAGAACCGTTACGTTACTGTACTCTGGGAGGCGAGAGCCAAGGCAGGGAGAGAAGCCGAGATGAAGGCATTCATGGCTGCTGCTGTCACTCCGTCACGCAACGACCTGGGCAACATTGACTATGAGGCTCACGAGGTAGAAGGTCAGCCGGGCACATTCATCATCTACGAGCGCTGGGTAAACCGGGATGCCCTCGATCGGCACCTAAGCGCCCCCCGGATGCAGGAACTGGTGCCTCAGCTCTTAGAGCTGATGGAGGGATCCATTGAGCAAGGAATTCGACTCCTGCAACCGTTCCGCCCAGCGCAGTAAAATGCAACACCGCACGGAACTTATTAAGTTCTGTCTGGAAAGCGTGACAGATATTTTCGTGAGCGGTTAAAGACTTTAGTGGAGGAGGCAACAATACCTAATGGTACTCCTATTGCGTAAAAATAAGACTCTAAGCGCCTCATCCTTATAATCAGTGTTTGACGAATAGAGCACCAGGAGGTGTTGACTGCATTCCAGAAGAATGCAGTCTTTGTAGCGGTTAAGATTCCGTGTAGCAGTGGAAGCTTCTTTCCTCCCAGACACTGCGAAGTAACGGGGAGAAGGTTAGTAGCATCGGCCGCTACCTCACTTGAACCGATCCATTAATTAAAGGATGTACTTTGATTTCGTAGTCAACATTAATTTTCATATTTTCCCAATACTTCAACCATTGCTCTTCCGTTATTTCTTTAGAAAATGGCTTAAGCGAATGGGTTCCGACTTCTAAGGGATCCACTTTCCACCGTTGCATTCTTTTTATTAAATCTGACGTTTGTTCCTCAAGGTAGACCTTAACTTCATGAATTAACTGTTCCAATTGTTTCTCACTTTGAATATCCAATTCTCCCTGATATTCCTCCATTCTTCCTTGCAATCCCACATGCAAGGACAAGGTTGAATAGTCCTCTGATAATTTCATGCGAACATTGGATCGAACACGTCCTAAACTGATAGATAACTTTGGAATGGCCAAGACTTTTAGGAAATGATCATTATCCAGAAGTTGAAAAATGTTGTCGTCCAAGTCTTGAATGACCATGACTTCTTTATCGTTTTGGAATAAGGCTGTTCCTAGGTAATCGAAATTGTTCTTATCGGAATGAAAAACGGGCAGGATCGGATCCTTAAGAGGGGAGTATAACATCTTCATAAATTGATGAATATCGACGATGCTCATTTCACCTTGGTTATGTTTCTCGTAATGTTTTAACATCCGATAAAGAAAATAATCTTGGTTTTCTTGCTTCGTCAATTGATTTTTTATGTATTCATCAAAATCGCCTCTGACAATCAACAAGTAGACACGCGTTGAAATATCGGGATCAACCAATATCGTATTGATCATCTTTTCAATGCCTCCCTTTTTTGCCAGCTCCTCATTGATTAATAACATTCGTAGCTGCCCCTGCTTCAATTCCTGATAATAAATTAAATTAAATTCCCTGCCTCCCTGCTTTAACAGATCAACTTCCTTGGAGAGAAGACGCTTTTTTTCTTGAATGAGTGGTGGAACTAAAGTGCTGATTTTCAACTTTCCTTCTGTTCCCTCGCCAATCGACCAGAACACCACCGGAGCGATCTCCTCTATTAAGTTGTTCTCGACATAAGGAGAAGAACAGCCCGCCATCCACATAAGACATACACTCGCTAATAAACCATAGTGCTTGTACGGTAGCATAGCTACATACTCTCCTTTCGTTTAACTGCAGTGAAAAGGATCGCAGGAACAAGTAAATAAATGAATGCGCCGAGCCAGATTTGAATGTTCAGTAACATCTTTTGACCCGGAATCGTTTCCCATAACCATTGATCCATTAAGATGATGCTTATCAAAATGATGAACCAACTCGACAAAAATCCGATCCGAGTCGCGCCTTTGTTCATTTTTCTCATAAAGACTCTTCCGGCTCCATATAAACACAACAGAAGAATTGAAATGTCAAACACATAATTAAACATATGGAAGGAGATAAGGATGTGATCGATTCGTTCTAAACCGCTCGTTTGAATGTAACTTCCCATATATCCTATTGGAAAATTGATCTTGCTTAAGAAGTTGGAACCGTAAAACAATACCGAAGCAATGAACAATAATGAAAATTCTATGATCGTCAGCATGTTTCCAATCACCAGATATTTCGATATTTTTTTATTGGAGCTTAACCATGGAACCATAAAGACCAGATATACTGGACCGGAAAAGGCCGACCAAATAAACAGCAAACCCTGCCATGATTGTCCCGACCATTCAGTGGGGATAAGAGGATACAAATCGCGGTAATTTGCAATCGGCGGAAAGAAAAAAGGAATAAACATGATTACGATCCAAGCCCCGCAAAGAAAGGCGATGATGACAAAACGCAATGTTTTTTCCATTCCATGTGAAGCCACAAATAAACTGATCAAAAGAATCATTAGGATCAACCATTTTTTATTCATTGATGGATATATAAAACTATGGAGCATTTCAACGTATCCCAGTGTGATGATTGAAATTTTGAACAATATGATCAAAAAACCAAGTATCGCGAAAACCTGAACTGCCCGTTTGCCAAAAAGCTGCAAAAATCCTTGATAGCCCTTCGCTGCATAACTGGAATTAAACCATTTGGACATCATCATCAAGTTAAGTTGGGACAGCAGTCCCATCACGACAATTCCCCAAACCATATACGAATGGACCAAATAAACGGGCATGATTAAAATAAAATAATGCATTTGCATGCGATTGACCAAAAAAAGAAAATAAATTCCACCAATAGGGGAAGTTCGATTGTATAAGAATAAACTTCTCACTTCTTCATCTCCTTCCGCGATTTCCGCAGTGGTTTTAGATATTTCGGACGTGTTTTCATCCAAATTAAAGGGCCGCGGATAAAGAGATCGATCCAATCCTTCCCATGAAAAGGAGAAATCGGGGCTAAATAAGGTTGACCTAATGACGTTAATCCATGGAGATGTGCAAGAATCCCAATCAGCCCGATTACGATTCCCGGCAACCCAAGAAACGAAGCAAGGATAAGAAGAACAACTTGCAACAGCACCATGGATTTTGTCATTTGATAATTGGGAACTAAAAAGAAAGCAATAGCCGATATACCCATCAATACAATTAACACCTTACTTGCAAAGCCTGCTTCGACAGCCGCTTGTCCAATGACGATACCACCGATAACCCCTAGCGTTTGACTGGTTTTGGTCGGCATTCGCAAGCTCGCTTCTTTGATGATTTCCAGCGTTACGATCATGAATAATCCTTCCACAAACGGAGTAAAGGGCAATTTGCTTCTCGATTCCAATAATACGAAAAGAATCGGAAGTGGAACCATTTGGTAATGAAATGTCGTTAACGCAACATAAAAAGGAATCATCGTCAAAGAAACAATAAAACTCCCATACCGGATTAAACGTAAAAAACTGGCTATCGGCCAACGAAGAAAGTAGTCTTCTGGTGATTGGAATAGATGAAATAAAGTAATAGGACACACTAGGGCAAACGGTGAATTGGAGACTAATATTGTCAACTTTCCCTCACCTAATGCGTAGGCGCATGCATCCGGCCGATCCGTTTGTAGAAACTGTGGAAAGACCGTATGATTATGATCTTCAATAAAAGCTGCAAGCTGAGAGGAGTCTAAAAATTGATCAAAATCCACACTATTAATTTTATCTCTTGCGAGGGAAACAAATTCTGGATTAGTTAATCCGTCTATGTACATTAACACGACCTTCGTTTTACTTAATGAACCGATAGTGAAGCTTTCCGTTTTTAATGTCGTTATAGGTAAACGCCTGCGCAACATGGTAATGTTTTTATCGATTTGTTCACTGAAGCTGTCTTTCGCTCCATATATAACCGTTTCCGTTTCGGAAGGTTCTACTGCACGACCAAGAGGGTTTTCCAGTTGCACACTTAACCATTGATTGTTGACTGAATCATATAGAAGAATGAATCCTTGCATTATTTTTTGCTCTGCATCTTCGATCGATATAACTTCTGAAAGTTTGGAGTTGGTTAAGCAGGAAGAAAGCGAATTGCCGTCAGATCGATGAAGTGGCTGAATAATCACCTCGTTTAAACGTTCTTGATTGATTAACGTATTTATGTACAAAAGATGGACTGAAGCACTGGGACCCATGCTGTGCTCAACAACTTCGGCATCATCCATATGGTTTAATTTCTCTTTTAATTCATCAAGCCATGTGGACATGTAATGATTTTTCATTTGAGGATCATATTCTTCCGCCATAGTCTGTTTCTCCTTCCTTAAAGTAATCAAAATCATGTCGTGTTATCTTGCTCTGTAATCGGAAAAATTATACAACCGTTAATTTGCATTTCAAACCGCATTACGTTTCAGGTTTGATGGCGTATAAAGCAGTTTACGATCTTCTTAAATTAAAAAAAACGAACATGCTATTGTTGTTGTCCAGCGATATCTAGAGACAGAAAAAAAGAACGGTCTCCAAAGAGCCGTTCTTGGCAAGCAATAAAGAAAGGTACATACCCGTTATGAGTACAAGTTAACATGGAGAGCTGTCCATCAGGGTACAATGCCCCGTGGAACAGCCCCTCTTTTCATGCCATCATCTAAGGCTTCAGGATGAATTTAATGCACTCATCCGCATGGTTATAGAAAGTGTTATACGCATTATGCGCCTGATCGAGCGGCACTTTATGCGTGATGATCTCCGTGGGATCGAACTCGCCTGCCACAATTTTTTGATACAGCATCGGCATGTAATGAATCACGGGCGCCTGTCCCATGGTCAACTTTACGTTTCGTTCCCAAATGTTTCCGAACATAAACTGGTTGTATTTAGAACCGTATACCCCCGTAATCTGAATCGTGCCGAATTTCCGTACCGCATTCATCGCGATGTTGATCGGGCTGAGCGTTCCGCCAACCAGCTTGGCCTTCTGCTCTTCCTCCTCCAAGGGGGTCTTCTTGCCGTCCATTCCAACGCAATCGATGACGACATCCGCACCCCCGCTCGTTATTTCTTTTATATGCAGCCCCATGTCTTCGAAATCTTCAAAGTTGAAGATTTCGACATTATTCATTTTTTTGGCATGGTTCAGTCGGTACGGAAGATTGTCGACCGCAATGACCCGTTTAGCTCCTTTCATCCAGGCGAATTTTTGTGCCATCAAGCCCACAGGGCCACAGCCGAGTACCACCACCGTATCTCCCTTCTTCACGCCGCCATTGTCCACGCTCCAATAGGCTGTCGGCAGTACGTCGGATAGGAAGAGGAGATTCTCATCCTCCAATTCGCATGACTCCGGAATAACGAAGGGCATAAAATTGCCGTACGGCACGTATAGCAATTCGGCTTGTCCGCCCGAATAATTCCCGTAACGTTCGGTAAATCCAAAGTAAGCTCCCGTATCCACTTGGGGATTGGGGTTGGAGTTGTCGCATTGGCTCTCCATTTCATGCTGGCAGTAATGACAGCTCCCACACGAGATATTGAACGGGAGCACAACCCGGTCCCCTTTTTTGACTTTTGTCACCTCGGGGCCCACTTCTTCGACAATGCCCATCGGTTCATGTCCAACCACGTATCCGGGTTGCGCTTGAATCGCCCCCTGGTATATATGAAGATCGGAACCGCATATGGCGGTCGAGGTGACCCTGACGATAATCCCGTCGTTTTTCTGAATCGTTGGATCCGGGACCTGCTTCACTTGCATGTTCTTCATTCCACCGAATGTTACAGCTTTCATAATCGCCCTCCTGTAATAACATGCTTTGAATTCTGCACGAATGGATCTATTATGGAATTGGAGAGTGAGGATTATGCATTCGTGTTTTTTCTGATATTGCTACTCCATTATTATATGAAATCCCTATTTCGTGGGGTTGTGTCCAGAGATCAATATTTATTAGTTAAGGCAAGCCAGACGCTTCGGGTACGTTACTTTAGCAAAAACCAGAAAAGAAAGGGCCATCCCACAAAAGGATGGCCTTAATATTTATCTCTAATTGCAATTATCGAATCACAGATTTATTGAGAAACCTCATTTTTTAATACTCTCTGCAAACAGGTTTTCAAATAAAACCTTCTAATTACAATTTTACCGATCGTCCTATTGCTCTCCAAAAATTTGTGGGCTTGACGGAGATTCTCTGCTGAGATGGGTCCAAGAACCTCGGTCAGTGTTGTCTTTAATTTTTGATGGTCCACAGCATCAGCAATACGATTAAGCAATAAATGCTGCTCAATCATGTCATCTGTTTCGTAAATAGCGCGAGTAAACATAAACTCCCATACGAAGGTGACGCTTTTTTGCTTAAGCAATTTGAGGTCCAGTGGAGAGGGTGGATCATCAATTGCGCTTACAACGCCTTGCGGAGAGATAGCTTCGCTAATACCGGCCCAGTGTTTTTCCAACGCATTCAGGCAAAAAATATACGGAACGTTTGTAAATCCAATTGCTTGAAGTTGTGGAAGGAGCGGTTCATGGTGATTAATGGTATAGTCCGCGCCCATCGATTTAACCCAGTTAACCGTTTCCGATCGGGAAGCAGTTCCGACTACAGTAAGCCCCGCTTGTTTTGCAAGCTGAGTGGCAATGGAACCTACACCCCCGGCTGCACCAATGATCAGCAGAGTCTTTCCTTTATTGAGGCCCGGATCTTGGGAAATAGACATTCGGGTGAATAATGCTTCCCAAGCTGTAATGGAGGTTAGGGGAAGAGCGGCGGCTTCCACAAAACTTAAGGAAACAGGTTTGCGCCCGACGATTCGTTCATCGACCAGATGGTATTCACTGTTTCCGCCTTGTCGTGCAATACTGCCAGCATAAAAAACTTCATCTCCGGGACGAAACAATGAACAGTCCGGTCCTGTCTCTTCCACGACCCCTGCTACATCCCAACCTAGAATTTTAGGGTTTTCCTCCACTCTTTCCTTAGGAGCTCGTACCTTTGTATCTACAGGATTGACCGATATGGCCGCAACTTTGACCAAAATGTCACGACCTGTTGCTTTTGGTTTTTCTACAACTATGTCCACCAGGCTTTGGGGATCGTCAATTGGAAGGTAACGAGTTAATCCTACCGCCTTCATTGTAGTCATGATGAACCACATCCTTTCCTTATTAGTATGCCCTTTATTAGTACTATATTGAAATGATCACTAGCCTTAAGGTCTTAAGCATAAATGAATTTTAGTTGAATACAGAGGTGAAGGCCAATTAAACGAATTGATTTGAAAAGTAACGCCAGGGAGATCATATAAAGGAAGGAACGATGAGTGGAGGCTTAATTGTTTGATTCCGGAATATCTATTTCTTTTATGATTTCTGCTATCCGATTTTTTCCCCATTCATACATCATTTCAACGATAGGAAGTAGAGTCATTCCCAATTCAGTCATGGAATATTCCACTTTGGGTGGAACTTCTGGATAAACCTCGCGATGAACTATTCCATCTTCCATCAGTTCTCTTAATTGATTCGTTAAAATTTTATGAGATATTTTTGGAAAAAGCCTTTGCAGATCACTAAACCGATAGGGTCCTTCTACACCTAAATGCCATAAAATAACAATTTTCCATTTACCACTTAGAATGGATAAGGTAAGTTCTTTTTCACAATTATAATCACCATTTATGATCTTTTCTTTAACTTCATCTCTAAAAGTATCTGGCATAGGCTCGTACCCCCTTATTCCTATCAATTGTAACCTGTAGGTAACCTTCTTACACAAAAGTGCATTCTTCACAGTGAAGAAAACAAGCAGTAGAATGAAATAGTCGTCTTACCGGCAAATCTTTTTCACTACCTAGGAGGAACTACAAATGAGTAAAAAAGCACTCTTTATTATACCACCAGAACGTTTCAATGAGGACGAATTATTTCAACCAAAAGCCGAATTGGAAAGCAACGGAATTGATGTGACCATTGCAAGTACAAAAACAGGTGAAATCATAGGGGATTATGAAGGTAAAGCAACTGCTGAGGTCATTTTCTCAGACGTTATTGCTTCTGATTATGATGTTGTATCCGTTATTGGTGGATCCGGCACGAACGATCATCTATGGGGGAATCAAGAATTACAAGATTACTTGAAACAAGCGTACACGGATAAAGTTCTTGTAACAGGAATCTGTGCAGGTGCGGTTACTGTAGCTAAAACCGGTTTACTTACCGGAAGAGAGGCTACTTGTTATCCAGTAGATGTACAAAAAGATCAATTAAAAGCGAATAAAGTAACATATGTTGAAAAACATGTTGTTGCTCATGATGATATTATCACTGGTGATGGTCCAGATGGTGCTAAAGAATTTGGAGAATCTTTGGTAAAAGCATTAAGCTAATTCTACATTTCCTCCTTGAAATTTTATATAATCGCGGGGCTGTCTCAAAAGCCCTTAAAAATATACATCGGTGAAAAGAATGAACACCGATACGTTCAAACGGGACAAAGCAGAGATTCATCCTGCTTTGTCCCGTTTGCGTTTTCGTCATGTTGTACAATTTTAAATTTTAAGAAAGCAGAGCTATGGCGTTTTATATTTTCAATTCACTAATTAATTCCTCTTCATGCTATGTAAGAATAAATTCTCGCAATCATACATCCTCTATTCTTCCAATTCTACTATTACCACTTCAATTTTTGTAATTCCATCAGGTAAAAACAACTGTCATCACGTTCTTGTTCAGTTTTTGTTTAGAGTAAATGATTATACTAAAAATCGCAATAAATCTGGAGACGGGAAGAAGGTAATAAACGTTGCAATAGATCGTTTTTGAACAGTGTGGGTTGTAGACGAAGAAGCACAAGGACTTTGCTGTATTAGGATGCAGTATATTTTACATTTCATTTTTGTACGGAGGAAATAAGGATGAACAACGGTATTAAAAAATGTATTTCAATTCTGCTTACGGTGTGTCTAATGTTTGGGGTTAGTGGTTTGGCCCCTTTGGACGGCTCAGTGGCCAATGCGGCAATCGCGCCAACTATGGCGGAGACGAATTACGGTCAATACCAGGTCAAGTTAACTGCTGACCCGGTGACGGATACGCCGCCTAGCGGTTTTGGTTCAGCTGCATCAGACGGGCGTATCTGGACGGACAAGAGCGTCACAGCAGAGGGTGATGGCAGTTTCAATGTGAAATTGTCAGCGCTAGCACAAGAATATATGACGGCAAATTCGACCAATCCAGGTGTCGGAGGGAGCGGCAGTGCTGACGGTCCTGCGGCAGATGTAACCTTCATATTGGACATGAGTTCGTCTATGGGCAATATGAATGGCAGAGAAATAGCGGAAACAGCAGGTGGACCCGGTGTATACTATCGTGTCGAGGCGATGGCCAAGGCTGCCAATGATGCAATCCGCACAGTCATGGATGCCAATCCCAATAACCGCGTTGCCGTTTATTGGTTTGGAGGATCGGCTAACGCCAACCACCTCGGCACGTTTATGGAACTAGGACATTACAATTTTAGTTCAGGACATGGAGCGGAAGATTATTTGAAATATGCAACGAACCAAACCATCACGGTGAACAGTAATCTGACCAAGGATGGCGGTGCTGTTGGAACACAATCGGCAGTTTCGTTGGGGGCAGGAACACCAACACAGGATGGCATCATGTATGGCGTTTCGAAGACGATGAGAAATGTGGGAACCAAGGGTGCGGGACCTAAGCGCCAGCCGTATTTGTTCCTTCTATCGGACGGGGCGGCGATTCATGCCAAGAAGGCATGGTATTCTTCGCCAAAAGGCAAATCATTTGAAACGGATTATAACAATGCATTAACCGAAGCTACAACGATCACAAACTATAATCAGAGTGGCACTGATGGTACCAAATATGTGCCAGCTGCTGCCGGTACCAGTCTGGCCAATACAGGCGATCCGGAGATCGCAGCGCTGACTATACTCACCGGCGCTTATATGAAGGGTCTCCTGGATAGTCAGTACACTGCCTATAATGGAGGAGAATCCACTCAGGCCAAAGTGTATACGGTTGGACTGGGTTCCACTACGGCAATTAATGGACCATATAGTGGTAGCCAGCCAGTCTACGCATGGGCGGGTCTTGACCCGAAAAGAGTTAACGATCATAAAGAAGATAGTGATTATAACTATGGTACGGCAAAGAACACGTATGAAAGGTTGAAAACGTATGCGGCCCAAGGGCCAAATGGTTTTAACTACGCAGATTCCTTTGTCTACAGCAATTATTATACATTTGCTCCGACCTATGACATCGTCAGCTCAGCTTTTGCTGGATTGGCCAATGATGTAGAAGCTACTACAACCATACTTCCACTTCTGAATATACCGGAGACTACCGATCTTGGCTCAGAGACGGCTGATATAGCCAGTGCCATCGTGGTCACAGACGAAATCAGCGAGGACTTTAGCGTGGATCTGTCCACCTTGAGAATCGGGGATGCTGTTGCAGCGGTGGATACAACTACGACCATAACCGGAGGAACAGCCTACCAGTTTGCTGGCTACGGGAGCAGGGCTGTCATCAAGACGGTAGCAGGCGTGAGCAGTCTGACCTGGTATATTGACGCTGAAGATATGCAGAAGCATATTTACCGGTTCAAAAACCGGACCAACCCACAGTCTGGGGAGTATAGTCCACCAACAGAAGGTTCTTTTAAGCTCAGCTATAAAGTAAAACCGACTTTTCAGGTATCACCAAATCAAGTCGGGGAAATATCCCGCTATCTCAACTCGGGTAATGCTATCGATGGGGCCAAGACAGCAGCTTATTTCTTCCCGCCTACGGACAGCCCTTATTATCTTGCTTTAACGAATAAGCAGACGATCTCCAAAACAGATGGAATCGGTGCATCGTACGTAACCGAGGAGTCGCTGAACCAGGGCAAGGCGACGATGAAACTTGGAAACAATGGTAGACTTGATCTGATGATAGGAATCGACAAGAAAGGTCCAGCTACAGTTCAAACGAACGGTTCTATGGACTATACAGTCACCATTTATAACTATACCAATACGGCAAAAACAGGACTCAGCGTCACCAGTGACGGTCAAACTCAAACGGGAATTGATGTTCCCGCGAACGGAAGCAAAGTGCTCACGTTTACTATAACGGCACCAAGCACGCAGCAGACATTAGTCAGCGATAATGCTGTAATAACGGGATTGAACCTGGGTTCCAATACAGTAACTACCAATGTAACGGATGTAACAACAGCAGTAATCACTACACATGTCATCGGAACTGTTGGTGGGACGACTGCAGGGGATAACACCTATAATATCGGTGATTCAGCGACACTTACAGCTAGCCCGGATCAAGGCTATATATTCGTGGGATGGTATGACAACACAGCAGGCACAGGTACTCCAGTAAGTATGGATTCAGCCTATACGTTTACCGTTCAGACGGATGAAGACTATTATGCTAAATTTGATACACTGCCTTTCGCTGAAAATGACACTTATAGTGTCTTGCGGGGAGATACGCTCACCGTTCCGGTGGCAGAGGGTATCTTACTGAACGATACAGATGCGGGTAATCGTCCACTTACGGCGGTGAATATCGGCTCAATCAGTGATCCGAGCAAAGGCGATCTTAATGTGAATTCAGATGGCTCATTTACGTTCGTGGCGGATAGCGAAGCGTCTGGTACTGTGACGTTCACCTACCAAGCTGATAATGGAATTGCCCTTTCGAATGAAGCTACGGTGACAATCACGATTACGCTACCCGTTTCTACACATGAGCCTGTGGCAGAAAATGATAATTATCGCATAAAGAGTGGGGATACACTCACCGTTCCAGTCGAGACAGGTTTGCTCTCGAATGATAAGGATGATGAGGATCATCCGCTCACCGTAATGAATATCAGCTCCATCAGCGATCCAAGTATGGGCACGCTGAATGTGGACCCAGACGGATCGTTCACGTTCAGTGCGGAGGAGAACACATTCGGTAAGGTGACGTTTACGTACCAAGCCTTTGACGGAACTGTTCATTCGAGTGTAGCGACGGTGACGATCACAATTACGATGCCAATCACTACGCATGTCATTGGGAATGATGGCGGCACGACTTCGGGTGATGATACTTATGGATTAGGCGAAACAGCTATAATTACGGCTAATCCGGCTGTAGGCTATTCATTCACAGGTTGGTATGACAATGAAGAAGGTACAGGCAGTCCAGTAAGTACAGCTGCGGCGTATACCTTTACTGTTCATGCAGCTGGAGACTATTATGCAAAATTCAGAGCGGTACCTGTTGCCAAGAATGACAGCTATCAGGTTGTCAGAGGAAATACGTTGACTGTCCCGGTAGAAAACGGAATCTTATCCAACGATACTAGCGCAGGGAATGATACCCTCATTGCAGTGAATATCAGTTCAATTAGCGACGCAAGCAAAGGTACGCTGACTGCCAGTTCGGACGGTTCCTTCACGTTCGAGGCAAAAGAAGGAGCTTCCGGCAGTATAACGTTCACCTATCAAGCCTCTGACGGAACAGGTCAGTCCAATATAGCGACGGTGACAATCACAATGACCAACCCGAGCATTGCCGGAACGGTCATGGATAAAAAAACCGGGAATCCGATCTCAGGCGCGACAGTGATTCTACGTGACCTTGCAGGTAAAGAGAAGGGACGGGTCACATCGGGTTCAGATGGCAAGTACACCTTTGAAGATGTTGTGATCAATAAATATATGTTAGAAGTGATTAGCGACAAGTATAGCCGTGCTCATAGAGAAGTTTCCGTATCTACGATCAACGGCAATGGGAACGGGGTTGTTATTCAGGACTTCGAGCTTGTGGAGTTCGAAATAACGTTGACAGCCAACCCATCGTCGATACTTGGTAACGGTACATCTACATCCATCTTTAAGTCGGTAGTGACTGATAAAGAAGGTCATCCTCAGGCAGGGATTGAAGTCGTATTTGATGTGCCAGATACAACGTATGGTCATTTTATTGGAAACTCCAACACAGTAAGTGTCTTAACGGATGCCGATGGCATCGCAACTACAACCTTCACCGCGGCAGTTCTTGGTGGTACGGGGTCTGCGGACATACCGCTGACGGCAACGGTTGACGATAAACCTAGAGGTCTCCATGTGAGTGACACCATCTATATTGCCATCACCCCTGGTGTTATTACGGGCATTGTCACAGACCAGGCAGGTCACCCTGTAAAAGGGGCTTTAATCAAAGTAAGCAAAGATTTTGACGGTGACGGCATTACTGATTTTTATGCTGTTGCAGTTACTGCAGGTGACGGGGCATACACCCTGGCTATACCACAGGGTAATGTGACGTACGATGTATCCATTACGAAGCAAGTAGAAATCGGCGGGCAGAAAAAATCCGTCACGTTTAATCAGAGTGTTCCAGTAAACGCTAGTGTGGATGGCCGATCCTTTGAGGGGAATAAAACAGTCTCTGGTGTTGTCTTGGTGGAAACATCGCAGGGTGGATCCCTGGCACTCAACGGAACAGTGGGCGGCGGTTACACGGTTATAATCAATGACGGCAATGGGGCTCATTCAGGCCAAGTTGACTCTGATGGAATATTCAATATCGACAGTGTGCTTAAGGGCAGCTACATTGCTAATGTCATCTATAACATTCCGCTTCCGGGCGGTGGAACACAACCTGTTGTTGTCGGCCATGCTGATATTGAAATCAGTTCAGACGGACAAATCAGTATTAGTGAGGTACTCATTGACCCATACGGTACAATTACCGATTCCGTAACCGGTCGTCCAATATCCGGTGCAATCGTTACGCTTCATTACAGTAACGGAACGGTGGTCAACTTGCCACCTGTGGTCAATTTCCCACCAGCGGATAACGCGAACCCACAGACGAGCGATGCGACTGGGCAGTATGCGTTCATGGTGTTTCCGCATACAGATTACTACTTAACCGCGACCAAAGCAGGTTATAAGGACTTTGATAGCAGAGTTGTCGATACGAACCAGCCGCTAATTCATGTAGGTACGGAAATTGTGCTGTACGACTTTAGCATGACGCCACTGCCGACATCCAACGGAGGGGGCTCTCCGGTGGTAACGCCTGATCCCGTCAAGCCGCCAGTCACAACGACGGAGCCTCCGACAACCATAACGACCAAGCCAATCGACTTTGCCACAGCCATTCTTGCGGACAAAATGAAGGGCAGAGAAGGCGATATTCTAACCTTTACGGTGATTTACGGCAATAAATCGTTAACTGAGGCTGATGGATTGTATGTTAAATCTACGATTCCGGCGGGAATGAGTTTAGTTGATGCAAACGGTGGCATCGTTACAGGCCAAGAAATAAAATGGAATGTTGGTAAGCTGGCGGGAGACACGCGTGGCCAACTGACGTTTAAATTAAAGGTTAACGAAATGACAGAAGGCGAGATCTATGCTTCTGTTACGGCAGAGGTCGGCTCAGATCATAAGCTTACGCTTATAAATACACAAGACGATACGTCCTTGATTAAAGTGATGTTGTACTCTAATCGTTATGAGCACAAACATGACCGTTATATTATGGGGTACCCAGACGGTAAGGTGAAACCGGAAAAGCTCATCACTCGTGCAGAGATTGCAGCTATTTTTGCCCGGACGCTTCATTTGCAAGATGAGGTTCGACACGTCGAGCTGTACAGTGATGTTGCTACAGATTACTGGGGTGCCGATTATATCGAAGCTGTTGCAAATAAAGGAATATTTAAAGGCTATGCGGATCATACATTCAGACCGGATCAGCCCATTACAAGAGCAGAGCTGGCAACAGCCATTGCGCGTTATCTTGGTGTTGCCAAAGAGCTGAAGATGGACCATATCTTGAGAATCAGTTCGTTTACAGATATTGAGGGGAACTGGGCGGAGCAGTCCATCGATGAAGTTTTTCGTTTCGGTATCGTATCAGGGTATAAAGATGCTTCCTTCCAACCTGGAAGTCAGATTACCCGAGAGGAAGCCGTTAAGATGATTAACGGAATGCTGTATAGAGGTCCTCTGACTGGAGCGGAACCTTCATATCCAGACAACCGTTTGGACAAATGGTCATTTGGACATGTTGAGGAAGCAACGAGAACCCATACGTTTAAGATCAATGAAGATGGCTCCGAAACGATGCTGAAGTACATCCCCGAAGATCTGTGGTAATCTTGCATCGTGAACATACTTGAACTTAATAGAATGTGCACGCTATCTTGAGCTAATCTGAGGAATCGAATAGATTCCTCAGATTTTTTTACTATCCGGTGAGGTGCATACAAGTTGGTGAGTGGATCGGAAAACGTTAGATACCAGAAAAGAGCCGCAAAGTATGCGGCTCATTGTACTATAGTTATTCCGTGCCCATCCATTTACCTTTTAGCGACCGCCCGTATTCGAAGCCCAGACAGGAATCCAACTATTTGGATAATAGTCATTGGTCAGAGTTGTGTTATAGAGAACTAGATTACCATCACTTTGCATGACTAGTGTGTCACCTGTTGTGTTAGATGGTAAGCTGCCCCCATGATGACCTGGAATCCATGAGGTGGTGTTGGGAGACCAAGCAGCTACCTGTACAGAAGTATCAATCACCAAAACTTTATCCCATCCCCAACCAGTATAATATTCGTATTTACCTGTAGCCGGGTTGAAACCATAACGATAACCATATTGGTACACATCTTGATATTTCATGCCATATTTATACATGACAGGTTTTCCGTATTGTGGTTCAAACTTGAACGAAAGAGCCCCACTGTTACTGGTACCGCTACTCCAAAGAGAAGAACCATTCTGATAGATGACAAAATTCCCGTCATTCTGCCAAATGGCTGAAAATCTGCCATCCTGCGAAGTGAGATAGTCTCCCTTAGCCATACTTTGGCCGATCGTGAGCTTATCTCCAAGATAGCCGGCAGAAGCGGTCGCTGGTACGGCAAATGCAAGAATCAACAAGCAAGCCAAAAAAACTCGAAAAGATTTGGGGAAAAATAAATGATTCATTGGACACACTCCTATATTCCTTAGAATGGTTGAGACTTCATACGTAATACCATAAACTCTTACAGATCATGCATATGGCGACGCAGTGTTCGGTTAGGAGTGGTGAAAGAGCAATCAACACATCCCCCAATGATAATTAAAGGGAAATCAGATATACAGCGCTCTCCGGTTCACCTCCTTTAATAGACAAAATTAGTGGCTTGAATGCACTATATGTAAATGGATGTGTTGCCTGGAGTGGAGGGGTTGAGAGCTCAATGGAAACTTGTTATTCAGCTGACTATGTAGGTGATTGCTTCAAATATATTACTTTTTATTCCATTATAGCAACTAAAAAGATAAAATACATTATTTTCTATGAAAATCTATCTATTCAATAGAGGAAGACATCTGCTTGGGAAATGATATATTTTTATTTGTGGGTATAGGAATTCGAACGTATGTGTCGAATTGATTAGATTAAATTTGAAGTATTTAAGAGGGAATTGATTTTATTGAGTAGTCCAGAGAGCGTTAAGAGGAGGAGCATATGTATTTAAGGAAGAAGATTGGAATTATTGTTCTGGTGGTATCCCTAATGGCAGGATTGTTGTGTCTCAAAGCATCAGATAAGGTGTATGCTGCGGCTCCAACATCAACAATTTCGATGGAATATGCGCTGCTGGGAATTGGCAGCACCGCAAAGGTATTCTTTACGTTCTCAGAACCGGTACAAGGGTTGGACAATGGAGACTTAACGGTTCCGGAAAGCGGCACACTGACTGCACCGGTCTCTTCGGATGGAGGTTATACGTGGACGGCAACTCTCACACCTAAACCAGATATTACAGATGCGACCAACGTCATAACCCTGAACAACGAAGGTGTGATGAATCTAGACGGTATTGTAGGTGTGGGCACGTCCACTTCGAGTAATTATACTATTGATACATTAAGACCGACAGCAACCATTGTTGTAGCCGATACGGCTCTAACCGCTGGGAAGACATCACTGATCACCATCGCATTTTCCGAAACAGTGACCGGCTTTAACGTTGCCGACCTATTAGTAGAGAATGGTACGGTGAGAGGCCTTAGTTCCTCCGATGGAGGTATAACATGGACCGCGACATTAACGCCAGATATTGGTATCACCGATGCGACCAACATTATCACGCTTGATAATACCGGTATTCGTGATATTGCGGGCAATACGGGTACGGGGACAACGCCTTCGAATAATTATGAGATCTATACCGCCCGGCCAACGGCAACGATTGTCGTAGCCGAGACAACGTTGAATATTGGCAAGATGTCTGATGTGACCTTCACCTTCTCTGAAGCAGTGACCGGTTTTACGCTAGCCGACCTTGTGGTGACGAATGGAACTATTACCAATCTGGCTACGAATGACAATATTACGTATACAGCAAAATTTACTCCTACCGCCGGCATCACTGCGGGAACGAACAAGATTACACTCCATAATACGGGTGTAGTGAATCAGGGCGGCATATCAGGTACAGGTACAACGGATTCCAATACCTTCGCCATTGATACGGTCAGACCGACAGCAACCATTAACGTCGCCGATATGATTCTGACTGCCGACAAGACATCAGAGGTCACCTTTACATTTTCGGAAGCAATTACAGGATTTACTAATGAGGACCTGACCGTTGCAAATGGTACGCTGAGTACTGTGCATACATCTGATGAGGGGATTACATGGACTGCGACATTGATACCAACTGTAGGAATTGATGATGGAACCAATGTCATCACGCTTGATAATTCGGGCATTAGCGATATGGCAGGCAACGCAGGCACAGGAACGACTACTTCGAATAATTACGCAGTCTATACCTCCCGACCAACGGCAACGATTGTTGTAGCTGATGGAACGCTGACTCTTGGCAAAACATCCTTGGTAACAATCACATTCTCTGAGGCAGTGTCAGGTTTTGATAACACAGATCTGACGATTGCAAGCGGTACACTGACTACTGTCCGTTCAACCGATGGGGGAGTGACGTGGACAGCAACGTTAACCCCGCATGCGAATGTGAACAAATCGGTCAATGTCATCACCCTTCAAAATACGGGAGTGTCCAATGGTGCAGGTAACGCAGGACAGGGAATAACGGAGTCGAATCCGTACTCTGTTTTTACTGTACAGCCAGTACAAACAACAAGTCCGAGCAGTCCTTCTTTACCAATCGCCCCGATAGACAATATAGTCAAATCAACAACAGGTAAAATAACCGTTCCGATTGGTAAGTCAGGGTTGGTTAGCCTGGGCAAAGAGATTGAAATCTCAATTCCAGCAGGGGCATCATCTCGTGAGCTGACTTTATCCATTGATAAAGTTTCCAATACGGAACCTTTGCTAACACATAAAGAAATTCTGGCCAGCCCGGTATTTGAACTTATGAAGAATTTTACGGAGAACTTCCTCATACCGATAAAACTGACGTTTACATTTGATTCAACAGGTCTTGAGCGTCATCATTCGGCAGCTGTTTTTTATTTTGATGAAGTGAACAAGACATGGGAGAAAGTAGATGGAGGTATTATTCAAGGGAATCAAATCACAGTCGAGGTCAATCACTTCACGAAGTATGCTGTCCTTGTTGTTGATCAAACTAGTGGAAAGCCCATCTTGAATACTCCAGTTGAACCGGCGACGGGATTGGACTTTAGCGACATCTCGGGACATTGGGCTGAAGCAAGAATTCAACAAGCGTTAAGCAGCGGTATAATCACCGGATATCCCGATGGAACGTTTAGTCCGGGGAAGAACGTTACACGTGCTGAGTTCTCAGTCATGCTGATGAACGCGTTGAATTCACAAAAAGCTGGGGCAGAACTGGTATTCTCAGATACAACGGAAATCGGATCTTGGGCCAAATGGGCAGTCTCGCAAGCAGTGCAGGAGGGCATTCTTAGCGGTTATCCCGACGACACGTTCCGGCCGAATGCCAATATCACACGTGTCGAGATGGCCATGATGGTTGCGAATGCGCTTAAGGTACCCACTACAGGCAATGCTGCAACATTTTTTTCAGATGATAAATCTATTCCTGTGTGGGCAAAAACCTCTGTGGCCGCGCTGAAGGAACTTGGCCTTGTCGAAGGAATGGGAAACAATAATTTCATACCTAAATCACCAACCACTAGAGCAGAGGCCGTTGTTCTATTAATGAACATGTTAGAGCATAAAGAATTATAGTTAACCGAGCAATATCTCGATCTCTATTTTTTATGAGCCGTTATATGAAGGTAATAAGGGCACCCTGCGGGGTGCCTTTATGTTTAGCCAGTAGTAAACACACCTCTTCTCTATCATTCTCCCAAATATTTTTACAACCATTTGATATTTTCTATGACTTTTCTGAATTGAACTATGGTAAAATATCTCAGGATCGATAATTGGAGAGGGGTTATGTAATTCATGTCTTGGAAAAACGTTCTGGGCAAAAGCACAATTCGTATCGCTACTACTGCACTATTACTCACACAACTACTGGGGGCAGCAGGTTCAGTCTCTGCCGCAGGCAATGATGTAGAAGTACACTTGATTGGAATCAATGATTTTCATGGTCAGTTAGATACCACATCGATCGTTGGTGATAAAAAGGCAGGATCGGCTCCAATTCTAGCAACCTACCTGAAAGAAGCTCAAGCCAAATATGAAAACTCCCTACTCTTCCATAATGGAGATTCTGTTGGTGCATCGGCTCCGGTCTCATCTATGGATCGCGACGAGCCTACCATGGAATGGATGAATATGATGGGATTTGATGTAGGGTCTCTGGGGAATCATGAATTTGACCAAGGTGTTGCTGCTTTGAAGGCACAGATCTTTGGTGGCCTGGATCCAAAAGAAGGTAAGGTAACACATGCTGGTGCAAAATTTGATTACGTTAATGCAAACGTCATTGAAACCGCTACCGGAAAAACACTGATCAAGCCTTATGTAATCAAAGAAGTAGGCGGAGTCAAAATTGGATTCATCGGACTAGTGACCAAATCAACACCTGGCAAAGTATCCCCATCGGGTACAGCTGGTGTGCGTTTCTTAAGTCCGGAAGAAGAAGTTGAAGCCGTTAATAAATATGCAAAAGAATTGCAAGATCAAGGTGTAGAAACGATCATCGTGTTGGCACATGATCCAGCAACCACTAAAGAAGGCGTAACGACTGGAGAAGCAGCTGATCTGGCAAAAGCTTTACCAGCAGATTCCCCTGTTGACGTAATCGTTGCAGGTGACAATCATGCTTTGGCTAACGGTGAAGTGAACGGAAAGCTGATCGTTCAAGCGTATTCTTATGGTACGGCTTTTGAAGATATCAAGCTGATGATTGATCCTGCAACGGGGGATGTAACTGAAAAATCAGCTACGGTTACAACGACTCTCCAAGAGGGTGTAAAAGAAGACCCTGAAACATTGGCAATTATCAAGAAATCATTGGACAAGCACCCTGAACTGACGAAGCCAGTGGGCACAACAGATGGTTCTGTTTTGCGTACAGATGCCTACAATAATGAAGCGCCTCTGGGCAACCTGATTGCAGATGCAATGCGTGATGCTGACTTTGGGGATAAAGCAAGCGCTGCTGACTTCGCATTTATGAATCCAGGTGGTATTCGTGCCGATCTGCCAAAAGGCGATGTAACCTTTGCTGATCTTGCGAAAATTCAACCATTCGGTAATACATTAGTGAAACTGGAGCTGACTGGCGAACAGGTTAAAACCTTGTTGCAACAGCAATGGGGTACCAATGCTGACGGTACACCAAACACCAAGACACTACAAATCTCGGGTTTGAAATACGCTGCAGATTTCAACAAGCCTGTTGCAGAGCGCATTACGGGTCTTAGTCTGGAAGACGGCACAGCCATTGATCCTGCAAAAACATATACGGCTGTCGTTAACAACTTCATGGCTGCAGGCGGAGACAACTATAAAGTGCTGATGGATGCCAAATCATCCTTGGCAGGTCCGATCGATCTGGATGTATTCTACGACTACATTGTCAAAACATTTAAAGGCGGTAACATTGAAGCCAAAAATGAAGGACGTATCACTAACGTGGCTGCATCTACTGAGCCAACAGAAACACCTGCGACTACAGAAGTCATTTCTCGTGCTGAATTTGTAAGTGCGTTGGTGGATATGTTGAAATTAAATGAAGTAACTACAGCACCTGCATTCAAGGATGTAGCGGTTGATGCGACCTATGCAGATGCGATTGCTGAAGCTACGCATGCTGGATTCATCCAGGGCTACGGTGGAAACTTCTATCCTGATCGGGATATCACACGCGAGGAAGCTGCTACAATTCTTGCTAAATTGGTAAAAGGTCAAGCGACCGATAAAGAGACTGCCACGATTATTGCTAGTTTCGAAGATGGTAAGTCCGTGTCTACCTATGCAATGAAACCTATGGTAAAACTGATTAATAAAGGTATTCTTGGTGGAATAGATCAAAAATCACTTCAACCAAAACAAGGCCTTACTACTAATGATGCCAAAGCATTAATTGAGAAAACAGTTGCAGCTAAAGCTTCATAATGTAGAACTTATTTAAACCTTATAATCAAAGGGGTTCTTCCTGGTAAAGGAAGAGCCCCTTTTCCTTTTTCCCTATGGCGTCGGGATGAGGTAGACGATACTCTATCATATACTTCAGGTTGATCGACAAAAAAGTGTTTCTATGATAGGGTTGAGGCATCCCAAAGGCATTCTACTCCTCCGAGTAGAGTGCCTTCATGTATATCATGGGAGCTTACATTAAATGTATTTTAAAATCAAATGGATGGTATTTGGAGGTGGTGATGCTATGTTTCTCTCTTTAGCCCCAACAGGGGATGGTTGGATGTGTATGAAAAATGTAAAAATATCATTTAATAAAGAGGAGCGAACATAGCATGACTACTACTTTTCAAGCGGAAAAACGCATTCCATTAAATTCTTCCCGACTTAGGGACCTACGTAAATCCGGGCGTTTGCCAGGCATTGTTTTTGGAAGAAATACGGAGAATGAGATGGTTCATATTCCAACAATAGATTTTCAAAAATGGTTGAAGCAAGGGGCAACTGGTTTTATTGAGTTGCAGTTTGAAGGTAAAGACTCAGTGACCGTATTATTGGAAGACCTCCAACGTGACTCGGTTACACGAGATTTGATTCATGTGGATTTTCAACAGGTGCAGACCCATGAGATCATGCGCACTAAAATTCCTGTCAAGTTCAACGGCACACCGATTGGCACAAAACAGGGCGGAGTTGTACAAGTTCAATTAGCTTCTATTGAAGTGGAGGCATTGCCGAGACACTTGCCAACGTCGATTGAATTTGACATTAGCACGATGGAGCTTGGAGAAACACTACATGTCAGTGATGCAACGTTTGCACCAGATGTGACGGTGATCTCTGAGGGAAATGAGTCTCTTCTCTCTGTAGTTAAACCTTAACAATCCCAAATTCGCAGAGCCGAACAACTCGAAATTAGCCGTACGGATAATAATCTGTACGGCTAATTTGTGCATCACTATAATGGAAATAAGATACATATATAGGACGGTGAGCGAAAAGAAATGGACAAATTAAAGAATGGTGGATTCTATAAACTGAAGTTTTTCATCACTCCTGAAGAGTTGAAAGGTCTATTACAGATTTTCGAGCAGAGACAGGTGCAATTCCGTCATACCAATGCTGCCCGGACAGAGCATGATTATAGTCAGGTGTATGAGGCGTATCAGACGTTCTATCAGTATTATGTGGCAGGAGAACAGAGAAATGATGTTCGTCCCTTCTTTATATATTCCATTTCTGTTGCGTCCGATCAGGAAAGTTCAGGATTTTTTGTGAGAAATGAAGGTGTTTCTTTCCCATATCACGCACAATGGGCAGAGGATGAACTGCCGTACATCATGCTTTCATTTCCGAAAGGCGTTCAGGTTAATTTGGAAGACGAAAAAGGAAAATACTATATATATGAGGATATCCGGGATCATATGCCGCTGACCTATGCGTTTTTCGATGAGATTAGAGACTCTATCCAAAGAATAACAAAGCCGCTTCGCTTCTCGGCACAGGACACAGATGCGATGAAGGTGCAGAAGCCCTCTGTACGTATAAGCCATGATGCGATGCATGATTTGAGCCAATCGTGGATATTCAGTAAATATGGACTTGTGATCCAGGGCAAATAGTCAAGCGAAAATTCCCCTCTTAACCATCGGACAAACACACTTTTTCAACCTTGTCCACTTCTATCCCTGACCAAATCTCAATCTATTGCATTTACTAAACTATCAAATTAAAGGAGGTTTTGAGAATGGGAAATAGAAGAGTACGGAGTTATCCCCTGGTTCGAATATACAATTCCACATCATTTAATGCTTCAGGAAAAGTAGAGTATGCATCTCTCTTTTGCAGCGATGACAACTATGTTGTACAGCGTGATGAGACTTGGCAGGCTTCTTCACGTGGGGTGTGCTTGGTGACAAGAATTACGGCAACGGTTAGAACACTGAGTGGCAACATCGAAGCTGAACCATATACGTCCTCGGGCACGTCTTACAGCCAGTTTGCCATCATACAGGTAGGACCAAACCGTTTCCAGGTTACACGTGTAGTAAGTACACCGAGACGAGGTTGCCGGAAATAAGAATTCAGGATATGAACGTAATCTGAGCAGTAGCTCCCATTCAACCCAAAGCAACGACTCGCCCAGTCTACTAAGGGCGAGTCGTTTCCTTATCATGAGGTGGCAAATCAATGCTTCTGATACCATAATATGCGGCGATACATGGAGGAATCTTTCAAGCGCCGAAAAGGGCGCAAGTCGGGTTGATAATTCCCTTCAATAATCCAAATCCGAGCTTTCTGATCGATTCCAATGTCAAAGCCGACTTGTCTAAGATCAGGGTTGTGTTCTGCCAACTGTTTGGCAGCGAGGAGTGCAGTTCGTTCTGCCTGGACCAGCAAAGTCCGGCCTCCGACACCTGCAAGTTGCAGTGCCTTAAGCGCAGGCAAGGTACGGCTGGTCACATTCGTGACTAGATATCCTCGCGATGCGACCTTGGCATAAGCGCCAGTTACTTTCCACTTCGAGGGCGCTTCCCTTTTGCGTTGAACCATGATCCGAAGATCAAACGGTTTGTTGCGAATTCGAGCCAATTGCAGGCGTTGCTGGACAATGTAGGTGCGATCTTTATAGGATTTGTCGAGCCATTCGAGCAGCTGATCTGTATTCAACAGGGTAATGGTATGATTCTCATTCTGAATTCGATAGGTATTAGAACGCTGACGTTTAATGAACACGATATCCCTTCCATAGCTTCCATTGCAAGGTTTCAGAACCAAGCTTGGGTAGTGTTGCAGCATATGTGTTAACGATTCCTTCTCAAGAAGCTGTGTCTCGGGTAACCGCTCGGCAAGTAAGGGCACACTGTGGAGTGTGCGATACTGCAGCCATTTGTCTCGTTGAAATAACATCGAAATCACTGCCTTTTTAAGGGTCTATACTTATTCTAATGTATATAAATCATCCATATAAGCTGTCATTCGTCTAAATTGGAGCGGAAAGTTAGTACATACTTTACAACTTTCATGAAGATTCAACGTAAAAATAACCCGTTCCGGGGATCAGATCGTTCTTACACGTACTTGAGATCCTAGGTGTTGGAATCCTGCCCGGGATAAAGGCAGTATCCATTCATTTCATCCCAGATCATGGTATATTTCTAGTATTAAATAATGTAGGGAGATTCTATATGCATAATCAATTCATCAAAAGGTTGATCGTTTTATGTATGGTTTTTGTGCTATTACCAACAACGAGTGCGCTGGCTTCGTCGTCGCTTATTAAGGACCCAGTCCTGGCCAAAGTTATTCGAGCAGATTTGAAGCTATCGGCTAAGAAGGAAATAAAGGCTGGCGATTTGAAGAAATTAAAATCCATATATGCTATGGAAACGAAAAGCAAGATTTCTAACCTGCAAGGTCTTGAATACGCGGTTAATATGACGGATCTATTCTTGCCCGGACAAAATATAAAAAATATCAAACCTCTCAACAAGTTAAAGAAATTAACGTTCTTAGCTGTTGAAGGAAATCAGATTACAGATATCTCGCCACTATCAGGTCTGACCAATCTGCAAAATCTGGTTATGGATGATAACAAAATCAAAAGCCTGGCTCCATTAAAAAATATGCCTAAACTGAGAAGTCTACTTGCCAGTGGTAATCAGGTGACCGATCTGAGTCCTCTTCAGAAATTAAAGCTGGAATGGGTCATTATGAATGATAATAAAATTCAGGATCTGACACCTTTAAAAAATCATCCGACCTTGGAGTATCTATATGTAGAAGATAACCTCATTAAGGATATTGCAGTGCTCGATACCATCCCGCATCTGACAGAGGTGTATCTGGCGAACAATCCGTTAAATGATCGTGCTGAGCAGGTAGTAGAGCAACTGGAGAAGAAAGGCGTCGTTGTAAGTTTGGTAAGCGATGATACGGATCAGGCGCAGTAAGTTCTGTCTCGGCTAAAGCAGATTAAATTATTTATATCGGAAAAGGTTAATCCCTCATTATATGGAACAAAAACAAAGAAGGCCGCAGATCATTCTGACGGCCTTCTTTCGGTATGTTGGATAGGAACGCTCGGTAACAACTTTCTCGCTTTTCCATTTGCCCACCAATATTACTCCACTTCGATCTCCTTCACCGTCTCCCCCTCAACCAGCACCGGCTGATAGTAGGTGTTCGTTGGCAGATCCTTTTTGCCTTGCAGATTCTTGATTACCCAGTCGGCAGCATCACGGCCCATCTGCTCTTGCGGATGAGTTAGTGTGGTGAGCCGGATGTTGGCGTTCTTGGCGATATACGAATTGTCCTGTCCAATGATGGATAACTCATCCGGGATCGAGATGCCCAGTTGCCTACAGGCGTGCACAACTTCAAGACCTACTTCATCGTTGTAACAGACGATTGCGGTCAGCGAATCTCTGTTTTCATCCAGATACGTTGCTACATTGGAGGATAACTCCGGTTTCGATGCGGTATCAAAGGAAAGCACTTGATCAGGATGGAACCGTAACTTCGCTTCACCAAGTGCTTTGATATACCCCTTCATCCTGTACTTACCCTGCAAATCATCCATTTTCGCAATAATGCCGATCTGGGTATGACCTTTGGCGATCAATTCACGTGTGGCGAGATAACTGGATTGCACGTCATCCAGACAGAAGAACGGAACCTCCAGCTCTTCATAAAAGGCATTAATCATCGTAAACGGTACATCCTGCTCCTTGAATGACAGGTAGTATGCAATATTGGGATTATACAGATTACTTTTGGTCGGTTCGACAATCAGGCCATCCACACCGTAGGAGAGCATCATTTCGAGTGCTTTTTTCTCCTGTGACACATCATTATTGGTGCTGGCGAGCAGTAGCGAGTAGTTGTCCTCATTCAGACGACTCTCAATACCGCGGATAATGGAAGGAAAGATGTAATCCGAGATGTATGTTGTGATTACGCCAATGGTTTTCTTTGACGTATTGCCGCCTGATCGTGATCGATACTGATTACTAACGTAAGTTCCTGAACCCTTTTCGCTTCGTAAAAATCCTTCGTTTGATAACTCCAAAATGGCCTTCCGCACCGTCTGGCGACTTACATTGTAGCTTTCCTGTAATGCCAGCTCGGTTGGAATCTGTTCGCCTATGCTATATGCCCCCGAGAGGATATGACTCTTTATATCATCAATGATGACCTGGTATTTTGGCTTCACGTAGTCCACTTCTTTCATCGTTACTCATCTATATCAACGTTGTTGTTCAAATAGTTGTACGTACATATTTTAGCATGATTCACTTTGAATGCATATAAAACAGCATATTTTTCGAAATAAACCGTACATATCCGGCCTTTTTGCAAAGAGGTGTACCTTACAGCATAGCCACTTTATAGCTGTATAAGACCTTTGAATGGTCAGTTAGAGTACAATATGTGTCCTTTGTAAGTATAACTATTATATATTATTGACAAATGTACGTACAAAAAATATACTAAGGCTGTCAGAAAAGGAAAGCGCATTCTTTGAAAACACAGATTTTTGAACAACCTCTTATACAAAATTCATGAGTAGTTACTGCATAAGTAGAAGCTTCACCTTATATATGCATCCTTAGGGATGTGAAATCACAACCGGAGAGGGGATACACGTGATTATGAGTCAATTGGACTTGAAAGAAGCCATTACTAATGGCGCTACTTCGCTCGGAATTGAATTTGGATCCACGCGGATTAAGGCGGTGTTGATTGACGAGCGTTTTGAGACCATCGCGTCAGGCAGTTATGAATGGGAGAACCTTCTGAAAGACGGATATTGGACGTACAACCAGGAAGATATCATCACAGGTCTGCAGACGGCTTATCGTGAGATGAAGCAAGATGTGGAACAGAAATATGGAATTACGCTGCGAACGGTCGGTTCGATCGGGTTCTCGGCCATGATGCACGGATATGTGGCATTGGATAGCGCGGGCGAACTGCTGGTACCTTTCCGCACCTGGCGTAACGCAACGACGGGAGCAGCTGCTAGGGAGCTGACGGAACTTCTGCAATTCAATATTCCTGAACGCTGGAGCATTGCCCACTTGTACCAAGCCATCTTAAACGAAGAGGTACACGTACCTCAGATCGATCATCTGACTACTTTGGCTGGGTACATCCATTGGTTGCTGACAGGCAATAAGGCGATTGGCATCGGCGATGCTTCAGGCATTTTCCCAATTGACGAGGCTACACATAATTACCAACCATCCATGATCCAACAGTTCGATGAACGGATCGCAGGCAAAGGTTATCCGTGGAAGGTCGAGGACCTGCTTCCGAAGGTATATCTCGCTGGTGAGAATGCAGGTGCATTGACAGAAGCGGGAGCCAAGTTGCTTGACCCTTCGCAAGATCTGCAAGCAGGCATTCTGCTCTGCCCGCCAGAGGGCGATGCCGGAACGGGTATGGTGGCAACGAATAGCGTGAAGAAACGCACGGGGAACATCTCGGTCGGCACCTCGGTATTTGCCATGATCGTACTGGAGAAGGAACTATCCAAAGTGTATCCGGAGATCGATATGGTCACCACGCCGGATGGCAGTCCAGTAGGGATGGTACATGCCAACAACTGTTCCAGTGATATCAACGCCTGGGTGGGACTGTTCCGTGAGTTTTCTCAAGCGATGGGATACGAAGTGGATAACGGCAAGTTGTTCAGCGTGTTGTTTAACAAAGCCTTGGAGGCAGACCCAGATGGTGGTGGCTTGCTCAGCTACGGTTACTACTCCGGTGAGAACATTACGGGACTTGAGAAAGGCCGTCCATTATTCGTCCGCTCGCCGGAAAGCAACTTCAATCTGGCGAACTTCATGCGGACACATCTGTTCAGTGCATTCGGTGCACTCAAGCTAGGTATGGACATTTTGACAGAGGAAGAGAATGTAGCCATTGATAGTATTTTGGCTCACGGTGGTCTGTTCAAGACCCCTGTCGTCGGACAACGGATTGTAGCTGCTGCGATGAACGTACCGGTCTCGGTAATGTCTACCGCTGGTGAAGGCGGCGCATGGGGCATGGCACTTCTGGCTTCGTACATGATTAACAAGGATCAAGAGGAGAGCCTGGATGTGTTCCTGGAGCAGAAGGTCTTCAACGATGTTGAGGGAGTCGAAGTGGCGCCAGATGCATCGGATGTGAAAGGGTTTGAAGCATTTATCGAACGCTACCGGAGTGGGCTCGCAATTGAGCATGCAGCTGTAAACCATCTGGTAGAGAACGGGAGGGAATAACATGTTAGAACAACTGAAAGAAGAGGTATTCCAGGCGAATCTGGAACTGCCCAAGCATGGACTTGTAAAATTCACTTGGGGTAACGTTAGCGCAATCGATCGGGAAAGCGGTCTGTTCGTCATTAAACCAAGTGGCGTTAGCTACGATGTGATGAAAGCAAGCGACATGGTTGTGGTTGATCTGGACGGTAACGTGGTGGAGGGTGAGATGAGACCTTCCTCGGACACTGCAACACATGCCGTACTATATAAGCATTACTCGGAGATTGGTGGCATTGTGCATACACACTCCACGTGGGCGACCATCTGGGCGCAAGCCGGACTTGATGTTCCTGTAATGGGAACCACACATGCGGACACGTTCTATGGAGCGGTGCCTTGCGCACGTTTCCTGAACCAGGAAGAGGTGGATCGCGGATACGAAGCGGAGACAGGACGTGTCATTATTGAAACGTTCGAACAGCGTGGAATTGATGTGATGGCGGTTCCGGCAGTGTTGCTCCATGGTCACGCACCGTTTACGTGGGGGAAAGATGCCAAGTCAGCGGTGGTGAACAGCGTTGTACTGGAGGAAGTGTGCAAAATGAACCTGTACGCGCGGCAGTTGAACAACTTCGCGAAGGAACTGCCACAAGGCATCCTGGATAAACACTATCTGCGCAAACACGGCAAAGACGCGTATTACGGACAGAAGTAATCTGATTATGTATCGATCGGAGGACACTAATCCAATCGAATAGGTCTTATGCTACTACTGCCAACGAAGTTGTATAAAACTTTTACACGATAACGGAGAAGACAGAAGAAAGCTGGAGAATCGGAGTGTTCACTTTTATCCCCAGATTTTTCCTTTAGAAAAGGGAATCAAATAAATCCGGGGATAACCAGCGATCGGAAGATGGTAATGTAATCGGAGTGGCAAAGTGTAAACCCATATTGTTCAACTATAAAATAATGAAATGAGGATGATTATATGTCAGCAGCAAAAGAATTCTGGTTTGTGGTCGGTTCACAGCACTTGTACGGAGAAGAAGCACTGGGCGAAGTAAAGGCCAACGCACAGAAAATCACGGATGCCCTTAATGCCAGCGGCGTACTGCCGTACCCGCTTGTATTGCAGGATCTGGCGGTAACCGCAGATAAAATCACGAGCATCATGAAAGAAGTCAACTATCGCGACGAAGTAGCAGGTGTCATCACATGGATGCATACCTTCTCCCCGGCGAAAATGTGGATTCGTGGTACAAAATTGCTGCAAAAACCTTTGCTGCACTTGGCAACCCAATTCAACGAAAGCATTCCGTGGGCAACCATCGATATGGATTTCATGAACTTGAACCAAGCGGCACATGGTGACCGCGAATATGGCTTTATTAATGCTCGTTTGAAAAAACAAAACAAAATCGTTGTTGGCTACTGGGAGCGCCCGGAAGTGCAACAACAGGTTGCAGACTGGATGGACGTAGCGGTTGCCTTTAACGAAGGCTTCAACCTCAAAGTCGCTCGCTTCGGAGATAACATGCGCAACGTTGGCGTGACCGAAGGCGATAAAGTGGAAGCACAGATCCAATTCGGATGGACGGTTGATTACTTCGGCATTGGCGACCTCGTGCAATACGTGAACGCCGTAACGGAGCAGGAAATCGATGATCTGATTGCTCAGTATAAAGACCTCTACGAATTCGATTATGGTACGAACAGCAAGGAAGCTTGGGAAGCCAGTGTACGTGTGCAAGCAAGCTATGAGATTGCGATCAAACGTTTCCTGGACGAAGGTGGTTACAGTGCCTTCACGACGAACTTCGAAGATCTGCATGGCATGAAACAGCTTCCGGGTCTGGCAGTGCAACGCCTGATGGCGCAAGGGTATGGATTTGCCGGTGAGGGTGACTGGAAAACGGCTGCACTGGATCGTTTGCTGAAAATCATGGCCCATAACGAGAACACAGGCTTCATGGAAGATTACACCTACGAGATGGCTGCTGGACAGGAAGCAATCCTGCAATCCCACATGCTTGAAGTAGATCCTACACTGGCCAGCACGAAACCGAGAATCATCGTGTCCCCACTGGGGATTGGCGATCGCGAAGATCCGGCACGCCTTGTATTCGACGGTAAAGCAGGCGAGGGTGTAGTAGTATCCATGGCAGACTTCGGTACCCACTACAAATTGCTGATTAATGAAGTATCTGCATTCGAGCCTACCGTTCCAGCACCTAACCTGCCGGTAGCGCGTGTATTGTGGAGCGTGAAGCCGAACTTCCAGGATGGCGTTAAAGCATGGATCGAAAATGGTGGCGGTCACCATACGGTTGTATCCTTGAACCTGACGACAGATCAGATCGTGACATATGCGAAGCTGGTGAATCTGGAGTACGTTATTATTAAGTAAAAGTGGATTGGCAGCTACTGCCCTGAACGTATACAATTTTTTCTCTGTGGCCGGGGGTTAACCCTCGGCCCTTTGTTTGTTATGCTGAGAAGCATGATAATGAGCTGAACATGTGTTTAATTTTCCATCGAAAAGGGATAAGAAATGAAGGAGGTAAGGAAAGGATATGTACACAAAAGAAAGCTTGATGCAGCAACTGGAGCAGCTTGGTTTGGATCGCCAAGGTACGTTGCTTATGCACTCTTCAATGAAGAGTTTGGGCGAGGTTGAAGGTGGAGCAGATACGGTGTTGGATGCCGTTAGCGATTACATGGAAGACGGATTGTTGGTGCTTCCCACTCATACGTGGTCTACCATTAATGCGGATAACCCAATGTTCCACGTGGAAAATTCTGTATGCTGCGTAGGCATTCTGCCTGAGCTTTTCCGTAAACGTCCGGGCGTGGTTCGTTCGTGGCATCCTACACACTCGGTAGCAGCACTGGGAAGGGACGCAGAAGTATTTACGAAGGATGATCATCTCTTCGATACACCGTGTGCGAGAGGTTCAGCATGGGGGAAACTGCTCGATCGGAAAGCGACAATCTTGTTAGTAGGCGTTGACTTGAAGCGCAATACATTTATCCATGGCGTCGAAGAGTGGGTGGACATCCCTGGCAGAATGACGGACGAGCATGAGATGCTGTATACGGTTTTACCGGATGGAAGCCAGATTTCAGTACCGTCCCGCAGACATAGTGGGTTGCCATGGTCGGAGCATTTCTGGAAAATAGATGAGGTACTGGTTCGCGAAGGTGCGATGCATAAAGGACAACTTGGGGATGCCGTTGTTAGAGTGTGCGATGCGGTTAAGACGTCAGAGGTAATTACGGAGTTGCTGAAGGAAAATCCAGACTTATTCTCAGACAATGAACCCTTTTATTCCCCTAAATATGAAGCTGATCTGGTCGGAATGAGTCATGAAGCATATCTCAGAAACGAGGCACGTTATAAGCAACAATTGGAGCTGTTGATCGCTGAGAAGCAGATCGTTGAAGGCGAACGTTGACTTGATCATGAACAAGCCATAGCCAAGATACGGGAAGAGTAGATGTTCCTGATCAGAAGGTGAAGTACTACTGCCGGAGAGATGAACTCCGCTAAAGATATGGGTCATTTGAATCAAACCAATTGCTGGCCGGCCGCTCGTTTGGATATGGGCGGTTTTTTTGTGGAACAGTCAGATTCCTTCACAAAAACGCAAAATAGATCAGGATTTCGATCAGAGGTTGGTCAGACTTCCAGTGTATGGGCTACTCACCCTTATGGTGGTGTGATAAGATATGGTTAAATTAACCAATGTTTGACGTAGCGGTATTGTATAGGTGTTTATTGAAGTTTTATATAGGTATCACATAGAATTATGAGCAATCACGTTGTCATTGTAGCATCTAAGAAGGAGAAGATTCGTGAACCCATTAGTATGGTATGATCTCTTTTTATTCGTCCTATTGTTCGGTGTAGGTGTATATGTGTTTGCTACGGTTAGAATTACGAACTTACATAAGGTGTACTTTTTGTTTCACGGGTTGATGATGCTCTGGCCTTTCTGTCAATTTGCCAGTACGCTTACGGATGATTCTGGTCTGCAGTTGTTCTATGTTACGTTGTCTTTCGTTGCGGTCTCTCTGCTTGGGAGCGGGTGGCTTCTACTGACGATCTTTATTACCGGTTACGCGGAGCGTTTGAGTGCAAAAGGAACCTTTATGCTATTTGTCCCTGCGGTAATCGGGGCTATAGGTGTGGTCGCCAACCCATGGAACGAATTCGTCATTCCATTGGAGGGCGGGTACATCGAGCGTGCTTACGGCCCTTGGTTCTGGGTTGTGATGGTTATTCTGGTGAGCTATTTCTTGACGTCTCTCGTCGTTCTGTTCCGGGCGGTGTATTCATCGCAGACGTCTGCCATGATCAAAAAACAGGTGCGGATCACCCTATGGGGCATCTTGGTCTTGGCTGTGTTTGCAACGATTGATGCGATCCTGAATGTGGTTCTAGCCCGCTGGTTGCCCATCATTCCTGGCATGACTTCGCTGGGGATCTTTCTGTCGGACCTGTTCTTCGTCTATGTGATCAAAAGATACAATGTGTTCGATCTGGTCTCCATCGCGCATGAGGACGTGATCAATACGATTCCATATGGCATCCTGGTACTGGATGAGAATGAAGTCATAGTTGAAGCGAACAAAGCCTCACGATCCTTTATGGATCTGCATGTGGGGGATTCTTTTGATATGGAGGTATTTCTGGAGTCTGTTCAAGTTGTGGGCAGCTGTCGGGAGTTCGTGAATCATTATAAGAAAAAAGAAAATACCCTCTCTCAGGTTGAAGTGATCGTGGAGCGGGACAACAACATCCGGCACTTTATCCTGCAATCGTCTCCGATTGTGGATTCGGCTCTTGTGCCGATCGGTCATATCCTTACGTTCCAGGATGTCTCACAGGAGCGTTTCTATGTGAAAGAGATGAATCGCCAGAACGAGACGCTTCAGGAGCGTAATCAGGCGCTAGACTTGATCCGTCAGGAGTTATCTGAGGCCAATCGCAAACTGGAGGAACTCGCGCTGACGGACAGTTTAACCAACTGTTACAACCGTCGTTATCTGACGCAACACCTGAATCATGAGGTCATTACCAATATTCAATACAAAACACCATTTTCACTCCTGCTGCTCGATATCGACTACTTCAAAGCGATCAATGATCGCTATGGACATGTCATCGGTGATGAAGTGCTCGTCCACACGGCAGAGGCGGTCAAACAATCCATTCGCAGCACCGATATCCTGACGCGTTATGGCGGGGAAGAGTTCATGATCTACCTTCCGCACACGGAGCATGATCTGGCAAATCAAATCGCGGAGCGCGTGAGATTAGCTGTGGAGTCCAACCACATTACGGTGGATCACGAGATTATGCAGGTATCCATTACGATTAGTATTGGGATTCTGTCCTTTGAGGACTTTGAAGTGGAGCATGTGCCGGACAATCCGGAGGGGTATTTGACTCAGCTATTCGCTGCGGTGGATAAGGCACTGTATCAGGCGAAGCAGAATGGGCGGAACAGAGTGGAGTTTGCGGAGTTTGAGCGGGGGGTTGTTTGAATCGGATATATGGTCAAAAGTATTTAATTAAATAGATTATGGGTAAATTCACTAAAAATTATTTCAGCGACCAAAATATAAATTCGAGCCATGTTAGAGGTAGCCAATGCGGGTTGAGCGGATAAGTGCTGTAGTTATAAGTAACAAATTCTTATTAAATAATGAGAAAAGTAGCTCCTGATAAGGGAGCTACTTCATATTGTGTATTTTAATAAGAAGGTCTTCTAATTGTGTAATTGTTCGAGAGGCTTCTATATAGTGCATGTGGTTCCTGTTTTCTGGTAACCAACCAATTAACATTGCTCTGTACCCTGAAAGATAATGAATAAGGGCATTTTCACTGCTAAAATATAAATCATCATCAGTGTCTTTGGAGCGGTACTTAAAAGAATCTGAATTTAAAATATCAATTAATTGCTTAGTGTCAGTAGGATTGTGGGTGGCATATAAATACAATATATTACCAATATCTACTCGCTTGCTACGAGAAACACGTAAATTGGACCCTACTACAAAGCCGTTAAGAGAAATTTCATTTATTCCTTTACGAATTTTCTTCTTATTTAGAATAAATCCTCCAGATTCTAAGATGGAAGATATTAAAAATATTGTAGATTGGCTATGAAGATCTTCTGTAAGAGACGAAAATAGAAGATCATCACCATATCGAGTATAAGTGTAGCCCTTTTGTTTACAATACTTATTTATTCTAATATCCATTTTCCGAAATAGAACATTAGATAGAGCTGGAGAGCTGATGGCACCTTGTGGTAAAACTCCGTCCAAAGTCGATAGTTCGGCTATATATTCTAATAGTTGTTCATTTCTAGATGGATCAAGACGAAAATATGACTTTAACATAGAAAGAATATTTTCCTTATACAGACTTGAAAAAAAGTCTTTAATGTCCAGTCGAAGGTAGTAACGTTTTTTTTCATCTGCTTGTCTTATATGTGGGGATAAGTAATCCCGATAAGATTTCCCCGAAACGAAACCACAAACATAGTTTGGAAGAGGTATCTTATTTAAGAAATTTTGAGTAAGTTCTGTTTGTAGCTTATGTAAATCTGAACCTTCCCTTAAGCAATGCAGAGTCCTAAATCCACTCCGTTTTTTAGCAATAACTTTCTTGTAATAGAAATCACTTTTATTACTTATACAGGATTCTATTAAGTGCTCCCTTGTTTTAAGGATATGTCCGAAAAAAAAGCTTTCTTTGAAAATATGAATTAGAATCACCTTTCTAACTAGGAGATAGGAAGATGGGTACCTGCCCAATGCCTCGCGTAGCGAAATTATATTCTAGGCGAGTCGTGTGTCATTGATTTATACACTTGAGATAGATTATATCTGCAAACTCAGACTTTATATTTGTAGCAATTAACCCTTGGTTTCATAACAACAAGGAGCGGAATACATATATATATTCACGCTTACTACCCAATCTTCCTAATCCTTCTTCAATTTTATCATAATTGAGATTAAATTGTATAGCTCTGGGAAAATAGCTTTAAAGAGCTGTTCCCGTTCATTACCTGAAGCTTTGTTGATGACGTTTAAGAATACATAATTTAAGAATGTTGTTACCCACCCACTAGTCTTTCCGTAGCTATACTTACTTATTTTCTCGTAAATTTCCTTTGCAGGTTCGAATTTAGGAGATTTTGATTCTCCGTATCTCTGCCTATTAGTTAAGTTATGATCCGCTTTTCCTCCATACAACATTCGGAGAATTGTTGTTTTATAAGAAGGTTTCTCTGAGTAATTAAAAATAGTATTTAAATCATTTAGTTTTTGAGGGTTTTTCTCTGAATGACAGATATATTCCCATACATAAGAGTAATTATTTGAATTTATCAGAAGCCCTTCAACAGTTGTCGAAACTGGAAAAACATGATGTAGTATGCAGTATTCTTTTATTGAATTTCTGAGTTTGTGAAAATAAGGACTTTCAATAGTTCCCCAGTGTGGATCTGGATAATATTCACAGTTTCTCATTAAACCTTCGATTTGCTTCCTCTTTCCATAAGTTTGTATTTTCCTATTTGAGTAGTAGAACATTTCTTTTTTGTGTGCTAACACATTTTTAAGAGGATTAAGAAATGGTGTATCATTGCATGGGCTAAAATGGTTTGAAGTAGGTTCAAATTGCATTATTTTGTCCATATCCGTAAGGATTAAGTAGGGTATGCTGATATTTTTTTCGGCAGGATGTATAGATTTAAGTCTGACAGAATTCCCGCTAAAAGGAAAAATGTCTATATCTTTCATTTTTGGAAAAAGATTAATTAATTCGGTATTTGAAAAAAGCTCCAACTCGGTTACACCCTCAACAAATAAAATAGCTTTTGCAAAGTAAAAGCTTGCTTCTTGTTCGGTGAACGTTTGGATTTCTCTATTATCCGTAAAGCCTTTCATTTGACCAATTGAAGTGTATTGATCCTTCAATTGAATGTGATACAAAGTGCTTTTATCATCTTTAATATTTAGTAAGTTTCTTATTATTCTAGGCGAGTGGGTCGCAATTAAAAATCCAGTAAAGCCTATATCTTGTGAAATTGTTTTACTAAGATCGTCTAAAAACCGTGGGTGTAATCCAGTCTCTGGTTCGTCTAAAATAATTAGAGGTTCCTTTAGCCGAAGCTCAGATAATTGAATGACCATCCTAGATAAAAGCTTGATGTAGTTATATGAATTTAAACCATCTGAGTAGTAATCTAGTTCCTCATTTCGATATCGAAATGAATGCCCGCCTAACTGGAGCTGATATAAGTGTGAAAACATCAATTTAGGTCGGAAGGAATCTAACTCTAAGTTTGCAGTGTTTAACTCGTTTTCTAGTTGCCCAGCAATTTTCTTGTATTGTGTCCCAAGGCATTCCTCTAATGCTTGTTTTATTTTTAAAATAGGTCTGTCCTTGATTTCCAATGTACCAAGATCACCGATTGTCTCCCATAGCTCGTCCCAATTTGTAAGATTGATGTGCCGAGCGTTAACAAAATAAACTGGAAACAAGTTTTTTAGAATCACCCGGGATTCATAAGGTAAACTCCAAATTATCCCTTCACGTTTTCTTTGTGTTAAAGTTAATGAAATTAATTCATTGTCATCTCCAATTGACTTGTGCATAGATAAAATCTTACGGAAGAATGGTTTAAACTCATGATTGTATATACGATGTGCGCTTCGATGGCTTTTAGCTATTGAAATAATTCTCTTGAAGTCAAACCAGATGGTGATCTCCATATCTTCGACATAGGGATTATGTTTATCGTGTAAGTTTGTCTGGAAATTAGATGCTGTCATATTCAAATAGAAATAATGAACGGCTTTGAGAAAGTTAGATTTTCCTGATCCATTTTCACCTAATAAACAGCTGATGTTGTTCAGAGTAATATCAACACTGCGTAACGATTTAAAGTTATTAATTTTTATTCTTCTAATAGCCAAGTGAACTCCTCCAGTCCTTCTATATTATTATAGTAAAGATAAAAAATCTTATCTATAATATTCTAGTTACGATAAAAGGTATTAATAATGATGAATGGAGGATTTTATTAATGGTCAAATTGCGTTGTACTTTTTTTTATAGGATTTCATTATTCATAATATTATTGTTCCTTCTTTTCCCTAGTTCTTCTTACATACATGCTACGAATTTAAAAGTATCAAATGTTGAAGAAAAAAACTTAAGTGAGATTCAGAAATTAAATCAAGAAACTAGTAAACTGAAAATTGAGAGTGAAAAGCTCCGAGAGGAAACTGAAAAAATCAAACGTGAAAAGGGAGCAATTTACTGGAATCCGATGTTACAAATGATTACTTCATTAATTGCGATTGTCTCATTACTTATAACTTATTATGCTACAAGAAATGCTCATAAGAATACAATAAATAGTATGAACATCCAAACTGAGAAAAATGAGAAAGATAGAATTTCAGCAATGTTGAAGGAATTAGGAAGTGGGAGTATTCCTGTAAGGATAGGTGCAGTTCAAGCACTAGGGGAATATGAGATTTCTCTTAGGTATATAATTAACGTTCTTAAATTCGATCCAATTCCTGCTGTAAGGGAAGCAGCCGTCATTGCTCTCCAGAGGTTTCCTGAGCTAGCTATTCCATTACTCGCTGAGGAGAGTCGCCATTTACATGAAAACCAAATAATGTTGGCAGCTAGTCATTATATACATGAAGGTGATCGAGAAAGACTTATTAATCTTTTTATGCTAGATAAGCATGAGTGGATAAATTGGCATAAAAATTCGTTTTTAAATTTCAAAGAAGATAAAGAAAATCAATGGCGTATTGAACAGTATACTGAAAGCTTAAGCGAATATTCTGTCAAGAAAAGAGATAAAAAACATATTATTGGTGAATGGAAGAGATGTCACCAAGCTATTAAGGAATTAGTTCAAGCCATGGAAAAATTAATAAATGCTTGTACTTCTAGTTTAGAAGAGAGAACAAAAAATAATATAATTATTCATTCTGCATATTTACCGGGTATAAAACTCGAGAGGATGAGATTAGATAATGTTGTTTTCGAGGAATGTATTTTTCACCACTCTTCTTTTAAAGAAAGCATATTAAATAATGTGAAATTTATTAATTGTGATCTAACTGACTCTAATTTTACAAATTCCCATAGTAACAAAGTTGAATTGAATAATTGCAGAATTGACCGAACGAATTACTCTAAATCATCCCTAGTTCAGTCGACTTTTAGTGAGTGTAGAGGAATTGATATTCGATTTAATGGTGCTTTTTTAGAAAATGTTTTTATAAAAAAATGTACTTGGGCCCAAGCACGTCTTTACGGAATGAAAGTGGAAAAAACTAATATTTATGAATGCGAATTAAATAAAGTAACTATTGGTGGTAATTGGAAAAATATAAACATTAGTAAAACATCTTTCCAGGGGTGTCTTTTTGAAAAAATCATTTTTGAGAATTCGGTATTTGCTGATTGTACAATGAGAAGATTGGAGTGGAGAGAAGGAGAGGGGGCACATATATCTTTTGTGAGTTGTTATTTTAAATATTCATTTATAACAAATATTGTATCTCTAGATAATATTGATATGAATAATTGTAGTTTTGATTCTCAGTCTGATGAATTGAAAGAACTTTTTGTGAGTGCATTTAAACCAAAGAAATCCAGTTACATGTCGAGGATTTTGTCTTCTATAACTGATAGTAAACATTCACCTCCACGGTAATCGATATATTTAAAGAATGAGATTATAAGCGTTCAGGCTAAAAATGCATATTGGAAAAAAGTACTAGAGTAAAACAATTAAAAATAACAGTGCCTATGCGGCAGCGGTTGGCCCGAAAGGGCCTATTTCGCTAGCTTCAGATAAAAGAAAGATTAATGAAACGCCGCTTTTAACTCATTTATGATATTTCTCAGAATCTTAAGTTGTTCGGGTTTAATATCACTGATAATACTAGTGTACTCAGCGATAGCATTATGGTGATCTAAATCTTCTTTATTGATATTACTGGTATCAAAAAAAAGTTGGTAAACTGAGACTTTTAATCCTATAGTAATTTTCTCTAACGTATCAACTGAAAAGTTCCTCTCCCCACGCTCTACAGACCCTATATATGCATCATCTAACCCTGAAAGTTCAGCAAGTTGTTGTTGTGTCAAGCCTTTCGCCTTACGGATTGCTCTAATCCGTTCTCCAATCGAATTCCGTAATTTTGTCATATTAACCACCTCTCCTAAAGGTTAGGAGAGTATTGATGTATTTAGCAGGGACATAAAGGCGGTAAAATATATTGAAAAAACTGCGATTAAGTATTATGTTTATTTTATTGTACTACTTCTTTGGAGTTTCTAAAAGCAAATCGAACATAATGTTTTGTGTTACCGTAAAATTGGCTTGTTTTAATATCCCTAAACCTACATAGAAGGAGGATTATCTTTGCGGAAATCTATCCTAAGATCACTCAAACCGGACATCATTGTTGAAATGTTGGACATGGCTGTGGCTTTTGAAAATTGGAACAAGGTGATGGAGAGGGCGGACATGTTATATCAATGTGTGCAGTCCATCCATGAAGAGCGGCAGGAGTATCGGTCAAAGGGAGTGCCTGCACCATATATAAACATCGAGCGGCCCTTGGTCTACTATTATGGGTTCAGTCACCTAATGCGGGGTATGGCTCACCAGAAGATGGGACAGGTAGATCAGGCGCGAGCATGTATCGATCAATATGCAGATTTGGGATGGATGGAGGATCTAGATGAGGTAGGTATGCAGGTGGTGCAGGAATTCAGGCATAAGGCGCAGGTGAATCGGTATGCTCTTGAGATTGAAGCCGGGCAGGTGCAGCTGCTGGAGGAGTTTGTGAACTTTTTGCTTGAGCATCCGGAGGAATGGTTGGTAGGTCTGAAAGTGATTACGGAAGCAGCAGTGCGGCATAGATGGCAGATTGATCGGGTTTTACATGTGTTCGAGGATCAGATACAGAGTGTTGGCAAAGAAATGGATTCTTCAAACAACGATGATATGTGCCATTACTGTTATCAGCGGGCTTTGTATGAACAGTGGATGGGAAGACCACAGGAGTCCGTGGAGTTCATTTTGCAGGCAATTCGGTTAGCGGATAAGCTTGGGATGGATCGGTATTTTATAAGGTGCACGGCATTGTTGGAATCATCGCGGGAAGAGGCGACGGCGGAGCAGATTGGACGATATCGGGTGATGTTGGAGGAAATGAAGTAGGAGGGGCATTTACTGAAACTGGTAGGATATGCCTTGAAGTGGGTATATGCATATAGGACCATAGCACCGAGGAGGAGCACAGCTTGTGTTTTTACCATGGTGAAATCAGGATGTTAGCCGGATAGTTTACATATTACACTTCTGCTAACATAGGATAATCCTATTTTGAATGAGCGGAGAAACATTATGAGTACAATCAAAGTTACCCCTGAACAACTACATCACGTATCGAATCAGGTGGATCAAGCCAGACAGCAGTTAGAGAGTATACGAAGTGATCTGACGAGACAGATCATGTTCGTTCAGATGATGTGGATGGGCGCGACGCAGGAGCGATTTTACTATGAGTTCGAGCAGTCACGACCTATACTGGATAAAGCGCTGGAGAGTATGGTGAACACATCCAAGGAATTGAAGGATATCGCCACTCGTTTCCAAGATGCAGATGCTCAGAAGGGAAGTCTGGGTGGTGCGTTTGGAGCAGTCGGTGCCCCAGCTATGATGACCAAATCAACGGGTGATTCCGGTTCGGGTGACAAGGGCTATCGGATGGCGCAAATCAATATGTTCAATAAACTGGTCTGGATGCCTGTCAACGAGAATGGTGTTGCGGATCAGGCTGCTCTTCAGGCTTATCAGAGGGATCAGGGACATCTGGACTTTAATCGTATGCAAGCTGTGAACGTTGAACCGCCTGGAGAAGATATTTTTGCGTTACAGATCAAGGCGTTTGAGATGGGCATTCATCCTACGACGGGAGAGCCTGTATCAGATAAATATGCTCAGATGATGGTTGCGTCTCTGAAGTTCAGTCAGATTTTCATGGGGATTCAGATGGTTCGTGGGAGCATGCCGGGCGGCAAAGGTCCGTTTCGATTGCCTTCTTCTAATCCTGCTGTGGCGAAGATTAAGCAGCATATTGAGGCTGCTAAGGCTAAATCAGGTAAAAGCCATGTCGGAACTTCTAATGGAAAAAGTGAAACTAATAAGAAATTCTCTGATATGAATTCAGATGAACAATTAGCTATTTCGAAAAGATATGCACAAACTGCTCCAATAGAGATTCCTGAAAGTGCGAATATGAAAGCTAAATCAATGAATGATGGTTACGAACAGATAACATACAAATGGAATGATGGGACATATAAGTATGAGGTTAGGTGGCACACTAGGACATCTGGTGCTCCTATTGATCAAGGAAACACCTGGGTAATTCAAAGGACAATTCCAGGTAGTGGAGGTAGTAAGCCACAGTCTTTTTACAAGATTGGAGAGAACGAGTGGGTTGAGGGATACAAGTGGTATGATGCAATTGCTGCAAGAAAAACAGGTACTGCCACACCGGAACAAGTCCGGATTTTAGATCAAGGACATTGGAAGGAGTAATACGATGAAAGAAGAAAAAGTTAATGACGTTTATTATGTGGGATACGAGGGACAACCGGAAATACTAATTTTATTTGAAAACTCTACGGAGAAAAATATTCTAAAAATGTGGAATGGATATTTTGAGACATTATTGGATTTTATGTGCCAGTATGAGTCTACTGACAATGGTATTCTACAAGAATACTATGCCCATGAAGGTTGGTATGAGGAAAGTCCATGGGAAATACAGGACCTAGATTCAGCTATTCATTTATTTAAATCCTTCAATGTAAGTAAAGTAACTGGTGAGCAAATAGAGAACGTTAAGAATATTGTTCCTACTCTCCCAGAAGTAGCACATCAGATATCAACATTTTTAGAATTAGCCAAAACGAACGGTAGTAGCGCGTATATTGAATACGACTGATTGAGATCATGGAACATAAATTCAAACGATAACGCAGCTGATAGGGCTGCGTTATTTAGTCGTTACCTTTTAAGGAACTTTGAGTAGATTTAATAATCGATCGAGAGGGGAGAAAAACATGGGGCATCTACTAACCACAGCTATTGAACGTTTGTCATCTATTTCATTTGAGAATACCGAAAATAGTTCACTAGAATCGTCTCATGTTCTGGTTGAAGAATATCTTAGACGCGTTAATCAATTATTAAATGAGATGGATATTTCAATAGATCAATATCCCCTATTTAGTTTTGCTAAAATTCTTGGAAAAGACATTGATGAAAAAGTATATCGAGCCTGTTCCAAACTGGACACAATACAAAACCCCTATGTGAAGGTAATTTGCTGCGGTTATTTAGAAGTCTCCGAATTAGCAGATCAGGGAGTGGACGAAGCAATTCAATACCTCGACCTCTACGAACCAATGCTAAAACTCTTTGAACGAGGTTGGAGTTTCATCATAAGACAAGGTGAAATGGTTGTAGGTAGTTCAGCTTATCCTCTTAAGTATTGGAGACATTTAAACATTTCAGTGCAAGATATTAGCGACATCGAATAGGATCATGTTGATCAAAGGGGGGAGAATATTGTCCGTAGGTCTATATAGATATAACGGTGATATAGAAGACCGGAATAGTGAGCTTACACTCAGTGAGAATATTGCTACTCAGAAATTTTATGATGAGTACTGGGAGGCAGCAATACATGAATTAGGAATAATCCTGATTCGGGATGGATCTAAAATATATTTTCACCAATTAGAAGCTGCTGTGGTTGAGTTAAAACGATTAAGTGAGTGGGCAAAGGAACATTTAAACGGGAGTGAGTTAGATTATATGACAGGTAGAATTGAAAATTTACTAGATATATTGCCTAGCGCATTTATTAGTGAAAGTACAATTCTGTATATGTTCTGAGGGTGATAGCTTGATGTGGGAATTTATTAGAATTGAGTAGTTGTCTCTATAGGGGGAGGTATTAATGAATCAATTATATAAAGGTATAGAAAGGATAAACAGCATCAATTGGAGTACTTCCGGTGGAACAGATGAGCCCTCAAACATGGCATTATTACAGGAGTATATTAGAAGAGCAGCAATCTTGACCACTACATACCATTTGAAAACATCGTATCCCTTCTTCAACGCTTCCCGTGCGTTCGGATATGAGGTTGATCTGGATATAACTGAAAAATGTCCTCAGTTAAAGGAATTGAAAAACAGTTTCCTAAAAGGAATGTGTGAATCATATTTGGAATGGCTGTTATTAGTTGATTCCGGGAATGAAATTGCGCTGGAGTTTCATGATTTGTATGAACCTTTGATTCTTTTAATCGAAAGGGGAGGAACCATTAGAAGAAAGCATGGTGAGATTATTACAGGTGGTTATGCTTTTCCTCTAGCAAATGCCGAATACATGTCTAAACAGGCACCAATTGATATAAGTGATGAGGGACTGGAGGCCTGGTCGCACCAGTGATTTCTTAGATAAGTCGTATAGCTCTAGCTCAAGCATTAAAAAGGTTAGAGGAGTGAGAGCATGAATTTTGATATCGTTGAGATAAAGGACTACTATGACACGGAAATAATTAATTATGACTTTACTAATCTAAAAGATTTGGGAATAAGTGAAGAGAATGCTCATTTTTTAGTCGACATAGGAGTTCCAGAACAATATGATGATTTTTCCTTTTATGAGTCTGGAGCTTTCCAAGTGAAAGTTATTGAAGGAGAGGAATATATTCAGATTGGTCACTTTGCAAGTTATGGTATGCGTGACTCGTATGGTCTCTATCTAAAACAAGGGAGCGATATGTTTTTCACAACATCATCATTGGATAAATCCAACGTATATATACTCAATAAGAATTTGGGAACCTTCTTTTTGTTTCATCTAATTAGAAATGAACTGGCAACTAAAATGAGACTGGAAGGTACATATACCTCAGATGAGTATGCTAGAGCACTTCGTGGTTATTTTGAGAAGATTGATCCGATAGCAATGAATAATGTCGAAGCTTACTGGTCACATATGCTGGAAAACTACGAAACTGGGTTGTAACTCTTCGAGAAAATCTTGCATGGTATCACCTGTAAACAGTCCCGGATCGCAAAGGAAATAAACCATAATAAAGTCCTCATATGTAACAAAAAACATGAAGAATCCGCTCTCATCCGAGAGTCGGATTTTTTCTCGTTTCACGTCCAACATAACTCTTGTCAAAACGTAATCATTACGATATGATAATACTCATTGTTCAAATGATAATGATTACGATTAAGAGAGGGGCATTACCTTGAATAAAAAGACGCCACTGTTAGCGCTGGTCTCCTTGGCCTTGAGCGCTGGACTGTTGAGCGCCTGCGGATCATCTGAGTCCAGTCCCGCTGCGCAACCATCCACGGATAATAAAAATGTTCACTTCCTATATAACTTCTCCACCAGTTCACTAGATCCACATGTGGATTCCAGCTACGTGCCGCTGCGTGCGGGCATTACAGAGACTTTGGTGCGTCTCGATGAGGAGAATCTGACAGTGGCTCCATGGCTCGCCGAGAGCTGGGAGAGCGAAGACGGACAGCACTGGACGATCGACTTGCGAGATGATGTGACCTTCCAGAACGGCAAGCCAATGACGGGCGAATCCGTTAAGGCATCCCTTGAACGTGCACTGGAAGAGAATGTAGCCATCCAGAACGCGCTGAAGATCGATACAATTGAAGCCGAGGGCGACAAGCTGGAGATCACCACAACGCAGCCGTTCCCGGAGTTCGCTTCGGAACTGGTGAACCCCAACACGGCGATCATCGACGTAAGTGAGCCGGACGTTGTGAAAAAGCCGATTGGTACGGGCCCGTTCAAACTGACTTCTTTTACCCCAGGCAGCAAGCTGGAATTGGATCGATATGATGAATACTGGGACGGAGCATCGCCACTGGATTCCATCACGTTCTCATTCAATGAAGATGCCAATGCCCGCACACTTGCACTCAAATCTGGACAGGTAGATATCGTATACCGCCCAGAAGTGGAGAGTCTCGAATCGCTCAAAGCGATAGATGGCATGACGGTTGAGTCTACATCGACGTTCCGCGTGCATCAGCTAACGATGAACATGCAGCGGGAAAGTATGAAGGACCTCAATGTTCGTCGTGCGCTGGATGCGCTGATTGACCGTCAGGGTATCGTGGACACGATCCTGCTTGGTTACGGTGAAGGAGCCATCGGACCGTTCCTGCCATCGTTGCCGTTCGCGCCAACCTATACGGATACCACAACGGAATCCGGAGCTGATGTCGCTGTAAAATTTCTTGGCGAAGCGGGATATACACTGCAAAACGGCGTGATGACAAAGGACGGTAAACCGTTGCAGCTAACCTTGCTGACGTATTCGTCTCGTGCCGATCTGCCGCTGATCGCCCAAGTGTTCCAGTCGGATGCGAAGAAAATTGGTATCGATGTACAGATTCGCCAGATCGACACACCGGAAGATTACATGGCGTCCAACCGCGACTGGGATATTGCAACGTACAGTAATTTGACCGCTCCTCGTGGGGATGCTGGTTATTATCTGAATGCTACGTACCATCCCAAGGGTGCTCTTAACTTCAGCGGATCGGAAGACCCGGAACTGACCAAAATCATCGACGAACTGAATCTCACGGTTGCACCGGAAAAGCGCGCAGAGCTTGCCGAGAAGGCAGCCAACTACGTGCATGATAATGTGCTGAATTCCTTCGTGCTGCATCCGGGTACGATCGTTGCCTATAACGGCAAGAAGATCAAGAACTGGGTTACCACTCGCAGTGAGTATTACATGATTACCAATAAGCTGGATGTGATGTAATGTTTCGCATTTTGCTTCGCAAGTTCCTTGAGGTATTTATTTTTCTGTTGTTCATTATGTTTGTGAGCTTTCTGTTCATTCGTTTGGCGCCGGGTGATCCGGTGCTGACGATCCTGAACGTGGATGAACTGTCCGTCAGTCAGGAGCAGGTCGAAGCTGTACGTGAGGAGATGGGCTTCAACGATTCCCTTCCTGTCCAGTTTGGCAACTGGTTGCTCGATTTTGTTCGTCTCGACTTCGGCGTGTCGTATTCGACAGGCCAGCCCGTCATGCAGACTCTGATGCGTGCACTGCCAGCTACGGCTGAACTGACGATTGGCGCGCTGCTGGTCATGCTCGTGATAGCTATCCCGCTCGGCTCGCTATCAGCGCTCCATCGTGGCAGTTGGATTGACCGCGGTAGCCGCATGCTCTCTATTGTGGGTGCGGCGGTGCCGAGCTTCTGGCTGGGTCTGATCCTGATCGACATGTTCGGCGTACGCTTTGGCAATCTGCCGACCATGGGCCGGGATGGATTCACATCGCTTATTCTGCCATCTCTGACGCTGGGACTTGCCATCTCCAGCGTTTATGTGCGTCTTTTGCGTTCCAGCCTGCTAGATTCACTAAGTCAGGAGTTCGTTCGGTCCGCCCGGGCAAGAGGGGTATCCGAAGGTCGGATCTTCATGCTTCACGCGTTTCGGCACAGTCTGCCGCCTGTGATTACGGTATTTGGCGTCAGTCTTGGCAGCCTAATTGGCGGAGTTGTCGTGATTGAAGTATTGTTCGCTTATCCGGGGATCGGCAAGCTCGTCGTTGACGCTATCCGCCAGCGTGATTATCCACTGATTCAGGGTTATATCCTGATCATGGCTGTCGTGGTATTCCTCGTGAATACGGCGGTTGACCTGTCTTATCGTTATTTGAATCCTGAAATGAAACTCAAGGAAAAGGAGGCCCACTGATGAAAACCATACCCCTGCCCATTCCAACGACAAAATCTAAAAAACATAGCTGGCAGGCGATCATCGGTCTGTTATTTGCACTGCTGGTCATCGGGGCATCCTTATATGCCTTTTTATACTTAAAACATGACCATACGTTAACCGATCTGCGTGGACGATTGCAGGGGGCAAGTGCTCTCCATCCGTTCGGCACCGACCATCTGGGACGTGATGTTATGACACGTCTGTTGCTTGGCGGCGGCCAAACGCTGGGTTATAGCTTACTGGCACTTGGTGCTGCACTGCTGATCGGTATTCCGTTTGGCTTGATCGCAGGTTACAAACGCGGCTGGGTCGATAAGCTGTTCATGCGGATCGCGGATGCCTTTCTTGCCTTTCCCGATACCATCGTGGCGATTGTGCTCAGTGGTCTGCTAGGGGCCGGAATCGGCAATCTGGTGTTGGCGATCGTGATCGTGAAGTGGGTTAGTTATGCACGTCTCGTTCGGAGTACGGTTTTATCGGAGTCCCAGAAGGATTACATTCGCATCGCCCGCACCAATGGACTTTCGGACGGTCGTATCATGAGAAAACATCTGCTTCCACATATCGCAGGGCATGTGCTCGTGCTGGCCAGTCTTGATCTGGGCAAAATCATCCTGCTCATCTCATCACTGTCTTACATTGGCCTAGGTGCACAACCGCCAACACCTGAATGGGGAGCGATGCTGAATGACTCACGGCCTTACTTCCAGTCTCGGCCGGAGCTGATGATCTACCCGGGTCTTGCCATTGTCTCGGTAGTCCTGCTTGCCAACATGCTGGGCGACTATCTGCGAGACCGCTTTGATGTGAAAAAGGAGGTGCAGCCATGATTCTCTCCATTGAGGAACTGAGCATCTCTAGCCGGGATCGGACTATTGTAGATCGAGTCTCTCTGGCCGTTCGCGAAGGTGAATTCATGGCACTCGTTGGACAGAGCGGTAGCGGCAAAAGCTTGCTCTCACAAGCGATTGGTCGTCTGCTACCGCCCAACCTGCATGCGTCGGGGCGAGTCATGTTCGAAGGCAGCAACCTGCTCGAACGGAAGCCAAAGGAGATGCGCGCCCTGCGGGGAAGCCGCATCTCGTATATTTTTCAAGACTATCAAGGAGCGTTTACGCCATTTCGCAGCATTGGCGGACACTTCGATGAATACCAGAAGGTTCATGGGGAGAAGTCTTCTGCCATACGTAAGAAACGGGCGGAGGAAGCATTGGAATCGGTTGGCCTTGGCGCTGAATTACTGCGCCGCTACCCATTCCAATTGAGCGGTGGACAGCTTCAGCGGGCCTCCATTGCCACATCGCTAATGCTCTCTCCTCGTCTGCTGATCGCAGATGAAGCGACAACGGCGCTGGACAGTGTATCCGGGCATCGCGTGTTGGAGTTGCTGGCACGCAAGCAAGCAGAGACGGGCTGTGCAATTCTGTTTATCACGCACGACTGGCGCCATGTACGCCGCTATGCCAGCCGTTTGGCTGTTATGAAGGAAGGGCAGATCGTCGAATCGGGTGGCAAGCATCGCATTCTTGACCATCCCCAGCATGAGTACACACGCCAACTGATCGAGGCAGCTCCCGTTCTGAGTCGCTCGCTGAAGTCTGGATTGAAGGAGGTGGGAACGGAATGAAGACGACTGCAAATGAAGAAAGCCATGGAGTCGCCCAGTCCGACGAATCCAATGTGAGAGTTCATGACCGTGCTAAAGGCGCAAACCATACAGAGATAGACAATGCAGTTACAGACCATGTGGTCATAGATACTATAGATACAGATCAGGCAGTCATAAATGCTACAGATTCAGATCATGCGGATACAGATACCGTTATAGATAACGCCGTTGCAAAGACTGCTTCCTCTCCCAGCATCCTAAATCATCCCGTGCTTCAGGTGGAACATCTCAGCCGAACGTATGCAGGTGCAGACCGACCAGCTGTGCATGATATTTCCTTCACCCTGAACCGTGGCGAGTGTCTTGGCCTAGTTGGTGAGAGCGGCTGTGGCAAGAGTACGCTCGCCCGCTGTCTGCTGCGGATCGAAGATGCAGATACTGGCTCGATTACACTGGGCGGACAGGATATCGCGCGGCTGAGCGGCCGACGGTTGCGACCTCATCGGCGAAAGATTCAGATTGTATTTCAGAACCCAATGGCTGCACTGAATCCAAAGCTCAAGATATCCGACTCGCTAATCGATCCTTACGAACAGCTTGGACGGGACGCAGAACTGTCCCACTTTACCTACACATCGAAGGAGGCTTACGTGCAAAAGCTGCTTGAAGCGGTCCAGCTTCCTCGCGATGTAGCTGGACGTTATCCGCACGAGCTAAGTGGTGGACAGCGTCAGCGGGTCACGATCGCACGTGCCATTGGCATTGAGCCGGACGTTGTCGTTCTGGATGAACCGACCGCCAGCCTGGACGTGATCTCGCAAGGTGCCGTTCTGCAGTTGCTCACCGACCTGCGGACATCGCTTGGTCTGTCATATGTGTTCATCTCGCATGATTTGGCCGCGGTACATCGGATGAGCCAACATATCATCGTCATGCGGGAAGGCCAGATCGTTGACCGCTTTGGCGCAGATGCGTTGTTCGCTGAAGAACGCCATCCGTATACAAAGGAACTGATTTCGATTTTCTGAGTACTCCCGGAAACGCCGGGGGTGGTAAGGGGTAATCTTTAATATAAAGCCGCCATGCGAAGATTCGTAAGCGGCTTTTGGTGCATCCCTTTTCACGAGTTAAGTAAGGCTATACAACATTTGATATGCCAAGTCCCACTAAAACCGGGCTCCTTTCTTTGTTTTGAACAAATATATCTTTCAGGCCTATAACCGGGCTAACGTTCCGATGTAAACTAGCGTATACTGATGGAATAGCAAATATCTTGAAATTGCATATTTAAATTGCTCTATATTATTGATACACTAGATCAAGGTTATAATCATTCAGAGAAGGTGCGACCCCGTTCAAGAATGGGCTTGCTGCAAATGCCAAATCGATAACGCTTACATCCTTTTGGCAAATATAGGATATAAGGACGGTAGACATGAGCCAGGGACAAACGAGTACAGATGTTATCTTGATTGGTGCCGGAATTATGAGTGCAACTTTGGGAACTTTGCTAAAAGAATTGGCACCAGACTGGAATATTAAGGTTTTCGAAAAGCTAGCCACTGCAGGAGAGGAAAGCTCCAACGAATGGAATAATGCCGGAACCGGGCATGCTGCATTGTGCGAACTTAACTATACCGTTGAACGACCAGACGGAACCGTAGATATTAGCAAAGCGATTAAAGTGAATGAACAATTTCAGATCTCAAAGCAATTTTGGTCCTATCTCGTCAATAGCCGTCTGATTCGTAATCCGCGGGACTTCATTATGCCGATTCCTCATTTGAGTTATGTACACGGAGAGAGCAACGTCCAGTTTCTAAAAAGACGTTATGACTCCTTATCGAATCACCCGCTGTTCGCAGGCATGGAATTCTCGGATGACAAGAAAGAGCTGGCGAAATGGATGCCGCTGATGATGAAAGATCGTACAAGTAATGAACCTGTTGCGGCGACCAAAATTGACTCCGGTACGGACGTTAACTTTGGTGCTTTAACGCGTATGCTAATCGGACACCTGAAGGAACAAAACGTGGCGATCCACTACCAACATAGCGTGAAGAATATGAAACGTACCAATGATGGACAATGGGAATTAACTGTGAAAAATCTGGAGAGCGGTGCAGTCGAACGCCATAAGGCGAAATTCGTATTTATTGGCGCAGGCGGCGGAAGTCTGCATCTGCTCCAGAAGACGGGCATTCCGGAAGGTAAGCATATCGGCGGATTCCCGGTCAGTGGTATCTTTATGGTGTGCAAAAATCCAAAAGTCGTGGAACAGCATCACGCCAAGGTATATGGCAAGGCTTCGGTAGGGGCTCCGCCAATGTCCGTTCCGCATCTGGACACTCGATTCATCGACAATAAGAAGTCGCTGCTATTTGGACCGTTTGCCGGATTCTCGCCGAAGTTCCTGAAGACAGGTTCCAATGCCGACTTAATCACGTCGGTTAAGATGCACAATCTGCTTACGATGCTCGCAGCAGGTGTCAAAGAAATCTCTTTGACCAAATATCTCATTCAACAACTCATGTTATCCAAAGAACAACGCATGGCAGAATTGCGTGACTTTGTTCCGGGTGCGAAGAGTGAGGATTGGGATATGGTTCTGGCAGGGCAGCGTGTACAGGTCATCAAGGATACCGTTCAAGGTGGCAAGGGTACGCTCCAATTCGGTACAGAAGTAGTCACATCTGCAGATGGAACAATCGCGGCTTTGCTGGGTGCATCACCGGGTGCATCGACTGCGGTTCAGGTCATGCTTGAGATTCTTCAGCGTTGCTTCCCGCAGCATATGGAGGCATGGGAGCCGAAGATCAAGGAAATGATTCCATCCTATGGCATCTCCCTTGTGGAGAATCTGGATCTTCTCAAAGAGGTTCATTCTTCAACTGCCAAGGCACTGGGATTATCGGATGAAAAACAAGCCCTGCATGTATAACATCTAGCTTATCGAGTTATATAATAATCAAGCGAAAGAAGAGCTAAACCGGGATGAAGCCCGTGCTTAGCTCTTTTTTCGTTTTATTTGATATGACTGAATTTGGAATTGAACCAGAACATGAATATGTCCTTCACTATCGCGTTCACCTTAGACATTACATGAAGCATACGGATACGGACTGTGCAGAATGCCTGTTGTAGCGTTACAGAACTATCTTATCATTCAGACTCCTGTGCTGCGATCCAAAGGGATGACAAAGGATACTTTCGTACCTTGGCCTGGTGAGCTGACGATGCTTAAGCCCTGTCCGTACATCTGAGTCAACCGGCGATGTGTATTGGTTAATCCGATCCCTCCAGTTCCCCCAGATCCTCTCTTAGGCCACGCAAGTGCGCGTTCAATCTGCTCGGGCTGCATCCCCACACCATCATCCTCAATCTCAATGAGGGTGGACGCTGTTTGGTTGATAATCCGGATATGCACGGTCCCACCCTCAACTTTGCTTAGAACGCCATGTCGTACTGCATTTTCAATGAGCGGTTGAATGGTGAGTGGCGGCAGCGAAAGATCAAGATCATCTGGAATATCCCAGATGACATTCAGCCGATCCATGAAACGTTCTTTCTCAATGTAGAGATAGGCACGGGAGAGATCCAACTCGTGCGTGACCTCAACCATTTTCTCCGAATTGACAAAATGAAAACTGGTCTGAAGATATTCGATAAACGTATCACCCAATCTCTGCATTCGCTCCGTGTCTATCTCACTAAGCACCATGATGGAATTGAGCGTATTAAAAAGAAAATGGGGCTGAATCTGTGCCTGTAAGTAGGCAGCTTCCATACGCAGTCGCTCATCGATGGATTGTTTCAGCACGATTAGTGATCCGATGCGATGCCTTAACTCAACGGCATCCACGGGTTTGGTAACATAGTCCGTTGCACCAGACATGAATCCGGCGTAAACATCCGCTGGTTCGTTACGAGCCGTCAACAACAGGATGGGTAGCTCTGATACCGAATAACGTTTGCGTACGTTCTCTGTCAGTTCATAACCCGACATATGGGGCATCATGACATCGGCAATCAGTAAGTCCCACGGCTCCTGATCCAGCAATTGGAGTGCTTCAAGGGCCGAGGCCGCAGGTTGAATATGATAGGGCTCATTCGCCAGCATGGAGATTAGCACTCGCAGGTTTACAGGATCATCATCAACGGCAAGAATGCGGGCGACAGTCTTGTCATGAGAATGGGACAAGGTCTGCTGCTGCGGCTCTGCAATCGCGATTTCGTCAAAGCTGTGAGCCTCCCATCGCTGTTCAGTCTGATCCGTTTGCGATGTGGTATCTTCCCGTGGAAGTGAGATTTGGAAGCTTGAACCTTGTCCAGGTACAGATTGCACGGTGAGCTGGCCGCCATGGAGTTCGATGAGTTGTCTGCTGATATTAAGACCGAGGCCGATTCCTCCACTTAAGCGAGCCTCCGGGGTTCCCTGTTCATAGGCCTCGAATATTCGCTGTTGTATCTCCTCACTTATGCCCACACCTGTATCCAGGACTTGAATTACAATGCTTTCTCCATGTTCCCGGACAGATACGGTAATCGTACCTTGATCGGTGAATTTGAGTGCATTATGCAACAAATTGTAGAGCACCTGAACAAGTCTTCTCTCATCGGCCTGGATAAGTGGCAGTTTATCTGGAATGTCCACCTCCATATGGACAGGCTTGCCCTCTGCCATGAATCGGAACATGCCGATTACGCCTGGAATGACAGATGCAAGAGACAAAGGTTTCTTCTGAAGCGTAATCCGCTTCTCCTTCAGGCGAATCACGTCAAGGAGATCATCAACCAGTTGGGACATGCGTCGGCCAATGGTAACCAACAGTTTCATGTCTTCTGCTTGCTGTCCGCCTGATTTACGCCGTTCACGGACCGCGATGCTTTCCGCAATATTGATGATGCCATGCAGCGGTGTACGCAGTTCATGAGCTGTATTCACAAGGAACTGATCTTTCTGTCGATCCTCCTCTTTGAGCTGTTCGTACAACTTCTCGATTTCGCTTGAATTACGGAAGTATTTTCGGAACCAATAGGCAGAGAAGCCGAATATGGCTGCAATCACATCAATGGGGTAATACACGTTGGTAATTTCATTACGCGAATTCACGATTCCCCACAATACGCTGGATAAGCTGCTGGTTGCCGCGAAGAGCAGAAAGCTTGCGTCACTTCGCTTCTCCGCTGCCATGCGGAAGAACAGGTACACAGACCAGCCAATGGCAAACAGGTACAGGAAATCAGATAGTCCAATTTTAAGGACATGGTAGATCAAGGTCACCGGTGCAATTAGCAAAAATACACAGTACACACCAAGCACGCTGGCGTAGATACGAAATAGTTTACGGCCTTGTAGACTATGGGAGAAACTTCGAGCCATCTGTACAAGAAAGAATGCGAACAATGGATAGGAGAACGCTTTGGCCTTAACGATCCAAGTGAAGTTGAGTGGAATCCAACTCAATAACAGATTGTCATGGTCAGAGGTGACCGTTAGGGCAGCTACTAGTGTTAGCATCGAGAACGTCAGCAGAGCTCGTTCCTTGCGGATAAACAGAAACATAATAAAGGCGTATAAGCTATGCAAGACCAGTATGGCAAACGTAATCTTTTGCAGATCGATAGATAATCCCCGTTCACTTCCAATGGCTTCTGGAGAGCCAAAATAGAGAGAGCGCGTGATCCCTCCGCTATATGGGTCATCAAAGTTAGCTGTCTGCACCAGGAGATTGATTTCGGAAGAACCGTCAAGCGCATAGGAAGTCGCAAATGCAGTCCTTTCTGGTCGGTAGGCTTCGGCATGGGTGGCAGGTTGACCAAATTCGGCAACAACGGTCCCGTTCATCTCGATAATGGATGAAGTCTGGATTTTCTGAGCCCAGAGAGAGACTTCCTTCACGGATGGATCTACAAGTATGCGAAGACGGTATGTTCCATATCCAAATGATGATGAGGATTGGGGTAACACATTCCGCCAGTCACCGGGAACTTGTATGGGTGCGGATGAGTAGTCTGCTACTTTAATATCACGATTAGAGATTAACGCATGGGGGTAAAATTCCCATTCTCCATCGAGGGATATGGGTGAAGCGTTGGCGATGTCCCAGCCTCGGAGGTCCAATACGCCTTTGGTGGGTTCAGGATGTTCGGGTATAGCGAAAGACTCGGACCATATCCAGCGAAAGCCAAGCAAAATAGTGAGAAATAGAATCGACAGCAATACATATCGGGGTATCTTTTTATAGGTTATAAGTTTCATGGCAGACTTTAGTTTTCGACAGTTTACTTCAAAATCCTGCATGCCCTTTGGTATTGAAGAACATTTTTTTTGAATACAGAACATAGATTCTATATTCAAATGATAGCGGTACCACATCAGGATTTATGGTAAAATTATAGATTAAAGGATGATCAGTGAGCCAGAGGAGTTGTGCATATGAGAGTGATTTTGGTAGATGATGAATATCTCGCTCTGAGCAGGTTGAACAAACTGTTGAAAGAGAGAGAGGATTGCGAAGTGATCGGCTCTTTTCTGACGGCACAAGAAGCTATCGATCAGATCGGAATTCATCTGCCGGAAATCGTCTTCATGGACGTACAGATGCCGGGGATGAACGGGATTGAGGCGACCGAACGGATTCATGAGGTTTCTCCTGGAACAGAGGTTATTTTTACAACAGCTTATAACGAACATGCATTGACGGCCTACGGGCTTGAAGTGCTGGACTATATCATGAAGCCTGTAACGCGTGACCGTTTGGAAAAAACGATGAAGATGTATCAACGCCGAATGGTGCCCGCAACTCTGAATACAGCAGAAGGGCCATCCATGGTCATCCGCTGTCTGGGAATGCTTCAGGTCCAACTGCACCCGAACGAGCCGCCCAAACTTATGAAGTTCAGAACAACCAAGATCAGAGAGTTATTTGCCTATTTGCTCCACCATCGGAACAAACCGATTAAACGGGATACGCTACTTGAGCTATTGTGGCCCGAGTTGGATGAGCGGAGAGGCATATCCAATCTGCATAGTGGCATCCATCGCTTACGCAGCATGATGAACGAATTCATGGGAGAAGACAAAATTTTTATTCGCTATCAGCAGTTCGGTTATCTTCTGGAGACAGGAGAATTCAGAATTGATGCGGAAGAATGGGAGAATCGGCTGCACCTAATGCCTTTATTATCTTCTTCCACAGTAGTCGAACATCGGCAGACCTCAGATCAGTATGAAGGCAAATATTATGGCGAGGACGATTACGTATGGGCCGAGCTGGAGCGTCAGCGGCTGCATGCACTTTGGCGTAACCACGCCATGCAGCTTGCACAATACTATATTGAGATGGGACAGCACACGGAAGCACTCACGTTATATCATCGGGTACAGCAATTCGAGCCATCATTGGAACAAGTTGGACTGGCGTTAATGAAGACTTATGATCAATTAGGTAATAAAGATCCCGTGATCGCACAATACAATCAGTTGGTTACTGCATTAGAACAAGAGGCGGGCCTCCGTCCTGGGTTGGAAGTGGAGTTGTGGTACCAGCAATGGAAACAATCAAATATGTAATTGAATATCAACAGCCTTGCAGCTTCATGTGCAGGGCTGTTTTTTGGTTGTGTTTGTTAGAGAAAGGTTTGGTAAGAGTTTGGTAAGAGGCTATGTGTAGAATGAAAACGATATGTGTCAGATAACAGCTGGGACGTAGAAGAAGCAGAATTGCGTTAATGTTTGCCCAGTAGATGACCAAAATATTCGAATCACATAGGAGGTTAAGTGAACTTGAAAGTATTTAAGGCTATAAAAATATCATTTTTGGCTTTTGTGGTCCTATTGTCAACCATATCGTCGCTGTTTGCTCCGGTAGCAAGCGCAGCTGATGGAAATATCTACGTATCGTCGACAGGAAGCGATATCGATGGCACGGGCACGGAAGAAGCGCCGGTGGCAACAATAGAAAAGGCACTTGAGAAGGTCGATGCTACAGGAACGATAATCCTGCAAACTAACATCATTCAGGAGTCCACATTGGCGATCTCTTCTGCCGGGAAGAATATGACAATAACCTCTGCTGAGGGCCATACTTACTCCATTATACGTGGTGAGAGTTTTGTTAATGGAAACTTGATTCAGATCAGTGGTGGGAATAGAGCGAATAGTGTAACTTTTGAGAAAATCATTATAGATGGCAATCACGTAAGCACCAACGGCCAGATATATGGAATCAGTAGTGCGGGCGGAACAGTGAATTTTAAAGAGGCTGAGATTAAAAATCACATCGTGAAAGCGAGCGCTAGTCAGCCTGCAACCGTTATATCCACTAGCGGGGGGAGTTCGATGGTTGTCATCCAAGAGGGCACCATCATTCATGACAACAAGGTATCGGGAAATGTAAAAGAGAACCCTCCTTCGGTACTAAGTGCTGGTTCAGGAGGCTCTCTGGTCATTGAGGATGGCCTGATTACGGATAATGAAATTTCAGATGGAAATGGAGTCATTATTGGGGTAGGACTATATCAAAGTCCTAACTTTAGGATGACCGGAGGCAAGATAACGGGCAACAAGCTGTTGGGAACCGAATTAAGCGAAGGTGAAACAATAGGGAATGTTGCTGTGTATATGCGGGGAAGTGCCGCCGATGCTCGTTTTGATTTCGGAGGAACAGCCTACGTCTACGATAATTTTAATACCGATGGGAACCAACGTAATGTGTACCTGAAGAATACGACAGCTACCGGTAGTGCTTATCTGACCTTGGTTGGTCCTATGCAATTGGGATCGAAGGTTGGCGTGTATGCCAAGATCATGCCTGATGAAAGTACGAATCCGGTGGTCGACATTGCGATAGGTCGGGCCCCGTATCAAGCAGTGGCAGAAGATTACACATTCTTTGTATCTGATATCAATACGACGGCAGCGGTTGCATATGATGATGTGGCCAATAAGGTTGTCTTGACTTACCGAATGCCGGTTAACTTGGACATTAGTGAACCTAATGAAGGGGATATTGTAGGTGCTCAGCCAACATTAAGCGGTACAGTTACAGTGGGTGCAACAGTAGTTGTAACACTTGTCAACCACCTGGATCCGACTAATTCCATTGTGGGCGAAGCAATTGTTCACGAGGATGGAAGTTGGGAATTTAAACCTTCTTCTCAAGTGATTGGCGGAGACTATACATTGAAAGTTACGGCGACTAAAAATGGCGTCTCTGTCGGACCAGTAGCAAGGGACATCGTTGTGGTGAATAAGTCAGTTTTACACAGCAAATATAATGATGTTATCGGTGAGACCCTAGAAGAGTCAGCCTATACGGAAGAGAGTTGGGTAGCACTCGATGATGCGATGAACGAAGCAGAGCGAGTATTGAATGATCCGACAGCGACCCAAACGCAGGTAGATCAGGCGCTTCAAGACTTGACTGATGCAAGAAACGGCCTAATCCCTACAACATCTGTACCCGTTGTAGATAAATCAGCTTTGCAAGCGAAAGTAATTGAAATTACAGATGAAAACCTGGAAGAGTCAGCCTATACGCCAGGCAGCTGGGTAGCACTCGATAATGCGATGAACGAAGCAGAGCGAGTGTTGAATGATCCAACGGCAACCCAAGCACAGATAGATCAGGCGCTTCAAGATCTAACTGATGCGAGAACGGGTCTGACCAAAGTGATTGGTAATGACACATCAACGCTGCAAACGTTGATCCCATCCACAGGAAGCTTGTCACCGGCTTTTGATCCGGCTAAAGACACGTACACCATCTCTGTGCCGAATAGTGTATATCAATTCCAGTTAACGCCAACGGCACTTGATCCACTTGCGAAGATTGAAATAGCGGTTGGAGATGGAGAATGGAACGAGGTTACAAGTGGTAGTGCCAGTGAGAATTTACCGCTTCAAGTTGGCGTAAATAGCATTGTTGTTAAAGTCACAGATTCACTTGGTCATGTTACGGAGTACAAAATCAACGTAAACAGAGCATCCAGTGACAATGGTAACAATGGTGGAGGCAATAATGGCGGTGGTGGTAATACGGGCGGCAACAGTGGAAGTACGCCAGCACCTACACCTGCGCCAGTACCAACGCCAACTCCGGCACCCGTGAAGGATAATCTGGAAACAACCCGGGATGGCAGTCATCAACCATTTGCTACATCCAAACCATCTGACAACAAAGAAACAATGGTTCAAGTTGATCCAGCCAAGCTGAAAGATGCTATGTCACAAGGCACAGGTCAGCAATTCGCCATTCATTCGCCGAATGATGGGGATATGAAGGTGGATGGATTAACCCTTGAAACACTGAAACAATTAGTAGATCAAGGTTCCAAACTAAACATCAGCAATCCGCTGGCAATCTATCCGGTACCTGGCGGTAAAATGGACTTGAATGGTGTATCTGGACAGCTTGGTAATGCAGCATTGAATGATATTGATGTCCATATCGATATCGCACGTTCATCGGATACGTTGATTGACAGCGCCGAAACGAGAGCCGCATCCCAAGGATACGAGCTACTTGTCACACCGGTTGATCTGGATCTCACCTTCTCAAAAGATGGACAAACGGTTCGATCCGGTCAGCTGAACGGCTATGCACCGAAGTATATTGCACTTCCGGAAGGGATCGATCCGAACCGGATTACAACAGGCGTAATCATCAACCCGGACGGTAGCATCTTCCATGTACCAACGGTTGTCACCAAGATCGATAGTCGTTACTATGCACTCATTAATGACTTGCGCAGTAGCGGAAGTTATTCAGTTATCTGGAATCCGCAGGATTTTGAAGATGCCAGATCCCATTGGGGCAAAATTGATGTGAACAACATCGCTGCGAGATTAGATCTGAAAGGTAACGGAGATAACACGTTCTCCCCGAACCGTCAGGTTACTCGTTCTGAGTTTGCCGAGATTGTAGTACTTGGACTGGGCTTAATGCGTCAGGATGCACCACAGAATCTATTCCCTGACGTTAACAATTCGGCATGGTTCCGCAATGCGGTATCCCTTGCGAATGAATTCGGTATCGTTCGCGGTTACGATAATGGAAACTTCTACGGTAATCAGGAAATCACACGTGAGCAGGGATTTGCCATGGTGGCTCGTGCTTATCGTCTGATTGAACCGGATGCGGCAATCAGCCCGAATCAGATGAACTCTGAACTGGAACGTTACAGTGATGCAGCGGATGTATCGAATTGGGCGAAAGAAGATGTAGCCCAGTTGATTGCAGCGGGAATCATCCAAGGGAACGGACCGGAAGTTCTGAGTCCGAAGACCACAATGACCCGTGCTGAGGTCACTGCATTGATTGCAAGAATGTTGAAAGTAACCAACTTGATTGATCAATAAACAATTTAAAATGAAAAGCCTTTGCTGACATTGGGGGTCGGCAAAGGCTTTTTTAGGCATTTTTTTGTAGGGCCAGATCGTTGCTACAAAATCATCTTTCGTGCCTCTTCATTAAAGAACATAGTGACGTCTGGATAAGCGTCAAGATTGATCTGCTGTAGTCTCATGATCTTTTCAAGGAAGATGGAGTCGTTGAACAGTTTACTAACAATTATTTCGCACCAAGCCGGGGTATGCCTGAAAGCATCTACCAGCAATTGAACCTCATCAAATCGGAAAAACAGGATATATGAAGCATAGTTCTGAAGCAGTGTCTTGAAACAGTGGTTAGCGTATGTACTGGAGTGACCTTCAGCTTGAATAAGGAAATCCCGCATGATCTGGAATAATGCCTCCGGTTCCTCTGTATACAACTGTAACATCTGACTCACGTTGTTAATTAACATGATGATTGGTTCCAAACCTTCCTCTGAAGGCATGTTTAACTTGGGAGATCGGCCTTCAATGGTATATAGCAGTTCCAGCGTCAGGCGTTTGCAGGCTTGGATCTCTTCAGCAGTGATTACGATTTGTTCCCTGTATTCATTTCGAAGTAAGGTGTAGTGATCATGGTATGCCGAAAAATAATCCTCCAATGAAATGTCGGTCTTCGTATGTACAAGGTGTTGTTCGCTGAATGAGCAGGCATATAATGTATCTTCATTAACCGGGTGTGCATAGAGGTAAAAAAAGAAGAAAAAGTCACGTAACAGATGCTTTTGTTCCTCGCTGAACTGGGGAATTTCGCTTAGCTGAGACAATTGGAAGAAGCTATAGCTTTTCATAAATTCATTCATGGCACTGTAGGTGTTATACGTGTTGATCGACAGCGTGGTGTTGATGGTAAATAACAGATAATACATAATCATTTCGTCATAAACATCGAGCTGTTCAAATGGTTCTGAGAGAGTCGGCTTCCAGTCTGGCCTTGATCCATAATAGGGATCTTTCGGACGCAGTCTCGACATCCAGTTTGTAAATGTCTCATCTGGGTGGGATACCATAAACAGTTCGGCACTATTATCCTCATACAAACCATACTCCATATAATCTGTGCACGAAGGCTCAGGCTTAACTCCACAATTGAATTTGAGCCGTATATAATCAGAATATAATTTTTGAAGTTCCATCGTCCTAACCTCGTTTCTGCATCATTCTCTAGGGTTCTTCTTTGTTATATTCGACACAATTTTGAGCACTCCCCCTGGATTTGGGAAAGATCATAAACCACATATATCTTTTGGTGGATATAAAAAAGAATTTCAATGGTGTGTCGTAATACTTTCACCCTGTTGGCATATCGTGGAATCTGAGATGATGGGTTCACCAGAGATTCGGGTGACGAACTTCGAATCGCTGGCCTTCAGGCTATTGCGATCCTTCCTTCTACAATCATTGGAGATCATAGGGTCGCAGCTCTCCTGAAGATTTCATTATCAGAGAGGAGGCGTCCAGGCTATCACATTCCTTCCTTCTAACCCTAACCTTTCATGTTATATAGGGATGTGGCTTTCCTGGACTCTTTTATCATGAACAATACGATCTATTTGCGCAGAGCGAACAAACTCATCATTGAACCCAACGAAGGGAAGCAACAGTTGCCGAAGACACACCTGGCGACTGCCCTCAAGAATATTGAAACGCTCGGATACACCTTCTCGGATGAGTTAATGCAGGCGATGCGGCAGCTGTCCAAGGAACAATTTGAAACCGTATATATTCAACTTGTGGCTGATCTGAGAGTCATGGTCGGCGCACATGTGAAGTACACACCGATGTATGCAGGATTCCCGATGCAGGTGATGCAAGCGGATGAAGCGGAGTTATATCTCAATGCGATTATTCATTATCTGACCAATCTGACTGTGGTCTACCCGGATCAACCATCTGTGGAGAGAATGCCTTTGCTGGAGAAGACGGACTTGAAAGTCATTGGTTTGGGAAACAAACAAGCCTTCCAGACACTCATTCGTCAGATCATTGAAGCGAAAGGTTCCATCTCGGAAACAGACAAGAAAGATATCGATACCGTGTTGGAGCATGCAGATCCAAGTGAAGTGGATGCGATTCTGCCCGCCGAGATTCCGTTCAAAGAAAATGTAGGCTTCGTGTTCTCCTCGCTGTTGAAGCATGAAAAGGCGAACATCGACCGAATCGGCATGTATTTCAAAACGGCAAGCGATGTCCTGCGTCTGGCTGTTGCCTGGTCGAATGGTGATGTCAGTCTCGCTGCGGCTTCTCCCTTCCGAAAATTCAAACGCCGTGAGAGACGCCTTTTGCTCGGATTATTGGAGCAATGTGGCTCCATCACGGAGGATATGCTGCGATATAAGGATCGCTGGATTCGCCTTGGCGAAATTCTGCATCCTTCGGAATATAAGCTTCGGTATCCACGATGCGATGAAGCCTTTGATATTTTGCGTAATAATAAGCCTTATTCGACCTTCAACGGAAGTGTGGAGCTTGCCTTCCAATATCGAAATGTATGGAGTCTAATCGATCTGTTGTCGCAGCGTCCAGGTGAATTTGCGAGAAAACTGGATCACATGCTGCGGATAACTGAAGATGAAGCGTATGTACTGCTGGCCTTTGGTGAAGTGGCTGCACAGGTATCCACACCCGTGTTATTGCAGGTGAGACAGCATTTCGCACAGCGGAATGAAGCCTCGGATTTGCGGGTCTTTTTTCCGAAAGGCAATGTAGCAAAGGCTTTTGGCATCCCGAATGAGCTGCCGGAGCTTGACGAGGCGGTCTGTCAGGAAGTCGTGGAATTGTGCGAGCAGGCCTTGATTACACGGTTCTCTGACTTCCCATCACTCGGAAAAACGTATATAGATGAACGTCTCCAGCATTATCTGGTTCCTTTTTCACAACGATCCGCGAGCAAAGCTCTGCGAACCATTGTGCGTGGAAGCCGCATCCCGATGGGTGAAGGAAACACGATACGTTTCTTCAGCTGGTGGAAAGAGGGCGAAGTGGACGGCACACCTACGGGGCGTGTAGATATTGACTTGTCGGCGGTCATGTATGACGAGAAATGGAATTACGTTGAACATATCTCCTATACCAATCTGCGATCCGTCAAATACAAAGCGGCTCATAGTGGGGATATTGTGACTGCACCACATGGTGCAAGTGAATTCATTGATCTGCATATCCCCTCCATCGTGGATTATGGCGGACGCTATGTGGTGACGACATTGCACTCCTTCACCAGCCATCCGTACTGTAATTTGCCGGAATGTTTTGCAGGCTGGATGATGCGCAAGAAGCCGGGCTCGGGTGAGATCTATGAACCAACTACTGTCCAGAATAAAATCGATATCACAGCGGACACCCAGCTAGCCATTCCTGTAATTCTCGATCTGGTTGAGCGAACAATCATCTGGACGGATCTGGCACTGACCAGATATCCGGACTACCACAATAATGTCGAGGGAAATCAGAAGGGCATTGTGCTGATGGGCAAAGCAATGACCACATTACGCAAACCTGACCTGTATGATTTGTTCATGCTGCACGCCAAGGCGAGAGGTGAGCTGGTGGATACGAAGGATCAGGCCGATACCATCTATGCGGTCGATGAAGGCGTGACGCCGTATGATATTGAGCAGATTATGGCGGAGTATCTTGCCTGACTGTTTGACTTGAAACCGCGATATGTGTGTATCAACATTAAAAGAGTAGCTGATGCTGCTCTTTTTTTCTGGTATGGGTGCACAGAGCCTACAGAAAGGTGCAGGTAATGTCGGATGCAGAGAGAATGACTTTGATAAGCTTGAATTAACGTGGGAGGGATGATATGGATACGTTGAGACAGTTAAATGAAGCTTTGAATTACATCGAGGAGCATCTGATGGATGTGCTGGATATGAAGGAGATTTCCCGAATCGCCTGCTGCTCGGAGTATCATTTTACACGTATGTTCTCTTTTCTTAGTGGTGTAACGCTCTCGGAATATATTCGGCGTCGCCGCTTGACACTTGCGGCTATGGAGTTAAGTCAAAGTGACAGCAAAATTATTGATATTGCGCTGAAATACGGGTATACATCGCCCGATTCTTTCACTAGGGCATTTCAAAGCTTGCATGGCACTACGCCCTCCGAAGCGCGGAACCATGGCCCATCTCTTAAAGCCTTCCCGCGGATGACATTTCAACTGACCATTCAAGGAGGAAACGAAATGAACTACCGTATTGAAGACAAAGAGGCTTTTCGAATCGTGGGTATTCGTAAAAGGGTGCCGATCGTATTCAATGGGGTGAATCTGGAGATCGCTGCGATGTACCAGCAGCTTACACCGGATTTAATTGATACAATTAAGGGGGCATCGAACGTCCAGCCTCTGGGCTTAATTAGTGCTTCTGCCCATTTCAGTGAGGGGCGTATGACGGAACAGGGAGAACTGGATCATTACATTGGCGCAGCTACGACCAAAGAAACGCCTGAAGGTCTGACACAGCTTGAGGTTCCTGCTTCGACGTGGGCCGTATTTACGGTCGTGGGTCCTTTCCCTGACACGCTTCAGGAGGTCTGGGGCCGGATCTACGCAGAGTGGTTTCCTTCATCGGACTATGAGCTGAGTGAGGGTCCTGAAATGTTATGGAATGAGCACAAGGATGTTACTGTTGAGCAATATAAAAGCGAGATTTGGATACCTGTTCGGAAGAGATGATATCTTCTCTAGATGGGTATCCGCGAACGCAGCTTTTGAAGCTGCGTTTTTCGTTTTCAGAATTACTAACGGATCAATTCGTCGTTTTCATTGCGATTATATGTAATATAATGGTATTATTTTATTGAAATTGTAAGATTTCTTTTATTCAGCAATGTGTTTTAAGAAGGGGGCGAGCTTAAATTGAAATGAAGTGGTGACCTATACGCAAGCGGATATAACATTCCATGGATTATGGACATGCCCACATATGCAGACATATCGATATGAGACGGAATTAAGTTGTTATACACCATATTGTAAGCGCTTCACAAATTGATCTGACAGGAGGAGTATTTGCGTGACTCAACGTTTCGTTAAAAAGGGAATAGGTATGCTTTTACTCATCGTCATGTTTTCCACGATTCTGGTTTTCCCTGCCTCCACAAGCCATGCAGCCACCATCCAAGTCACAGACAACGGCTCCAGAATTGAAGTGAACACCGGTTCGGGATTAGTCTATGTAGTGAACAAAACGAATGGTGATATCATATCGGCCAAAATGAACGGCACGGAGCTGAACAGCAATAGGGGATCACATATTGGCTCGGGGTTGGGATCTTCTGCAAATGTAACGTGGAATAAATCACCTTCGGGTTCAACGGTGTTAATTACCGTTTCCACCAACACATTGACTCACTATTATGCTTCGCGTGGTGGCGAGAACATCATATACATGGCAACGCATATCACGGCTCAACCTTCGATTGGAGAGTTACGGTACATTTTCCGCGGTAATGGGAGTGTGTTGACAGGTGTTCCGGCGAATTCTAACAATAGGGGTAACACTGGAGCAATTGAAAGTCAGGATGTGTTCGGGTTTGCCAATGGACAGTCTGCCTCCAAATATTATGGTAATGATCAGGCCAAAGACTTATCGGTTCGTGGAGTGACGGGTAATGGCGTTGGTGTATTTATGGCCTACGGCAATCGGGAAAAAAGCTCTGGCGGCCCATTCTTCCGTGACATCCAGTTCCAAAGTGGAACAGAGACGGAAGTCTATAATTATATGAACTCGGGACATGCACAGACGGAAAATTGGCGCCTGGGTCTGCACGGACCATACGCTTTGATCTTCACCACAGGTGGTACGCCAAGTGTACCCGATTTCAGCTGGATGTCTGGTCTGAACTTGCAGGGTTGGGTATCCAGTCGGGGGAACGTGGTGCTTAATGGTCTCTCCGGGATGGATACGGGGTACGCGTACACGATTGGGTTCGCCAATAGTAATGCTCAGTATTGGGTAGGTACCTCTTCAAGTGGGGCAGCCGCCAAATACAGCATGATCCCAGGAACATACACCATGACAGCCTATAAGGGAGAACTGGCGGTATATAATGAAACGGTTAATGTCACGGCAGGCCAAACGACGACGCTGAATACCCGTACGATCAACAATGATCCGAGTCAAGCCTCCAGCATCTGGCGAATCGGTAACTGGGATGGTACACCACGGGAGTTCTTGAATGGACAGACCATTCCGATCCGTCATCCGTCCGATAGTCGTAATCCAAGCTGGGGGCCTGTCACCTATGCTACGGGCAGCGCGACCAATCGATTCCCGGCCATCCAATTCCGTGGTCAGAATTCACCAACCACAATAACGTTTAACTTGAATGCATCTCAAGCGGCATCTTCCCATATGCTCAACATCGGGATTACCGCAGCCTACAATAATGGCAGACCTAGCGTAATGGTTAATGGACATGCATTAACCAACCCTGCCGCGTCTTCACAGCCCAATTCTCGTAGCTTCACGATTGGTACCTACCGTGGCAACAACACAACGTTTAGCTGGAATGTCCCAGCATCTTACTTCGTGAATGGTTCCAATACGATCACCATTACACCGATCAGTGGTTCCAGTGATTTGGGGAACTGGTTAAGTGCAGGATGGGTTTACGATTGTGTGGAGTTGCTGAATTGAGTTAAGAATTCAATGTAATGGAGCGGAATATAGGAGGTAGCCTGCCTGGTTTTCTTAACTGGGTCCAGGTTACCTTTTTATTCTTTGCACTGCGAATGAGTAGAAATTGATTCGTGACAGGCTCAAGGATCTGGCTTGGCTGGAGAAGGTGATCTGAATAGTGGTATAATTTTCAATACGTAATCATGAGTGAATGAACGGGGAGGCCAAAGGAATGAGAGACGATCTGTTGGTTCAATTGCAAGAGTGGCATGAAGAAGATGAATTTCAGGAAATTGTAGATGCAATTCAAGCGATTCCTGTGGAAGAAAGGGATTATGAGCTGGTTAACCATCTGGGCCGAGCGCTGAATAACCTGGAACGGTACGATGAAGCGGTTGAACAATTCCTGACGGTTACCAAAGAGGGCACAGGTGACCCACTCTGGCATTATCGGATTGGACTGGCTTATTACTATCTGGAGCAATATGCGCATGCGCTGCAAGCGTTCGAAAGAGCGGATCAATTGGACCCTGAGGATGAAGATACGCTGGAGTTTCTGGAATGGATTCGAAGCAAAATGGAGGAGGGATCCTCAGAGGAACTCTTAGAGGAATCCCTAGATGAATCAGTAGATGAATCGGTGAGTCCCGACCCATCTGTCTCTGAGATCTCAACCGCACCTTTTAGTGTTAGCCATCTGGAACCAACGGGTTTTTGGAATGACAGTGCTGAAGCCGTGGATCAATATGTGTTGGCCCCACCTACCGATGGACAGATCGAGTCAATGGAGGAGCAGTTGGTGTTCAAGCTGCCAACATCCTATATAAACATGATGAAATTACATAATGGTGGTGTTCCCCACTATCGGTATTATCCTGTTAGCCAAGCAGAGGCTGCAAAGAAAATTCGCGTTGAGGTCAAGGGAATACTGGGTATTGGACGTGAGAAAGCACATTCGTTAGGTGGTCAATCGGGTAGTCGGTACATCATCGAGCAGGGAGGGTACCCCGAGATTGGTGTTGTGTTATGTGAGTGCCCTTCCGATTCGGAGATCGTGATGCTGGATTATCGTGAATCCGGCAATGCTGGTGAGCCCGAGGTTGTTCATGTGGACAAAAATGAAAACTACAAGATCACTTGGCTTGCGCCCAATTTTGAGACCTTTATTCAAGGTCTGGTGAATGAAGAAAATCACCCTGCAAACCTTCAAGGTGTACTGTAAGGAAGAGCTGGAGTTCCTCTTTATACAAATCGTTGAAATTGAAAAGGCTGCACCCTAGCGAAGGGAGCAGTCTTTTTGCTGTCCGGTTGGTGGTATACACGGCGATGTTGCCGAGCTATGCATATGTCAAAGAATGAAAATAGATGAATGAGATCTGTTATACAAATCCAAAATAAGGATATACGGGTATGCTCGTTGCATATAGGAAGTGACTCTGATAATATTTAAACATGCAATAGTTAGATGTCTAAATATAATAAGTCTAAATAGCTTGGTTTCTTCACGAAAGGAGCTTAAGCATCATGGTAAGCATGAATGATAATACGTTAGGAGTGATCCACATGGGAAAATTAGAGCATAAAGTAGCTATTATTACTGGCGGTGCCTCGGGAATCGGAGAGGGCATGGTAGATCTTTTTGCACAGGAAGGCGCCATCGTCATTGCAGCAGATATTAATGAGGAAGCACTGGAGAGAGTAAGCCAAAAAGAGAATGTGTACGGAATGAAGTTGAATGTATCTTCGGATGAAGATTGGCAGGCACTGGCGAAAGTAGTGAATGAACGATTTGGGAAAATTGACATTCTGGTCAACAATGCAGGCATTTCTTCAGAGAAGCCTTTTGAGGAAATCAACGCACAGGATTGGGAGAAAATGCTCTCCATTAACGGTTACGGCCCATTCGCTGGCATGAAACATGTCACTCCCTATATGGCAGCCCAGAAAAAAGGTTCCATCGTCAATATCTCATCATACACGGCTATGATTGGACAAGGCTTTAACCATTACTCGGCATCCAAAGGCGCGGTACGTGCATTATCCAAAGCCGCTGCGACCACCTTTGGTCGTCAAGGCATTCGGGTGAATGCACTTTTTCCTGGGATCATCGAAACACCAATGACCCAATCCTTGAACACATCGAAAGAACTGCTTGAACGGTTAATTCAGGCAACGCCTTTGCAGCGTCTGGGCCAGGCTATCGATATTGCCAAAGCCACGTTGTTCCTGGCGTCGGATGATTCTTCGTACATTACAGGATCTGAACTGGTGATCGATGGTGGCTACTCAGCCCAATAGCGTGTAAAATGATGACAGCCCTTAAGTTAAATGAGGGCTGTTGTTTTATTTTTCAAGGAGGATCTAATGGAAGAACAGAACATTTTTGAGCTTATACACAATATGGATAATTTCACCAACAAGTTGATTATACAATGGAACAAAGCATTTAATGAGGACCTTGGTGTCTCTCATGTGCTTGTACTCAGTCATCTCCATCAGAATGGAAAAAGCCGACCTTCGGATATTGCAAAAAAATTAGGATTCACGCCGCCTACACTCAGTTATTTATCGGACAAGATGGTAGCTAAGGAACTAGTCGTTAGAATGGTTGATGAAGCGGACCGTCGCATTATTTATTTGAACATTACGGATAAAGGGACCGAAGTCCTCGGAAGAGCCATATTGGAGGGCCAGCAGCTACGTAAGAGTTTATTCCAGAAATTAAACGAAGAGGATCGAGCGCAACTAGTCCATATTTTTGAGAAGATGAATCGGGAAGATTGAGCAATGACTGGAAGGGAGACCGAAGGTGATATGGAGGAGCCGCTCAAAGTATATAACACCGCAGTTGAAGCCTTTCTTGAAGTGATCGGGGGAAAGTGGAAGCCTGTTATTCTATTCCATCTTACGTTTGGCAAGAAACGTAATGGTGAGCTCATGAAACTGATCCCTGCGATCACCCAGAAAGTGTTGACTCAGCAACTTGGTGAACTGACGGAGGCGGGGGTCATTGTCCGAATCTCCCATCACCAGGTACCGCCTAAAGTGGAGTATGAGTTAACAGCGTATGGGTGGACGCTTAAAGAGATTCTTCATCTGATGTGTAAGTGGGGCGATATACATGTGGAGAATGTTTATGGTGATCGAGGACAAATTCTGTTTAAGCCGCCAACAACTACGGACCGTTGAGGGATTTATATAAGCCGATTCTGGAAATCAGGAATCGGCTTATTCTGCATTTTATTGATGTTACGGAAGGATCTTGCGATCACGTAGATTTCTGAAAATATCCATAAACATAGCCTCAGTGTCAATGAAATCATGAAATCCGAAGCGGCGAGCTTTGGAACCATCTGCGAAGAAGTCATAATCCCACGAGAAGACAAAGTCACCAAATGCCCAGGAAGAGACATCATCATAAGGGGTGTTCACCAAACCATACTTTTCAATCATGGAATTCCATAAATCTTCTTTATCTGCCATCACTGTTGTAAGTGAGAGAGGGAGTGGAGGTGCGGTTTCCAATTCAAAAAATGCAGCAATTCTGGGCCATAATTCGTTCCAGCGAAACAGATCGCCATTGGTGATATTAAATGCCTGATTGGCACAACGCGGATCGGTTGCTGCCCATATGGTTGCATGAGCGAGCAATGTGGCATCCGTCATTTCAAGCAGCGAATGATACGCTCCTGGTTTCCCAGGGAATCGAAGTGGCAAGCCAAGTTCCCTGGAAATAGCCGCATATACGCCAATAACCATGGCAAGGTTCATTGGATTACCCAGGGCAAATCCACACACAACAGATGGGCGCAGGGCTGACCAAGTCCAGCTGCTTCCGGGTTGCCGATCCTCGAGAAATTGTTGCTGATCGACATTGAATTCAGGGGGCATATGAGTTGCGTCCGTTTCTTTGGCAGGTGTTTTGAATGGGCCCAGATGTGCACCGTACACTTTATAACCTTGCATTAGGCTAATATGTTGGAGATTTGGAGCGATCGGCTCGATGGTATTCACCACATTGACGAGCATGGCCAAGTTGGGCTATACCAATTCGGCCCAGGTTGGGCGATCCTGATACGCGGCGTAGAAAATATGCGTAACGGTCGTTAAATGACTTAGTTTATCTTGTGTGTCTGCTTCGTTCAGTAAATCAGCTGATATATAACGTAATCTGGGGGCATCCTCCCCTCCGCGGCGAGATACACCAATGACATTCCACTCGGGAAGTGTTGTCAGATAATCCATAAGGTTTCTTCCAATGACGCCTCCAGCACCGATAACAAGTGCGGTATAATGGGTAACCAATTCTTCGGATTTCAATGGACATGCTCCTCTCTTCTTCTGTACATATTGTGGTTCAGAAAAAGAAGGATGAGAAGTACGCACCTTAAGGTCATATACGTACTTTGAAGTAATATATGAGCCTGGAGCAGGATATGAGCGTTATATAATTTGTACTTTTACGGATGTTACTTGTTACTTGCCTACAACCACAAGAAGCTGTAAAAGGAACAATCGCTCCTTTCACAGCTTAGATGTGTCTGTATATTCGTCCAATAAATCTGATGTAACTATGGTTTACGCCGGATATCCGCCACCTGGTGGTGGCCATGCACCGTAGAAACGACGAAGCAGAACAATTTCGCCCAGATGGTACGAGTTATGGGAGGCGATATTGCGCAGAAGTCCTGCTTTGGTTTCCCCGGGGAAATAAAGGAGTGACTCATCTAATTGCGCTGTTTCTGCAATGGCTACGGCTTGATCAACCCCAGCCAGGAATGCCTGAATATCTGCCTTCCAGGTTGCTTCGTCCTGAGGGCCTTTCTCCTCAGGCCAGCTCTCACTCGCGTTAGCAGGGGGCTGTGGCTTGCGTCCTTCCAAGTGTTCGAGCATGAATTGCTGCCAATAATGCATATGCTTCACCAACTGATAGATCGTGTATGGCATGGCTTCGTGCGTTCGAGCAGCAAGTGTGACATCGATATCGGGTAGAGCACGGGCGATGCGGATATGACCGCGTTCCCCCACTAATGATTTAACAAGGGCTTGCCCGAAGCTTTGATTCGCATCTGACATATGAAACCTTCCTTTCTTCCAGACCGGATTGTTAACCTGTCTTCTATTTAATATTATACAATTAAATTGCTAGAAATTGAAATTGGGAAATGAGAACCATAATACTTAAAATGCCTATGATATAATAGTGAAAATAAATCTCAAGACCTCAGGGTCGAGGAGGAAGCTCCTGTGAAAGTGATATTGGTTGACGACGAACGTCTAGCGTTGATAGGCCTTCAAAAATCACTAGAAAAAGAAGTAAGCGACATCGAAATTATTGCTACATATATGAATCCAACAGAGGCTATCGCAGGCATTGTGGAGCACAGACCTGATGTTGTATTTCTGGATATCCATATGCCAGAGATGGATGGGATGGATCTGGGAAGACAGATTCAGGCGGTATCATCCGGCACCGAGATTATATTTGTAACCAGTTACGATCAATATGCGGTACATGCTTTCGAACTTCAGGCCTTGGACTATGTCATGAAGCCTATCCAAAAAGATCGATTGAAGCAGACGGTGAGTCGTGTAAGAGAGAAACTGAGTGTAAAACGCGAGCAACGTTCAAAGGATACAAACGTACCTTTGATTTGCTGTTTTAATCAGATTCAGTTTAAGCTTCCGGGCAAGGATATTCAGGTTGCCAAATGGCGCACAAGCAAGGCGCAGGAGCTGTTTGCATACCTGCTTCACCATCGGAACCAGGTTATTCATCGCAGTGTTCTGCTGGAGCTTCTGTGGCCGGGAATGGAAGAGGAGAAGACGGCACACCAACTCTACACTACGATGTATCATGTCCGCCAAACCCTGAAAACTTGCAATATGGATATGATTAAGATTCAAAGTGGACACCTGGAGGCAGGTTATCGACTTGAATTGGGTGAGGCTCAGTTGGATAGTGAGCAGTGGGAACGGGAAATCAGGCAATGGAGGGCCGTAGACGCAAGTACCGTTCATGCCTATGAGCAAGCGCTTCATCTATATAAGGGTACCTATCTTGGTAATTATGAATACATGTGGGCTGAACCTGAGCGGGAAAGATTACGCTATCTGTGGCTGTATCATATGAGACAACTAAGTCTGTATTACCAGCAGCATGGACTGGCGGATAAAGTGATTGAGAGTACACGACGCATCCAGCATATGCTTCCGGATGAAGAAGAAAGTTATTTTATTCTAATGAAGTTATATGATGAAATGCACAACGATCTCGGTGTGGAGGAGCAGTATCGTCTCTTAACTACCAGAATGGAGCAAGATTTGGAGATACCGATTAGTGAAGAGGTCCGCGAATGGTACAGGGACTGGAAGCTGGGACTGATCAAGTCAGGACAGCGTATCCAATGAGGTTACGACAACCAAAGTCCGCAAGCCGTTTCAAATATGTTCTGATCCTGTCGATTATGTTAGTGGCATTGGTTGGCATGCGTTGGGTCTGGTCGCAGTTCTTCCCTGCGTTGGATGAGCATCACGCTGTGAATGGTGTACTTGACTTACGAGGTGTTGATCTGGAGCGAACGCCGATCATGTATCTGAATGGAGAATGGGAACTATATTCGAATGAATTACTGACCAGTAAGGATATTTCAGGTAGGGGAGGAGCTGCGGCAGGTGTAGTTCAAGTTCCGGGCAATTGGGAAAATGTCGAGAAGAATCGGGATCTGGAGAGTGCAATTGGCTATGCCACATACCGATTACGCATTTTGACGGATCCCCTCCAAACACCTGTGGCCTTCTGGTTCAAAAACATTCGAAGTTCATCCGAGATTGAACTCAATGGGGATATCACAGGTGGAATGGGGAGGATATCGGAGGATGCAGATACATATGTACCGAGAAGTAACTCGTATACGGCGACCTATGAACATGATGGAACCACCGAGATCGAATTACTCATTCGTGTAGCCAATTATGATAGCCCGTACATAGGAGGGATCGGTAAACCCGTTCGCTTCGGTTCCCAGGCGGCGGTTGATTACGCACGTTGGTATTCCATCGGTTTTCAACTGGCCATTTTTCTCGTTTTACTCCTTCATGGCATGTATGCCTGTATTCTGTTTGTGTTCAACCCCCAGGAGCGGGCCTTACTTGTTGCAGCTATATTAACCTTAGCTGTGGGCATCGTGGTTATGGCTGGTCATGATAACATTCTGATGTTATGGCTCCCTATTAACTATACGTGGGGGATCAAGCTTCGTCTGATTGGTCTGCTGCTGCAAAATGCCTGTATTCTGCTGTTGTTCCAGAGATTGACCGTGGTACATATCCCAACAAAGATCCTTCAATTAGGCATTGTCACGACATTGGCTTATATTGCTGTTATTTTGGCTGTGCCCATTCAAATTGTCTATGCCATGGTTCATTACGCTTTCATCGACTTATTCTTTCTCGTCTCTTCTCTCTGGTTCCTGTACATTGTAGGTGTCATGCTCTTTAGGAAACAGGCTGATCGAGATATGGTTTTCCTACTATTGACAGCCGGAGGCATCATATCCAATATGTTGTGGAGTACAAGTGAGACATCGAAAGATGTGACAACAGTCTATTATCCCATTGACATCATCTTTGCCATTACCGGCTTCTCCGCCTATTGGTTCAAGAAATACTTCAGAAATGCCAAGGAGAACATCAAGCTGAATACAGAACTGCAGAAGGGTGACAAAATTAAAGATCAGTTCTTGGCGAATACATCACATGAACTGAGGACTCCGCTGCACGGGATCATTAACATCGCTCACAATGTAGTCACCCGAGAGAAGGACAAGTTGGATGGACGGAGCCTGGAGGATATGGAACTGCTGATTACGATCGGTCGGCGGATGTCCCATCTCCTCGGTGATCTACTGGATGTAGTCCGGCTGAAGGAACATCGTATTGTATTACGTCAGGCTCCTCTTTCCATACAGTCGGTTGTGCCAGGTATTATCGCCATGCTTCAATTCATGGCAGAACGCAAACCGGTCCACCTTCATATGAAGATTCCGGAATCGTTCCCGCCGGTCATGGCTGATGAAGAAAGACTCGTTCAGATTTTGTATAATCTGCTGCATAACGCGCTTAAACATACCGAGGAAGGAACGATATCGGTGAGTGCCGAAATTCGTGAAGGACAGGCTCTGATTCATGTGACGGATACCGGCATTGGCATGGATGAGGACACGCGGATGCGCATTTTCCTTCCGTATGAACAAGGGTCATATGGAATAAGCGATGGACAAGGCATCGGGCTTGGACTGAACATTTGTAAAGAGCTCGTTGAATTGCACGGCGGGGCACTAACGGTTCACTCGGAACTCGGAAAGGGCTCAATATTCAGCTTTGACCTGTCGCTCGCGAATGAAACCACCTATCAGACTCAGTCACAGCTTCCTCCGATATGGGAACAGGCCGCGGAGATGATGCAAGATGCACCTAGCGGATTCCTGTTACCCCGCTCAGGTATGGGGGACGAAGAAGTCATGGCGACAGCAGAAATGGCTCCGTTGTTAAAAGAGGGGAAAGCCACCATTCTGGCTGTAGATGATGATCCGGTGAATCTGGATGTGCTGGTCAGCATTCTGTCGAATGAACCCTACACCATAACTACGGCCCGGTCGGGCCAGGAAGCGATGGAACTGCTGGGCACACGCCAGTGGGATCTGCTCATAACGGATGTGATGATGCCCCATATGTCCGGATATGAATTAACCCAGAAGGTGCGTGAACAATTCTCCATGTCAGAACTTCCGGTGTTATTGTTAACTGCACGAAGCCAGCCACCAGATATATATACCGGTTTTGCATCGGGAGCCAATGATTATGTCACGAAGCCTGTAGATGCGCTGGAGCTAAAATATCGGATACGTGCATTGACCATGTTAAATCAGTCCATCCAGGAGCGCTTACGCATGGAGGCTGCTTATTTGCAGGCTCAGATCCAGCCCCATTTCCTGTTCAATACGCTGAATTCACTTATGGTCCTAAGTGATATTGATACAGAGCATATGCGGAAGCTTGGTGAAGCTTTTTCATCCTATTTACGAATTAGCTTCAACTATCTCAATACAGGGGAACTGGTGAAATTATCATACGAGCTGGAACTCGTGGAAGCCTATCTTTTTATTGAGAAAACGCGATTTGAAGATCGATTGTCGGTGGTACTAAACGTAGAGTCGGATCTTCCTCTACTTCTCCCGCCGCTGTCGATTCAGCCCTTGATTGAAAATGCCGTAAGACACGGGTTATTAAGCCGAAATGTGGGTGGGACAGTATGCCTATCCATTACTCGCCATGAGGGTTATACCCGTATTGAGGTGAAGGATAATGGCAAAGGCATGGAACCGGAGAAGGTTGCAGAGCTGCTACATGCTACGCCAGGTGGAAAAGGCGGAATAGGCATTGTGAATACGAACCGCAGATTGTTGCAACGGTATGGTCAGGGATTATCGATCGTGAGTGAGCCGGGTGAGGGGACGATGGTATCCTTTGATATTCCGGACGAAGTATAAGGAAAAGGCCGTAGAAGTGAAAACTTCCGGCCTTTTTGTGTTGCGCTCTTATTCATTCCCTAATTTTAATTATTTCTAATGCATCATTCATATGTTAGTATATTTAACATTAGAAGCGCGGAATCCGGCATTGGGCGCTAAACGTTGTTATAGTGGGTGAAGAGATCGATGCGCAATTGGGTCAAAAACGAGAATGTGCAGATGACGGCCATTGCCTTTGCCACAGCGGTAGGGGCGCAATTCAAGATAAATCCGTTCCGGGAAGATTACTTCCGAATCGGCCTGGGGGTTAGCATCTTTTTATTTCTGCTGATGATTATGCCACATTTGTCTTATGTGAAGACAGGAATCCTGACAGGTATGGCAAGTTTTCTGTTTCAGTCGGCAGATCTCATCAATCATGTACAGACCGTATCCATTCTGGAAAGCATGCGGGACAATCTGGGGGCAGGCGTGTATTATGTGGTCTTTGCCTATGGTCTTAGCAAGCTCAGGCATCGATTCCATGAAATGCAGCCTCTTCTGCTCGGCGGCCTGATTACCTGTATCGACTTTTCCTCTAACCTTGTTGAGCTGCTGCTTCGCGGCATGTTAAGTGGGACCAATATCTTTTATATGAAGGAATGGTTGTATCTGCTTGTGGTGGGCGGTCTGCGAAGTTATTTTATAATTGGGCTGTACAACAGCTTTGCGGTGAGACAGATGCGGCTTTTGCATGCAGAGCAGGAGAAACGGATGGAGCAGATGCTGAGTGTAAACTCAGGTCTGTATGGCGAGGTATTTTACTTGAAAAAAGCAATGAATACGATCGAAGGCATTACGGCAGACAGCTATGATCTATATCGAGATCTTCGAGAGCAGGAGATGAACCAATACAGTCAGCGTACGCTGGGCATTGCTCAGCAGATTCATGAAGTGAAGAAGGACTCACAACGCATTCTTGCGGGTCTGCTGAAATTGTATGATAACGAAAAAGCGGTCAACATGAGCTTGTCCGAAGTGCTGAACTTTGCCAGCAAAGCAAACCGAAAATATAGTGAGATGCTGCATAAGCAGGTGGAGATCGACATCGAGCAACAGTATGATTGTGAGTCTCCGTATTACATTCCTCTTCTAACGGTAATGAACAACCTGATTGCCAATGCGGTAGAGGCGATTGAGCATGACGGGACGATCCGAATTCGTGTGTATGAGCAGGGAGATGACGTGCACTTGGTCGTGATGGATACTGGAAAAGGCGTACCTGAATCCAAACGGGATGTGATCTTCGAACCGGGCTATACAACGAAGTTCAATGAAGTCGGCATTGCTGCAACAGGCATTGGTCTGTCTCATGTACGTGATATCGTTCAGTCTTTGGAGGGGCATATTAAGGTAGAATCGGGACTTCCGGAAGGGAAAGGGACTACATTTGCTATAGCTATTCCCAAAATGAATCTAATCAAGGGGGGCGATGTCGATGACACTTTCTATCATGATCGTGGATGATGATGTGGTCAGCCGAAGCATGCTGCATGATATCATTGAATCCTGTGGAATCGGCGAGCTTGCAGGCATGGCAGAGGGCGGCATAGAAGGAGCGCGGATGATCATGGATCTGCGTCCCGATGTGGTGCTGATTGATCTGCTGATGCCGGATCAGGACGGAATTGAGACGGTTGCGAAACTGAAGCACAGCGGGTATACCGGCAAATTCATTATGATCTCTCAGGTGGAGAACAAGGAGATGGTAGGGGCTGCCTACCAGAACGGAATTGAATTCTTCATTCATAAACCGATTAATCGGGTAGAAGTGGAGCATGTGCTCAGCAAAGTGAATGAACAGTGGAAGTATGAACGCTACGTCCTGGAGATCAAGCAGTCAATGGCCCGATTAAATCTGGTGGAGGTGCCAGCCCCTGCCCAAGGTCGTTCGGTGCGAGATGCGGCTAGGAGCATTCTGATGGATCTGGGGATCATCGGAGAAAGTGGCAGCAAGGATATAGTGGCCCTTATGGAATATGCAATTGATCAGAAGCGTGCCGGGGAGTGGCCGCCGCTGAAGGAGTCATACGAAGCAGTGGCCCAGACGTACAAGTCTACGCCCAAAGATGTGGAGAAAGAGAGTAAGGCGATGGAACAACGTATTCGCAGAACGGTGATTGCCGCACTGACGAATATGGCCTCGATTGGACTCACCGACTATAGCAACCACAAGTTTGAGCATTATGCGCCCCTCTACTTTGACTTCCAGGATGTTCGAGTGAAGATGAGAGCCATGGAAGAAGATCAGGCAGCCGACAAAGGTAAGGTAAATATCAAAAAGTTCCTGCATGTGTTCTATATGGAGACGATTGAAAAGATGAATAACTGATTGAGATATTTTATCTCATATCCAAAAGCCGAATTCCCGGAGGTAACACTTCACGGATGTTCGGTTTTTTGTTTTTAACGCTCAATATTGTTATATAACCTTACATTGAATGCTGGAATAAGATCTTTTATTAGCACTTTTTCGCGTTTCACTATCAAAAAAACATTTTATGTTAATTTAAATTTCATGAATTGTAATTATTTTATGTAGGATCATGTAAGTTCGCGTAGGGAGCAAACTACAATACGTACATAAATACAAATGGTCGATTCGGTCGATCCCAATCTAATTCGGAAAAGGGGTTTTTCTATGAAAAAGGTAGCATCCATTGTAATGGCGTCCGTTCTTGCTCTAACACTTAGTGCCTGCGGTGCAGCGAAATCAGGTGAAGAGAATAGTGCCCAGTCGGCAAGTGGTTCAGCTGTTGAGAAATACACATTTGGTACCGATGCAACGTATCCCCCCTTTGAGTTCCAGAAGGATGGCAAATATGTAGGAATCGATATTGACCTCATGAACGCGATTGCGGAAGAAGAGGGCTTTGAGGTTGAGATCAAACCGATGGACTTCAAAGGCATTATTCCAGCCATTACGGCGAATCAACTGGACGGAGCCATTGCAGGCATTAGCATTACCGACGAACGTAAAAAAGTGGTGGACTTCTCGGACCCGTATTATCAGGCCGGTCTGTCCTTAATCGTAAATGAAGATAACGCGGACATCCAAAGTCCTGAAGGTTTAAAAGGAAAAACGATTGCAATTAAAAAAGGAACCTCAGGTGCCAATCTTGCAGATGAATATGCAAAAACCTATGGGGCAACCGTGAAATATTTTGATGACAGCCCATCGATGTATCAGGAGGTCGCGAACAAAAACGCAGATGCTACGCTGGAGGATTTCCCGGTCATCTCCTATAAGATTGCCATTGACCCGAACGCCAAGCTCAAAATCGTTGGAGATCGATTGAACGGTGACTTCTACGGCATTGCTGTTGCCAAAGGTGACACAGAGTTGCAGAAGAAGATTAATGACGGATTGAAGAAATTGCAGGAAAACGGAAAGTACGACGAGATTGTTGGCAAGTACCTAGGAACAGCGGCTAAATAGAAGGGAATGTGGTACGGATGGACTCCTCCTTGCAAGTCATCATAGACGCTCTACCTCTTCTGTTAGAGGGTACAGTTGTTACGTTGAAACTGGTCGTGATCTCGCTCATCATTGCGATGGTAATTGGATTGATCTCAGGTCTGATGAGTACTTCCTTGAATCGATTGTTGCGGCTGGTAGCTACACTTTACGTGGATATCATCCGTGGTACACCCCTTCTGGTGCAAGTATATTTCATCTACTTCGGGCTGCCGGTGTTCCTGGATATGCGCATTCCGGCGATGACCGCGGGTATTATTGCGATTAGTCTGAATGCCGGAGCGTACATCTCGGAGATTTTCCGAGCGGGGATCAATTCGATTAGCAATGGGCAGCATGAAGCAGCGCGATCCCTGGGTTTAACTCGTTTTCAGACGATGCGACTGGTCGTGTTGCCTCAAGCAACCCGGCGCATGATTCCTACCTTTGTGAACCAGTTCATTATTACGATTAAGGATACATCGCTGTTGTCGGCGATCGGTATCGCAGAATTAACGCAGAGCGGGGAGATTATTATTTCCTCCAACTTCCGGGCATTCGAAATTTGGGGTGTTGTAGGCATATTCTATCTGATCATTATTGTGTTATTGTCCCGGGCTTCCCGGTTCATTGAGAGGAGGTATGCAATCCGATGATCACCGTAGAGAATCTGAAAAAGCAGTTTGGTGCCAATGAGGTATTGAAGGATATCTCGACAACGATTCAGGAGAAAGAAGTCGTATGTGTCATCGGGCCTTCCGGGTCTGGTAAAAGTACGTTCTTACGCTGTCTCAATCTGCTGGAGGGTGTGACGTCTGGCAAAGTGACAATCGGCGGTGTCGAGGTCACTTCACCCAAGACGGATATCGATCAGTTGCGAACCAATGTGGGCATGGTGTTTCAACAGTTCAACCTCTTCCCACATCTGACCGTACTGGAGAATATCATGCTCGCGCCGAAGCATATCAAGAAACTGAATAAGGCCGAGAATGAGAAAAAATCAATGGAACTGCTCAGCAAGGTCGGACTATCTCAGAAGAGGGATGCTTACCCCGAGCAGTTGTCTGGTGGACAACAACAGCGTGTAGCCATCGCGCGTGCACTCGCCATGAACCCAAGTGTGATGCTGTTCGATGAACCTACGTCTGCACTGGACCCGGAGATGGTTGGAGAAGTACTGCAAGTGATGAAAGACCTCGCTCACGAGGGGATTACGATGATTGTTGTTACGCATGAGATGGGCTTCGCCCGCGAGGTGGCGGACCGAGTGATCTTTATGGATGGCGGATATATTGTAGAAGAAGGCACGCCTGTAGAGCTTTTTCAGAATACCCAACATGAGCGGACCAAGGCGTTTTTGGGCAAGGTTTTATAGTCTATCAAAGTCAAAGTGATAACCCCTTATGGCAGACCATGTACTATAGACATCAGGAATTGATGGACTAAGGTCGGGAAGCTGAAGGGGTTATTATTTTAATCCAGAATTACTTCTTTATCTGGTTGTTCAAGAAATTCAAACATGATTTTAATTTGTTCCATCGTATTTCGTTCCAATGATAATTCAGGTAAAGCGTCGATAGCAAAAAAATCAACTGCGCTGGTTTCTACCCCTGTTTCCGCATGCCCTCCTATAATGTCACATCGGATAAACATTTTATATACGTGATATGGCTCAGGTGGGTGTCCGTGGAATTTTTTGTCCAATACGGCTAACAACCGCATCGGTACAACATCAAAACCGGCTTCTTCCTTAATTTCTTTCACAGCTACTTCTGATGGTGATAAGCCGATGTCACTCCATCCCCCGGGTAATGCCCAGGCCCCATCTATTTTCTCTTGAACCAAAAGTACTTTGTCTTCCCTGAAAACAACACCGCGTATATCGACTTTAGGGGTTGCGTAACCTGAATCACTAGCAAATGTAAGTGAGATTTTCTCTTTGCTAACAGAGGTATAGTTGCTTAAGATATCCATACTAATACGTTTCAATTCCTCATAACGCTCAATATCATAAACATTCTTGGCATAGGTTAAACCTGTTTGTGAGATAGCTTGAATCTGTTTGGCCCATTCCAGCCACTTTGTGTCCATGGACTCCTCTTTTCTTCGCATGTCACGAGAGTTAGTTTGGTTAGGAAATAACCCCATTGTATCATAGAAATTACAGTCTATAATTCTTGCTTATTATAGAACTGCGAGATTGTGCAGAAATACGTGAACGATCATGTTAAGCTTGCTATTGTGGGAGATTTCGAAGGGTATAACAGCAAGAACCTGCTTATAATCTGAGTCAAACGTAGGAGGTTTGCATAGTGATATCTAATGAGAATGTAAAGGTAACGGCTCTGCCTGAGATCGGAAATCTCAAGGTGCATGGCAGAACAACTGGTGAGTTGTCGCCGCTGACTTTATTTTGGACTGGAAGTGCGGTTGAACTTAATGTACAGGGCTCCGAACTATGGGTTGAGGTGGAGTCCGAATACGACATGTATGAATCATGGATCAGCATTGTAATCAACGGTGTTCCGGTGAGCAGACAGATGTTAACGGCGGGAAGGTACTGGGTCTGTGTATTCCGGGGCATGAACGCGAATGTGGTGAAGAATGTTCGGATCGTTAAAGATGTTCAAGCGATGAGTGGTGATCCGGGGTGTTCCTTGCAGATTCATGCGGTGAAATCCGATGGAGCGTTCCTGCCTGTGCAGGAAAAACCATACAAGATAGAATTTATCGGTGACAGCATTACATCTGGCGAAGGTGCGATTGGGGCTAAAGCGGAGGAAGATTGGATTCCGATGTGGTTTAGTGCCATACATAACTATACGTATATGACAGCAGAGGCATTGAATGCAGAATATCGGGTCATCTCGCAAAGTGGCTGGGGTGTGCTGACAAGTTGGGATAACAATCCGAAGGGGAACATCCCCGATGTTTACGATCAGGTCTGTGGCCTGCTTACTGGTGAACGTAACGAAGCGTTGGGCGCAGGAGATCCGCATGATTTTGGTTCGTGGCAGCCGGATGTGGTGGTTGTGAACCTGGGTAGCAATGATGGAGGTGCGTTTCAGTCACCTGAGTGGAAAGACCCTGACACCGGCAAGGTGTCCAAGCAGCGGCTAAACGAAGACGGTACGTATCATGAAGAAGATCTGGCTGCTTTTGAGAAAGCGGTAGAACAGTTCTTGTTCAAGCTTCGGAAAAACAATCCGGCGGCACATCTCGTATGGGCTTATGGCATGCTTGGTTTCCCGATGATGCCTGCCATCTACCGTGCGGTTAATGCGTATACGAAAAAGACAGGAGATCGCAAGGTTACGATTATCCAGCTTCCCGATACAACCGAAGAGACGGTAGGCGCGCGCACCCATCCAGGCGAGTTATCTCATCGTAGGACGGCAGAGGTATTAGCAGAATATGTGCGAGGCATGTTAGGATAGCTTGAAACATGGGAATGAAAAGACCACTCTTTCATGAATTGTACCCCAAGGGTTAGATGTGTCTCGCTTCATGGGGTTCCTTCATCATAAGAATGGTCTTTTTCTTTTCTTCTTATCTAGACATTTGAGGGCGTGTCCACTGCATCGCTGTTCTGTACCTCATAACGAATCGAGATGATCTGTCCGAGCGTCTGAGTTCGGATCATTTTGAATTGACTTGGCACAGTGCCTGTCGGGAATAAAGGGATGCCATCACCAAGAACTTTGGGAATAATGGCGACTTCAATCTCATCCAGTAATTTTTGGGCTAACACAGCTTCAACCAGTATTCCGCCACCCACAATCCATACGTCTCCGTCAGAATCCTGCTTTAATCGGGGAATGAGCGTATCTACCGTCTCGGTTGTAAACTGTACATGCGGAGCGGGAGGTTGTTCCGAGCGGGAAAGCACATACGTTGGGCGATCCGCATAGAGAAAATCTTCAGAAAGTGTAAGCACCTCTTCATACGTATAACGTCCCATAACAACGCTACCGATCGTTTGATAAAACGCCGCATACCCGTTGTCTCCACCATCACCCTCCACATCAAATAACCAATCTACCGAACCGTCCGGTCTTGCGATATATCCATCCAAACTCATAGCAATGTACAAAATGGTTTTGTTGTTGTTCATAGTAATCGCTCCCTTCTACAATGTATGTTACACTTTAACTATGACAAAAGTTGACGTAGTTAGGAAGTTGAATATATGAATAATCGGAAACTGGCCATCATGCGACTGATGGATTCCAGACAGAAGTTTACAGCCCGGGAACTGGCAGAGCGATTTGACGTATCTGTACGTACGATCCAGCGAGATCTGGATGCATTGCAGGCACTGGGTTTTCCTTTGTACACCGAAGTTGGTGTTAACGGGGGATATCGGGTGTTGCCCAATCGGATCTTGCCACCTCTTCAACTGACACAGCAGGAGGCATTAGGACTATTTATGATGCTGGAGTATCTACAGCAAGTCCCGGATTTTCCGTACGGTTCCATGCGTGAACATCTGGCTGAACAGTATTTCTCCACTTTGCCTCAGGATGTACAGGACCTCATTATGCGGATGAGAGAGCATATCACTTTTGTCCAGTATCCCGGTGAGCATGCCGAACCTTTAACAACCGAGATATTGGGTGCAGCGGTGGAAAAGAGAGAAATCCAGTTTATGTATCATGCCCGCAATGGTCATAAAAAAGTCCGGGTCTTTCCCTATGGCATCTACTATGGGCAGGGGTATTGGTACATGCCAGCACGAAATAAGGATCGCGTGTTGTTGTATCGGGTGGATCGCATGCAGCAGTTGGTTGTAATGGAATCGGTTGATGAATCTGTTCCAAGCCTGAAGGCGTGGCTAGATGCCAAAGAAGACAGAGCAAGCGTAGAAGCGGTGCTGCAATTCACGGAATTTGGAGCAAGGATGGCCGCTTCAGATGTGTTGTTCAAGTCGGTTGAAGGCAACGAGTGGCGTGGAATGGTTCCGCCCGAGGAGTTTTCTTTTACAGCACGAAAGTTACTCTCCTATGGCCCGGAAGTGAAAGTGATCTCGCCCCCTGAATTGAAACAACAGGTTAGAGAGTTACTCGAACGGAGCATAAGTCAGTATGGCAGGGGATAAAAAGCTATATACGCTCGATATTTGGGTAGTAAGAAAAAGATAAGAGAGGTGTGTAGAGATATGAGCACAATGTGGACTAAAGACATCATCCCGACTGTATCCAATAAAGTGGTGATTGTGACAGGTTCGAACGGTGGGTTGGGGTATGAAACGGCATTAGCGTTAGCTGAAAAAGGTGCGAAAGTTATCCTTGCTGTCCGTAATGTGGAAAAAGGTGAAAAGGCAGCTAACCAGATAAAGTCGTCTGTACGTGTAGCTGGAGAGGTCATCGTTATGCACCTTGACCTTAGTGATTTAGCCAGTATCCGTAAGTTCGCAGCCGCGTTTCTTGAGCAATACGATTCCTTGTCCATTCTCGTTAATAATGCAGGCATTATGAATCCTCCATTCCAGTTGACGAAGGATGGCTTTGAGTTGCAGTTTGGTAGCAATCATCTAGGGCATTTTGCGCTTACGGGCCTGCTATTGCCCCGATTGATTTCTACTCCAAAATCGAGAGTGGTTACTCTAAGCAGTTTGGCAGCGGGTAATGGTGCAATTGATTTTAATAATTTGGATGGCTCCAAAGGATATGCTCCCATGAAGTTCTACAGTCAAAGCAAGCTGGCCAATCTGATGTTTGCAAGAGAACTGCAGAATAAGTTTAATTCCGCCCATATGGATTCTATGAGTATCGCGGCTCATCCAGGAATTTCGAATACCAATCTGTTCTCCTTCGGTTCGGGGAAACCGGCGAATATATTCATGCGGAGTCTTCTGAAAATCATTAGTCAACCTGCTCACATGGGGGCATTACCTACCTTGTACGCTGCAACAGATCCAACGATTACGGGAGGAGAGTATATTGCTCCTGGCGGTATTGGTGGTACTAAGGGCTATCCCAAGACCGCCAAGGTTATCAAAAAATTATATAATGCCGACATTTCAAACAAGCTATGGAGCGTTTCGGAAGAATTAACAGGGGTTTATTACCGATTTGACGTGTAGATTTTGCCATTAAGATAATTATTCCTTATTATGGTATAGATAGTTGAAGTTCTTCAGCACGAATATGAATGGGGGGGCTACCATGATTCGATTCATAAGAAGTTTCACGACCCGCTCTATGCAGAGTCCATGTGATGAACAACGGCGGTTGTTTGCATAGAGCCTGAAATTCATTTCCGCCATACCATTGTAGTGCATTTCAATGTGTTCATCGTAAGACTCTGCTGCCTTAAAGATTTTAACTTTTAAGGAGTGGAGCAACATGAAATATATTAATGCGGATACCATCTTCCCGGAAGAATTGCTCCGAGAAATACAGCGTCATATCCCCGGAGGCCTGATCTATATTCCGAGGCCCAAGGATGCCCACAAGAAGTGGGGCGAGAACTCGGGTGGCCGAAGGGTTATTCGGGAACGGAACGTTGAAATCTGCCAGCTTTTTGCTGCGGGAGCGACCATTGATCAGCTTGCAGAGCAATTCTGTTTATCCGTGGATAGCATCAAGAAAATTGTATATTGCAAAAAGGCATGAAACTATAGAAGCTACGTTCGAGCCATCGAATGTGGCTTTTTTCTTGTAAAGAAGAATAAAGAATGGTTATGAAGGATTCTTTATATATTCGGGGCTGGTGATATTGCGTACAATTCATATGACGGTGCAAGGATGCGTGAGGGAGTTCTTGAAATACGTATTCAAATTATCTGACAGGGTTGGTGAATATGAATATAGAAGTGAAATTAACGAATAAGGACGAGGCGTATGTGATTAAAAATATGTACCCGCTATATCTTCATGATCTATCCGGTCATTACGGTCTAGGTGGAGAGCATACCCCGAATGAACACGGCATTTTCGAACCAAGTCCTGAGTATAAAACGTTACAGGATCAGTATGATGTACAGAACATCTGGTGGGAACAACCGGAGTGTCTTTATCCGTTTCTGATGATTGTGGATGGCATTCCAGCAGGGTTTGCATTCGTAGCCACGCCTCCTCATTGCTCACAAGGAATAGACTTCTTCGTACATGATTTCTTTCTGATGCAGCCGTTTCGAGGGGTAGGCGTGGCTGAACACGCAGCGTCGACAATCTTCGGAATGTTTAGAGGAAGATGGGAGTTGTTCACCAATCCATCGGAGAACAATAAGATCGGCCAGTCTTTCTGGCGGAAAACGGTGGCTAATTATACCGAAGGTCACTATCGGGAAATGTATGGGCAAACGTTCGACGGCTATAAATTAATTTTCCAATTCTCCAATCATCTCTGAACTAAATTTACTGGTCTAATAAAAGAAAAGAGAGAGAACGTCCTCCTTGCGGGAACGTCTCTCCCTCTCTGTACTTCCTCCTATAGTTTACCGCTGAAATAGTGATACTCTGAATTCACCTCAAAACCTACACTACGGTACAGATTCAAAGCGCGTTCGTTCTCGGTAACAACGGATAGGCGAATATCTGTATAGTGTTGTTTCCTTAGGAGATTCACCAGAATATGAAGCGCAGTGCGTCCTATTTTTCGACCCTGATAAGCGGGTAAAATACAGAAGTTATGAATAAATGCAGTTGTTGCATTAATGGAGTTGACCCGTACCAGTCCAACAGGCTGTTGATCCTGCCATGCAATATAGGTAACTCGGGTGGGTTCATTCGTTTGCATAAAGTAATTGCGTGTCCAGTCCTCCGAATCTCCAAAAGCCTGGGATGTGCAAGTGACCATAAACTCCATATCCTTGGCTTCTGCCACGGACAACGTTAGTTCAGGCGATTCCACAACCCCAACGACTTGATTCACAAGTTGCATCGAATACTCCGCACGATCATAAATGGCTCCAAGGGACTGGGCAGTAAGAACACCCGAGGATAAGCCCTGAGGAACGCGATAACTGAGTTGATTAATCCCCTGTGGTTTCATGTCCAGGATGGCTTGTTTCAGTAGGCGGCTGAATACACCTTGGCGACGATAATGCGGATGTACGATGGCATTAATATTCCCGGTTACGCTGTCAGAATTATACCAACTGAGGAGTCCTACCAATTCATCTTCACAATAACAAAGGAGCGCGTGGTCTCCGTCTTTTTGGCTGATATGGTCAAGATCTGCTTTCAGATGAATGGAATCGAGCAGTTTACATTGTTGTTCGAGCAAAATAATAGCATCAATCTGTTCCTTGGAGTCATAGACCATGGGTACGATTTGATAAATTGACATAGCTTTCACACCTTCATTGTTGAAGGAAACACGCAGTTATTGGACCCGCAGGCGCTATCCTTCGAGAGTTGGTCCATTTGTAATTTTAATCATCATCATCATTATCGCCTCCAAATCACTTCTCGATGACTATAACATAATCTATTACGAAAGGGGCATGTGTTTGTTCGGATGTGTCCAATAACTGGACATTATATCCTATTAAAGGGATAATTGAGAGTAATACAGACGAGAAAGGGAGGGGTTAACCATGCGTAAGTTCGTTTATGTGATGGGTACATTATTTCTTTCCGCCGCCATGTTAATGGGGTGTACACCATCTGAACCAGCAGAAACCACTGAACCTGTCACTCCACCAACAACGGAACAACCGAGTGATATGAGTGATCAGAAGGCGACGGCGGAGGAGCAGCAACAAGCGCTCGAAATGTCGCTGGAGTATAAGACAACAGAACTCACCGTGGATGGCAAGGACTATGAGGATACGTTAGAGATGGAAGGGTTATTGGCCAAAGGAGAGACTATGAAGCCATTCCTAACCTCCAGAAATTATGAGGCTTACATGGCTAATCGATATATTGTCTTACCTCTTCAGGTTGCACACATCGAACAAGCGAACTTGCATCCTGAAAATATTGAAACCAAGATCAAAGACAGCAAGAGCGACTGGATTCTGGTGGAGTACACGCTCGATCTGAAATTCACAGACGAGAACGGAAAGGAGATCAATTCTATTCCGCTATCGGGCGATATCACCTTTTTGCAGGATAAGGGAGAATGGCGCATACAGGATGATACGTACAATAGGGATGCATTCGCAGACATCATTAATAGTTCTCTATAGTTCATGAAGTGGTTGTGTATCCGGTACGTTATGCACACCCCTATGGGTCGATGCAGCGGCATATGCCGGTCATTATAAAATAGCGACCGAGAGCTAGCAGCCACTAGCCAGTTTGGCTGGAGATTACGCTGGGTTTGCACCAGCGTTCTCAGTCTGAGATAGATGTAATCTCTATCTGAAATGGTGCAGCAGAAAGTACCGCTTCTTCAGTTTTAACTCCTGAAAAAACGGCCTTTCCCCGAAATTTTAATTGTAGATGAAGGTGGCTAAACCTAAATTCTCTCTTCCATTTTTGGCCTAGTAATTAGTCCGCCCAAACGTGGCATCACCCTTCACTGTTGCGCTGCTAGTTGCATTGACAGCATCCAACTGCAGTACATAATCATAATGCCGGATGTAATATCCTGGCTGACTGTATGATTGAAGGGATACTTTGGTGCTGTCAGCCCAACCAGGGCTGCTCAAGAACGTGGCATCTCCCTTGTAGGCAGCGGTATCAGCGTAGGCTTCAAGTACAATTTTGTTGCTGGTGTTGCGCTTCAGAAAGTAGCCTGGGAAGTTAATGGACTCCAGTGATATTCCTGTGGAACTCGCTAGACCCGGTACGACGCGGAACTGGGAATCCAGCGCAGGAGAGACATTAGCGTCAATCCGTGCGATGTAGTTGGCATGACGGATGTATCGATCCGGAACGTTGTGTGAACTGAAGCGGCTGTACCCTGTAGCTTCCGGTGTGGCTGGACCCAACATTTTGACCTCGTGCAGGGTTGGGGTGTACCAGTTCCCCGGATTATTCCACAAGACGGCGTTCACCATATTAATTCGGACATAACGTGCGGTGAAATGCACAGCGTCCGTGGTGAAACCATAGGTCAGATTGTTGGTGCGATCCAATGTGGAGTAATTGATACCGTCGTTGCTAATTTCGATTTTATATTTGTAGTACCCCTCGGAACCTTTATACATAAACCAGGACGTATCGATCTCCGTGATCGTCTTCGGTGCGCCGAAGTCCACCTGCCACCATGCAGGCCAGCTATTGGAGGAAGCTACCCAAGACGTCTGGTAGTTCCCGTCATTGACGTTGGATGCGGATGAGCCGGAGGCTGTGGAGATGGCGGTAGCTGTTTTGCCTTGTGCATGGTTGACGAGCGCAGGTGGGGTTACGATGCCTGTCGCTGCGTCGATATTCCACGTTGTATACCACTCCAGTGATGCTGTTCCATTCGAATCATTCAAGGTTAGCGGTAGCCAGATATGTTTGTGCTCTCCAATACTCATGGGGTTCCAGCGGTCTGCCATGTAGATGTAGGATGTGGTGCTGCTGCCTGTAATCGTGGCAATATCATGAATCTGCGAACCGAAGGCAGATGGATTGCCATATGGTGTAATTGCAGTCCACGGGCCCGCCATGGAAGTTGCTGTAGCATATGCCCCCTGATTCGGATACCAGCCAGCGGCTTGGGAGGTGAAGAGGTAGTAACGGTTTCCTTTTTTCACAACGGCAGGCGCTTCGCGGTAGGCATTCTCGAACAGCCAGCCTTCGAAGGATTGTATTCCGGTGTAACTTGCATTCATTTTGAAAATAGCCATCGAATCATTGGCACCGCCATTTTTGCGTGAAGCAGTAACCAGATAACCTGTGCCATCTGTATCAACAAAGACGGTCATGTCACGGGATTCATAATTGAGTGGGCGGAAGCTGCCCTCATAGGTGAATTTGCCATTTGGGGTATTACTTGTTGCCACCGCTACACGCCCGAGGTTGTAGTCTGTGCCATTCTCATAGTGTGCCCAGAGCACATACTGGTTGGTTGATGCATTATAGATGACTTTGGGGCGTTCAATCTTGCTGGAGGCCAGCTCGGTTGCGGAATCTTTCGTCAGGATGGCGTTGCTGAAAGTCCAGTTCTTCAGATCGGTGGAGGTGTAGACGTTCACGCTGTCGAATCTGCCGCTCACCGCATGTTCACCGTACAGATAATACATCGAACCTACCTGTAGAATGTTGCCGCTGTTCGCATGGATGGGATTGCCTGCGGTGTCGAGCCAATCGGTACCGTTGGTTATCGTGACACTTGCTGCGCTTGTTCGTTCAGGATGAAGTCCAAACAGGGTGAACGTGAGTGCAAAGACCAGTAACCAGACCGCTTTCCTGTTACCCATTACATACACCTCCACAGATAATAGAAATATAAAAGCGTTTTCATTTATATTGTAGTTGATTTACAATCTTTGGCAAGTGAACATTTCAATGAGAGATGAACTCAGCAGCAGGCAGAGGGCAAGAGCAGCAAGAGCGAGGGCACGAATGCAGAATGAAAATGAAACTGCCTGGTGTCATAAGGAGGGCTAGCCAGCGAACCTGCTGGAGCTTCGGCTACGCTCGGAGGATATACGGATATGATGGCTATCGCTGAACGGAGTGTCCTTACCGAATAGGAGAGCAACATTTTGTATGTCGTCTCGTGATATAACTGTCTTGTGCCCGTGACGGGTGCTACTTATTAAGTAGGGGGATGACGTTATGAACGAGATATGCAGAAGACTTGAAGGGCAGATGGCCTTGGTAACAGGAGCAAGCAGAGGCATCGGTCGCAGTATTGCAATGCGTCTGGCACAGGAGGGTGCACATGTGCTTGTGCACTTCGGGACACGACAAGACGAAGCGGAGCAGGTTGTGCGGCATATTACAGAACATGGTGGACAGGCGCAAGCCATTGGAGCGGATTTGCGCACGCTGGATGGAATTCATGCATTATTTGCGCAGGTCGATGATGCTGTTCGGAAGCATGGACGAGATGGCAGTCTGGATATTCTGGTAAATAATGCAGGCATCGGGCAGATTCTTGGTCTGGAGGAGACGACAGAAGCTTCCTTCGACGAAGTGATGAACATAAATGTCAAAGCCCCCCTGTTTGTCAGCCAGCAGGCCGTTCCGCGTCTGCGGGATGGCGGGCGAATCATTAATATTTCTTCTTTTGTTACACGAGTGGCTTCCCCGGGCGTGTTCGCCTATAGCATGACGAAGGGGGCGGTGGATATCCTCACCAAGCTACTGGCCAAAGAGCTGGGAAGTCGCCAGATTACGGTCAACGCGATCCAGCCAGGCATTATTAATACCGAGATGAATGCAGCCACACTCACGAACCCGCAAGGACAGGCATATGCAACAGGTTTGTCTGTTCTTAATCGCTGGGGAGAGCCTGAAGATGTCGCAGATGTAGCTGCATTTCTTGCGTCAGCAGACAGCCGCTGGGTTACCGGACAATGTCTCGATGCCAGTGGGGGATCACATCTCTAACATTGCTTGCAGTGTGATGGGCTCCGCGTAATGCTGCTCCATATCATGTATCACATGAACTGACAGGATAAGGAGGCAATGATTCTCAACAAAAGAGCAAACAAGGGATAACGACCTGCTAAAGGCCTGTTATCCCTTGTTTTGTAACCGGATGAGGTAGATCTGTTGCTTGGTATGATTTTCTATCTTTTTGTTGCATTTGCGTAGTTCTCTTTGTATGGTAGCTGCACGGTCCGCTACCCTTGAATCGAATTTCCGATGTAATTCTGCTATTTATGACCTTTACGAACCTTGAGCTGCATCTTTTTGATCGTTGTATTCTGCATAAGCTCCAGTACGAGTGGTCCTTTGCCATTCAGAATCTCCACATCTGTTACATTGTCTTGAATGGTAATGATCCCAATATCGTCTGCAGCAACGCCTTCAAGCTTGGCGATGGTACCTACAAAGTCTACGGCACGAAGTTTCTTTTTCTTGCCTCCGTTGAAGTTCAGCTTCATGATCTGTTGGTTCAACTGTTCGCGCTTGTCCTTTTTACGTTCAGGCACGATCTTCAATCGCTTCTCAAAATCTTCTCTGCGGCGATCCACAGCTTCCTCGGAAGGAGCTTTCACAACAGGAATTTCGAAACCGATATAGGATTCAATCTCGGCCAGACGTCGGCCATCTTTCGGTGTAATCAACGTAATGGCTTTACCTGTTTTGCCTGCGCGTCCCGTACGGCCTGTGCGGTGAACATATCCCTCTTTTTCCAAAGGAATATCGTAATTGATGACATGAGTAATATTCGTGATATCAATACCACGTGCGGCTACGTCCGTCGCGATTAGATAACGGAATTGTCCCCGTCTGAAGGCGTTCATGACTTCGATCCGCTCATCCTGCTCCATGCCACCATGGATACGATCTGCTGGATAATCCAAGTCAGCCATGACCCGGAACAGTTTATCTACATTCTCCTGCGTACGGCAGAACACGATGCAGCTATCCGGATTTTCCACAATGAACAAGTCCTGAAGCAGCGCGGTTTTGTTCACCTCTGGCACGTTAATCACAGCATGTTCAATCGTGGCTGTTGTCAGTCCACTTGCTTTGATCTCGATTTCCACTGGCTTGTTCATGTATTTGCGTGACAGCTTGGCTACATCTTCAGGGAACGTAGCGGAGAACAACATCGTCACTCGCTCCTGCGGCAGTTTCTGAATGATCGCTTGTACCGTCTCGATAAAGCCCATATTCAACATCTCATCGGCCTCGTCAATAACGAGATAGGCGATCCGATCGAGTGGCAGCGTGCCGCGTTCGATATGATCCAGTACCCGACCTGGCGTACCTACAGCGACATGTGTTCTTTGTTTTAACTCGGCTTTTTGGATATGAAAAGGGGACTGTCCGTATAGTGCGGTTGCTTTAATACGCTTAAAGCGGCCGATATTTGTAATATCTTCGTTAACCTGCAAAGCCAGTTCCCGGGTTGGCGTAAGAATCAAAGCCTGTGGCTTATTTTCATTCCAATCTACCAGCTCGCAGAGCGGAATGCCGTAAGCAGCTGTTTTACCGCTACCCGTCTGTGATTTCACCACAAGATCCTGATTCTCCAGTGCTACCGGTATAACTTTAGTTTGCACCTCGGTTGGTGTCTCATAGCCCAGACTGTCCAGTGCTTTTACGATCTCTTCACCAAGTCCATAATCTTTAAATTGTTGCTCGCTCATCGTTTACCTCTTTTGCGTTAGTTTTTGTACAATTATTGCACCGTACATTTATCGTATACCTTTTCATTATACTCTATATGCAGGCAGGCTAACGGAGTAAATGCATCAAGTGATTAAATTGTTTTCATCCATTCCGATATGAGGAGTAAAGGGGTTGCTGTTCGTAGGTGTATCATAACGTTCCACGTGAAACGAAATGTATCGGTGGATTTTGCTGTTTGTTAATGAATGACCATTTTCACAGCCTGGGTTTGGGGAGGGTAAGATTGAGCGATTATTCCACCAATCCATACGTCTGCACTTCGACCAACGAGTGTCTCATCCAAAGAGACGGTGAAAGTCTCTCCTTCGATGATGAGTTCAGCATCCGTGTTGAGCGAGATCCAAATCGGTCCTGATTCAACACCTCCATCTTCTTTATTCTCGATGAGTACCTGACCTCTTTCTTCCTCAAAATCCGTAATCATTCCTCGCACATGTGGCTTCTCTTCCCCCTGTTCCTCGGATTTCTCTGCGCATCCGAGCGTTAGCAGAAGTAAGATAACTGGCAATAAGGAAAACCTTCGTACAATGGACATCGAGTTGTTCACCTCTCATCCTTTCTGATTAGACCTATAAACTATGGACGTTACCTGAGACGCACAAGTTCCTGTATATCAATAAAAAGAACCAAAAATATTCCATTCGGTCTGGAACTGGGATATGGAATATGTTAGCATATGGGTAACTTATTGAACGGAGGGATACGTGTGCTAAATTTTTCCCGATTGAGATAGTTTGGCGAGATGTTTGTTTCGCTTGCTGTTTTCTGCCTATGTGCAGCTCATCGGGATTGGTTTGCCATTGTACACGTATGCCGCTAGTCATGAAAGAATCACTCTGTGAAGGGGTTCTTTGATGTACTACTATTTTTTTGTGAGCATTCGGGTATGCCAATATCCAAAATGAACTGCACAGGCGAACATGTCTGTGTTTTTTAGTTTATCCAGGAAAAGGGGAGTGCCTGATATGACAAAATCGAACTCGAATGAACATTTGGCAATTCAAAATAAACTATTATCTTTAGCCGAACAGAACGGACTAATTATGGATAAGGAGTCCTTGGAGATTAACGAGTCGGGTATGGATTTTCGTGTAGCATTCGCCTCGGACGAAGAAGACCGCAGATGGGTTTTGCGCCAGCCGCGACGTGAAGACGTATGGGAGCGAGCCGAGAATGAGCGCAGGGTGCTGGATGTGGTCCGAGGCAGTATACCCGCACAAGTACCCGATTGGCGGATCTGTACGCCAGAGTTGATCGCTTATCCTTTACTGGATGGTGATCCGATTGCAGTTGTCGATCCTGCAGGGGGAGGTTATGTCTGGAAATTCCCCCAGGAAAGTTTATCTGATACGTTTCTCGATTCCTTGGCTGTGAACCTCGTCGCGCTGCATAACATCGATCCACACGAGGCGAAGAAAGGTGGAGTACGGATCAAAACACCTATGGAAGCTCGCAAGGAATTTGCAGCCAATATAGAAGAGGTTAAGCAGAATTTTACGGTGCCAACCGAACTGGTTGAACGTTGGACGATATGGCTGTCTGTAAGTAGCTATTGGCCGCAGCACTCGGCGTTCATCCATGGTGATCTGCATCCGCCGCATATTATTGTCGATAAGGAACAACGCGTAACTGGAATTATTGACTGGACGGAAGCGGAGATTGCTGACCCGGGTAAGGATTTCGTCATTTACTATGCACTCTTTCAGGAGGAAGGACTGCGTGACCTGTTGAGACGTTATGAGAAGGCAGGAGGAAGAACATGGCCCCGGATGCTGGAGCATATTCGAGAGCAATGGGCAGCCTATCCTGCGATTGTTGCCAAGTTTGCACTAATTACAGGCAAGGAGTCGGACATGGAGATGGCGAGAGGCATGCTCGCAAACTGGGATGTGAAGAGGGGCTGAGCTTGAAGGTATATATCAACCATATCAGGTAAGGGGTGGATGTATGGCACGATTCCGAATGATATGTTGGCTAACAAGTATTGCATTGCTGGTTAGTCTAATGGGATGTACAACACTGTTTGTCAATTCAAGTGATCGTGCGGAGAACGTGCTCTCCCAAGAGCGAATGAAGGAACTACGTGAGGAATATCCACTATCTACGAACACCCCCGCGACGATATCCATGAGAGAAGTAAGCTTTCGAGAGGTCATGACATATGGGGATAGCGTTGTTGTGGCAGAGGTAATGAAAATTTTGCCGAGCTTTAGTGTGGAGCTGAGTACTGAACCGGGCACACCTGAAAGAATGATGGCTGATAAGGATAAAGCTAATGGAATGACACCATACCAACCTAAATTCATTTCCTATGAAGTGAAGGTACATGAAGTAGTAACAGGAGCTGATGTACCGAAGGATACTTTTTTATTTTACAACGCTGACTTCGCAGGTGTGGAGCCTGAACTTAAACCAGGTATGGAGATTATCGCTGTAGTCAAAAAGGGGACGACCGGGAAACAGGTGGATGGATATTCGTTCACCCGCTACGGCACGTATTATATTGTCGATGGTGACTACGTACTTGCCGCCTACGAGGGGGAGTCGGAGGAATTACGTGATTTTACGGAAAAAACAAATGGCATACAGCTGGACTCTTTCATGGATAAAATTAAGAACTTGCCATCAGGCTAAATGTCTTCATTCCCACAGAGCAGTAGAGGAGAGGCAATACGCATAAACATTGGTTGACATAGCAAAGGGCGATCCTGACCATGAGTTCCATGGGAGAATCGCCCTTTTTTCGTTAAGCGTGGTGCGTAACGATTGCTATTTCAAAATGCTCACATATTTCCCGTATACGAATGCTACACGTCCATCGATTTTCACTTTTACCCAGCCATACTTGTCTGTACTAATCACCTCAAGCAGGGTGCCTTTCGGTACGGCAGCAATGACCTTGGCTTTGGATGAAGCACCAGCACGTACGTTCAGGTAAGCCGCTGTAACCTTGGCTTGTTTACCTTTGGTAACGGTACCCGGTTTACCCGTGTTTGGTGTTGAGGGTTTACCAGGTTTCGACGTGCCTGGAGTCGGTGTTGGTTTAGGTACGGTTGGTGTTGTCGGTTTCTCAGGTGTAGGTGTGGTCGTACCTCCATCGCCACCTGCTGCCTTGCGAGCTTTGTTCAGCTGTTGATAGAACGCTCCCTTGGTTTTCACACCTGCGAATTGTGCTGCACTCACATCGGCTTTGGCGGATAGTGCATCAATCTCTTCTTGCGTCACCGCATCCAAAATGTTAATGGAGGCAATGTTGGTGTACTTGCCATCTTCCGTTGTTGGCACAGACATGATGCCATCGTTAATCAACTCCACCACATCTGCACGTTCTGGTGCAGTCAGGTCTACGCCGGTGATTTTCCAGTTGTGCTGAATCTTCGGTTCGTAGACACCTTTCATGACATCTTTCAAATAAGCTATGGACAGGTTGCGAATCGTGCCTTGGATCTCACCAAATGCAGAAGCATCCTTGGAGGACCAGAGCTGCTTGAACTTACGTCCTTCCATGGCGCCGCCTTTGGCAATCAGGGCTTCCATTCGGTAGGCATTCATGCCCAGCTTCAACGTATCGTCTTCTTTGACGGCTACACCGTTGCTGTACTTAAGATTCGTAATCCGACTGCCGTATGGCTTGGTCAGGTCTATCTCATACGTTACGCCGCCGAAGAAATCATCGGTGCTGTATTTGGAAGCACGCCGTTTCGGATCAAAGCTAACGGTAACGTCACCCGGGCGTGTAGAGTTGAAGTACCCTGCAGACCACTCCATATAATCCATCAGATCCCGTCCGGTTACTTCATACACAGTTACTTCACCAAAGGTATATTGGTAGTTGAACGCAATATCCTTTTTCTTGATCGGGCCTACATCCAGCTTGGCCTTGTCGTTATCAATCTGGTGCGCGACCACATCGGCATCACTGTAATGCAACATCACTTCGGTGAAGAAGTCAGACAAAGGTGTTTCCTGGATCTGCACAGCAGGGATACCCTTAATCTCATCGGCAGGCACCAGGTTCGTACCTTTCAGTTCAGCCACTTCAATGTTGGCATCGGCACGAGCGAACTCGTGGAACGGGTGCAAGGTCTCTTCCAGTGCAGGATCGGAGACTTCGTATGTTCCGTCGGCTGCTTTTACAGCGAGTGCTTGAGCTTCTTTGCTTTTCAGCACAACTTTGTCGCCGTCTTTGGCAAATGTCAGGTCAATTCGCGAAATATGTGAGCCATATTTATTCGGTTCGGAGATCAATACACCGTTAACCGTTTGGGATTCAATCAGGGTATGCATGTGTCCGGCAAAAATAGCAGCCAGCTCCGGGTTGGCGTTGGCGATATCCGTCACTCCGGTTCCCGGATTTCCGTTCTCGTTATCCAATCCCATATGCATAAGTCCAACCATAACATCGACTTTGCCTTTCAGCTCGGCAATGGCCTTCTTGGTCTCTTCTACAGGATCTTTGACGATGATACCGTCCAGGTGATCTGTACCTTTCTCGAACTCGGTAATCATCGGTGTGTTCATTCCGATGACACCCACTTTGATGCCGTCTTTCTCAATAATCGTATAGGCAGGCATGTAGCGGTCGCCGTTTTCTTTGAAAATGTTACCTACGAGAGGCTGTCCATTGAATTGGGAAGAGATCTTCTCCAGTACGTCCAGTCCAAAGTTAAACTCATGGTTACCCATAACCCATGCGTCATATTTCATTTCATTCATCGCAACCATCATGGGAGATTGAGGTTGATCATTGAATAACTCAGCGGAGTTATCCTGAATCATGTCCCCTGCATCCAGCAGAATCGTATTGGGATTCTCGGCACGCACTTTTTTCACAATGGTATAGAGCTGCGTCATGCTGCCGGTTGGGTTTGGACCGTCCAGAGCATAGTCCCATGGCATAAATCGGCCATGAATATCCGATGTACCCAGCAACGTGATCTTGGTTTCCTTGTCTGCCTCAGCAGCCTGAGCTGGAGTAGAAGCAAAAGGGGCGAACAAAATGGAGGCACATAAAAGGAACGATAAAGGCCATCCGGCGAAACGTTTTGTTGAAATTTTGCGCATGTTGTAATCTCCCTTGTTATCTAGTGTATGTAAAGATATGTGTCATTTTATACTAGATAAACATGTGGTAAATGTAAACTCCAATGTAAGCGTTATGTTGGATTTAAGAGAGAAATCTATAAATATAGCTAACTATTAATTTACGATTTTTGAAAATAGTATAATTTGCAGGTGTTAAAGACCAAAATTATCCAGTAAAATGGTTTTTGTAAGCGCTTAACAATTCTAAATAATGATTAAGGAGGAATTTCATTGTTCAAGTCCAAGTGGTTCAAGACGGTTGGTTCACTAGCATTGGTAGGCGTTCTCGCTGCTTCGGTTGCAGCTGGTAGTGTGAGCGCTGGTTTGGCAAAAGGTAGCAAATTTTTAGGCAATATTATCGCTAGCCAGGTTCCTTCGAATTTTAGCCCTTATTGGAACCAGGTAACTCCAGAGAACTCCACCAAGTGGGATGCTGTGGAAGGTACACGCAACGTGATGAACTGGGGTCAGGCAGATATGGCCTACAACTATGCGGTCAACAACAATTTTCCGTTCAAATTCCATACGCTCGTATGGGGAAATCAGCAGCCAAACTGGATTAACAGTCTCTCTGCCGCAGATCAGAAGGCTGAAGTGACACAATGGATTAACGCCGCAGGCCAGCGGTATCCGAAGGCAGCATATGTGGATGTCGTCAATGAGCCGCTTCATGCCAAGCCTTCATATCGCAACGCGATTGGTGGAGATGGGGCCACTGGCTGGGATTGGGTCATCTGGTCATTCCAGCAGGCGAGACAAGCCTTCCCTAACGCCAAATTGTTGATCAATGAATACGGAATTATCGGTGATCCGGCTAAAGCGGACCAATATATCCAGATTATCAACCTTCTGAAAAACAGAGGTCTAGTGGATGGTATTGGTATCCAAGCACATTACTTTAATATGGACAACGTCTCTGTGAGTACGATGAACACAGTACTGAATAAGCTGGCTGCGACAGGTCTGCCGGTCTATGTATCCGAACTGGATATGACGGGCGATGATAATACGCAGTTGCAGCGCTATCAGCAGAAATTCCCTGTACTGTGGAAGCATGCTGCTGTTAAAGGCGTAACACTGTGGGGCTACAACCAGAACCAAACGTGGGTAAACGGTTCGCATCTGGTTAATAGCAACGGTACAGAACGTCCAGCGCTGCAATGGTTGAGAAATTATCTGGCGAACAACCCTTAAGCGTGCATTTTGACGAGTCTGAGTTTCCCTTGTGAAATTCGTTATTATATAACACCAAATAGCGCCTGTTCCACATGTTAAGCATGGGAATATGGCGCTATTGGTGTGAGTATGCTTTGTTTCAACTGAGGTTTGTTACTTCGGTTGAATAACCATGCTGTTGAAGGAATCAGCTTCCAACTCCAGACGAAGGGTGTGTCCTTCATATGCCAGATACAAGTCGCGACGATCCTGGAATGGATTGTTGATGACAATGACGAGACTGTTATCCGGGTTGCGGAAAGCCACAGATTTACCGCTCCAGGCCCCAGACAGGCCGACTCTTCGAGCACCAGGGACCACATGATGAGCGAAGTGTTTCATCACATAATACTCCGGGTTTCGAGTAACCTCCTTATTGTCCGGATCTACGGTCATCATGGAGTTCTGCTCCCAGCCCCATGTGCTGCGGCCTTTCGGTTCCAGAACCATGTTCCAGTAGATGTACGCGTTCACGCCGTTGCTGAAGTAATGCTGGTAGAGGTTATATACGTATTTGGCGTAGTTCCAAGAGTTGTTGCCATCGCCGCATTCGTTCTCGGTCTGCATATAACGTAGCTCCGGATAACTTGCCGAGGTACGTTGAATGGCATTTTTGCCAGCCCATTGATACCCAACACCTTTGATATAGGAATAGGCCTTTGGATCACTCAGGACAAGTCCGGCGTACTCGTCGAAGTCGTTTGTTTTTTTCTTGATCAATTCTTCCCATGGATCAGGGGCGTTGATCGTGCCCAGCCAGATCTCCGTATCCAGACCGTGTTTGTCAAAAGCCGGCCCCAGATAATCGGCGATAAACTCACGAAGCTGCTCGCCTGTCCACATGCAAGAAGGGAATTTCTGATCTGCAATGACTTCGTTCTGCACATGCACCTGATGGATGGTAATGCCTGCATCACGATAAGCCTGTACGAATTTTACGAAATACAGGGCGTAGGCCTCCAGAATATCTTTCTCCCAACGAAGTGTGCCGTAGTTATAGGCTTTGGGCGACTTCATCCATGTTGGCGGGCTCCAAGGGGAGGCGAAGAATTGCAGGTTCGGGTTATAACTCAGAGCTTCTTTGATGTAGGGAATCAGATATTTGAAATCACGTTCGATCGAAAAATGTTCCATGGCCACGTCACCGTCCACCTCGTTGTGGCTATACCACTGCTCTGCATAATCACTTGCGCCGATGGGCAGGCGGCAGATGTTAAACTTGTGCTCACCCTCCGGATGGAAGAGGGAATGAAATACCTCATGGCGCTGCTCCTCGCTCAAGTGAGACAGAGCCATATAACCAAGCTCGTTGAAACATCCGCCGAATCCTTCCACAAGCTGATGCTGCTCACCCGTGAGTTTTAAGTTAGCGCTTTCATTTGTCGACGCAAAAGATAACTCTTTCCATGGACTATCTTGGGTTGTTGAATAACCAGTGAACGTAAATGTCATATAATTTTCCTCCTCGCGTGGACTCCAGCTGTCATCTATATTACGTTCAGTATAACAACACTCGCGGCAAAAGAAGATATGCTAAACCGTGTAAAATTTGCCCTAATCCGAGATAGAGCGTTACAAGTTCATGCTCGTACAGACAGTTGATACGGGTGCATTTACTTATGATTGATTCTATCCATATACCACTATCCAATGTCGTAGCACTATTGTCATAACACATGAAAAATCCCCGCTGATCGTTCAAGGCGGGGACTTTGCTATGTTTCTCATATTCTCTTATGGCTGAAACTGAACGTGAGATACGACTTAAGGCTGTACACGATCACCGAGCTGTTTATTTTCAAAAATCAGAATCGTTTTACTGCTACCGATGTAACCAACAGAGGCATTGAATTGCTCTGAAATAAAGCGAACAGGAACAAAAGCTTTGCCATTCCTCATCATTAGAGGAGCATCATTGATCGCAAGTGTATCGTCCACGATAACCTGCTTGTTGCCCACGCTCCAGCGTATCGTTTTGTCATTCTGTGTGATCACGGCTTCGCGCGTACCGCTGTTCCAGTTCACACTGGCGTTTAATTGCTCCGAGACAAAGCGCAGAGGTACATAGGTCCGCCCTTCATCGATAAAAGGTGCAGCATCCAGTGCATAAGCACGATCTCCTACATAGGCAGTGGTAGACCCTTCCATCAGCCGCTGGAGGCCGCCTTGCGGCGTCCGTTTCTGCTCCCGCACATTCATCCGGTTCAGAATCTGCATTGTCTGACTGCCACTTGTGACATCCAGATAATTGTTCTGCACGGTAAGCCCCGCAGGCTCAACCTCTGGGACAGATGTCTGAATACCTGAGGATAACAAGGTCGACGCTGAGATATCCTGAATGGCGTTCGTCGCAGACTGATCACGGGTAAACGTAAAACCTGCAATCGGTGTCAGATCCCACACCCGGTTGTTGGATAATTTTAATACGTCCAAACTTGATAGTTGCCGAAGAGGTTCCAGATCATAGATCTGATTGGATTCTGCATTCAGTTCCTTCAGACCAGTCAGTCCCTCAAGCCCCTTGAGGTGTTGTACTTGGTTACCAGAGATATCAAGTGTCCGAAGACGTGTCAGGTGCTCCAGTGGTGTCAGGTCCGTAATGTGATTGCCTGCTACATTCAGATTCCGCAGGGTATTTGGCAATTCAGCCAGTAGTTCCAGTGTCTGAATCTGGTTGTTTGCAACATTGAGTTGTTGGAGCCGTTTCTTACCCATGAGCGGCGTCAGATCACTAATGGAATTGTTTGAAATCTCAAGCCATTTCAGTGCATCCGTATCGGAGAGGGCTGCAAGACTGGCAATCTGGTTACCGCTGGCGTGGAACGTATGTAATCGGTTGAACCCACGTACAACCTCTATGGATGAAATGGAATTGTTGCTGATATACAGCCGTCCCAAGTCTTTCAATTCAGCAAGTGCGTCTATGGATGTAATGTAATTGTTGCGAACATCGATCTCGCGAAGCTGGGTTAGGTGCTCCAGCGGTGTGAGATCCTCAATCTCATTCCCATATAATCGGAGGTGAGTCAGGTTGGTCGCATATTCCAGACCGGACAGGCTCTGAATACCTGCATTGCTCAGGTCCACCACTTCAAGCTGCTCCAGATCAGATGAAGTCAGTGGATCATCGAGAGGTTTATTCAGGATTAGCTTCAATCCGTCTTCAAGTAAGGGATCCTCAATGATTCCCTCGCCCGAGTCTGTAGTTGTGTAAGCCATGGCTTGCCCCGATGCCCCGAGACTTAGGATGAATACTAGAAATAATAGAGTCACTCTTCTCATTGCATGTATTTCCTCCGATTTTTAGAATTATAAAATAATCCGAACGATTGAGTTAGATAAGTATCGCATTTCCACCATAACAGAAGGTTGTTATGCCTACGGAGTGTTGCGTGTAGATTGAACAATTTAATGTATGCAGACTCGGCTAAAAACACATCTATAGTTATTAACCCGTCAACAGGAAAAAGGAACACGGAATTTCATAAGGGGTATTCTCTTACTTCTATTCTATATGAAACAAGTCCTGCTCTGCACTCTTCAGAGACATGTTTATCAAAAAAATAAAGCATCCCTTGCTTGACCCTATTCAACCCACCCTTGAAACGGGTAAAGATGGAGTAAAGATGCCAATTTGGAGGGGAAGATGTGAGTATGCGCCAAGCCATGATCATTAGCAATCCGTCGTCAGGTAAGGAAGAGGCCGATCAGTATGTGTCTCAAGTCAGAGAAATTCTGGAGTCGCAGCAGTATGAGGTAGTTATTAACGAGACGGCCGGAGAAGGTGATGCGGTGGGCTATTGCCTGAACGCTTGCAAGGATGGCTGTGATCTGGTCATTTCCATCGGAGGCGATGGAACACTGCATGAGACGATTAATGGCATGATGGATCAGAACCATCGTCCCCGATTGGGCATCGTACCTTTAGGTACGGTGAATGATTTTGCACGTGCGCTGAATATCTCGCTTGACCCGGAGGAGGCCATTCGGCAGTTACGTTCGGATCAGACCCATATCGTGGATATCGGGAAAATTAATGATCGTCTGTTTGCCAACGTGGTAGCAGCAGGTTCTTTGGCCGAAGCTCTATTCTCTGTATCCTCGGAAGAGAAGTCGAAGCTGGGTTCATTCGCGTATCTCAAGGAAGGTTTGAAAGACTTGGTGAATACACCAGCCAATCAACTGACCATTGAATATGACGGTCAGATCTGGGAGGGAGAATCTCCTCTTTTTCTGGCGGCGCTGACCAATTCGGTTGGAGGATTCCAGAAGTTGTCACCGGAGGCTGAGGTGGACGATGGTTTGATCCATTGTTTTGTTGTTCGCAATATTAGTGTGTTCAACAGCCTGACCCTAGGTACTTCCCTGTTTTTTGGCAATCTGAAGGAGCATAAGGATGTGGATTATTTTACAGCCAAAGAAGTTCATGTTCGCTCAGACGAAGCCATTCGCACGAATGTAGACGGTGAGGAAGGTCCTGACCTGCCTATTCATATCACTGTCCTACCAAGACATATTGAGGTTATCGTGCCGGAAGAAGTATAACTTCTTCTTTTGATAAGTATAGGCAGGGATCAAGAACCTATCATTTCTCCATATGAATGTAGGATAAATCTATTGAAACCGATTGCAGATGTGTGTCACAATCAAAAGAAGATACACGATAATATTCGAATATGGAGGGAAAACATCTTGAGAACCATTAAATTGGGCAGCAGCACACTTGAAGTACCTGTAGTCGCTGTGGGTTGCATGCGGATTAATTCACTAGACGGTAAGGAAGCTGAACATTTTGTTCGTTCTGCAATGGAAGTTGGGGCGAATTTCTTTGACCATGCTGACATATATGGTACAGGAACATGTGAGGAGATCTTCGCCGAAGCAGTACAGATGAATCCCCAAGTTCGTGAAAATATGATTCTTCAATCCAAATGCGGTATTCGCAAAGGAATGTTTGATTTCTCCAAAGAGCATATTCTGAATTCGGTGGATGGTATTCTTCAGCGTCTGAAAACGGAATACCTTGACGTTCTGCTGCTGCACCGTCCGGATGCTTTGGTTGAGCCGGAAGAAGTGGCTGAAGCCTTTGATCAACTGGAGCGCGAAGGTAAAGTGCGTCACTTCGGGGTGTCCAACCAGAATCCGAACCAGATCGAACTGTTGAAAAAATACGTGAAACAGCCACTGGTTGCCAACCAGTTGCAGATGAGTATTACCAACACAACGATGATCGACAGCGGAATCAACGTGAACATGGAGAACGATGCTGCGGTTAACCGTGATGGCAGCATTCTTGATTATTGTCGTCTCCATGATATCACCATTCAGCCGTGGTCCCCGTTCCAGTACGGATTCTTCGAAGGCGTATTCCTGGGTAGCGACAAGTTCCCGGAATTGAATGCTAAGATCGACGAGATTGCTGCGAAGTATGACGTGAGCAATACAACGATTGCAATCGCTTGGTTGCTTCGTCACCCTGCGCAGATGCAGCCTGTGACAGGCACGATGAATATTGAACGTCTGCAAGATTGTGTAAAAGCAGGAGATGTTCATCTCACTCGTCCAGAGTGGTATGAAATTTATCGTGCGGCAGGTAATATACTGCCTTAAATGCAAGTTATAGTGAGCATACTGACTAATGAGTCAGTTGAGAGCACGAGCCGATAGATGGCTCGTGTTTTTTGTCTATTTTCAGGTTTGATGCCGAGTACGTTTCCGATATAAAATAAGGATAGGGGTCTGTATTTTAATTAAAGGATTAAAATGTAATTAATACAAATTAGTTGAAATTATTATATTGACCGATACTTTTTAATTACATATAATTACTTTTGCATACCGATAATCCTGTATATGTTTTTTATTTTGGAGGGTGGTGTTCGTTTGGAGCCGACAACCACGATACGCGATCATTTAGAAAGTTATTTGAAGCGTGAACAGATGTCCATTAGTCATTTTTCGGAAACGTCAGGGATTAATTCGGGTACGCTGAGCAATATTTTGAATAAAAATCGGCCTATTGCCATGCAGCAGTTGGATCGCATTACTTCCGCCATGAGACTGGAAGAAGGTTACTTCTATGAGTTATACATAGATGAGTGTTTTGTACATGCAACCCCGGACTGGCGAAGGTTGGGACCGTTCCTTCATCGCTGTGCCGAGTTGGACAAGCTGGACTGTATTGAAGAGGTTATTCGTCTGATGATGGATAATCTGTCCTATATTCCTTTGTTATTTGATGTGGCTGAAGAATTCTACCAAGCAGGTAAATTCAAACCGGCCATCCTTCTATATGAGAACATCGCTGAAAGCGAGAAAATGCAGCATTCCGAGCGGCTTGCACTCTGTCAGTATCGGCTGTTCAGGTTGGGGTTAACCAATGATCAGCAGCGGAATCTGATTATTGCAGCTCGGTTTGAATACTATGTGGATCGGTTGGATGAACGTTATCAGTTGGATGCGCTTAACGAACTCATTAATGCGTTTGGAGCATTGCATAGATGGAACAAGGTTCAGGAGTTATCTGAAAAATTGAAAGTAAAAGCGTCCATTCATTATGAGATGAATGGACGACGGAAACAAGAAGAGACGAAAAGACCCATTGTCTTCTATATTCTTTACTCTTATCTAGCTGCAGGAAGTGCCTGTTATCATTTGAAGGACTACACTGGGGCACTTAACTATGTTTCTTTATATTCGGATAACCGTTGGGTGAGGAACCCGGATCAAGATGAGATGGTCGTTATGAATCAGTTTCAGGAATGGGCTGAAGCTAATCGTTATATATATCATTTAATGGGGGGTCAGTTTGAGGTATTACCTGATTATCTGGCGTATATTTCAACAAAGGAAAATGAGATATTTCCAGCGCTTTGTGATATTGTAACGGCGGCTAATCGTTATGATAAGGATATTGATCATGTACTTAAACAGTATGAATCCTACTTCACTTATCAGGAACAGAGTAACCGGATTGGTAAAGTGAGCAGACAGGTTACGGATGATCGATATTTACGACTTTTAGCAGATTTGGGCGCATACTATTTAAAGAAGGACGAGTTTCATTTAGGAATAGAATTTGTTCTGGATAGTTTGAGATTTTCTATTGAAATTAGCAGTGGGCGAGGTATGCTTAGAGGTGTCGGACTGTTTGAGCAATACCGGGAATTTGCATCTGAGACGGCGAAACAGCAATACAAAATGATAATTAGTGAGGTGCAGAAACTCAATGAAGAGAAAGTTGGCTTTGCTGATAGCTACCTGTAGTATCGTTGTATTCACCGTAGCTCCTGCTACGGAACCTGTCCCAGACATTAACATCCCGAACCCCGAAATTATGAGACCTGCTGATCATGGATTTGGAACTTAATAAAATGTTAAGAGAAACGCTTCTGATTTATTTCAGAAGCGTTCTTTTTGTGTGTATTCAAGTGGAAGAATAAGTATGTCTTATCTCATATGCGCTTTTGATTGGCATAATACACTAAAATATGACAAAAGGGAGGGGTATTATGGATCGCCTGGATTTGATGTCACGGATCGAAGATGCCAGACAGTTGTTATATCGCATGCATATGGAGTACGACAGTCTGCTTCACCCTGAAGTGATCCAGCAATCCGTAGTCCTGGACGGTCTAATTAATCAATATAATAGAACCAAGGTAGAAAAGACGATGAATTAAGTTCGCCTATTTACATTTGCGTTTTTGTATACTATAGTTAGTTACATGAGTAACTAACCGACTAACTAAATAATGAATACGTATGAAAGTTGGAGGCACATGAAATCGACTTTGGATGAATCCCAGCCTATTTTTCATCAGATTGCCACGATGATTATGGACGATATTGTGGAGGGCAGATTGAAGGTGGAAGAACAAGTTCCCTCAACCAATGAGCTGTCACGCTTCTACAACATCAATCCCGCTACAGCCCGCAAAGGACTCCAGGAACTCGTGGACAAGGGGATAATATACAAACAGCGAGGTGTTGGGATGTTTGTTGCGAAGGGAGCAAGAGAAGCCTTGCTCATTGAACGAAAGCAGGATTTTTATGAAGAATACATTAAGCCTTTACTTGAAGAAGCCAGACGTATTCACATGAATGAAGACATGATTATTGATCTGATTCGCGGCAAGCAAGATAAGGAGAGTGAGTTATGATTCATATGGAGCAAGTCAACTACAGTTATCAGAAGACACCCGTTCTGAACCAGGTTACGCTGCATGAGAGTGAGCCAATCATTAGTGCAATCTGGGGAAGAAATGGGGCGGGCAAAACAACCCTGATGAGTATACTCGCAGGGCATAACCGCCCGGACAGTGGAACCGTTCAGATCATGGGTCAAGATCCCTATAATAATCTGGCTGCTCAAGAGCATCTATGTTACATCCAGGAGAATCATCCCTTGGGGAAAAACTGGACGGTTAGTGATATGGTTCAAATGGGGCAATATTTTCATCCGCAGTGGAATCAGGAATTAGCGGAGCGGTTAATCGATGTGTTCGAATTACCAGCGAAGAAGAAGATCAATAAATTTTCGAAAGGCATGAAGACGGCCACTCAGATTATATTAGGTCTTGCCAGTCATGCAAAGATAACTATTCTGGATGAACCGACCAATGGGCTCGATGCGGAGAAGCGTAAATTTTTCTATAATGCGCTACTGGAAAGTTACGAAGATGACCCGCGTCTGATCCTGATATCCAGTCATCATATTGAGGAGATTCAGCCTTTATGTGAGTCCCTTATCGTTTTGCAAGCCGGAGAGGTGATATTAAATCAGCCTATGGAAGAAATGCGCGAAAAAGGAGTTCTTCTAACAGGGAGAATAGAAGATGTTAGTCGGGTGACAGCAGATGTTAAAGTTATCGAATCTTCCCAGATGGGATCGACTGTGAAAGTGATGATTGATGAGCCCTACTCGAAAATGTGGAAGGATATCGCTCATGCACAGGGGCTTTCCATTGAGAAAGCGACATTACAGGATTATTTGGTTAACAGGACCCGTAAACAAGAGGGGGTTAAACCGTGAATGCAGTAAAAGGCACCAATCGTTTAATTCAGGATGATATGCGTTTGTATTTGATCATATTTACATCCATCGCTCTAATGCTCACTGTTGTATATCTGGCCATTGGTTTCATATTTGATGTCTCGTATACCACGCAGCTGTTTGGCCCCATGTACGGAGGGATATGCACGTTCGCGATCGGGGGAATCATTACTCTGTTCCCGGTTGCGATTGGTATGGGCAGTACACGAATTCAATTCATGAAATCCTTCTATATGAACTCGGTATGGATGGTTGCAGGTACCATGGCCATTTTACATGTGGTGTATTTCCTCATACACCTGCTTCAGGAAAGTGGTATGGTTGACGTTACCCTCTATCAACCAGGCATGTTGTATTCAAACGAATATCATTTCTTAGCCTACCTATGGATCGATCTGATGTGTGGCTTTCTCGTATTGGGATTCTCTGTCTTCCCAACGGTATGCTGGATGCGATTGGGGTTGCGTAACTTCTTCATTATGTTCTTTGGGGTAGGCTTGGTCATTACGCTGATTATTACATTGGGTGATCTTGGTGAGTTTATGTTGTGGATTGCTGGGATTAATCGCATGACATTGTTTACCGTTCTTGGGTTCATAGGTGGTGCGCTACTTCTCTCTACGTACCCGATGATGAAGAATGCGCCGCTTACCATGAAATCCAAAAGAGACTGACAGCATATTGTTATATGAAGCAACCGGGGCTAATGAAAGTATGCGAAAATTCCTCGAATACCAAAGACACGAGTGCGAACACGCCTCGTGTTTTTGGTATCATCTTAGCTTGCTGACTACTGATTATACTATTCATCAATCGCTGTTCAATTCAAGGAATGTGTATGTGTTAAGCCTGAGCTTGTGGTTTGAATCCTTCGTCTTGGAGATACTCGCCAGCTTCGCTACGTGTTTCAAAGGCCATATCCAGATTATCGCCGGAATACACATACCACATGTCATCTTCATATTTTAAAGTCAGCGTATGTCCATCTTCATCGACCCATGTTCCGCCACCCGTAGAAGTTGGAGCCAATGCAGGGGCAGCTTTTATTTGTTCTGGCTCTTTGAATTCAACTGCATTGGGATTGTGAGACATCGCTTGGATCGTTTCATCTAACAAGGTGCGCAGATCTGCTTCGGAGTAATCGCGAATATTGACGAATCCTTTCGCATCGGTCTCATAGTCAGGCAGTAGACCTGCATAGATATAACCGTTACCGTTAGGGTGAATGTGGAGAGCAACAATTTTTTTATCATACGCACTTTCCTCGTAGTGGAAATTCACACGACCGAGAGAAACGTCTTTGCGTTGCAGTTGGGGATACGATTGTAACACTTCAAGCTTTTGTTCCACGTTAAGCATAATTGCCTCCTAGATATTGTTGGGTAGGGGTGATTATACCATAGGTGTTCGCTTATGACGATTCGGAACTACTCAGCAAAATACTTCGCCCCAGTTCTTTCAGATGTTCCATAGCTTGCAGGTAAGGATAAGGCCCATAGCTTACGCGTGCTACACCCAATGCGGCAAGTTGTTTGGGTGAAGGCTCAGGAGACGTAACCATGATGTTAATTGGCAGCGGTGAACGCTCACACAATTCTTGAATCAACTGGTGATCCTGTAAGCCGGGTACGAACAGACCGCTGGCCCCTGCATCTGCATAACGGTTCGAACGCATGAGTGTTTCCTCCAGCAGGGAATGGTTATGGTGTTCTGGTGCATGTTGCAGAAAAATATCTGTGCGGGCGTTAATGAACAAAGGTATGCCTGCCTGCTCGGCAGCTTCCCGGGCGGCGGACAGTCTCGGGCATTGCTCCTCCACAGTGTACAATCCCAACCCAGCGGGAAGTTGATCTTCAATGTTAATTCCTACAGCACCATGATCGATGACTTGCAGGACATTTTGCTTCACTTCTGACACCAACCTCCCATACCCTCCCTCTATATCAATCGTTACAGGCAGATCCACGCTCGCTGTAATCCGTGCGAGATTGGCAAGTACCAGATGGAATGGCATGGCTTGGCCATCTTGCTCACCATGGGCCGCAGCAACGGACCAGCTTCCGGTCGCAATGGCCGTTGCGCCAGCGGATTGAATGGCTTGTGCACTTCCGGCATCCCACACATTGACCAGAACTAGTGGTTTGCTTTTCACATGGTATTGTTGGAACAACGCTGCCTTCTCTTCTAAGATCCTCATATTAGGACGACTCTCCTTTGTTATATCATGTATTCCTTTAGTATTTGATGCGTACTTTATTGCTTCATTTTCGTTATTCGCAGCTACCCTGTTCCTGTTGTTTCTCATGCGTCAAAAGCCAGTTCTTGCGAGTTAATCCCCCGCCGTATCCGCCTAGTTCACCACTGGCATTGATTACACGGTGACATGGGATCACAATGGCAAGCTGATTAGCCCCATTCGCCTGTGCTACGGCTCGGCAAGCAGTCGGTTTACCGAGTGCATTGGCAATTTCCTGATATGACCTCGTTTCACCTGCCGGAATGGCCATTAGCTGTTCCCATACCTGTTTTTGAAATAGTGTTCCTAAACAGAACAACGGAGTGTCGAATGCTGTCCTTTTTCCTTGAAAGTACTCGTTTAGTTCACGCTCAATGGACTGTATGGGAGCCGTAGTACCAGGTACGATAGCTGATTTGGTCCGTTTGCGCAGGCGCTCAACTTCGCGTTCCAGGCCTCTACGATCCACAAATTCCAGTAAATATAGGGCCTCATCATCTGCAATAGCCATCATCGGACCAAGGCGGGTGTCAATCCAGGACGCTTTTAGAACTTGCCCTTCATGAACTTGAGTGGGAGCAGCACCCATGATCCGTGAAAAGGCATCGCGGAAGCCGCTGCTTGACTCGTATCCGGTAGATAATTGACTATCAATCACGGTGCGTCCAGAACGAATATTCTTCAGGGCAAGCCCCATGCGTCGGGCGCGGGCATATTCGACAAAGGTCATGCCAAACCGCTTCTTGAACTGTCGGCGTGCCGTAGATTCATCGATGGAGAGTGCCTTGAAGTCCTGTCCTTTCCAGCGTTTCTCCGGATTTTCCTCCACAGCTTCGACTAATAGGCGAACCACATCGGAGACTTGGTTGGGATGAGAGAGCGGGCGGCAGCGCTGGCAAGGGCGATAAGAGGCCAGAAGTGCCTGCTGAGCCGTCTCATAGAATTCGCAGTTTTCGAATTTTGGTTTTCGTGCAGGGCATGTGGGACGACAGAACACACCTGTGGTTCGGACCCCTACATAGAATAAACCCTCGTATTCCGAATCCTTGGCCACAAGCGCCTCGTAATATTGTTCCTTCAGATCAGCAGAAATCATGGGGGCACGTCCTTACCTCATTAGAATCTTTATCTATAACCTATTATAGAAAAACGTTACGGCATGCATCGCCGAAAATCAGGCATGAATATTGGAAAGATTGCATTGAATATCCCGATGAAATTTGGTTGTTCAGAATTTGTTTAGAGTGAACTGGTAGTATAGACCTATCATCGTGAATCGACTTAGGCAAAGATACCTAGGTGTCGAAAAACATAATTGTATCTTGTTCATTGTTATAGGAAAAACACATAGGTAAACATGAAATTAAAGATTAACGGAATGAAATTTTGGAGGTCGACTAGAATGAAATATTCTACGTACAAAAGCATATATGAATCCGTTTATACCAAAACGTCTGATTCTCGCACCTTGCATTTTAAAGAGCAATTCTTGCAGCGTGTGAAGACACCAACCCGGCTATTGAAGATCGCCACCATAACTCTAATTATAATCATAGGGTGCAGTGCTGTATTCACCGTGTTTGCCGGAGATGAGCAAGTGTTATCGGGGGACCGAATCGTTGTATCTCCGGGAGATACGCTGTGGGGTATCTCTGTGGCACATAAACCTCAGCAGATGGACACGCGTGTGTATGTAGAAGCCATTAAGAAAGTGAACAAACTTGAGCATAACGCCATCCGGATTGGAGAAGTGTTAGTTTTGCCGGGGTTTGATCGATAGAATCATCTGTGCATGATGTCATGAACAAAGCTCTTTTTTATTCATTGAAATGCTGTCACATACTGAATTTATGAATCATTTACATATAATGGAGCTTCATGAGGGACGATATGGTGTAGTGATTAATAAGTGGTGTGCTATATAAGTTGAACTAAAGAATATTTACACTGACACTACGATGACAGAATAACCTTCCAATCGCTGTTATCTCCAGATTTTTTCGATTCCCTTTTCCAAAGGGGAAAATCCGGGGATAGCGTATGCTTTCGAAGTAGCTTTCTTTCAGAAAGCTTGTAGCTTCGCTTTTTCAGATTGTTTCTGTCCTCTCCGTTATCGTGTAAATGATTAATTCAACTGATATAGATGTATGTGCTGTAGATGAATGAAGGGAGAATGAGATGATGACCATGAATATAAAGAAATCTGTACTTTGCATGTCTGTGCTCTGTATTTCGCTAGTCGTTAGTGCCTGTGGTGCCAAAAATAATAACGAATCCGTTCAGGAACACGCCTATCCGCAATCGAAGCAACCCATAGAGGAAGCTGGAGAGAGCTCTGTGCCAAATGCGGATGCGAAGAATAACAGTGATCAAGGAAGTGCGAGTGGTGATGAGGGCAAGCCTGCGGCTCAATCGGAATCCACTGGACCATCTGAGCAGATTGATATCGTCATTGACCAGTCGGAGAAACCGATCGAGGGCAACAGCTTTGATTTTGGCATTAAACAAGTTCCGAAGGGCTATACACTAACGGAGATGCGATGGACGTCTAACACGGTGACCATTGTGAATTCGCTACAGGAAGCCATCGAACATGGTGGAAATGGCGAAGAGGGGTTTTACTTTAGCGGAAATGGACAATTCTCCGGATTTATCTACTCGGATGAGATGAAGGGCGAGCGTGGCAAAGCCACATTTGTCTTCACCAATGATGAGGGGAACGAAATCATGGCCGAGAAGGAAATTACGTTGAAATAGCACATACCTCATGCAGGCTCAGTCTGGAGCTTGTTGAACAGGAAAAGCAGCCCATTCGGCTGCTTTTTTCGAAGTGTATGAATACAAGGTCACAGACCTTTCTGTTGCTATATCTGTAAAGAATGAACTAAAGATTTACACAAGAACGTAGAGGACAGTAATAACCAGAAGAAGCGGAGCTAAAAGCTTTCTAAAGGAAAGCTGCTTCGGAAGCATAAACTTCGCCTTTATCCCCTGATTTTCACCTTTATAAAAAGAATTAAAAAATCGGGGGATAACAGCGATCTGAAGGTTGTTCTGTCATCGGAGTGGCAAGTGTAAAAATTACTTTTTAGTTCATTTTATATAGTTGCTACATAAAGTCAAAGAAATAACGGACCACGTGGAACATTACCGGAGAGGTGTAGGTCAGGCTGTCGACCCGGCTCAGGTAGCTTTTTTTGAGCGAATCAAACTTGTTGTCATCCCCGATTAACAGATCGCGCTTCAGTACAGACACGGTGAGACTGCCGAAGAATCCGGCCAAACTGATCAGCACCCCGATGAACAGCGAGAATTTCCAATCAAATGGTGTCAGGTAGGGATGGATGAAATAAGACGTAGCTGTCGTTACAATGAACGCACATGCGAACCCCTCCCAGGTGACAAACGGATTGGCGGTAGGTACCACTTTTCGTTTGCCCAGATAGAGAGAGACCAGATAATGCACCACATCGTTAAGCTGTGTTAACACGACCAGGAACAGTACCAGCTTGGACCCATACTCCGGTGTGGCGAACGGGAAATAGGCCAGGTGGCTCAGCCCGAAGACCATCAGCATCAATCCCCATTGTGTGGAGCTGACACTGCGCAGGAATCCGACCGTACCTTTGTTGATCAGGCGCGGCAAGGGAAGCACCAGGAACACATATAGTGGAATAAACACGATAAACATGCCATACCATCCAATGTAGATCCAATAGAACTGAACCGGAATCGCCAGATACGCCCATAGGAACAGCCTGCGGTCGGCTTTGCGTGTACTGCGAATCATGGAGAAGTATTCTTTGAGTGAGAAGAATGCCAATACCATGAGGGAGATCAGGGACACGATGGGGTTGAAAAGGGTAGCGAGGCAGAAGATCACGAACATGCCCCACCAGGTTTTGATTTTTTGGCCGATGCCTGAATAGTCTTTGCTTGGTTGAAGCTTCGCAATCACTTTGTAGACGATATGTATCACAAGTAAAGCTGTGAAGATTAACGTTAGAGTAAAGAGTGAGCTGCTCACGTACCGATCACCTGCTTATTCAAAGTAAGATTCCATTATAGGGCACCTATGTTATTATGAAGGAATAGTGCCAACTTGATAAGGGGAAATTTTGCTATGACAGATGAACGCTCCATCTATATTTTGCTTACGAATACAGGAACGTTGTTTACCAAGGTTATTCAGAGCTATACCCGAGCGCCATATAATCACGCATCAATCGCATTTGACAAGGAATTATCCGAACTGTACAGCTTCGGTCGCAAGCATCCGAGTAATCCGCTGAACGGCGGGTTTGTGAAGGAAGATATTCAGACAGGTACATACAGCAAGTATCCCAATACCACATGTGTCATATATGAGCTTCAGGTCACGGATCGTGAAGTGGAAAAGATGAAACGTGTGCTGCACATCTTCATCCGCAGTCGCCAGAAATATATGTACAATCTGCTCGGCGTGATTGGCATTACGCTCAAGGAGCCGGTGGAGTTCAGCAACTCCTACTTCTGCTCCCAATTTGTAGCCGAGATTCTACAGCGTTCAGGCATCAAGTTATGGAACAAGTTGCCGGCGCTCGTGACACCGGATGATTTTCGCCAGAGTGAACGATTGCAAATGGTCTATGAAGGGAAATTGAGTGAGTATACGTTGGGGAATGCAGAGCAGGAATAGGGTCGGTGCGTGTGCCGATGCTTGCCAAGGAGTTCAACCATAAACCAGCCTGCTGCCACGAGATGACGAGGCAACAGGCTGTTTGTGTATTTCATATAGATAATGGTGAGAGCCGATTTCTAAGGAACACAGGACGTCTTATTTGGCCTCTCGGCCCTCTTTTGAAAATGTAAGGAACACGAGACACGTTATTTCCCGCAATCACTTGATAAATACGCTGCAAACGGTTATTTATTCAGGTATAGCGTGTCTCAGGTTCATTAGATTTCTGTGGGCGCTTCAAACCGCTCAATAAGACGCCTCAGATTCTTTAGCGATCCGGTTCAGCTCAGCTTTTGCCCCAACCCCGTGGGTGAGAGGAAGGATTCGATTCGCGGCCGTCCAAGTGCAGTATATCATTTGAAGGGACGAAATTCATTATGCATATGCACAATGAATTTCGTCCTTTCATCAATATTTATTCTCGCCTCCAGCAACTATAATGAAAGCGTGTTCAACAAGTGCATGGGGGGCAATTACTAATGGAACCTTTAACAATTAGCTGGATTGGCGCGCTGGCAGGACTGGCTATAGCCATCATTTTAATTTTGAGGAAGCTGAATCCGGTCTATTCTTTATTTCTGGGTGCAATTGTAGGCGCTTTAATTGGCGGAGCGAACCTGGATGAGACCGTAAATATACTGGTAAATGGCACACAAAGTGTTATGGGAACGGTACTCCGTGTATTAGCCGCCGGGGTGCTTGCAGGTGTCATGATGGAATCGGGAGCGGCGGAGACGATAGCGCAGGCGATCGTACGTAAATTTGGCGGAAGCAAAGCGATTCTCGCCTTGGCACTGGCTACGATGATCATTACCGCGGTTGGGGTATTTATCCCCGTAGCCGTGCTGATCGTTGCACCAATCGCATTGTCTGTAGGTAATAAAATGGGCATATCCAAATTGGCACTGCTGCTGGCTTTATCCGGTGGAGGCAAGGCGGGCAACATTATCTCCCCGAATCCCAATACCATTGCAGCAGCACGCGGGTTCGATCTGGATCTGAGCAATGTCATGTTGGCTGGCGTAATTCCCGCCATCTGCGGCTTGATTGTAACTGTAATTGTAGCTTCAATGCTCAAGAACAAGGGGGTTATGGTTTCTGACCAGGAAGCCGAACAGGGCGATATAGATACATCGAAGTATCCTCCACTGAGCAAAGCCATTGTTGCTCCGTTGGTAGCGATCATTTTGTTGATGATCAATCCCATCGGCTCTATTACGGGCATTGATGTATTGTCTACTTTCAAAGTGGATGCGATGTACATCCTGCCGATTGCAGGCATCATCGGTATGCTGGCGATGGGGCAAGGCAGAAACATCGTGAAATATACAACCTCAGGATTAAACAAGATGACAGCAACTGTGCTCATTCTAGTAGGTGCAGGCGGAATCGCAGGACTTATCTCTGCTTCAGATCTGTCGGGTCAGGTCGTTGGTCTGATCGAAGCATCCGGAATATCCGGCACCTTCCTCGCACCAATCGCGGGCATTCTGATGGCGGCAGCAACGGCTTCGACATCGACGGGGGTTATCTTGGCAACAGGTTCCTTCGGTGATGCCATCCTGAACATGGGCACAGCACCACTCGCGGCCGCTGTTATGGTGCACACCGGGGCTACTGTCATCGATTCCCTGCCACAGGGAAATTACTTCCACGTGTCTGCTGACAGCATGAAGATGACAATTCGTCAGCGGATGGGCGTTATTCCATATGAAGCAATTGTAGGTGGCACGATGGCGATCGTTGCAACGATATTGTACGGATTTATCCTTTAATTCTTGAATTTAACGGATGGAGTGAGAGAGATGAGAGATACGGTAGAAAATAGAGGCATGACGTTTGTTCTGGCACCAGATTCGTTTAAAGAAAGCATGACTGCGAAAGAAGTATGTATCGCGATGGAAAAAGGATTGCGTAAAATATATCCGACCGCAGGATATATTCATGTCCCCATGGCGGATGGTGGGGAAGGCACGGTCCAGTCCCTTGTGGATGCTTCTGGCGGTTCCCTTCACCAGAAAAAGGTGAGTGGACCCTTAGGTCAGACCGTGACTGCCCAGTATGGCATTCTGGGTGACGGAACAACGGCGGCCATAGAGATGGCATCGGCCAGTGGCATACATCTGGTTACCAAGGAAGCCCGAGACCCGCTACGGACGACAACGTATGGAACAGGAGAGTTAATTCGGGCATGTCTGGATCTGGGTATCCGTAAAATGATTATCGGCATTGGTGGCAGTGCGACGAATGATGGTGGTGCTGGTATGGCTGAAGCGCTTGGTGCCAAGTTTCTGGATGCACAGGGTCAACCGCTTGCGCGGGGTGGTGGGGCTTTGAATCAACTTGCTCAGATTGATGTATCCGGTCTGGATGAGCGTTTGAAGGAAGTGGAATTCATTGTCGCCTGTGATGTGACCAATCCGCTCTGCGGGGAGCATGGGGCATCAAGGGTGTTTGGGCCACAAAAGGGGGCTACCCCAGAGATGGTTGAGCAGCTGGATGCGAACCTGTCCCATTATGCAGATGTAGTGAAACAGCAACTGTACAAAGATATCCGTGATATACCAGGTGCCGGAGCGGCTGGCGGATTGGGTGCGGGACTTTTGATTTTTACACAGGCAGTGCTACGTAAAGGGATTGAAATTGTCATTGAATATACGGAGTTGCGTGAAAAATTGGTTGCTGCGGATGTGGTATTTACGGGCGAGGGCGGTATTGACTTCCAAACGAAATTTGGTAAAACGCCCTATGGTGTTGCTCGGGCAGCCAAGGAAGCGGGTAAACCTGTGATTGCCCTTGCAGGCTATGTAGGTGAAGGGATCGACACCCTGTACGCGGAAGGCATTGATGCCATATTTGGTATTGTGCCTGGGGCAGCAGATCTGGAGCAACTATTGCGAGAAGGCCCGGAAAATGTAGAGCGTACAACCGAGAACATTGCCAGGGTGCTGAAACTGGGTCTACTCTCTTAGAACAGTGACGATCGGGATTGTACGGGGAGTTACGCAATCGTATGGAATGCGATGTAAAAAAGACGGGATACGGATATGCCTGAAATCAGGCGGCCTGTGTCTCGTCTTTTGCTGTTCTGTAAGCTGTTAGGACGTTATTGGTAGAACGCGAGTAGTCCGTGGGTCAGTTCAATGAGTTCCAGCAGATTACGGGGGTCTTTGCCCGTCAGGGTCTGTATGCGTTTGAGCCGATATTGAAGCGTATTGCGGTGAATATTGAGATGGTCCGCTGTTGTGCTCATACTGCCGTTATGGTGGATAAAACTGCGGAGCGTGTCCAGCAGATCGGCTGTATCCTCAAGTTTGCTGATAATATTGGCATGAGGGGTTAGATCAGCTGCGCTGAATCGTACCAGAAAGGGCACATCCTCATACCGAATGATCGGTGTGTCTGGTTGAAGTGCCAACAGGATGTTCATCACAGACCGGGCCTGTTCATAACCGGTGGCGATGTTCGCTTCTTTTTGACTAACGGCGATGAATGCTTCGGGTGAAATCTGACTCAAAGTCTGGATTGTAGGATCAACATCTGCTTCATTCTGGATCATAATGATCTGTGTGTCGCCATTACCTTCAACAGAGAATGAAGGAACTTGGAGCAATATTCGGTTGATCTCAGTGTCCGCAGCCATGGATTTACTGGGGAAACGGATATATAGAAGAACGGTCGGCAATTGTAGGTCAATGCGGTATTGCAGGGCTTCCTTTTTGACCTTCTGTGAGTAGGAACCGGATTGGTTCAGCAGTCGTTCGATAAAGGCTTTTTTACGTGAAGCTTCATGGGCCATGCTTTCCAATTGATTACGCTGTTCGATCAGGAGAGATACGGTGGTACGCACGATGTTGCAGAAAGGCCGAACTTCATCCGGATGACCGGATATGCCAATGACTCCGACATGCTGCTGATTGATGAGAATCGGTTCATTGGTCCCCATTTTCTCAAGTATGCCATCTTCCCAGACCTCAACCATGCTTCCTGTCGTCAACGCGCGGACAGCGCCCTGATGAACGGTGCCCACACGTTCCTTCTGACCACTTCCAATAATAATGCCGTGCTCATTCATGATGTTGATGTTGTATGGAATGTCCTGCATCATTTTATCTACGATATCCTGTGCCTGTCTCTCCGATAGCTGCAACAACGAAGTTCCACCCCTTCCATCTTATCGTGCAAAATGTACCTCTTCTCTGATGAGAATTCCGTCCGATATCCATATTGTGCATCTGAACGAAATTATAGAGTAATGGTAAGGCTTACACAAGCAGGTCCGTTCCATTTGAAAGAGTTCATGGATTGTTGGGCACTTCATGTATAGTTGTCCGTTCAGGTCAATTCGGTCACGTTACCATTATCCGTTACGGAGCCTTGTGCACTGTTCAGGTAATCTAGGTGTGCTTTGCCCCAACCACACATGCCATCCAATAATGCACCAACGGTCTGACCGTGTTCGGACAGGCTGTACTCCACCTTGGGTGGAACATCCCCATAGAGCGTGCGCACGATAATTTGATCCTGCTCCAGCTCGCGTAGTTGTTTTGTTAACGTGCCCTGGGCTACATCAGGAATCCTGCGTCGCAGTTCACCGAATCGCTTCGTACCTTCCTTTAATAAAATAAACAAGATAAGGGGTTTCCACTTTCCATTGATGGTCTCCAGTGTTGTCAGTACTCCCTGTAACCTTGGTTCTTGCAAATCCATAGTAATCACCTCGTTTTATAAGACAATGTCTATCTCTATCATATCGGATTTTCGCAATCTCTGCTCGACCACCTCTGTGAAAAAAGGGGAGAAACCGTTGTGATTCGGCCTTCATAGTACGAATATTCGTACTAGGTACGATGTAAATGCGTACTATTCAACCTTCTTCATTTCATGAATAATGAACACAATGTGAGCGAGCATGCACATCCATAACCGGAGATGAGAGGATGATCATAGATGAGTCATTATACATTGAAGAATAAACGGGTCGTCGTTATTGGAGGGAGCTCAGGTATCGGACTGGCTACGGCAATTCAGGCAGCAGAGGCAGGTGCGGATGTGATTATTGCAGGCAGATCAGCGTCCAGACTGGAAGAAGCGAGGGAACAGATTGCGAAGGTTGTGGGCAAAGGCGCTTCTGGGGAAAAGGTAGTGGAAGTTCATGTATTGGATAATCAGGACGAACAGCAACTTGAAGCATTCTTCGCCCGGATCGGCATGTTCGACCATCTCTTCACGCCAGGGGCAGCCTACACTAGAGGCCCGCTGACTTCGGATCGGGAGACGGCAGAGAGTTGTTTCAAAGGCAAGTTCTGGCCTCAATACTTTGCGGCTAAATATGCTGCACCGTCTCTTTCGGCTTCCGGTTCGGTCACGTTAATATCTGGTGGATTCAGCCAGCGGCCACTGGATGGCGGCGCTTCCTATGCCGCATGTAACGGTGCAATTGAGAGTCTGGGGAAAGCACTCGCGATGGAGCTGGCACCGGTTCGTGTGAATGTTGTATCTCCTGGAACCATCTGGCGGGAGGGGCAAGAAGGGACACCGCGTGGTGATCATTTTAAAGATTACGAGAAGCTGTCTCTGCTGAAGCGGGTTGGCTACAATGAAGAAATTGCCCATACAGTTACGTATCTGATGACCAATACATTCACGACTGGCAGCACATTGTATGTGGATGGCGGGTACACTTTGATTTAAGAGTCTGAGTTATATAGGTCCAAAAGAATATGATTTTAAAAATAAAATGATGAAATATGGCGAAAAAAGTTGAGTTCTACCCTGGTTTTGCACTACAGGGTGGATCTTTTTCCTTTTATTATCATTTTTTGTTTAGATTCTGTTTATTGCAGTGCACTACAATAGGCCTTACGTATCAGAGGGATTGAGTTTATATGAAAAAACATGAGACAGGGAGGATCAAGTACATGAATTACAGAAAGCTGATAAGCTGCCTTTTAATTGCGGTTTTGTTATTACAGGTGGTTAGCGTGGGTGGGGTTGCAAGTGCAGAGACTCTCACTCCAGTAGAGCAAATGAATGATATAAAAAATTTAAATAAGGATATTGAAGAGGTTGTTTTATATCTTCAGAGTGTATTGGAAGATGACGGCATAATTGGTGTAGACAGTATCTATAACCAGTTGGATAGTATTCAAAAGAGTGAAATCGCACGAGGCATGATACTCTTGCTACCGAGCGGGATGGATTACAGTAGTTCTGATCAGATTCTGGACGTTTTCCTTCTACTACACGAATTAGTAGTCCTGCCCAGAGAAAAAAATCCGGATCATGTCCAACAAATATTGGATCATCTATACAACACTTCGTATCGAGAAGCCACTAATTTTCTTCCTTTTGATCAAGCCGAACCAATGGTTGAAGCGAGTGCTAAATACAGCTCGTTGAAAGGCGCCGATAAGCAAATTTTTACGAATATTATCATGTTTGAACCTGTTATAGGGCTCAACCCAGATAAGATCCATTACCAGGGTCAGCTTGATGCATTAATAAAAACGCTGTCCGAATACCTTCCAATTAACGCTCCCAATGAAGGTTCGGTCATGAAGGAAACATTAACTGGCATGTATGAACACTACTTCATGACTAGTATGTTCATTGAGTGGAATTCCAGTATTAGCGTTCAGCCCTTTCCAATAAATATGGATAAAATGTCTAATATAGATGACACAGAAAAATCCGAACTGGCTCAGTGGATGATTGATCATAAGCCGCAAAACGGTTATGAAACGGTATCTGAAGTTCAAACTGCGTTTGATGCTTTTTTCGAACCCAATAGTTCAGCCTTGTTGGAGCAATTTAACGATATTAAAGAGAAAAAAGCTCAGGATCCTATTACCGATTTCATCCCAGAAGTAATAGAGCTGCTTAGTAACAAAAATTTCATTGCTACTCCGGATTTTGAATCATTATCTGAAGAAGAACAATCTGAAATTGCAAAGTATATGTTGGAGGAATCAAGTCCGCCAGCATCTAGTAGGTATAAGAGTAAGGAACAAGTCCAATATGTAGTGCAGTTAGCCTTGCAAGCCTTGGAGCTTCCTCACAAAATTGGAGGAACTGACTCCAGAGAAGTCCTTGATGCATTTTTTAATAAACAAGCCGAACGAATACAGCAACAATTCAATGATATAGAAGCAGATCATGAATACTATGAACTTATTCACTATTATCTCGATTCCTCCGAAGTTGAAAGACGTATGGCAGCTTTTAGATATGAGCGTAAACTCACAAAAAATCTCGATATCGCGGAGATACTGAATTATACGCAATCAGCACTGGATGAAACCCCTTTTATTAACAAAGTAGAAACATCAGAAGAAATGTTGAAAAAGTTAATAAATATGTTAGAAATTCAGGGAGATATTGAGAGATATAATTCCGATGAAGACGTGGAGACTCCACTTGGAAAATTCCCGCTGGATGTTAGCAAATTGGATAGTCTCACTTCTGAAGAGCAAGAACAACTGGCAGACTATATGCTTAGCGAGAGACCACTTGGTGGATATGCAAGTTTTGAAGAAATTCAGACTGCATTTAATAAATTTTTCCCTGATGACAACGGAACTGATCCACTGACTGCCTTAAATATTGCAAAAAGCAACTTTGATAGAGATGCTATGCGTGTTGCGATGGAAAACCCGGATCTGGGTATTACTCTGCCGGATGGCTACGGCGCTTTAACCCCGCAGGTTAGAAATTTCATTGCAGGATTCCTGATTCAATATGTAAGTAAAGAGTTCAAAAATAAAGAACAGGTTCAATACATGATTGAACTGGGTGTCCTCGCACAATCGGTTTGGGAGCAAAAGGAATTTGTTACTCTTAAAAACAAGCTGGATGCACTTGCGCAGAAGTTGGCCAATTTGCCGGCATCCTTTAATGATCAACAAAGCGAAGAATATCGTAGTATTGGTCAAGAATACTTGAAACGTACGAACGAAGTAGACAAAAGTGTGTTTGCTTACAGATATTTGTATTCAATAGCCTACGAGAGGTTAGAAGGGAATTACCAAGGGGTTATCGTGGAACCTATGGTTGTGTTAGGGCTTTTGACTACGCCATACCAGTCTATCGACAAGGCTACCAAGGTTGATCGAATGGATCAATGGCTTGATTCAGCTATGAATGATTACATTACAGGTGAAGCATTCTTCAATAAATACAAGTTTGATCGAACAGGTGCCCTTGATTTATCCAAAAGAGCAGAGCTGAGTCCTGAAGACCAAAAGGAATTGGCTGAATGGTTACTCACTGAACAAGAAAGCTACGAGACTGTTGAGAATCTACAGTATGTATTTGATCGGTTCTTTACAGCTCCTAATGTGAAGGGGAATGACATCAATAACACCCTAACGGGCTTGGACGACACGATGGAGATTTCCTTTGACAACAAGTTGCACTGGTTGGATCTGGCTAATATTCAGAAACTTGATCTTAGCGGTAACAAAACGGTATGGGTTCGTTACAAAGCAATCAGCGATGAACTGCCAGGCCGCGCCGTGAAGTTTGTCTTTACACAGAACGGAGATAGCAACACTGATAATGGCTCAACACCTAACCCAGGTGGAAGTAGTGGGGGCGGTTCTACGTCTGCACCGGTAACCTCTACACCTGCACCAACAACGAAACAGGAACAGATCGTGGTTGACGTTAATGGGACGAACGGTACCAACTTGACCAAAACACCGATTACCCGTACAACGGAAACCAACGGCACCATTAAAGATTTGGTGAAAATGACCGAAGCGATTGCGAAGGAATCCGTGGAAAAAGCGAAACAATTGAACATGAACACCGCACGCATTGTCATTCCAGACACCAAAGATGCCGTGTCCGAGACACGGATTGAACTGCCTAAGGCAGCCGTGAAAGAACTGAATGATGGTTCGCTGAAACTCGAAATTTCCACTGAAAATGCAGTGATTTCCGTTCCGACGAGTTCCATCGCCGGATTCGATCAGGACCTGTACTTCCGTGTGGTTCCGCTGAAGAAAGAATCGGAGCGCAAAGAAGTTGAAGAGCGTGCGAAGAAAGAGCAGCTGATTCAACAGGTCGCTCCGAATGCGAATGTACGCGTACTGGCTCGTCCAGTTGAAATTGAAACCAATATGCAGAGCCGCGAAGTAACACTTACGTTGCCACTGCGTGATAGTCTGCCGACTGATCCGGCTGCTCGTCAGCAAGCATTGGACAACCTGGCGATTTACATTGAACACAGTGACGGCACCAAAGAATTGATTCAAGGCAAACTGGTACAACTCGCGGATAACAGCGAAGGCATTGAGTTTACCGTGACAAAATTCAGTGCGTTCACCCTCGTTGTAGTGGATGGACTGAAAGCTTCACAAAGTACACATCAACCGTCTATCCAAGGTTTTGGTGCAGATTTCCGTCCGGATGCATTCGTAACCCGTGCACAGATGGCAGTCATGCTGGCTCGCAATCTTCCAACTGAAGAAGCAGCAACAGGTTCCACTACTAGTGTAAGCTACACGGATGTATCTGCGACACACTGGGCAACAAGTGAGATTCAAAAGGCTCAATCTGCTGGCATCATGGACGGCATGAGCCACACTCAATTCGCACCGGAAGGTTCGATTACCCGTGCACAGATGGCGACCATTGCGTATCGTTGGATGCAGCAACAATCTACTACTACAGTCGTGAACGGTACAGTGGTCTCCTTCACAGATGTACCCGCAGACCTGTGGGCAGCAGATGCGATTGCATACGTGCAATCGGCTGGCCTGATGGTTGGCTACAACGATGGTACTTTCAAACCAGAAAGTAAGCTGACGCGTGCAGAAGCCGTGAAAGTGCTGAATGTATTGTTCAACCGTACACCACTCACTGGTGCAGTTACATCAACGTTCAGCGATGTACCAGCAACACACTGGGCATATGCAGATATTGAAGCTGCTGCTCAAAAGTAATTTCTGTTACAAAAGCATAGAGCCCAGAATGAAGGGGAAAGAGCAGGTTATCGATAAGATAACCTGCTCTTTTTTTGGTATCTATGAGGTTAAGAGAGAGAGCAAACCTTCAGCAGCCCCTCCCATACTTATTGAGTGATGTTAATTATTGAACATGGGTTCTGTTCGGAGCAAATAGTTACCCCTAACTTCAGCAGCCCAATATGCAAAGACCTCTCTCCATTGAACACTGTTAAAGAATTCCTCAACGGATTGATTCTCGGAGTCCCAATCAACAAATATGTTGAGTGGTGTGATGCCCCCAGCCCAGATTCCATTACTGACGTCCGTTCCCGTCTCTCTAACTAATAAGATGGGAATTCCGAATTGAAAAGCCATGGCAGGTTCGATTTGAGAAAAAGTAGAACCTTCCCAGAATGGCGTGCTCGTTGGTGGACCACCCACATTGGATTGAAGAATTTGAACAAAAAATCGTTGGAAGTTGATTGCGAGCAAGCCATAGCTTGAAAAAACCAAGCGTCGGATATTTGTCAGTATATTTTCCGGATATTGTTCACTTACGGGCAATGTGCGTGGGAAGAGTAATGCATCTTCAATTTCTGCAATAAGACGGTTCAGAAATTGTCCTTGCAGGTCATTTACCGTGTTGGTTGTACTCAAGAAAATCGGAATACGAAAAGCGCGATCTACGCATTCATTAATAGCCGAGGATGTGTCCTTTTCATTATGGGTGGGGTTGGGATTCGAGGAGGAAGTCCTTGCGTTACCGCGGACAGGTGGGAGTTCAGATATAATGCTTACGGGAGAAAGTTTTTTCATGGGAATTTGCTGGGTCTTAACCTTATTTTTTGGATTACTCAATGTTCACATCTCCAATACATAAGAATCTGGTTTTTATTTAGTCCCAGTCTATGCATTAGCCCATTTTGTGTTACCGATTACCCCAATATAGTTGGTGATGTAGTCGTTAGTCCGTTGTTTTTGCATTGCTTGTATCAAAAAAACGGCATAGGGCTCGTGCCCATACCGTTTTGGAATGACTTCTTATTCCTATCTTGTCTTTAATCGTCTCTCATTTAATGCGATTACTGCATACTAGTCGTTTTTCCGAGGAGAACTCTAGTAAAACTTACCGTCCCGCAGCTGATCCACGAATCCTTGTAACCAGACGTAATATTGCTCTGCGTGTTGGAGTTTGTGCAGATCACGCAGGGCATCATCTCGATCTTCAGAAGAGGTATGCTCCGAAAGAATCATTGCGGACAGGTCAGGGATAACCTCACGAATGCCTTCTAACATGACATCTACTTCCCGTTGGAGTTTCGATCCAAAAAAATTCTGGAATGTACGATAAAAGTCCGTCTCGGCTACATACTGATCCTGGCGCTCCTTCTTTTCCTCCAGTTTATAGATCATCTGTGACTCCGTAAGTGACCGAACCGCATAGCTCATGTTGCTTTTGCTCATATTCATCGAGGTCTTCATCTCTTCAAGTGTCATCGGTCGATCTTCAAAATACATAATGCCGTATAATTTGCCAAACGTATGATTCACCCCATACAGATCCATCGTATTGGCGATGGCCTCAATGACTCTCTCCCTCAGCGCATGCCGATCAGGTAACGAAGAATGATTCGGTTTCCCGTCAGTTTCTTTTCCCACAATGTCACCTCTGGTTTATGATAACGTTCCCACTAGCTGCCTCATATTTTACATGACTTGCTCCAATTTTAACATAAGCCGGAATTAGAATTTTCAATACGAGTGTACAATCAATTTTGTACAGAAGAAATATAAAGCTGATTATACTCAAAAATTCCCAATCATTAAAGAAAAATTGGACAGTAAGGAGTGGGGGATTTGCGTTTAAAACTATGGAGGGAGTCTGAGGCGGTTCTATTCACGCTACCAGCTCTAATCCCGTTGCTGATCTTCTGGCTGGGACCTCTGGGATATATCGTGTATCTCAGTTTCACCGATTGGGACTTCATGAGCCCGGACAAGTTGTTTATTGGGTTGGACAATTACAGTTATCTGCTGACGAACTCTGAATTCTATCGATCCCTGAAAGTCACCCTTTTATTCGGACTGGGAAGTGTAATTCCAACCATTGTGGGCGGATTGGCGCTTGCGATGCTCATGAATAGCAAGATCAAATCATCCGGCATCTTCCGAACATTACTCTTCTCACCATGGGTTACCCCGACAGTTGCGGTGTCCATTGCGTGGTCCTGGATCTTCGAGCCCGAAGTGGGACTGGCCAATCTCATGCTGGGCTGGGCCGGTGTATCTCCGATTGGCTGGTTGCGTGACGCAGACTGGGCACTGGTTGCCGTCCTGATCGTTACGCTCTGGAAATCGATTGGGTGGGCGATGGTATTTTATCTGGTTGCACTACGCAATCTACCCTCTGATCTGCTCGAAGCAGCTTCAATCGATGGGGCCAACGGTTGGGATAAGTTCAGAAGTATCATGTTACCGCTGATCTCACCAACAACATTCTTTCTCTCCATTATTCTTACCATCCAGTCCCTGCAAGCCTATGACCAGATTAATGTCATGACGCAAGGTGGACCGGCAGGATCAACGAGAACGTTGCTGTACATGTATTACCAGTCAGCATTCGAATCTTTTAATGTGGGTGAAGCTTCGTCCATCGCCGTTGTGATTATTCTGATCTGCGTGTTGCTGTCGGGTGTATCCTTCCTGCTTGGCAGACGTCTGGTGCACTACTAATGACAATGACATTGCCTAACAAAAAGTCTAAACGGATGAAGCGCAAGGAGTTGCAGAACGTGTCACAACCGAATTTTAAAATAAGTAAAATGATCCGCTATCTGCTGTTGGCCGTTATCGCGCTGGGTACAGCTTTTCCCTTCTATTGGATGGTCATTAGCGGATTCAAAACCAATGATGAGATCTGGCAGTTCCCACCGACCTTCTGGCCGGAGACGTTCCTTTGGAGCAACTATGTGGATGCCTGGAATGCGGCACCATTTGCCCGTTACATCCTGAACAGTACCGGGGTAGCCTTAGCCATCTGTCTATTTCAGATCGTCAACTCCAGTATGATGGCGTACGCCCTGACACATATGAAATTCCGTCTCAAAGGTGTACTGACATCCCTGATTCTGGTGGGTTATATGATACCAAGTACAGCCGTGTATCTGCCCAGTTACCTGGTGCTTAGCGAACTTAATCTGCTAGATTCCTACACGGGCTTGATTGTATCCAACTGTGTTAGCGTGTTCTCGATCTTCCTGATCCGGCAAGCGTTCATGCAGGTATCTCACGAATTAGTGGAAGCTGGACAGCTCGACGGTGCATCCCACTTCCGGATTCTCTGGACAATTATCACGCCGCTTGTTCGCTCAAGCTTCGCCGTGATGGTACTGATTACGTTTATTGAACAGTACAACAACTATTTCTGGCCTATGCTCATCACCAAAGACCCTGACTTGCAACTGGTATCGGCGGGTCTGCGCAGTTTCTTTGTAGAAGGCGGGGCATACGGACTTGCTTGGCCACAGATTATGGCTGCGAGTGCCTTCACGATTGCACCCCTAATTATTCTCTTCCTGTTCACCCAGAAGACCATCATGCAGAGCGTGAATATCACGGCAGGTGTGAACAAGAACTGATATTAACTACTTACTATATAAATTGAAATAAACATTTACACAAAACGGAGAGGACAGAAATAATCTGAAGAAGCGAAGCGCTCGCCTAAAAGCTTTCTGCAAGAAAGCTACATCGGAAGCATACGCTTATCCCCGGATTTTACCTTTATAAAAAGGAATCAAAAAAATCTGGGGATAACAGCGATCGGAGGGTTGTTCTGTCATTGGAGTGGCTAGTGTAAATATTCTTTAGTTCAATTTATGCAAACTACCATTTCACCTAAAACGGGAGGAACGACAATGAACTGGAGTCAAGCAAGCATGACATGGAAAAAGAGATTGAGGTTGAACTGGAAGGGTGGCATGTCGCTGGTACTCGCGACCAGCTTTGCTCTACTGACCGCTTGTGGAACACAAGCACCCGCAGAATCGGGCACGACGGCTGCTGCCAGTGGAACCGAAGTTCAGGCCAAAGATCCGGTTGAGATCGAGTTCTGGTATGGTCTGGGTGGTAATCTGGGCGATAACATGAAAAAGACGATTGATGCGTTCAACGCCTCACAGAACGAAGTCGTTGTGAAGGGAATTGTACAGGCAGATTACACGGAGACGGAACAGAAGCTGCAAGCAGCGATTGCTTCCAAGAATGTTCCCGCCGCGGTACTTAGCTCCAATATAGACTGGGCACGTAAAGGATATTATGCGCCCATGGATGAGATGATTGCTGCTGATCCGAATTTTAGGAAAGACGACTTCATTCAGACATTCCTGAACCAGGGACAGGTGGATGGTAAGCAATACTTTTTACCAATGTACGGTACAACCCAGATCATGTATTACCGTATGGATACGTTCAAGGAGAATGGGATCGACCCAGCAAGTTTGACGACATGGGAGAAGCTGGCTGAAGCAGCTGCGAAGATGAGCAAGCAAGAGAATGGCAAGACCACCTTCTACGGCTGGGAACCGATGTGGGGTAGCGACAATATGATTGATGCCGTGCTGGGTAAGGGCGGACAGATTATTAGCGACGATGGCAAAACCGTCATGATTGACTCCCCGGAATGGATCGAGACATGGGACCTGTTCCGTAAATGGATCAACGAAGACAGGATTATGGGCATTCATTATGGTGGCCAGGGCTGGGAGTATTGGTACAAAACGATTGATGATGTGATGAAAAATAAAGCAGCAGGTTACACCGGATCCAGTGGGGACCAAGGTGACTTGGACTTCAGCGTAGTCGCTGCAATGCAACAACCAGGCTGGGAAGGTATGGGTGAAGGAAAACCGGTAGCAAGTGCCATATCAGCAGGTATTCCGTCAGCGGCAAGTCCAGAGCAACAACAGGCAGCCTACAAATGGCTTACGTATTTCTCCGAAACTTCGAACACAGCTTCATGGTCCATGAACACCGGATATATTGCAGTGCGTCAATCGGCACAACAAGATCCAGAATTCATGAAGTTCAGTGAGGAGAATCCACAGATCACTGTACCATTGCAACAGGCAGCTCACGCCTCGGCTCCATTCCAGGATCCAACAGGTGGCAAAATCAATGATGCATTAAAAGATGCAGCTGATCAGGTGCAGATCAATAATATGCCAGCCGAACAAGCGCTGAAGGAAGCGAAGGAAAAAGCACAGAAAGAGCTGGATCGTGTAACGAAATAATGATATCGATGAACGTTTTCCGTGTGCTTCGGTGGAGCAACAGTTCGAATAACAAGCAAACGTATTGCTATAAGTAACTCATGCGAAAAGGGCGGTACATGCTGTACCGTCCTTTCCGTTCATACAAGATCGCAGACAAGGAGTTTAACTGATGCAAGATGAAACGTATGTGGAAGGATTAACAATTCCGATTGAAGCCGTATTGTTCGACAAGGACGGAACATTACTTGATTTTACGCGCATGTGGGGGTTCTGGACCGATTGTGTGTTGGGTGGCTTCAAAGATCAGCTAGCTACCCGGGGACTGCGTATCAATACAGAGGAACTTCCACAGATCTGGGGTACATTCCACGATGACCAAGGCCGAATGACTGGCTATGACGTGCGCGGGCCGCTTGCGATGGGAACCATGGATGAGGTGTACGCTGTGTTAACATGGCACGGATATCGTGCGGGTCTCAGCTGGGCGGAAGCCAAGATGATGGTTCGGGAGTGTTTGGCGCAAGCAGAGGAAGAGATGGAGAAGCATCGCCCGGCACGTCCATTACCAGGAGTTCGAGAATTCCTTGAACAGTGCCGTAGCGAAGGCGTGGTTATGGGTGTCGTGACGGCGGATGATACACCTAGTGCAGTCAAGCACTTGCAGTGGATGGGGCTGGAATCCTTTTTTGACGTAGTGATTGGTACCGATCTGGTGGAGCGGGGGAAACCTTTTCCCGATATGCTTCTACTTGCTTGTGAACGGTTGGGTGTATCGGTACAGCATACGGTGGTCATTGGAGATACGGACGGAGATATGGAGATGGCACGAAGCGCTGGTGCAGGATACAGGATTGGGATTGGAGAAACGGGAAGAATCCGCTTGGCGGACAGAACGATTCAATCATTCCATGAATTGCTGAATGGCGGGCTGAATCGATGACGAACAGTCACGGCTACTTGGGCTGGGTACTGTTGGCGCTGGCCATTGGTCTGGAGCTGAGCGCTACCATTTTGCTAAAAGTATCGGATGGATTCTCGCGGTTCTGGCCTTCGGTGTTGATGTTTGTCTGTTATGGCGCAAGTTTTACCTTTCTCAATTTTGCAGTGAAGTATATGCCGCTGGCTGTGGCCTATGCGATCTGGTCTGGCGTGGGCATTACGCTTATTGGCGTTGTAGGGCATTACTTTTTTGGTGAACGTCTGCGGCTCACATCGATGGTATGGATCGGTTTTATTCTGATTGGCATTATTGGACTGAAATGGAGTGATTCTTGATGAAAAATGAACTTACACCGGAGCAACCTATCGCCAGCTTCCAGGTCATTACGGACACACATGTGCGAGATGAGGCAGACCATATCCATAACCGGCATCTGGACCAAGCATTAGCCGACATAGCTACATTCAGTCAGGGGAGCAGCGGGATTATGCATGTGGGTGATGTGACGGATCGGGGGCTGCCGAGCGAATATCGTGAGTTGCAGCGCATATGGAAGCAACATGCGGAGAGCTTGCCGGACATCCGGTACACGGTAGGTAATCATGATATTGGAGCCGTGATATGGCAAGATCCGCCGATCGTTTTGCTTGAGATGAATGAGGACGAAGTAGCCGAGCTGTTGGAGCAAGAAGCAGATATGGAACGGATCACAACACAAACTGCTGCTGAATCAGCTGCACTGATTGAGCAACTATCCGGCGGGACTTATACGTTGTCTGCTGCACCTTCGGGGCAGGAGGGTCAGGATGGGCGACCGATCTCTTCAGGAGGTGATCTCATTACGGTTGCAGGGTTATGGCAGCGTCGATGGAGTGATTTTGAAGGGACAACCGGCATGAAGGGCTCTTACCACGATCACTGGATTGATGGGTATCATTATATATTCCTGGGCACTGAGCAACCTCACCCGAAGGATTGCGATATGTCAGTTGAACAGTTGGAGTGGCTGGATGCAAAATTGTCTGAACATGCAATACCAGATCATCCCATCTTCCTGTTTTTGCATCAGCCGCTGATGGATACGGTAGCAGGATCAATGAAAGAGCAAGGCTGGTATGGTGTGAATCAGGATGCGGAACTTAAAGCGGTTCTGGCTAAATACCCGCAAGCAATTCTCTTCTCAGGACATACCCATTGGCAGTTGGAGGCGCAGCATACGATGTACGATGGTGCGGGCCGTATGCCAACCATGTTTAACGCTTCGTCTGTAGGTTATCTCTGGACGGATGAGGATGAGCATCTGGAGGGCAGTGAAGGACTTCATGTGGAGATTTATAAGGATCGAGTTGTTGTGAAGGGACGGGATTTTGTCGCGGGCGAATGGATCGAGGGTGCTGAGTTTACGGTTCTTTATCCACGAGAAGGGTAGTTAATTGGGTTGGGGGATCAAAGGGGAGGGTCACTCCCCTAAAGTTCCACGTGAAACGTAGTAGGAATGTATAGAGTTGGGTAAAGTTGTAAATGGGTGGGTGTACAAACTATACTCAAATAAGTACACATAACGTATTCAGCAATAGTCCAACCTATTCACGGAGAGGAAGTAGAAGCGGCATGAGAGAACTTCAGGTTCAAACGAAATATGGTACAGTTCAAGGCGAGCTTTTGCACGGAGCAAGTGTATGGAAGGGCATCCCTTATGCGAAACCCCCGGTAGGTGAGTTACGGTTCAAGGCTCCGGTACAACCCGAGTCATGGGATGGAATCAGACAGGCTACGCAATTTGGGCCTGAGAATATACAACCTCGGAATCATCAACCTGAAGGCCTGACAGAACTACCGAATGAGTCAGAAGATAGTTTATATCTGAATATATGGGCTCCTGGGGAAAAGGCAGAACTACCATTGCCGGTAATGGTCTGGATTCACGGCGGTTCCTTCGTATCCGGTTCGGGCAGTCAACCCATGTATGATGGTACACAGTTAGCGGTACGGGGCGACGTCATCGTTGTCACGATCAATTACCGACTGGGACCTTTGGGTTTCCTCCATATGGCTCCATTCGGTGATTCATATGTATCCAATGCAGGTCTGCTGGATCAGGTGGCGGCATTACAGTGGGTGAAGGATAATATCTCTGCTTTTGGTGGTAACCCGGATCAAGTAACGGTGTTCGGCGAATCGGCAGGCAGCATGAGTATTGCGGCACTGATGGCGATGCCATCGGCCAAAGGACTATTCCAACGTGCCATTATGGAGAGTGGTGCTTCCCAGTTCATGCCGGCAGAGCAAGCCTCAGCGTTGAGGGAAGGCATGCTGAAGATTCTTGGCGTGGACCCGGATCATCTGCAGAAGCTAAGTACAATCCCTGTAGAGCAGATTATTGCAGCCGGTGAAAAGGTCAAACAGCAGAGTGGGGCAGGTCTGGCCTTATTGTTCCAACCTGTTTTGGACGGGGAGACTCTTCCGCAAGTGCCACTACAGGCGGTGAGCGAAGGCTCGGCACAGGACATTCCTGTGCTGATTGGTACGACATTGCACGAGGGTGCACTGTTCATCCAGCCGCATGTGCCGTATTCAAAAGAGATCGATATGGTGCAGGGCGTAGACTTTATGACGCCAGATCTGGAGAACCGGGCAGCCATCGCGGACAGTTATCCCAAAACAGCTGATGGACAAGCTCAGGTCATGACCGATATGTTCTTCTGGCATTCAGCGCTACAGTATGCTGGTGCACAGCAGAAGTATGCCCCGGTGTGGATGTATCGATTTGATTGGGTCATGCCGGAACATCCCTTGTTAAAAAGAGCGATTCACAGCATAGAAATGTTCTTTGTGTTTAATACACTGCATGTCCTCAAATTCATGAATGCGGAGCCGGATGAAGCTGCGGCGGCACTTGCCCTCAAGGTACAGGATGCCTGGATTTCCTTTTCCAAGAACGGCAAACCTGAAGTTGCTGGTGTAAGCTGGCCTGAATACGAGCAGGATCGTGCGACACTAATCTTTAACCATGAGATTGAAGTTGTGCATGATCCGGATGCAGCCAAGCGAGAACTTTTGGGGTTATAATCCAGGCGGGTTATTGAGTATGCATTACCCTGAATAATTCCAAAGAGTACATGCCAAAGAGGACGTTCATTCTCAGAATGAACGTCCTCTTTTATTAATTAATTCGGCTGAAGAAGCAGAACGTGAGAAGAGATTCAAGGAAAATCATGCATGGTTATATTCCAAACATTATTTACGAGAGGCCTGCGTGTTGGACACCTCATCGAAGTAGAAGGAACGTTTCCCACGGGAGAAGAGCACGATCAAGACATGAACAAAGAGCACCGCGTAGACCAACATATAGACACCGACTGTTCCGAGGGAAAGCCATATTTGATAAGGCCGGAGCATGACATCCTCATTACTGGTGAAGGCATAATCATTGACCCAGCGGATGATTGTAATCACGAACCAAGGCGTGTAAAGTGCGAGTAGTCTTTTAAATAATGATTCCATGGTCGGTGAACCACTCTGGCGATTCACATAACGGAAGCGCAGAATAGCTGAGCCTGGTGTTATTCCGTTTCGTACCCATGGAATGAAGAACAGCACAATGACCATTGCAATGGATGTATTCAATGCTCCTTGAATTACATCGGACGGGGTGAAGATGGACAACACATTGCTAATCAGCACGACTACCGCACCATCGATAAGCAATGCAAGCAGTTGTGGTACGGGATACACGCGATTTTGCTCCACAATTTGTTCGCTCTTCGCCTGAATGCTTGCACGGGATGGGAATAAAGCAAGCAGGATGGGCGCTGTGAAGAATCCAATGACCGTTCCTGAAGTATTCAATAACAGATCATCTACATCGAAGAGACGGTAAGGGCAATTATAATACCCGTAGAATCCGGTGATCTGGGTGATCTCGAAAAATAAGGAAAGCCCGAAGCCACCAAGCAGGGCATATGTCCAGAACGATCTCTTTTGAAAAAAATAACGGATATATACACCCAGCGGCATAAGGAGCAGGACGTTAAATAGAACTTGCAAAAAGGCTCTGCCCTGAATCATACCCATATAGCTGGATGGCTGAGACCATACAATGGGTGTTTCTTTCATGATGTCTTTGACAAAAGTGAATGGAACCAAATTGTAGTAGATCGTGTCAGCGGCTTGCTGCGCACAGGTATCTCGCGTAGTGGGGAACGGGAGAATAACGAGGCAATAGGCGGCCAGGATATAAAAGATAAAGGAAAAGCTGATGCCAAACCGCGACCAGCTGAAGAAGCCGTCTTTGCGATAACCATAGATCAGCCACGGCACCAGTAAGAACATGGCCGCAACAACAAAGATAAAAAAAGCCGTTTGCACCGGAAAAACATAGGGAGACATGAGTAGGCACTCCTTTAGTATGTGGTATCAAATATAGTAACTCTCATAGAGAAATAGATAGGATTTAAGTATGTGTAGCGAATATCTGATAGTTACATCATAAGTTGTTACCCTTAAAGTGAGGGATGTATGAACCTTAAATTTGGTTTAAATTCATTCATGCAGTGATCAACCATATGGAACATACCGCCGAAATCCCGTATACTTGCTGGATAGCCAATCGTAGAATGGAGAGTAATACATATGTCTAATTTGCCTAACTGCCCGAAATGTAATTCGGAGTACACGTACGAGGATGGTAACCTGCTGGTATGCCCGGAGTGTGCACATGAATGGTCTTTGGAAGCAGACAATGAGAACGCAGAAGATGCGAAAGTAATCCGTGATGCCAACGGAAATGTGCTGAATGATGGTGATACTGTTACGGTCATTAAAGATCTGAAGGTTAAAGGTAGCTCGCTTGTAGTCAAGCAGGGCACGAAGGTGAAGAATATCCGCCTGATTGATGGGGACCATGATATTGATTGCAAGATCGACAGCTTCGGTGCGATGAAGTTGAAGTCCGAGTTTGTGAAGAAAATATAAGATTGGAAAACGTTCAGTTCTGCATACATTGGGAGTTGAACGTTTTTTGGTTGACAGGAAATATTTAGCAGATATATACTGGTTGGAATTTAATTTTTGAATATGGTTGAGTGCTCTACATATAAAAAAAGGCAGGTGTCAGAGCGATGAAGAGAGATCACATTATTGAATATTATTCGAGGTTTGATGAGTGGGGAAGACTGGAGCGGGAACCGATTGAGTTCATCATTAACATGCATTACATCAAGGAGTGTCTCCCCGCTACCGGTCATATTCTGGATAATGGGGCTGGACCGGGAAAATATGCCATGGAACTGGCGAGATTGGGGTACCAGGTCACTTTATCGGATCTGACACCGTCCTCCGTGGATACTGCACGGCAAAAGGCTCAGGAGTTCGGTTTGACACAGCAATTCGATGGATTCCATGTTCTCGATGCCACTTCGCTCTCCGGTATGGCTGAAGAGACGTATGATGCTTCCCTTATGCTGGGGCCGTTATATCATCTGCAGACAGAGGAGGAGCGAACGGCCGCTGTACGGGAGTTGTATCGGGTAACCAAGCGAGGAGGCGTGGTATTTGTAGCGATGCAAAGCCGTATGCGCATGAGTATCAATTCGCTGCAATCCCCGCAGCATTGGAAACCGAATGATAACATGGCAGCAATTCGTTCTTTTGTGGAAAAGGGTATATTCGATCATCAGGATCAAGGACGATTTACGGGGGCATATTATTTTAATATTCAGGACGTTACGCCCTTCATGGAGCAACAAGGATTTGAAACTGTTGATTTCATTGGTTCATCCAGCCTTAGAGCCATGCTTACGGACGAGCAGCAACAACACTGGAAAGAACGTGGCGAGTATGATGAACTTATTCAATATATGATTGAAGCCGCCAAAGACCCTTCCATTTTGGGGATCTCGTCGCATCTGTTGTACATTGGAAGGAGAAAATAAGCATAAAAGTACCCCCTGGAAACAAGGGGTACTTGTGTTTTTTATCAAAATAGTTCAATATTAAGATACATAACAAAAGGTGATCTACTTACAATAGGTTAGATGAACGACGGATCGCTTCATACCAAGGAGGAACAGACAATGGAAATCGGAATTAGTACATTTGTGGAGACGAATCCGGATGTAAAAACAGGAGAGCTAATCAGTCATGCGCAGCGTATTCGCGATGTCGTTGAGGAGATTGTTTTGGCAGATGAGGTGGGTCTGGATGTATACGGCGTGGGAGAACATCATCGTGTTGACTATGCGGCTTCATCCCCAGCTGTCATTCTGGCGGCGGCAGCTTCACAGACCAAGAATATTCGCCTGACGAGTGCCGTAACGGTGCTGTCATCGCATGATCCGGTACGGGTATATCAGGATTTTGCGACACTGGATGGCATTTCGAACGGTCGTGCAGAGATTATGGCAGGGCGGGGATCATTTATCGAATCGTTCCCACTGTTCGGCTATGATTTGAATGATTATGATGAACTATTCGACGAGAAACTGGATTTGCTGCTCAAGCTGCGTGATTCGGAAAAAGTAACCTGGGAAGGCAAACACCGTCCTTCCTTTAACAATCTGGGCATCTACCCGCGCCCGGTACAGGAAAAACTTCCGGTATGGATCGGCAGTGGTGGTAATCAGGAATCGGTTGTTCGTGCAGGACTGCTTGGTTTGCCACTGGTGCTTGCCATTATTGGTGGCCGTCCGGTGCAATTCGCACCACTGGTGGAGCTGTACAAAAAAGCAGCTGCTCACGCGGGACATGATGCTTCCAAGCTGACAGTCGCTTCTCACTCTCACGGCTTCATTGCCGATACAACAGACGAAGCGGTGGAGAAATTCTTCCCGCCAGCTCAAGCGGTCATGAACATGTTGGGCCGTGAACGTGGCTGGGGACATTACAGCCGTGCGACATTTGATGCGGCGCGCAGCCTTGAAGGTGCATTGTATGTAGGTGATGTGGATACGGTAGCTCAGAAGATTATCTATCTGCGCAAAGAAGTCGGAATTACCCGCTTCATGTTGCACACCCCTCTCGGCACCATGCCGCATAACGAGGTGATGAGAGCGATCGAATTGCTCGGTAAAGAAGTCGCTCCAATTGTGCGCAAGGAAATTGCACGTTGGGAAGCGGAGAACCAGTAAACACAGAGTGAACCAAATAAAGGAGCACGTCCTCGGCGGATTAAGCCATTGGACCTGCTCCTTTTTCATTTATTTGCCGAAACTCTCTATAAAGTACAGATTACATGCTTATTCACTCGCAGATGTACTGACAAGGGAGTGGATAACCATGGACACCGTACGATCATAGAGCGTTTTGGCAGCTTCCTCGCTCTCAATATGGCCTCCCAGGTACAGATGAATAACACCGTGTAAGGGAGCCCAGATCATTCGTACCGCAAGCAAGGGATCTTGCACATGAAGCATTCCCTGTTCAATGGCTACCTCTACCAAGGCAGATACTTGCTTCAGTGCAGTCGCTGTTCCCTGCAAAGTCTCTCCATCGGGTTTGAATTCGGAAAAAGACCCTCCAAACATCAGCTGATAGAAGCTGGATTGTGAAATGCCGAAGTCCCAGTAGACGTGGGCCAGATCCCGGAAATATTGTTCGAACGATTCATGCCGGGGCATAGCTTCAAACCGCTGGGCCATGAGAGAGCAACCCTCTAAATATAAATGCTTGGCTAACCCTTCTTTTTTGCCAAAAAGGTTATATATGATTTTGGTGGAGCACTCCATGCGTTCAGCTACACGGCGTACCGTGACGGCTTCCGGTCCATGCTCTTGCAGTAAAGCAGCAGCAGCATGCACGATATTTTGCCGCAGATTATCCGAGTGCTGGAGTCTGGCTTCCTGAAAAGTTGTTACCGTATGTGCAGATTCCGTGGAACCCGAATTAAGATCCTTCATTGATTTTCATCCTCATAACCGTATTGTTGTTGTTTTTGTATAGAAAAACTTCAGCTTAAATGCGGTCTGTCTTCTATGAAAGTACGTCGATATATTTTTTTCTTATGGTCATTCTACTGTTTTACGTCGGATAACGTCAATTTAATCCGAATCCAGTAAGGAGGCGCACCGCTCAAGATCCAATTTTAACAAATGTATTTGACAGTGTCATGAATTTCGATTACGATGATTCCATTAGAAAACGTTGTTTCCGTATGAAAACAAACGTTTCGATCATGTGCAGAGGGTGGATGAGAGATGTTAAAGGATCAACAACAATGGGCACTTATTACAGGCGCATCATCAGGTATTGGGGAAGTTTTTGCACTTGAAATGGCTTCCAAGGGTAGAAATATTGTGCTCGTGGCCAGAACAGAGACCAAACTGATTCAATTGGCAGAACGAATAGAGCGTACATATCAAGTAAAGGCTGAGGTGATCGTATCGGATTTGTCGCAAGTCTATGCACCTCAGAGCGTATATGAGGAATGTCAGAATCGGGGCATACACATCGATATATTGATTAACAATGCTGGATTCGCTACCCATGGATGTTTTGAACAGGTGGATGGTTCAAGGCAACAGGACGAGATTATGTTAAACGTGTTGGCCGTGACCAATATGACACATCTTTTCTTGCCAGGCATGTTGCAGAAGCGAAAGGGTGCTGTCATTAATGTCTCGTCGACGGCTGCTTTTCAACCTGATCCGTATATGGCTGTGTATGGAGCTACAAAGGCATTTGTACTTTCTTTTACCGAGGCGTTATACGAAGAAAACAGGAAGCGTGGCGTTCAGTTCTTAGCGCTATGTCCGGGCTCAACCGAGACTTCGTTCTTTGATATCGTGGGTGCGGAAGAAGCTTCTGTGGGCAAACGTGATACACCTGAGCATGTCGTAGCCGTGGCCATGAGGGCACTGGAATCAGGCAAACCCTACGCTGTGCCGGGGTCCGGTAACTATTGGACAGCGCAGTTCACTCGTCTCGTGCCACGCAAGTTGATGTTGCGTATTGTGGGAGGTATGCTTCGTCCGCGTTCCAAGGGTGGTAAACCAGAAAAAGCGAAAGCCTGAGAATGATAAGTGGTGAGTAGTTCGAAAGTGGTAAAGTAAAAAAGAAAAACGCTGTCAGCGAGGTATTCACTGGCAACGTCTTTTCATGAATTGGAGTTCGTTCATCTTAATATCGTGGATGATGTGATCGGAAGTTTATGTCAGAATCCCTTTGACCCGAGCTTCTTTGATCCAGCCTGGAAATTCATTCAGAAGCCGATCATATAGCTCTTCATCACTGATCTTGGAGAAATCGTCCAAGGCAAAAAAGTCGGCGTTATCTATGAAGTGTCCAGGCATGTCATCCAATTTTTCCAATACTCCATAATAGGACCGTCCCAGGCCAACAAACTGCCAGAACAGGTTTTTGTGTGAGCTTTCGGTAATAAGCTGTGTGATTTTGCTTTCTTTGTCCACACCTCCATCGCTGAAAAAGATAATGTAGGTTGGGATATGTGCATTAGGCTCTTCCACCGTATACTTACGAATAACATCTTCCATTACCTTGGGTTCATTGTTTCCGAAGCCCCTACGTCCGAGAACATACGTGCGAACAATGTAATCCTTGTAATCCTTGGCTGTTACACTTGGCGCACGCATAAAATCATCCGCAAAGAACCAGACATCCAACTCGCCATTGTCGTCAAACGCTGCCGCAACGGCGAGTATACGTTCAAAGGCTTCTTGCACAATGCCTTTGCGGTATAGATCGAACATGGAGCCGGATGCATCGAAAACGACGGCTACACGTGCCTGCAAAGGATCAACTTTTTTCTTTTCCAGAGATAAGGTAACTTTACGTTCAAGCAGATCTATTTTCGTCAATTTCAGTGGTTTAGTTTTTTTCTTTTTTGCAGGACTAGGAGGTTTCACCGGCTCGGCCGTTGGTGCCTGTGACTCTGTGGAAGCGGCAACTTCAGACTTGGCTTCGCTCGGACTCTCAATTTCAACTCCAAACGACTCGGCAAGAGGCTGCAAACCTCCAAAGAAACCGCGTCCGATGGCGCGAACCTTGAATCCGTCCTGATGCTTATAAATTTCAATGAAAATAAGTGCTGTTTCTGAAGTAGCTTGCGTAATCTCGTATGTAATTTGTTGTGAACCTGCTCTTACAATGGCTTGGCATTTCTGAACATCTGCAAACGTACCTACGGAGTCAATCGTAGCGGTGAAGACGCATTTTTCTACAGGAGCCTGTCGTAATTTACGGGTATCCAGCACAAAGGATGACTTGAGATCCTCGGCATGTTGGAGAACAACGCTGCGGTGGGGATCAACATTCTGGTTATAAAATACAAAATAATCGTCCGAGGGAACTTGTCCCCTGTCGTTGACCATAAAACAGCTTGCATCGAGAGCAGAAGGTGCTGAAGCACTTTGAATCGTTACGTAAATCTGGCCTGACTCATGAATCGTGGTATTTTGGCCGGTGCTCAAATGAATGATGGGATCTGTCATATTCCGATTGCCTCTGTTCTTCAAACTCATTAATGGTACTACATAGTAACAAGTTAGATTTTGATACATATGTTTCCATAAGTCAACGAGCAGATGACAGATCCAATCAGTGAGACTATATTACGGTTCCCCCGTTTTTCTACGCCTCATCAGACTCATACTTTTCCCGATGCTCCTTCTTCATCTTCACATAGTCTGGGTCCGTTTTCGCAATCTCCCATTGGGCTTTGAATATGGCTGCGGCTTCTGCCTTCACCTTATCATTCTGATAGGGCAAGATTGAGCCATCCTCCTTCGAATATTTGCGTCCGCCTTTGTGATTCGTATACCGTCTGGCCCGTGTATAGCCCATCTGGAGAAATTTGCGAGCCATATCCATACCCACGAAATCCCCCTTTTTCTTATACTCCAAAAATAGCTCATAGATTTTCTCCGATGACTCTGTCGCAATCTCGGGTGTTTTGAATCGCCAGTGTGGAAGAATCTCGCCCTTGTATGGCTCAACCATGAGAACACCCTGCTCTCCCCGGCCTACGGTGTATAGCTCAGGATGTTTGCGCAGATCCAACTCATCATAATTGAGACTGTAGTCAAATTTTTTCATGTATACGACCTCCTTGATAGGAATTACCCCGATTCTGAACCAACAAGCACGGTTAATGGGGAACATTAGAATCAATTACACAGGAGGGATAACGGTATGGGAATGTCCGGAAGATATCTTGTGGTAACGAAAGAGCTAGTTGAATCCATCAAGTCAGGGGAGATCAGTGTCCATGATTGTGCAGTTGATCTGGATATCGATAAAACCTGGCAGATGATCCAATTCACGCTGAACGGCAATCTGGTAGATGGGAAGCCACCCCTGGGCTATGTAGTGCCTCTCGCAGGTGAGCAATACTTGGGAAACTATTCGGATATGGATCTGTTCTTACTCAGTAATGAGCAGGTGCTGGAGGCTTACATGGCGTTGGAGCAGCTCACACCGGATGAATTAAAGCAGCGGTATAGTCTGGAACAGATGATCACTGAGGGCGTCTATCCAGTCATGGAAGATTGGGATGCGGAAGAGACATTTCAGGAGATTGTCCAGACGGTGGATGATATCCAGGCCTTGTTTCAGGCAACGGCTGCAAGTGGAAACGGAATCGTGTTTTATGTTTTCTAAACGGGCACTGAAATGATGGGAAATGGTTGTCCGTCGCGGAGACAGGTTTGAACTGTGCCTATTCGGGTTATTGATAGACACAAGGCTCATGCCTTGCTGACATGACAATCTGGTAGAAGAGAGGGAATGCGATATGACACAGGATCAGAACGAAGAGAATAAAGCGATTCAAGAGGACGAGCCCGATCAATTCGAGACTCCCGCAACTGCGGAAGATGAAGAAACGGATGAGAAACTCGCAGAAGATCAGGATCAAGAATAACTTCCAGTATTGCATAATGAAGCAGGATCTTTTATCGAAACATACGATATGTTGAAATATAGATAGACCAGAGGTCGGACATGTTCCGGCCTTTTGGTTTATTTTTTGCGTATCCGTTTACAACAATTACCTATACCTTCATAATGGAAATGAATCATATTTTTCTAAGGAGGGGATCTTATTACGAATCGGAAGTTAGTCCAATGGATGGCAGTGCCACTGGTATTATTAATGGTTGTTCTTACAGGATGTCAGGCTGTGGGTGGAGTAGACGTTGGCAAAGCAATGGCCAATGGTGCGAGTATCAAGTCCGGTGAATCCAGACAATCCATGAATATAAACATAGAACCGGCTAAGGAATTTGCGACAGAGAACGACCTTGAAATGATCGAACGTATTAATTCCATATCTCTGGATATTGATCAAGCCAAAATGAAAGATGCGAAGACAGCATCGATCAAAGGTACACTGAGCATGGAGGGAACGAAGTTACCTTTCCACCTGTCCATGAATGAGTCCCAAGTGGTGATTGATCTGGATGGAGCCCAGAAACCGCTGTACATATCTCTGGATACGTTCCAGGATGCACAAGCTCTTCCAATGGTGGATACGAAGGCTCTGGAGAAACAACTCGAGGAAATCTCACCGAAACTGTTCTCTTTTGTCCTGAAACATCTGTCCAATCCGAAGAATATCTCTGTAACACCGGTACAGGAATCCGTGAATGGCGAAACACTTAGCCTCTCCAAGCTGCACCTGGAGATCAGTGGTGAAGAGATGCTTGCCATGGTTAAACCGTTCCTGACGAGTGTCTCGAAGGATGAGCAAGGGCTGAAAGACCTGATTGGAGATCTGTACGATGTGTTCTATCCTGTACTGGAAGCTGTGAACGAGGTTGAAGGCGGGGGAGATGAAACGCTGAATTCGATCGTTCCTGAATCGAAAGATGAAGCCGTTGCTTCACTATATGCCATGATCAAAGTAGGACTGGACAGCATGCTGGTCAATTATGATCAGGAGCTGAACAACCTGTTGAATGAGACTCCAGAATTCAAAACGGTATTTGGTACAGAAACCAAATTGAAATTGGACTTCTATCTCGACAGCAAGCTGGATATCCGCAAGCAAAACTTTGAACTGAAGGTAGCGCTGCCGGCCTCCGAAGATCTGCCATTGAACGCTGTAACCGTAAGTGGAAACAGTGAACAGTGGAACATCGGTGGAACGGTTGCAGTGGATGAAGTGGATGTATCGGGCGGCGTTATGGATCTGATGAAGGATGATATTACACCTGGACAGATGCTGCGCAATTTTGATTCCAATTCACTTGCATATCAATTGCTCAAAGATGAAGCTGGGATCACGAATAAAAGTGTAGTACTCTTCCCGGATGATGAATACGCCGGGGCGATCACCGTTAAGAATACAACATTTGTTCCCCTTCGCTACGTGTCTGAGGAATTGGATGCTGAAGTGAAATGGACCAAAGGTTCGAACCGAATTGTTGTCATTGACGACATCACGGGTGATGAGATTGTTCTGACTGTAGGTTCCAAGAAGGCAACCGTTGCTGGTAAAGAAGTAACCATGGTGGAATCCGCATATGTAGGCAAGGATGGCAAGACATATGTGCCGCTGCGCTTTATGGCTGAATCCCTCGGAGCTACTGTAGATAAGGAACAAGAAACAGGCTGGATTTACATTGACCGTCCTTAAATTTTTATGACTAACAAAAACGATGAATTAATTCTATGGGGAGTGCTTCTTTTGGAGGCGCTCCTCTTTGTTGTGCTATCTCAGGCCAGATGAATGACTGGATGGGTATAGAAGCATACTAATCCGGTTGAATTTCTGGTTGTAAGAGATCCCCGTTTGATTAGAGCAAATGATGAAATGGGTAATTATGTGTTGAAGATGTCAAAAACAGCAAAGGGAGGTCTATGGATGATGTCTGAACGATTTGCAGGTAAAGTAGTCCTGATTACAGGTGGTGGTTCGGGTCTTGGCCGATCAGCTGCGGTGGAAGTCGCGCGTGAAGGGGCAAAACTTGCCCTGGTGGATGTGAACATGAAGGCGCTGGAAGAGACCAAGCGTGTGATATCAGAAGAGGTAAAGCATGCCGAGTTCCTGCTTATTGAAGGTGACGTAGCCGACGAAGAAGCAGTGAAGAAGTATGTTAGTGATACGGTAAATGCGTTTGGACGTATCGATGCATTTTTCAACAATGCAGGCATTGAAGGCAAGCAAAACCTGATCGAGAACTACGAGACAGAGATGTTCAATAAAGTCATCGACATCAACCTGAAAGGTGTATTTTACGGGTTAAAGCACGTCTTGCCTGTAATGAAAAAACAGGGTGAAGGCTACATTGTGAACACGTCCTCTGTCGGTGGCATTCGTGCTGTACCAAACCAGATCGCCTACGGAGCGAGTAAACATGCCGTTGCTGGCATGACCAAAGATGCGGCGATTGAATACGCTGAGCACGGAATCAGTATCAATGCGGTAGCACCTGGAGCCATTCTGACAGATATGGTCATCGGTTCGTTCAAACAGATCAATCCGAATGACTGGCAGTCTGCATCCAGAGAGTTCGTGAAGGACAATCCGGCGAAGCGCTTGGGTGAACCGAAAGAAGTGGGACGCCTCGTTGCCTTCCTGCTGTCCGGCGAAGCACCGTTTATTAACGGAGCCATTATACCAATCGATGGTGCACAGTCAGCCAAATATTGATCCCAGATATGTTACGGTACTGATTCGACCTGAAAATTCAACATAGAATAACCAATAGATTACCTGGAGAATCATTCCTTCCACCATGTACCTCGGATACGAAAGAACGCCCTTAACTGGCCAATGTGCTGAATGGGGCGTTCTTTTTCGTGTCATCCAGATAGCTTATATCCGCAGGTTAAGTGTGTTGTAAGATCTGAGGCTTCTTGCTAAACCCGGTGCTTCCGGCGGTAAAGCCCATCTGACGATAGAATTGATGTGCAGCTTCACGTTCCGGACGATTGGCACTGTTCAGAGACAGGGAGTCCACGTTATGCGTGGCTGCCCATTGCTCAGCTTCAAGAATGAGCTGACGGCCGATGCCAGAACCTCTGAACTGGTCATGTACAACCAAGGCCAAGATACGGCAGTGTCTTCCGTTCTTTTCATACAGATAAGACGTCTGTAATCCGATCAGTCCAACTACGCGTCCGCGTACCTCAGCTACCAGTGTCGTAAAGTTTGCGTCCGCAGAGATATGGGTATAACGCTCTTCCATCTCGGCGTAAGTGGTGGGGTAACCGAGTTGGTCCATCAGAATGACCATATCTTGCAGATCGGTAGGGGAGCTGTGTCTAATCGTCACATCCAGGCTCATAATGTTGTATCCTCCTTGGGTCTTTCCTTCAATGAAAGTTCAATAATGGTATCCAGTAGTTCTGCAAAAGAAATGCCTGCAGCAGCTGCGCTTTTGGGCAGCAGACTGTTACGAGTAAGTCCCGGCAGTGTGTTCACTTCAAGCACATAAGGCATGCCTTCCCGAATCATCATATCCACGCGAGCGTAGACGCTGCATTTTAGCACCTGATAACAGGCCAGGGCCGCGGCTTCGACGCGATGGTGAAGGTCCACAGGCAATTGCACAACCTGCTCATCGGCCCCATTGTCATCGTATTTGGAAGCATAGTCGAAAAACGCAGCGTTCGAACGAATGGAGATCACCGGCAGCATCTTACCATCCAGAATGGCACAGGTGATTTCCTCACCCTCGATATACTGTTCAATCATCACCGTATCATCCCAGGCGAGGGCAGCCTCTACAGCGGCGGGCAGGGAGGACGCTTCCTTTACCACTTGGGTACCAATGCTGGAACCGCCTGAATTCGGTTTGACCACCACGGGGTACGTTAATTGTTGAACAGCAATAGAGGCCAGCTCCTCCATATGACTCACTCGCAACCATTCACCGGTAAGTACACCTGCATGCTGCATGAGCTGTTTGGACATGTCTTTATCCATGCATACACTGCTTGCAAGCACACCACAGCCTGTGTAGGGAATACCCAGGGATTCGAGTGTGCCTTGAACCGTACCGTCTTCGCCGTATTTGCCATGCAGGGCAAGCAGTGCCACATCGATTCCCGCTGACTTGTCGATCAGATCGCGCTTGGAATTCAGCTCAATGGGCACAACCTCGTATTTGTCTCTATTCAGATTGGCAATCATCTCCTGTCCGGTGAGCAGGGAAATATCCCGCTCTGAAGATGTACCGCCCATAATTACGCCAACTTTCATGTGAAATCCTCCTTATCTCATTTGAGCTGCTGTCTCGCCAATGATGCGAACGCCTTTACGTATATGCTCATCGCTCACTCTGGAGAAACCCAGACGCATCGTGTTTACACCCTGACCGGGCTCCAGATAAAAGGTATCCCCTGGTGTGAACGTTACACCTTTCACTTTACAAGCCTCTAGCAGTTCACGGGTTCTGTATTCGGACGGGAACTGCACGAACAGATGCAGACCACCCGCACCGGAAATCCGGCACATTGGCAGATGTTGCTTCAGGCAACGCACAACCAATTCATATTTTCGCTTATACTCCGTGCGGGCTCGCTTCAAATATTTCTCGAAATTGCCGTTGCTCAGATATTGATACAATAACGATTGGTCCAGTGTGGAGGTATGGATGCTGCGTGCCCGTTTCATACTCTCCAGATAATCAATCAGCGCCGTATCAGCAATAACCCAACCCACCCGCAGACCTGGGAACAGGACTTTGGAGAAGCTGCCCAGATAAACCAGTCCATTGCCCTTGCCCATGCTGGCGATCAAGGGAGATACGTGGGAACCGGAATAGCGCAATTCTTCGTTGAATCCATCCTCAATGATGGGAACCTGATACTTGTTCATCAACCGGATGATCTCTACCCGTTTCGCAGGAGACGTCACAATCCCGGTTGGATTGTGGTAGGAGGGCACGAGATACGCCAGATCATATGGACTTTCCTCAAGTTCATGTTCCAGCTGCTTCAAGTCCAGGCCATCCGGCTCCATATTGACACCGGTTAGGTGGAACTGGTGCAGCTTCAGGTTTTTGATTGCCGTGTGGTGCGTGGGATTCTCACAGAGCGCTTTTCCGCTTTTTTTGCGCAACGCTCCAAGCACCAGATCGAAACCTTCCGTGAATCCGTTGGTGATCAGGATGTCCTTGCCACGGAGGTCAACACCTTTATTCTCCATATATCGTAGTAAATAGTTCATCAGCGGTCTGTATCCTTGCGCATATCCGTAATTCAGCAGTACTTCGCCTTCAAGTGACATGCGATCCAGAAAAGCCCGTTTCACGTTCGGCAGATCAAATAGCTTTTCATCCGGTGCTATGCTGGTAAACGAGATCTCGCCGCGCTCTGCACCGGAGCCATGCTTCATCAGATCGTACTGCTCTGCCTGGATGGCATACTTACTTACCTCTGTCTTCCAGTCCAGTTGCCAGCTCGCTGTGGCCTCAGGAGCCTCAATGGAAGCACTAACGTAATTGCCTTTGCCTTTGACCGCGTAGATCAGACCTTCATCTTCAAGCTCGGCATAAGCGAGCAGAACCGTGCTACGACTAACCTTCATGAGTGTACTAAGTTCACGGGTGGAGGGCAGTTTTTGTTTGGCTTGCAGGCCACCTTTGAGCATCAATCGCTTCATATAATCTTTGACTTGTATATATACAGGGCGGTCCTCCGTCAGTTGCAGATCGGAATACATCCCATCACTCCTCTACTGGTATCTTGCCATATTATAAACCCGACAGAAAGAACCACGATACCTCTGTTTCCCTGAGGAGGTGGTCGGTTATTCGCGTAAACGCAAAAAAGCCCAAGCAATATGCCGGGGCCTGTGGTGAGACTTGATCCATTTTCTATAGTACTGCTGCTATAATTCTACAGTTGCATTGCATGACTAGTCTCTCTAGGATCGATAGCTATCTGACCTTCTACGTGTGTCTATTAACTCAGTACGACTATAATTGCAGGCTTTCTAGGTGATACTTAAAATCTACAGTGAATCAAGAATCTAGGTCTTTCTACGTTTGCTTGCTGCAAGGGTCGATTAGATGATGAATCTACAATCTATAAGCTAAGGTTCTTGCTAACTGTACTCTTGTCGTGATCACGTAACAGAATTCAGCATGAAAAAGAGTTTCAATCATAGGGTACAATAGACGGAGGTAGATATAAAGACATGTGTCTCAGTGCCCAATTTCTTCCTCATACCCCTATAGTAACACTTTGAATCAGGGAAGTTAACCTTTTTTTTGAAATATTTGTCGTAATAGCGAAAATTGCGTGAATTGTACTTCTTATAGATTGAAATGGTGTCCCTTTATAATATGTGATAGGATGTAAACCTATAGATAATGAGGAAGTGAGCCTATTGATTAATATTACTGTGCCAACACCGGATGTAACCATTACGAAGCAGGTTGATCCACAGCTTAGCCACATTTATGGATTTACGGATTTTCACCTGATAACCCGGGAACTAGGCGGAATTTTCATGTTTTACAATGCCGCTGGAGAGCTGTTATTTGTCGGGAAAGCACGAAAATTAAGACCACGTATCAAAAAGCATTTTGAAGATACTGTATCTCCAATCAAGAACCACCGTGAGGAAGTAACAAAGATTGAAGTGTGCGTGATTGAAGATCCGGTAGATCGTGAAATTTACGAGACGTATATCATCAACACGATGCGTGCGAAATACAATGTAGACAAAGTATTGTACAATTAAGACGCATAAAATCTTAATTAACATGCAACGCCTAGGACATATGTCCTAAGTGTTGCACCACGAGGTAAGGATGTAATCGAAGGGTTGCATCCGATCCTTTGTGGTGCCATCCCGCTCTTTCAAGGGAATAGCTAGTAGAATTTGAAACGTAGAACGCCCAAACTCAGTATCACAGATATACCAAATACATATGAAGAGGTGATTGTGTTGATCGGTCGTAGCGGTAACCCTACCCTTAAAGACAGCACGTTTGAGAACAGAGGATATGGAGAAGATCGGTATCAGAATTATATGACAATTAACGGCACGGTGAACAAAGCGTTTATTACGCTGGTGATCCTGTTGGCTAGTGCGTTTGCAACCTGGATGATGTTCTTTAACGGACAAGAAGTAATGCCGCTCGCGTATGGCGGATTGATCGTTGGTTTCATTCTGGCACTTGTGATTTCGTTCAAACCGATAACAGCACCATATCTCGTACCCGTCTATGCCGTGGCAGAAGGCCTGTTCCTGGGGGCGCTCTCCGCAACCTATGAATCCCTGTATAACGGAATTACCTTGCAGGCTGCTCTGTTGACGATGGCCGTATTCATCGCGCTGCTGATGGCATACAAAACCCGTTTGATCAAAGCTACAGAGAATTTTAAGCTTGGGGTCGTCGCTGCAACCGGCGGTATCATGATCATGTATCTGCTGAGCTTTGTACTTGGTTTCTTCGGCATTTCGATTCCTTATCTGCATGACAACAGCTTGATCGGCATCGGTATTTCGGTCGTTATTGTTATTGTGGCTGCTCTCAATCTGGTCCTTGATTTTGACTTCATCGAAGGTGGCGCTGAGCGTGGTGCGCCCAAGTATATGGAATGGTACGGTGCATTTGGATTGATGGTAACGCTGGTATGGCTGTACATTGAGATCATCCGTCTGCTTGGCAAATTGCGTAGCCGGGACTAGTCCTGCTTCAATCATGTTCGAGAAGTAAACGGAGTTTGAATTTAAAGCCAAAAAGCTAACGCGTGTTACTCACGTCGTTGGCTTTTTTGGTATATGAAGATGAGACTGTTGGGCGGTCCATAGGACGGGTGGCTGTCCGTGACCATGATCGCTTTTGACATCTCCCCCGTACTGGAGATCTTCCTACCTCTGAAGACTGTACCCAGAGCTGCATATCTCGCAAAAGATCAAAGACAAAGAAATTACCATCATTGGTGCAGGAATCCTTATGCAATTGAAGGATAAGTATTGATATCTGATAAACACCAAAAAATCCCTGACGGATTCGCCAGGGATTTTTTGGTGTTTATCTCAACATGATTGCTGGTTGGTATTTCTACAATAAAAAATCTAAAAGCTTATAATTGCTATGATAATCCGTGTATTGCTTTGGTTTTAAGCTGCTCGGGCAATAATCTGATTATTTTCCAGAACCGCTTGAGCTTCAGCGTTGGAAGGACGGTAGCCTTTTTCGAGCAACTCTTTAATGTAAATTTTGTTGTAAACGAAAGAGAACACGATCCCACTAATCCAAGCTCCAACTCCTGCAGTGAAAATACCAAGTGCTACGGAGATCAAGAACATGATGGCAGCCCATTTCAAATCACCACGGAACAACGCAGGGAAAAATCCGAAAAATAATGTTGTCCAGCTGAAACCTACTTTCACGTTCTTGGTTACACCTGCACTGTTTTGCAAAAAGATATGCATTTGTCCACTTCCTTCTAAAATAATGAATCGGAGAGAGAATCGAGTACTAACAAGTATGTAGTGTGAAACTAGTCGTAAATACCTGATTATTATTACCTATTCTTCTTCCTTTTGGTCCTATAGTACCATTAACTGGACAGGATGTTAATCTTTTTTTTGAAAATTATGGTTTCCTATATGAGATATATTCTCTTTTTGATAAAAAGTAAAAATGAAGGAGAGTCAATGACCGCTCCTTCATCATATTTGCAATTCTAACGAATTTCACACTTCTTAATAGTGGATTATTAGGGTGTAGGGGAACCTAACGAACCTCAGACACCTTATTGTTGCAGAATTCGGCAATATCAACGTGAAAAAGGACATATTAGAGCATATAGGGTGCGTAGGGTTCCTTAGAATGCCAGACCTGTGTAATTGAAGCCCATAAGGCGTGTCAGGTTGGTTAGGGCATGAACCCAATCTTAACCCCGACCCCCAAAACCCGGCCCTAAACCCCAAGCCTGAAAACCAAATCCAAATTATACTTCACGATCCCCTAATAAGCCGCAACTAGCCGAACACTACATCAACTCCGTATATAGACCCTCCAAGGTTACAATCTTGGGCTGGCTTGGCAGCTCTCCCCCAGCCGAACATGCCGCAAGCATATGCCCGTCGTCCAGTCGCTGACTGAGAAAGCGATATGCCCCGGCTTGCTCGCAATACCAAACTCCGCCCTCATCCGGCAGGATGGCGAAGGAGTCCAGCGGTATGGACAACCCCATACCCACTGCTTTGATATAACTTTCCTTCAGTGTCCATAGACGGTAGAAGGTATTCAGCCGACGATCGTCAGGCGTGGCGGACAAGAACTGGCTCTCCGTTGTAGAGAAGAAACGTTCTGCAATCTGCATGTCAATGGGGGCTATTTTCTCGACGTCCACACCCAGTTCATCGGTACCGCCGGAGATAAGAGCAATCCAGTCACCAGAATGGGAGACGTTGAATTGTACATCCGAATGCTGGCTGAGGGAAGGTTTGCCGTAGGGATTACGGGTAAAAGAAAGCTCAGCTGGCCTTAGGCCAGTTAACCTGCTCAAAGTCACACGAGTCAATATTTCTCCCAACACGGAGCGATACGCATCAGCCTGACGAACAAAACGTGAAGCCTGGGTGCGACGCTCTGCCGAGACTTGGGACAGAAAATGATTCCAGTATGCCTCAGGCATTACTTCTGGAACTTGGAGTACACGAATCGTTATCATCATTTATCACCTAAGGACGTATTCGGCGTGGATCAGTAGCTTTCCTTTATATGGAACAATCCCTTATGTGATTTCTATTTAAGTGCTCCCTATACGGATGCTTAATCAAGATAATTATCCTGTTTTCCATATCGTGTTAAGGCCTCAGGTTCTGCATCTTCCTCATTATGCTTCTTGCGCTTGTTTCCATTCCGTATGCGCAGCCTGCACTCGTTCCCACATGTCCTGGCATTCCAGTTCGCTGTAATTCACCAAGGGTTCATGGAATATTTCAGTTAATACGTTACGCCATTCGGTATAACTCTGAATTTCCGTTTTCCGAATTCCTTCGATATCATGGGTTCGGAGCATACATCCTCGTAGTTCATGACTGCGGTTCTCATTCCGCTGACGAAGCAAAAATACATTATGCCAAGGGGATTCGGCCGCCCGACTGTAGAATTCATGTTTCGGTATGAACTCCCCCAGATCGTGAACTGCTTCAGGAGCATAGTCGACGCCTTCACTTGGCCCATTCGGTTCGTACTCAAGCCGCCATCCCCCAGCAGCAACAGATGATGGCATCAGTTGGTATGTGAACGGAGCGGAACCATGGGTTCCATAACGAAGTGGCAGAGGTTCAAAGGGCATTCCGCCCAGACCTACATCCACAATCCAGCGTTCAACTGTTGGGTCGGCATCCGGCAGAAGGACAGACAGACCGAGATGGAATGAATTCACACGGGGTTGTTCCCCATGAGGCTGTACTCCGCCACGATGCCAATCAACCGTATAACCCAGCGAGCGGAGAAGAACACTAAATGCACCGTTTAGATGAAAGCAGTAGCCGCTGCGTCCCTGTAATATGAGCTGAATTGACTCTTGAAGACTGATTCCTACAGGACGACCTGCAAAAATATCGACCGTTTGCCACGAAAGATATTGCACATGTGCACGTTGGAGTTCAATTAAGTATTCCAGCGTAGGTTTCTTTATATCATTCATGCCAATCCGTTTCAGATAGGCCTGTATTTCAGATGGATTTAATATAACGTTCATTCAGATCACCTCAGGATATATATTGGGCTGCAAGCAATGGTTATAAACTTCTGCTGCCCTGAGTTCATTGTAAGAGTCAACGGGTGAAAGCAACATCGTCAATTAAGCTAATTGTAACGGTACAATTAGTAGGACAGCTCTGAAAATCATTTCAAGAGGTAATCATGGTTTTGATGGTAGTGAAATACAATATATGGATGAGCTACTTCTTTTTCTGGGGTATGCTAACCCTTTGGAGTGGATATAGGTTAGAATATAGATAGATAGCAGGATTAGGAGATGGAAAAATGGCTAATGAAGAAGTGATTTTGACACAGGAAGGCTTGGAAAAGCTGGAGGACGAACTGAGGGAATTGAAGACAGTGAAGCGTAAGGAACTGGCTGAGCGTCTGAAACTCGCGATCAGTTACGGTGACCTGAAGGAAAATAGTGAGTATCATTCAGCCAAAGATGATCAGGCCTTTATGGAGACCCGGATTCTGATCGTGGAGAAGATGCTGAAAAACGCCAAAGTCATCACATCCGAGAATATGGATGCTACCAAAGTGGGTGTAGGTTCCACTGTATTGCTCAATGATATCGAATTCGCTGAGAAGATTGAATATAAATTGGTTGGTCCTGCTGAGGCCGATGTAGCAGATAATAAAATTTCCTATGAGAGTCCACTTGGCAAAGAACTGATGGGCAAAGAAGTGGGCAGCGTCATTCATGTTAATGCTCCGATGGGTGTTATCAAATATGAGTTGCTTGAAATAAGAGTTTAATTTTAAAAGAGAGGTGTTTCCCAGTCATCAAAGTGGCTGAGGGACACCTCTTTTTCGCTCTAATGGGTTTTGAAAGGTTGGAAATATGGTTATGTTATAACTCCATACGGTTGGCCTGACAGAATTTATCACATACTGTGTTTAGGGAACTTATGAGAATGAAGATGATCGAGTGCTTTTATATGTAAAAAAATAACATTTCGACAAATTTCGAATTTCGAATGACCTGACAAGGCGAGTAGTATATAATTACGGGAAAACTTTAAAGTGATGGAGTAGATACAATGAATTTTAGTAAGCCTAATCGAAATCAAGACAACGCTGGCAAAGGAGAGCGTTTTTCCCAAGCTGGATTTATCCTGGCAGCCATTGGTAGTTCGGTTGGTCTGGGCAACATGTGGAAATTCCCGTACATTACGGGTGAGAACGGAGGAGCTGCGTTTTTCCTGCTCTTCATCGTCTGTTTGCTGCTCATCGGTCTGCCAGTGCTCCTGGCTGAACTTGCGATTGGTCGCAGTGGACGAGGAAGTGCTGCTACTGCTTTTATCAAAGCAGGTGGACATAAGGGTTGGCTCGCAGCCGGATTGCTGCAAGTATTAACGCCATTTATCATCTTGTCCTTTTATGTCATTATCGCGGGCTGGACATTGCAATATGCAGTGACTTCCTTCAGTGGAACATTGTTTAATAATCCGGATTATGCTGGACAATTCGGCTCCTTTGTAAGCGGGTATTTGCCGATCGTTTGGCAGCTGGTTGCAGTTCTGATTACAGGCTGGATTGTTGCCAAAGGCGTTTCGAACGGAATCGAGAAGTTCAACAAGGTACTGATTCCGGCAATGTTAGTTTTGCTTATTATCCTGATGATTCGTGCTGTTACGTTGCCAGGTGCAGGGGCCGGGGTTTCCTTCTTCCTGAATCCGGATTTCTCGCAGCTGACAACGGAATCTGCACTGGTGGCGCTTGGACATGCCTTCTTCTCCCTGTCACTCGGGATGGGTATACTGGTGACTTACGGTTCGTATGTGGATAAAAATCAATCTCTCGGTGCAGCGACCGTCGCTGTTGGTGCCGGTGACCTCATCTATGCATTCATTGCTGGTCTGATCATCTTCCCAACGACATTCTCGTTCGGTATTGCACCGGACCAAGGGCCGTCACTCATCTTTGTGGCTCTTCCGGCAGCATTCTCAGCTATGCCGCTTGGATTCCTGTTTGGCGGATTGTTCTTCATCCTGCTCGCTATTGCGGCTTTGACGTCAGCCGTGTCCTTGCTGGAAGTCCCGGTGAAGTATTTCATGGAACGTCTGTCATGGAGCCGTAGTCGTGCGGTATGGATTATCTCGCTAGGGGTCTTTATCGTGGGGCTTCCTTCGGTACTATCGCTCGGTTTGTTGCCTGAATGGACGATTGGATCGAAGAGCGTGTTCGACTGGATGGACTTTGTCGCATCCAACATCCTGTTGCCTGTAGGTGGACTGCTTGTGACGATCTTTGCCGGATACTTCTGGAAAACGGCTGCTGAAGCTTCCGGTCTGCGTTCCGGATGGTTCCGTGTGTGGCTGTTCATGCTGCGTTACGTGGCTCCGATCCTGGTTCTGCTGGTTCTACTGCACACATCCGGTATCATTCACTTCTAAATGTGAAGGCCCGATAGGGTTAAATATGGTCTGTTGTGCAGATTTACCATGGATAAAACCTCTTGGAATAAATGCAAAAGCCCTTGTTTTCCCTCGTCAATTTTGGGACAATACGGAGTAGAGGTTTTTTGGGTAGGACCGATAAGCCATATGCTTTTTTGCGAAAAGAGGATTATACAATGAACAAATCATCCATATATGGATTAACATTAGAGCAATTACGTTCCTGGCTGCCGGAGCATGGGCAGAAGAAATCCCGTGCATCCCGGATTTGGGAATGGTTATACCAAGAGCGTGTGCATGATTTCCCGGCGATGTCCGATGTCCGTCAGGAATGTCTGGACGTTCTCTCCGAGCATTTCACCATGAACTCGCTGAGCGAACATGTGAAACAGGAATCGGCAGATGGTACCGTGAAATTCCTGCTTCGAATGCAGGACGGCAACCTGATTGAGACGGTATTGATGCGGCAAAAATACGGACTGACTGTCTGTGTGACCACACAAGTCGGCTGTAATATTGGCTGTAGCTTCTGTGCGAGCGGTCTGATCAAGAAGAGCCGTGACTTGACTGCTGGAGAGATTGTCGAACAGATTATGCATGTGCAGCGACATCTGGATGCAGCGGGACAAGACGAACGGGTAACCAACGTGGTTGTGATGGGTATTGGTGAACCATTCGACAACTTCCAGCACATGAGTGATTTCATCGAAGTCATCAAGGATCGCAAAGGACTGGCACTTGCCGCCAAACGCATAACGGTGTCCACGAGTGGCCTTCCGGACAAAATCAAGGAATTTGCAGACAGCAGTCTGCAGGTCAATCTGGCGATCTCCCTGCATGCGCCTAATAATGAACTGCGTACGCACATCATGAAGATTAACCGGGCTTTCCCGATCGAGCAATTAATGGATGCAGTCGATTATTATCTGGCTACGACGAACAAACGCATCATGTTCGAGTATATCCTCCTGCGTGATGTTAACGATCAACGTGAGCATGCAGCGGAGCTCGCTGAACTGTTGTCCAGTCGCAGAAGTATGGTCAGTGTGAATCTGATCCCATACAACCCGGTGGATGAGCACAGTCAGTATCAACGGAGTACTGAGGAGTCGATTCTGGGCTTCTATGATACGCTCAAAAAGAACAACATCAACTCCACTGTACGTATGGAACATGGTACGGATATCGATGCTGCTTGCGGACAGTTGCGCAGTAAACAAATGAAGAACAACACTGCCGAATTAGAGCCAGACCGTCTGGCACTGGGATAAGACACAACGCGGAGCTGGCAAGTAAGTTAGTTAGCATACTTGATTACTATAATCGGGTCTGTGCGTGCCATATACCGTTGTTGGGTTGCGAATGAATGTGTTGTCTGAATACAAAACGCCTCTGTACATCACTGAGAAGTGATAACGGAGGCGTTTTTGGAATACATTATTTCAGTTTTTTGGTCATCAGCAGATGGGGAATGCCGTCTTCCATAAACACGTCCGATGCAGGTGCATATCCGAGACGTTCATAGAACCCGGAGGCTTGTACCTGGGCGTGCAATTTGGCTTTCTCGAGTCCATCGGCAATGGCCATCTGCTCCAGCTTGTTGATCAGCACACGGCCCAGGCCGTGTTTGCGGTAATCGAGCATGACACAGATCCGTTCCAATTTGGCGACCTGCTCAACAACGCGCAGTCTGGAGGAGGCAGCAGGTACACCGTCTACGTAGAGCAGAATGTGGCGTGCCTCTGCTTCTAATGTATCATAAGCGTCGAATTCATCCGCTGCGGGTACGCCTTGTTCTTCGACGAAAATAGCGGTACGGATGGCGAAGCAGGCATCGAGCAATTCCTGATTATTAACTTCAACAATCGTTGTATTCATGAATGTTTCTCCTTTGGACGATAGTAATCATATCCGGGCATGATAAACTGGTATATGGCATAATCATTGCAGCCGTTCCTTGTGAGTATCATGGTTAAAATTTAATCCAATTTAACTGTAGTTATATCACTATTTATGTTGTGAATGCAACAATTTTATAAAAGGGCGTGAGCGCATTGACTGATAAAAAAGAAGTGTTGCGTGAAATTGGCATGATTGCCCGCTGTCTGGATTCGATCAGCAATGTCGAGTTTCAGCATCTGAACCTGTCCCGTGGACAATATCTCTACCTGTATCGCATCTGTGAGAATCCGGGAATCATCCCGAATCAGCTCGCTGAACTGATTAAAGTGGATCGCACGACTGCTGCCAGAGCGATTAGCAAACTCGAATCCGATGGATTTATTGTCAAACAGTCGGCAATAGACAATAAGAAGAACAAGTTGTTATATCCGACAGAAGCTGGCCTGAAAGCATGGGAATTCATTCGTAAAGAGGGAGAGCATTCCGACCAGGTGACGCTGGACGGCTTTACGGATGAAGAGATAGATACGGCGGTTAAACTTCTCCGCCGAATGCGCCACAACATCGAGGTAGACTGGAAATTTGTCAAAAAGGGCGGACGGCGGTCCTACATGAATATCTCAGAATGAACAATACCTCTATCCTTGCCCCCTACATCCCAGACCCTAGCCGAACCGATCTCAAGGAGCAGAGTCATTATCTCACAATAGCAAAAGTACAGGAGGGAATCATGAAGAGAATGAACCGGAAAACAGTAACGTGGTTGGTCATAATGGTGGTCAGTATTGCAGCAGCGTTCATTATTTTCATGAAGGAGCGGTTCGTGATGAATGAATTATCCCCTACAGTATCCTTTGTCCAAGAGCATATGACCAATCCCAATGGTTTACTTGCGTCCTATTTGCAAGATGCCACATCCGAAAAAGCGGATATTGTAGCAGGCAGAGAGGTTTTATCTGAATCACTTGGTCTTTGGATGCAATATGCTGTAGCGAAGAACGATCAGGCGTTATTTGAGCAAAGCTATGAGCTGCTGACGACCTATTTCCTCATGCCGCAAAAATATATTGCCTGGAAGCTGGATGCTGAGGGAAAATCTCACGTGACCACCAACGCACTCGGTGATGATTTCCGAATTGTCGGTGCCTTATTAAAGGCAGCAGATCAATGGCAACAGGGAAGAGAAGCCAAACTGGCAACAGCCTCGGATATTTCCCGTACACTGACGCAGTCGGTTCAGAATAAAGGATATTATGTTGATTTTCACGATTTTGGCAATGGTTACTCCGCGGATATGTTAAGCCTGGTTTATGTGGATCTACCGTCTCTCCAATTAATGGAGAAGCATGAAATGCTGGAGCCGGGCACATATGCCAAGTACGAATCCATGTTGAAGAGTATGCCGGATGACGGGATATTTTATCCGAAAACATTCAATGTGGGGACGAAAGAGTATACATATGATGACACAGTGAATCTGATTGATCAGTTGATCGTAGCGAACCATCTAACTGCGACCAGCCGTAAACCGGACAAGCTCATTGCTTTTTTAAAAAAAGAATTCAATACCCGTCATCAGCTGCCGGGACAATATAAGCGTAGTACTCGCACACCTGCGGTATCTTACCAATCTCCATCCGTATATGGACTCGCGATGTTGCTTGCGGTTCAGTCAGGTGATCCAAAATGGGCGAAACAGCTGTATAAGCATATGATCAGCATGCGTAGTCTGGACGCCAGTTATCCAGGCGGATATGTATTTAGTGGAAACACACATATGTTTGATAACCTGTTTCCTTTGCTTGGGGAAACTGAATTACAGAAGTTACTTAAAAAGTAATAAAAATGTCGTTTAATATATTCAACAATGTGTTAACATAATGTTTGTCTATTCATGTCATATATTGTTTACTCGAAATATCACTAACCAATCTACTGGAGAGAAGAAACCTATGAGGAATAAAGCACCCATCCTTCGTATTGCATGGGGATATGCGAGTTTGATTGGATTAGCCGTAATCCAGCAGCTCATTGTCTATCTTAAGATTTATATGAATCAGAGTTATACTACACTGGATGTGGTGTTTAGCATTGTGTCGCTTGGAGCGCTGATCCTGGGTTTTGTGATACCTGTCGGGGTATCTGTCGTCGCCGGATTTATCTATTTGGTCTCTTATTTTGTGTGGCTTGTTACCTACGCGGATGTAAGTGTACTTACGTTCTCTTGGTGGCTGCTCATTCCAGCCAATGTGGCTGTGGCTGCTTTTATCAAGGCAAGTCTTGTACGCAATGCGCGTGTCATGGAGCGTCTGCAGGAGCTTCAGGAGCGTAATCCGGAGATTGATCTGGATACCTCCCTGGGCAATAAGGATGCACTTGCGGATACGCTTGTTAAGCAAAGTAATCTAGCCAGACGTTATTCGGAGCAATACGGATTCAGCATGGCGATGTTCAAGATCGAGTTTTTGCCGTTGGTACTGGAATCACTCGGTTCCGTACGTTATGCACAGTTCCTTCTTGAACTATCCACTACCATACAGAAGCAGATTCGGTTTGAGGATTATAAATTTTTTGTGGATCGAGGACGTTTTGTGATTATCTGTCCAATGACCAATGTGGAGTACTTGCCCATCCTGACACAACGGATCAAAAAAGCCATGATGGATCTGCAAATCATCGATAAAAAGGGAAATGAGTTGCAGACGGTTATTCGATCGGGTGCACTGGTATTTCAGAAGGAACAATTCAGTAAGTATGAGGATATCGATGCTGTTATTGCGGCACTGGAACGGAACACAGAGACAGATCTCATTGGTGAATACATCTAGATGCTATGGGGGAGGAGTATTTCTGTGAATTATTTAACATGGTTTGTTCCATTATGTATTGTAGTTAGCAGTTTCTTTGCCATTACGATTCTTATCTTAACCTTTGCGACTCTTCGTTTTCGAGGGAAAATTAACAGGAAATATGATCGGAGGAAATTGAATGGCTGATTTCCTGCTGTTGATGTCCATCCTCAGTATTTGGATATCCGTCACCGAGTCGATTGTCATTATGGCTGGAGCTATTCGTTTCATTAACAAACAAGAAAAAAAGGGAATTCAAATTCCTGAAAATATGGATGATTACCCCACTGTGACTGTCATGGTGCCTGCGCATAATGAAGGGGTAGTTATCGTGTCTACCGTTGAGCATATATTGCGTCTGAACTACCCTGAGCACAAAGTTCAAGTTATTGTTATTGCAGATAATTGTACAGATAGTACAGCAGAGCACCTGAAGGAACTCAAGGCCAAGACGAGTTATGCAGATCGTGACTTTACCATTCTGGAGCGTACCGGTACAGGTGGGAAGTCGGGAGCTTTGAATGATGGCCTTGAACTGGCGTGGGGAGAATGGATATGTATCTATGACGCAGATGCGGCGCCTGAGCGGAATGCATTGATGTTTTTGACACAAAAAGCATTGGAAAACCCGGAGAAGTATGGTGCTGTATTTGGTCGAAACAAAGCTCGTAATCGGGGTCAAAATTTTCTCTCCCGTTGCATTAATCTGGAACTTGTAACGGTCCAACGTGTTCACCATACGGGGCTATGGGAGTTATTCAAACTGGGCACGATTCCTGGTACGAACTATATTATCAAGGCAGCACTGATCCGTGAGATTGGTGGATGGGACCCTGATGCGATCACGGAAGATACGGCCGTGTCGTTTGATATTCTTACTCGGGGTCAGCTTATTGCATTAGCGCCACAAGCAGAGGCTTACCAGCAGGAACCTGAGCAATTATCGGTATATATGAAACAGCGCGAGCGCTGGTCCAAGGGAAATTACCAGGTTGTTATCGACAATGTGAAGCATTTATTTGACCGTACTAGCTGGAGAATTAAACTGCATGTTCTGTACTATGCTGCAAGTTATTTCTGGTTTATGATCGCTATTATTGTATCGGATATTATTTTTGTCTCGAATCTAGTGTATCAGGTTATTGCATTATTTAATCCGAATGTCATTTCTCCCTTCCAGTTCTCAGGGGATGTTTACGTGTATCTCGTAATAGCATGGGCATTAATGTACTACATTTATGTACTACAAATTAATCTCGCACTCTCAGCAGATATTGGGCAAAGCAATACGCAGAATTTTATTGTGGCCTGCATCTCCTATTTCACATATGCCCAGTTATTTCTGGTCATATCCGTCAAAGCATTTATCTCGCTTATTGGAGATAAGCTATTCCGGAGAGAAACCAAATGGTACAAAACGCAGCGTTTTGGCTGAGAAACATCAACTTATAAATGAAGGGCTGTTTTCTGGATTCGTTCAGAAGGCAGTCTTTTTTACTATGGAAAGATTGGTTGGCATTCTGTATACTCATACAGGCTGTAAAGAGGATCATGCTTATCCGAAATGGAGGGTGAGGGAATGAAGAACAGAGGATCAGACTTTTACGATGATGAGGCGAATTTCGAGAAGTATATGGAACGTCGCAAATGGCAGGAGAACGCCAATGATACATTGGAAAAGCCGGTGATGCTGGAGTTGATCGGAGATGTAACCGGCAAGAATATACTGGACCTTGGTTGCGGGGATGCAAGGTTCGCCGCAGAATTGCTGGGCAGGGAGCGTGAAGGTACGACGTATACAGGGATTGAGGGTTCGGTGAATATGATTCAGGCAGCTAATGAATCTGTAAAAGGATTGAATGCCCGGATTGAGCAAGCGTTCATGGAGGATTGGACCTACCCGGTCGGGGCGTATGATCTGGTGATATCGAGACTGGCTGTCCACTATATTGAGGATGTGGAGAGCCTGTTCCGCAACATATACAATACTTTGAAAGAGAACGGGACATTTGTATTCTCGGTAGAACATCCTGTGATCACGTCGACACTGCAACCCTCCGGGACACGATCGGATTGGGTGGTTGATCAGTATTTTGTGGAAGGATTCCGTGAGCAGCAGTGGCTGGGCGGTTCTGTGAAAAAGATGCATCGGTCCATTGAATCCTACTTTATGGCATTGCAGCGAGCGGGGTTCCGTGTAGAACAATTGCGCGAGTCAACACCACAACGTGCCCATTTTATAAACGAGGAAACCTATCTGCGCAGGCAGCGTATTCCATTGTTTCTGTTCCTGGCTGCCCGGAAATAGATCGCGGAGAAGAAACAGATGGAATAGCTGAGTTATACTCAAAAAGTAGAAAGTTCTACACAGAAAACAGTGGATAACACTAGATATAGCATTGAAAAGCCCAAAATCTATCCACATGTGGATAAGATATTGGGCTTTTACTGTTAAGTTTCTGTACCTATGCTGCGTGTGCTGTGTATAACCACGTAATTATGAATCCGCCGCAGCTCTGACATAGACACGTTCCCCGTGCCGATCAACTTCCACAGGGGCCTCGAAGAAGTTGCTCAGCACTTCGGTGTTCATCAGATCGCTCGTTAGTCCGCTATTCACGATTTCACCCCTACGAAGCAGGAGACTGTGACCGAACACGGGCAATATTTCCTCGGTATGATGGGTGACATAGATGAGTGAAGGGGTGTCTGGACGCTGTGATAATTCACGGATGCTATCCAGCAGTCGCTCTCTTGAGAACAGATCCAGTCCATTGCAAGGCTCGTCCAGAATGAGTACGCGCGGATTGGCCATGAGTGCTCGGGCAATAAGGAGTTTCTGTTTCTCACCTTGAGAACAGGTACGATATTCACGATCCCACAGGTGCTGACAGCCCAGCGTTCGCATCAATTCCTGTGCCTGTTCCAGATCATCATCCGATAGCTTGTCATACAAGCCAATGGTGGCATGTTTGCCGCTGATTACGACATATTGTGTGCGATCCGTGCCGTACAATTTCTCTTGCAGAGATGAACTGACCCAGCCGATGGATTTGCGGAGCTGTCTCAGATCGACATCGCCATATTCATGGCCCAGCACGGATATCTTGCCTTCCGTCGGCCAGAGATACCCGGTGATCATGTTCAGGAGTGTTGTTTTGCCGGAGCCATTCAGGCCAAGCAACGCCCAGTGTTCACCGTCATTAACCTGCCAGCTTACATCGTTCAGCAGGGTAAGAGGTCCCCTTTTCCAAGTGACATGCTGTACATCAATAATCATGCGTTATTCCCTCCTTCTGTTATCCTCGATTGTCCTAGGTGTATTGTAGTCACAACATCAGTGAGGTTTCAACGGTTATCCCGCTGTTCTTGGTTGGTCCTTGCGTAGAAATACGGCACACACACCAAGCAGTGGCAAAAACGAACATAACTTGATAACAAATGCAACGCTGGTCACATCAATCAAGGAACCTAACACAACCGAGCCAAGTCCAGCCATGCCGAATGACAGGCCAAAAAATAAACCCGATACCGTTCCAATATGACGAGGAAGCAGCTCCTGCGCATAGACAATGATGACACTGAAGCCGGACATCAGAATTAGTCCAATCATTCCGCACAACACCATGGACAAGGCGGGTCCTGCATAAGGCAGCAACAGTGAAAACGGTGCAGTGCCTGCAATGGAGAACCAGATCATCGGTTTACGCCCATAACGGTCAGCGAGCGGGCCACCGAGCAAGGTCCCGACCATGCCTGCAAATTGCAGAATAAACAGACAGATCTGTGCCTGTGAGAGAGGCAAGTGATACGCATCAGCATAATAGAAGGAGTAGTACCCGGTCATGCCAGCAATATATACGAATTTGGAAAACAGCAGCAGGATAAGAATGCCCATTGTAAAAGCGATGAATCCGCGGCTTACAGGTCGAGCTACTGGCTCTGCGCCGCTTGATTTTAGAGGCTGTTGCTGACGAATGCGAGTCTCGGCAAGCTTGTCTCTGTACCAGCGACTGACAACAGACTGAATCAAGATACCGATCAGGGCAAAGCCCATCAGCCACAGAAAACTACGCTGCCCATGTGGCAGCAGGATGAAAGCGACCAGTAATGGAGCAATAGCCTGTCCCGTGTTGCCTCCCACCTGGAAGATTGACTGCGCCATTCCGCGTCCACGGCTGGCCGCCATATGAGCCACACGTGAGGACTCAGGGTGGAGGATGGATGAGCCTATGCCAATCAATGCTGCAGAAACAAGCAGCATCCATAACTCGGAAGACAAGGCTAAGCCGAGCACACCGATCAGTGAGAATAACATGCCTCCGGGAAGCAGAATCGGCATGGGTTTGCGATCTGACATATAACCGACCAGGGGCTGAAGGACGGATGCAGTAATATTCAGGGTGAAGGCAATCCAACCCATCTGGGCGAAACTGAGCTGCATGGTTTGCTGAAACAGCGGAAAAGCAGATGGAACCACGGTCTGCATCGCATCATTCAGCAAATGGGCGAAGCTGACTCCGGCGAGTGCCCAATTGGCGGAAGAGTTGATTTGCATTTTGCTTAAAGTGGCCTGAGCCATGGGAGATCACCTCGAATTATTTTTTTCTATGATAAAAGATACGGTCAGGCATTGTCTTTGTGAAAAGTGCTTGGAAAGTGAGCACGATTTGCTATAATGTCAGCAGGTGAGGAAACGATGGAATTAAACATGACGTTAAATGGGTTGGAATTATGGAAAGCTACCGGAGGGTTCGCGAATGAACCTCATGTGCATGATGACTGGTATCAGCTAACGTTGCCGGTCAGAGGCCAATGTCATCTGGTACAGGAACGGCACGCATACCCTCTGAACGCAGGCAAGGGGATTATTGCTCATCCTCAGACTGAGCATTATTTTGAGATAGGGTCGGATTCGGCTGTCATCGTGATCAAGTTCCGTAAGCCGCCTTTAGGTAGTTTAGAAGGTGCGGAGATTAGTAGCGGACAAGCTGAGTTTCGACCCACCCATACTTTTGATCCAACGGAGATCAGCAGTCTGTTCCGAGGCTGGAACTCCATTTTGTTAGATGACATGCCGGATTCGCTCCAAGTACAGGAAACAGAAATGGCGGTCGAGATGTATCTAAGGCGCATGTTGATGGGGCAGGAAAATGGAAAAACGGTTGCAGATAATGGTCCATGTATGGACCCTCATCTCCGCCGCGTGCTGGATTACATTCACAGTGCCTATACGGGTCCAATGGATATTGATTCGATGGCGATGGTCGCGCATCAGAGCCGATATCATTTCATGCGCTCTTTCAAGACTCTTACGGGAAAGACACCGTATCAATATTTATTAAATTTGCGTGTAGAAGAAGCGTCCAGAAGGCTCCGCCTTACGACGGATTCGGTAACCACCATCAGTTATGAACTGGGATTTTCCAGCGTCAGTCAGTTTTACAGAGCGTTTCAGCGAGTATATGTTATGACACCGATGGAGTATCGGAATCAAGTGTAGATTATCAATACAGTCTCGCGTATGCGAGGCTGTATTTAGTGCGTTGCAGCATGTCACTGATTTTTGTTGTTGCCAAACAATGGAGACTTTGCTAAGATGGGAAAAAGTTTATGTAAGCGTATACATTTAATTTAAAATTACAACGTTGTAATTATGGTTTTAACAATTGATTCAAAAGAAAGAACTACAATGTAAGGAGGACTATTTCGATCAAGAATCTCTTTTTACGCAGAATATTATAGGTTGTTACCAAAAGTGGATGGGATGATAACAAATACGTCAGTGAAATGGCAGTTCACTTTTATTCAAAAATTCAAACGTTGTAATTATGTGGCGAAGGGGAGTGTTTCACGTTGAAAAAACGCATGTCTACGCTGTTCAGCCTGATCAGACGAGATAAGTATTTACTGCTGATGTTTTCACCTATCTTCCTGTATTACCTCATCTTCATGTACCTTCCGATGCCTGGCGTGTTGTTGGCATTTCGTAATTTCCTGCCGGGTCAGGGCATGCTCAGCGGGGAATGGGTGGGACTGCGCTGGTTCGAACAGTTCGTGAATTCCATTTACTTCTGGCGACTGCTGCGCAACACGTTCTTGCTTGCATTTCTGCCACTCCTGTTTGGCTTCTCGATCCCCATTCTGTTCGCGGTCTGCATTGTGGAGATCAAGAACCGAACATTCAAACGATTTGCCCAGACGGTTACCTACCTTCCTCATTTCATCTCCACTGTCGTTGTAGCCGGCATGATCATTAACTTCCTGTCACCAACAGACGGTATTGTGAATACCCTCATCGCGAGTCTGGGCATGGAAAAAGTGAACTTCATGATGGATGCCAGCTGGTTCCGTACCATCTTCACAAGTTCCGACATCTGGCAGAGCTTTGGCTTCAGCTCCATCATCTACATTGCAGCCATTATGGGGATCGACCCCGAGATGTATGATTCCGGCAAAATCGACGGCGTCAACAAATTCCAGGAGCTATGGCACCTGACCCTTCCCAGTATCAAACCAACCATTGTCATTCTTCTGCTTCTGTCGCTTGGCGGCATTATGAGCGTAGGCTTCGAGAAAGTATATCTGCTCTACAACGGAGCCACCTACGAAACGGCGGATGTCCTGTCCACCTATGTATACCGGATGGGGATTGAGGGCCAGAATTACGGATTCGCCACAGCAGTCGGCCTGTTTAACTCCATTATCACTTTTGTGCTTGTGTTTGCTGCCAATTCCATGACCCGCCGCCTGACCAAGATGTCACTCTGGTAAGACTATAACCCGGACCAAAGGAGACCTGTATGCAAAAATCAAGAAGTGACCGTTTGTTCTACGGATGTGTCTACCTGCTGACCATACTGGCGGTTGTTGTCACATTGTATCCCTTTCTGTACGTCATCAGCATTTCATTCAGCTCGGTGGATGCCATCGACAAACAAAAAGTCGTATTTTGGCCCGTTGGGTTTACCCTGTCAGGTTACCAAATGGTACTACAATACAAGGAGTTATGGGTGTCGTTCTACAACACCCTCTGGTACACCGTGGTAGGCACACTGTTGAATATTGTGGCAACATGTCTTGCCGCTTTTCCGTTATCCAGACAGCAGTTTTTCTTGCGTCGCAAGCTGAACTTTTTCATCGCCTTTACCATGTATTTCTCGGGTGGGCTCATTCCGGTCTACATGCTGATTACCTCGCTTGGGCTGTACAATACCCGCTGGGTCATGGTGCTGCCTGTGCTGGTGATTACGTTTAACGTCATGATCTGCCGTTCGGCCTTTGAAGGCATTCCGAATGAGATTTTTGAAAGTGCCAGTATAGACGGGGCCAATGAGATGACAATGCTGTATCGTCTGGCGGTTCCCATCATCAAGCCAACACTGGCTGTGCTCACGCTGTACTATGCCGTATTCCATTGGAACAACTTTTTCTCGGCCCTATTATATCTGGGCAAACAGGATATGCAGCCCTTACAGATGTTCCTGCGAAGGGTGCTGATCATGGCATCGCCGGAAGTGATGCAGAAGATGGGCGGCACGATGACATCCGGGGCGCTGGCGGTATCGACCCTGCAAGTACGTTATGTATCCATTGTAGTTAGCATTCTACCTATTGTTACGATCTACCCGTTTATCCAACGGTACTTCGTTAAGGGCATCACCCTCGGAGCCGTGAAAGGATAGCTTTTATTATTAAGTGTCATGTCATTCAAGGGAGTTCAAAATGGTTCATACCTAAGGAGGAATGATGGATGAGATTTAAAGGGGCAGGAAGAAAAAGTGTAATGGCAGCGATACTGGCAATCAGCCTGGCGGGATGTAGTGGTGGAACAGGGGCAGGAACCGATGCGGGGAGCACTCCGTCCAGTTCGGAGCCGGCCTTCAATTATACCGGGGCAGGGCCAGTAACGGATCAAACGGATGCCAAGCTGTCCATTCTCGGCACTAACGCCTGGACGACCAACGTGGATCTCTCCACCGCAGCTATCGTTAAGAAAATTGAGAGTAACGCCGGTGTTACGGTCGATTGGGATCTCATACCACCGCAGAACTATGCGGATGCCGTAAATCCGAGGCTGGCTGCCGGTACCGGCTTGCCCGATATCGTGTACCTGCCGGATCAGGATCAACTGATGAAGTACATCAACAGCGGTCTATTCATTCCGATTAATGATCTGGTGGAGAAATACGGCGTGAATCTGAAAAAAATATATGAAAAGTCGCCTTCGGTCAAAGCCAGTTTAACGACGCCAGATGGTAAAATGTATTATGTCCCGCAGCAGACGCTAACCCGCAACTACATGCCGGTATTTATGGTCAATGTGCGCTGGCTTGATAAGCTTGGATTAAGCGAGCCGACCACGTTGGATGAGTTTACGGCAATGCTGCGCAAGTTCAAGACAGACGACCCGAACGGCAACGGAAAAGCCGATGAGATTCCGCTGTCCATGGAAGCGAAATTTGTGTCCATGGCCTTTGGCCCTGCATTTGGACTTGATCTGTCCAATCAGTTTTATGCAGACGATCAGGGCAAGGTGCATTTCAGCTATTTTGAGCCGGCATACAAGGAGTACCTGACCTATCTGAATGGACTGTACAAGGAAGGTCTGCTTGGGGTAGATTATGCGAGTACCACGAGTGATCAGGTCACATCGCGGATCTCTCAGGATGTGACCGGCGCAACGTTTAATTTCAGCTGGTACATGTCGATGGTCTACAGCCCGCTGTTCAAGGATTACAATCCGGAAGAGCCAATCATCAAAGGCATTCTGCCACTGAAAGGACCGCATGGCGATCAGTTTTACGTAGGACGTACCCCGGTTAGCGGCATCTTCGGTATCACGCGGGATAGCAAAAATCCGGAGCTGGCTTTCCGCTTCCTGGATTATGCGGTAAGTGAAGAGGCACAGACATATTATACGTGGGGCATCAAGGATGACACGTATACGGAAGAGAATGGCGTGAAGACATTTACGGACAAAGGCAAGGACAATGAATACATTCAGAAACTCGGCATCGGACCGGTGAATCTGCCGAACATTCAATCGACCGATTCTGCCGATTCCGTTGTGGCTCCTTGGCATGCGAAGATGGATAAGGAACTGGAGCCGTATGTCCGTGAACCGTTCCCGTTTGTCTATGCCCTGCCGGATGAAGCGAGCGTGGAGAGCATGGCGATGCCTGACATTACCACATATGTGGAAGAGATGAACTTCAAGTTTATTAGCGGTGATGCCAGTCTGGATCAGTTTGACAGTTATATTGAGACGTTGAAGAAGATGAATATAGAGCAGGTTATTGCGGGCAGACAGGCACAATATGATCGTTATAAGGCTGCACAGAAATAGGAAATAGGGTTTCAGGCGTATGAGAGGTGTTGATTGATTTTGATAACCATTAAAGACATTGCCAAACTGGCGGGGGTGAGCTATAGCACGGTATCCAAGGCGCTGAATGATGATCCCCGAATCAAACCGGCTACGAAGCAGAAGGTGCTTGCGGTCGCGGAGAAACATCAATATCGGAAAAATATGCTGGCCCGGCAACTTTCCACCGGCAGAAGCAATATCATCGGCTTTGTGCTGGATGAACTGAGCAATCCGTTATTCTCGAACATCTCCGGCCGTCTGCACACCGAGCTGAAGAAGCGGGGGTATCAGATGATCCTGGTTGTAGCGGATGATGGTGTGGATGTCTTCAGCCAGCTGCGTGTGGACGGATGTATTCTGTGGGACTATGCACTGGACAATCGGGAGATGTTCTGGAAAAAGTTTGCGACACTCAACATGCCATGTTTTGTGCTGGGTACAGATGAAGCGCCGAACTCTCCTTACATTAAGATTGATCGCAAAGAAGGATTGTTCAAAGCAGTGGAGCATCTGAAATCGCTGGGGCACAGCCGAATCGGGTTCATCGGCAACTCGCAGAACATTAAACTGGAGGGATACCGGGAAGCGTTGCAGCGTACGGGTCTGGCTTTTAATGAAGACCATGTGCTGCCAGCGTATTCCTCCTGGGAAGACGGGTATTTTGCCATACGTAATCATGCGTTTGGGCCGGAGTCGCCGACAGCTTTTATTGGGTTGAACAACCTGGTCACCCGAGGTGCACTTCGGGCTTTGCTTGAGGCAGGTTACAGCGTTCCGCGCGATATCTCGTTAATCGGGTATGATGATCTGCCGGATATGCAGTATGCCGAAGTGGCCTTGACGACAATTGGCCCGTCTCTGGATGAACTGGCCGTGCAGGCAGCGGAGCTGATTGTATCGTTGATTCGTGATGAACAGGTCGATGTTCCGGTAGTCGTTCAGCCCAAGCTGAACCTTCGCAATTCAACGGCAATGTGCAGACAATAAGCAAGAGTGAAGCGGTTATCCGTTAGTCATACATGTATTAGGTAAGTACAACATTCAAGGAGGAATTGCTTATGCAGGTACAGACGCAGTTATCCTGGTCTGAGCGAATTGCAGCAACGATCATCCAGCAATGTGACGGGGACGGTTATCATGCGTTCCCTTCGGGACGATGGGCATACGTGGAAGGCATGACATTGATGGCGATGGCTCGAACTGGGCGATATTATGGCAAGCAAGAGTATGTTGATTTTATGAAAAAACATATGGACTTGTATATCCAGCCAGATGGTTCTATTGGCACGTATACTTTGGAAGAATATAATCTGGATCAGATTAATCAGGGGAAAAACCTGTTTGCATTACTGGAGGGTGCTGAAGATCAGCGTTACGCAGAAGCGGCACATCTCTTGGCCGCACAGCTCGCAGGGCAACCTCGAACGTCGGAGGGCGGCTTCTGGCACAAAAAAATCTATCCATTCCAGATGTGGCTGGACGGCCTGTATATGTCCTCTCCCTTTCTATCCGAGTATGCGAAGACATTTGATCACCCCGAGTTATGGGATGAAGTAGCGCACCAGATTCTGCTGATCGAACGCCAGACCCGTGATCCCCTGACCGGACTGCTCTATCATGGCTGGGATGAATCGAAGGAACAGGTCTGGGCCGATTCATCGACAGGGTGCTCGCCACACTTCTGGAGCCGGGCGATGGGCTGGTATGCTATGGCGATTGTGGACAGCGTGGAGCATTTCCCCGTGAATCATGCAAAACGCGGCACCATCATCGGTATCTTCGAACGGATGTGCCATGCTTTGGTGCGCGTGCAGGAGCAGGAGAGCGGGTTATGGTTTCAGGTGCTGGATCAGGGCTTCCGCAAAGGCAACTATCTGGAAGCATCCGGGTCAAGCATGTTTGTATATGCACTTGCCAAGGGTGTGCGGCTGAAGTATCTGGAGCCGCATTTCAGAGCTGCGGCGGAGAAAGGATGGCAGGGGCTTTACTCCAGATTGGTGGAGGAGACGGCTGATGGCGTTCGGTTAAACGGGATCTGTCATGGCGCAGGACTAAGTCTGGACCGGGATGGCTCGTACAGCTACTATGTGAGCGAAGCGGTTGTAAGCGATTCCTTTATGGGGGTGGCTCCACTCCTGCTGGCAGCGCTGGAAATGGAGCGATTGCCATGACACAGCAGAAATTGCCGAATACAGCATTGGAACCATCGACTCCCTGTCTGACTGTTGCTTCAGATGGGACGGGGGATTATGTGACGATTCAGGCTGCAGTTGATGCGCTGCCGGAGAATGGCATCGGAAACGTTCCGATTCGAGTAAAAGCTGGCGTCTATTATGAGAAGCTGCATATGGAGAAGCCGGGCATCCATCTGATTGGTGACGGGGCGGAGCAGACGATCATTACGTATGATGATTATGCACTTAAGAAGTTCCCGGACGGGTCGCCATATCATACGTTTCATTCCTATACCGCTTTCATCGGTGCCGATGATTTTACGGCAGAGGGCATTTCCTTCGTAAATGCTGCCGGGCCGGGCAAGGAGGTTGGTCAGGCGCTGGCCGTTTACGTAGATGGAGACCGGGCGGTCTTTCGCCTCTGTCGTCTGATCGGCCACCAGGATACGATCTTCACCGGCCCATTGCCGGAGCAACCCATGGATCGAAGTTACTTTGGCGGGCCACGTGATGGTGCCGAGCGGCGCAAACTGCGGCAGTATTTCGAAGACTGTTACATTGAAGGCGATATCGATTTTATTTTTGGCTCGGCTACGGTGGTATTTAAGGGCTGCGAGATTTTTACGAAGAATCGCCTGACCGAAGCGGAGGCTGCGGATGGACAAGTGAACGGCTGGATTACCGCAGCGTCTACGCCGGAGGATGTACGATACGGCTATGTGTTTCTGGACTGTGATCTGACCAGCAATGCTCCGCCGCAGTCGGTGTATCTGGGCAGGCCGTGGCGTCATCATGCCAAAGTCTGTTTTCTGAACTGCTGGATCGGCGCTCATGTGAAGCGGGAGGGATGGCATAACTGGAACAAGACAGATGCGGAGCAGACCGTTCAGTATGCGGAATATAACAGTGCCGGGCCTGGTGCCGGACGTGCTGCTGATCGTGTGCCCTGGGCCAAAATGCTGACCGAACAGGAAGCGGCGGAGTACGCTATACCTCTGATTCTATCCGGCGTGGATGGTTGGCAGCCTTTTGAAGGGGAAGGGGAGCAGCGGTAAGATTCGCCCTATTCTCTACACAATATATAACACAGGCTTTCTTTCAAGTCTCCTGAGGACTTGGCGGAAAGCCTTTTCGGCGTTCCATATTACATTTTTCGCCCCCAATAGAACTATTTTATCCCTTATCTCCCAGGCATTTTACTGATTAAATACAGGGTGAGGATCTGTAAATTCCCTGTAAAATTTGGTGATGTCTGCTGAAAGAGAAAACGAGAGGGAAGGTCCATTTTGATAAGGGAAGGGAGTGAAGCGACACGCAACATCAGATGGCTGAATGAGGCTGGCTCTAATCGATCATAGATCAGATGCAGGTGGACGATGGATATCTTTGTTTGCAAGGTGAACGTATCCTTAGTACAGGAGGGATTTTGCTTGAATCAAGCTGTTCGATTCCGCCCGGTTATTACATTTGCTTTGGCATTTCTTCTACTTCTTTTGTGGTTTGCACCGAGAGCCGATGCCGCCGCCCAGTGGCAGGCAGGCACCGCATACAAGAAAGGAGACCTCGTCACTTATCAAAATAAAGATTATGAGTGTATTCAGGCCCACACGGCATTGACCGGATGGGAGCCCTCTGTTGTACCCGCGTTGTGGAAATACGTCGGGGAAGGTTCGGGAGGGGAAACGCCAACGCCAGATACGGCACCGCCTTCTGTTCCTGCGGGTCTGACTTCATCCGCCATAACGAACACCTCCGTTAGCCTTGCCTGGAATGCATCCACGGATAATGTGGGTGTAGTGGCATATGAGGTGTACCGGAACGGCGTTCTTGTGACAAGTACTTCAACTACAACAGCTGTAGTCACGGGACTGACAGCTAGCACGACCTATGCTTTTACGGTAAAAGCCAAAGATGCCGCAGGCAATATATCCGCTGCGAGCACCTCCCTCAGTGTAACGACTTCCAACGGGTCTTCCAATCCTGGACCAACCGGCAGCAAATGGCTGATCGGCTACTGGCACAACTTCGATAATGGTTCAACGAATATCAGACTTCGTAACGTATCAACAGCATATGACGTCATTAATGTCTCCTTTGCCGAACCGATTTCACATGGCAGCGGAACGCTTGCTTTTACTCCATACAATGCAACGGTAGCCGAATTCAAATCTGATATTGCCTACCTGCAAAGCCAGGGGAAAAAAGTACTGCTTTCCATGGGGGGAGCCAACGGTACCATTGAGCTTACCGACGCGACCAAGAGACAACAATTCGAAGATTCGTTAAAATCAATCATTTCTACGTATGGTTTCAATGGTCTTGATATCGATCTGGAAGGAAGTTCCCTCTCTCTGAATGCAGGGGATACCGATTTCCGTAGTCCAACTACACCGAAAATTATTAACCTCATCCAAGGCGTGAAAGCGGTTAAGTCACACTTCGGCGCCAATTTCATCCTGACGGCTGCGCCGGAGACGGCCTATGTACAGGGTGGATATCTGAGCTACGGCGGCCCTTGGGGAGCTTACTTGCCAGTCATCCATGCCTTGCGTAATGACCTGACCCTGCTTCATGTGCAGCACTATAACACGGGCTCCATGGTGGGGTTGGATGGACGCTCTTACGCGCAAGGAACAGCTGATTTCCATGTGGCCATGGCGGAGATGCTGCTTCAAGGCTTCCATGTAGGCGACAGCTCAGGCCCGTTCTTTAGTGCCTTGCGACCTGACCAGATTGCGATCGGCGTACCGGCCTCCCAACAGGCTGCCGGGGGCGGGTATACCACGCCAGCCGAACTGCAGAAGGCGCTGAATTACCTAATCAAAGGTGTGTCGTACGGCGGTTCCTATACTTTGCGCCAGCCTGCGGGTTATGCGGGGATAAAAGGGATTATGACCTGGTCAATCAATTGGGATGCATATACGAATAACCAGTTTTCGAGCGCACATCGTCCGTTCCTGAATGGGCTGAGTACGCAAACGACAAAGGAGGTTGTGTATTAGATGATACCTTTCAATAAACACACTGCTTTCAAGAAGACTGCAACGTTTTTACTGGGTCTATCCCTGCTCTTATCCATCATTGTTCCTTCTTTTGTGCTCCAACCCGCTACGGCGTCAGCAGCCGATTCTTATAAAATTGTCGGTTACTACCCGTCTTGGGCTGCGTACGGGAGAAACTATAACGTAACGGATATCGACCCAACCAAGGTTACGCATATCAACTATGCTTTTGCCGATATCTGCTGGAACGGTGTTCATGGGAATCCGGACCCTTCGGGCCCTAATCCGGTGACCTGGACATGCCAGAATGAAAAGAGCCAGACAATCAATGTACCGAATGGAACAATCGTACTTGGCGATCCATGGATTGATACCGGCAAGACATTTGCAGGGGATACGTGGGATCAGCCCATTGCAGGCAATATCAATCAGCTGAACAAGCTGAAACAGATCAATCCTAATCTGAAGACGATCATCTCCGTCGGAGGATGGACATGGTCCAACCGCTTCTCTGATGTGGCTGCGACTGCTGCAACACGGGAGGTATTTGCGAACTCTGCCGTCGAATTCCTGCGCAAATACAATTTTGACGGGGTAGATTTGGACTGGGAGTACCCGGTATCAGGCGGGCTGGATGGTAATAGCAAACGTCCGGAGGATAAGCAAAATTACACGCTGCTTCTGAGCAAAATCCGTGAGAAGCTGGATGCTGCCGGAGCTGTGGACGGCAAGAAGTATCTGCTTACGATTGCAAGCGGAGCGTCGACGACCTATGCTGCAAATACTGAGCTTGCCAACATAGCTTCCATCGTCGATTGGATTAACATTATGACATACGATTTTAACGGGGCTTGGCAAAAAGTCAGCGCGCATAACGCGCCGTTGAACTATGACCCTGCGGCTTCGGCTGCCGGGGTGCCGGATGCCAATACATTTAATGTGGCTGCCGGAGCACAAGGGCATCTGAATGCCGGAGTACCAGCCGCCAAACTTGTGCTTGGTGTTCCATTCTATGGCCGCGGCTGGGATGGATGCGCACAGGCGAGCAATGGCCAGTATCAGACCTGTACGGGAGGTTCCTCCGTTGGAACATGGGAAGCAGGTTCCTTTGACTTCTATGATCTGGAGACCAACTACATTAACAAAAACGGGTACACGCGTTACTGGAATGATACGGCCAAAGTGCCATATCTCTATAATGCATCCAACAAGCGTTTTATTAGCTATGATGATGCGGAGTCGATTGGATATAAAACCGCTTATATCAAGAGCAAGGGGCTCGGCGGTGCGATGTTCTGGGAGCTTAGCGGTGACCGCAACAAAACACTCCAAAATAAACTGAAAGCTGATCTGCCTACCGGAGGTACAGTACCTCCAGCAGATACGACGGCGCCAAGCGTACCGGGAAATGCCCGCTCGACAGGTGTGACGGTCAACTCGGTGACGCTCGCTTGGAATGCTTCAACGGATAATGTCGGGGTTACCGGGTATAACGTCTACAATGGTGCCAATCTTGCTGTCTCCGTCAACGGAACGACCGCAACAATCAGCGGTCTGTCCGCGGGTACTTCCTATACCTTTACGATCAAAGCAAAGGATGCGGCAGGTAATCTGTCTGCAGCCAGTAATGCTGTAACTGTAAGCACCACGACTCAGCCTGGAGGTGATACGCAAGCGCCAACTGCACCGATGAACCTGGCATCGACAGCGCAAACGGCATCCAGCATAACGCTGAGCTGGGCGGCATCTACGGATAACGTGGGTGTAACGGGTTATGATGTGTACAATGGAACGGCTTTGGCGACATCTGTCACCGGAACGACAGCAACGATCAGTGGGCTCGCTGCGGATACCTCGTATACATTTACGGTAAAAGCAAAGGATGCGGCGGGGAATAGTTCTGTTGCGAGCAATGCGTTGACTGTGAAAACGGCAGCAGGGACGACGAACCCGGGCGTTTCCGCCTGGCAGGCGAATACAGCCTATACTGTAGGACAACTGGTCACGTATAGCGGCAAGACGTATAAATGTTTGCAGTCCCACACTTCCTTGCCTGGGTGGGAACCTTCCAATGTCCCTGCATTGTGGCAGGTTCAATAGTTAAAATATGCAATACCTCATTTTGAATTGAATTATGCAGTGTTAGCGAGGTTTGGCTATAGGGAAGAGAGTATAACGAAAAACCACCGGCTCCTGGTCCGGTGGTTTTTCGTTATGTTATATCAAACAACGCAGGCTCGCAAAAGGTTATTCATTAAAAATCGAAGTTGTCCGGATCAGGTCCAACGCGTACATCTTCGTTCAGAGCACTGATCTGATCCATCTCTTCATTGGAAAGTTCAAAGTCGAAGATGGAGGAATTTTCAATAATCCGGTGTTCCTTGGTGGACTTCGGAATGGTAATGACTCCATTTTGCAGATCCCAACGCAGGATGACTTGTGCAACGGATTTGCCTTTGGCTGAAGCAATAGCCGTGAGTACTGGATTGTCCAACAGCTGGCCTTGCATCAGAGGGGACCATGCTTCGAGCTGGATACCATGCTTTTCGCAGAAAGCCTTGAGTTCTACCTGAGTCAGGCGAGGGTGGTATTCCACCTGATTAATCATCGGTTTCACTTCGGCATCCTGCATCAGGTCTTCGAGGTGATGAATCTGGAAGTTACTCACACCGATGGCCTTAATGCGGCCGGCTGCGTACAGCTCCTCCATGGCTTTCCAGGCTGCTTTGTATTTGCCTGCCTTAGGCCAGTGAATCAGATACAGATCCAGGTATTCCAATCCTAGTTTGTTCAATGTGGTATCAAAAGCAGCAAGTGTCTCTTCATATCCGAGGTCTGCATTCCATACTTTAGATGTAACAAACAGTTCTTCGCGTTTCAAATTGTTTTCTTGCAAAGCTTCTGCAATCGCTTGTCCAACACCGGATTCATTACCGTATATTGCAGCAGTATCGATACTGCGGTAGCCATGTTTAATTGCATTTTTCACAGCATCAACCAATTCAGTTCCTTCTTCTACCTTAAATACACCTAATCCGAACCAAGGCATAGAAACACCGTTATGCAGACTTACTGTGGATTGTAAATGTTGTGCGGTTTGAGCTGTTGTCATGAGATTTCCTCCTTAAAGTGTGTAAAAATCAGTGATTTCAAGCTGAATTATCATTTTTTATCATACAAAATTAAATCATAGTAGATCAAATTGGGTTCAACGTATATAGTATAATAAAATACGATATGAAACCGGTTCCCCTTGAAGACTGGCATGGAAATATATCAGAGTGAGACCCAAAATCGGAATGGAAATTAGAATGAAGCTTTCTCCATGTTGACGGACCCATGTTGATCCTTGCTTTCCAGCATTTTAGCCCATGCGGTCAGGATCACAGCTACGAGAACCATCAAGGCTCCGACCCATGTCGTGTGAATCAAACCCATGGAGTCATTGATTACTCCGCCCAAATAGGCACCTATGGCGATGCCTGCATTAAATGCGGCGATGTTAAAGGCAGAGGCTACATCCTTGGCTTGTGGTGCATATCGTTCAGCCAAAGTTACAACGTACATCTGAAGACCAGGTACATTCATGAAGGCAAGTAGCCCCATCCCCATAATGGTGAGCAGTGCTGCCAGCTTAAACGGAACGGTGAAGTACATCACACCTAGAATGATGGTCTGAATGATGAACATGTAGAAGAGCGCCTTGAGCGGGTTACGATTGGCTGCTCTGCCACCGATGATGTTGCCGACAGCAATGGCAATTCCGTACAACAACAGAATGAACGCGACTGTTTTCTCGGAATATCCACTGATATCATGCAACAATGGGGACAGATACGTGAAGACAACAAATGTTCCTCCGTACCCGACAGCAGTAATGGCAAAAGCAAGCAGCAAGCGCCCACCTGTAACCAGCTTCAGCTGATCCCGAAATGCCGTTCGTGTTCCTCGCTTCAACGTGGATGGCACGAGTATGAGGTTTCCAATCATCGCAATGATGCCAACCCCAACAATCAGGATAAATGCTGCGCGCCATCCCATATGTTGACCGATAAGTGTACCGAGAGGTACACCGGTTACTGTGGCAATGGTTAGACCGGAGAACATGATGGCAATGGCACTCGCTCTGCGGTTGGCAGGTACCAGATCCGCTGCGATGGTGGAGCCGATGGACATGAATACGCCATGTGCCAGCGCGGATATCACTCGTGCTATGAGTAACATGGTAATGCCTGTCGATAGCGCAGCCATCGTGTTACCTACGATGAATACAATCATGATGGCAAGCAATAGCGTTTTGCGTGATATGGTAGACGTCAGTGAGGTCAGAACAGGAGCCCCAAAGGTAACGCCCAATGCATATAAAGTAACGGTCAGTCCCGCTGTAGTTACGGAAATGCCCAGGTCATCTGCAATGAGGGGCAGGAGCCCAACGCTGATAAATTCTGTGGTACCGATGGCGAACGCACTAATGGCCAGTGCCAGCAGCGCCCATGTGCTGCGTTTTGAATCTTGTAACATTTCTTGCTCAACTCCCCCGAATGTAGATTTACGTACCGGCAAATGCTATTATGAGTTATTCAGTATAGATTGAATAGTACGTACTTTTTAGTACCCTACGTACTTTTTGGTGCCTATACAGCATGCGACGGATGTAATCCAATTCATCAGGGAGGTAACAAGTTATGGTCCGAAAGAAATATAACATCTCGGTTGAAGCTACTCTGGAGGTGATCGGTGGCAAGTGGAAATGCGTCATTCTCTGTCATCTGACACATGGGAAAAGACGAACCAGTGATCTCAAGCGTATTATGCCCGCAATTACACAGAAAATGTTAACACAACAACTGAGAGAGCTTGAAAACGACGGGATCGTTAACCGAATCGTATACAATCAGGTCCCTCCCAAAGTAGAATACGAATTAAGTGATTACGGGCGGAGTCTTGAACCGATTCTCAATGCGCTCTGTAATTGGGGAGATCAACATATTGTGAAGGAATACGGAGACAAATCAGCAGTTCTGGAAGACAATGGGCTCAATGATTTTAACTCTGACAATAGGGAGCTGGTGCAGCCGTGAACTATGAGATTCTATATGATGGTGCTTTTGCGATGCTTAAGGTACATTTGCAGCGGGGAGAGCGTTTCAAGGCCGAAAGCGGTGCGATGGTATCCATGACGCCAACGGTTGAACTGAAGGGTTCAGCAGAAGGTGGAATGTTAGCCGGGTTCGGTCGAATGCTGAGCGGAGAGAAGTTCTTCTTTCAGGAACTAACGGCTGCGGGCGGGCCGGCAGAGATTCTGCTCTCACCTTCAAGCATGGGCGATGTAGAAGCTGTCGAATTGGACGGTTCCTATTCACTCTATGTGCAGAAAGACGGATTTCTAGCGGGGACCGAGGGCATACAGGTGAATACCAAAATGCAAAACCTGAAGAAAGGTCTCTTTTCGGGAGAAGGTTTCTTCATTATTGAGATCAGTGGACGTGGAACTGTATTTCTGTCTTCCTACGGAGCAATCCATGCGATTAATCTGGCAGCAGGTGAAGAAATGATCGTGGATAACGCTCATCTGGTGGCATGGCCTCATTATGTAGATTACCGTATAGAGAAGGCTTCACAGGGCTGGTTATCCAGTGTTACAAGTGGAGAAGGATTGGTATGCCGGTTCCGTGGAGAAGGGACCATTCTTATACAGAGCCGTAATCCGCAAGGATTCGGACAATGGGTGAAGCAGTTCATCCCAACGCGCTAATTTTATTCAAAAGAACATACAGGGTTGCAACGGATGTATCTCCATCATCGTTATATGAATAATGGATTTACTTCATTGACTGGTGGGTACATAATCTGTTGCATAAGGTCGCACATCATGGAGGTATGAGATGAAAAGCTCACGGTATAAAAACGCACAAGAAAGCCCGGGATATCTGTTATGGCAGGTTACAGCGATGTGGCAAAAGGAAGTACGCAGGGTGCTGGAGCCACTCGAACTGACACAGCCCCAATTTGTATTGTTGCATGCCTGTCTGTGGCTCAATGAACGTGATGAGGAAGGCAAGGGAGTCACTCAGGTTCAGATTGCACAATTTGCCAAAGTAGATGTTAATGTGACTTCTCAGGTTCTGCGTGCTCTTGAAAAGAGAGGCTTGATTACGCGTGCTCGTCATCAGACGGATACACGTGCCAATATAATTACCACAACGGAAGAAGGAACCCGATTGGCCATTGAAGGAATCCACTTGGTTGAGGAGTCGGACAAGGCTTTTTTCGAAACTTTGGATGATCGTAAGGAAGAGTATATGCAGATCATGCAGGAGTTTCTTCGCCAAAAAACAGAGGGCTAATCCATAATAAGATTTTTTTTAATTTATTAAACTACAGATTGTAGTGGAATTGGGAATTTTCTGAATGCTTATGATTATAATGTCTATACAAAAATCAAAATGAACCTCCTGACTTTATCTGTCGGGAGGTTCATTTCATTTACTTTAATCGATTCGGTAGGACGCAAATGGCTCGCGGCGACGGAAAGAGTCACTGATCTGATCCAGATCGGTCAACAGCTCATCGGGCAGTGACATATCCAGACTAGCCAGATTATGCTCCAGCTGTTCGGTGCCTGTAGCGCCAACAATGACTGTGGATACAGCCGGACGTGTCAGTAGCCATGCGAGAGACAGCACACTCGGGGAACACCCGTATGAAGCAGCTTTGGCACTCACTTGTTCACTCAGTTGAAGATTATGCTCCAGCAGAAAACGATTGAAGGTCGGGTCGGTGTCGGCTCTAGAGCCGGAAGGCACGCTGGCCTGTCCGTTATATTTACCCGTCAGAATACCGCCTGCGAGCGGGAAATACGGGATAATGCCTACACCCTGATCCAGACACATCGGTACCAATTCCAGTTCAGGCGTACGGTCTGCCAGGGAGTAGCTGGTTTGGGTAGAGATGTAGCGCACATAACCTTTCTGTTCACTGATCCCGAGAGCTTTCATCAGCTCCCAGGCTGCGTAATTGGAGGCGCCGATGTACCGAACTTTGCCGGAAGTGACCATATCGTCCAGCGTGCGGAGTGTCTCATCCAGCGGTGTATGCGGATCAAAGGTATGGATCTGATACAGATCCACATAATCCGTTTGCAGACGCCGCAGGCTATGTTCCAGCTCTTGTTGCAGATGGTAGCGGGAGGAACCGCGCCCATGGGGACCGTCATGCCGGGGAAGTCCGGCTTTGGTCGCAAGCACCGCGTTTTCCCGACGACCTGTGAGGGCCTGTCCAATGATGCGTTCTGATTCGGTACCTGCGTAGATATTGGCGGTATCGATAAAGTTGATGCCCTGATCCATCGCTGCATGAATAATGCGGGTAGAAGCTGCTTCATCCGCGCGTTTGCCAAATGCATTGGTGCCGAGCCCCAGTGCCGATACCCGTAAACCACTATTGCCCAAACGTCGATATTCCATCATTCATCGCTCCCTTTATGTACATTTATGTAATGCAGATTATAACGTAATCTATTGTCAACGTGTTATTAATATAGTTAAATGATTCTAAGAACCCGTTATTAAAGGAGATATGATGGAAAACAGTGCTGCACATTTAACAAGACGGAAGCCGAAGAAACCGAAGAAGAAATGGAAGAAGCCATTAATCATCACCCTAAGTGTGCTGCTTGTGCTCGGAGGACTCGGATTTATTTATCAAAAGCAACTCGTCGTGTTTGCCTTTAATATGTTCGCCTCCGGTACGGTGAAGGAAGCCTTGGATGACTCCTTTAAACCAGCTGGCGATAAGGATGCCCCTGTCGTGGAACATACGGACCCATTCTCGCTGTTGTTGCTCGGTATTGATCAACGCGATAACGAACCAAGCCGTTCGGATACGATCATCTATTCCGTCGTGCGTCCAGAAGACAATAAAGTGCTGCTGCTGTCCATCCCACGTGATTCCTATACCGAGATTGTCGGGCGGGATGTGAAGTCGAAGATTAACTCAGCGTACGCCCACGGTGAAGCCAAGATGGCGATGGATACGGTGGAGAATTTGCTCGGGAACAAAGTGGATTTCTATGCCGCGATTAATTTTAATGGGCTCAAGGATATTGTTGATGCGGTGGGTGGTGTTGAACTGCCGATCAAGAAAAACATCGAGAACAAATCAAAAGCGCATGAGAAACTTTTCGTTGAAGCCAACAAACCGATCTATAGCGGCGAAGAAGCGCTTGGTTATGTGCGTTACCGGGAAGATTCCGATTTCAATCGGACGATGCGTCACCGGATTTTCCTAAGTGCCTTCATGAATCGTGCGCTGGAGGTCAAAAATCTGACCAAGATCCCGGACGTCATCCAGATTGCCGGATCGAATTTTACAACCAACATGACTTCGGACTTCATCGTGAAGTTTGCCGAGTCCTTATATATGAAAGACAATGCACCCACGATCAGCAACTATATGCTGAAGGGTGATGGCGCGATGCGCAGTGGTACATGGTACTATGACCTGTCAGAGGACGATCTGCAATATGTGCGTGGCATGATCGCCAGTTGGCTGGACCCGGATGCGACCGAGATTATTGAACCGGAGACAACCGACGAGAACGGTGCGGCGGATAAAACCTAGTACAGAAGCAGCAGAAGAATTTTTTGCAGGAATAGCGATACCCCGTAGTAATAGTAGTAGTAGTAGTAGTACAGTAGTGGCGGTTAGAGTAGAAAAAAATAGATTGGTTTTTGTGCCAATAAGATATAGCAAAGTACACGGAAGAGAGTATGCTCTCCCGTGTGCTTTTTTTATGGCATAACGGTGCTACGTTGACGAGCTTTGACTTCAGTCTCCTCAGTCATTACCGTTCTATGGACTTCAAGACGACATGGCGGCTGACTTAGGTAATAGAGCAGTCAGATCGCTAAGATCAAATTCATCTGAGCTGTTGTCTACAGAAATGACTTCGATATTCTCCCACATACATGTGTTAGCTTGCATTCCCTGGACAAAGGTATCCCAGTGATCCAGCTTCCACCGGTCCCGTTCCAGACCACGGCTCTGAAGCCGTTGTTGAAGAACATTCACATCTACCTCAACCCTCAACACCACAGGTATGACAGATTCCCACTCATATTTGGCAGTCAAAAGATTAATGTAATCGCTTTCGCTAAAGTAACCGACAAATGGTGCATCCAAGATGACAGACCTACCTAATTGCAGATTGTCATTCGCCACGTTTAACAATGTCTCATATTCGAGGTCCATAACGGTATCGCGGTAATAGGTGTTACCATCACGTTCATGAGGCGAATAGCCCTGTGCCTCCAAAAGCTTCCCCGTAAAAGTGTTACATACAACATCTTTATCCAGATAACAAAATGGATGCCCAGCAGCCAGTTTTTTGCCTATGGTAGACTTGCCCGATCCGGCGGGGCCGATCAAAAAAATAAGGACAGGTTTCATAGATTAGATGTACCCCCTCTAAAGTAGATCCAGATGATATGGAATTGCAATAAATGCTTACGTTATCGGTTCGTATATGTGAACTATATTCACATCAGTGAACAATTTCTATTAGAGTATACCGTTTTCTACAGAAATACAATCCTTTTTGATGAAATAGTGGACAAAAAAAGTTTTAAGAAAGCGGTTGATATTTTCTGTACGGCTGATCTATAATGAGGGCATCGTTCGGTGATGTGAATTAAGTTCACATATGCGAACTTCGACGTCGAAGATTTTTAAGGAGACAATATGGACAATATTCGCATGAATAAATCTGCTGAACGAGTCGCGGATCTACTCGTTCTATTTGCCAAAAGTGGTGCTCCATTAACACTGAATGAGATCTGCAAACAAATGAGCATGCCTAAGAGCAGCGGGTTTGAACTGGTACAGACCTTGCTGCATAAGGGGTTTATCGAAATGGATGATGCTCGTCTCAAAACCTACCGGCTGGGCATTGCCGTGTTTGAGACAGGTATGGCGTACTTGTCCAATATGGGTATTCCTCATATGGCAAGACCTTTGCTTCAAGAACTAAATCGCCAAACGGGAAGCACTGCATTTCTCGGGATTGAGGATAAGGGGCGGATTGTATATCTCGACAAGGCCGAGAGCTATTCAGTTATGCGACCAACAGCGAAACTCGGTTCCCGCAGATATATGCATACAACTGGGCTAGGCAAAGCTTTGCTGGCAGCGCTCCCCATCGGCAAGGTGCTGGAGATTGTAGGTAGCGGTGAACTCCCTTCGCGTACATCCTTCTCCAAAGTAACCATTCCTGATATTTTGCAAGATATGCAGGAGATTCGGGAGCGTGGCTACTCAATTGATGACCGGGAGGACCATCTGGAGATGTATTGCATCGGCTCTGCTGTCTATGATCAGTGGAATGAGCCTGTCGCCGCAATCAGCGTTGCCAGCATGTATTCCAATATGACTCCTGAACGTGAGGAGAACATTGTACGACTGGTCAAGGAAGCTGCTTGGAAGCTTTCGGGCCAACTGGGTTATAGCGGTGATCGACTGTATCCCAAGACAGAAGAGTAAATTGAATTGAATTTAACCCCATTAATAGGCACAACGGGAATCAGGAGGTTATTTGGATGTGGAGAAAGCTGGAAAACATGAAAATCATCGCTGAAACCGGAATCGTATTGATTATCCGTTCGGACAGTGAAGAAGAAGCATTATCCGTTGCAGAAGCGGCGATTGCAGGAGGTATTCGGGCGCTTGAAATTACGATGAGTGTTCCGGGAGCTTTGGATGTAATCAAGGTGTTGTCTCGCAAATATGCATCCCAAGGCATTCTGATTGGGGCGGGCACAATATTGGATGGTGAGACGGCACGTGCAGCGATATTGGCGGGGGCCGAGATGTTGGTTAGTCCTCAGCTCAACCCAGATATGATTAAGGTAGCTAATCGCTATCAGGCGGTTACTGTCAGTGGTGCGTTCACAGCTAAGGAAATTGTGGAGAGTCTTGAAGCGGGAGCAGATATTGTGAAACTGTTCCCGGCGGAATCTGTAGGTCCGCAATATGTCAAAGCGATCTCTGCCCCTCTGCCACAGGCAGCCATTGCTCCTACTGGCGGAGTGACGCCCCAAAACGTACATGAATGGCTGGATGCCGGTTGTGTAGGCGTTGGCGTCGGCAGTTACATCACCAAAGCAGCCAAAGAGACTGGCGATTATGGGTTAGTAACCAAGGCCGCTGAGGAATTTTTGCAGGCAGTAGCCGTGGCACGTTAATTTATCTTAATCAGATTAAGTTAGTTGGCTGTGCAAATGAAGTTCACAGCGATAGAGGGAAGATATACTAGCTATCGTTGTGAGCCCATGGTGCAGATCGGTTACGTCCTTAAAAATAAGGGATCGGATACTGCCTTATGAAAACGCATACTTGAAAAGCTTCTGTCTGAGATTACAAGGCAGTGCTTCTTATCTACGCCCTTTAATTACCATATTTATCTATAATATTTAATTTTAGTATATTTATATGTGTTGAGGAGAGTGAGTTTACATGGCAACCTTAAAGACATCACCGTCCCCTGCTTCAGTACCTCAAGCTCCAAAAGTGGGATTAAGGTGGGGAATTATCCTGTTACTATTGCTGGGTGCAGTGGTTAACTATTTGGACCGATCCAATCTGAGTATCGCGAATACAACCATTGCAGCCGAATTTGGGCTGTCCTCCACACAGATGGGATTGCTGTTGTCTGCCTTCCTATGGCCTTACGCGTTAGCGAATTTGCCAGCCGGATGGCTGGTTGACAAGTTTGGCCCCAAAAAGATGTTTGGATGGGCTTCAGGACTGTGGTCCATTGCTACCATACTCAGTGCATTTACCAATTCTTACTCACTGTTATACGCCATGCGGATGCTGCTTGGTGTATCCGAGTCGCCGTTCTTCACCTCCGGCTTGAAGGTGACAGAGCGCTGGTTTGCCAAAAGTGAGCGCGGATTACCAACCTCGATTATCAATACCGGCTCACAGATTGCCAACGCGATTGCACCGCCGCTATTGACCGTTCTGATGTTAACAATGACGTGGAGAGGCATGTTCATTTTTGTCGGTGTCATTGGTCTGATCATCATGCTCATCTGGATCAAGGTGTACCGAGATCCGACTTTTGCGGAGAAGCAATTGATCAAAGGCCCGGATGCGGTTGCCGATCAGAGCGAGAACGCGAATGCAAGTGCGGCAGCAGACGCACCCAAAGCAAACTGGGGATCGCTGTTCAAGCACAAAAGCACTTGGTTTATGATTATCGGCAATTTCGGCATCATGTTTACGATCTGGGTATACCTCACTTGGCTGCCGAGTTATCTGGAGAAGGAGCAGGGCTTTACGTTGAAAGAGACAGGCTGGATTGCCTCTATTCCGTTCGTAGCCGGTATTATCGGTGTACTGTTAGGCGGATTTATCTCAGACTTTTTCATTCGAAAAGGAGTCAATGTGGTCACTTCGCGGAAAGTTCCCATCGTAGGTGGGGCTGTTCTGGCAGCTGCTTCGGTAGCACCCATTCCGTTTATTGACAGTACTGTTGTGAGCATTGTGCTTCTGTCTGTAGGTTACTTCGCATCCCAACTGCCATCAGGTGTTATCTGGACTCTGGCAGCAGATATTGCACCGGGTGAACAGGTAGCCTCACTTGGGGCCATCCAGAACTTTGGCGGATTTCTCGGCGCAGCGCTTGCTCCAATTGTAACCGGATACATTCTGGATACGACGGGCAGCTTCAACAATGTATTCTTGCTGGGAGCAGGTCTGCTTCTCATGGGCGCTGTCTCTTACGGTGTATTCCTGAAGAAACCAATTCCGAAAGCAATTCACTAATTTCCTTAAATGAAAAGATAACTTCTATTCTAGAAAACATCAGTAAATCCTTGAGTTTTTGATTGCAAAAACCGGGAATGCTGATGTTTTTATTTTTGTTGCCTAGCTGTAGCGAATGATTAGTAACTGGAAAATAAAAGCTCTTTTTATGGCATACATATAGTAAAATACAGGGAAAAGATTAAACACCAACCAATGGAGGAAGTACATGAAGGATTTTAAGGATCGGCTTGAACAGGTTCAGGAGCAGCAGAAACAGCTGGCGAAGGAGTATCACGCCTTGCTCCAGGAATACCAGTCCGATGATCTGATCGTTAAGAATGAACAGTTACAAGAACAGTACGAAGCCCAGAAGCTCAAGCTGCACCAGCTTGAACTTCGCTCGCGCAAGATGGAAGAAGAGAATGCACGTCTTCGCATGGCGTTATCTGAACAGATGTTGGATGAGAAGCTTAATCTGATCCGGGTATCGCGGGAGAAGATGGAAACGTATTTTCAAGGAAAAACGGCGGTACATAATGATCGAGTTGCCTTCCATGAACATCGAACCAAGTCCAACCTGAACGCGCTGTACAACCAGGCAGCACAGGAGTTACAAGAGGATTCCCAACAAATGAAGGAGAGGATTGCTTACCTGGCGGCAGAGGTGAAGGAGCGCATTGAATCACACAAGCGAGCCGTATGGGAACGAGAAGAGGCTCTACGTGGGCATATGGAACATGGATATGAGCAGATGGCGGAGGAGGGATTGAGCGAAGAGACCATTCAGCGCCGGATCAAGCAGAATCGCATGGAGATGAAGATTGGACTTAGCTGGATCAACAAAGTAGCCATCCTGCTCCTCATTCTGGGGGTTGGAGCAGCGTTTCGATACTCGTACTCGACCTGGTTTAATGACGAGATGAAGAGCGGAGCCTTTTTCCTGTTGGGTGCTCTAATGCTCGCTGGAGGAGAGTGGCTGTTCCGCCGCAAAAAGCAGACGTTTGCAATGGGGCTGCTAGGGGGCGGGATCTCCGTGTTATTCGGGTCCATCTTCTATAGCTATTTTTTACTACATATTATCGGGTTATATACGGGACTTGCCCTGTCTGTATTGGTATCGGCAATCTCTGTATTGTTGTCCCTAAGGTATCAGTCGAAGACCATCTGTTCACTCGGTCTGGTAGGCGGATATCTCCCGCTATTCTCCTATATGTTCTCGTTCGGGCTTGAGGGTACTGCTGTCTATGTAGCTATGATCTATCTGCTGCTCTTAAACGGCATTATTGTGTTCATATCATTCGGCAAACGATGGCCGGTAGTGCACTATATCAGTTTCCTGTTCAACACACCATCCATGCTTATCCTCTTGTGGCTGTCGCCAAGTGAGAAGATTGGCATGTTGTATTCCATTGTGACGTTTGCATTATATCTGGGCATTACACTGGCATATCCGTTTAAACATCGGATGAAGTTAACCTGGTGGGACTTCGCTCTGCTCGCTATGAATACGACCATTAGTTGCCTGATGTTATACGTGCTATTTGATGTGGCGGATTGGAATGATGCTCAAGGCTTGTTGGCATTAATCTTCTGCCTGGTATATCTGGGTCTCGCACGATTCGTTCAGCGCAATATGGCTCAGGAGAAACAGACCATTCTGCTCTTCTATATCACTTCCCTGACCTTTGCCATTCTGATTATTCCATTCCAGTTCGGGGCCAAGTGGTTATCGATGGGCTGGTTAATTGAAGGGGTTCTGCTGGTTACGCTTGGACATCTGAAGCGGTTCAAATCGGTGGAACGTGCCGGATGGGGTATTGTTCTGCTATGTCTAATCACTTTCGTGTACTATGACCTGCTCACGCTGTTCTTTATCGGGGAACGTTCTTACTTCATGTTAAAATACTCCAGCATCACGCTGGGAACCCTGCTGATTACACTGTATTATGCCTGGGCAGTTCACAGCAGCTCATCTGCCAGGGAGAGATTCAACTACAGCCCGCTGGAGCTGGGCTTCCTGAACGGATTCAAGTATGTGACACTCGCCAATCTGTGGTTATACGTGCTGTATGAATCGAATGAATTGTATACCAGAGCTGTGGATGGGACGTTCCTGTTATACATGTTCTACAAGCTGCTCATGTTTGCAGCGCTGACCATTGCATTGGCCTATGGATTGAGCAAAGTGAAGTTGTTGCGTGATCCATACGTACAGATGTATACGACTTTCCTGCATGCCATTGGTTGCTGTATTGCACTGGCTGTCACCTTAACCATGCCAGCGCTTCAGCCGGAAGTTCAGCAGCATACAGCGGCAGAGATTGTGGGTTTGCTGGTGCTAATCATCTTTAACGTAGGGGTGTTCTTTGCAGGAAGGGATCTGCTGATTGCAGGCATCCGCAGGCAGTTCAAGAGCATTGAATGGTACCCGGTTATCGCAGGGGTATATCTGCTAGGGGTCATCACCGTATTCCTGACGATCCAGTTCCAGTGGGGTGATGTGGGGCTGATGTTCAGCCTGATCTATCTGCTGCTCGCGATTCTCTATATTGCCTATGGATTCCGTAGAAAATATGTGATGATTCGGCGTCTGGGTCTTGGCCTAACGTTGTTCGCCACCGGTAAAATGGTGTTCTACGATGTGGGTATGCTCACCTCGGGCAGCAAAATCTTTGCCTATTTCAGCTTCGGCGTACTATTGCTTGGGATCTCTTACCTGTACCAAAAGGTGTCCAGCCGGATGGAGGAAATACAGTCGAGGGAGACAGCGAAGCCTAACGACGAACCGACTATGCCGGAGGATGAACAAGATTGATATAATGATTCTACTTCCAGCCCATGATGTGTTGGGGAATTTTGGACTGCGTTATTGCTGGTGTATGTTTTCAATTGAACTAAATGGAAGGCCTCTGGGAGTGTTTCATATCCAGAGGCCTTCCACAATTCTTTACTTCGTGTTCTTAATCTCTTCGAAGACTTGAAAGCCGTTTGCTTTTTTCCATGAAGATATCCTTGCTCATAGTAGTCTATCCCGTCAGGGGTTATAGTTACTGCAACTGTCTCCGAGTCCTTTCTTTTTATTCTTCAAAACTACGTTCTGTCTTCCAGTACCAGAATTTCTCGCCCTGAGAGATTATAAAACGTTCTAACCATGTTTCAAAGTTACTGTAAAAAGAACCTGTATGCTCAACAGAATATAAACTCTCACAAAGCAACAGATATTGTTCATCACCTGAACTCCAACGCTCTAAATCAATTAGGATTCGATCATCAAGAATATGGGCGACTACAATCTTATTATCTGATGCTTCATTGTAATGTATAACATCTTGGGCTGAGTATAAGAAGCACTCCCCACCATATTTGGGGTCTTCGAACAAGGAGGCTCCGTTACATAATCGTAAAAAGCTTATGTAATCTGGAGGTAATGGAGTAGAAAAATACTCCGAAAGCTCTTTAATTTTATCTTCGGAGGCACCTGGTTTGAATTTATTTATAGCAGTCGTTTTCCCAGTAGAAGCAAGGATTTCAATGAGACCTTCATTTTGGTCCGACCATTCCTTAAATGCTTTAATTAACATCTATATAGCTCCTCCTCATAAAGACTGACTTTACAGATTTTCTGTAAAGTCAGTCTATCCTATTACCCATCTGCTGCTGTAAATCAGCAAGCGTGAGCTTTTTAATTTTATGCTGATGAAGTCGGGCACAACGATCGTCTGTGCCATAGCCTAATATGACATTCGTGAAACGTTTTGCGCAGAGATCACGTTATAATAGAGTAGACTTAGGGTTGGAGCTTCATCTGTAACCATGAGGTTTCGGCAGCCGAGGTGCCTTTCAATGATTCTCCGCCATCATCGTTCATACGGGAGAGCACGGTTAATGTCATGGACAAGGCGAAGGCGAGCAGCACGGTTATGAAAATGTTTTTTTTGTTCATAGGAAGGTACCTCTCTTGTTGAATGGGCTATAGTAGATATCCGGCCGTCATGAGAAAAAAAGCACAACGTCTGGTATAGTAGAGTGAGCAGAACCAAATATAAAATCGTTCCTGTATACCACTATATTGATGTATGGCGGTACAAACAATGGAACAAATCTGATGAATTTATCATTATTGCTTCAAGATATGTTTATAGTACGTGTTCAAAAAGACCGGTTTTCAGTACCGAGAAGATGGGATGAAGCTAGAAATGGAGTAGCGGAGCGTAGGCAAACCTACGTGAGCAACGGACATTTCGGCTGAATTCCATATTCGATGTTGATGCTGCCGTTAGGCATCCGTTGTAATCAAAAGCGGTTTATTGAACAACCTCTTATAGAGATCGAGTGATCGTTGAAGGTGGGAGAATAATATGCGGGAGACGGCAAAAATCGTCATTCGTACGCCAGGGCAGGAAAGTGACGGCTCGTTCGCTTATGTAAGCCAGGGTCGCTCCATTACGGTGGGACGTTACACAGGCGGTAGTGAATTGGACTTGTCTGTCTATAATCAGATGATATCGAAGCGGCATTGCCGTATTCATTATGATGTACAGCAGCAGCTATGGATTGAGGATCTGGATAGCAAAAATGGAACTGAACTGAACGGGCAGCGCCTCGTTCCCTATGAGAAATATCCGTTTGACGAAGGTGACAGCCTAACGCTCGTCAACGGCTTGATTCAGCTTCGCGCTGAAGGGGATCTTGGAGAGACAAGGGAGTATCGGGTGTCGGATCTGTTGGGTGAGGGTGTACGTTTGCAGGACCACTTGCAGACCGTGCAGATCGGTGAAGTGGAGATTCCGCTGTCCAAGAAGGAATATCAGCTGTTCAAGCTGTTGTACAGCGAACTTGACCACTTTGTAACAAGGGAACAGATTGTGGCTCAGGTGTGGCCGGAGCGGAGCATGCTGGAGAGTGAAGCGGTAGGGATCGACGAGATTAACTCGCTCATCTATCGGACGAATCGCAAGCTGGGTGTACATTTTACCATCAAGTCCGTGTATAAAAAGGGTGTATATATGAAGTCTCATGTGCCGGAATGAATGAGTGATAACAAAGGGATGAGTTCATGTTCATCATTTACCTGATTCCATGGCTGATTGCCGTGGTGACATTGATAGGTGTCATATCCATCGTACTTGTTAGTTGGAAAAACGGGATTTCCCCGATGCCCACATCCGGCCGCGTCAGGCAGGTGGTCATTCAAGAGGTGAACCGGATTCCCGGGTACGGGGATGTGCTTGAAGCAGGTTCCGGATGGGGCACACTGGGACTGGATGTTGTAAGGCATTGCCCTGGTAAGAGGCTGACTGGGATTGAGAATTCGAGAATTCCCTTATGGTCTTCCCAATTAATTGCGTATCTCAGTGTTCGCTTACGTCGAGCCAAGGGAAAGAAGCACTCTCTCAAGGGTAGACTGAGGTTCATGCACGGGGATATCTACACCAGTTCCTATGAACATGCGGATTGTGTGATCTGTTATCTGTTCCCGGGAGCGATGACCCGACTTCTGGACAAGTTCAGTCGAGAGCTTCCGCCGGGCGCCAACGTGATTAGTGTCTGTTTTGCCCTCCCGGGCAAGGAACCGCTACGTACCATTACATGCCGGGATGCTTTACGAACCAAGGTGTATGTGTATGCATTTTGAGGAAAAGAAAGTGTGAATAATAATACTTGTGATCAAGGTTACTTTGGTTTTACAATCTTGGTTAATGAACCATTTTATTTTGCAAAAAAGAAGCAACGAGTGATGAACTCGTCGCTTCTTTTCTTTTGCTTCTTAAGGTTGCTTCGTTACTGGAATGTAATCAAAATCTGGTATCAACGCACCAGCTTTATCCGTTATTTGCGCTTGGTCTTCTTGATTCAATTTTACATATTTTATCTGGATATTATTCCCCTGATCTACAGCTTGTTTGAATTTCCAAGAGTACTGATCTTTGAGGTTAATATTAATTTGATTCTTTGAATTCGTTAGGATATAACCACGAAGTTTAAACTCTTCCCCGTCCACATTTAATGTCAAACCAGCAGCTACAGCGGATGAGTTGTCCAATTGGAAACCATTCGCAAAGGATACAAGGAGTTTACCGCTCGATTGAGAATAATTTGCTGTTGGAGTTCCCGAATCAGGAAGTTGAGCAATAGATCCATATACTAGCTCTGCTGGATAGGCATCCTTGGCCCAATCTGTTATTCCATTCGTATTAAACTTAATCTCACCATCTCCCTCGGCGAGTGGAGTGTTGAATTTAAGGGTATACGTCATCTCGGTTGAACCGTAGCTATATCTAACCATATCTGGGTAATAATTCTTATTTGCAATCTGAACTGTAAAACGAGACTTTAACGTATCGAAATTAATACTAGGATTCTCGTAGGGATCCCAGCCCGGTTCAAGTTTAGCCAATAGTGTGCGACGATCTGAACTTAATGTAGCCGAAGTGAATTTTGGACTAAGTGATACGATAGAGTTATTCGTGTAACTTAACGCTTCATTTCTGGCATCGCTGATATCCTTTATGGTTGAGCCGTTATAACTTACCTTTAGATTAGCTAAGTCACCTTCGGTAATACCACTGACACTCAGCTTCACGTAAGCTGGCTGCATTCCTGATGCTTTAGTAGAGTTAACTATGCTTACGGACTGCACCTGACCTTTACTTAATGAAAAATCTTGTGCAGTAGGAACACTGTCAGGGTCGAGTTTCTCATTGTAATAGATATAGATAGAATCCAGTGCATCATTAATGTACTTGCTAGAAACTACAGGTGGTTGAGTATCCAAACTGTCCAGAACCGCTTTATCAAATTGAATTCTGGTTACAGCACTAGAGGTATAATTTTTAGTCGAATCCACAATTGCAAATTCTACTTTTGCCTCTGATTTGTTGGTATTGGTAATGTTAACTCCTGTATCAAAATCCTGAACTTCATTCACTTGATCCGCACCTAATTGGAAGTATGGCCATGAATTCACATAAATAATGATATCTTCGCCAGAATGTCCCCCGATAACTGATTTTACATTAGATTTAAATGATCCATTGATAACATTGACAACCATATAAACTTCCGCAGATGAATTCAGAGCATATTTAACATGAATTGTTCCGTTTTTAACATACGCTTGAGGATAGCCCTCTACAAAATATGGATCAACGAATCCGTCAATGCTCACCTGATCTGTTCCGATTGCTCTGACTGTTAAATCGTATTCATGTGTGCCTATAGCGCTACCGCTAAGTACTGCCTTCAATTTTACAAATTTATCTTCATTTTCGTTTCTTTTAACTTCGCCACTGTTAGTAATTGTTGTTTCATCATTTGATGACCAGTTAATGGAAACGCCAGAATAGGCATCAAGAGCAGAAGGTAATGACAAGTTCCCTACAATATTGTTCTTGTTAGAATTCGATCCTAGGAAGATCTTTTCCAGTTCGGCAAAGACTTCTTCTGCGCTTACTAGTTTCTGAACAGGTCCGAAAGCTGCACTGAGAGCAGAGCCGCTCACTTGAATTTCATCCGCTGAAACGTACACCCGAATATATTTACCGCTGTTAGCTTCCGTTATAGTATAGGTGGACAATGTTGCTTCGTTGATTGCATTGTACGGCCCGTTTTCATAATCAGACTGATACCATTGATAAGAGATTTCTTCATTAACAGGTGACCCTAGATATTGAACTGTTCCTGTAGTCAGCTCAGATCCAATAGTCAAATCTCCTGTTATGTTCCCAATAGAATCCATGGTTACTGTCCCGTTAGGTCGATATGTCACTGTCATTGACGTATCCGAATAGCCCTCTTGCGAGATAATTAAATTATGTTTTTCAATACGTTCAGGTTGATTCACGTTCAGCTTCAACAGAAAACTGCTTTCATTCTCTTGTTTAAGCCCAACCCCAAACTCAGGATTGTACATCCGACCATCCAGTGTCACTTCTACATCAGAAACATTAGTTAGTGGGTGGCCACTTGCATCAACTAATGAAACTACAGTATAAACGGATGAGGTGACAGTTCCTTGTAAAGGTTGCAAAGCAGTAACGGCGACGTCATAATGATGAGATTTAATCATCGAACTGCCTGCATTAACAATGGAGATGTTTTCGCTATTCTCCTTTGTTTCATTATCAATTTCAGTGTCATCATTAGCCGTTATTTGATCGTATTTAGACAGTTGGATGCCCAGAGTAGGCTTTGTTACGGTGACGGTAGTAGCGGAAGTGAATCCTCCGTCAACCGTCGTCGCGATAATGGTTGCTTCTCCCGCGCGCAGAGCGGTAACTAAACCAGCATCGGATACATTGACAACATCAGAACGATCTTCAGCTATTTTCCAAATAACTTTGGAGTTGGTAGCATTCTGTGGTGTTACTGCTGCAGAAAGCTGCTGAGTTTGACCAGTTACCAGAGAAATAGAAGCTGGGGAAACATTGACACCTGTCACAGCAATAGTATGGTTGCCACTGCCGGGTGTGGATCCACCTGAATTCCCTGAGTTATCTGAATTACCGCCAGTTCCACTTCCTGTTGATCCTGAACTTGTACTTGTGCTTGGTGTCGTTGTACCGCCAGGTGATATAGGTGCTGTACCATTAACTAATACACTGGATTGACCGGAGGTTTTATTAATGTTGACATTACCCGTGATCCTTGTGTCTGCTTCAGCAGTAAATTCTTTGATTGAACCAGTTGCTGTAATTTGAACATTTGGGGCATGATTTACTACTTTGTTAAAATTACCATCCAGTTTAATTTCTTGGCCTGCCAAAAGATCAGCAGGGATTTCGATGGTTTCGAAACCTCCGCCAGTAAGGTCCTTCGTAACAACTAATGCACCACTCTCCAGGAAAGTTAAAGAAACGGATGTGTTGCCTGTTGCCAATATACGTACTCGTCCATTGTATTTATTAACAACAAGAGCTCCTTGTACGTCTACATTATTAAAGATAATGGAATGTTCGCCACCACCTTGGACATGGACGTTTCCTTTAATTATCACGTTATCCAAAGTGACTTCGCCTTCCCCGACACCTTGGGTCACATATAAGTCGCCCGAGATCGTCATATCTTTCAGAGTTACATCTGGCGTATTAACCACAACGTTACCTTGCACATCATTTGAATATGTTCCCTTCGCAGTAATAAGGGTTTGGATCAGGCGATCAAACAAAGTAACAGCTTCCGCACGAGTAAGACTCTCTTGTGGATTGAATGAACCGTCAGGTCTTCCGCTAATGACAGATACGGATACTAATTTTTGTACTGAATCTTTTGCCCATTCAGCGATCTTATCACTATCGTTAAACGTCACAGGGTTTTGACTATCTTTGGTTTGGAAAGCAGCAACCATGAGTACCGCTGCTTCTTGGCGTGTAATCGTTTGGTTAGGCAATGCCTTTCCATCAATCCCATTCAACACTCCTGCTTTATTCAGCTTAACCATGGCGTCGTAATACCATTGCTCTGCATTTAAATCTGAAAAATTATTGCTACCTTGTTCTATGTATTTCATAATACTGTCGATCATCTTGGAGAACTCGGCTCTTGACACTGGCGCGTTGGGTCTGAAATTACCGTTGTACCCTTTGATAATGCCATAATCGTTCCACTCTACAATAGCCTGTTGACCCCAGTGCCCTGAAATGTCTTTCAATGTGCTTGTTGTTTCTCCAGGCAAATTACTGTTTGTAGCACCAAAAGCAGGTACTGCGCTTGTCAAAAGCATAGCAATAGCCAGACCTGTGCTAACCATTTTTTTTGAAAATGTTTTCCTCATTACATGTACTCCTTCGTCAATGAATTAATGTGATAAATCTAAGGGTTCTTCTAAAACTCTAACAATATAGTTCATATGTCTTGGTTCTAATTTCCTTAAAATTTACTACAATGTAGTAAAAAAGACATAATTATTTTATATTATCTCGTTACTTAACTAAAAACAATAGAAACCCTTTAATATTTTCTAATCTTTGTAGTTTGTTCCGAACATGGGGTTTCTAATTAGTAAAAAAACCAGTACTTAAATGACTTCCAAAGTCATTTAAGTACTGGTTACTTGATAAGCTGGGTATTCAGGGCAAGGCATGACATGAACACTCAGTTTATTCATTTCAGTTATTTTGCAGAATCGGTAGAGCTTGTGCTGTCGGATGTTGTACCGGATTGGGATCTGTTTCTGCCGCCTCCGAAGCCGCCTTGACCACGACCTCCTCCTGGACCACCCATACCTGTATTGGCTGTGGTCACACCAGATTCATTCACCCAAGTCACATTACTGGTCGATTGGAATGCAACTACCTTGGTTCCGCCACTGTAAGTACCGTCTGTGTAGAGTCCATCCACCGCTTTACCTGTAGACGTACCACCGGAGTAAATCACGTATGAACCATCTTTTGCAAGATCCGGTGAGCTGACAACCACAGTTTGATAATCTTTTGCCGGAGCAAAGGTCAGGATGTTATTGCCTTCGCTATCTTGTACATGTACAAGTGTTCCAGCTTTTTGTGTTGCAGGGAACGTCATTACAATGGTATTTTGCGTGGACGCATCGGATGTTCCTTGTGCCATACCAGAGCTTCCGGCAGCTACGAGGTATCCACCGCTGATTACAAATGTACCGTCATAATCCAATGCTCCGTTACCGTTATCCGTTGGTCCGTTCACAATAACCGTACCACCAGTCATATTAATGGAACCATTGGAATCCAGTCCGTCACCACCTGCGTTCACGGTAAGTGTACCGCCGTTAATGTGGAACTCGTTATTACTCGCTGCTCCCATTCCGCCCGGTCCACGTCCTTGCTGAGTAGCATCTGTACCTTGGGGTGTCTGATCGGTAGTCGATGTTGTGCCTGTCGTTTCGGTTACAGAAATGTTCGATGTCGTTGTTGCATCGGTTGCTGTAGTAGCGCTATCTGTACTTGCCGCTGTATTTGCAGCTGTTTCCGTCTCGCCACCTGCAGCATTGACGCCATCATCGGATGCCGTTACATCCACATCCCCATCGTTCAGGGTGATGATTGCTCCTTCAAGTCCTTCATAGCTCTTCGCAATGGTGATGGTGCCACCGTTAATCGTCAGTTCCTGATCGGCATGAATGCCATCATCACCGGATTCAATGTTGAATGTTCCGTCGTTGACTGTCACGTTATTGTTGCTGTGCAGGGAATCATCCATGGAATCAATGGTATACGTACCGCCATTCACCGTAAGGTCTGTACCTGCTTTCAGTGCTTTGGCACTTGTGGACTCGGTTGCTGTTGTTGCAGTGTCCGCATCGGCATCGCTATCGGTTGTTGCTGTTGTGTTGGCAGAGCTGGATGCTGCTGCACCGTTTGTATTAGTACCTGCATTGCCGCTGTTATTAGGCATCTCCGGCATATCTGCAGGAGGTTCGCCAACCGGTGGTGTGCCCATATCGGTTGGAGGTGTTCCGCCACCCCATCCGCCGCCACCGCCGCCAAATGGACCTTCTTCGACTTTGGCTGGAGCATTGGCGCTACCGCCAGCAGTCACAATGTTGTATTTGCCGCCATCCGTAACAAGTGCGGTTTCGGCTTGAATACCGTCGTTACCACTTTGAATATCGAAGGTACCTCCTGCGATGGCAACGAAACCTTTGGTGGTATCCGTGTCATTGGTGGATTTAATACCGTCGCCTTCGGCTTCAATGGTAATCGTACCCGCTTGAATGGCGACCATGTCTTTACCTTTGATGCCGTCATCGGCTGCTTTGACGCTGATGTTACCGCTAATGATCTTCAGATCATCCTTGCTCGTAATCCCTTCATTATAGTTACCTGTGACGGTCAATTGACCTGCACCGTTGAACGTAAGATCCGCTTTGCTGAAGATTGCAGCATCCGGCTCGTCTGTTGTAGCGTCAGCGTACACATACGTTTTACCATCCGATACGGTATTCTTGGTTCCTTTTTCGAGTGTAATCACCGCTTTACCGGCCTTCTGAATATAGATCGCTGCACTGTCATTATCATGGATCGTAGCTCCGTTTAATACGAGATGTACGGTGCCCTTATCGGCAACGTTGACCACGATCTGACCGTCGGTTAGCTCACCGCTAAGTACATAAGTACCTGCTTCCGTAATTGTTACTGAGCCATTGGCTGCTTTGGCGCCCGAACCGGTTACCGTTGCCGTTGTGCCGTTCAACTTAATCGCTGTGGAATCTGCCTCGCTCCAGCTAATGTTGGTATCGTCAGCATCCAGAGAGACCAGATCTGCATATTTCACAGAGGTTTGCTCGCTGACCGATACCGTTTTGGTTGTTCCTGTCGTTGACGTTGCGGCATTGGCGGTTGTGCTTGTGGTTGCAGGTGAACTGCATGCGGCGAGTAGGCTGGTAATCATGGCGATGGACCAAAGTTTGCTGCCTGTTATCACGTTTTTCTTCATATAGATCGTTCCCTTCGAATTAAGAATTAATATTCCGTTGTTGGACTCATGGTTAACGAGATATCCAGGTTGCCGTTCCGTGTGCGGATGGCATCAAGGAATTCCTTTTGGCTAACACTTTCGTGAATGGTTACACTGTAGACCAGCTCATACAGACTGCCGAGCTCGGTCGTTCTGATCTTTTTCAGGTCAAAAGGTACGTTGAATGTATGGAACACTTCATTAAGTGCTTCTTCATAGCTCAAGTTCTCGGGAATGGTGACTTTCAGCGTTTTCAGCTGACTCTTCTTGCCGCCGAAGTTGAAGCGACTCAGGACAAACATCAGCACACACAGGATAATCGTGAACAGCACTGCGTATCCAAAAGCACCTACACCGCAGGCAAGACCGGAAGCCATCGTGAACAAGACATAAGCAATATCCTTTGGATCACCAGGTGCACTGCGGAAACGAATGATCGAGAAGGCACCTGCCAAGCTGAATGCTCGAGCAATGTTGCTGCCGATGAGCAGGATGATGATGGCGACAATGACGGGCAGGACCACCATCGTTAGGGTGAAGCTCTGGGAGTATGTGGCTTGGTTGGTCTTCATGTACGTGAGGCTGATGATTAATCCCAGAATGATGGCAAGACCAATGGTGATGACTGCGTTGTTAAACGTCAGGTTGGTATCGGTAAGGGCGGAACTGAATAGTGAATCAAGCATATAGGACACGCTCTCTTTCTATAATCGTTTTATCTTGTTCTTGTTCTATGGATGGGTTAAAATCGGTGCCTGGTACAAGAATGCGCTCCGACTGGTAATTCAGGTTGGTTGTTCTCACCAGATGTCTGAACTCGTTGCCGTATTTGGAGAATCCAGTGCGGTAGAGACCATGCTCACAGAGCAGTTGCGACAGCCACAGCGGAACGGTTTTCTCGGCTTTCACTTCCATCAGCCACCTTCCGTCCTTCACGAGCGGTTCACCGTAATCTCCCTGTTCCAGCTTCAGATCGTATCTGCGGCTGCGAATGTTGGTGTCAAAGGTAATGCGGAGATCCCGGCTGTTCTTGTCAAAGAGTGCTTTGCGTTCATACGCCAGATACACTTTCGGTTCAAGATCGTAGAGGCGAAGGAAGTATTTGATCTCTTCCACAACCTGTTTGTTCATATAGTCTGCCAGCTCCGGTGCCTGTCCTGAACGAACGAATTCGTACGCTTCATCCAGCTTCAAGGCGGTTCTGCGCTTGTTCACCAGGCCAAAGACTTTCTTTTTGATCTCCAGATACACTTTGGCATTCTCTTCAGGTATTCCATATGCCCGCAGTCTCAGCTTCTCCTTGTATTTTGGTTTGGAGAGACTGGCGCGAATTAGGGAATCCTGTGGAGTGTCGAAGTACAGGTTACTGATGGAGTAGTATTCATGTTTCTTGTTGTAGGCATCCAGCTCCATGTATTTCAGCAGGTCGTTGTAGAAATGGGCGTACTGTTCATCCGTCAGAAGGTATTTGCTCTCATATCGGTTGAATACTTCAATTGCCATGTGGGGTTCAGTCCTTTCGTTGGTGGGTTGTATGTTTTGTTCCATCGTGTATTGCTTCCATGTCTGTATCTTAGAGGGCCAACCTTGAATGAATCTTAAATGGTTTTACATTGCGTTAACATTTTTTTACCTTCCTATAATAGTTCGCATCCGCAAAATGAATTAAGATTGATTCAAGGTTTAATTGATAGAATGGGAGATACCATACAGCGTACATGAAGACGAATAATTCAAGCAGAGGAATGAATAGATGATGAGAATATTAATTGCGGAAGATGAGGTTCATTTGGCAGAGGCAGTATCTCAGATTTTGAAAAAAAACAACTACTCCGTGGACATGGTCCACGACGGCAGATCAGGATTTGATTATGCGCAGAGCGGCATCTACGACCTGTTACTGCTCGACATCATGATGCCAGAGATGGACGGAATCACCGTCCTGAAGAAACTTCGCAGTGAAGGCAATCATACGCCTGTCATTCTGCTTACGGCCAAAGGTGAATTATCGGACAAGGTCACAGGCCTCGATTATGGTGCCGATGATTATATCGCCAAGCCCTTCGCCACAGAGGAATTGCTGGCCCGAATTCGTGCAGCCTTAAGACGGAAGGGCGAAGTGGTTCCGGAGGACGGACTGAAATTCGGCGACATGGAGCTGAACACAACTCAGTTGAAGCTGAGCGTTCAGGGGAAGGAGATCAAGCTGAATCTGAAGGAGAATGAACTGCTGGAGCTGTTGATTACGCGCAAACAGGCGATTACCTCCAAAGAGCAGATTATTGAGAAGCTGTGGGGATTCGATTCGGAAGTGGAGTATAACAATGTGGAGGTGTACATCTCGTTTTTACGCAAAAAATTAACGTTCCTGAACTCGGCTGTCCGTATTAACACGATTCGGGGTGTGGGGTATGTGCTTGAGGTGACGTCCTGATGTTCAAGAAACTCCGGAATCGATTCCTGATCGTGAATCTGGTGTCCATATCGATTATGATGCTGGTGGCATTTGCGACGATCTATACGATTACGTATCAGAATGTGCAACGGGAGACGAATATGGAGTTGTACAAGGTGTCTGATTTCTATCATAGTCCTTATAATTCATCCAAGATGCCGCGCGGGGAAGGTGGGGGGATGGGGACGGGGTCTGGATCAGGCGCTAGTACAGGTGCTTCCGGTTCAGGTTCAGATTCGCTACCTTCCAATGCCATGAGTGGTAACAATGAAGGACCCGGTGGAGACCCCAATGCACCTCCGGCGCGTTCCATTTCATTCATGATCAAAACGGATGACCAGTGGAAGATTACGGATACGCAATCCCGATTTGATATGGAAGATACGTTCTACACCGAGGCTTTGCAAAAGGTTGACCAGAATAAAGTTGGTAATTCGGAACGGCAGACGGGACAATTTGCACTGGATGGAACGAACTGGGCCTATGTAGTTGATCCGAGCGGTGATGGCCATATGATCGTATTCATTGATGTGACGGCACAACAGGGCATTCTGACCAATCTGATCTATACATTTGCTGTTGTTGGATTAATTATGTTGATTGGAATATACTTCCTGAGCCGTTATTTTGCGAATCGCTCCATTGCGCCGGTTAGAGAAGCATTTGAGAAACAAAAACAATTCATCGGCGATGCTTCACATGAGTTGAAGACCCCTCTGGCGATCATTAATACCAATGCTGACGTGCTGCTTGCAAATCAGGAGGATACCATAGCGAACCAGGCGAAGTGGCTTCACTATATCAAGTCGGAAACCGAGCGCATGACCGGACTTACGAATGATCTGCTCTATCTGACACAGATGGACGACTCGCGCTCGACGATGATTCATGCGAAGTTTAATATGAGTGATGCGGTAGAGAGTATTATTTTGCCAATGGAAGCCGTTATTTTTGAGAAAAACATCTCCCTTGATTACAACATTGAGCCGAATCTTACGGTTCATGGGAACATTGAGCAGATCAAACAGGTCATTCTGATCCTGCTCGATAATGCGGTGAAGTATTCTGGGCCCAGAGGGTCTGTAAACGTTACGCTACAGAAACAGAATAATGATGTCATGCTGGCTGTGTCCAATACAGGTGAAGGCATTGCACCCGAACATCTGGATCGGATCTTCGATCGATTCTATCGTACGGATTCGTCCAGAGCCCGCACACATGGTGGACACGGTCTGGGACTGGCGATTGCTCGGTCCATTGTTGATCAGCACAAAGGAGAGATTTACGCCCGAAGTGTGGTCGGAGAGGGCGCTACATTTTACGTACGGTTGTCGTAGTGGATGGAGTGAGGCGCTGGCGTAGAGTTGAACTCTCAACTCACTACGATGCATCAACGTCTTATTTTCACCTAGATGAGAATAGAGTATTTTACCTGCGTTGCGGTTTCCCACACTAATCCTCGCTGCCGCTCTATAATCATTCGTTAGGCATAAGTTCTGCCTGTAATGGGTTAACCTATGCTACAATGGCAACAGTATGTATGAATCAAGGAGATGAACTGAACGTGGCAGAAGCAAACGCAATTAATGAACAAGAAATGATGCAGTATATTGCAGATAAAACGAAGGCAAGCCAGGCAAATATCGCCCTTGTACTGAAGCATGAGCAAGCGTACATCAACAAGGCGCATGAAAATGCCAAAGGTAACGATGTAGATATTGACGGCGATGATCTGGCTGACTACATCCTTAGTCGCAAAGATGTGAAGCTGGATGAGTTGACCGTAGAAAGCATTTTGGATGCTGAGATGGACTACTTGATGGACAAGGGTCACGCGGGGTACGTCGATTAAACCTGTTTTTCAATGACATAGTTTATTATAAATCGACCTTCAGTTTATGAGGTCGATTTATTTGTTGAGGGTAGATAAATGATATCAAAAAGAAAAATTTAATTTTTGGGAACAGAGATATGAATGTGCAATATTTATTACAAAAAAATAAAAATGTATATATTTGTAGTTAAATGTATATATACCAGTTAATTATTGGGAGTACAAACAGAAAGGGGGGATTAATATGTTGAACATTCTGAACCTGCAAAAAATGGCTAAAGAAACAAAGGGTAAAACGTTGATTGCTCAAGCCTATCCAGGTACTAGCTGGCTGTTGAGCACTTAAAATTTTCTCAATCACATGAGAAAAGACTTTCCTATTAGAGGAATCTCTAAGGAAAGTCTTTTTTTATATTAAATAGTTAATTTTTACGGAGGGATTTAAAGTTGCTAAGTGATAAGAAAATCAATGTCCTGAACATGTATTATGATATTTACAGATATAAAGAAGATCAGAGTTATAAAGATATTATTCAAAGATCCCAAAAGTGTGAAGTGAAGAATGGGTCCTATTACTTACAAGTTTATTTTTCTGACGTTTATTTGCCGGAGTTTGGATGGAAAATTCACATATCAGCAACACCATTAAATGCAGAGGATATATTGACGATTGTAAATGAATACTGCGGCAAAAATAAGGTGCCATTTAAGTTCATGAAAGATGCAGAAATATTAAAGCGAAGCCTTTCTAAAGTTTGGAGTAGAAGCTCTTCCGGTAAGTTTATTACTATTTATCCAAAAGACACGAAACAGTTTTTGTTAATAATTGATGATTTATATCAGTTGCTTAAAAAATATACTGGCCCTTTTGTATTATCGGATAAAAGATATAAAGATTGTAAGGTACTATACTATCGTTATGGTAGCATGGCGGCTACAGACCAAACTTTAAAAAATCAAAACGGTGATTATATTATAGTAGGTCCCAACAAAGAGCAATTTATAGATGAACCCCAACCTTATTACCAGCAACCAGAATGGATAGAAAATCCAGTAACTCAAAAAGATGATTTCTTAGAAGAGAATCAAGGACTTAAGAATGGAAGATACAGTGTATTAGATATTATTTCAATCTCTAACAGCGGTGGTGTATATAGAGCGTTTGATAAGTACTTAAATAAAAATGTAATCTTAAAGGAGGCTAGACCGGGTACGGTTGTCTTAGATAATGGGATGGATGCTATTTCTTTGAGGCATCAAGAAAAAGAAATTTTGCAAGAATTGTTGCAATCGGGTGTGACGAGTGCTCCTTCAATATATGATGATTTTTTTGAATGGGAACATTACTTTATTAGTGTTGAAGAAATAAAAGGTAAAAACTTACAAGAGAAACTAAGTTCACCATGGGAATATGAACATAAAACTAGCAGAACCAATGATTATATTGAAAAAGGAATTAAATTATTTAAGCGTATCCTATCTGCACTGAGTGACTTACATCGTATAGGTGTGTCAATTGGTGATATTTCACTGAGGAATATTATGATTGATCACCGAGATCAAATACGTTTTATTGACTTTGAGCTTGGTTGCAGTGATAAACATAGAAACGATGCTACTCTACTAATGGGTACGTCCGGTTTTCGTTACCGGAAGTACAGCGATTTAAATCACAGATATCAGATTGATTATGAAGCAATCGGGCTTATAATAATTAGTTACTTTTTTCCAACAGGTGCGCTATTTGATATTGATAAGAAAAAAATAAAAAAATTCCTTCGTTTGTTGAATTCACAATCTTTAATGCCTGAGGAGTTAGTGGGTATAGTTCAAGAGCTTATTTTTCGATCAAAGGAAGTCGATCTAGCAAAAATCATAAGCAGATTGGACAATATAAATTCACGGCATTCTTTTATAGATTTCAAAAAAATAGTACCTTTTGAAAATCGGTTAAAGGATCATTTGAGGATGCTTCATCAGACATTAATTAATGAATTTATATCTTCCTCAGATAAACAGCCATTCTTAATGAGTGATAAGCTTAATGGGTTAATGGATGGAAAGCTTGGCTTGTTAATTAGTATAAGAGAGATTGAAAATGTAATTCAAGTTGATACTTTTTTACCTGGAGAGGTTATTAGCAAGTTTATAAGAACTATAAATTACAAAGAACCAGATTTTTTTAATGGGTATTTAGGATATGTTTATTTATTAAATCAATTGGAATTAGATGAGGAAGAGCTCACAGAAGATAAAATACAGAATTTGCTCCAATCGCTCGAGACTTATACTATACATCGGGGTATTGCTGGATTGGGACTTATTCTTCTTTCTTTAGAAAAAGAAGAGTCTGATAATTTTAGAAAGTATTCTGTATTTATAGGAGACAGTATTGTATCTGTAATCAACAATAACCAATGGGAAAAGTTGTGTGAGGGTCCATATACAGAATATGGATTTTTCAACGGGTTATCAGGGATAATTTACTATTTATGCGAATTAAGTAAACGAACTAGTAATGAAATTTTTGCAAGATGTGCAAAAAAAATGCTTGACTATATGATTGAGAATTCCTTAATTGGACCTAATAAAGAGTATGTACTTATGAGTGATGAGGATGGGAATGCCTTTAATGCTAGCTTTTTAGGGAATGCTGGACTTATATTAGCTATCTCGGTCTATTTGGGAATAGAGAGCAACTCATTATACGAAAAAAAATTATTAGACTTAGTGAACAGTACTGAAAAGTCTATATATGCTGATCCTTCCTTTGGGAGTGGTCTGGCTGGAGAACTTTTGGTTCTTTTAAGGGTAGTCCAAGAAAAGCGAAAATACATTGACTTAGCTAGTTTTGAGCGAATTTTCAATGTTATGGAGTCGTTTGCCTTAAGTTACAATGGTTATGTTTATTATCCTAATAGCCTTCTTTTGAATGTTGATAGTTCATTTTATGGGGGAACAGCTGGAATTGCTTACGCTCTTGCAAAATTATTGAAGTATGTTAATGAGGTAGATTAAATATGAGTTCATTTATGCAATTCCCATTAAATATCAAATTTCGTATACTTAGCTCTTTTTTCTCTAAAACTATCGGAACGGCAACTTCTCCTTTTTTAATTTTATATTTAACTAATTATTTGAACGATGTTTTCTTAGGTCTTCTTCTTTTACTCAGTATTTCTTTAAATTTTATATCGAGTATTATCGGGGGTTACCTGTCAGATATTTTTAACAGGAAGCGGTTTATAACTACCTTCCAAACTGTTCAAATAGTACTACTTTCTATATTGACTTTTGAACTCTATTTTCTTGAAAAAAACCCTCAAGAAGGAGTTCTTCTCTATTGCATAGTTATTTCTTATGTACTACAAGGTGTGATAGGTGGGACTTATAAACCTGCATACAATGCTTTAATTATGGACTCGACAAATAAAGATAATCGAAGAGATATCTATAGATTTAATTATTGGACTACTAACTTGTCGCTTGCTGTAGGTACAAGTCTAGGAGGATGGTTCTCGAGTAATCATTTAATATCTTTGTACGTAACTTCAATATTTATTTTAATTCTAGTAACAATTGGCTTTTTCATTATTATAGAAAATGATAACCAAATATTTCGAAAAGAAGTTAGACAAAATAACTTTTTCGTTAATCTTTTTCACAATTATAAGGAGGCGCTTAAAAATAAGGATTGGATAATTTTTTTATTGGGTAGCGCATTTATTTTTTCTGTTGAGTTCTCATTGATTTACTACTCTAATATAAGGCTTGCAAGAGATTTCTCTCAATTCAGTATATTAGGAATTGATATTTCAGGCATTAGGATGTTTTCTGTTTTACAATTGATTAACACTATTTTAGTTATTTTTTTCACGTTTCAAATTGGTAGAGTAGTTGAGAAATGGTCCACAAAAAATGCTCTTTTAATCGGTGTATTTCTATATATATGTGGTTACAGCCTAATTTCATATAACCTGAATTTTTATATACTTATCCTCTGTGTAATCATTGCAACCATTGGAGAGCTTATTTTTTCTCCGAATTGGCAGGCAGCACAAATAGAGTTTATTCCAAGGGATAAAAGGGGGTCTTTTTCTGCATTATCAGCATTATCAAATGTGTTGGCTCTATTAATGGCAAGTGGTTATCTATTATTATCAGGTCACTTAAATATATCAATTATAAGCATTCTAATATTTATAATAGGAGTTATTGGGTTAATACTAGTATCATTAACACTTGTGAGGAAAAATCGATTAGAGTAGAAAAAAATTGTCACCTTTTGGAGTTTGCATTACTGCAAAACTCGAAAAGGTGACGGTTCCATGAAAAATTTTTTGTGTTAGATTGTGGAATCTGCTTTAAGAGTTGAACAAATGATTCTTTTGTTCAATCTATAAGTACATATGAGTATTAACTTGTAGTATAAACCTGTTGCTTAGATTGACTTAGCTTGGTTGCTGTATCTGAATAGAGTGTTAATTAGTTGAGCGCTATATCTGTTGTGCATTTCATCTTGTTTTAAAGCTTCAAATACCTTTAAGCTATCTCTGCAATGTTGTTCACCCTCAATGAAATTGTATGATGTAATCATTCTAATTCCTAAATAAAAGTTAATCATGGTTTGTTCAAAAAAATTAGTTCTATCATTGAATACATTCTTTGCTGTATCGAGTAAAGCATCGGTATGATTAAAGTCTTCAATATTAATGCTTAACTGAATCAAGTTAAATAATAAAGAACTCAGGATTCTATTATCAGACTTTAAATCTTTGTACATTAAAGAACGTTTGATCAAGTTCTTAGATAAAAGCATAGCAGTGGATTCAGGAAAAACAAATAAAAAGTTATTGAAAAGTACTAATTCGTAATAACACCAATTTTCAACGTTAATTAAATAATCCGCAATTTCTTTACAATGATTGAGTGGAATTTTTTCTTTGTTAAAGCTTAATTCGATACACTCACATAGAATGTATAGATGTTTATAAAAAATATCCTTACATTCTTCATAGGATTGATGTATATGTGTTTTTAAGACAGCAAGTTCATTTTTATTATCCAATTGATATGTATCAAAAACATCTTTATATGCAGCCATTTTAGGACTTAACTTATAGTCATTAAGCATGAATAGGAATTCGTCATAATTGACATTGCAAAATTCAAGAATCATTGATAGTTTTTCAGAAGAAATTTGATGTCGGTCATTCTCAATTTTGGCCAAATATGGTCTTGATATCATGATACCCTCTGCTAACTCAGTTTGTGTAAGGTTTTTACTCTTACGAACATATTGGATAAGTTGGCCAATCTTCATGTGACTCTCCTTAGATGTATAATATTTATTACAAAAAAAATATTGTAATATTTCCCTAGTATACTCTTTTATAGGAGGCGATTCTAGTGAAGAAACTAAGTTATAAAGCATCCTACAGTGTAGGTATAATTATGCTATCATTTTTAAGTGACTATATATGGTGGATTACAAATCCATAGAAGACGCGGGAGGCATTCTAATGATATATCGTCCATCTAATAAGGGAGATATCCCAAAGTTGCTCGAGATTCAGAAGGAGGTATTTGAAGAAGATTTACAGAAGTATCAAGATTATGATACCAATCCTGCATGTGAAACGTGGGAAAAAATGATAAAAAGCATAGAGGTTGCACACCATTTCACAATTTTCGATAGAAATGATAATATTCTTGGGGCCATTGACATTAGAGGGAATGATGAAAGGATGCATATAAATAAAATATTCATCAAAACAGAATGTCAAAATTCTGGTATGGGCACAAAAGCAATGGATTTTGTTCAAAAAAAATATACCGATGCAAAATTATGGACTTTATATACTCCTCATTTAAGCTATAGAAATCATTATTTTTATGAAAAAATGGGATTTTCTAAAATTAAAGAGGTTAAGGTTTCAGATAGACTAACACTCTTTAAATATGAAAAATATGTTCTCCAGACCGAAGTATGATTTCCCTATCAATTATACTAAAAAAACACTCTTAGAAAAGAGGGTAACGCCCTCTTTAAGAGTGTTTTTAGTTCTTACAGTATCTAAATGTTTAAACAAAGTAGGACTGATTGAAGTACAAAGTTTATAGTTATCGAGAATCACATATTATTCGATATATCTTATTGACCCATCATACCGCCATCTACGGTGTAGAGGGAAGCTGTTACATAGGATGCTTCTTCGGACAATAGGAAGTTCATTACCGCAGCGACTTCTTCCGGTTCACCGTAACGGCCCATTGGAATGGCAGATACCGTAGCAGATTGATAATCTTCCACGTTGCCGGAATTAGCTTCGATCTGGCGCATCATGCGGGTATTGATTGTGCCTGGCAATACAGCGTTAACGCGGATATTGTAAGGTGCCAGTTCATTGGCAGCGGTACGTGTGAGGCCAACTACGGCATGTTTGGACATAATATATGGAGATACGGCAGGTGCGCCCATCAGACCCGCAAGGGAAGAGGTATTTAGAATCGCACCGGATTTTTGTTTTTTCATAACGGGAATGACATTTTGCAGACCCAGGAATACGCCACGAATGTTGACGTTATACACGGTGTCGAGTGCTTCAACACTCAGGTCTTCGATCAGTCCTGTTGGGCCTTCAATGCCGGCATTATTGGCAAAATAATCGATTCGTCCAAACGCATCCAGTGCTTTTTGCACATAGTTTTTCACGTCTGCTTCCTGGGATACGTTCGCTTTTACAGCGATGACGTGTTCCTTGTCGAGGTTCAGATCAGTGATCGTCTGCTGGATGGCTTCTTCATTCAGGTCAACCAGAACCAGATTAATTTTGCGCTCTGCGAGACGGCGTGCCAATTCTTTACCAATGCCTCCGGCTGCTCCTGTAATAACGGCTGTATGTGTATACGATGTACTCATGAATGATTCGCTCCTTATTCATTATTGACAGGTATTTTTTTAAAAAAAGTTTCAACCTGTCGTCTATCTTTCCTGTCTCAATGTTAAGATATACATAGCCATGTGACAATAATCATTGACAGCGCATATGTCAGCTATCGGACAGAGATGTAAGCGGTGTTCATTTAGTTTACAATAATGAACAAAGGAGGCGAAAATGTTGATTATTGAACATCCTCAGGACCGGAGAGCACGAAGAACGCAGGATGCCATCATCGCTGCGGCGGTTTCTTTGATATTGGAGAAGGGAGCGGATGCCCTCACCATCCGGGATATTACGGAGCGGGCGGATTACAACCGCGGAACCTTCTATTTACATTTTCCCGGCAAACCGGAGTTGTTGCAGTTCATTCTGGATGATTTCATGCAGGGGGTAGGACAGGCTTATGCAGCACCATATGCACAGCTCAAAGAAGTGGATATGACTGCATTGCTGCCATCCACGATGCCGGTATTTGAATATATTGAAGCGCATCAGGATATTTTCCGCGCATTAATGACGATGCATTCCGATATGGGTTCCCGTCTGTGCAATATGTTTAGAACGTATTTAACCGAGGATTTTGTACTGGTGACCGAAGATAGCGAGCACACGATTAATTACGACATCATGTTAAGTTATCTGGTATCTGCTACGGTGGGCGTGATTATGCACTGGGCGGAGATTGGATTCAAATATTCTGCGCATTATATGGGAGAGCAGCTTACGGCACTGATCAACATCAAACCAACCCGTCTGCTGATTGAACCAGGGCAGAAGGGTCGGACGATTCATGAGCGTATGCTGTTGGATTAAGGGTCGAATAGAAGTTTTGTTCTATATAAATTGAACTAAAGAATATTTACACTGCACACTTCGATGACAGAACAACCTTCCGATCGCTGTTATCCCCAGATTTTTTTGATTTCTTTTATAAAGGGTAAATCCGGGGATAGCGTATGCTTCCGATGTAGCTTTCTTACAGAAAGCTTGTAGGCGAATGCTCCGCTTCTTCAGGTCCTTTCTGTCCTCTCCGTTTTGTGTAAATGTTTAGTTCAATTGATATAGATGAAGGAATCCAATTCGATTACCCTGTCATGGAGGCATTCGCAGCCTGTTGCATCTGAAGCAGCTGTTCGCGAATCAGGACCGACTCTCCGATCATGATCAATGCCGGATTATTCACTTGATGTGACAGGGCTAGGGAATGAAGTTCGGCAAGTGTGCCGGTAATAATCCGTTCCTCCGAAGTGGTTCCCCGTTCGATTAGAGCCGCAGGGGTGTGTCCACTTTTCCCATGGAGAAGCAATTCATGTTGGATCTGGGGGAGTTGGCTAATGCCCATATAGATGACCAGTGTATCCACGCTATGGGCGAGCAGGTCCCAGCGAACGGAAGATACACTTCCGTCACTGCCGGTTCCCGTGACACATGCAAACGATGAAGCAATCCCGCGATGGGTTAACGGAATAAGGGAGGAAGCGGATGTACCTACAGCTGAAGTGATGCCGGGAATGATCTCGAATGCAATCCCTGCTTCTGCCAGCACAAGCGCTTCTTCACCACCACGGCCAAAGATGAACGGATCGCCACCCTTGAGTCGTACGACTTGTTTGCCTTCCGCTGCATGTGCAGCAAGCATCCGTCCAATCATCTCCTGACTCATGGAGTGAAGTCCTGGAGCCTTGCCGCAGTAGATGCGGAGTGCTCCGACGCGAGCCTCAGCGAGCAATTGATCATTCACAAGCCGATCATACATAATGACATCTGCGGACTGAATACGTTTCAGGGCTTTTACCGTAATCAGATCCGGATCTCCAGGGCCAGCGCCAACGATACTAACCAAGCCCCGGCTCATGATCGTGTCCCCAATTTCGGTGCCGCATCGGAACTTGCCAATCCGGAACGACCACCCTGAATGGTTGCCAGTTTGGTTGATAGCTTCACCGGTTTCCCCCAGTGATGGGCAGCATATAGGCCGAGGCCTGTAAATACAGCTCCGCCAATGAGGTTACCCACCAATACCGGGATCTGATTCCACAGCCACCAGTCCGCGACACTGACCTGTGCACCGAGCATCATGCCTGCCGGAATGACAAACATGTTCACTACAGCATGTTCAAAACCTTGGGCGAAAAATATCGTAATAGGCAGCCACATCGCTACGATTTTGCCTAGAGTTGATGTGGATGTCATCGCCATCACGGCCCCGAGTGTGACCATCCAGTTACATAGAATGGCCTTGATGATCACCAGAACAATGCCTGCTCCGCCCAAATGCTTATATCCCAATGTCTTGGCTTCACTGGTCTGGATCAGCGTTTGAATGAGTGGATTGCTCATATCCGTACCCATCTTCGTAAGGGTCAGGCCGTATAACAGAGCATAGAATGCACATCCAAGCAGATGACCTGTGATCACCCAAAAATAATTTCGTAGCATATCCATCCATGTAATTCTGCGTTTCATCAGTGCGAGTGGGAGCATCGCAAAGTTTCCTGTCACCAATTCAAGGCCCAGCAGAACAATAATGACGAATCCCGCGGGGAATATCAGTGCACCTGCCAAACCAACGGAAGTTTGAGATACAGCGGTATATGCCAATGTGGTTGCAAAAGCAAGGATAGCCCCTGCCAGAAAACCGCGGATTAGCATCTGTACCCGATTCATTCTGGCTTTACTCTCACCAGCTTCGAGCATCGATTGCAGCACTTCTGCAGGTTTAACAAAATCCATAGCGCACGCCTCCTTGATGTCAGAGTATCTTTAGCATTTAACCCGCAATTGTGATATAGATTTCTCCACTGTTGCCGTCTACTTCTGTTTTGTAGGTGTTCAGACAGCCCTCATCCGGCTCATGTACCTTACCGTTACGCAGATCAATCTTCCAATCATGCAAAGGACAATGAACCGCTGTCCCGCATACCATGCCTTCCGACAGCTTGCCGCCCTTGTGAGGGCAGCGATTCTCGACGGCGTGCAGACTCCCGTCGCTTAGTTTGAAGACTGCAATTTCGGTATCCTGTATCAGGAAAGTCCGTGCACCCTTTTCATCAATATCCGCAAGGTGTCCAATCCGGAATTTGTTCATCGCTGTTCCTCCTCTTCTAGTGAGTTACCGGCTCGGCACCGGACAATGGGGTGAAGTTCTTACGCAACTTCTCGTCTTCAATGATTTCTTTCCAAGGATCAACCGTGTGACCCAGCGTAACTTCCAGACGTTCGACCAGAGCGAGACGTACATCCCGATCCGCCAATGCTTCCTTCACATGTTCCAGACCTACCCGTTCAATCCAAGCCGCTGTTCTCTCATTCCATTTTGCGTTCTCTCTATAATACTGCAGGTAGGAGTAAGTCCACTCCTCCACTTCCGCATCGGTCTTCACTGTGCAGAGCAGCTCGGCTGTGCGAACTTTAACTCCGGCGTTACCACCAACATGAATCTCCCATGCACCATCGATGGCGACAACACCCAGATCCTTGATGGTCGCTTCCGCACAGTTCCGCGGACATCCAGATACAGCAAGTTTCACTTTTGCTGGAGCAACCATTTTGTCGAGTTTTTTCTCCAGACGAATGCCCATTTCGATGGAGTCCTGTGTACCGAATCGACAGAATGTGTTGCCTACACACGTCTTCACCGTACGCAGTGCTTTACCATAACCGAAACCGGAAGGCATATCGAGCTCTTCCCAGATCTTCGGCAGGTTCTCTTTCTGTACTCCGAGCAGATCGAGCCGTTGTCCACCCGTGAACTTCACCATCGGAACATCGTATTTCTCTGCGACAGTTGCAATCTTGATCAATTCAGCCGGGGAAGTAACACCACCATAGATCCGTGGAATAACGGAATAGGTACCGTCCTTCTGAATGTTGGCGTGATAACGTTCATTGGTGAATTTGGATACACGCTCATCCCTGTATTCAGCCGGCCAGATCATACCGAGATAATAATTCAGGGACGGACGACACTTGGAGCAACCTTCCGGTTCATTCCAACCGAGAACGTTCATCACTTCCTTCACGCTTTTGAGTCCCATTTCCTTGATTTGTGCAACAATTTCATCCCGATCATAGGAGGTGCAGCCACAGATGCCTTCTTTGGTCTGTTCGCCTACATTATCACCGGCATAATACGTGAGCAGGTTTTCGATAATCGGTTTGCATCCACCACAAGAAGCGGAAGCTTTGGTGCAGGACTTGATGGCACCGAGCGTATTACAGCCTTTATTCAGAACGGCATCTCCGATGGAAGATTTGGTAACACCGTTACAACCACAGACGATCTCGTCATCTGGCATACTGGCCATACGTTCTGCGACAGATGGACCAGAGCCTGAAGCGCCGGAAGGCACGCCGAGCAAAATTTCTTTCTCACGGCCGCTAATGTTCTCGCCACTTTTAATGAGGGAAAACAGCGATGCGCCATCTGTGGTATCCCCGAACAGTACGGCCCCAATCAGCTGCCCATCCTTGATCACCATCTTTTTGTACACACCGTCGACATCATCCTGAATGCGAATGCTGCGCGTATCTGCAGCGTCTTTGAATTGTCCTGCAGAGAATACGTCGACTCCGGATACTTTCAGTTTGGTGGAAGTTACTGAGCCTGCATATCCTTCGGTGGCCGCTCCAGCCAAGCGTTTCGCGAGCACCATACCTTGTTCATATAATGGAGCAACCAGTCCGTAGGCAATACCGCGGTGTTCTGCACATTCGCCGACGGCAGAGATCCCAGGAATGCTGGTATGCATATAATCATCTACGATGACACCACGATTGACATCCAGGCCGGTATTTCGAGCCAGTTCGATCTGAGGACGAATCCCGACAGCCATGACAACCAGGTCAGCTTCAAGTACGGTCTGATCCGTGAAACGAATGGCTTTCACTCGATGCTTGCCAGTGATTTCTTCGGTATGTTTATTCAAAAGGAACTTCATGCCCTGCTCTTCAAGCTCCCGCTGGAGCATCAGCCCTGCTGGCAGATCCAGATTCCGGTCCATCAGATGACCGTTAATGTGGATGACCGTGACGTCCATGCCCAGATTGAGCAGCCCACGCGCTGCTTCAAGTCCTAGCAATCCGCCTCCAATGACGGCAGCTTTGCGATATTTTTGTGAGGCTGCCATCATGGTCTCGCAATCTTTAATATCGCGGAAACCGATCACGCCTTCCTTGTTGGCACCGGGAAGTGGCAGGATGAACGCTTGTGATCCGGTTGCCATAATCAGCTCATCATAGGCTGCGCGTACACCGTTCTGAGATACAACTTCCTTGCGCTCGGTATCGATCTGAACAACCGGGTCTCCCGAGTATACCTGAATGCCGTTATCTTCGTACCAGCCCCACTCGTTGATGACGATATCTTCGATGGATGTTCCGCCAGCCAATACAGAGGAGAGCATGATGCGGTTGTAGTTGGGATGCGGCTCTGCGCCGAAGACTGTAATTTCATAAGCGTGCGGAGCGAGCTTAAGGATATGTTCGATTGTACGAATTCCCGCCATGCCATTACCGACCAATACCAGCTTTTTCGTTGTACTCATTATGATTAGCCCCCTTAGGTCCATTGTGCAAATTGCCTCAAAATCTTGTCTCTAAAATCGAAAAAGCCTGTTATGCCTCGGAGGACTGCGCATATACATACGCATCCCTTGCTCCGAGATTGCAAAACAGGCTTCATTGCCGTTTCAACCAGCTACGCCGTTGTAACTGTGATTGATTCAAATATGGAGTTGTTATGGCTTAACTATAAAAGATCGATCTAACCATGTCAATATAGTTGACACAAAAAAGTATTTGAAATTTAAAGTTAATTATGTTTACATGAGTTTATTGGAACACGAATGATCGAAGAGGTTTTAAGGGTATATATTCATGAAAATGAATGTTTTAGTGGCAAATAGTGTGGCAGTAACTACAAAAAGCATAGAAAACGTGTCATGATTAGTGTTTCATTCTTTTGGGTCACTAGGACGATCCGTCATGATTGTTGTATTTATTACTTCGGAATCATTTATAAAATCAGATTGATTTGCGCTTTTGTCAGGTAATATAACATATATAGCGCTTTCATGTGTTAATGTCTTAAATAATACGATTCTAATTATACGTAATCAGGGAGGGATTGCTCCATCATGCGATCTTTATTGGTCATCCGTATACAATCAACGATAGCTGATTCGTCCGATGCAATCCCTCTGACACCGGAGAGGCTGCTGGGAGCGAACGGGTACCATGTACAGGTGGCAGGCAGTGAGGCGGAAGCGGTGAAGCTGGCTCGTGCGGCGGAAGCATCCATCTTGCATCTGTCGCTGGCTGACGTGGAGTACTGGGTGAACTGCCTGGGAAAGGGAAAGTCGGATTCCCCGCTGCTCTGGTGGTGCGCGCCAGACACAGCCTCTTCCTCCGCAGACTCCTGCGAGATCGAAACTTCATTTGATGGAATACTTACCCCTTCCATGACCGGGTCGGAGATCCATTGGACGCTTCACTTTGCAGCCCGGCGCTACATGGAACGCAAGCAGTGGGAACAGGAAAGGAAGCAGTTGCAATCCAGGCTGGAAGATCGGAAGTGGATTGATATGGCGAAGGCCATCCTTAGTGATCTGAAGCAGATTTCCGAGGCTGAAGCCTATGACCTGTTACGCAAGAAAGCGATGGATGAACGCAAACGGATGGTCGATGTAGCCACAGCCATTGTGAAGGCGCATCAACTGCTCCAGTCTTAATTGGAAGGAGGATTCTCCATGGATATGTCTCAGATACTCCGAGAGGTCGGACGTGGGAAACGAGGCTCGCGTGATCTGAATTATACAGAGGCACTGACCGTTGCAGAGAAAATCCTGAAACAGAAGGTTTCCCCTGCCCAGACGGCTGCCTTTCTCATGGCTGAACGAATGAAAATGGAAAACGTCGAGGAACTGGAAGCCTTTGTTCATGCATGTCGTAACAGTGCGGAACGTTTCTCCGTTTTTCAGGACGGATTGGACTGTGCTGGTCCCTATGACGGGCGGACGAAGTCGTTCATGGCCACGTTTCCGGTTGCATTTGTACTCGCGGCAGCCGGGTTGCCTGTGACTTTGCACGGGAGTGATCCTTTACCGCCCAAGTGGGGCGTTACGCTGTCGGTACTGTTGAAGGAAGCAGGAATAGATACGGGTAAGATGGATCGGGCAGATGCCCAAGGCGCTGCGCTCCATTCAGGTGTCATGTATGTATCCTCCGAGGAGTGGTGTGAGCCTCTTCGCAAGCTTCGTCCGTTACGGGAAGAGCTGGGATTCCGCACGGTGTTTAACACAGCAGAGAAACTCATTGATTATAACCATTCACCGTATCTGGTGTTTGGTGTGTTTCATAATACCTTTCTGGATCGGATTGCGAAGCTGCTTACCCGGTTTAATTATCGTCGTGCTTATGTGGTGCAGGGAATGGAAGGTTCTGAGGATCTGTATATTGATCGGCCAACCCGCGTATACGCCGTGGAAGATGGTGATATGAAGCTGGAATTGGTTGATCCTGCAGCCTATGAATTGGATATGCCCGTACCGGAACTGGTCTGGACGGCTGCGAAGCAGCTGGAAGTGGCGGAAAGTGTATTAAGCGGTGACGGTCATATTGCCTTTGTGAATCAGGTTCTGTTAAATGGAGGATTCCGCTTGTACGCAGCGGGGCGTGTCAATTCCATCGAAGAGGGCATATACACTTGTCAGGGATTGCTGGAGAGTGGTGCGGCATATCGTATCTATCAACAGTGGTGTGTCTCCATGGGTGGCGAACTGCCGGATAACAGGGCGGTATCCATTTATCCGGCATCGTCCAGGTAACCCTTGGTTCAAGCTTGTGCTTGTTTAGCGTATTCTTATTCCCAAGGATAAGTAACGGTCAGGAAGTCAGCGAATTTCTTGCTCTCTTCCCGCCGCCTTTTCCGCATGGCCGCCCGATCCGGAGCGGTCTCGTATAGTTTCTTCTCTTCTTCCGTCTCTGGGATAATGCGGGGTACGATCAGTTTGCGATTATTTTCGTCCAGGGCCACAAAGGTCAGAAATGCAGTCGCCGCGATTTTTTTCTCTCCGGTCTTCAGATCCTCACGAACCACCTTCACAAAAATCTCCATGGAACTGCGCCCGGTCCACGACGCGAACGATTCCAGCGTAACGGAATCTGTTGGGTTAATCGGGTACAGGAAGTCTACCGAGTCGGTTGATGCGGTAACGGTATTGACCCGGCATAGCTTGGAAGCGGCAATGGATGCGATATCATCGATGTAGGACATCAGCTTCCCGCCGAACAGGGTGTTGTGATTGTTGACATCGGTTGGGAACACCCGTGCCGTCTTAAAACAACGCGTTTCGCGTACATACTTTTTCTCCACCTGATCCATCTCCGTAGGTTTCGGTATTTCTCTCATGCTTGTTCCTCCTTACAGTATGGCTGCTGTGACATTTCATTTGAGGTGTTGCAGGGTCTTTTTGATCTGTTATCCCTAGTATAGGTGTCGGTCAGAACCATATTCAAATGAAGTTGGACTACAAAAAAACCGCCAGGCGCGGACCGGCGCGCTGGCGGTTTACTGCTGTATATTAAGCCTTGGGCTTGAAAATGCCGGACGGTTTGCCGATTGGCAAGAACGCATAGCCGAAGTGAGCGTTCAGTACCGAAGCACCTGTACCATACAGGGACACAATTCCGATCGCCATTTCAGCGTATGCTGCAATGGTGTGGAAAATGTGAGGAGCTACGCCGAAAGCGTCAAAGGTCAAGCCAAGGAACAGGAAGTCAATCAGAATGAAGATGATCAGCAATACTTTATTCGCTTCAATCGCACCGATGGTCATGAACAGGGTGAATACAAGGTATCCGGCAAAAGCAAATCCGAGCTGCTTGCCATCAGCCTGTTCCGCAAGCGTGGAGCCAAATACGCCCATTTTGATCATCCAATTGGCCGCCATGGCGAACCAGAAGAATGCGTACGCACCAAAAGCGGTTGTGCCAAAGGTATTGTTGCGTTTGGAATCTTGAATGCATGCAAATAACTGGGCAAAGGCGCCCAGGAAGATTGCCCAAGGAATAGCGTAGCTAAGTCCATCTGTGATGCCAAGCTTTTGGGAAGAAGCGACCAGGGTTACGATAGCCAACCCAAATAATCCCATTGCGCTGGGATCGGCGTTAACAATTTTGACTTTAGTCTGTGAATCGGTCTGCATGTTGATGATAAGCCTCCAATAATATCAAATCAGGATTAATGGCCGTCGTTGGCCGTCCTCTAAATTACATCATTTGTATCCGCCGGGTCCGGACACACACATCGCCCTATTGTACCTGAATGACCCCATTATGGAAAGGGATTTTATTACCTTTTGAACCAATAGACTTTTTGTTTTTCTAATATACACATTTACGACACAATCCATTCTGGCCGTGAATGATGAGGTCGGATATAAGAATAAAGCCCTCGTGATTACGCTAAAATTGCGTCATATCAGCCATTTTCGGATAAGCACTTGTATGATAAAATATTCTTTATCAAAAAATGGAGAAGAATACAAAACATCCTTGTCTCCTATGCCATATGTTAATCCCACTATAGATTGACAGGAAAAACTAAAATGGTTCACAGAATAAGGAGGTATCAGGGGTTATGGTTATGAGTTTGGATTTGAAAAATAAAATAGAAAAGGCCAGACATAACCTTTATATGCTGGTAGAGCATAACAAGGGTGGTCTTGGACATCCCGATGTGATTCGGCAGTCTATGGCATTGGACGAATTGATTAATGAGTATAACCGAATTAGCCGAAACCATTCACGGGCCTGAACCCGAAGGGATTTTAATTTTATATACAGAACGAATCACATAGATAAGTAACACTTGATCGTACAGACGGGCATGAATAATGCCGGAATGGACTTCCTCAGTTGAAGAGGCGGTACCCTACCGGCGTCATATTCATGCCCGTTTGTTTTTGTTGCCACAGCACAATATCTATCTGTCTAATGCAGCATTCGTTTGGCTTCCAAATATAGAACCTGTACGAATTTTTTCGTATTGATCCGTGTCTGGGACAGGGAAGGTTCCACATTGTTTTGCAGCTCCAGCATTTTCTTGCGAATTTCGGTGAAATCAAAAAATTTGGATGCATAGTTCTCAAACTTGGGATGTGTATAATCGGTTAATCCAAGAGACACCACATGGCTCAGTGTCTGGAAGATGGCTCTGCGAACCCGTTGTTCCGATGCCTTAATCTCCTTGTTAATCTCTGCGAGTGAGGCGTTCTCTCCCAACTTGCGGATCGCTACGTTATGAAAGATGTCTTTGAGAGACGGGAACATATAGGGGGACAGCTTATGCTCATCGGTCTCTACCTGCTCCAGATATTCCAGCATGTCCAGCAGATCCCTGCTGCCCGCTTCGCCGATCATGCCCATCTCGGACAGCAGGAAGTGTCCTGCTGTCGTGATTGTTTTGTCCGGAACCGGAGCCGTAGTACGCTCATTCAGATGCAAACCGGACAATCCCTGCAACGTCCGCTGAATATCTGCGATGGATTGCTGCATTCGAACTCTTTCGCTGACCAACCGCAGAACAGATAGGATCTCCAATCGGTTAATGGGCTTTGTAATATAATATTCAATGCCTAGCGAATAGGCTTCGCCGATCATATTTTTCGATTCGATCTGGGAGATCATGACGATCTTGCCCTCGAACCTTCCTTCGAGCGCCCGCACGGTCTGAATCCCGTCTCGTTGTGGCATCAGCAGATCAATCAGCAGGACATCCACCTTATGCAGTTCCATCAGTTCCGCGTGAATATGTGCTCCGTCCTCAGCTTCCCCGGCAATATCGCCAAGGCCTTCATCCTCAATAATATCCATCAGCATGGAACGAACGCCAGGATCATCATCCACGATAAAATAACGCATGTCAGTCATTCCCTTTCTCTGCGAATGGTGTGATTGATAAATCTATGGTAAAGGCGGTTAACTCCGCCATGAACTCTCGTTCCAGTGTAATCGTTCCGTTCCCTCTTGTATAGAACCTGACATGTTAGGTTAAATGACAATGATTGGGCGATCAAAGAACATTTTTAAATTTAAATATTGAAATTGCATGTAGGTATTTGTCGATTTTCGTAGATGCCCTTGTAGTATAAGTAACATCCCCAACTCCGGGGCAAGTATTGTGCAGAATGGTACAAACTTTTCGCGTGAACCATCTCTGTAATTGAAATACACCATAAAAGGGGCATACCGATGGAGCAAACAATACAAGATATTGTCGGCATTTTCAATGATTTTCTATGGTCCAAAGTGTTAATTATATTATTGGTAGTATGTGGTATATACTTCACCACCAAGACCCGATTCATGCAATTCCGCATGCTTGGAGATATGGTGAAGGTGCTTCTAGAGCGGAAAAGCAAGGAGCCTGGCAAAATTTCCCCTTTTCAGGCGTTCTGTATCAGTATGGCGGCCCGTGTAGGTACAGGGAATATTACCGGTATAGCATTGGCTATCGCATTGGGGGGTCCTGGTGCTATATTCTGGATGTGGATCATTGCAATTATCGGATCAGCCTCCAGTTTTGTGGAGAGTACGCTCGCTCAGATCTATAAAGTGAAGGATAAGGGTGGATTCCGTGGGGGTCCGGCGTATTATATGGAGCGTGGGCTGGGCAAACGCTGGATGGGGATTTTATTCGCCATTCTCATTACGCTTTCATTCGGTTTGGTCTTTAATGCGGTGCAGTCCAACACCATTACCGTAGCATTCCAAAACTCATTTGGTACGGATCGGTTAACGGTAGGGATCATTATGGCTGTGATATTTGCTGGGATTATTATGGGCGGTGTCAAACGGATTGCAAAGGCCTCGGAATACATCGTCGTTGTGCTTGCTGTTTTGTACATTGGGGTAGCGGCTTTTGTGGTGCTGGCGAACATTACCCAGCTTCCGGCCATGATTGCATTAATTGTGAAAAGTGCCTTCGGCATCGAACAGGTGGCTGGCGGAACGTTGGGCGCTGCACTGATGAACGGTGTGAAACGCGGATTGTTCTCCAATGAGGCGGGCATGGGTAGTGCCCCGAATGCGGCTGCAACAGCGGATACAACACATCCGGTGAAACAGGGACTCATTCAGGCGTTTGGCGTACTGACAGATACGTTGGTAATATGTACAAGTACCGCCATGATTATTTTGCTATCAGGAGTGTACAAGGGCTCCAGTCTGGGTGGCATTGAGTTAACTCAGGCTGCATTAAGTGTTCATATTGGTTCATGGGCATCGGGATTCCTGGCGGTTATGGTGTTCCTGTTTGCCTTCAGTACACTCATCGGAAATTATTACTACGGGGAAACCAACATTGAGTTTATCAAATCCAACAAAGTTTGGCTGTGGGTATACCGCATTTGCGTCATCGCGATGGTGGTGTTTGGCGCAGTTGCCAAAGTTCAGCTAGTGTGGGATTTGGCTGACCTGTTCATGGGGCTGATGGTGGTGGTGAACCTGATTGCCATCCTGATGCTGTCCAAGGTCACCTTTGAAGCATTGAAGGACTACAAGAAGCAGAAGGCTGAAGGACGTGACCCCGTCTTTACGCGTGACCGGATTCATATTCCGGGTGAAGTGGAGTGCTGGCAGTCGGAAGAAGAAGTTATTGGAGATAAATCAATACATGTAGCCAATTAAGATTTCATCTGAATATCGTTGGTCATATACAAATGGACATAACAAAAAACAGGACTTGGATTATCCATCATGGGCAACCCGAGTCCTGTTTGTTGCATATAAGATGTATCTTCACACGAGTTGAAGTTCATCTGGATATACATATAATTTATTTATTAACCGAATAGCTGATCAGTTGCTCGGACAGAGCTTTCATTCGTGCACCTGTTTCATTAAGCTGCTCAATCACATCCGTGAAGGATGATACAAGCGTTGCTTGTTCCTGTGAAGAGGCAGCAATCTGGGAGACTTCAACTTCCATCTGTTTGATAACCTGTTGTACATCTCTCAGGCTGGTATCGATATCACTTGTAGCCTGTTTGGCATCCACAGAGAGTTTGCGTACTTCCGAAGCCACCACGCCGAAGCCGGCACCAGCTTCACCAACACGAGCAGCTTCAATAGCGGCATTCAGACCAAGTAAATTGGTTTGTTCAGAGATTTCACGAATGAATCCGGCTACCTTGTTGATTTGGGAAGAGTTCTGAACAGCAAGTCTTGTGTTCTGCAAGATCTGTTCACTGGTTGCTTGCAATTCTTCGGCATGGGCGGCGACATGCTGCACCATATCAACGAGGTTTCCATTGATGGTTTGATTTTCTTGTATAATGTCTTCAAGCTGGTTCTGATTGGATTGGTCGTAAGATACACAGAAAACAGCAACAACATTTTGGTTATCATCAAAGATCGGAATATTCAGGGTATCAAGTTCAATACCAAAAACCTCCTTGGGAATCGTGGAAAGACTGGCTTCTCTTCCGTTTTTCAAGACGGCGAAGTTCTGGAATGAGTCCAAGAGCGCCATTCCTTTTTCAAAACCAAGGTCAAACTTGTCGGTGGTTATAACCTCCAATACCTTTTCGTGATCATATACAGTTAAACTGGCTGGTTCTCTAAGGATCTTGCTGATATAAGGCATTACTTTAAGCAGGGCATCTACAACGTTCATGGAAGAGGACCATCCTTTCAATATTTGAATGTAATATATTTAACGATCTATGGAATGCTCTATCTTTCATCGGACAGAAAGTGCGTTTCGTGAACGGCATTTTGCACGAATGAATGAACATTTTATGATTAAATTTTTAAATATTTACCATTTGAAATGATTTAATGGATATAAGTGTTAGTTGTAACTATTTTTATATCAAGATATTTGTACGAGTGTATATCAATTATGGGACATATGTCCCTTTGTGTACGTTATTTACGACAACGGAGGGGACGTCGGAATGAAAGAAATCATGGACTTTGGACTTGTGCGACAACTCGCCCGTGAGAATGGGTTGGATCAGGTGCTGGACGAGTCTGCACTCGCTGAGTTGCGACTACTTGAGGCTGCAAAGGGCGAGATGATCTGTGCCAAAGGTGAGCGACCCGAGCGATTGTATTTTCTCGTGCAGGGCAAGCTCAAGATCTATACTACCCTGCCTAACGGTAAGTCTCTGTTGCTTCGTTTCAGTACACCACTTGCGCTCGTGGGAGATTTGGAACTGGTGAATGGCAAGGAGGCTATGAATACGGTAGAGTCTGTGAGCAAAAGCCTGTTGCTGGGTATCAGCTATCGTTCTCTCCAGAATACGTATGCAGAGAACCCCAAATTTCTCCACTTCATGCTGAGTCAAGTTACACACAAATTGTATACCTTTTCTAACCTGTCGAGTCTGAATATGTTATACCCGGTCGAGAGTCGCTTTGCCAGTTATCTGTTGTCCACAATGGGCCAGGACGATTCCTCTTCGGAAGAAATCCAGACCTCCAAGCTCACCGAACTCGCCGATATGCTGGGTACCAGCTATAGACATCTTAATAGAGTCGTTCAAGATCTGTGTAATCGAAATATAATTCGCAAGGTGCAGCGTAAGCTTCTGATCTGTGATCTGGAACAGTTGCGTGCCATCGCGGGGGGCAATATATATGAGTGATGGCATCTAAAATAAAGATCAAGCCAGCATATATGTACGACATGAAGCGGTACAACAAAATACAATATGGCATAACAAAGAGCACCCTCCCGAATATACGAAGGGGTACTCTTTGTGCTCTTTGTGCACTGCACGTCAAGTGGATTAGATATCTCCGCGCTGCTCGAACAATTGAGCGATCTCTACAATAACATGGGTTGCCTTCACCATATTGTCTACCGATACATATTCGAATTTGCCATGGTAGTTCTCGCCGCCAGTGAAGATATTTGGTGTTGGCATGCCCATATAGGATAGCTGGGAACCATCTGTCCCTCCCCGGATGGGACGAATAACAGGTTCGATATCCAGTCGGGTCATGGCTTCATGAGCAATGTCGACGATCTGGCGTACGGGTTCAATTTTCTCGCGCATGTTATAGTACTGGTCACTCAACTCAACCGTAATGCTTTTCTCTCCATACTTGGTCTTCAGTTCGTTCGCGATCTGGAGCAGATTTGTTTTGCGCTCTTCAAACTTCTCCCGGTTGAAATCACGGATGATGTAACTCATCTTAGTCAGTTCAACGTCACCCTCCAGAGACAACAGATGGTAGAAACCATCATAACCGTCCGTGAATTCAGGAGCTTCCTCCACAGGCAGGCGTCGATTCAATTCCATCGCAATTTTCAAAGAATTCACCATCTTATCCTTCGCTGTTCCGGGATGTACATTGGTGCCTCGTACGGTAATTTTGGCGGCTGCTGCATTAAAGCTCTCGTATTCGAGCTCGCCAAGTGGTCCGCCATCAACCGTGTACGCATATTTGGCTCCAAAAGCAGCTACATCGAATTTGTGCGGTCCACGGCCAATCTCTTCATCCGGGGTAAAAGCAACCCGAATCTTACCGTGTTTTACTTCCGGGTGCTCAATCAGATAGGCCATCGCGGTCATAATCTCGGCAATGCCTGCCTTATTGTCTGCACCAAGTAACGTTGTACCGTCGGTTGTGATCAGGGTGTGGCCTTTATATTCGTGCAGTTCCGGGAAATCCTTGTTGGACAGCACGACATCCAGTTCCGAGTTCAGCACAATATCAGCACCGTCATAGTTATCGATAACCTGTGGTTTGACATTTTTGCCAGTAAAGTCGGTCGCTGTGTCGAGGTGAGCCAGAAAACCAATGACGGGAACATTCTTGTCGGTATTGGATGGCAGGGTAGCCATGACATAACCGTTCTCATCCATCGTTACATCTTGCAGACCAATGGAGGTGCACTCTTCAACGAGCAGTTTGCCCAAGGCCAGTTGGCCGGGTGTGGAAGGGCATGTCTCACTATTTTCATCGGATTGGGTATCCATCTGAACATAAGTACTCAGTCTTTGAATTAATATATCTTTCATCTATTTTCTCTCCCTAGCTTGAGTAGTGTATAAGTTGAGCTACTTTGTTTTACACTGATCCACTACGAGTCCAGAATAACCTTGTGATCGCTGTTATCTCCAGATTCTATAAATCCATTATCACGAAGAGCTTTCTTGCAGAAAGCTTGTAGCTTCTACGGGTTATTTCCGTCCTCTGTGTTATCGTGTATCCGTTCGTCGCAACTTATGTAAATTGGGTATATTAATTATTGTGGCTCTCTAAGGTTATCATATCACGTTTTGCAGGCATTTCCAGAATGGGACAGAGCGATATATGAGGATAACTAGGTATCAAAAAGGGTACTAGGTCACAAAAATGTACGTACTTGTATTTCTATAACTGAGGTTCATAATAAATGATGAAGAAAGGATGGGTTCTAGACATGCCATTTATCACGGTTAAGGTACTGGAAGGCAAGTCCGTTGAGCAGAAACGTCAGTTGATTGAACGTATGACTCAGGTGGCTTGTGAGACACTGGATGTTGATCCGAGCAAAGTCTTTATCTTCATTGAGGATTTGGAGAAGGACAATTACGGCAAGAATGGTAAACTGTTTTCGGATTTGGACAATACGTAAGGCTTCATATATATCATGATCAAGGAACAGGAGATGCAGCAACAATGACTGAGCAACTATTTTCGCCTTATCAATTCAAAAGCTTGCAATTGAACAACCGTGTCGTTATGGCACCGATGTGCCAATATTCTGTCACTGCGAAGGATGGCATTCCAAACGATTGGCACCAGGTCCACTATGTAAGCCGTGCGGTTGGCGGTACTGGACTCATCGTGATTGAGATGACCGATGTCGATCCGGATGGACGTATTACCGATAATGACTTGGGGATATGGTCAGATGAGCATGTACCTGCCTTCACCAAACTGGTGGAGGGAATCCATGCCTACGGCTCCAAAGTTGCCATTCAGATCGCACATGCGGGACGAAAAGCAGAGGATGCACCGCAGCCGGTTGCCCCATCGGTAGTTACATTCCCAGGAGAAAAGTACAAGAAGCCGCGTGCGTTAAGTACGGAAGAGGTAGAAGCCATGGTGCAGAAGTTCGCAGATGGTGTTCGCCGCGCAGTACAGGCTGGAGTGGATGCCATTGAGCTGCACGGTGCACACGGATACCTGATTCACCAGTTCCATTCCCCGCTGATGAATCATCGTGAGGATGTATATGGTCAGGATCTGTCCCGTTTTGGCGTTGAGGTCATTCGGGCAGTGAAAAAAGAAATGCCAGCAGACATGCCGCTGATTATGCGGATTTCGGCTGTAGAATACGCGGATGGTGGATACGACATCGACCATACGATCAACATCGCCCGTGCCTACCAGGATGCAGGCGTGGACATGTTCCATATCAGTTCAGGTGGCGAAGGACCCTCGGGACAGCGGAAACCGGGGAACTATCCGGGGTATCAGGTACCCTTTGCCCGTCGCTTCCGTGAAGAACTTAACGTTCCTGTCATCGCAGTGGGTATGCTGGAGGATGCAGCATTGGCTCAGGCAGTGATTGGAAACGGCGATGCGGACCTGATTGCTGTAGGAAGAGGCATGCTTCGTGATCCGTATTGGGCGAACCATGCCGCTCTGGAACTGGGTGTCAGCAAGGATCAAGCTGCCATTGCCGAGCAATATTCTCGTGGATACTAATTTGCACTAACAGTTACACTTACACTTGCCACTCCGATGACAGAATAACCTTCCGATCGCTGTTATCCTCAGATTTTTTGATTCACTTTTCCAAAGGTGAAAATCTGAGGATAAAGGCGAACGCGTTGCTTCTTCAGGCTATTTCTGCCCTCTGCGTTCTCGTGTAAATGATCATTGCAAATCCTATATAGTAAAAAAAGAAGGCCACAGCAGGGGCTAAACCTTATGCTGTGGCCTTATCTGTATGATGAGAAGCATATAGCCTGATTGTTGGTGACTAGGCCCTTCGAGTTGCTTCATAGACGAATTTTTGATTCGACTGTGTGGGTGGCTGATCCGGGTTGAAGTCGGCGTATACTTTAATATCAGAGAAACCAATATGTTCAAGAATCAGGCGTAACTCTTCTACGCCGTACCAACGCAGAGTGAGTTGTTGCATCTCTGTAGCGACAAGTTGACCCTGATGCCATTGTTCGTAGCGGATCAGACTTCGTTTATATTGGTGTAGAAGGTTCACTTCAATGGTTGTGACTTCAACTGTAATCGTATCCCCATCGGGTAATGGAACGGTTGAAGTTTCAATTGAAGAGGGCTGTGTCACATCGGGTAGAAACAGATCAAACACAAGCCTCCCGCCAGGTTCCAAATGTTGAAATAGACTATGCAATGCGTTAATCGAAGCCTCTCTGTCTTGAATGAGGAGCAGGGAACCTCCAGGAATGATAATGGTTTCGTATCGATAGGGAAGGTCAAGCTTCTCCAGATCGGCAACAAACAGCTCGGGCATAGGTAGTGCACGCTCGGTGCAACGAGAACGACAAGAGTCAATCATATCGGTTGAATAATCAAGTCCATCCACCTTCAAGCCTGCTTCAAGCAAAGGAATGAGCATCCGGCCTGAACCAGACATGGCTTCAAGAATTCGTCCTTTGCAGCCTTGAAGATAGTGGCGATAAAATTCAATATCTCCTCCCAAGGAGTGTCCCACTGGCTTGGTTAGATCATAAACGGTGGTACATAATGGACCGTAATAACTGAATGACATGGTATAGGTATCCCCCACATTTCAATATATAATATCGAGACTGTAGAAGGGATAGAATGGAATTATCCCTTCCGGCAACGGTTGGAATTGGATTTTTCAGAGCAGACTATCATAGGAATCACGCACCTTATATGTAGTATATTCCAATTATGGGGTGAGAGCAGAATAGAGGTCAATACTTTTCTTGGCCGTTATATGAATCCATTTGACATGAATCTTAAAATCTCAAACAATGAATTAATATATCCAAGGAGGCGATACGAGTGGAATCATCATCAAGTGCATTACCGGATATCCGGCAGGAGCTTGTGCTTCATGCACCTGTAGAGAAGGTGTGGGAGATGGTCTCAACCGCGCAAGGACTGGAGGCTTGGTTCATGCCGGGCAATCTGGAACCTGTGGAAGGGCACGAATTTATATTGGAAGCAGGTCCTTTCGGTCAGTCACCATGTCAGGTAACGGAGGTTCTGCCGCTGCACAAGCTGTCTTTTCGCTGGGGTAAGGACTGGACGTTGACGTTCCAACTGAATGAACAACCGGAAGGTACGGATTTCACACTGATTCACAGCGGTTGGGATGCGGATAAACTAACTGAGTTTGGACAGGCACATGCAATGGTGCGGGAACGTATGGAACAGGGATGGGCCGGAATCGTTCAGAAGCTTGCCCAAGTGGTTAAATAATCAGTGAGATTCGATTCAGATTTATAAAAGATCATCATCTAAGTTAATTCATTCCATCAACCCCAGGACCTCTCGCTCGTTCATTCGGGTGAACAGCGGCCTGGGGTTCGTTGCTGTACCAAACCAAGATTCGGCGGAAAGAGACAGGAGACCTTCAAATTATAAGGAAGTTACCGATTATGATACGGAAACTATTTCAGTGAGCACTAGAAACGTTTAAAATGATGAATAGGAATAAAACGACAAAATTAGACGTCTCTCGCCCTTGTGGATGGAAGGAATATATAGATGAGAAAACACTGGATTATGCTGACCCTAAGCTTCATATGCATTGTCATTTTTCCGCTGGGCTGGATTGCCCAGACGATAATTAGCGAGCGGGGTAACCCCCAGGCTATGGATGGGAAAATTGATCTGACCCAATGGGACTTTGATCGCGAGGGTGCAGCGCCTTTAAAGGGAGTTTGGGATTTCTACCCTGGGCAGTTACTGAACCCGGCAGATATTGAAGCGAGTGTATCTGGACGCAAGCCATTGCCGGCTTCGTCTGGCACTCAGGTTCCGGCCCGATGGAACAAATCTCTCGGGCAAGCACATGGGTATGGAACCTATCATGTGCAAGTACAGCTTACACCCCGAACGACCAAAAACGATTATGGCATACGCACGAAGAATATACGTATGGCTCACCGGGTATTTATTGATGGCAAAGAGATTGGCGGGAATGGACTGCCAGGAAAGACCCCGGCGACAGATGTACAATTAAACCTGCCCTTTACAGGGTTCACCTCCATTGAAGGCAACACGGCTGACATTATCATTCAGGTATCAAACTATAGTTATTCTTCCGGGGGCATTGTAGCGCCCATCTTGTTTGGAGACGAACATAGTATTCTGAAAAGCCAGCAGCAGGATTGGCTCAAGGATCTGATGACCTTATTCGGTTTTATCTTGCCAGCCGCCTTTTTTCTACTTCTGTTCAGATTGCGGCGTACGGAGAAGGAGCTTCGTTTCCTCGGATTATTCAGCCTTTCCGGTGCGGTATACGCTCTGACCCATGGGGAGAAGTTACTTGGGACGTTTGTACCGTTTCTGACCAACAATGAGATGCTTCGAATTCAACTCCTTAGTTCAGCCTTTGCCTATTACTTTTTGCTTCGGTATATGGATGCTCGGGTTCCAGGAGCAGTTCATCAGTGGTTTGTACGTCTGGCTGTCGTGCTACTCGTTACGCAGACCATTGTCGGTCTTACGCTCCCACCAGCTCTATTCTCGATGCTTGAGCTTCCCATGTTGCTGATCTCGCTTGTTGTCATGCTCTACACGCTGCGAGCCATGTTCTATTGGTTAAAAGGACGGCCGAATGATAGTCACTTTGCACTGGTGAGCATGATGAGCATACTCATGGTTGTTGTGTTGCATACAATTGGTGCGTTCACTACCCTAGACACAGCGTTCCTAGCGCTGATTGAACTTTTATTATTTGTATTTGCCCAGATGATTGTGACCGCAATCCGCTTCGCCCAATCATTCCGCGACGTGGAAGCCCTGTCGGAGCGGTTGCTCGCCATCGACAGCCTCAAGGACGAGTTCATGGCAAATACGTCTCATGAGCTGCGAACTCCCCTGCATGGCATCATTAATATTGCGCAATCGATGCTGGAAGGTGCAGCCGGAGCGGTCACACCCAAGCAAGCCAAAAATCTGTCCATGATTACTTCAACCGGCAAGCGCCTGTCACTGTTGGTTAACGACATTTTGGATTTTTCCAAATTAAAAAATAGTGAGATTGAGTTGAAACGGGTAGCTGTCGATCTGGAATCCGTTGCTCGTACTGTGGTTGAAGTGTCGGGGTTCACGTTTGAGGATAAGCCGGTTTTGTTGATTCAGCAATGGCCCCAGTCGTTGCCGCTTGTTGAGGCAGACGAAGACCGTCTCCGGCAGGTTTTGTATAACCTGCTGGGCAACGCCTATAAATATACTGAGCAGGGTGAGATTCGGTTGTATGCCAGTGTTGAAAGGGATTGGGTGAAGGTATCCGTTGCCGATACGGGGGTAGGCATCGCCCTGGACAAACAAGAAGATATTTTCCGGGCGTATGAGCAGAGTAACGGAACCGTGGAACGGGTGAATAATGGAACCGGACTCGGTCTGAGTATTACACGGAAACTTGTCGAGCTTGGCGGAGGTGAGATCTGGGTTGAATCGGAGCCGGGACAAGGTTCGACCTTTCATTTCACCCTGCCTGTTATGAAATTGCCGCTGCTGCAATCTCATACGAAACCCGCTGCCGCACGATATGTTGCTGCACAAGGGGCGGGGGCGAAGGAGATTGTGACGAGAGAGTCAGATGAGCCGGAAGATCTTGTGGAAGGAGAGCATACCATTCTGATTGTAGACGATGATCCCGTCAATCGACAGGTCTTGCTTAACCTGTTATCAACGGAGCGGTATCGTGTGATTGCAGCGGACAGCGGGTCCACTGCATTGAAACTCCGTGATGAATTCCCGTCCATTGATCTGGTTATTACGGACTGGATGATGCCCAAAATGTCCGGGCTTGAGTTATGTCGCAAGCTGCGCGAGCACAGTTCCTTGTCTGAGTTGCCGATTCTGATGCTGACCGCCCGAGGGTTGCCTGAAGATATCAAACACGGATTTCAGGCGGGAGCCAATGACTTTCTGAGCAAACCGGTGGATGCCGGTGAATTGCGAGCCAGAGTTCGGACGTTAATTGAAATGCGGAGTTCGGTGCAGGAAGCTATCCGGACCGAAATGGCCTTTTTGCAGGCCCAGATCAAGCCTCACTTTCTATATAATGCACTCAATGTCATTATCGCGACCTGTGCAGTGAATCCGGACAAAGCAACCGATCTGCTGATTGAACTCAGTCATTACCTGCGTGGAAGCTTTGACTTCCAGAACAGGGAGCAGCTTGTTCCTTTGACCAAAGAGCTGGAATTGGTGGAATCGTATGTGCATCTGGAACAGGCCAGATTCGAGGAAAGACTGGTGGTTGAATATGAGGTGGAGCCGGATGTGCAGCTCTATTTGCCACCTCTCAGCATCCAGCCACTTGTGGAGAATGCCATTCGACACGGCGTGATGGAGCGGGCAGCCGGCGGGACAGTTCATCTTAGGATTTTCAAAGAGAGTGAGCATGTGGTCGTGCAGGTCCAGGATGATGGTGTGGGTATCCCTCCCGAGCGTATGGCTCAGGTCAAGTCTGGGAAAACCGAAGGTCCTGGAGGTGTCGGGCTGCAAAATATAAACCGCCGCCTGATGTCTCTCTATGGTCAGGGACTGGAGATTCATAGCCATGTGGGTAAAGGCACACAGATCCGGTTCCGCATCCCTGTGCAAAAGGTGGATTATACCAAATAGTGTGCCGAGTTAAGCATTTATGGTTAACAGACTAGGGAGGGGCTGAAAACTCCGAAGGAAGCAGATTTTGCCGAATTTTCGTTCCAAGCCAGGAAATTTTACGCAGGCGTGTCGGGGCACGTCAAGGGAAAGTGACGCAGCAGGGGGCGAAAAGGCGGTAAAAGATGCACTTCAGCGAGTTTTGAGACACGACCTAATAAGCGGATGCCGATAGAATCGGCATTCTAATTGAATCTTTCATGGCAGGAGGCTGAAAGAACGGTGAGAGCCATTGTGATCGATGATGAGAAGCCAGCGCAGCTCCATCTGGAGCGCTTACTACGGACAGACGGACGGATTACATCCGTGCAATGTTTTTCAACAGCTCGTGATGGTCTTCATTTTCTGGCAAAGGAACGTGTAGATGTTGTGTTTTTGGACATTGGAATGCCGGAAATGAATGGCCTGGAAGCGGCTGAATATATACAGCAATTGGATCAGAGTATTCGTATCATCTTTGTGACGGCTTATGCGGATCATGCGGTTGAGGCATTTGAGCTGCATGCACTGGATTATGTGCTTAAGCCGGTAAGCTCCGCACGATTGGCCAAAACCATTGATCGGATCGCGGGCATAATGTCGTATCATTCCCAGGTTGCAGCTAGCGCCGAGGTACAGGCATCGGAACCTGTCTCTGTGGAGCTGGATACCGAGGTTCCGGGGCTGCTAACGTTCAAACATCTGGACATCTATAAAAGCCTAGAACAGGGTGCCGAGAAACATAAGTGGCGTACAACCAAAGCGCAGGAACTATTTGCTTTTTTGTTTCATCACAGGGAAGAGTGGGTAAGCAAGGAGATTCTGCTTGATCAGCTATGGGGTGATGTTTCCCAGGAAAAAGGTCTAACACATCTACATACCTCCGTGTACCAGATTCGAAAGCTTTTTAAGGAATGGAATATGACAGGCAAGCTGGAGTACAATATGAACCGCTATCGTCTGTTATCAGGCAACCTGGTAAGTGATGTGGATCAATTTGAGAAAGCCATGGTCTACAACGCCATCACATCAGACAATATCGATGATCTGAGACATATGATTCCACTCTATCGTGCCGATTATCTGGAAGAGCATGATTATCGTTGGGCACAGGCCAAAGCAAGGGAACTCAGACGCAAGTATACAGGGCTGGTTATGGACATCGCGAGATGGGATATGGAGCATGGTCGTGGCAAGGAAGCAATTGAGCAATTAACGTTATTGCAGGAACGGGAGCCTTATTTGGAAGAAGTCTGCCGACTCATGATGGAAGTGTATGCATCTATGGATGATCAGCAAGGCATACTTCGTTTATATCATTCATTTACATTGACATTAAGTGAGGATCTGGGGCATCAGCCGGAGCCGGAGACAAGCCGGTTATATCAGAATCTGACGGATAAATAAACGAAGTTCAGACAGGAGGGTGAGGCATGAAGCTATTCATACACCGCAAAGATCTGCGTACGGATGATCTGGCGGCATTTGATTATTTGCGGGAACACGAAGAAGAGAGTGTGCATGTTCTCATCTATGATCCATTTCTCCTGCGGCAAGGCCGAGAGAAGGAACACAGCGGTGTGAATTTTAGACAGCATGCAGCGGCATTAGGCAGGCAGTATCTTGAAGCCAAACGAAAACTGCATGTTGCTTATGGCAAACCGGCTGAAGTGGTTGATTTTATCCTGAACGAATTCAAAGGCGAGATGAATGAGGTTGTGGTCCATCGGGACATGACGCCATATGCAATTGAGCGGGATAGGGCCATACGCAAAGTCAGTGAGGCATACGAGGTTCCCTTTACGCAACTGACGGATCATCTGCTGATGGATCTGAATGGATTCGCGAATTTCACGGGCAAGTCGGAGCCTTATAAGGTATTTGCGGCTTTTCATCGGCGGTGGGTGGAATTCATGAATGAACATCCCAATCCTCCTTCGGCAACAACGGTTGCCGAGTTGAAGGTGAGCGATCGTCCGATTGAATGGCCGGATGCGATGATGGTTCCTTCAGAGTTGCTGGAGGGCAGTGGTTCGAATGACGAGGACCCGCATCTCCTGCTGGATCAATTCTTATCGGATCGAATTGCTGAATATGGGGATCATCGGGATGAATATGAGGCTTACGAGCCGAGTCATCTCAGTTCGTATGTAGCGGTTGGAGCCGTGTCGATCCGCAAAATGTACGATGCCGCGAATCGCACGGCGGAAGCTGGAGAGTGGATCAGACAGCTGTGCTTCCGCGACTTTTATCTGTATCGGGCGGTCTATGAGAGTCACTATTTTACATATGAAAAGGTGTATGATCTCTCGTCACTCCATGATAATCATTTTGAACGGTGGTGCAGGGCAGAGACGGGCATTCCAATTATTGATGCAGCCATGACGGAACTGAATAAAACCGGGCATATGCCAAATCGGTTGCGGATTCTCACGGCGATGTTTCTCACCAAAAACCTGCAATGTCCGTTTACCTTGGGTGAAGCCTATTTCAGGCGCAAGCTGAGTGATTATGACAACATTCAGAACCGGGGTAACTGGCTATGGTGTGCCTCGCTTGGGGAGAATGCGGCTCCGTATTTTCGGGTGAACAACCCGGTAACGCAATCCGAGAAATATGATCCGCAAGGCGATTATATTCGTAAGTGGTTGCCTGAATTGAAAGACTTGCACAGCAAAGACATCCATCAGCCGCGCAAGGATGCCATTGTGGATCTCAAGGCATCGAGACAGTCAGCAATTGAGGTGTACAAACAGATTTTGGCGAGTCGTGGGAAGTAGACTCGGGCAGGGCGAGTTTAGTGTCTAACCAGATTTACCATTCTCATCCGGACGAACCAACAATAATTTGGTTGAAAGCAGGATGTTCGAAAGACCGCGTACTCGCGGTCTTTTTTACATATATAGACATGAAAATAGTGTGAAATGTGTTGAAAATTTAGGAATTATTAAGAAATTGGACTACCCATCTTAAGCAATATGGCTTTTAATAGATAGAGAGCTTTAATGTATTAAGTCATATCTGACATATTGACGAACATATGAAGGAGAAACGTGAACATGAGTGAAACACTGAAAAGAGAGCGAATTCCAGAGCTGAATCTGGTACGTGCCATGGCAATTATCGGCGTACTATGCGTGCACTCCACATCTTATGCGACGGTGGACATGACGGGCTCAGGCTACTACTGGCTGTACAACTTTATTAATATTTTTATGAAATATGGTACGCCAACCTTTATTTTTATGAGCAGTTTCGTACTGTTCTACAACTATTATTCCCGTCCGCTGGACAAGAAACTCGTAAGTAATTTTTACAAGAAAAGATTCGTGTATATATTGCTTCCGTATTTCCTGTTCTCATTGATGTATTTTGTTATTCTGCACTTCACGCACTATCAGGGTCGACCGTTCGGCGAAACGGCTGTAAGCTTCATAACGAAATTGTTTACGGGGAAAGCATATACGCATCTGTACTTTGTATTCATTAACATGCAATTTTATCTGTTATTCCCATTGGTGTTATGGCTGCTCAAGAAGTATCCTTCTGTGGTGAAATGGTCTGTACCAATTGGTCTATTGATTCAATGGGCATTCATCGTAAGTAATAAATATGGATTCCAGGTACCCAACAAGGGAAGCTGGGCGTTCTCGTATTTTTCCTATTTCATGCTGGGTGCTTTTATCGGGGTGTATTTCCCTAAAATCAAGCAATGGTTCGTCATCAGTCGGGCCAATGCAACCAAAGGGCGCGTAGCTTCATGGATTCTGCTCTGGGCGGTGTGGATCATTGCCGGACTTGGCCATGTGTATATCTATTATCTGCTGCGTCTGAAGATCGCAACGTATAACACGCTATGGTATGAATTCTTCTGGAATGTTCATACTTTCGCCTGTGCCCTGGTCCTGATCCAGGTCGCTTATCTGCTCTATCGCAAAGGGCCATCACTGATCGTGAAGCCGCTAAACCGGCTTGGAGCTCTGTCGTTTGGGATCTATCTGATTCATCCATTCTTCCTGCTGGTGTATCGTGAATTTCCACCGCAAACAGGAGTCTCCTGGTTAGTGCATCTGTGGTATGCCGGAGGATTCGGGGTAGCGCTGATCGCTTCGTGGATTGTCGTTGGATTGACGGCAAGGTTCGTTCCCTATGCGTGGGTCATCTTTGGCAATCTGCCGAAACCGAAACCGCGACTGGTACCTCAACAGAACTCGGGCCAACTGGACGTTCGTTAAGATGTATTTCCAACACAGGAATAATAAACCGTTTCTTGGTCGACCTTAGGGGAGAACAAGGAGCGGTTTTTTTTATCTATACGATAATCTGGATTATGGGGAACGAGTGTTTCTTTTTCATGGTTGAGGGGTAATCATATGGCGGAACGTTAATACATTATAGATAACAGGGTTAAGGTGAATAACATGACAACATGCGAAAAATGCGGGAGACCGATGCAGGATATATTGGAATATGTGGAACACATTCTTCACGAATGTAATGAACAGGCACAGGAGTACAACTCGAAAGATTATCAGGCCTATGGCCATGAGGGTGTTCACGAGCAGATGTGATACAATAGAAAGAAACCGGATTCATACGGAACCGAGGTGACAACATGGAGACGGGTCCAGCCCCTTTCCGGCAAGGAAAGACGGAACAAGAAGCGCGACTGAGCAAAACGTGTATGTATTGCGGACAACAGCGGGCGATGTCCGAATTCCGGCGCAGAACCGGAAAGCGGGCAGGTCCCGGAGCCAGGCGGGGAGCCTGCCGAAGCTGTCGTCAGCTCGGTGGACAGGCTGAACGTGGTACTCGTTCAATCGGGCATACAGGTGAACAGATAGAGCGTCAACGGGATGGAATGGTCGCCCGTGCTGCGGTTACGGACAGATCATCTGTCTCTGCGAAAAATGAAGCAGGTCAGATCGCTCATGGTATGGAGCGGGGATCTATTATGTCAACTGAGCCGGATCGAAGTCGAGTGCCTGAGCCCACATTGGACTCGACATCTTCGGATGACGATGAACACGCTGACTTGGTGATTTCCTCCCCCCCTTCTTCAGGAATTCGGAAGAAGCGGAGAAGACGGAGGAAGAGCAAGCCAGACGGAATGCAAGGTAATACGCAGAAAGAGGCTAGTCTGGAGCATGATGGTTTGGCGGGTGAGGCAGCAACCGATCTGGCTAAGCCACAGCCAGGCGATCGCTGGCGTGGGGAAATGCAGTCGCAGGACCCTGCTGCTGCGAATGCAAAGGGCACTGCACAGCGGGCTGGCGCGCGAGCAGCCGCTGCAGTGCAGGCCGCCGAACAGACTGCGGCGGCCCACCAAGCTCTGCTGCCTGCTGAGCCGCAAGGCCCGGCAGCAGAGCCCATGGCTGCGGATCAACCGACCGCAGCCAAACGCAAGCGCAAGCGCCGCCGCAAGCGTGCTGGCGCGCTCGCGCCCGGCGCAGGGCAGGCCCGCAGCATCGCTGCTGAGGCCCATGCGCCGGCACTGAGCGACCGTGGCGATGCAACCACGGTCGCTGCACCGACGGCGGCGGAGGCACAGCCTGCCGCCACCGGGCGTGAGCCTGGGCAAGCGCCGGGGGCTGCTGCGGAGGCAGGGCCTCCTGCGCCCGTGCGCCAGCCTGGCTCGCCAGGGTCCAAGCCGCGCCAGGCGCGCAAGGAGCGTGCGCCTAAGGCGAACGGCGAAGACGCTGCCCGCGGTGCATCCGGGCAGCGGCCCGCGCATGCCAGCCGTAGTCACGGGGCTGGCACGGATGGCCGTCCTCGCCGCCAGACGCCGGCGGCTCCGGCAGCCATCGATCCGGAAGATCCGGCTTCGCTCCGGACCAACCGACAAGGCATGGTACGGATGCGCGGCAAAACGGACAAGGGACGTCGCTGGCATCAAGAAGTGGACATGGAACTTGCGGTCACCCTGGTCAAGGAAAAAGCTGCTGTGGTGGTCAATCGGTACACGATTCGCCGATTGTTCAGCAACAAGGATTTCAAGCGGTATATTCTGACGCGGGATCACTATACCTGTTACTTCTGTGGATCGTACGGGGATACAATCGACCATCTGCTGCCGCGTGCCAAAGGTGGACATACCACCCCGCTTAACTGTGTCTGCGCTTGCAATCTCTGCAACCAGTCCAAAGCGGCAATGGATGCTGAAGAGTTCATGCGTTCCGGGATTCCTGAATGGAATGCTGCCCATCAGGCAGAGTTGATTGAACTCGCAATGCAGGAAGCACAGCTGGAAGAAGGATGATATACTCCCGAAGATAACATCGGGTTTTAATATGAAGAGCACACCAAGACCACTAGAGGGTCGAGGTGTGCTTTTTGGATTTCATTTTGATTTCGGTGGGACGTCAGTTCACTGTGCGATAATTTCTTCAAATTGACAACGTTGTTCATGGAAGATGTACGTTATACTTGGAGTGAGTTGTGAAAGAAGCTTCATCATTCACTTGAATGATGAAAGGTATAGTGAGCATCAAACCTAAGAATGTAGATTGTATAGATTGGATGGATGCTAATGACCCCGGCAGCATTGGATATTATGTCATATATTACGGAAGAAAATATTCGTTTCTGGCTGGAGAAGTTTCGCTCTTTCGGCCCGTTACCGGGAATATTGCTTACGTTTATGAAATCATTTGTGCCGCCACTTCCAACGTTGTTGATTGTGGGCGTGAACGGTGCGGTATACGGTCTGTGGGCAGGGTTCTTATATTCATGGATTGGCATGATTCTCGGTTGCACCGTGACATTTCTGATCGTACGGGAGATCGGGAAATCTGCCTTTGTGGAACGGTGGGCACGCAAACCTCGTGTGCAACGCAGCATGGTGTGGATTCGGAGGAACGCGTTCGGGTATGTCTTTCTGCTCAGTATCTTCCCGGTGGGTCCGTTCGTCATTATTAATGTGGCGGCAGGGATCGCGCGAATGCGGTTATTATCCTTCCTGCTTGCGGTGGGCTGTGGTAAAGCGATCATGATCTTCTCTGTGACGTATATCGGTTCCAATGTGGAACAATTTCTGGAGCACCCTGCACGCTGGGTGGGCGTATTGTTGTTCATTGCGGTTTCCTTGTGGGCAAGCCGCAAACTGGAGCGACACTTTACCCGGTCATCGTCAGATGGTGAAGAGTTGAGTGATCTGAATCAACCAACTGGAAAATCAATCTCCTCATAAACAAAAGGAATATCAGTGTTCAGATATTTAATCTCTGTCAATATTGACGTTAGCTTGAAGGAGGATCAGCATGATTGATGATATCTTTGCTTTCAGTCGAGTGTTGAATCGCATGAATGAGAATGACCTTCGTTCAGCTCTGCGTGTGCTTTATATGAAATCAGCACAGGTGGTCAAGCGGCAGGAGGAGCAAGGTGAAAAGGTGGATTTTGCCGATGTGGTACAGTCTCTGTTTCGGAATATGGAACCCCCTTTTGATCTGGAATTGCTGGAACAACAAGCTCTGGCTGAGACCGACAAGACAAATGAAATGCATATTACGTTTGGAGAATCACCTCTGAGTAGTCTGAAAATGGGAATGAGCACTTTACCTAATCAGGAAAAGCGGAGCTTTTTCTCTATGGATGATGATTATGCTGTGGGCCCGTTAGGTGATCTGACTCATCGTGCAGAACTGCAGCGCAGGCATCTCTGGCTGACCGAACGAATGTGTCTCAGTGACCGCGAGGCTTATGCCATGCATGAACTTGAATCATTAATTGAGCTTAACTCCACAATGCAGTCTCTCGATTCCAAGACGTCAATCATCATCTGGTATTCGAATAATGCACGTGAGAAGACGGGACTACTCTATGCGATGCATTTATTACGCGACAGTAAGAGTCCTATATATCTGATCGAAACGAGCGGCTTATATCAGCAATTATTTAATACACCTGACATTCAATATGATGTGCTCCACACAGGCGAGATTCTTCCTGAGAAGCTTCTGGCGATGTGGCACGTCTGCTCTGAGCAAGAGCCGCTGTCCAAGCAAGAACGCCTGCAACTGGAGCAGGATTGGTTGGAACTCTCGGTACAGCCCGGACTATTGCGTATGATGGAGAATGGCGAGATTCAAAGTCTGCCTGAAGATGCGTTGGACGAGTACATTATGCAGAAGGTAAGGGAACTGACACCGAACTGGGAGCCAGGCAAGTATATCCGAGCAGCTCGTATTGTGGGCGAAGTGATTGGGACGAGCAGCCAGCATATAGGTGATGCGTTCGTGGAGTACCGTCTACGACAACTGGTGCTGCAAGGCCAGCTTGAGATGGATGGAAAGCCACTTGCAATGAGGTATTACAGTGTTCGGCTTGCCGAACGCTGAAAGGGCCTAAGGCTGAAACTGACAGATAGAAAACAAGCTACGTGATCGAAAAGGTTGAAATAAGACGAAGACCTGAGCGTTTCCTTCCTCATACAAGAAGATAATCACAAAGTATCTCGAATTCCAGCTTTTTAGAATTCCCACTTAAATAGACTGTTCTCCGGTGAGCAACTCCTACATGTCCGGGGAACAGTCTATTTGTTTTTCGTGAAGTGCTGAACCAGCATCGTCTGAACATTGTCCAATACCTTTCCAATACCATTCATTTTTATGATCTTCATTCGTATTATGGCTTCTTCCCACTCCAAATTTCCATTAGAGGACCATCCTGCCCATAGACCGGATCGGTATCCGGAATCGGAACCTCTTGGATTTCCTGAAGAGCCTTGGCGCGATCGTTTTCTTCACCTGTACGTGTGTTGTAACTCATACCGCCTGGGTAGGCACCCGCAATACGAAAATCGGCGCTGGCCTCCAGTCGTTTATGTCCTGTCCCGGCAGGAAGCACAACAACGTCACCTGTTTGAAGATAAACTTTCTGCCCATGTTCTCCGCCTAGAATCAGTTTCACGAATCCACTCACCACCGCAAGAGCTTCATGAGCATTACTATGATAATGATGATAATTGAACACACCATTCAACCAGCTATTTCCCCATCCATGACGGTTCAGCAACGATTCTGCATGAAGAGCCTCTTCAGCCCATACGTTTTTATACAAAAGCACAGGCAGGGTCGGATGATTGGGAATCACACCGTTATCCTGAAAATATAACGTCTCTATATTCTTTTTCCAATCACTCATCTCATATCACCTCATGATAAATTACCCGATATCCGCAAGGACGAACAAAAAACAATTGTAAAATGATACAAAATGTATCATTTTAAGGTTATACTCAGTACATAGACTCTCTTCAATGCACTCGTTGTATAAATCGCAAGGGGGAATCGTGTGTGAACATTGTGATTACAGGGGCTTCTGGATTTGTAGGATTCAATCTGTCACAGTATTTGGCGCAAAAGGGACATCGAATTACCCTTCTGGATCGGGATGATTATTGTCAGAGGCTCGTTCACGTCTCTCCTCTGCACGAGATGCCGTTCATCTGTTGTGACCTTGCATCGGACCGGATTCATCTGCCTTCTGGAACAGATTACATTATTCATCTGGCAGCCATGCCTCACGTGGATTATTCGTATCATCAACCCGGGGAAGTCTTCCGCAATAATACGCTCAGCACCCAGGCTATTTTACAGTATGCTACCGAACATCACATCCCTGTCTTGCTGGCATCATCTGTTGAAGTGTATGGCGGAGATTGGGGCAGGGTCTATCATGAATCAGATCCGTATGCGCCGGTCTCTCCTTATTCTGCGTCCAAAGTCGCCTGTGAAATGCTTGCTCATTCCTACGCACAATGTTACCAGCTTCCAGTCAAACTCTTTCGTTTGACCAACCTCTATGGTCCGTGGCAATTGCCAGACCGTATTATTCCTCGCAACTTCGGTCGGATGCTGGACGGACTTCCTCTGGATATTCAGGGATCGGCAGTGCGTGATTTCTTGTATGTAGATGATGCCCTCCGGGCCATTGAACAGATCATGCTAAAAGGCAAAGACGGACAGGTATATAATATATCGACAGGGCTTGGAACAACCATGCAGGAGATCGGGGATATATTGAAACCGATGGATCGATCCGTAGCTGCTGTAGAGATTCGGGAGCAAGAGCCAACCCAGTCCAGAGGGTCCAGTCTGGTCGTACATTCAGGTAGATTACGGGCGGAATTGGGATGGTTACCTCAAACCACATTGGAAAAGGGACTGGAAAAAACCTTCCGCTGGTATCAGGAACATCCTGAATGGGTCAGACAATTCAGCCGTGAATATCATACAACAAGGGAAACGCGCAGTTTCATTATTGATATGGCAAGATACACAGTTCCAGCCGTATAAAATGCACAAAAAAAGCCAGGGAAGGGTGTATTGAGTAACACCTTCCTTGGCTTTTTTGCGCCTCCGTCTCATCTTCCGTTTTCTCCGAAAAGGGACGGTTAGGCTATTTTACTTCGATCTATTGCACGAAGTCTTCGTGCTTCTTGACCTCACATCAAAAGGATCTAGTGATCTTTTTTAATGTCGGCAATTTTATCCTGTACAGCACCTTTGGCTTTGTCTTTCTTACCCTCAGCCTGAAGGGATCTGTTATTGGTTGCATTACCGATCTGATCCTTCACTTCGCCTTTGGCCTTGTTTACGCCTGCTTTGATTTTATCGCCAGTTGAATTACTCATATCGAACATCTCCTTCGTTGTCTGGTGTAGTCCTTATTAACCGGGATGCCAGCATTCTAAACGCCAAAGGTTTAACCCAAGTTTTGCATTCGCAGTCGAAGAGGTTCATACTTGAGCTAGAAAAGATATCTCCACGATGGAATAAGGCTGAGCTCAACGCTGCATAATAACGACAGTGACCAATTTCGTTGCGCGAAATGATTGGATTTGGAAAAAATTCCTGTAAATATTCAGCAAACCAATCCTTCCTTGTGTACATATCGCACATCTGGTCATATGTGATCTTGTCTTAATACCACATGTGGTAGGAAAGCGGATCTTGGACAGGAGGATTGGCGGCCTTGGCTTGCCTGAACGGGTTGACAAAAAAATCGATTTTGTTACAATGTTCACAATATCTTCACAAGTGTAAAAAATTTCTTTTTCATGTTCATGTGTAAGAGGTGTAATATAAGGGTATAGAGTTCGGTTTCGGCCTGCTTGTCGTTTTGTGCGTCAACACATGTTGTCCGCAATAGATCCAAGATACAATGCATGATGTGGAAGTAGCCATGAGCTACGCTCATCCTATTGTGTGAAATTTGGTACATTTAGATGTATTCGATGTATTTTGTGGTTCGGCTCTGCTTGACAGGCATCATGAAAGTCGCGGACTTCTATCCCAAAGTAAAGGAGGACTTTCTCTTATGTCACAATCGCCTACTCAACAAGAGGTGCCAGTTACAGAAGGTGCCAACGTTTCCGAGCGCCAGTCCTTGGACGTTCTGGATCAACTGATGAAGCCTGAGGTACAGGAGTCTTTAACCGTTCTGGTGGAGAACCTGCCTAAATTGGCTGAAATGGTTACTGCTATGACGAAAGCTTATGACTTTGCACAAAGTGTAGCAACAGACAAAGTTCTGATCAGCGACACAATGAGCGCAATGGGCGAGTTCGCTAAGCCTGTTGTAGACAAAGCTAAAGGTGTAGCTTCTGCTGCCATCGAAGCCAATGACCGTGCGCAAACAGAGCAAACTTCAGTTGGCTTGTTCGCTATGCTGAAAATGCTCAAAGATCCAAACGTACAACAATCGCTTCGTTTTGCTCAATCTTTCCTGAGCATCCTGAACGAGCGTCAACAACCGAAACGTTAAGACTTAGAAGAACGGAGGATGGATATGTCGAAGCAAATTTTGATCTTGGGTGGAGGATACGGCGGTCTGTTGACTGCATTGACTGCACGTCAATACTTGTCTCCGGAAGAAGCGACAATTACTGTCGTTAACCGTTACCCTACACACCAAATTATCACGGAACTGCACCGTCTTGCAGCAGGAAGCATTGCTGAACAAGCTGTTGCTCTTCCACTTGAAAAATTGCTGCGTGGCAAAAACGTGAACTTGAAAATCGATACGGTGGATACAATCAAGCCGGACGAGAAGAAAGTTCTGATGACTAGCGGCTCCACATACTCTTACGATGCACTTGTCGTTGCTCTGGGCAGCGAAACGGCATTCTTCGGAATTCCGGGATTGCAAGAGTACAGCTTCACGCTCAAATCGGTTAGCGATGCAAACCGTATTCGTGCACACGTTGAAGCTCGTCTTGATGCTTACAAACAGTCCGGCAACAAAGCAGACGCTACGTTTGTTATTGGTGGCGGCGGCTTGACAGGTATTGAGCTTGTTGGCGAATTCGCTGACCTGCTCCCTGCAGTATGTCAAGAAAAAGGGATCGATTTCAAAGAAGTATCCCTGTACACGGTTGAAGCAGGTCCTTCCATTCTGGCAGGTTTCCCGCCAGAGCTGGTTGAGCGTGCGAAATCAAGTCTTGAGAAACGTGGCGTTAACTTCATCGTTGGCGTAGCGATTACCGAGATGAAAGAAAATGAAGTTCTGCTGAAAGACGGCAGCTCCATCCCTACGAATACACTCGTATGGACAGGTGGCGTACAAGGCAACGCTGTTGTTGCTAACAGCGGAATTGAAGTGGATCGTGGCCGTGCGAAAGTTACGGAAGTTCTGCAATCCACTTCTCACAAAGACGTGTTTGTTGCTGGTGACAGCGCAGTGGTCTTCCCAAGCGAAGGCGCTCGCCCTTACCCTCCAACAGCACAATTGGCTTGGCAAATGGGTGAAACCATCGGTCACAACCTGGGCGTAATGTTCAAAGGTGGCGCAATGGAATCCTTCACACCAGTATTCTCCGGTACGCTGGGAAGTCTGGGTCGTAAAGATGCTGTCGGCATGATCGGTGGCAACCAGACTCGTCTGAAAGGTCTGCCTGCAACCATGATGAAAGAAGCAAGTAACATCCGTTACCTGGCTCATATTCACGGTTTGTTCGCACTGGCTTACTAATCTTAAATGCTATTCAAGGGCGCCCTTTTGGGCGTCCTTTTTGGTTGTCAGTGGATGGTCAATGTGAGATCGTGTATAAACCACATATGGGATATGGCATATTAATGGGACAACGGAAAAATTCACATTTCAGAGATGTACTTAACGAATATGAACCTGGAAGCCGGCGCTTAGAAGCGCCGGCTTTCGTTTAAATTATAGATGAGTATCTATATATTTATAACGAACGGATAGTTGCAACAAGTGGTCCGTTCAACCGAGAGGAGAAATGACGTATGAACGTTTTAGTTATAGGAGCAAATGGGCAAATCGGTAAGTTTGTGGTAGAGCAGCTGGCACAGGAAGGCAAACATAAGGTAACGGCCATGATCCGCAAACCAGAGCAGGCGAATGCATTGAAGGAACTCGGTGCCGATGTGGTGATCGGGGATCTGGAGGGCAGTGTGGAGGACTTGACTGAAGCCATGAAGGACCATAATGCCATAGTGTTTACAGCAGGCTCTGGCGGATCTACGGGTCAGGACAAAACTCTGTTGATAGATCTCGATGGAGCAGTGAAAACGATGGAAGCGGCAGAGCAGCAAGGCATCTCCAGATATATTCTGGTCAGTGCATATGGTGCGGATCAACGGGAGAAATGGTCAGAGTCCATCAAGCCTTATTACGTGGCGAAACACTATGCGGATCGTGCTTTGTTTGCAAGTGATCTGAATTACACCATTATCCGCCCGGGTGGTCTGAAGAATGAACCAGGCACAGGCAAGATTGCGGTAGGGACTGATCTGGAACCCGGGAGTATTCCGCGTGAAGATGTGGCCCGCGTCATCGTGGCTTCTTTGCAGGAAGAGAAGACATACAGGATGGCCTTTGATCTAATTGCTGGGGAGCATCAGATTGATGATGCCTTGGGCAAACTGTAAAAGGTATTGTAAGATAACGGGAGAATGAAATGATGGGAATGAGGGGGAGCGCTGCATGAACGAAGCCGTGCTGGTCATAGAAGATGAGCCCAAAATAGCACGTCTGCTTGAACTGGAATTACAGTATGAGGGATATCAGGTAGGCAAGGCGGGGAGTGGAACAGAAGGACTGGAGAAGTATGGGGAAGGTCAGTGGGATCTGATTCTGCTTGATGTGATGCTGCCTGGCCTGAGTGGAATTGAAGTGTTGCGCAGAATTCGGGCCAAAGATGCTACAGTTCCGATTATTATGCTCACCGCCAAAGATTCCGTGGAAGATAAGGTATCTGGCCTGGATCTCGGAGCCAATGACTACATCACCAAGCCGTTCCAGATTGAAGAGCTGCTTGCCAGAGTTCGGGCCGCATTGCGTCTTGGGGCAGTGGCATCGGTTGTTTCTTCCGCTTCTTCGTCTACACCTGCTGATACAGGCAATGACTCGCCTGGACATAAGCTTGAAGCTGATGCAGGCTGGTTGACGGCTGCCGGGTTGAAACTGAATGAAGGAACGCGAGAGGTATCCCGAGATGGTGTGGCCATTGAGCTTACGCCACGTGAGTTCGACTTGCTCGTGTATCTGCTGCAGAATCAACGTCAGGTGCTCAGTCGTGACCAGATTGTGCAGGCCGTGTGGGGATACGATTATTATGGAGATACCAATGTGGTGGATGTGTACATCCGTTATGTGCGCAAAAAGGTGGATAACGGATTCACACCGCCCTTAATACATACCGTACGGGGCGTAGGTTACGTCCTGAAGGAACAGTCATGAGCCTGCGCAGTAGAATCTACGGATATTCGTCTGTATTATTTGCTGTGCTGTTAATCGCGGTGAACCTGTCCGTCTATATCGTGTTTGAACGAATGTCGATTGATAACGAGGTTAATCGGGTGGAAGCGGAAGCGGAGTCCATTGTCAAAGGAGTGCGTCAGTCTGCCGGCTCCATTCCGCCGGATGACTTGCTGCGGGCCTACGCGCCTGTGAACGGCATGCTTCGGATCGTCAATGAAGACGGCACCAGTTCTCCGGTGACGACAACGTCAGCCTCCGAGCAGCTGAGCAAGCTGCCATATAAGTATGAAAGTGAGAAGAAATCAGAGTATACCCAAGTGGAACAGGTTGGCTATGTGTGGGTTTCCGTCCCGGTCATCTGGCCTGATGGTGAGGTGGTGAATGTACAGGTCACCGAGAGCATTGCAGAGACGGAGAATCGTCTGTCGGTACTGCGTACCGTGCTGGTGGCAGTGACGATTATTGCCCTGATTCCGGCCATTATCTCCAGCCGAATTCTCGCGAACCGGATGACCAGACCGATTCAGCAGATGACACGTACGATGAGTGACATTCAGTCCAGCGGACAATTCAAACGTCTTCCTCTGGAGGAAGGATCGAAGGATGAATTGAAAACGATGGGACAGACGTTCAACCGGATGATGGACCTGCTCGAATCCAACTTTGAGCGGCAGGAGCGATTCGTATCGGATGCATCTCATGAACTCAAAACGCCGCTGACCATTATTGAGAGCTATGCCAGTCTGCTTCAGCGGCGAGGGAAAGAACGTCCCGAGGTATTTGATGAAGCAGTGGAAGCGATTCTGTCCGAATCGGTTCGCATGCGGGAGATGACCGAGCAACTGTTACTGCTTGCGAAGCAGCCGGAGCAGTGGAATGTACAGTTGGAGCGAGTGGATATCACGAGACTTGCGATGGATTCCACACGTGCGTTTCGCGAAGCCTACCACCGGGAAGTTCGGTGTGTCGATCCAGGTCCAATCTGGGCAATCAGCGATGAGAGCAAGCTGAAGCAACTGTTGTTTATTTTGCTGGATAATGCCCGGAAGTATAGTGAAGATGCCATTGAAGTCAGGATTGAAGCCAAGGGGCAGGAGTGCCGAATTCGAATCGTGGATACCGGGATTGGTATGCGGGAGGACGAGCTGGAGAAGGTATTTGACCGATTCTACCGGGTCGACCCGGCCAGAACACGCAGCTTGGGCGCAAGTGGTTCAGGTCTGGGATTGTCGCTTGCCAAAGAACTGGCAGGTGCAGTGGGAGCCCGGATTGAATTGAGCAGTACCGAGGGTGAAGGTACCGAGGCTTCAATTATTTTGCCTTTATCGGTTCAGAACGGCCCGCTCTCATGAAATTCTCATTCTTCTCTTATATACTGATAGGCACCAGATCAACTGGAGAAGATAGGAGAGCTATAAGGGGGAAACACGATGACAGAGCATGAGCAGCGGCCACCAGAAATGAAGCGGCATGAACAGGGCAACAGTGGATGGGCGAAATCGCGCAGATCACTCTGGTGGGGTTCAGGGCTTCTCATTGTGCTGATTGTGGCAGCATTTGCTTGGTGGAAGCCTTGGCAATCGACTGGAGCGGTACTTACGGCAGATGCGGCAGCCCAATCCGTACTGGATCAATATCCGGGCGAGATTGTGAATTCCACGTTGAAGGACGGGACGTATATCATGCAGCTCCGTTCGGAGACCGGATTATATGACGTTCAGGTGGATGCCGTTACGGCTACCGTGAATTCCATCAAGCGACTGGAGTCCAACCCGCAAGCGGAAGAAAAGACGTTATGGAGCCGCGAGCAGATCAAGACGGCGTTGTTAAAACAACAAACGGATAAGCAATTGGTCTCGCTTGAACTTGTGGAGCAACAAGGCAGTCCGGTATACACTGCGATAGTGAAGGCGAAGGATAACAGCCGTGAAGAACTCACGATTGATCCATATACGGGAGAGACGATATCTTCCAAAACAATAGCAGCCCCAACAACTGAACCAACAAAGGATGATCCCAAGCCCCAGTTTCTGAGCGAGAAACAAGCCAAACAGAAGGCACTTACGGAGGTCCCGGGGGAAGTGGACGACATCGAATTGCGTGGAACCAACAGCGGGAATCCGTATTATCTGGTGGAAATTGATCTTGAGGATGGCCGGGAGGCCATTGTGCAAGTGAACGCGATCTCGGGAGCCATTCGTTCGGTGACATGGGATGAGGACGAGGATTAAAATTTAAAGTTCAGAAGAAAACCCTTTGAATACAGGGTAAAATCGCTTCAAAGAGATGATTCCTTCATTTTAGGGGATCATCTTTTTTCAATTACATGGACAATGAATCCCCCTTAAATGAGCAATCTCCTCATTTTCTCATCAAATTCTAATCTAACTCTCGCTGATCTCTCATTCCGGCAGGTTATTCTATGAATGTAGACGAGAACGAAACAACATACGAGGAGATGAATGATGATGATGAACAAACATAAACTTTGGATTGGCAGCTTGTCAGCGGCGGTGTTGCTCGGAGGATCGGCAGTAGCAGCTAGTGGGAATGTGAATGGACAATCGGTGCAAACGACACCAGCGTCAACAACACAATCCGTAACACAGAATCAGAACAGCACAGGCAAAATGCTGAATGCATCCCAAGCAAAAGCGTTGGCGCTAAAAGCAGCCGATGGTAAAGTGGATGACGTGGATCTGGAGCGCAGAAACGGCCAAACGTTCTATGAAGTTGAGATCGACAGAAAAGGCAAAAATGATGTTGTCGTTCGTTTGGATGCTTATACCGGAAAAATCCTGGCGGTCGTGGACGATGAAGACTACGATGATGACGATGACTATCAAGGCTCTGCTACAGGCAATACGTCTAATAACTCCGCCACTAAGCAGGTCAAATTGACAGCATCCCAAGCTTCAAACATTGCTTTGAAACAAGTTACCGGTGGTAAAGTAACCAAGGTCGAGCTGGATCATGATGATGGTCGTTATGTGTATGAGATCGAACTAAGAACCGCTCAAGGTGAAGCAGATGTAGATATCGATGCCAACACGGGTAAAGTGTTATCGTTCGACCAGGATTTTGACGACCAAGACTAAGCAATAAGGGCGAGTATACGCTGATAAAACATCATATTAAAAACCTGCCTATGAACAGCCGACACAGCTAGAGATTGTTACATCATGAAGGGGCAGGGCAGGTATAGCAGAGGACGCTTCGGAGGAAGCGTCTTTTTGCTTTTTATGGAGAGCGGGGAGTATGGAATTGTACATGTTCCGCCGGATTGTTCACTATTCGAGCAGGAACATGGCGGCTACAATCGGAAACAAGGAGGTGAAGCTGAGCCAATCAATCTTGTCAGGAATTCTAATGTTAAAATGCATCATCGATCGGAGGCAGATGAGACATATCGATTTTATTTTATGTAAGCGCTTCATAAAAAACGTGGAGGTGCATTACGATATGGCTATGAACGATGGATGGTTGAAAAAGAATACACACTCACGCCGTTTTCGCTTTACTCAGCGCTTGAGTTATCTGCTTATTTTGGTGCTAGTGCTGCAATCAATAGGTATGCTGCTTGCACCCGGACCGGATGCTTCAGCTGCTCCGCTTAGTGTTACGAACGGGATACAGTTCAAGGATACCAATGGCAATGTCGTTCATGCCCATGGGGGCGGGATGATCAAGGCAAATGGGTATTATTATTGGTTTGGGGAGAATCGCAACCCAAATGGAACATTCAAGGCGGTATCGGTGTATCGTTCATCGGATCTGAAGAACTGGGAGTATCGCAATGATGTGCTCACCAGCAGCTCGGCAGCCGAGTTAAATATCTCCAACATTGAACGCCCGAAGGTCATCTACAACAGTGCCACGGGCAAATACGTGCTTTGGATGCACAAGGAGAATGGTCTGGATTATGGCGAAGCCAGAGTGGCTGTAGCTACTTCTAGTACGGTTGATGGGAACTACTCGTATGTGGGCAGCTATCGTCCACTTGGGTATGATTCCAGAGATATGACGGTATATAACGATAACGGAACCGCTTATCTGATCTCCGCGACCCGAGTGAATGCAGATCTGAATATATATAAGCTGACCCCGGATTTCCTGGGTGTGGAATCCCTTGTCACAACACTGTGGCCCGGACAATATCGTGAAGCACCTGCTTTATTCAAAAAAGATGGCGTCTACTTCCTGATCACCTCGGGTGCAACTGGCTGGAATCCGAATCAGGCTAAATATGCAACAGCTTCCAGTATTACAGGCACATGGAGCGGCCTTAGCAACTTCGGAGACAGCACAACGTATGGTTCCCAATCCACCTATGTCGTTCCGGTAGAAGGTTCTCAGACCACATCCTATCTCTACATGGGCGATCGCTGGGCTGGAGCGTGGAGCGGGCCTGTGCAGGATTCCAAGTATGTCTGGCTGCCACTCTCGTTCCCAAGCGCAACCAGTCTGGCGATGAACTGGGCCAGCAGTATCACGATTGATACAGCAACAGGTACCGTGACCGGAGTGAATACACCGGATGTCTGGGACCCGAATGCTTCATATCAGCTGATTAGTCGTAAAAGTAACAAGTTGCTAAATGTCATTGGAGGTTCTTCCGCCAACGGTGCGGATGTGGAGCAGCGAGCAGATGGGGGAACAACGAGTCAACAGTGGCAGATTACCGATGCAGGTGGCGGTTATGTCAAAATCATCAACCGTTCCAGCGGCAAGCTGATCGGTGTGGAGAATGGTTCCACGGCCGATGGGGCTGTCATTGAACAGTGGAATGACGGGGGTTGGGCCAGTCAGCAATGGCAGCTCGTCCATGTAGGTGGTGGTTATTATAAACTGAAGAACCGCAGTACAGGCAAGGTTTTGGACATCTCCGGTCAATCGTTGGCAGATGGTGCTGCGGCCATCCAGTGGACGGATAATGGCGGTACGAATCAGCATTTTCAGATTGTTAAAGTGCAGTAAGACGGTTAGATATTAGAAATAAGGTTCCAATTATAGATAAAGCTACAGATAAAGCTACAGATAAAGCCCTTGTCTCTTCCCTTAAGGTGAGACAGGGGCTTTGTGATGTGTTCACGCTTGTTATGTGATGCTCTTACTCCATGGAATATGCAGATGTTGGGTCATATCATGATTTAATTCCGATCAACATCATACCAAACTGTGGTAAACTAGTAGAATTGTAGAAAAAGTAGAGACAGGAGTGGATAACGAAGTGAGTGAACAACATGTGCTATCCATTGAAGGCTTGCGTATGAGATACAACGGGCGTTATGTGTTGAATGGCATCGATCTGGAAGTGAATCGCGGTGAGATGATTGGATATATTGGTCCCAACGGAGCCGGCAAGAGTACGACGGTTAAGATTTTACTCGGGCTGGTTGAAGGATATGTGGGCACGGTGCGAATCTTTGGTAAAGATATTGCGGATGGGGATGTGGAGTATAAACGCAAAATAGGCTATGTTCCCGAGGTCGCGGAATTATACGAACAATTAACGCCTGCGGAGTACCTGACGTTTACGGGAGAGTTGTACGGCATGTCCTATGAAGATGCGGATTATAAAGCCAAGTTATTGATGGATTGTTTTGGACTCGAAAAATCATATCATTCCCGCATTGCCTCCTTTTCCAAAGGCATGCGGCAGAAAGTGCTGTTAATCTCTGCGCTGCTGCATGACCCGGATCTGTTGTTCCTGGATGAACCTCTCAGCGGATTGGATGCCAATAGTGTGATGGTGGTGAAAGAAATTTTATCGCAGTTGTCAGCCAAAGGTACAACCATCTTCTATTCGTCTCACATCATGGATGTGGTGGAGAAGATCAGCAGTCGGATTGTACTGATCGCTGAAGGACGCGTCGTGGCAGACGGTACGTTTAAGCAACTCCAACAGCAATCCATGGAAGGCACGCTCGAGGAAGTATTCAATCAATTGACGGGTTTCAATGAGCACAAAGCCATTGCTGAGCGATTCGTATCGATTGTGCAGGAGGTGTACTGATATGGAGGAAACCTCCGACTTCCGCACGCTGAAAATTCTGGATCGCTTTCGGCCAATCATCGCCAGAACAGGGGCAGATTATGATGCACTGCGCCTGATATTGCGGGTGAAATTCCAGATGGATCAACGCAGAGTTCCTACCATTTTGTCCAACAATTCAGGGAAAAAAGAGCGCAAGGAAGGTAATCAGTTTCATCGATCCCTGTGGATGTATGGATTAATGGGACTGATGATGGTTCCCTTTATCGTGTGGGATACAGGGCATTTCATGCTTCAGATGGGTCTGGTGTTCGGCATCTTAATGTTTATGATCATGACGTCCATGATCTCGGATTTCTCCTCCGTACTGCTGGATATCCGGGACCGAAATATTATCATGACGAAGCCTGTTAATGGGCGAACGGTAGGTATGGCCCGAGCCATTCATGCAGGTGTCTATCTGTTCCTGCTGACGGGTTCGTTAACTGGCGTACCGCTAATTGCCGCGTTGATTACACATGGCATCGGATTCTTTCTGATCTTCCTTGTGGAGTTAATTCTGATCAACATGCTGATTCTGGTGACCACGTCCTTGGTTTATCTTCTCATGATGAAGTTTCTGGATGGCGAGAAGCTGAAGGATATGATCAATATGGTGCAGATTCTGCTGTCCGTGGGAATTGCAATTGGTTATCAGCTGGTCATCCGCTCGTTCGACATGTTTGATTTTGGTATAGTATTTACCCCCGCTTGGTGGCAATTGTTGTTGCCTCCGTTATGGTATGCGGCTGCCTATGAATGGTTATTTGCAGGGGGCGGGAATGTATGGATGTATACCTTCACAGCACTCGCAGTCTTGGTTCCTTTGGTGAGTCTGATCGTATATGTGAAGCTAATGCCTTCGTTTGAGTTGTATTTGGAGAAAATGGCACACTCGGGTGAGTCTTCCGGGCGCAGACGCGGAACCTGGGATCGGTTGATCTCCAAGGTGGTCAGTCGTTCCAGAGAGGAGCAGGCTTGCTTCCGTCTGTCCGCCAGCATGATGCGTAATGAACGGGAATTCAAGCTGAAGGTGTATCCATCGCTTGGCTTATCCTTTGTTTTGCCTTATATATTTTGGTATACCCAATTGCAATCCTCCACCTGGACGGAGTTCAGGCAAAGCTCGTTCGTATACACCTTTTACATCGTGTTGATTCTGGTTGTAACGGTGGTAGTCATGCTGAAATTTTCGGGACAATACAAGGCGTTCTGGACCTTTCGCGCTGCACCGATGGCGAATGATAGTGCATTGTATAAAGGCGCTCTGAAGGCATTCCTGTGCAACATGTTCCTGCCTATATTTCTGGCAAATGCTATTCTGTTCACCTGGACATTTGGATTACGGATACTGCCGGATATTGCGATCATCTTGTTAACGGCGACCGCGCTTGTTCCGCTGGCAGGCAAGTTGTTGCTGCGGAAGCCGCCGTTCTCCCAATCCTTCAGTATGGCGCAACAAAGTGATGGCTGGTATGTATTTGCCGCCCTCCCTGTGCTTGCCATGTTATGGGGAGTCCATGTCTTTTTCCGATCCATGTCGGGGGGCATCTGGATCTATGGAGTACTACTGATCGTGGCGAATGTGTTGCTGTGGACGCTGCTGTTTCGGGAGAAGAAGACAGCGGATAAGAGGCCGGTTGCCGTTTAAGAATAGAGTAGTAGAGAGAACAGAAGAACAGGAAGCAGAAGAATAAAAGAATAAAAGATGGAACGAACAAGAGGGCGAATGGGATAAGAGGGACTGTTCCAAGAAAACGCCATGCTATCCGTGCAGAGAGCGCTTGGATCAGGTGAACCTAAGGATCAACGTTCTAGAGAAGTAAGAGATTAGAGTACGGTGCACCAGAGAAGCATGGATTACACAACGAGGAATAAAGAGCCAAAAGCCAAGAATGAAGAACGAGGAAGCAAGAACGAAGAACCAAGAACGAAGAACCAAGGGATTAGAGATGAGAAGGTTGAAGTGATAAGAGCTAAAAGAGCTAGTCTTGACACGGATGTCGAGGTTAGCTCTTTTTGATATGCATGCTCCCTCAAAGAAACCCTCGTCCGAGCGCTAACGAACCTGAGACAACCTATTGGGGGGAATAATCGGAAAAATAAATTCTAACGAATCTCAGGAACGCTATCCTGCTGAAAAGTAGTTATTTAGCTTGAAGAAGGGACCGAACAGGCACAATAGCGACTCTGTGATTCGTTAGATATTAGATACACGCTAAAAGGGGCAAATAGCGTGTATCAGGTTCGTTAGAATGAAGTAAAGCAGTGGAGGTTCTCCAGGAGGGGGCACCCTATCTTGTATGGCCTGATCGGAGGATAGATTCCGCCAGCCGATCGGCTGCATCGGCTGTAGAGATCGCAGATTGCGCAGCTTCTGCGTATACCTTGCTTAGCGTGCCTGCAATCCCCGCCACCTTTTGGCGGATCAGGTCAGGCCCGGCGCCTTCCAGCTCGTAGGCGGTGGAGATGATTCCGCCTGCGTTGAGCACGTAATCAGGCGCGTACAGGATGCCGCGCGCCTGCATGCGGCCAACAACCAGCTGTCGTTCACTCAGCTGGTTGTTGGCCGCCCCGGCAACGATGGAGCAGCGCAGCTCCTCCACCGTTGCCGGGGTCAGTACGCCCCCCAGAGCACAGGGGGCGAAGACCTTGCAGTCAGCGGCGTGGATATGGGCCGGATCGGCCGAAATGGCGCCGCTGAACTGCACAAGGGCACGTTGTACACGCTCTGGTACAACGTCTGCCACAATGAGCCGTGCCCCGGCTGCATGCAGGTAACGGCACAGGGCATGCCCGACCTTGCCCAGTCCCTGGACGGCAACGGGAATGCCCTGCAAAGATGCAATGCCTTGCTGGCGCAGCGAGGTCACAATGCCGATGTGTACGCCGTAGGCGGTCATCTCGGCAGTGAAGTCATCCTGCGCCCCAAGTGAACCGGTGGTGTCCGTCACATGTGCGGTCTCCATTCGGATCTGGTCCATGTCTGTCGCCGTGGTACCCAGATCAAGGCCGGTCACGTAGCGCCCGTTCAGCCGCTCCAGACAACGACCCAGTGCGCGAAAGCGCTGCGCCCGCCTGGATACGTCTGTATCCGGGCTCCCATCGATATGATGCGACACTTCCTCAGCAACGATTTCCCCTTCAGAGGCAAGGCTCTCTTGTTGCTCTATCTTCAGATCTCCAGCGACATGCTCAACGCTCTGAGATTCACAACTAACCTCATCCGGTTTTGCATTCCTTGCAAAAGGACCATCCCATATGACCACCTTCCCGCCGCCATAGGGCAGTCCAGAGATTGCATTTTTGTACGTCATGCCTTTGGCAAGCTTCACGGCGTCCCGAACAGCCTCTTCCTCGGATGCATACGTCCAGTAGCGGCATCCACCCAGTGCAGGACCAAGGGCTGTACTATGAATCGCAATGACTGCCCTCAACCCACTAACTGCATCATGGCAAAAAATGAGTTCCTCCATGCCTTCCCGTTCCATCTCCTGCCATAGCTGCATGCCGGTACCTCCTTTTTGTTTTGCCTCATCCATCCTGATTCTGACCCGGTATCCTGTGCAATTATGCTCGATTTTATGATGATACAGCATATTCACAGTCACCAGTTTTCGCCCCTGGGACCTTCGCCCGGGTTGATAATCGGTATAAACGGTTCTATAATGGCAGTTCCGGCATGACGAAGAGCAGAAAATGCCTCCGAATTGACATTCAACCGTTTAGAATGAGTGTATAACGTCCAATGATGGAGATAGAGCGAACGTACAGGAAGTATGGATAAAACGAAATCGTCGAGTAGATGCAGCAAAGGGCCGATTCACTTGTGAAGGCCAGGAAAGAGGGATTACGATTGTTTAAAATATTGGTATTTATCTTTTTGATCCAGATTGTGTACGTATCGGCTTATACACTCCGGATGATTCTGACGCTCAAAGGACAGAAATATATCGCCGCACTGATCAGCATGGGTGAGATTGTGATCTATGTGCTCGGCCTGAATCTGGTGCTTAAATATCTGACCCAACCTTCTGCCTTAATCGTGTATGCGGTGGGATACGGACTTGGTGTGTTGCTCGGAGCCTGGATTGAAGAAAAGATTGCACTCGGTTACGTTACCGTTAAAGTCATCTGTAACCAGATGGGGGGCAACGTCGCGAATGCACTTCGAGATAAAGGGTACGGCGTTACTGCATGGGTGGGTAGCGGACGTGACGGGGATCGGCTTGTGATGGAGATTCTGGCGAAACGCAAAAACCAGAAACTGCTCTATCAGACGATTCTCGATCTGGACCCCAAAGCATTTGTCATTACCGTAGAGCCCAAACAGTTCCATGGCGGCTTCTGGACACGTTCCATCAAAAAGTAAAATCGAGCAGGTCTGCAGCAGATGCAGTCCTGCTTTTTTGTTTTCATTTTATCCGACACCGCCTTGCTGTCTCAAAGTATCCCGGAAATCTTACTCCTCAAGTTAACTCTGTACGATTCAAGGTTGCTTACAGTACAGATCCTTGCCACATCGGCAGTTCCTCCTACATGTGAGACAGGGATTATTGTTGTAATCGCTCTCAACACTTACATTGAGGGCATGTCCTTCGTAACATGGCTTGGCAGCGATGGACGAATGTAATCATCATATTTCGGGAGGAATGAATTCTATGAAAACTACAATTCGAAGCTGGTGCAGCGCAGCCTTGGCTCTAACCTTGGGGCTAACATTATTGTCCGGACCGGCAAGTGTGCAGGCAGCGGGCAATGCGGACTACAATCTTACAGGTTTCTCCCAAGGCAACGCGGGCGGCGGCATCGTCAGCGAATCCAACACAGCTACGTATAAGAAAGTGTATAATGCGACTGATCTGGCACTGGCTCTGAAAAAGAACTCCGGTGTCAAAGTCGTTGAGATCATGAACGATCTGAATCTGGGATGGAATGAGATTCCGAGTGCAGCGCAGACTTCGCCGTTTGCCAAGCATAATGATGCGTTGACGCATCCTGTATTGAAACAGACAGGTGTAAGTAAAATTACAGTGGACGGTTTCAATGGACTCACCATTTTCTCCGCCAATGGTTCCAAAATCAAACACGCTGCGATCAGCGTGAAGCGAAGCTCCAACGTGATCATCCGCAACCTGGAATTCGATGAGTTATGGGAATGGGATGAATCGACCAAAGGCGATTACGACAAGAACGATTGGGATTATATCACCCTGGAAGAGAACAGCAACGTATGGATTGATCACTGTACATTCAATAAAGCTTATGACGGACTCATCGATTCGAAAAAAGGAACCAGCGGCGTGACCATCTCCTGGTCCCTCTTCAAAGGGGATGACGGCAGCGCAAGCAGCTGGGTTACCCAGCAGATTAACGAGTTGGAAGCGAATAAGGCTTCCTATCCGATGTACAACTACCTGCGCAGCAGTGCTGTAGGTCTCAGCAAAGCCGATATTATTGCCATCTCTGGACCGCAAAAGAAAGGACATCTGGTCGGTTCCACCAGCCTGGAGTCGGCTAATGCCAATCTGTCCATGACGCTGCACCATAATCTCTACAAAGACATTCAGGACCGGATGCCACGCCTGCGTGGAGGCAACGCACATGCGTATAACATCGTGATGGATGCAACAGGGGCACGTGCCGCTAAAGCCAAAATTACAACGGCAATGGCAACAGCGATTGCGTCCAAAGGTTATAAGTTCGATATTATTGGCAATGGGGCTATCTCTACGGAAAGCGGAGCTGTATTGGTGGAGAAATCAGTCATCAAGGACGTGCTGTATCCTGTTCGTAACAATCAGACCGATCCGGCAGATCCGACCTATACCGGCAAAATCAGAGTGACCGATACGATGTATTCTTTGGATGGAAGCTCCTTCCGAGGCAGCAGTGATACATCTGGCAGTCCACTGGCACCAGTCCCGGCCGTGGTAAAATCATTCTCCTGGAATGGCTTCTCGACACTTCCTTACAGCTATACGACGGATGATCCATCTACGCTGAATGCACGCCTCACAGCATCCAATGGGGCGGGTTCGGGTAAACTGACTTGGTCCAAGGACAATTGGTTGAAGACGAGTTATTAGGCGATGATGTGATGTAATTCTGAGAACAAAGCAAGGGGTATCAGGGTATCCTGTTGCTGGTTCATTCTTCAAACAAGAAAAGAGTACTCCTGCAGCTGCGATAGCCGGGAGTACTCTTTATTGTATAAATTAACTCTATAAACAGTTATTAATACAAGTTCGTCTTGTAATTATACTTACTGGTAAATATAATAAATGAATGGAAATGATAACTAGTTAATTATAAACAAAAATGAGCAAGTGAATATGAGTTTGGATATAAGGATGGTGAAACAGCTTGGATGTATGGCTATACTCCGCACTGACTCTTGTTTATTTGATACTTGTTATTCGGATGGCCGTCGTTTTAACCCAGAGAAAGCAATGGCTCACATATTCCAGTTTTCAGCTATTCGTAGCGTTTAGCTTGGCATATGATAATGGAATTATTGCTGTAGGTAACCTGATAGGAGAAGGGGAGTTGTTAACCGTTCTTAGTAGCCTTCGATTTTGGCTACATGCCTTCGCTACGCCTACCCTTATTCTTGTTGGCTACCATATCTTGCGTAGCTCAGGTGCCAAGTTTGCAAATAGAAGTATAACGAATGTGGCAGCATGGCTGATAACGCTGGGTCTGGTTATCTACCAGATTGTAGGCTTTACTTTATCCGAGGTTAAAAATCTCACTGCTATAGAAGAGTATGGAGTATTGCGATATGTGGCAGAAGATCATGGAGGTCCGCCGATGATGGTTATCATCGTGGGCATTGTACTCTTGTTCGTTAGCTTGATTGTGCTTTTCAAACATAAATGGGTATGGCTGTTTATTGGGACTGCGTTATTGTTTGCAGGGCAGCTAATCTCCCTGCCCGTGAAGAGTGGGGCTTTAACCAATGTGTATGAGCTGATTCTCATTCTCTCGATTTGGAGAACGACTACATTTTTGATGGATTCAACAGATCGTCGTCGTTATTAAGCCCCGGAGCATCAGAAAAGACTGGCCAATAAGATAGAGGCCAGTCATCTGTGTTCGTTTTTTAAATTCTATTATTCGGCTATCCATTTGTATCTGATGAGGCAGACGCAGCACTCACTGAGTCACGATAGATGATATTACCTTTCACATGAACACGGCCGAAACTGCGGTTCGGGTTGTCGACCTTTTTGAGCATCGACTGGACTGCCGTGCGCGCCATCTGTTCCACATCCACTTCGACAGTTGTCAGCTTGGGATCGGAGAGCATGGCATAGATATCATTATCAAAACCAACAACAGAGCATTGGCCAGGCACCTGAATATCCATCGAATTCAGTTTTTGAACCAGCAGATGGGCGACCTGATCACAGTTGCATACAAAGGCCGTTGGCAACTGCTCAGGCAGATCGATCTCAATAAACGTACCCCGTTCATCCCGATCATTCAGAATTAGATTTGGATTCATCGGCAACCGATGTTCCAGCAAGGATTTGTAATACCCGAGGAATCGGTCCTGGATGCTGCTCGTGGAATACAGGTTCCCTACATAAGCAATGTTACGGTGGCCCTGCTGAACCAAATAGTTCGTCAGCTCATAGGCAGCGTAGAAGTTATCGGTAACGACGGAATCAATGTCCGAATGTTCATCATAGAAGTCGAGAAACATTTTGGGAACTTCCATTGATCGCACCAGTTCAATATACTCTTTGCTGATCTGCCCGAGCACGATAAAACCATCGACTTTGTTGTCGCTGTACAGCTTGGGCAATGTTAATTCTTCCTCATCCTCCACATTCAGAATGTGCAGAATGCCGTAGTAGCCCTGTTCCTCCAGATGTTTGGTGATGCGCTGGAACACGCGTACATAGAACGACTGCGTAGGTCCGGTAAAACGCTCCGGGATAATTACGCCAATATTATGGGTTAAGCCTTCCTTCATCGAACGGGCAGCGGCATTATACCGATAGCCCATTTCAACAGCAAGCACTTTAATTTTTTCTTTTAATTCGCCACTCACGCCATCTTTATCATTCAACGCTTTCGAGACGGTCACACTGCTGACCCCGAGCCTGTCGGCGATATCCCGCATGGTGATATTGTTCTTCAGTATGGTCGCCTCCTTCAAGCCGGTATAGGCACAATGTGCTGTCACTATGATGAGTGCTTTCCTCCAACATAATAACAATCCATATCAGTATACATCGTTACCCACTTGGAATAAAGCCATTCTGGCTGTTGCTTCGCTAATTTTCAGCACATTGCAGGTTTCCCTGAGAGGACGCTCTACCGATGTTACGTTAATTGTTTCTGTAAAAGCTTCTCATTCTGTTCAATCAGCTGACCCCGCTGGCTGGCACAGTCCAGGGAACGATATGGATCGGCCGGTGTGTTGAACGTATAATCAACCAGTTTCTCCAGAGTGGTAGTTGCCACATGACAGCGGGTATCACTGGATGCGTAATAGATAAAGACTTCTTGCTTCTCATTGACTACGGCACCGTTGCAGAAAATAACATTGGACACATCGCCTACACGCTCGTCGTCATAAGGGGCAATGAAGTGGCCGCCCGGCTTGGCAATCATACGCGTCGGATCATTCAGATCCGTTGCGAAAGTGTACAACACATAACGCAGTCCTGCTGCGGTGTTCCGAACCCCGTGAGCAATGTGAATCCAGCCACGATCCGTCTTGAGCGGAGCAGGGCCTTGGCCGTTTTTGACTTCGTAAACCGTATGATATTGCCGTTCGTCGATAACCGTCTCTTCATGAATGACCGGGTTTAAGATATCCTCACATAGACCAAAGGCGATACCGCCGCCGCTACCAGTCGAGATGAATCCGTCCTGTGGACGGGTGTAGAAGGCATATTTTCCATCCACGAATTCCGGGTGCAATACGACATTTCGCTGTTGAGGGGAATTCGTTGTGATGTTGGGCAACCGTTCCCAGCTTGTGAGATCTCGTGTCCGAACCAGTCCTGCCTGTGCCACTGCGCTGGATGTATCAAATGCAGGAGCCTCCGGGTCTTTGCGTTCCGAGCAATAGATGCCATAGATCCAGCCATCTTCATGTTGAACGAGGCGCATATCATACTGATTCGTTTCATCGGCATCGATATCATCCCAGACCAGTGGTTTACCCGTGAAACGGAACCCGTCAATTCCATTGTCACTCTCCGCAAGCGCAAAGATCGATTTACGATCCAATCCTTCCGTACGAATGACCATGATGTATTTGCCATTGAAATAGATGGCTCCTGGATTCAACGTTGCATTAATGCCCAGACGTTCCATGAAATGCGGGTTGGTCGTCTCATCCAGATCGAATCTCCAATGCAGCGGCACATGATGGCGAGTGATAACCGGATATTGGTACCGATCATATATGCCATTGTAGAAGGAAGAATTGATCTCATTGGGGCGGGTAAGCAACTGCTCCTGTTTCTCCAGTAACTCCTTGTATTTCGGGTGTATCATTCTGATCCCATCCTCTCGATTAGTTCAATGCAGAATCTGCTGTTGTGATACGGGCATTTCCACGGTCCGGCAATCTCGCTCTGATCCGTTGTTCCGTTCCCGTCAACTGACCAGTACCATTCTCCGCCAGCGCGCTGATCAATAATATTTTCCTTCGTGTAGGTCCACAGCCGTTCCACTCTCTCCAGAAACAGTGGATCACCTGTGCGCTGATACGCGTTATAGAAGCCGACCATGGCCTCCGCCTGAACCCACCAGATTCGCTTCTCATCGATATGTTCACCTTCTTGTTCATTGAGCAGGGAACCATCGGCATTCACGGCCACATTGGAGATGTTATAGGCAATATCCGTTACCATCGCCGCATACTCCGGATGTTGCTCCATCCCCAGAACTTTCAGTGCTTCGTCAATCAGCCAGCTGGCTTCAATGTCATGTCCGAACGAGCGCAAATCAATGATGGACTCCCACTGTTTGTTGAAAAATACCCCGAGAAACGTGGTGTCTTGGTCATACACCCGTTCATATAGAATGCCGAGCAGGCGTTCCAGCGCCGCCTTCACTTGTTGATCTGGCCACACGCGATAGAGTGTGGTGTAGGCCTCTAACACATGGATATGCGTATTCATGGTGTAATCCGCAATCACCCCGTTTTCGCTCAGCATTTCATTGGGCTGTTCCTTCCATGTGCGATCAAATTGTTCCTTGTATGCAGGTAGCTCGGCATCCAGACCTTTATCCTCAATCAGAGCAAAAAGCGTTTTCGCAAGTTCCAACGCAGAAGCATCCCCAGTAGCGCGATAGTACTCACTGAGTGAATACACGCCGAATGATTGCGTATATACATGTTTGCTCGTGTCCAGTGCTTCCCCTGTGTAATCTACCATCCAGTACATACCGCCATATTCGGTATCCATCACATGATCGGCGAGAAAACGGTATGCGTGTTCCGCGTGCTCGCGCCATCTCTCGTTTCCGGTAACCCGATACGCCGCTGCAAAAGACCATAGTTGACGTGCCGTGGCGATCCCGCCTTTGGGGGCCTGTTGGTTCACCTGAAGATCATTGCCCACCCAACCGTAGAACCCACCGTGAGTTGTATCTTTTAGGTTGGACCAGAAGGGTAAAATCTGCTTCTCCCAATGCGCCTTAATCTCAGATTGGAGTTGAGATGTTTTTGTATTCATAAGTGAGCGCTCCTTCAACGTGTTACATAAATCTTAAATTATAAACGGACTAAAGAATATTTACATTGGCCACTCCGATGACAGAATAACCTTCCGATCGCTGTTATCCCCAGATTTTTAAATTCCTTGTCATAAGGAGAAAATCCGGGGATAGCATATGCTTCCGATGTAGCTTTCTTGCAGAAAGCTTGTAGGCGAACGCTCCGCTTCTTCAGGTTCTTTCTGTCCTCTCCGTTTCGTGTAAATGTTTGATTAGTTTATATATTTAAGTTAACGGTAACTTTATAAAACAATATTAGTGCTCTAAAAAACAGATGTCAACGAATTGCATCTCAATTTTTCTTGTTAGGTTCTAAATAAATGAATTGACAGGTAAGCGTTACCATAATAGAATTCACTTTGTAACCTTAACGATAACTTAATTAAATTAAGAGAGGGGTCGAATCAATTGAGAAAAAACAAAGGTTGGATGATGTTGCTGACGATGCTGCTCATCACTTCACTACTTGCTGCATGTTCATCCGGAGGTGGATCTTCGCAGGCAGGGGAGGAGATCAGTACAGATCCGGCAGATATTAAGGGTGAAATTACCGTCCTTACACAACGGACAGATATTGTGGATACCATGTTCAAAGACTACGCAGCGGAGTTCAATAAGGAATACCCGGATGTTAAAGTGAACTTCCAGGCACTGGCCGATTATGAAGGGCAAGTAAAGATCCGTATGAGCACCAAAGATTACGGTGACGTACTGATGATCCCGACCAGTGTTCCGATCGCGGATATCCCGGACTTTTTCGAGCCGCTCGGCACGTACGATGAACTGAAAGATAAATACACCGCGATTGAAGAACGTATGGTGGATGGTCAGGTATATGGTATCCCTACGGTCATCACGTTCTCGGGAATTATCTATAACAAACAGGTATTCAAGGATGCCGGTATCAATGAAGTGCCTAAGACGCCTGAGCAATTCCAGGCAGCGCTTCAATTGGTGAAAGACAATACCGATGCAATTCCTTTGTACACCAACTATGCATCCGGCTGGGCGCTTACTCAATGGGAAGCGGATCTGCCAACCGTTGCGGGTAGCGTAGATTATGTGAACGTGGACCAACCGAACACAGATGATAACTTTGTGCCTGGTCAGCCGCACTATGAACTGTACAAAGTGCTCTATGATGCAGCCAAGAATGGTCTGATTGAGAAAGATCCAACGACAACCGACTGGGAAAGCTCCAAAGCGGATCTTGCCAAAGGCAAAATTGCCACAATGGCACTTGGCTCTTGGGCCATCACACAGATTCAAGGGATGACAGATACGCCGGATAACATCGGATTTCTTCCTTTCCCAACCAATGCAAGTGATGTTGTGGTTCCGCTCTCCGCTGACTATAACATTGGTATGAACGTGAACAGCGAGAACAAACCTGCGGCCAAAGCCTGGATTGACTGGTTCCTGGCGAAATCGAACTACGCGGTTGAACAGGGCGGCGGTATGGATGCAGACAAAAGCGCGGAATTGCCACCGATTCTGGATCAATATAAAGATGTGAAATTCTCCACGCTCACCCCTGCCAAAGAAGGTCAGGAAGGTCTCGTTGACAAGATTGATAACGAAGGCGAAATCGGTCTCTGGCAGCCTGACTTTAAGAAACGCATTATCGAAGCAGGTATTGGTAACCGCAAGGAATCGTATGACGACATCATGAAAGATCTGAACGATAAGTGGGTAAAAGCACGAGCAGAACTCACGAAATAATGGGATTAACGTAAGTGGTCAGGTGGTGAACAGACTACGGGAGCATGGGATAAAATCCATGTTGCTTGGGGGCAAATGGTGTCTGAAGTTATGGTGCCGGATGCCTTCCCCGGCAGTTGTTCGGCCCAATTTTCCTGGACGGGAGTCTTTCGATATATAGGCGGGTCAACCGCTTGGAGGTGTGGAGAGCATGAAGTACTTAAAGGTTTCGAATTGGGGTTACTCAGCGCAACGCATATTTATCATCTGTGCCTTCTCAATTATTCCGCTGGCGTTGCTGTTCACGTTTGCATACTTACCGGTCATCAACATGTTCAAATACAGTTTCACCGATTGGAATGGATACAGCAAAAGATTCGATTATGTTGGGTTTGAGAACTATACACGCATCTTCAGTGATCCGGAATACTTCAAAGTATTTATTGTCAGTTTGTACTACTTCGCGGCCACGTTCGTGCAGATGGGCCTGGCGCTCTACTTTGCCACGATTCTGAGTTTCAAAGTCCGAGGCAAAAACTTCTTTAAAGGCATACTGTTCTTTCCTTATTTGCTGAATGGGGTAGCTATCGGTTTTATCTTCCTCTTTTTCTTCAAACCGGACGGTACACTCGATATGCTCATGCATGCTGTAGGGCTGGGACAATACACGCAGCTTTGGCTCGGTAACCCGAATATTATCAATGTGTCCCTTGCAGGCGCATCGGTATGGAGATACATGGGCTTCAACTTTATTATCTTCCTGGGTGCAATCTCCTCCATCCCGAAGGATGTATATGAAGCTTCGGATATTGACGGCGCCAATCGCTGGCAGCAATTCCGCCATATCATTCTGCCGAGTATTACGCGCATCCTGCAGCTTAACCTGATCTTGGCCATTAGCGGCGCAATTAGTGCGTTCGATATTCCATATATCATGACCGATGGTTCCAACGGCAGTATGACATTTGTCATCCAAACGGTTCACTTGGCGTTTAAATATGGCAAGCTGGGACTGGCATCTGCCATGGCAGTCGTACTGCTCTTAATCGTTATTCTCGTTACGCTCGTGCAGCGCGTCACCATGAAAGGGGAGGAATGAACGTGACACAATTCAAATACACCCTTGCGAGCGTAGTTAAATATGCTTCCCTGATTATTGCGGCGTTTATCGCACTGTTACCCATCGTGGTGATCCTGTTTGCCTCCCTCAAAACCAATGCGGAATACGCCACCAGCAGTCCACTTGCCCCACCAGCCAACTGGCTGAACTTTGCGAACTATGCGAAGGCATTTGTGGATGGAAACATGCTGGTCGGTTTCAAAAATACAATTATTATCCTGGTCATTTCCATTATCGGTGCAACCTTAACGGGTTCCATGATTGCGTATGTGTTAGATCGGTTCAAATTCAAAGGCAAAAAGATCATGGTCGCCGCATTCCTGCTCGCTACCCTGATCCCCAGTGTGACAACGCAGGTTGCCACATTCCAGATCATCAACGCGCTCGACCTGTTCAACACACGCTGGGCAGCCATCGTGATGTACTTGGGTACAGATATCATCGCGGTGTATATCTTCCTGCAATTCCTGGGCTCCATCTCAAGTGCATTGGACGAATCGGCCATGCTGGACGGTGCCTCGTACTTCACGATTTACTGGAAAATCATTTTGCCACTACTGAAACCGGCCATTGTAACGGTCATTATTGTGAAGGGCGTTAACATCTATAACGACTTCTACACACCGTTTCTGTACATGCCGAAGACCGATCTACAGGTCATATCCACTGCCTTGTTCAAATTCAAGGGACCTTTCGGATCGCAGTGGGAAGTCATCAGCGCCGGCATCATGATCGCCATTATACCAACGATGATCATCTTCCTGTTGTTACAGAAATACATCTATAACGGCTTCGCACAAGGCTCCGTTAAATAAAATTCGAAGGGAGAAATGAAAATGTCAGTTGCTGAAACGAAAAACGTACACATTGTGGGGGATGCTTTGCCGAATATGCCGTGGGAGGCCAAACCGGAGGGGACAGAAGGCCCGGTATGGAGACACTCCGCGAATCCGGTCGTACCGCGTAACCCGGTGAAGGGCGTTGCCCGTATTTTCAACAGCGCCGTTGTTCCGTATGAAGGGAAATTCATCGGGGTATTCCGTGCTGAAACTGTGAATGGACGTCCGCACCTCCACATGGGAGCGAGTGAGGACGGTCTGGAGTGGAAGATTGAAGAGGAACGCATTGCCTTTGTCGATGAAAATGGCGATCCATTTATGCCGAACTATGCTTACGACCCACGTCTGGTCAAAGTGGAGGATACGTATTACATCATCTGGTGTACCGATTTTTACGGAGCTGCACTCGGTCTAGCCAAAACGGATGACTTCAAAACGTTTGTCCGTCTTGAAAATCCGATGCTGCCGTTCAACCGGAATGGCGTGCTGTTCCCACGCAAAATCAACGATAACTATGTCATGCTGTCCCGACCAAGCGACAGTGGACATACCCCGTTCGGGGACATCTTCCTGAGTGAAAGCCCGGATCTCGTGTACTGGGGCAAACATCGTCATGTCATGAGCAAAGGCGGTCAAGGCTGGTGGCAATCGGTTAAAATTGGCGGCGGGCCCGCTCCGATCGAAACGTCCGAGGGCTGGCTGATGTTCTACCATGGCGTAACGGGAACGTGCAACGGTTTCGTCTACAGCATGGGGGCGGTCATTCTGGATCTAGATGAGCCTTCCAAAGTGAAGTATCGTTCCTCCGACTTTGTGCTGACCCCGGAGAAATGGTACGAGGAGCAAGGATTCGTCGATAATGTCATCTTCCCGTGTGCAACACTGCATGATGCCGAGACTGGACGTATCGCCATCTATTACGGTGCTGCCGACACCTATGTCGGTGTGGCTTATACGACCATCGAAGAAATCGTGAACTATGTGATCGAGACGGATGAAGTCATTGTCGGAGACCACGAGGAAGGCAAGTTGTAATTGAAGTGAGACAATTTTTTAAAGCTGAAATTTACACAATAACGGAGAGTGCAGAACCAATCTGAAGAAGCGAAGGGGTCGCATTTATCCCCGGATTTCTCCCTTACATAAAAGGGATTTGATAGAAATCTGGGGATAACGGCGATCGGAAGATGGTACTGCAATCGTAGTGGAAGTGTATATATTCGACTGTTTTTTAAATGAAGTGAATGGGACACAGGGGAGTATTGCACATGGAATATATCAAAGGATTTACATTTGGCTGGATGAGTGGCAAGGGTGCCTTCCGCAAGCCGGAGGCCAAAGAATCCTTGCGTCTGATGGCTGAGCGCACAGGCAGTTCACATGTTATTTTTGCACTGGCGGCACATCAGGATCATCCGCAGGCGGTAGAGGTCAAATATCGGGGTGTCCATCTGGTAGATGATGATGAACTGATCGATATGATGCGGTATGCCCGTGAACTCGGGCTGCGTGTCATTCTGAAACCAACCGTCAACTGCACCGATGGCACATGGCGTGCACATATTAACTTTTTTGATATCGATGTGCCTTGTGAACCGAAGTGGAAGGATTGGTTCCGCAGCTACACGGCATTTCAGAAGCATTATGCAGCCATTGCAGAGCAGGAAAAGTGTGAGATGTTCATCGTGGGCTGTGAGATGGTCCAATCCGAGCGTCGGGATCAGGAGTGGCGCGAGGTGATCGCTGGTGTGCGTGAAGTGTACACTGGACTGGTGTCATACAACACGGACAAATATCAGGAAGATCATGTGAAGTGGTGGGATGCTGTGGACGTGATCTCTTCCAGTGGTTATTATCCGATCGGAGATTGGGAGGCACAGCTGGATCGTATTGAGGAGGCGGTTGCTCCCTATGGCAAACCCTTTTTTTTGCGGAAGCTGGTTGTCCTAGCCGCAGCGGATCAGCTCATGTACCGAACGATTGGGGACTTGCAGGTGAGGTCAGCGCGGAGGAACAGGAGCGATTCTATGAAGCCATGTTCCGGCATGTCAGTCAGCGTGACTGGGTACGTGGATTCGGTCTTTGGGATTGGAGCGCACATCTGCATGACGAGAAGGATGCGCTCACCGATGATGGATATGGAGTTTACGGTAAGCCAGCGGAGAAGGTCATTCGTCGGTTCTATGAGGGCATCACGGTAGAAGTTTAACCAGAAACAAGAAGACGTATGTGAAGAAGAATCTTTAGTGATATATCTACATATGTACTTTCGTGATTTCCAGGCTGTGAGTAAGGAATAACAGATTATGGTGGACTTATTTTTCCAGTTTTAATTCACATTCAGGCCAAAAAACCTTTCCTCCCACAGGAAAGGTTTTTTGGCTATTTTAGTAACAACATATATCATGTCGAATTTTGTTGACAAAAGGAAGGCTCCTGCCTATTCTTAATGGATGAATATGATAATCATTATCATAAAATAGAGAAAAGGGGTTCAACATCCATGTCTGTACAACATCGCAAATCTTCGGCTCTCACGCTGGCAATGATGCTCTTATTGCTCTTGGTTATCGTGGGCTGCAGCAATACAGGAAGTGGAGATGAATCCTCATCTGCTGCTTCGGATCAAACATCTACGAAGTCGATTACGATGTCATGGCCACGTGATATCGGTACAATGAATCCGCATACGTACAATCCTTCGCAATTATTTGCCCAATCCATGCTCTATGAGCCACTGATCAGTTATCAGAAGGACGGGAAACTCGAACCTGCGCTGGCAGAATCATGGACCATCTCCGATGACGGCAAAGTATATACATTCAAGCTTCGCCAAGGTGTGAAATTCTCAGATGGTACGCCATTTAATGCTGAGATTGTGAAAAAGAACTTTGATGCTGTAATGAAAAATAAAGATACACATAGCTGGCTGGGCATTGTAGGTGTGCTCGACAAGACGGAGGTTGTGGACGACCAGACTTTCCAACTGACACTCACAGAGCCATATTATCCTGTTCTTCAGGATTTGTCGGTGGTTCGTCCTTTCCGCTTCCTGGGTGAAGCTGGATTCCCGGATAACGGAGATACTTCCCAAGGCATCAAAGAGCCAGTTGGAACGGGCCCGTGGATGCTGGCTGATTACAAGCAGGACGAATATGCTGTTTTCAAACGCAATCCGAATTATTGGGGAACAGCACCGAAGGTAGATCAGATTACGGTCAAAATCATTCCTGACGGTGAAACCCGTGTCCTTGCATTTGAAAAAGGCGATCTCGACCTGATCTACGGAGAAGGAGTGATCAGTCTGGATGCATTCCAACAGCTTCGTGACAACGATGAATATGTGACGCAATTGTCTGATCCGGTGGGCACACGCAGTCTGCTGCTGAACTCTTCCAATTCCAAGCTGTCCGATGTCAGAGTGCGGATGGCGCTCCAGCAAGGGTTTAACAAACAGGCGATGGTTGAGGGGGTCACTTCCGGTTTGGAAGAACCAGCCGACACCGTATTGTCCAAAAACTATCCGTACACCAATGTAGACCTGGAACCAATCACGTATGACGTGGAGAAATCCAAAGCATTACTGGATGAAGCGGGCTGGAAGCTGCCGGCTGGTGGGACGGTTCGTGAGAAAGACGGGCAGCAGCTTGATTTCGAGATGATTTTTGACAAAACGGACCCGATTCAGAAAGCGATGGCGGAGACCATTCAGGCTGAGTGGAGCGAGCTGGGGGTTAAAGTAAACCTCACTGGACTGGAACTGACGGTTCAGATCAAACGTCTGAAAGCCAATGACTTCGACCTGTATTTCTGGTATAACTATGGCGCGCCGTATGATCCCCATTCTTTCATTAACGTTGTAGCGAGCCCTGGATTCGGGATTTCCGAGACCTTGAGTGCGTTGCCGATGAAAAAGGAACTGGACGATCAGGTGCATGCAGCACTGTCATCTACAGACGAGACGAAACGCCAGGAGTTATATGGCTCCATCCTGAAAACTCTTCAGGAGCAATCGGCGATCGTACCGATCTCTTACATTAAGAAAACGGCTGTATATCAGAAGAAAATCTCCAACTTTATTTTCCCGGCGAACCGTGATGAGAATCCGTTTGTCGGCATTGAACTGGGCAATCAATAAATAGTAAATACTTTAATTAGGGAAGTGGATGGTCCTTGGTAAGGCCATGTAGCTTGATGAAAGGGAGGAACGTTTGGTGATCGGCTATATTGGTAAACGAATGATCGCGATCATTCCTATCGTTTTTATCGCTACACTTGTTACCTTTGCACTTATTCATATCTCACCAGTTGATCCGGCCGAGGCTTATCTGACAGCAGCTCATATCTATCCAACACCGGAGCTGCTTGCGCAAAAGCGACATGAATTCGGTCTGGATCAGCCCTTGTTAACCCAATATGCGCATACGATTCAGAAGATTGCCAAGCTCGACTTCGGCACTTCGTACCTCACCAATAAACCCGTATGGGATGAAGTGAAATTAAGGCTTCCGGCTACGGCTGAACTGGCCTTTTGGAGTATATTGTTATCGGCCTTGGTGAGTATTCCTTTGGGAGTCCTAGCAGCGGTGTATAAGAATAGCTGGATTGATATGCTCAGCCGGGCCATTTCCTATATTGGAGCATCTATTCCGCAGTTCTGGCTCGGTTATCTGCTGATTTTCTTTTTCTCGGTGAAGCTGGACTGGCTGCCTGTGGAGGGGCGTGGATCGTGGGAGAATCTGGTTCTGCCTACGATTACACTCTCCTTGATTCTTATTGCGGTCTACACGCGATTGTTGCGTTCCAGTGTACTGGAGCAATTGCAGGAGACGTATGTACAGTACGCGAGAACACGTGGAATTCGCGAACGAGTCATTATGCTCAAGCATGTCCTGAAGATCGCTATATCCCCCCTCATTACGGGGATGGGGATGAGTATGGGCAAGCTGCTCACAGGCACGATTATTGTAGAGCAGGTGTTCTCCTGGCCTGGGTTCGGAAGATATTTTGTCGATGCGATATTTAACCGGGATATTCCCGTGATTCAATGTTATGTCTTCCTGGCGGCATGCCTGTTCATCGTATGCAATCTGCTCGTTGATCTGGTGCAGCTCTATATGGACCCACGGATTTCGGCGAAAGGACGGGCAGAACATTGATAAACAAATGGCGTGCGGTATTTAAAGGACAGAGAGCCATCCAGATCTGCTCGGTGATTATATTGCTTTTCTTCGTGATCGCGTTACTAGCCCCATGGATTGCTCCTCATGACCCGGTGAAGGTGAACCTGTTGCAGAAGCTGTCGAGTCCATCGCTTGAGCATTGGCTCGGAACGGATCATCTGGGACGCGACAATCTCACCAGGCTGATATATGGCGCGCGGGTGTCGCTTGGTTTTGCTACCCTGATCTTTCTGTCTTCTTTGCTTATAGGTGTCATTGTAGGTTCAATCTCCGGTTACCTTGGTGGCTGGGTGGACAGTCTGCTAATGCGCTTGTGTGAAGGCATTATGGCGTTTCCGAATCTGGTGCTGGTGCTTGGTATTGTGGGGATCTTTGGTCCAGGTCTGATGCAGGTGCTTCTAGCCCTCATGATGGTACAGTGGGTGTATTATGCACGCATCTGCCGGAATATGGTCGTGAGTCTGAAGGAAAGGAACTTCATCGCAGCGGCGCGGATTAGCGGCTCTTCCTCGTGGACGATTATTCGCAAACATATCATCCCCAACGTGCAGCGTCCCATTGTTGTCATGGGTACGTTGGAGATGGGCTGGGCGATTATGGATATATCCGCACTGTCCTTCCTGGGGCTTGGCATTCAACCACCCAATGCAGAGTGGGGCGCCATGATTCATGAAGGAACGGGTTATATTCGCAGTCATCCGGAGTTAATGATCTACCCGGGTGCATTGATTCTGCTGGTCGTCATTACGTTCAACATCTTGGGTGAAGCATTATCCGAGCGTTATGGCATTGCAAAACGGTAGTTGATTCGGAACCAAACTCACACGGAGGTGAACGTAACGGTGGATGATGCAACGAAAGTACTCGAAGTTCGAGGTCTGCAAGTGAATCTTAGAACAGCCGAGGGTTCCGTCCCGTTACTTGCGCCTATTGATTTCGAATTAAAAAAAGGTCGTGTCTTCGGTCTGGTCGGCGAGAGTGGCAGCGGCAAGACGGTTACATGTAACGCATTGCTCCACCTGCTTAATCCGCGCAGGATGGAGGTATTGGGCAGCATCCATCTGAATGGACGGGAGCTGGGCTCGTTGTCTGGCGAGGAGATGCGGCGCATCCGTGGCAAGGACATCGGATTTATTATGCAGAATCCGATGAATGCTTTTACACCCGTATATACGATTGAATCTCAATTCATTGAAACTTTGCGTACGCATACGGGAATGTCCAAAGCCGCGGCCCGAGAGCGGGCCATTGCTGCCTTGGCAGATATGAACCTGCCCGAGCCGGCCAAGCTGATGAAGCGATATCCCTTCCAACTGAGTGGCGGCATGTTGCAGCGGGTGATGATCGCCATATCGATGTGCCTGCGCCCCGCCCTGGTTATTGCTGACGAACCAACGACGGCACTGGATGTTGTGAATCAGTTGAAGGTGCTTCAGGAATTGGATCGACTACGTACCGAATACGGCACATCCATCATGCTCATCTCCCACGATCTGGGCGTGATCTCGCAAATGGCAGATGAGGTCGCAGTCATGCAGAAGGGACGAATTGTAGAGCAGGCCGATGTATACCAACTATTCGATCACCCACAGCATGAGTATACACGGATGTTGTTAAATGCCAGACCCAGTATGTCTTTGGGACAATAGTGATTACAGGTGCAGGTGAGTTGAATCGTTCAGTGAGTGTATGTGTGGAGCGAGCGGGTATGAACTGTATTTTGAGTGGGTAGTGTAGGGGTGGAATGGACATGGTGATGTGTAATTTCGTCTTCTTCGGAGATTGCTTCTGCCAAGTACAAGAGAGGAGGATGACCTGATGCTTCAGGTACGTGAAGTGAGCCATAGCTATGGCAAACGCAATTGGCTAGATCGTTCGGGAGCACGTCCTCCTGTGCTGGCAGACATCTCACTTACGATTGAAAAGGGTGTTTGTCTGGGACTGTTGGGTACGAGCGGGGCAGGTAAAAGCACCTTGGGCAAAATCATTCTTGGTCTGGAGAAGCCCAGACAGGGTCAGGTTTTATTTCAAGGTCAGGATATCTATCGATCCAGCAAACCCGTGCTTAAGGGATTACGACGTGATCTGCAAGTCGTGTTCCAGGACTGTTATTCGGCTGTGAATCCGCTTATGACTGCCGCGCAGATCATCGGTGAGCCGCTGGATAATTACGAGCGTTTGTCGGCAAAAGAACAACTTCGTGTGGTTGGACAACTGCTTGAGCAGGTCGGACTTACACCAGAGGATGGGAGCAAGCTTCCGCACCAGTTCAGCGGTGGCCAATTACAGCGGGTCAACATCGCACGAGCCATCGCGCTCAAGCCAAAGTTAATCGTACTGGACGAATCGATCAGCAGTCTGGATATGGTGCACCAGACACAAATCCTATCTTTGCTGGCAGAGCTCAGAGCATCTTATGGGTTGTCGTATCTCTTTATCACGCATGATATCCGGGCCGCCATGACCATCTGTGACCGCATTGCCGTGATGGATCAGGGTAGGATTGTCTATAGCGGTGATGCCGGGAATTCGGTCATGCAGTCGGATCATCCGGCTGTGCAGCAGTTGGTATCGTCCATTTTGCCTGAGCATCCATCGGGTCGTATTTCGTTTGGGTAAAGGTTGCGTGTATTTGTTGTAGATGGCTGTTGATTGGAGTTGCTTACCTTGGTTGTTCCACTGCATGACGGATACGAAGTCGCTAACGAACCGAGTGAGCGTTAAATGGCGATTTAGCGCGGAATGCAAAACGTAACGAAACTCAGTGAAGTTATTTCGATGCAAACCTGCCAAAACCTGCGAAAGCACATACAGATGGGGAGTATAACGCTTCTACGATTCGTTAGACCATAATGAAAATGAATGCTAAAAGGGTTGTCCCCTACGCCTTGAACAAGACGTAGGGGACAACCCTTTTTTATACCTGGGAATAGGCACATTTCCTGCTTTCTGATACAAGTTAAACTACAATTACACTTCCGCCACTCGGAGTACAGGACTACCTTTGAATTACACGTATCCCCAGATTTTTGATTTAACTTACAAGGTGAACATCTGGAAAGAAACCTATACTTCCGATGAGGATTCCTTGCAAAAATCTTTTACCCCATCTTCCGCCCAAGTAGCTCAATCTTATCCAACCATTTCTTTCTCTGTTCCTCGGACTGTTTTCCCACCACATCTACAGGTGTTATGCGTACAGGCTTGATGCCAGTGAGTGCAAATGTGGAGATTTTCATCATTTTATGTGCGGGCTCACCCTGGAACCATTTGAAGTACCAGTACGGGCCATCCATTGTGGTGATCATGCGAGCCGTACGGCCTTTGAGCAGTTGATCCGGGAAAGGTTTTCCTTTTTGATACTTAAAGGCATAACCTGGCATAAAGATCCGGTCGACGAAACCTTTCAGCAGGGCAGGCGGTCCTCCCCACCAAATCGGGAATACCCATACGAGATGCTCGGCCCATTTAATCGCCTCTTGTGCTTCTAACAAGTCCGGTTCAAGCGGCAGTTTATTACGATAACCTCCCTCTAAATTCATGTTGAATTCCAGTTCGTTCAGGGTGATCATGCGAACCTCGGCACCAGCCTGCACCGCACCTTTACGGTAAGCTTCGGCGATTGCGCCATTGTAACTTGGGGAAACGGGATTGCCTTGGATGATTAATATTTTCTTCATGATGACGACACGTCCTGACTATTTTAGTTAATGAACACTAACCTCATGTGCAAAAAGAAAAGGTCACGTATGACCCGGTAATCCATCGGTATATCCTGATGGTATGTTGAAGACAGACTCTATTTTTATATCGTGCAGCTCTGAACCTTTTTTGGTGTTCGGCGAGGTCAGAATGGTTGCCCCTCTCCAATTCTACTCCTGAGTTACTTGCCCCAACATCAATGAGAGTCGGTGAACGGTTTCTCCGGTGTAGGGTACCAACAACTCTGGCAATTCACCTTGCATACTCGAGACGGCCATACGTGTAATCGCACCGATCACCAGAACAGCCGTGAGCCGTGAATCCTGCTGAGGCAGTTCGCCCCGCATCATTCCCTGATCGATCAGATCCATTAACGCATCCAATGGCTGACGGTAGTCCTCACTGCTGCCGGCTTCAATGAATATTTCATGATTCTGTGAAATCAACAGCAGTCCATAGGGATCTTCATCATGCAGATGGAGAACCTCAGTCACCAGTTGCTTGAAGCGCTCCAACATGGGACCTTCCTGTCGAACATACCCGTCAATCAGTGAAGTATAGTCCGCGCAGTATTGAGTGAAGGCTTCCAGGGCAACGGCATCTTTGTTTTTAAAATGTTTGTAGATCGCCGCATCGGTTACTCCGGCGGCGTCACCGATCTCTTTGACGGATATGCCGTCAACGCCTTTGGTTGCAAACAAGCGCATCGCCGCTTGTAAAATATCTTTCTTTTTACTATCCACATGAGGTTTGTTCTTCATAATCGTATAGTAAGTGATTACTAACTAAAATGCAACAAGCAATTTTGAAACTCTAAATGGAGACACGGAATAAGCGCTTACGAACAAAGCTTGCAGGCTTGAGAGAGGCAACGTATGATGAATAGAAATCAACATCGGAGCAGCAGGAAGAACGAAACGGATGGTGGATTGCGTGAAAGATGAGATGGATGCATATAGCTGGGTGACACCCGAAGGAATGCTGAATGATCACTATATAACAAGCCGCGAACAGTTGTATAAAGGAATGAACGGACGATATGTGGAGCGATTTACTGTTCCTACCGGTGGAAGTTATATTTTTAAACCGCTGACGAATCCTGCACAGCACGGACGAGAACGATGGATGTACGAGCGTGTGATGTCTGGTCTACCCCCGATCTATCCGCAGCTTGTTGCAACCTCGGACCCTACCACTGCGCCGGCACAGAGCTGGATGATCTATGAGGATCTGGGGCAGCTGGTACATGATTCGCAAGAAGTGACAATGCTGAACACAGCGGTGCATATGGCAATGTGGCATGCGTTGCCTGTTACGGAATGGAGCGAGTTGCCTCGCGTGGGCCAGAAACCGTCTATTCGCACCATGTTGGATGAGTTGCAGATGCACATACAATCTGTGGATGACCTGTTGTCTACGCTGGATATGCGGTTGTCTTCATCGGATTGGAACATGATTGCCGCGTTGATTCTCACAGCAGAGGAAGAACTTCCTACCGTTCTGTGTCACGGAGACCTGCATCCCGGGAACCTGGCGGAAGTTGACGGTAGGCTGGTCGTCTTGGACTGGGAGCATGCCCATCTGAATACGCCGCTGTGGGACATGTACCATCTGGTTGATCTCTCGCATCCGCTGTTTCCCAGAACGGTTACGCCTGCTTTGCGAGAGCGGGTCATAGACATTTATTTGGACAAACTAGAGAGCCTGGGCGTACAGATTGAACGGGATTCTTTGGCAGCATGGTACAACGCCTATGCTATTGTATTCTCACTTTGGATGCTGCGTTTGATTGATGGTGACCTGAGAAGTGAAGAATGTGTATGGCCGAAGGAACAGCTGAATAACCAGTGGCTTGAGACGACAGCGACGCTGGAACAGTGCATGAAGCAGATGCGTGAGGAATAGAAATGAGGGGTGAGAAGCTTGCGTAAAGTCGGACTTATTATGCGTAAAATTCAATTCACAGAAGCACAGGGGCCGCGTGTATTTGCGGATCGACTGAAGCAGATCGGCCTGGAGCTGGGCGTGGAGATTGTGTTCATCTCGCCGGAGCGTCATGTCAGCGGATACGACTGGTTGCCGGGGTATGAGCATGAGAAAGGTGACCTGGTGAACTACGATATCGTGCTGGACCAGATTTATAGCCAAAATATAGAGCATGTCATCTACACGGTATCCGGGTTTACATTTTTGAAGATGTTCTTACCGGAGAGTGTATTGTTCCCGCACAGTTTCCCCGATCCCGCGCTGACGGGATATGAGATGATGAAGCCATTTTACACGATGGTGGACAAAGCAATTGTGCAGACCGAGTTTTTGAAAACAGAACTGGGCCGCAACTTCGGCGTACATGACGTGAACGTCATCCCGATTGGCTTTAGTGAAGAGCTGGCGAACCGGCACTATGACCCGAGCCAGGTCGTGCATAATCGGGTGCTCTGGATCGGTAGGGATGAAGCGAATCGTCGACCGGATCTGGTGCTGGAATATGCGCGGCAGAACCCGGATAAGGAAGTGTACATGGTGTTCGGCGGTGTTCGCTATAAGGAAACCATGAAGAAGTACGACATTCCTGCCAACGTGAAGCTGAAGTTCGCGCTCACACAGGATGAGATATTTATCTTGATGAACTCTGCCAAGGTGTATTGGAATTGTTCCGCCTTTGATACGTTTGCAATGCCGCTGACCGAAGCGATGGCGATGGGCAAAATGGTTGTGAAGCCGGAACACGCTTGCTACGGTCACATTCGATCCACGCATGCCTTTGCAGGCAACGAGGACAACTGGTTTGAACTGGTGAACATGGCTGCGGCAGCGCCGCGCAGTGTGTCGGAAAACAATCGGGAGTATGCTTTTGGTGCTTTTTCGCGCACGAAGATGAAAGAAGGATACAGGAACTTTTTCTCCGATTGGTTGAAGTAACGTAATGTCTGTAATAAAGCGCTTGATCCATCCAGCAACAGGAGGGGAACCTTATGGAAGTACTGATCTTATGGACATTGGGAATGTGGGCGGTGCAGCTGCTGATTGAATGGCTGATCTATCGGTTACAAGGACGCCGAATGACGTGGGTACAATATATATTGCCATGTGTGGCCTTGCTCGGTGGTGCCGTTGTAATCATGATCAGTATCGATATGGGCGGCTGGAATGGCATCGGATATGCGTTGCTCGGTGTATCACTCGGCACTGCCGGAATGTTAACACTTATTACGGTGGCGATCAGGGATGTGATGCTTCGGCGACGGGGCGGGAACTAGATTCAGCAGTAAAGCTGCTGTGCAGTTAGGATGAATTGCGCGATGGGATGGTTGCAGGAATGCATTCGTCTGTGATATATTGACATTAATTATGACAAGGGAGGTGAAGACAGGTGAATCACGAGATGCTTAACAACCGTATTAGCCAGCTGCCGATTGCTATGGCTGGCATTGTTCATACTTTTCTGACCAACGGGAGAAGTCTGTCCAATTTTGAATATACGGAAGTTAACATGTGCGAGAAGATGCCTGCCTTGACCTCATTCGGACGATAAGCGATATTGCTTGAATTCTGAAGGGCCGCGGAGCTAACCTCCTGCGGCTCTTTTTGTGTTGCGGTCAGGATCTTCCAACTATAGGAGGAACCTTATTATGATGATGATTAGCGCGCAACAACTGACTCAATACCACGGAGCACATCTGGTGCTGGACGGCATTACATTTGAAATTATGGAAGGTGACAAGGTTGCCTTAATCGGCCGCAACGGAAGCGGCAAGACCACACTTATGCGCCTGATGGCAAGAATGAACAAGCCGGATGAAGGGCAATTGATGATCAAAAAAGATACACGGACCGGTTACGTGGCACAAGTTCCAGAAGGGCTGGATGACCATACCGTACTGGATGTGCTGAGCCTTGGATTCAAGGAGCTTATGATATGTCGCACGCAAATGAAGGAAATGGAGCAGCAGATGTCCGATCCGGCATGTGCAGCAGACCCTAATCAATTGGAGCGTCTGCTCAAACGATACGCGGTACTGCAAGAACAGTTTGAGCGTGAGGGTGGATACGAAATGGATGCCCGAATCGATCAGGTTGCGGACGGTCTGGATATTGCCAAGACGCATTATGAATGGCGCTTCGGTTCACTGTCCGGTGGGGAACAGACCCGGGTGGTGCTGGCCTCGCAGCTGATCGTAAAACCCGATCTGTTATTGCTCGATGAGCCGACGAACCATCTTGATCTGGAGCGGGTGGAGTGGCTGGAAGGATTTTTACGAGAATACTCCGGTACCATTGTCCTGATCTCGCATGATCGCTACTTTTTGGATCGGGTAGTGAATCGAACGCTGGAGCTGGAAGATGGTGAGGCGTTAACGGCAGCGGGGGGCTATACAGAATATATGGCCGTGAAGGAACAGCGGCTGTTGCAGCAATTCGAGGAGTTCAAGGAGCAGCAGAAGGTAATCAAAAAAATGAAGGAAACGATCCGCCAGCTGGAGGAGTGGGGCCGAGTTGGTGGCAATGAAAAATTCTTCCGGCGGGCCGCTTCCATGCGCAAAGCACTGGAACGGATGGAACAGGTGAAGCGTCCCATATTGGAGCGGCGCAATGCCGACTTCGATGTGCGTCCTACGGATCGAACAGGTAAACGGGTCGTGGTCCTGGAACAAGTGGAGAAGAGTTATGGCTCGCGTGCAATTCTACGCGGGATCTCGGGTCTGCTGGAATATGGCGACAAGATTGCTCTTATTGGTCGGAACGGCTCCGGTAAGACGACCCTGTTCAAGCTGTTGCTTGGTGAAGAGCAACCCAATGCTGGCAAGCTGGAGTGGGGGGCGCGTGTGGATGTAGGGTATCTGGCTCAACAGGAGGAACCTACGAATCCGAAGCTGAATGTACTCGAATACTTCAGACTTGAAGCAGGTGTGGAGGAAGGGGAAGCACGCGGAATTCTGGCACGATATCTATTCTATGGCGCGGATGTATTCCGCGCAGTGGGGCAATTATCCGGCGGGGAATGGACACGCCTGCGGCTGGCTCTGCTGGTGCAGCGTAAACCCAATGTACTGCTTCTTGATGAGCCGACCAACCATCTGGATATCGCATCCAGGGAAGCGCTGGAAGAGTCGTTGGTTGATTTTGAAGGTACCGTACTTGCCATCTCGCATGACCGGTACTTCGTCAATCGCCTGGCGTCCCGTGTCTGGGAACTGGAGGACGGACAGATGACCGCTTATCTGGGAGACTATGAGGCGTATCGCGAGAAGAAGCTTGAATTGCAAGCTCGTGCGGCGGCGACAGGTCAGGGTACAGCGGGGGGAGCCGCGGTACCATCCGGCGGAAAAGGCAATTCAGAGATGAAGTCAGGTATGGCGACAGCGTCGAGCGGGACTGTCCGATCAGGGAAGAAGCCAGAAGCTACCTCGGTAGCAACTGCATCGAACGATAGAAGTGGCAATGGCAACCAACCGTCTGCGGAGAAGCTGGAACAGACTTTGGCTCGTCTTGAGGCACTGATTCAGGTGTTGGATCAACATCTGGAAACGGTGCAGAACAATCCGCTTGAACTGGAACAAATATGGCATGATCGCGAGCAATTGTCCGCTAAATATAATGATGTATTGGCTCAGTGGGCTGAGTTATAAGTCCGAAACACATGCGCATAAGATGGAACCAACGAGGCCGGAGAATTCTTCTCCGGCCTTTTTGGAGCGGGGTTAAAACATACCAAACGCGGAATCTGCTAGTTTTCTCAAGCTTTATTGATCCAAGAACGTGGCGACAACCTGTTCTTATTTTTACATGTCATGGTGAGTAGTGTAACTTTTTACCTTCTCGCGCGTTAAATACGTTTGTATGAATTGAAACGGCTCACCTAAGAGCTTACAGAAAGGGAGGTTATCGGTATCTATTATTCATTAACGTATCGGAGTTGGTCGGATGATCGACAGGCGGAGACGGGGGTGCTGGAACAGACTTCAGTCACACGAGATGAACTGTTCATGCGCAAACTGGTGGATGCCACCTTGGTGAAAAATAAACTCTGGGCGCATCTGTCCAATGAATGCCAGGATGGGCGGGAACATGCGGTATACGTGACGGCGTATGAGCAACAGATGCCGGAAGAGTACGGTGCAGCCATTGCGGATGCTGCGCTGGCGATGTGCAAAATGTCTTCCATGTACAGCGCAGAGTATATGTTGTGGAATGGAAGTTCATTTCAAGAGTTGGAACTCACAGCTTCATCCACCTATACGATGGAGCTTGCCGAGCAGCTGCTTGACCATTATATGGTTCGGGATGGCAAGACGTATGAGTTCCTGTATTCCGTGCTGGATGCGGATCGCAAGAAAGTGTTGTTTTATATGAAAGAGGTGGATCTGTGATGAGTGAGCAAGAGCGGGAGCAAGCATCGAAACCCGGATCAAAAGCGAAGCTGGTTGCTTTCTCCTTGATGCTGGCAGTTCCTGCCGTGTTATCCGGTTGCGGCAGCAACAATGATGAATGTGACCCGGAGTATGATACCGGATGTGAATATGATTCCAGCAGCGGGCACTATTACTATGGCGGGTCGTCGTATCGAAGCAATAAGGACAGCAACAGCTCCTATAGCAAATCCAAGTCCAAATCAAGCGGCTTCGGCAGTTTCTTCCGCAGTTCGGGAGGATAACCGGATGAGGCACGTGATCCAACTGCCATTAAGTCACGAAGAGGTATTTCAGGGAGAAACGGCACAACAGGTTCCATATCATCGAATGTATGGAAAGCAATATTGTGTGCCTGCATTGACGGTCTATTCTCCCTCGGAGGTAGAAGAGCTGCGTACTGCAGCAGAGGCGGTAGACGGCATTTACTGTAAAGTGATGCGATTTATCCAACAATATATGCCGGATTCTTTCTTGGAGCATCAGTTAGGTATTCATCCTGGGCTTATTCCGGCGGCACGTATGGAGATGGTGACTGGAGGCATTACCCGCCAGGACTGGATTATTGGAGAAGCGGGGCCAAAGTGTATTGAAAATAATACGGACACCCCGACGGGTATACCGGAGGCAGCTGCTTTGGAAAATATTCTTGTGGGTCTTGCCGAGGATACCACGCTAGCAGCGCCATCTGCCGAGATGGATGAACGTATTCGAGAATGTTTCAGGATATGGCTGGAGTTCTATGCAGCGCAGGGGTTACAGGGACCCGTGACGTTCACTTCTTTTGGGGAACATGTTGAAGATCGAACGAATACCGAGTACCTGATGAAGCGTTGCCGGGAAGCGGGATACGAAGCCTGTTATGCCCCGCTGGAGGAACTGGAGATTGTTCCGGGAGAGGCGCTTTACCATAAAGGTCGGGAGATTAATCTGCTCTACCGTCTCTATCCACTGGAATATCTAGTTGATGATCGGGATGAGACAACAGGGGTGGACATTGGGGCTGCGCTTCTTGATCTGGTACGAGAGGGACAATTGGGCCTGATGAACCCCGTTCAGCATGTGCTGATGCAGAGCAAAGGTTTCATGGCGGCGGTCTGGTCGCTCTACGAGCGTAATGAGCAAACCCCGGAATATTGCGGGTTTACCCTCTTTGATGATACAGAGATGGACGTCATTTCCCGATATCTGCTGCCAACCTATTTTTCGGCTGAACCCTTCGAGCTGAACGCCATGCCATATGTAGCCAAAAGCTATTGGGGGCGCGAAGGCAGAGGAACTCTTTTGCTGGATGGGAATGCAGTACAGCAGAAGTTGGATCATCAGAGGCTTACGGAGCTGGAGGAAAAGTCGGCTTCTCCTCTAACTGTGAGAGCGGCAGATTCACTCCAAGAAGACGAGGATGAAGAAATTGCGGCCTACTACAATAACCAGCCCAAAATCTATCAGAAACTGGTCCCGATGGAGCAGGTCGTGATCGAGACAGAAGATGGCGCGTACAGCGGTTATCTGCTTACAGGGGTATTTGTGATCGGTGGGCGTTTGGCTGGGTTGTTACCCAGGGTCGGGGAGAAAGTAACCGGTGATATGGCCTATTATTGCGCGGCTGCGGTTCGTGAACGGATGAATGATGAGGAGGAGAAGGAATGGAGAACTTAGGATTGAACTTGCTGAATGTTGTGGTGGGTATAGGCATTTTGCTGGTGGTATTGGTATGTGGATATTTCGCTTTTAGCAAATTGACCCGGTATAACGATAGTGAGGAGATCGCGAAAGGAAACGAAGCGGCAGGCATGTACATGGGAAGCAAATTGCTGGGACTGTGTATTATTGTGGGCATGGTATCTTTCTCGACACATTCGTGGTTGGATATGCTGCTGTGGTCGGCGTTTGGAATTATTCTGCTGTGCCTGGTCTATATTATATTTGACTTCCTCACGCCCAAAATGCGAGTTTGCGATGAAATCGCACGAGGAAATATGGCGGTAGCGCAGCTGCTGCGTTCGATTATCATCGGCGTTTCCATCGTCATCGGTACATTTTTGATGTAAAATAAGACATAGTGTTTTATAGAATGTACTATATAAACGGAAGAAGGGGCGCGGCATCATGAGAAGAGTCATCATCGATACAGATACAGCAGGAGACGATACGATTGCGATCCTGACGGCATTGCATCACTTTCAGGTGGAAGGCATCACCATTACGGGCGGTAACGTACAATTCGACCAAGAGGTTGAAAATGCCCTGTACACGGTACAGGTTGCTGGACATGGCGGCAAGGTGCCTGTGTATAAAGGATGCGAGCGACCGCTAATGGCTTACGGTAAAGCTCAGCACCGTACAGTGGAAGACGTGCATGGCGATGACGGCATGGGCGGCGCGCATTTCCCGAAGGCGGAGCAGCGTCCTGAGAGCGGGCATGCGGTTGATTTTATCATTGAGAAGGTGCATGCACATCCAGGTGAAATTGAACTGCTGGCAATTGCCCCGCTGACCAATATTGCTATGGCGATTCAGAAAGACCCAACGATTATTCCGGAGATTGCTCACCTGTACATCATGGGTGGAACGAATAATGCACTGGGCAATATCACACCGGCGGCGGAGTATAACTTCTACGTAGACCCGGAAGCCGCGAAAATTGTACTGCATGCGGGCATTCCGATCACAATGGTTGGTTGGGAGATGTGTACGCAATATTCAGTGATGGACGATGACGATCATGCAGAGATTGCGGCTCTCGGTACATCGGGTGCCGATTTCTTCACCGCAATTAACAAAGTGGTTATGCAGTTCAACAAGTCGGTACATAAGCTGAATGGTACTACTCATCCCGATACGTTGCTGATGGCTGTTGCAGCAGATGAATCCGTCATGACCAAGTCGGGTCAGTATTATGTGGATGTCGAAGCGGCAGGAGAGCTGACACGCGGATACAGTGTGGTTGATATTAACGGACGTTTTGGCAAAGAGCCGAATGTACGTGTCTGTGAAGCCATTGATCGGCCGAAATTCAAATCCATGTTGCTCGATGTGCTCTCAACGATCCAATAAACGCAGGAATTAATCTGCAGGAAAAACAAAAAAATCCGTACCTTTCCCAGGTACGGTTTTTTTATTGCCCATTTTTGGAATAACTACTTCAACTGTCGTAGTAAGTTGTGCTATACTTCAACTACTACGACAGATGAAGTAACGAGGAGGAGTATCTTTTGTGATCAGCAGTGACGTTATACGTGGCTACAATGATACGCTGATCCTCTACATGCTGCTCGAAGGGGAGTCGTACGGCTACGAGATTTCCAAGAACATCAGACAGCTGACAGAGGAAAAGTACGTCATGAAGGAAACGACATTATACTCGGCCTTCACCCGATTGGAGAAGAACGGTTATATTCAATCGTTTTACCTGGATGAGAATAGTATGGGGAAGCGTCGTACCTATTACCGGATTACGCCGTCCGGCCTCGACTATTACAGAGAAAAGTGTGAGGAATGGAAGGTTACGCAGGAGGTTGTTAATCTATTTATCAGGGAGTTGTGACGGAACATGGAGACAATTATGGTGTATCTGGAGAACATGTTTGTTGGTCTGCCGAAGACATCCGAGGTGGAACATCTGAAGCAGGAGCTCCTTTCGGGGATGGAAGATAAGTACTTGGAATTGAAGGGAGAAGGCAAGTCGGAGAATGAAGCCATCGGCATTGTGATCTCGGAATTTGGTAACATCGAGGAGTTAACAGCCGAACTCGGTATTCAGCCAGTGAGCCCGGAAGAGACAGTACCTGTGTTAACGGAAGAAGAGATTTACGCATATACCACTGCGAAGAGAAATGCTGGATTTTGGATTGGCCTGGGTGTTTTATTGTGCGCGTCAGGTGTGGCATTTCTGATTTTCATGGATGCCTTATTTGAGAACTATGCCATTTCAGCTGCAAACCGTTCGGTGGAAACGGGCGCTGTACTAGGCCTGATCGGCATGTTCGTATTGATTGCCATTGCGGTAAGCATGTTCATATACAGCGGTATGAAGCTGGAACGCTTCAATTATATGGAGAAGGGCTTCCAGCTTCCTTATACACTCAAAATGAGTATTCAGCATAGTCGGGAAAGCTTCGCTCTGACTTATCGTATAGCCATCATTACGGGTGTCTGCCTGTGCATTCTGTCTCCTGTGTTTATTTTCGGAGCCTCTTCTATCAATGATAACTACGCCTCTTATGGTGTATCTGCCTTTATGGTCATGGCTGGGGTAGGAGTATTCCTGTTTGTATATTACGGTAATATTCAGGGGGCTTACACAAACTTGCTGGAGAAGCACCAGTTGACGGTAGAGAAGAAGCAGGAAGTCAAGGTTGTGAGAGCCGTGGAAGCGATTGTATGGCCGCTGGCGACAGCCATCTTCTTGTTCACAGGTTTTGTATATCAACGGTGGGATATCAATTGGGCCATATTTCCGATTACCGGTATTCTCTCCGGCAGCTTTAGCAATGTGTACCATATTATGAAAAGCAAAAATCCGTCCTGAGCATGTTGCTTTGGATAGTAAAGCCCACCTGATCTACTATATAGATCAGGTGGGCTTTTTACACGTTTAATCTACCCTTGCTGCAACAAAAACGAGCGAATTCCTGTCGTGACCAGATCATGGTCTTCCTCATCAGGCAGACCCGATACTGTAATGGTGCCGACCTGTCCCTCATTTTCCAGAATCAGCGGGAAAGCGCCACCAGCCAGTACATAGTCCGATGAAGGCAGATTGAAGTTGTGCTCAAGGGTCTGGTTCTCGTTTCTCAAACGCAGGGCGGTATGCCAAGAACTGGATGAAAAATGATTCACCACGTTGTTTTTACGTCGAATCCAGTCCTCGTTGTCGGGATGAGTACCTTCCATCGCATGCAAAAAGAGACGATGTCCCTTCAGGGTAATGTCGATGGTCACGGCCTGGGAACGACGCTTCGCTTCTTCAACCAGATGCAGGCCAAGGTTAAGCGCCGTTTCAGAACCAAATGTGCCGAATACCAATTCTATTTCTTCCTGTGCCATTTCCTTTAATTTTTCGATCATGGTGAGGTTCAAATTACAGGCATCCCCTTTACATATATGGTTGATGTCTACATTCGACATGAATGGGGACAGTACCTTCCAAGTGCGACTGGACCATGTTACTGGACGCTATATGTGTGGCTGGAGCTGGCTCATTTGGAGACCGTACATCAGCTGTGTTAAAGTGAAGGTAACCTAATATACAAAACTCTTAAAGTTAAAATAAGTTAGCGCTCAGTAGGCAGGAGGAGAAGCACGATGCTGTTTTATTTGGTAGCACTGCTGGTGACTTTGGTGGATCAGGGAACCAAGATTGCAGTGAGGATGTATATGGAAGTTGGCGATGTCATGAGACTGGGTGACTCGGGCATGCAGTTACAGCATTATGAGAACAGTGGAATGGCAGGCAGCATGTTTCAGGGAAATGCACGTCTGTTTGGTGTGATTGCTGTTCTGTTCATAGCGGGCATGCTGTATTACCGGAGTAAAGGTGAGATTCGTGGTTTCTGGATGCAAGCTGGCGCGGGTTTTATGGTTGGCGGGGCTTTAGGAAATGCAATCGATCGATTTATCTATGCGCGGGTAACGGATTTCCTCGTGTTTCCGTCAGGACGCGGCATTTTAAATCTGGCTGATGTCGCAATTAACATCGGTGTGGTCATGATCATCATAGGCATGTTGATTCGTGCATATCAGAGTTATCGAGCCAAGCGTTTACGCAATGCTTTGCCAAAAGCTGAGCGTTCGTGACACACGGATAAAAGCTTTATAGTGGGTGAATATAGCTTAATAAATAAGGGACATTGGATATCATCCAGTGTCCCTTTTCTTATGCCCAATTCGGGTCGTGGGAAGAAATGCCTTGATTCATTTTTATCGAAACCGTTTTAGGAATAATAAAGACTTGTATAGCCAACGCTCATAGTATGAGTGGGTGGAAGGATTAACCAATTGGTTATTTCACCACCTGAATGGGTAAATCTTTACGTATATAAAGCTGAGGGAGGTACAACATGAGAACAACGCTTACCAAGGCTCTCGGGACAATGTTGCTATGCGGAATGATGGCTGTACTTCTATCTTCCTGTACCAGTGGGGATAGTGCGAATGGCAAAGTGCAGATTGAATTTTTCCAGAACAAGCCTGAAGCCAAAACAACCTTTGACGAATTGATTAAAACGTTTAATGCCGAGCATGACGATATTCAGGTGACACAGGTGAATCCGCCAGATGCGGAGACCGTATTGAAGACACGTGTTGTCAAAAATGATATCCCGGACATTATGGCCATGGGGGCAACCGACACCTATTCCATTCTGGCACAGAGTGATATTTTCACCGATCTGACGGACAGCTCATTACTCCAGACGATTGATCCAAACTACATACAAATGCTGAAGGATCTCACAGGTATGGACGAAGTGACGGGTATTCCTTACGCGACGAATGCAAACGGCATCATGTACAACAAGACGCTTTTTAAGGAAATGGGATTGGACGTACCCAAAACGTGGGATGAACTTATCGCGACTGCCCAAAAGATTAAGGATGCGGGCAAAATTCCATTTTACTTCACATATAAGGATGACTGGCAGACAAGCTTGCCGTTCAATGCACTTGCCTCCAACCTGGTCGGCATTGATTTCTATCAGGAGCGTCGGGATAACAAGGTAACGTTCAAAGAGAAATACCGAGAGGTTGCTGAGAAACAGCTGGAGCTTATGAAGTACGGTCACGGCGATAACTTTGGTAAGGCCTATTCAGATGGTAACCGTGCCTTCGCAAATGGTGAAGCCTTCATGTACATCCAGGGAACCTGGGCCATCTCGGAGATTCGCAAAGCGAACCCGAATGTAGACATCGGTTTCTTCCCATTCCCAACAGGCAACGATGCAAGCAAGATTAAGTTGGTGAACGGGATCGACTCCCTATTTACCATTGCGGCGGATACGCCTAATCGGGAGCAGGCAGAGAGGTTTATTGCGTTTCTGTTAAAGCCTGAAAATATCGGAAGATACATTGACGAACAGACGTTGTTCTCTGCGGTCGAAGATGTGAAGCAGGATGATCCTGCCGTGCAGGAACTGATGCCTTATATCGAGCAGGGCAAGGTTATTGACTTCCCCGATCACTATATTCCGGCTGCGGTGCAGCTGAATTCCATCGTACAGTCCTTTTTGCAGAACCAAAACATCGATAACTATCTAGATACACTCGACAAAGAATGGGACAAGGTTGCCAATCGGCGCTAAGCCTTGTCTGAAGGAGGATGGAGTATGAACAAGCGTATCGCACCTTATTACTGGATGACGGTTCCGGCGGTAGTATTGTTCTTTGTATTTATGACACTGCCGGCCCTCCAGGGTATCTATTATTCATTTACGAATTATAACGGATTCGGGAAAGAGTATGATTTTGTTGGCTTCAAAAACTATTTCAACCTGTTCCAGGACGACAATGTAGGTAACGCCTACTGGTTTACGTTCAAATTCGCGATCGTGGTGACGATCCTGACCAATATCCTGAGCCTGCTCATTGCACTCGGGCTGAATGCCAAGATCAAGTTCCGTAACTTTTTCCGCGGCATCTACTTCCTGCCCAATATTCTGAGTGTACTGATCGTAGGTTACATATTTAACTACCTGTTCTCCAACGTATTCCCGATTTGGGGACAAAATCTGGGCATCAACGCGCTCTCCACGAACATACTCGGTAGCGAGAGTCTGGCTTGGATCGGTATCGTTATTGTTGCCGTATGGCAATCCGTGGCTCTGAATACGATCCTGTATTTGGCTGGTCTGCAAACAATACCAACAACACTATACGAGGCATCCAACCTCGACGGTGCAGGCAAATGGCGTGAATTCTGGAGCATTACCTTCCCGCTCATTGCCCCATTCTTCACCATTAATATGGTGCTGGCGATGAAAAACTCGCTGATGGTCTTCGACCAAATCGTAGCCTTGACCAACGGTGGTCCCGGACGGGCGACGCAGTCCATCTCCCATCTCATCTACACCGGAGGATTTGAAGGCGGCGAATATGCATATCAATCTGCGAACTCGGTTATTTACTTCATCGTTATTGCGGTGATTTCAATTCTGCAAATCCGGTTCCTGCAAAGAAGGGAGATGGATCTGTGATGAGAAGCCGTACAAGAATCAATTGGCCCGTTATGCTGCTCGTGGTGCTGGGTACCCTGTTTATCCTGTTCCCCTTGTATATGACCGTTACGATTGCTTTGAAAAATCCGGAGCAGATGGCCCAATCGGTCTTTGCCATTCCGACAACACTTCACTGGGAGAATTTCGCAAGAGCTATCGACATGACGAACTTCTTCCAATCGTTCCGTAACAGTGCGATCGTTACCGCCTCAACCGTGCTTTTGACATTGCTCAGTAACTCCATGGTGGCCTATGCCATTGCACGGAATATGGAGAAACGCAAGTTTTTCAAAGGACTCTATTATTACTTTGTCAGTGCGATGTTCATTCCGTTCCCGATCATCATGCTGCCGATTGTGAAGCTGACCGCATCGCTGGAGATGACGAATCTGGTAGGTCTGATCCTGCTGCACACGGTCTATGGTCTGGCATTCAACGTATTTGTGTACGTTGGATATATCCGGTCCATTCCGGTGGCATTGGAGGAAGCAGCTTTTGTGGATGGGGCGACAACCTGGGGCACGTTCTGGAAAATTATTTTCCCGCTCATGGCACCGATCAGTGCCACGGTTGGTATTCTGACCTGCCTGTCAACGTACAACGACTTCCTGCTGCCACTCATTATTATCAGTGATCCGGGACAGTACACGTTGCCGCTTGTACAGTATGTATTCCAAGGACAGTTTAATACCGAGTTTAACCTTGCGTTTGCATCCTACCTGCTCGCGTTGCTGCCAATGATTATCATCTATCTGTTTGCACAGAAGTGGATCATCAACGGGGTTACACAGGGGTCTGTGAAATAACCGAAGATGTGTTAAAGAAAAGAATAGGTGTGAATGGGATATGAACCAAGAGAGGTGGACTGTAAGAGTCCCCTCTCTTTTTTTGATCTTTGTCATTTGACGTTTGGGAACGCTCGGGAGGATTGATTAACCTGTAAATCTATGCTATTTTTTAGTCGTTAGTTTAATCGATAAACAAAGACGGAGAGAAGAGGGAATTCAGGTTTATTTTTTTTGCAAGCGCTTTAACTATATAAATTGAACTAAACATTTGCACGAGAACGGAGAGGGCAGAAATAACCTGAAAAAGCGGAGCGTTCGCCTTTATCACCGGATTTTCCCCTTTAAAAAGGGAATCAAAAAATCTGGGGATAACAGCGATTGGAAGGTTATTCTGTCATCGTAGTGGCTAGTGTAAATATTCTTTCGTTCATTTTATATAGAAGAACTGAATACGTAGATAAATCCGGCATCGTTAGTACCCAGTCTTCAGGAGCACGGGCGTAAAGTGGTGGGTTCTTTTACATGCAGAAAAGAGAGGAGAATGGGGAAGTTGCATAGGAAAAAAGGACATTTTAACTCCCTCCGCAATCAGATCTTCATCGGTTTCGTTCTGGTGATGCTTGTTGTTCTGCTACTCGCAGGCATATCGGCTTATGATCGGGTAGCTGCTCTGCTGACAAGCAATGCGGAGAAACATATTCATCAAACTGCCGTCCAAGCCAGTGGCAGATTGGATGCACTCATTGCACAAGTGAACTCGCTGACCGCCCAGGTGGCGGATGATTCTTATGTGCAGCGTCTGCTCAGCGATGAGAAGCAAGGCAACCCGGCCACCTTCAATCAGCGTCAAGCTCTCTTGCAGATTGCAGGCAGTTATCAGTCTTTCATCAATGGTGCGCAAAGTATGGAGATATACACAACCGGTTACCATCGCATCTTCCCTATGGATGACCGATCCCTCGATCTTAGAGTAGAACGCAGCTGGATAACCAAGGCGGATGAAGGAAAAGGCAGACTGGTATGGGCAGGTGATGATCCTGAAGACCCGGGAGTGCTGCTGGCTATTCGACGCATTAATCTGCTGGATCATTCTTTCGAACATGGAGGCTATATTGTGGTGCGGATGCAACGCAGTTTTTTTCAACTCAATGATTCCAATGGGGCAGATGGTTCGCAGGACTCGATCATGCTCTTGGATGGGGCAGGCGAAGTGGTGACTTCGGATCTGGAGATTAATCTCGATCCAAAAGCCATATTGGACAGCGAATCCGTCGTGCAGAACGGGGAGGAATCCTATATCGTCGTCCGGCAAAAGTCTGAATTAACGGGATGGACACTTGCTGTGCTAACTCCGCTGCGGGAGACAACGGAAGGGGTATCTATCCTGAGGACGGCGCTTCTTGTTTCGGGAATCATTGGTGTTGTTCTGTTCCTGATCATGTCCTTCTTTCTGTCCACGATGATTACACGTCCGCTCATACGCCTGATGCGGGCCATGCGCAGTGCACAACCGGGAGCCATGAGGCCTAATCTAATGGTCAGCGCTACGATGGAGATCAACGAACTCAACAACGTATATAACCAGATGGTTTACAGGCAGAACGAATTGACCCGTGTGGTTCATGAGAAGGAAGTCATGCAGTCCCGGGCTGAGCTGAAGGCGTTGCAGTCTCAGATTAATCCCCATTTTCTATTCAACACACTGGAGGCGTTCTATTGGTCTCTTGAGGAAAAGGGAGATGAGGAGATGGCACGTATGGTTGTGGCGATGTCCCGATTATTCCGCTACACGATCTCCAGTTCGCAGCAGGATGAATGGGTTACGATTGCCGACGAGCTGGAACACGCAGAGCGGTATCTTCGAATTATGCAGATGCGGTTGGGAGATCGAATGCAATGGGAGATTGAGCTGAGCGATGCGGTGCGTAAGGTCCCCATTCCCAAACTGCTTATACAGCCCTTGGTGGAAAATGCGATTCTCCATGGCATTGAAAGTAAACTGGGACCGGGAAAGATAAGCATCCATGTGGATGCTTCGACCGAGAGAGACCTGGTTCGTATTGAGGTTAGGGATGATGGCCCGGGAATGGATGAATCACGTCTTCAATCTGTCATTCATGCTTTAGATGGTGGCCCCGCTGTATCCAAGAAAGGGACAGGTGTAGGGCTAATCAACGTACATCAACGACTGAAGCTTTACTTTGGCGGCCAACTTGGTGAACGTTGCAAGCTCTCCATAACTAGTCAGGTTGGGGAAGGGACTGTCATTTGCTTTGAGATTCCCAAGGGGACGGAGGGTGAATATGATTCATGACAAAACGATTCTTATCGTCGATGATGAACCGCGTACAAGAGAGGGTATTCGCAAGACACTGGAAGGATGGTCGGCAGGACGAAATCACATCCTGACCGCGGAGAGTGGCACCCAGGCCGTGGAGTGTCTCAGGAAACAGCCAGCAGATCTATTAATCACGGACATTCGCATGCCAGAATTCTCCGGCTTGTCCCTCATTGAAGCCATTCAGCATTTTGCAAACAAACCTGTCGTCCTGATTATGTCGGGACATGCCGATTTTCAATACGCTCAGCAGGCCATTAAGCTGGGTGTCGTGGAGTACATGTTAAAACCGATTGATAAGGAACAGCTGCTGAAGACCGTCGAAAAGGCCTTGAAGTTTAGCGAACAACAGCGACGTATTCAAACGATGCAGGAACTGGTGGACCCCAAGCTGCTGGATGTTAAGGAGCGTGGGGAACAGAGACTCAATAGCCAGATCAGTGAAGCGTTGGCCTATGTGGATACGCATCTGGGGGAACATGTGACCATGCGTGAAATTGCTGATTTACTCCATCTCAACTCCAGTTACTTCAGCGTATTGTTTAAGGAACAGATCGGCATCAATTTTAGTGAATACCTCACCCGGAAACGCATTCAGCGGGCAAAGGAGCTACTTGTGCAGACGACCCTGCCGATCTCGGAAATTGCCGAACAGGTGGGGTATCAGACGGATAAGTATTTTATCACGGTATTTAAAAGTCTGGAGGGGCTTAGTCCAAGCAAATATCGGCATTCCCTATCTGAATAAAATAACAAATAACCTCAAAAAAGTGGAGTTTTTCCAAATTACTCTGGTCTTATGGGGGCGATAGACCCATGCTACAATTTGGTTAAAGCGGTTACATTAACCGAAAAAACCAAGGGGGTTGGGATAATGAGCAAAAAGACGATGGCCATACTTCTGTCATGGACGCTGGTTCTCGCCGTAATTTTATCCGGATGTAACAGTTCAAGTTCGGATCAAGAGGGTGAAACGGGCAGCAGCGGCACAGATGGGAAAGTAACCCTCAAATTCATGCACCTCTGGCCGGCAGGCAGTTCTGCACAGCAAAATAAATTGGTCAACGATATCATCAAGCAGTATCAGACGGATCATCCGAATGTGACCATCAAGCAGGAAGTGCTGGAGAATGAACAATACAAGAATAAATTAAAAATTCTGTCTGCATCCAATGAACTTCCCGATGTGGGTGTAACTTGGGCTGCCGGATTTCTGGAGCCTTATGTAAAGGGCAATCTGTTTGCGCCGTTGGATGATGTGCTTAGCGGCTCACTTAGCGACAAGTTCATAGCCGGAACAACAGAAGCCTATGCGATTGACGGCAAAACATATGCCCTGCCTATCGAGTTAAATATCTCCCCCATTTATTATAACAAAGCCATTTTTGCGAAATATAACTTGCAGCCGCCAGCAACGTACGATGAATTCCTGAGTGTGCTGAAGACACTGACCGAGAACGGTGAGGTTCCGATCGCACTAGGCAATAAGGACCGCTGGACCGGATCACTCTGGTATATGTATCTGGCGAATCGGTTAGGTGGAGATGCACTGGAAAAGGCGATCAATGGCTCCGGCAAGTTTGACGATCCTGCTCTCACTCAAGCTGCTGCCGAGGTACAAAAGCTGGTGGATATGAATGCCTTCAACAAAGGCTTCAACGGGTTGTCCAACGATGAGGGCAAATCCGAATTCATGAACGAAAAGGCTGCCATGTATCTGATGGGCACCTGGGAGCTTCCGAACTTCACGACCAACCCGGATATTCCACAGGAGTTCAAGGACAAGATCGGATTTTTCAAATTCCCAACGATGGAAGATGGCAAGAGCGATATTAACAGCTGGGTAGGTGGCCCAGGCGTAGGATTGTTCGTGGCCCAGAACTCCAAAGTGAAGGAAGAAGCACAGAAGTTCGTGCAATACTTTGTGGAAAAATGGGGTGAGAGTTCGGTGACTGAAGCAGGTGTTATCCCGGCAACCAAAGTGGATACGGCGACAGTACAGCTGCCACAGCTCTACATCGACCTGCTGAACGAATTGAATCAGGCCAGCAGTCTCACACTCTTTGCAGACGTGCAGATGAAACCGGCAGCCGCTCAGGCACATCTGGACATGATTCAGGCGTTGTTTGGCAAAGCGGTGACACCGGAGGACTTTGTGAAGAATCATCAGGCTGCGATTGATAAAGGCAATTGACGTACACATGCTTGAACGCTTGAAGGGAGGATAATGTGATGGACAAAGTCATGTCCAACCGTCTCGTTGCTGCGTTGTACGTGCTTCCTGCACTGCTTCTGCTGCTGATCTTGGTTTATATTCCGATTGTGCTCACCGGGTATTATGGGTTGATGCAATGGGACGGGATCGGTGCAATGACCTTTATCGGATTGGATAATTACGCCAGACTGCTTCAGGACGGAACATTCTGGCAGAGTGCGAATCATACTTTTTTGCTTGCTTTGTTCTCCGCGCTGAGTCTGATCGGTTATCTGATGATTGCTTTGGTGCTGTCAGGCAAGATTAAGGGTGCCAACCTGTTCCGCAAAATATATTTGATCCCGATGCTGCTGTCTTCGGTCGCGATCGCCCAGTTATGGCTGAAGATCTATCATCCCAGCAACGGTGTGCTTAACACCTTTCTGGAAGCGATCGGCTTCAGCAATCCGCCAGCCTGGCTGGCGGAGCCATCCCTGGTGCTGTATGCACTGTTCGTACCGATTCTGTGGCAGTATGCAGGCTTCTATATTTTGATCTATTATGCGGCCCTCAAAAACATTCCGGAATCTCTGGTGGAAGCAGCCCGGATTGATGGGGCAAGTCCTTGGCAGATCGCTTTTCGAATCAAGCTGCCGCTTATTACTGAAGTCATCAAGGTGACCGTAGTACTGGCTGTGGTAGGCTCACTCAAGTATTTCGATCTTATCTACGTGATGACTGATGGCGGACCGAATGGCTCCAGCGAAGTGATGGCCTCCTATATGTATCGTCAGGCGTTCCGTAGCTTCGACTTTGGTTACGGCAGTGCTGTAGGTTTCTTCCTGCTCTTGATCTGTCTGCTCGTTACCTGGCTGCTTCGCAAAGCGACGGCATCCAAAGATACGATCCAGTATTCCTGACGCATGTCAAATGAAAGGAGGTCCATCCCGGTGAAGACGGAAACGGCCGTTAGATTGCCAACTTACCCGGGGACAGACCGAGGTTCGGCATGGTTGAGAAGATTCGGCTATGTTCTACTATATTTCCTCTTGTCCCTGGTCGCTTTGCTGCAAATTTTGCCCTTGGTCTGGCTAATGTTATTCTCGCTTAAAAATAATCAGGAAGTTTTCGACATGGCGCCTTTTTCTCTTCCTGCTACCCCACGTTGGGAAAACTATGTCAAGGTATGGACAGAGGGAAATATCAGCTTATACTTCTTCAACAGTGTATGGATTACGGTAGTCTCAGTGGTGTTCACCGTGCTGTTTGCCAGTCTGGTTACCTTTGCCATTACACGTATGCGCTGGAAGGGTCGTTCGCTGGTATTGGGGTTATTCATGGTGGGTCTCATGATCCCTGTGCACTCCACGTTGATTCCGCTGTTTAGCTTGTTCCTGAAGCTGCATCTCACAGATCATCCAATGTCAGTTATCTTGTCTTACATTGCCTTTAATATGCCAATCACCATTATGATTCTGCTCGGATTCTACTACGCACTTCCTCGGGAAGTGGAAGAGGCCGCAGTGATGGATGGTTGCTCCGTGCATCGGATTTTCTTTCGGATTATCTTGCCGATGACAGCTTCGGTTATCTCCACAACGGCAATCATCAACATGATCTATAACTGGAATGAGTTCATCTTTGTTAATACGTTCATCAGTACGGATTCATACAAGACCTTGACCGTGGGGGTACAGAACTTTATCGGTCAATATACAACGGATTGGGGAGCCATTGGTGCCACGCTGATGATTAGCATTATGCCGATCCTGATTGCTTTTCTCATCCTGAGTAATCGAATTGTAGAGGGAATTGCTGCGGGTTCAGTTAAAGGTTAAAAGGCTGAACGTCGAAGGTCCTTTCATCACTTGCTTAAAAGCGAGTGGGGAGGGGCCTTTTTTGTCTTCTAAAACCATGGATAATCGTACGGAAAAAGGACTAGATGAAAACGCTGAAAATACCTATTTATGGAATTACAAAAAAATTTCAACTATTTTCGCAAAACTACTGCATTTTCAAACTACCTGTGCTAACATACCCTAAGAATTAAAGCCCACATGGGAAAGGTGAGAAAATGACAGCAATATCCTCAACCAAAGAGTCCCTTCGTTCTGATGCCAAGGATCTGAATCTGATTCGACTAACATGGCCTATTTTCCTGGAACTCTTCTTATTTATGTTGATGGGGAGCGTGGATACGCTCATGCTCAGCTCGGTATCCGATAACGCGGTCTCCGGCGTTGGAGCAGCCAATCAGATTATCTCTATCGCTATCCTTGTACTGGAAGTCATTGGACATGGTGCTGCCATTGTAGTGGCACAATATATTGGATCGAAAAAGCTAAGTGAAGCAGCACAGGTTACAGGTAATGCCATTACACTGAACCTTATTGTGGGGCTGGTCCTCAGCGGAATTTTCCTTCTGTTCGGCGGACAATTGCTAACCCTTCTGAATATTCAAGGCGAAATTTATGATTTTGCCCGTTCGTATATAAATATCGTCGGTGGCGGAATCTTCCTCCAGGCACTCATTAATGCGCTGGCTGCGACGATTCGTACACATGGTTATACCAAAGAAACGATGTATGTTGCTGTATTCATGAATGTCATTCACGTGGTTGGTAACTATGCATTGATCTTCGGTCACTTCGGCCTGCCGAAGCTAGGGGTAGAAGGTGCAGCCATCTCCACGGTAGGAAGTCGGTTTATCTGCCTGCTGATCTTCTTCTGGTTGTTGTATCGTGTGAGCGAGGTACGGGTGGATTTCGAATACTACATTAAATTGTCCAAACATTTTATTGGCAAAATTCTGCGGATTGGCATTCCGTCTGCGATGGAATCGATGGTATATCACTCCTGCCAGCTCGTGTTCACGCTGTATGTGACCTATCTGGGCGCAGAAGCCATGGCAACCAAGCAGTATGCGGGCAATATCTCCAGCTATATCTACTTGTTCAGCATGGCGATTGGTATGGGGACATCAATCATTGTAGGCCGGCTTGTGGGTGCGAGGCGCAAAGACGATGCGTACAAACGTGTTTTTGACAGTGTAAAATGGGCCCTCCTGGCCACGGTTATCATTGATGTCATCATCATTTTTTTCCGTGTACCGCTGATGAGCATCTTTACGGATAATCCGGAAATTATTAAGCTGGGGGCTCAGGTGATTTTGCTCAGTCTTTTGCTCGAAACCGGGCGTACCTGCAATATTGTGATCATAGGTTCCCTGCGTGCGGCAGGGGATGCAAAATTCCCGGTATACATGGGGCTGATCTCCATGGTCTGCATGAGTCTGCCACTGGGGTATCTGCTTATATTCCAGCTTCATCTGGGGCTTGCGGGCGTGTGGCTTGCGATTGCGGCGGATGAGTGGACCCGGGCAGTTATTATGTACTTCCGCTGGAAGAGCAGAGCCTGGGAGAAACATGAACTGGTGGAGCATGATGACGAAGAGGTTGGTGCACAGCCAGTACCGGCTGTCTGACAACGAATATGATATGTGGATAAATAAAAGGAGAGTCAATGACGGAAAAGATCCAATCCGTGATTGGCTCTTTTTTGCATTTTCGGCAGAGGGCAACCGAAGTGAAGTTAGCAAAAATGGTCAAAACGATACATACATCATTCACGTATAGTAAGGATATGGAAGGGGGATTTACCACAGTTGAGCCGTTACCGTGCAATGATTCAGCAAAGTTTGTTCTATATTGAAACCCATCTGCATGAAGAGATCGGGCTGGAAGAAGTGGCATCCGAGGCGTTGTTGTCGCCGTATCACTACCACCGGATTTTCCGTAATGAGGTGAGTATGACTGTGGTGGACTATATTCGTAATCGCCGGATGAGTCTGGCGTCCACAGCCCTGCGATCCACGGATGCAGGCATTCTGGATATTTCCCTGGCATGTGGATTTGAAAGTCAGGAAGCCTTCACTCGCGCATTTCGCAAATGTTATGGCATGCCACCAGGACGTTTCCGCAAATTGTTCGATCTGAAATTATTCGAAGGAAGAACCAGAGGAGGAGAAGTACAGATGAGTCAGACGTCAACGATTACAGGCTGGATGTTAACCGGAAGTCATCCGCAAAATTATGAAATGGGCATTGATCCTGCCGAAGTGCATCAGGGGAAAGCTTCAGGTTATTTGAAGGCAGTTACACCGATGGAGCCTAATGAATTCGCAACGATGATGCAGCAGTTCAGAGCGGACAAGTATGTAGGCAAGCGGATGAAATTATCGGGATTCGTGAGGACCGAGCGTGTGGAGGCGTTCTGCGGATTATGGATGCGTGTGGATAATAACGTTCATGATGTGCTCCAATTTGATAACATGCATGATCGGCCAATTACGGGTACGCAGCCATGGAACCAGTACAGTATTGTGCTTGATGTGCCGGAGGGCAGCGCGGTCATTTCGTTCGGGGTGATTTTGAACGGTAAAGGAAAAGTGTGGGTCGACAGTTTCCGCTTCGAAGAGGTTGATCTGAACACGCCGCTGACACATATGGAGACAGAGTATGAGATGTCGGACGAGCCGCTCAATCTGTCATTTGAGGAGTAAATGCAATATATGTGTAGATCCATTATCAAGCTGAGGTTATATGGGAATTATGATATAATGCTGGTGAGAATGGAGCTGATGCTAAGTGACGGAATTACTCGATCCACGAGTAGATTTTGTGTTCAAGCGCATTTTTGGAAGTGAGCAAAACAAAGATGTTTTGTTAGCTTTTCTGAACAGCACGTTTATAGAGACCGGCGAATCTCCTCTTACGGAGATCACTGTGGTTAACACGTATACAGATAAGGATAGTCCAGAGGATAAACAATCCATTCTGGATATTAAAGCAAAGACGGTAGAAGGCAAACTGATTAACATTGAAATGCAGCTGTTTAACCCGTATAACATGGAGAAAAGGACGTTGTTTTATTGGAGTGAGATGTACTTTCATCAGATAAAAAAGGGTGAAAACTACAGTCTACTAAAAAAATGCGTGACTATTAATATTCTCAATTACTCCTGTCTGGATAATGAGCGGTATCACAATGTTTTTCATTTACGGGAAGATCATACAGGTATTGGTTTGACGGATGATATCGAAATACATGTGATGGAACTAACCAAATTGGATCAGTATTCTGTTCCGATGGAAAAAGGCGGACTCGTGAACTGGTTATTATTCCTGAAAGGAATAGATACATCAAACTGGGAGGTGCTGGCCATGAATGAACCGATGTTGAAAAAGGCGATGGATACGCTGGAATTTTTAAGTCAAGATGCGTCCACCAGAATGGCCTATGATGCTCGGATGAAAGCATTGAGTGACGAAAAATCAATGATTGAAGGCGCACGAGCTGAAGGAGCGGCTGAAGGCAAGAGAGAAATGGCTCGTCAGTTACTCATGCTTGGCGTAGATCTCTCTGCTATAGTTAAAGCATCTGGACTCTCGGAAGACGAAATTAACAAGTTGTTGCCTAAACCGTAACATGAATCGGAATCTATAGATCAAGGGCTGATCCAATCGCGGGTTGGCTCTTTTTGTTGCCTTTGGGGTATAAAGAAAGTAAAGCCAAGACTAAGCTGAGAGGATATGCACCTGTCATACAAATTGCAACTCATCCATAGCCAATTAACATAGACCTTGCTAACATAGACCCATAAACTAACCCATGACATAGATAAAGAGGATGAATCTCATGAATAAAAAAGTGCTCGTGGTAGATGACGAATCAAGCATCGTCAGTGCCATTGCTTACGCGCTGCGGCGCGAAGGATATGAAGTAGAGACTGCGAGTGACGGCGAAGAGGCCTTGGTTAAGGTCGCATCGTTTCACCCGCAAGTCATGATTCTGGACGTCATGATGCCCAGGCTCGATGGATACGGCGTATGCCGCAGGCTGGAGGACCGGGAGGATATAGGCATTATTTTGCTGACCGTCAAAAATGATATCGTGGACAAGATCGTTGGTCTGGAAATGGGTGCGGATGATTACATGACCAAACCATTCGAGATCCGAGAATTGCTTGCAAGGGTGAAAGCGCTCATGCGTCGTGTCGAGAAAAGCAGTCCACCACCTGACGATTCGAAGAATCAGGCCATCGTGAATGGCACACTGCGTATTCATGTTGCTCACCGCACGGTGACTGTGAATGAGGAGAAGCTGGATCTGACACCGAAAGAGTTTGATCTGCTGACCATTCTCATGTCCAATCCTGAACGGGTGTACACACGAGACGATCTGCTGGATCGGGTATGGGGCATGGAATATGCAGGTGGGACACGGACCGTGGACATTCATATCCAGCGTTTGCGCAAAAAAATCGGAGATACGGATCAGCAAAAATTGCAGACCGTATACGGGATTGGCTACAAAGCATCTGCACCTGAACCAGGCGGGGCCATATGAGAGTCAGCATCAAGCTGAAGTTCAGTGTTTTTCTGGCAGCCTTGCTAATCCTGACCGTGGTTGTGCTTAGTTCACTGGTCCTGCGTGGTATTGAACGCAATCAGCAGTCACAGATTGAAGGTATTCTATCGCAGCAGACACGGCTGGTGAACCTGAATGTACGACAGTCCTACTACACCGAGTCGGTTCATCTCGATCAGGACGTTTTTTTACAGCGAAATGGCCGTAGGCTGGCACAGGAACTGGCCAACTCTACCGGATTGCCAATTGCACTCTATAACATGACAGGCCAGCAGGTGGGAGCATCCTTCGCCTCCGGCGAGAGTGAACTCGTACAGGAAACGTTGGACTATGCACTGCAAAATAAAATAGCTTATCATGAGCAGGGCGAGACCCTGCTCTATGCCGCACCACTGGATGGCCCGGATGGACAGATGGGCGCTGTATGGATACAATATCCTGTCCAGAGTTACCATGAGTTCTATACTCGCATCCTTCAACTGTTCATATGGGCAGGAATTACCGTGGTTGCGCTGAGCTTCATATTAGGTTATCTGTTCTACAATCGGTTTGCCGTTGCGATTACCCGGCTGAAGAGGTCCGCAGATTCCATTCGGGAAGGGAACTACATTACGGAGTCTCCTGTAAGGCGTAAGGATGAATTGGGAGAGCTGGGGCAAGGCATCTATTATATGAGTACATCCATTCAGCAAAATATCACAGCCATGCATGCGGAGCAGCAGAAGCTGCAACTGGCGATAGAGAAGCTTCAGGCGCTGGAACAGCAGCAGAAACAATATATCGGTAACATCAGTCATGAGTTTAAGACTCCGCTGACCTCGATCAAAGCTTATGTGGAGCTGCTCGACATGTATAAGGATGACCCGCAACTGCTTGATGATGCGACGAGTAACATTGGCAAAGAAACGGAGCGGCTGTACGAGATGGTGGAGAAAGTACTGCATTTATCTGCTCTGGAGAAGTATGATTTCGAGAACCAGGCCGAAGATGTAGAGGTCAGTGCTCTGCTGGAGGATGCCTGTGGCCGGATGCGTGGGAAAGCGGAGAAGTTTGCGCTGAACATGGAACTGGATCTTGAACCGGCGGTGATCCGCAGTGATCGGGAGAGTCTTATGCATATCTTCATCAACATGCTGGATAACGCCATCAAATATAACATTCCGGATGGTGTGATCCGGGTGAAGAGCGAATTACAGATGCAGGAGCGTCAAGCGGTCATTCGCATCTATAACTCGGGTACGCCGATTCCGGCAGAGGCGCGGGAGAAGATTTTTGAACCCTTTTACACGGTGAACAAAGACAGGGCCAGAAAAACCGGCGGAACCGGGCTCGGATTATCTCTCGTGAAGCAATTTGTTGAAAAGCAAGGAGGTACAATCACCTTACTTCCAAGCAGTACGAGCGATTCTCAGAATGGGGAAGGCGTGACATTCCAACTCGTATTTCCTTTGGCTGATGCAAGTTTACAAGTTCGAAACAAGTCTGAATAACTTTGGAAGTATGCGATGTGTATGCTTGGTCTATAGCAAGAGAAACCAGGGGGGACCATCATGAATTGGAAACAAGCAGCATTGGGTACGTTCGGGGCCATTGCCCTGTTAACGACAGCAGCATGCGGGGGAACAACAGAGCCTGGTAGCAATGCACAAGGCGGAAAAACAGGCACCGATATTACGGTGAAAGATAATACCAACACGTCTGTGTACCAGAGCTTCAAGTTGGAGAAAATTGATAAATTGTCCAATATGCGCGGAATTGCATGGCTAAGTGACGACTGGATTGTATCCGACAAGGAGAATAAGTCCTTGAAACCCGTTACTGTTGAAGGTGAGGAAAGATACCCGCATAACTTATATATGTATGATCTAACCAAAGGTACAGACACGCCGCTCAAGGAAAGTAAAGTTAGCCTGGGTGCACCGCTGGTGTCACCGGATGCTCAGTACCTGTTCTATCGGGAGCCGGAGGAAAGTACGGGTAAAGGTTACATTCTGAATCTGCATAACGGGGAGACAACCCCTGCCGGTAAGGAGGATGGCTTTATCCAAGAGGGTGCATGGCTGGATAATGAACATGTCGTTTTTCCCAATATGAAGGGTGATCTGATCTCGGCAAGTGTGGATGGAACAACGAAGGTGCTGGTGGAGACAGGCAATTTCAATGTACGGAGTATCAAAGTGTCAGGCAATATGCTCTATTATATTACGGGCGAAGACGGCCAGTTGAATGCATACGACGTGAAGACGGGTGACGTGAAACAGGTGCTGAAAAGTGTGGAATGGGTCATTCCTTCCAATGATGGAACAAGGCTTGCGATTGTGAAAAGAACGGCGGATACCAAACGGGCGCTGGTGCTCACCGATCTGGAAGGTAACGAGAAGGCCACACTCGCCAGAGGCACGCAGATCTTCGGCACCAGCTGGTCGGGTGATGATTCCAAGATTGCGTATACGATCAATTCCGAGAATGATAATGAGAAAGGGCTGTTCGTCTCCAACACGGAGTCGGCAGAACAGTTCCAGATCTCGGCGGATATGGACAACGCCTCTGACCCGCTTGCCTGGAGTCCGGAAGGCAATAAGATCCTGTTATCGCAGGCGGTATTGGAGAATGAGTCGTATCACTTTGTGACCTCGGTCATTACGATCTCGGAATAAAACAGTTCAGAAAAGCCTGTTCCCGGGAAGGAACAGGCTTTTAGATATGCACTAATTCTTTGTTTTCAACAGTAATTTGACCGCTTCTGCACGCGTAGTTTTATCACTTGGAGCAAAGGTATTCAGCCCTTTACCGTTCAACATCCCGGCTTTTTGCATGCCAGCGACAGCTGCTTTGGCCCAAAGTGGAATCTGTGCATCATCTGCAAAGGTTGAGCTGGTGCCAGTTATCGCTTTTAATTGAAACGCACCGGCTACCATGACAGCCATCTCGGCACGGGTTACAGCGTCATTGGGGCGGAAAGCCCCCTCAGTGTCCCCCTGAATAAATCCTGCTTTCACTGCACGAGCTACAGCAGACTGTGCCCAAGCTCCTATTTTTGCATGATCGGTAAAAGATATTGCGGTTTCTGTGTATTCTGTTTGCAGTGCATTCATTAGCATCACCGTAAATTCAGCACGCGTAACGGATGCATTAGGCTTGAATGACCCATCGGAGAATCCACTTACGATACCTTCACGGACGGCTTCCTGAATGAAATCTTCCGCCCAGTGCCCGTTGACATCGCTAAATCCAATCTCTGCTGGCGCCTTGGGTTGTTCAACCGCAAAAACAGCAAATTTGGTGAAATGGTCTACGTCTACGTTGACTTGATTGTCATGAATTGAAGCTTCTCCCGCAGAGATCCACAACTTGTTTTGTTCATCAAAGTAGAATAGTCCAGCCTGGTGATTGGTTGGCAAGCTTGATGTATCAAAAGTCAGATTCAAGGTTACGTATTTATTGAAGTTCTGTTGAACATTCTTAAGTAACTCATATACCGGGCTGATTAATTTAGTCTGATTAGTTAGCAATTCCGAAGAATCTGTAATCTGGTCAATCGTGATCTTCATTTCTTGATTAGTTGCTCCAGCCGGGATGGTTACAGTGATGCCATCACCCAAACTCACTTGCCCAGCCTGCCCTGCAGCAAGTGTTAAACGTCCATTCGTGGTCGAATGGGTTATGGTATTAGGCGGCGAAGGGGTAATGCTCGACCCGTTGTTATTCTGGTTACCAGAGCCTCCGCCGCTGTTACCATCATTACCACCTGCTGGTGGCGTGGAATTAACACTCCATTTGGCATATAAGATCAGATCGGCTGTAATCTCTGTTTGAGCAAAGTTGAATGGAGTCTTCAACTCGGGGTCTGCGTACCAGCCTGCAAACATATAGCCGGAACGGGTTGGCGAAGCAGGTGCTGAAAGTTTCTTTTCGTATTCAACAGCTGCATCGGATACTGCTGATCCTCCGAGTGTATTGAACGTTACCTTATATGTGTTTGGTGCCCATTTTGCATACAATGTGGTCTCCTGGACAATCGATCTAGTATTCAGGTCAAATGGCGTACTCCATTCAGGCTCAGTATACCAGCCAGCGAAAGTGTGTCCTGCTTGGATTGGAATGTCAGGAGCTGTCACCAACTCACCATATGGGACCGTCTGATCAGGAACGACTGACCCACCATTAGTTTCGAAGTGAACGGTATAGGAGTTGACCGTCCATTTCGCATACAGCGTGATATTAGCGGTAACGGTGGTATTGCCGAAATCAAAAGCCTGACTCAGACCTGAATCGGTATACCATCCAGCAAAGGTGTATCCTGCTTTAGTTGGAACTGCTGGAACAATAACCTTGTCACCGTAGGATACTGTTTGTTCGTTTACTTCAGAACCGCCGTTACTGTTAAAGTTGATCGTTCGAGGCGTATAAAAGCTGAAATGCAGGGTTGTGGTATTGCCCGCACTATCGGTAACAATCAGTGCATATTCTCCTTCAGATTGAACCGTTTCTCCGTTGTTGAAGGGTGAACCGTTCAGAGTGGCTGTTCCTTCATTAAAAGTAATTGTTGGGCTTTCGTTGTATTTTCCATTATCAGTGACACCCAATACAACAGGAGCTGCTGTATCAATGGAAAAATTCAACGTTGTACTGCCAATATTGTTGGTTACCACCAATGTATAAACCCCGTCAGCCGTAACTGTAGTACCATTTGCGAATGCATTACCATTCAAAAATGCGGTACCACTATTAAATGCAGGTGTTACCGTTTGATTATATATTCCACCGTCAGATATGCCGTTGACTATAGGAGGAGTGGTTTGCTCAATTGTTATGGTCACTGACACTGGAATACTTGTACCATATGGATTGCCGGCACTATAGGTAAAGCTGTCACTTCCAACATAATTGGCGTTCGGAGTATAAGTAAATGCCCCGTTGGCATTCATTACCAATGTTCCGTTCATCGGCCCGCTTTTCAGAATAGCGGTAGAACCGTCGCTATCATTGGAAAGTACGCCTGGTGCAGACTCAGCCAAAGTGGAGTTTTGGTTCGTGGTATAGGTGTCTTCGATTGCTTCCGGAAGCCGTCCACCGTCCAAGTTGGGGAACGTTCCTGCGTTAGCAATATAATAAACCAAGTTGGATTGGCTGCTGTTTAAATTAGGTACTTTAAAATTCACCTGACCATCGCCCCCAAACCTGGTGCTCAACAGACTAAACAGGGGCTGGTTATCGTTAGTGCCAAGAGTGGAACCATTCGCCAATAACCAGTTTTTTGTCGAAAGACTGACTAACATGGGAATGATCTCACCAATGTACTCGCTACCTGTACCATTCTCGGCATGGTTAGCTTGGTTTGTAAATATAGCGTAATGTACACCATTAATCTCTGGGAAGTTAGGCAACTTGAATTCATTCGGTGTGTCTGATCCGTAGGTTGTACCAATCATTTCATATAGATCCGAATATACGGAGGCATTAACGTTCTGCCCTTCAGCAGTTAGCCAACCCGTGGGAGAGAAGGAATATGGAAATAGGCGAACCTCGCCTAACTCAGCATTTCGGGTGTATAAAACATCGGGGTCTCGGGAAGGGAATATACCATTCATAGCTATGTAATAGCCCAACCCTTCTGGTGCAGCATTAGTAAGGTTAGGTAAGGCAAATGTTGTTTTTCCGTCGCCGCCATAATTATTGCCAAGCAACGAGTAGAGGGCTGTATTTTGGGTTAAAGAGAGCGTCTGTCCTCTGGCGGGCATCCATCCTGTAGGGACCGCACTGTAAGGGAATAATCTGATCTCACCAAGATAGGGATCTGCAGCCGCGGCATGGACTCGCTGTATAATGTTAGGATTATTCCATAGACCGCTTAGTCCAATCAGGAATACTAACCATAGGAAGCTTACTTTTTTTAATAGTGTTATACGCATGACTCATTCCCCATTTTCCATTTAAATATGTTACGTTATGGTTATTCCTGTCCACTGTACTTTCCTAATTCATAGTGGTAAGCCATATAATGATGAGCATAGTTTAATGGATATGAGAGCAAAAATGAATACGATTATAGTTCAAATTCGAAATATATTTTTTGGATTTTCCAGAGACAAATCATTTATGGTTGAAATGTTCCATATCTTTCATCCCTTTCTATACATTTATATTGACTAAGCTATTCCGCTTCCGATAAACTAGAATGCAGGAATATAAGTCGAATGTCAGACAGCAGTTCGAGACGAAGTTTCGGGCGGCTGTTTCTTTTCTTTTTACAAGTAAGGGTGCAACGTAGTCGTCTTGCCGGATGATCCGGCTCATAACAACATGGAATAGGAACAGGTGATATACATGTGTAACAGCGCGTATCGCGTGCTTTTATATTATAAGTTCGTGAAGATTGAAGACCCCGAGACGTTTACACAAGAGCATTTGCAATACTGCAAGGACCTCGGTGTGAAAGGACGTATCCTGATCGCATCCGAAGGCATTAACGGCACGGTATCCGGTACGCCGGAACAGACGGAACAGTATATGAAAGACATGCATGCGAACCCGCTGTTCAGCGATATGGTGTTCAAGATTGATGATGTGGAAGAACATGCATTCAAAAAAATCTTTGTTCGTCACAAAGCAGAGCTGGTTACGTTCCGCGTAGACGAAGATCTGGATCCAAATGTGATTAGTGGCAAACGCCTCTCACCGAAAGAGTTCCATGAGCATCTGCAACGGGATGATGTCATCGTTATCGATGGTCGCAATGATTACGAATACGAAATCGGCCATTTCCGCGGCGCCATCCGTCCAGATGTTGAGTCGTTCCGTGAGTTCCCGGAGTGGATTCGCGAGAACCTGGGTGACATGAAAGATAAAACGATTATTACCTACTGCACGGGTGGTATTCGCTGCGAGAAGCTGACTGGATTCATGATTAATGAAGGATTCCAGGACGTGGCTCAATTAGACGGCGGTATTGTCACGTATGGTAAAGATCCAGAAGTTCAAGGCCATCTATTCGATGGTAAATGTTACGTGTTTGACGAGCGAATCTCTGTACCGATTAATCGGACAGAAGAGGATATTGTCATTGCCAGCTGTTATCACTGTGGAACCACACATGACCGATATATTAATTGTCCAACCTGCAACCTGCAGCACGTAAGCTGCGAGGATTGCGAAGAGACGCATAACCGCTTTTGTTCGGATGCCTGCCGGGAGGCAGCACCGGTACACGCATAAGCAGGAGAGCAGGTGCTGATCGTGAAGCGCGAAGAGGAACGAACGACGCGTGAACGGATTTTGTTCATGCTGAAGCAGCAAGGTACATTGACCGCGAGGGAAATGACAGCTGATCTGGGTCTGACCGGCATGGCCATTCGTCGTCATCTGACAGCACTGGAGCAGGACGGCTGGATCGAGGTTCGGGAGGCCCGGGCTACGGCTGGACGTCCATCCTCGGTGTACCAATTGACGGTACGCGGGGACAGCTTTTTCCCAAAATCATATTCGTCCCTTACGCTGGAACTGCTTGAAGAATTGTCTGAATCAGCCGGGAGCGGTGTGGTGGATGCATTGTTCGAGAGTCGCCGGGACAAGCTGCTCCGCAGCGGATTGCCACAGATGGAGGGCCAGGAACTGGCCGGACGGGTGGAGGAACTCGCGCGAATTCAGAATGCCAACGGATATATGGCGGATGCGTCCAGAGAAGAAGATGGAACCTACGTCATTACGGAAATGAACTGCCCGATTGTACAAGTTGCGAGTGTATACAAGCAGGCTTGTCGCTGTGAACTGGAATTGTTCCGCTCGCTGCTTCAAGCGGAGGTGGAGCGTACCGAGTGTTACGCCGATGGCGGCAAAAGGTGCAAGTATGAGATTCGCGAAGCGTCGGGGAATTAACGGTTTATACACAAGAGATTGTTTCGACTCGTCGAAATAGTCTCTTTTTTTGGATAAAAATGACGTAAAAACGTTATTTTTGTAGTGAGATACGTAATATAATCTGAGATAACACCAGATTCTTATACATAACTCTATGTTAGATGGGAGGCGTTAATGATGCATGAACCCGAACCGGCTTTGAAAAAGGCCATGAATCTATTGAAGGAACTGAGCGAGGATGAAGAGTTCCGCGAACAGTATGAAGCACGTCAAAAGTTTTTACGGGATCAGATATCCATGATTGAGGGCGCACGAGAAGAGGGTCTCAAGTAAGGCATGGAGGAAGGAATTCAAAAAGGAATCGAAGAAAGTGAAGCTGAGAGCAAGCGGAAAATTGCATTGAATATGCTCACCTTGGGTCTTGATCAAGAGACCATTGTCAAAGCGACGGGACTAACCTCTGCTGAGCTAAAAGCAATTCAAGAAGAAAAATAAGCTATCTATATGAGGCTGCTCGCATAACATGTGGGTTGCCTTTTTTGATCTTATGTAATATTTCCTATCACAATCAACCGATGAGAGTAAATTGGAAGCGGTTCAACCATTGACGTATATCGGGACGCCCCTTAATATTAGGGGAACAATAAAACACTAACACGGTTCATGGACTTCAGTCGCATGACAAAAGTCTATATTTGTCTGCTTTTGTCGATCAAAGCAACAATGCGTTGAAGCGTTTGTTTTGTCCCACCCTATCGTGTCAATGGAATCTCGATAAGGGTAACCACATTTTATAAGATGGAGAGGGGTTCTCACACATGAAAAAGAAATTTTGGATGTCACTGATGATGGTTGCTTCAATGATCGTTGCGGCAGGTTGCGGAAATAACAGCGGTACAGGCTCGGAATCCGAAGGATCGGGGAGTACAACAGGTGGAGGCAGCGAGGAAAAATCATACCAGATTGCCATCTCCCAGATTGTTGAACATCCATCTCTGGATGCTACACGCGAAGGTTTCATCGCAGCCCTGAAGGATGCGGGTATTGAAGAGAACAAGAACCTCAAAATCGATTACAATAACGCGCAAGGTGATTCGACGAACAACCTGTCCATTGCACAGAAAATCTCGGGTGATTCCAAAAATGATCTCGTACTCGGAATCGCAACACCATCGGCGTTGGCTCTGGCTCAGCAAGTGAAGGACAAGCCATTGCTGTTCGCGGCGGTAACAGACCCACTGGGCGCCAAATTGGTAACTGATATGGATAAGCCGGGCGGCAATGTTACAGGTGCATCCGACACGAACCCGGAGGCTATCGTACAATTGGCTGACTTTATCGCCAAAAATCTGCCGGATGTAAAAACGGTAGGCTTGGTCATTAACGAAGGTGAACCGAATGCAGTGGTTATGGCAGATAACGCAGAAAAAGCGCTCGCAACACATAATATCAAGCTGGTGAAAGCACCAGTTACGAATACATCTGAAGTTAAACAGGCAACGGATTCTCTGGTTGGCAAAGTAGATGCCTTCTACATTACGCTTGATAACTCTGTCGTAAGTGCGGTGGATACGATCATCCAAACGGCGAACAGCAATAAAATTCCGTTCTTCTCCAGTGACCGGGATACGGTTGAAAAAGGAGCTTTCGCAACGGTAGGCTTCAAATATTATGACCATGGATATCAGGTGGGTGAGATGGCTGCGGACATTCTGAAGAATGGTACGAATCCTGGTGATATGAAAGTCACCGTTCCAGACAAGCTGGATCTGATCCTGAACCTGAAAGCAGCGGAAGCCCAAGGCATCACGGTTACGGATGAGATGAAGGCGGAAGTAAAAGACCAAGAAAACAACATTATTCAATAGAATCAATTCATAATACCTTTAGCTACTTCAATCAAGGGTAGATATAGATCAAAACGATTCAATTTGTCTATATCTAGTTACAGAAACAATAATTTAATGAGTTATGAGATTGATTCAATAATCTGACCGGATCATCATCCGGCAGTATGGATGCGAGGCGAACGTGCAACGGGTTCGCCTCATTCTTTTCGATAGACAGGGAGGAAGTAACGTGAGTATAAGCTGGAATTCAATTGAAGGAGCAATCGAGCTGGGACTTTTATATGCACTGATGGCTCTTGGTGTGTATATTACGTTCCGCATACTCGATTTTCCTGACCTTACCGTAGACGGAAGTTTTACAACAGGAGGCGCAATCGCGGCGGTGATGATCTCCAATGACTTCTCTCCTTGGCTTGCCTGTTTGGCGGCAATGGCTGGCGGCATGGTGGCCGGGGCTTGTACAGGTCTGCTTCATACCAAAGGCAAGATTAACGGGTTGTTATCCGGGATCTTGATGATGATCGCGCTCTACTCCATTAATATGCGTATTCTTGGCGCACCGAATAAATCCATTATGGGTATGGATAATCCATTCTCAGGTGAGCATGTCATGGTGCTTATTATTATCGTGGTACTCGTGTTTAAAATCATGCTCGATCTGTTCATGAAAACAGATGTTGGCCTGGCGCTCCGTGCCACAGGGGATAACAAACGCATGATTCGCAGCTTTGGTGCAAATACGGATGTAACGACGATTGTAGGTGTCAGCTTATCCAATGGATTGGTAGCTCTGTCTGGGGCATTTATTGCCCAGCAATCCGGTTTTGCGGACATCACAATGGGTATCGGTATGATCGTCATTGGACTGGCTTCCGTCATCATTGGTGAAGCCATCCTTGGTGCAAGAACGGTGTTTTGGGCTACACTTGCAGCAATCGTTGGTTCAGTAATTTACCGGATTGTGGTTGCACTTGCCCTACAGGTCGAATGGTTTGATACATCTGATCTGAAGTTGATTACCGCAGTGATCGTCATCATTGCCCTTGTATTCCCAACGATGCAGCGTTCCATGAAGCAGCGGAGTCTGGCTCGCAAACGAACAGAAGAGTTGATGCGATCCGGGGGTCAACAGGCGAAGGGAGGTATGTGAGCATGCTGGAGATTACGCAAGTAACCAAGCTGTTCAACCCAGGCACAACGGACGAGAAGACTGCGCTTGTTGGTGTGAATCTGACGATGAATCCGGGAGATTTTGTGACGGTCATTGGCAGTAACGGAGCAGGTAAATCGACGTTGATGAACATCATTTCGGGTGTGATGAAGCCGGATATGGGTGATGTGCTAATCAATGATCGTTCCATCAAAAACCTGCCGGAGCATAAACGCAGCAGCTGGATTGGCCGGGTGTTTCAGGACCCGATGGCAGGAACAGCACCGCATATGTCCATTGAAGAAAATATGGCGATGGCATACAAGCGTGGCAAAGGACGTGGATTGGGCTTCGGCGTTACCCGTGCCAGACGTGAGATTTTTAACACGCAACTGGAGAAGCTGGGAATCGGACTGGAGAAGCGGCCTAACGCGAAGGTAGGTCTCTTGTCAGGCGGGGAGCGGCAGGCACTCAGCCTGTTGATGGCTACGTTTACCCAGCCGCAGATTCTGCTACTTGATGAGCATACGGCAGCCCTTGACCCCTCGCGTGCCGAACTGATCACGGAACTGACGGAGACACTTGTGCGTGAGATGAGACTTACCACACTGATGGTGACGCACAATATGGAACAGGCCATCCGTCTGGGCAATCGTTTAATCATGATGGATAAAGGCCGCATTATTCTGGATGTCAGCGAAGAGCGCAAGCGTACGTTGACCGTGCCAGAGTTGCTTGGTGAATTCGAGCGGATTAGCGGCAAAAAAATGGCGGATGACCGGGTCGTACTCGGTTAAAACAAGGAAATAACTTGTCCCCAAATAACTATTTCGTACTATAACAAGCTCTTTATTACAGAAACCTTTTGCGTTCTCGCAAAGGGTTTTTGTGGTATGTTGAAAATATGATGAGAAGAATACATAGGAGGAACCAGGCATGTCTTTACAATTGGATGAAGGAACATACACCGTAACCCGGCGTATGGATTCCATTCGCCTGCTGGCGAAGGAATTTGCGCTTTTTCATTTTTTATATGAGAACAAGGATAAAGTCTTCACGCGCAGCCAACTGTTGGACCGGGTATGGCCGCTGGAGTATCCGGTTGAACGCACGGTGGATGATCATATCTACCGCCTGCGCAAGAAATTAAAACGTTGGGATGAGATTAGTCTGGATACGGTACGGGGATACGGATATCGGCTTACGGTGCAAGAGAACAAGTCCGTTCTGCCCGCTAGTCCTTCTGCTCAGGACCCGGAAATGCAGGAAGTCATTCACGGATTACTTCGTAAATATCACTTGTTTGGGCAGGGAAATGCCATACAGACCCTGGTTCAACAGCAGGAAGCGCTAGGCATTCAGATTGAGCCGTACTATCAGTTGTATATCCATTTTATACAGGGCGATCTGGAATGGCTAATTACAACAAAGGAAATTTCTTTTGAAGAGCGTTTATACTGGTTACTTATTTTTGTTCATTCGCTAATTGAACCATCAGAAAGCTTACCCTTATATGAGCAAGCATTGAATTCATCGGCATTATCTGCGGAATTGCTTCGAGAACTCCGCATTTTGAACATCATTGAACTCTATGCAGAGGTAGGTCAATACGAGCGTGCTCGGATGCAACTGGAGGAGACGTATCGTCTGATAGAGACGGACGAGCTCAAGAATTTCAGACTGCCGGTAACCCTTGCAGCGTTATACGTGGAACTGTGGGGTGGTAGCGGTGAAGCTGTTGAGGCTCAAATGGCAGTGCTGCGAGCAGGATTGAAGGATGCCCCCTATCTGCGGGAGATCGGACGTTTTCAGGTGATGGAAGGTTTATGGTTGCTTCGGCAAGGGCGAGTGCGTGAAGCGGAACTTAGGATGGATGACGGACTGGACGTGTTGAAAATGTCGCTGAATGTGCCGCTATATCTGAATGCTGCATATCAGATCCTCCTGTTCATGGAACAACATCGAATTGAAGGCAGACTGTGCAGGAAATATCATCAATTTTACGCAGATATTTGTAAAAATTATGGTGTTCCCACCTATAAACAACGAATTGTAGATGAAATACGTAAATTTTTATCCCCTATCTCCCCATCCTCTGATCTTCCTCTGATATAACTCTCTTATGATTACAGTCAAGTAACACACAGACCACACACGGCTGTAATCAAGGGAGGAAGTACACGTATGACCGTCATTTCAAATGAACCCACATCCACTGAATCCACCGAACCCTCCAGAAGTTTATGGACCAATCTCCGGTTTGTCCGCATGTTTATTGCCTATTCGCTGGCTACGTTTGGAGACTGGTTTGATGCACTCGCCATTCAGGTCATGGTGGCCTACCGATGGGGTGCCGATCCGCTGATTATTGCCCTTATTCCTGTATGTATGGCCGTACCGGGCATACTGCTGGGCTCCGTTGCTGGTGCACTGGCAGATCGGCTGCACAAAGTGAAAATCATGCTCCTGTGTGATGTAATCACGGTGGGATTAACCATTGCAATTTTATTTGCACCAAGTCCGCTGTGGTTGCTTCCACTGCTTGCCCTGCGGGCCATGATGGGAGTGTTCCATGTTCCCGCCCAGCAGGCGCTAACCCGCCAGGTGGTGGCAGAGGAGCATCTGTTTCAGGCATCGTCCCTAAATGGTTTTGTGAACCAGTGCTCGAAAGTGGCGGGACCGCTGCTGGGTGCAGTCATTTTGGCCTTCTTTTCACCACAGATCTGTATATTAATCAATGCTTGTACCCGCCTGTTGTCGGGCGCAGTGTTATGGCCCTTGCGACGGTTGATGGAGAAGCCGGAGCCTGTTGAACCAGACGGAAGTACGGCTGATGCAAGGGATATCCCCGAATCGTTGTTTACCCAGTGGCAGCAAGGCTGGCGTTTTATACAGAGCAGTCGCCCCGTACTGAGCACGATGCTGTTCGGCTGTTTTGGACTCATGGCTATCCTGATGATCGATTATCAATTTACGACTCTGTTTCGGGAGATCAAGCCGGGGAATGAATCGCTGTTAGGTTGGTTGGGTTCATCGGGAGGTGCCGGAGCCATAGTCATCATTTTGCTGTTAAATCGTTTGCCGAGAATTGGGTATGGGTGGGGGCTAGGTGGAGGATATCTGTTCATCGGGGCTGGAATTGCTGCATTAGGGTGGATTGGCCCACAAACACCTGAAATTTGGGTCTTAATGTGGGGGTTATGCATTGGGGTAGGCAATGGGCTCTTTATGGTAACACTGAATTATTTGTTGCAAAAGGAAACCCCTCCTGCCTATGTAGGACGCGTCTTCGGCATTCAAAATTCACTATTCAGTGTTGTACTTGTTGTAGCCCCACTTGCAGGTGGAGCGCTCATTCGAGTTGCAGGACCGAGTCCCACCTTTCAATATATCGGTCTGGCTACGCTGGTGATTGGCCTTGCCGGAATACTGCTACAGCGCATCCTATGGGAGGCGAAGCCGCCGCTCCTATCGGAAGCGAAAGAGACCATTCCGCAGGAATCGGTCTGACTGCTTTCTCGGGTCAACATGTTAAACATTCATTGTATCTACAATAAAACGAACAGCCGCTTCCGTATTCTTCCGAAGGCGGTTGTTTGCACGTTGTACTTGTTGTGCATCGTTGAACCAATCAGACTTCCCACCAAGTGAAATAAGCAGTAGAGGCCAGCAGTCCACCAACCGAAAGTGATCCGCTGACAGAGAGGTTAATGGCTTGACCTGGAGGAACCACATAACGGCCAAATTCATTGGATTGGAAAGGCCCCGCTTGAAGGGGCATCGCCATCAATGTGGTGGCTCCTGAAGGCGCAGAAGAAGAGAATCGTACGATGGCTGCACTGGTATTGCTGCTGGAAAGATTGCTGTTGACCGCCGTGAGTGTACTGGGAGAGCTTAGCGTTCCGTTCGCGGTCAGACTCATGGAACCGCTGAAGGATGACAACAGATTCAGTGCCACTGTGATTCCACCAGAGAGCCGTGATACATACAGGGTTCTCCCACTCCCTGCCGGATTGGCTAATTGAACGGTGGCGATCACCGTTCCTCCCAGTAACCCCAGTGTTGTGGAGTTGGTGGAACCTGCATTGTATAGATTGCCGGTACTGCCAGCACTATTCTCCGGAGGAGCAACAATGCCGGGAGAGATATACGTGTTCGTATTGGACGTATAGACAGGCAGATTTAATGGATTAAATACATTATTGTTCGGCACAGTGTGCACCTCCTTTTATAAGCATCATGCTTAGAATTCCCACCAGAAGAGATTAATGGCTGCAGTCTGACTGCCAGTTCCTAAACTAATGGATAGTGATTGTCCCGGTGGAACAAGAATGGAACCGTTTAAATCCAAAAAATACATTCCCGCAGTGAGAGGTATGCTGAGCAAACTTGTGAAAGTCCCCCCAAGCGTGCCGGTATTTTGCCTTGTAGTAACGATGCTGGTGTTGGCATTGCCAAGCAACGTATTGACGGGTGTAGGTGTACTTCCTGCCGTCACCGTGCCTCCGGAATATACGGCCAGTGTAGCTGCCGCCGTTGTCCCTCCCGAAAGGCTGGCAATTCGTACTGTTCTGCCACTCCCACTTGCATTCAGGATTTGAAGAAGGAGGTTTTGGCTGGAAGGGATCGATGTATTATTGGTCGTCAGGGCAAAAAAACTGCCTGCCGCAGCCGCACCGGCATCTGCTGAAGCCTCAATACCCGGGGCTGCATAAGTGTTGGTCAGTTGAGTGAACAGGGGCCCATTAGACTGGTTGAATACATTAGAGTTTGTCATCTTGTCCCCCCTCTGAATAGATGAAACTGGTCTCGCGATACGATTTGTTTCGCATGTCCTCATTACTTGCATTGTATGTAACAACAAGAGAAAGCGTTTGGGAACGGACTGCTAATTCCAAAATAACGGCAGATGCCGTGCCCGTATATCCAATCCGGGCATACGATGCGTAAGCACATTTTTTAAGGGGAAATCGAGATGAGTCGAACAGCGAAGCGAAGCAAGAAGAGAACGAAGCAACCAACCAAATATGCAAACCGTCGCCGCTCACGTCATTCCTGCCGCGCTAAATTGCTGAAACCCCCTTGTTCCCGGATCACTCGTCCCCGGTTCAAGCAGGGTACTTCCTCACGTACGAAACTCCCTGGTGCTATTCATTGTTTTACAGAGCATACGTATGTCGGAGCCGAAACCAGCAGCAGCATGAATTCCCTCCCGGCACAAGACACCTCATCACTCAGCATGTACACCTATGGCGTTGTGAATCGTGGGAAACATCCGGCTCTGGTACAGATCCAGATCAGCCCCAATGCCTTGGACTATGCTGTGGACAGCCAGGAGGTGGTCGCGGGAGGACAGACCAAAGCGCTGGTACCTTTGCGATTTTTGCATTATACCCGGCTTGCAATTCGATCCGTTGAACCGGATCAACCGACCCGGCTTGATGTTTACTTTCAGGCGCAGCGTATGCCGTAAGGGAGTAGGATTACACAGATTTGACCAGGGAGGAGGACGAGGCACATGCCTAACTTTACGACGTTTAATACGAATCCGGATAATCTGAGGACGTTGATTTTTGGCCAGGATAGTACAGGCACAGCCCAGCCTGTCAGAACTGATACAAGCGGGAATGTGGTTGGCATTATTTTGGACGGGACCATTAGTAACATCTCAGGTCTGACTACCGTTACAATTAACGCAGGAACCATTACCAACATTCTGAACGGAACCATTACGAGTGTACTTGGAGCGACCATCACGGCAGGTACGATTAACAGTGTGCTGGGAGCCACCGTAACCGCAGGTACATTAACGAACCTGCTCAATGGTACAATCACAAGTGTGTTGGGAGCGACGATCACGGCAGGAACGATTACGAGTGTGCTTGGAGCGACTGTAACTGCGGGAACATTGACGAACCTGCTAAATGGTACAATCACAAGTGTACTGGGAGCGACGATCACGGCAGGAACGATTACGAGTGTGCTCGGAGCGACTGTAACTGCAGGGACACTCACCAACTTGCTTGATGGTACACTTACCAGTGTGCTCGGAGCCACGGTGACAGCGGGAACGCTGACAAACTTGCTGAATGGTACAATCACAAGTGTACTGGGAGCGACGATTACGGCCGGGACAATCACGAGTGTGCTCGGAGCGACTGTAACCGCCGGAACATTGACGAACCTGCTAAATGGTACAATCACAAGTGTACTAGGAGCAACGATTACGGCCGGAACCATTACCAGCGTGCTTGGGGCAACCGTAACAGCAGGGACACTCACCAACTTGCTGAATGGTACAATCACAAGTGTACTGGGAGCAACGATCACGGCTGGAACAATCACGAGCGTGCTTGGAGCGACGATTACGGCGGGGACCATTACAGGTATACTGGGAGCAACGATCACCGCAGGAACACTAACGAACTTATTGAACGGAACGATCACGAGTGTACTCGGAGCAACGGTAACAGCGGGAACATTAACGAACTTGTTGAATGGTACGATTACGAGTGTGCTGGGAGCAACGATCACCGCAGGAACGCTTACGAACTTATTGAATGGAACCATTACAAGTGTCCTTGGTGCAACCGTAACAGCAGGTACGTTGACGAACTTGCTAAATGGTACGATTACGAGCGTGCTCGGTGCTACGATTACGGCAGGGACGCTCAGCAGTGTGACGTCCATTTCACAAAAGAGTTTTCAGGAGTCACAGATCATAAGCACACCTACAGCAAACACCTTCACCGCGCTTCCAGCGGTTACGACCAGTGTATTTGGCACGTATTCTTTCTTTGTATATAACCGGGGGCCGGGTGTAAACCGGGTGGATGCTCTGGTTGAGATCAGTGCCAACGGAACGAACTGGTACACGGATGTGACCACTGTGACTGGCATTTTGTCCGGATCAGTAGATGTACTCGTACCACAGCGTTTTCTCAAATACACACGTCTTTCCTACCGCTCCAGCCTCATTGGTGCACCAAGCACGATTGATGTGTTCTTCAATGGACAAGGCACATAACCCATTTATATTTCATATAGGTACATGGAGTTCCTTTGGTGGACTTCATGTACTTTTTTTGTATTGGAGGTGGTCGCATTTGAAGAACCGTTTGCTTGGAATCCATATGATTGTTCAAAATGAAGAACATCACCTGCCCCGCTGTCTCGACAGTTTGAAGCCTTTCGGCATGGAATGTTTTATCACGGATACGGGTTCCTCTGACCGCACACCCGAGATCGGCAAAACGTACGGAGCAACGGTGTTGCACGCCGACTGGCAAGATGACTTTGCCCAAGCACGAAATATCAGTCTGCCTCTGGCAGGTACAGAATGGGTCCTGTGTCTGGATGCCGATGAGTACGTCAGCCAGGGATTGGAAGAACTGCTGAAATATTTGCCCAAAGTCCATAGAAGCATTTCAAGATTACGAATTACCATAGAGAATCGATACGGTGATGGGGCGGAAGAGCGGGTAATCTGCCAACCAGTGAGACTATTCCGTGCTCATCAGGGATATCAATATGTGGGACGCGTCCATGAGCAGTTGGTGCTCAGTAGCTCATGCAGATTTGGCCAGGATGGGGCCGCTGATATGAATGACAGCAAGATCGATACACAGGATGAAGAACATTTATTGATGGAGTCGGAACCACTTGCGCCGTTATGTCTGATTCATGATGGATATCTGGCCTCCACAATTGCGAAGGAACATAAACCAAGACGTAATTTAAAGCTGATTGAACGGGAACTCGCAGATGAGCCTGCACAGCCTTTTCACCTGTACAATCTGGGAGTAACGTATTGCCAGCTTGGTCAGATCGAACAGGCAATTGAAGCGTTCCGTGAATCATTACGTCTCACAGAGCTACTTGAGCCATATCGCCCTACACTGGTTAAAGATTATGCTAAGACCCTTGTAGGAACGGAACGTTATGACGAGGCACATGCAATTCTGGCTGTGGAAAGACAGCGTTATCCAGCCTATGCCGATCTGCACCTGTTGTATGGGGAGACGTTGGAGCACCAAGGTTTGGAGGAACGTGCATACCAATCCTACGTCCGAGCAACCGAATGTCGGGAGGGACTGCAAGGTAATGAACAGAGTAATGGAGGCGGCGCATTAGACTCGCCATATGTAACGGAAGCAGGTTCCGACAGCTACAGAGCTTATTCCGCAATGGCAAGACTTGCACAGAAACGAGGATTTCTAAAGGAGTCTGCACATCTGTATGAATTGGCATTGGACAGCATGTTTGCGTATGCCCCGGCGTGGGCTGGGTTGGCAGATGTATTGCAGCAATCCGGAGAAACAGATGAGAGCATAACAGAAACATTACTCGCCAGATGCATGGGAATTGAGGAGCCGAGTCAAGGCAAATCGATTGGTGGTGAAATGCCTCATTCATATGCAGTGATGCATGAGGATCATCTGGTGCAAGTGATTTATGTTCTGGCAGGCTGCGGAGCATATGAGCAGGCATTGAAAATGCTGGATACAGATGCACGTACTGCTCGTATCCATATAGCGGAACGTATACATTGGATGTTGTGTGCGAATAAGATATCCGAAGCACTGCAATTGGCGGAAGAGCACTGGGGCACGGAATGTGTGAGTGAATTCAACATGCCGGCTGAGCACAGAATGGATTGGGCACTGGCTTGTTGGGCTAATGGATTACGATTAAGCGATACATTCCTCGCAACCTCGCCTCCACAGGAAAAAAACATTTGGAAGGTCATGGATCGAGTATTAACTCAGCTGTCCAAAGAGCCGCGAAGCGTTGTACCAGTGCCACAAGAACAGAAGCTTATGCAATGGGGTTCGCAGGCAGAGATAATCGCAGAGAAGGTTGTAGAGCAGGCGTTATATACGGGACAGCTTACGCTTGCCGAGCAACTGCATAAGCTGCGGGCAATGATGGTGAGGGAGCATTGGGGAACTGCTGTAACTTTACGGAGGGAGTTTGCAAGTCTGTTATATCGTCAGGGGTATACCATAGCAGCCGCGAACATCCTGATTCAGTGTATGACCGAGAATGAACTCGATGCCGAAGGATTATTCTGGCTGGGTGAAACGCTGTATGCCAAAGGATACGATGAACAGGCGTTATCTCTGTTCGAACAGGCACTGGAGCGGGAACCTGCTCACCGACAAGCCCGGGCTGGAGCAGCTGTATGTTACATGCGATTGGCCTTGAAGGCGATTGGGCAGGAGTTGGTTCGTTCCCCGTCTGCCGAGATGCTCATTGCACAGCATACTGCGTTGGAACAAAGATTACGTACGGCCGAGGGCATTCCCTGGCGTACGATTTTCCATGCAAAGGAAAGGAGGAATCAGCTTGCGAGCGGAACGAATTTCCTTATGCATGATCGTGAAGGATGAGGAAGAGTTACTGCCTCATTGTCTTGCCAGTGTACAGGGAGCGGTGGATGAAGTGATCGTAGTGGACACCGGTTCGTCGGATCGTAGCGCAGAGATTGCGCGTCAGCATGGCGCGGTAGTGGTGCCCTTTGAGTGGTGCGATGATTTTGCCGCAGCACGGAATGCTGGCCTGGAGCAGGCTTCCGGCGACTGGATTCTTTTTCTTGATGCGGACGAGGTGCTCGATAGGGCTGCGCGGGAGCAGATCAGAAGCTGGACGGCGATCAGCGGATGTGACGGATTGTTTTTAAACATTCATAACTATACAGGTACAGGTCAGCAGGGGGCTACTGTGAATCCGGTGCTGCGTCTCTTCCGCAATGCTCCGGGTCATCGGTTTGAAGGTCGAATTCATGAGCAGATTGCGGCGGCGATCTGTCGGGTTAACCCAGAAGCTGCATTTCATGTAACGGACATGATCATCCATCATTATGGGTATCAGACGGCAATTGTGGAGCGCAAAGATAAGGTGAACCGCAATGTTCGCCTGCTGGAACAGGCAGTGGAGGAAGAACCGGATCAGCCGTTCCATCACTATAATCTGGGGGTCGAGTATCTGCGTGTAGGGGAAGCGGAGCGGGCATTGGAGACGTTTGGTGTAGCTCGGATGGGGATTGATCCTGCGGTGACCAGTTACGCGCATCTACTGTTCAAATATGAAGTTCGTTGTCTCCAGCATCTGAATCGCTGGCAGGAGGCCTTGGATCGCATTGATGCTGCGCTTGAACTCTTCCCAGAGTACACGGATCTGATGCATCATCGGGGGGTATGCGCAGACGCATTGGGGGATACAGATCGGGCAGAGTATTCACTACGTGAAGCTATTCGCATGGGTCCGCCTCCCCCCATATACCATACGGAAGAAGGCATCGGAACCTATCAGACGTGGTATACGTTAGGGCGATTACTGGAAGGAAGGGCCGATCTTGAGGGTGCAGTGGATGCTTACGTGGAAGCGGTGCGCGCCAAATCCAGTCTGCTGCCGCCACTCTATCGGATATTCCGTATTATGCGAGTTTCTGGTCAGGAACATCAGATTCCAGAGCTGGTGAGGGAGCGTTTTGCACTCAGTTCGGAAGAGGCTATACACAAAATATTGGGCATTCTGGAGCAATCCCGTTGTTATGATGCGGCTTTGCAATTATTACCTGGTGTGTCGTCACACCCCAACGGAGAAATGAGGGAGCGTTTATCCGTATCGGAGGCGATGCTCCAAATCCAGCAAGGCAGATGGAACAAGGCGCGTCTGAAACTGGAACCTGTGAGGCGCAAAAAAGGGTTGCTCGCCGCCTCATCTGCCCGATGGCTCGAACGTTTGGAGTGGATCGAGGGGAAGGAAGTTAGCGGAGATGATTCATTAACTTTATGGTTGAAGCGTAGTTCGCAGGTGGGTGAAGCAGTAACTAACCATGAAGAAATTGCTGTACAGACAGGGCAAACGTTGGGTCTGAGAGCGACAACGAAGAAGGACATGGACTCCAGCATGGACGGGACAGTTGCAGGAGCAGAGTATGATGGCTGGCAGGCCCTTGGACTGATGATGGAAGGGTGTGTACAGTCAGGACGATGGAAAGAGCTGCATAGCCTGATTCAGATGTGCCAACAGCAATTGTCCGGAGAAGGGGTATCGTCAGAAGAGAGCGCTCGTGTAGGAGAGAAGGAGAAAGAGGAAGGGAAGAGGAGCGAGAAGGATATGGGTAGAGGGAAAGGGGAAGAAAAGGGGCCATTCCCTGGATCTTTGGATACGCTGATGGGAACCAGTTGGCTGGTGAAAGGATTGGTCAGCGCTGCGGATCATCATCTGGAGGTATTCGCACAGCCTGCAGATGGACAGCGGCATCGTTGTTGGCCTGTCGTTCAGCATATCCGGCTGGAGTTACCGGGAGCGGACGGGTTTGAGAGCTGAGAGGGATCAGGTAGGTGAGGGATGGTGGCGAATGTGGAGTCAGAGATTAGCTTGTGCATGATCGTGAAGGATGAAGCGAGGTCACTCCAGCGGTGCTTGAATGCAGTCAGGGATGTTGTGGATGAGATCATCGTTGTGGACACAGGCTCGGTAGACGATACACCTGAAATTGCACGTCTCCATGGTGCCGTTGTCATCCACGCGGAATGGAAGGGTGACTTCAGTAAAGCCCGTAATCTGTCGCTGGCCGCAGCTACGAAACCGTGGATTCTGGTGCTTGATGCAGATGAGGTATGGGTACAGACCCCGCAGATGAAGGCAGAACTCGTGCAGTTGTTAGCAGCAAGCAGAGACGATGTATGGGGATATTGGATACAGGTCACGAGTCTGCTGGGTGTGTCCGGTGAAGAGCGCGTGACGGATGCGGTATGTCGATTGTTCCGTAATGATTCCCGAATTGCTTTTCAGGGCAGAATTCACGAAGAGATTGCTTCTTCGATCATAGCACTCGCTCCGCAAGGCGTACTTCATTCTGGACTTGAGGTCATGCATTACGGATATCTGGAGCAGGTGATTAATGCCAAAAATAAAGGTGCACGCAACATGCAGTTGATCCGTTCCGCGTTGAATCAGGAGGGAAATCACCCGGAGCTGTTATATGCTCTGGCTGCCGAATGGTTTCAGCAAGCGAAGTATGATGAAGCACTCCGGCTGTTACAGCCCTTATTGGCGCAGCTTATGCCGGATTGTGGATATCACTCGGATCTGGTGCTGAAAACGGCTTACGCCTGGCGAGAGATTGGCAGCCCGGAACGGGCGCTTGCTGTGGTGGAAGCGTGGGCGCCGGTGTATGAGGATTTTCCGGATTTGTTGGAGCTTGGTGCTGTACTTGAACTGGATCAAGGGAGAGAGGACTTGGCCCTGGATTGGTTAAAACAGGCTAAAATGGCTGCTTCCACAGCCAGCAGATATACATCAGTCTCTGGTGCTGGAACCTACCGCAGCCTGACGCTGGAAGGAATGGCACATGAGCGGGCTGGCCGCTGGGCAGAGGCAGAAGCGGCATACACGGCGGCGCTGGACGTGCAACCCGGCAGCTTGCCTGCATGGCAGCGGCTGTTGTTGCTGGCCGCTGCCACTGGGCGGCCACACGCAATCGCAGGCGTAGCCGCCCGGGTAAGCTTGCCGCCTGCGGCATGGCAAGCACTGATCGCGGCCGCGCTGGCTGCGCATCGGCCGGAGTGGCTGCTGGGCCATGCGGCGGCGCTTGCGGGCCCGCTGCGGGCACAGCCGCTGGCCGCCGGGCTTGCGCTCGCCCAGCTGGGCGAGGACGCTACCGCTCGGGCGGCTTTGCAGCCCTGGGCGGTGCATGCGCAGCACGGGCCAGAGGCGGCCCTGGCGCTGTGGGCGCTAGGCCACAAGCAGCCCGGCAGGCGCAACGCCCGAGCGGCGGATCGCCAGCGGGCTGCGCTGCCCGCAGCGGCCCACGCCGCCGAGGCGCTGCTGCAGCGCGAGGCCAGGGCTCGGAGCATCGCCTCGGCGTCTAGCCCGCCCGGCGATGCAACGCCCGGCGGCTCTGCCGCGCCTGCGGCTTGCGTGCTCGCAGCGGCGCAAGCGCTCGCCGGCGTGGGCGCCTGGGCCGCATGGCTGCGCCTGCTGCAAGCCCTGCCGCCCCGCGGCGCGCTGGCGTTGCTCGCAGCGCTTCCGCCTGCGGCACGCTGCGGGTTGCTGCGCGCACCCGCGGGCGTCCGCGAAGGGCTGCTTGCGCTATGCGGCACGCCTGACGGCGCGCAGCAGCCCCGCGCGGACGCGGTGCCCACCCCGGAGCGCGTCGCTCACGCACTCCTTGCGGGCACGCTCGCGCTGCTCGCCGGGCGGCAGAACCTGGCACGTGAATGGGCCGAATCGGCCCAACTCACTGCGCGGCAATCTGCCGCCACAGGTCGCCCGGCGATGACCATTTCGCCGGGCCTGCACATCCTGCTGCGCCTGACAGCACCCGGCGCAGCCTCTGCCGATGCGTATACCAACCAGTGCAACATGTTACTGGTACACCTATAATTCATCTTATCACTTATCACTTATCTCTTATCTTTATCGTTATCTCTTATCTGTTATCTAACATCTAAGCATCTAACTTCTAATTTTATTTTCTAATCCATAGTCCCTAAATCCCAGTCCCAACCCCAAATCCCTGTAACCCCGATCTTTTCCCAATCCATCTCCGCTTGAAAGTGCAAAAGCAACGGAGCTACCGGTCATCGGAGCATTCCCCGAACCGTGCATGGTTCCGTTGCCAATAGGTCGGTGCCTTAACCTTTGCATATCACCGCTCGAAAACAGCGAATCGGCGCGCCGTACATGTCAGACCAGATCGCATCGTCCGGCTCTTCCACATTCAGCTTATCCTTAATGTTTAGTCCGGTAACGGCCATGATTGTCTCCAGCAGATCAGGGCGCATCTCGGGTACATCGAAGGTAGCGATCAGCTGTCCGTTTGGCTTCAGCACGCGGGCGAACTCACGAAACGCTCGCAGCATTGTGCCCGTATCCAGATGCTCCAGGACAGAGATACAGAACACCCGATCAAATTTACCCGACTCGTACGGAAGCTGGGCCAGATTGGCCTTTGCACGGTGCAATCGGACGAGCGTGGATTCCGGCAGATCCTGAGCGGCCAGCTCGCCAAAATCAGAAGCGATATCCAGTCGTATCGCATCTTCAGACAAAATGCGTTCATCCCAATCACAGGCGTGAACCTCGCGGCAGTGTTCGGCAAGCCAGAATTTGAACGGATGGGAGATGCCGCAGGCTGCATCAAGGACCACATCGTCTGGACGTGCAAACCGCCGGGCCCATTCATATTCGTAGGGACGGCTCCACCATGCCGGATGCAGGGGGAAGACCAATGTGTCCGTTTTAGGGTCACTTTGCCTAATGTATCTTGATTCCATGAATTCCGTTGCCTTGGGCGTATCCATCATCCCCGAATTCCCTCCTTTAATCCTGTCTCTGCCAAAAAAGATTCCAACACCGTGCTCCACCGGCTCCGCCACTTGGCAAGATCATAGGACAGTGCAGTCTCGCGCGCATAGATTCCCAGTCGTTCCCGCTCGGCCCGATCCTGTACGAGACGAACCAGGGCGGCGGTTAGTTCCTGCTCGCCGGGAGGTACCAAAAGCCCGTTAAAACCATCCTGAATCAGATCATTCAATCCGCCGACATTGGAGGCAATCACCGGAAGTCCACAGCTCATCGCTTCCAGACAGGCATAGGAGGTACCTTCCGAGAACACGGTTGGAATTACGGCGATATCTGCCTGATGGTAGGCCTCCCGAATGTCCCGGAAATCATACGTACGCTGGGTAATCCGCTCCGCATGTGGATGATTACGATGCCAATAACGAAAGGCTCTCCCGACCGTACTGCCTTCAACCAGTTCCCCGGCAAATTCAATCTCCAGATCCGGAAAAGCCCCCAGCAGCTTATCTGCTGCCAGCATCATGGGAATAATGCCCCGTTCCATGCTGATGCGACGCGGATATATAATGCGAATTGGGCGGGGAGAGGTCAAGCGGACATCCATAGTTTTCTGTTCAACCTGTTCCTGAGTCAGACCATTAACCTGATAATCAGCATCTGCTGATATTACACTATCCGTAGCCCAATCCGTTGAATGCAGGTGGTGACGAGCAACCTTAGACGATCCGCCGACTACCTCGGCTTTTTCCAGCTTTGATAACTCCAAATGGTGACCTAGCGCTCCCTTCTCCTCTCGTTCTTGATCGCTATCTGTATCCCCGCCTCCATCTCCATTAGCCTTCCTACTGTACGCTCCATCACCACTCGGTCCACCCTTGCTTTCCACAGCTTTCATCCCTGATATAACTGCACCGGCATTCTCCTCATGACTCGCCAGATCGGTCTTCCATGCGGCAAGCCATTCGTCTTCCTGTTCCTGCTCGAAGGTTCGTGTTGGCGGGGCAGGTGTGAAATAGGACGTATCCACTGCATTGGGAATCAGGACGACCTGCCTTGGATCGGTATAGGTGCACGCAGCCCGGCAGAAGGTCTGGAAATGGGAATCCACGGATACAATGCGCACGAGTCCATCTAGAGCGAGTTGAATATGTTCTGCCACTTGTTGTTTGGTCTCCAGTGGCAGTCCGGGACGATCCCAGTTAATGCCGTGACAGATGCCAAGACTGCCCGGTTTGTAGGTGATGGGCTGCCACAGACAGCTTGCATAGATCACTGGGCCGCGTGCCGCGGCTGCCATTCGATCAAAGGCTTCCGGTACATTATCCATGTCGTACGAATAACCGAATACGTCAATCTGCTCCGTCCGAGTCTGGAATGCTTCAAAATAGGACAGTTGATGGACCTCGGGAATATGTCCGAGTCCGCGGATGACACTGCACAGATCCAGGATATAACGCTCGAGCCCACCACCGAATACCCGACCAAATTCCCGGTTATACCCATCGGTGAAGCTATGCGTCAGAATACTCACCACGCCCATCTCACGGTCCCTCCTTCCAGGGAATCAGCCGAGGTTCCGGATCGAGAATCGACTCGTAATGTGCAAGATTGCCCCACTCACCGCTGGGATCAATGCGCTTGTAACGCAAATATTTACGCACCCGGTCCTCCAGACTGCCTGCCCAGCCGAGATGTTGAACCTTCAGTTCCGTGCTGACTCCGGGCAATACGGTGCAGGACAAGGGAAGACGGGGAACATGATGATTCTGTTGTGGATAAAAATAAGGATATCCAGGCATATAACGTACAAGTGAAGCGGTATGCCGCTTGTGCAGACACCAGAGATCATCTTCCCGATAATGGGTTCGGCCACCCCACATATCATAGAAACGGAAGGCAAACCAGTCTGCATATTCCTGATTAATCAGCGTGCGTATGGCTTTCTTGGCCTCTGTGCTGTACAGCTCATCCGCATCAACCGATAGCAACCAGTCGGGACGTGTTCCCGCTGCCGCTTGCCATAAGGTGTTGCGAAGTCGCCATTCCTCGGCGAACAGCGGTTTCTCCAATACCTCCAGGCGGACCACCTTCGGATAGGCTTTGCATAGCTCCGGGGTTCCGTCTGTGCTGGCATCGTCTACAATCACGATCTCATCCACGAACTCACTCAGATCATGCAATACTTCTTCAAGGTATCGGCCGCGTTCATTGCGAACCTGGAGCATGGCGGTCAGCTTGTTGCCTTTGCTTTTGCGAACTCGACGGATGGAGAAGGGCTCTTTGAATGTACTCGTTTCCTCTTGTGATACAGCAGCATCCTGTTCACCCTGACCGCCCCAGTGATGCACCTGGCTTCGGATGTTCTGCGCTGGCTGTGCATGATTCGGCGGTTGATCGCCTTCTCCCGATGCGTCTGTATGTGTCAGATCCACTGTTACCGTTGGCGTGTAAGTGGTTTCGGTTCGGATATTCCTGTGCACCATCGGCCCATTCAACTGTTGCCTGCGTTTCTTCGGGTCCAGCATCATGGCACCTCCCCAAGCAATTGCTGTACGGCATGATCCAACAACTCCAGCTCGACGATCCGGGCGAGCGCATCTTCATCCTCCAGTGCCGTTTCGAGAAAATGTCTGACTGCCCCGTGTCTGTCGCCTCGCAGGGCCAGCACACTTCCGGATAATTGCTGATAATCCCGGCGACTGGCATCATCCTGAATATCGACTGCATGCACCAGCGCTAGTGCCTCTTCCACGCGACCTGTCTCCTGATAAATGCGGAATTTCCAATGTCTCGCGGTTTCTCCGCCAAGTTCGTCCAGGGTGCGCAGCGCGGTTCCATAATCATCGTTCATACGTAGTAATTCCGCTCGTACAAGTTGATCTTCTCCTGCCTCCAACCAGCGACATAACTGTTCATAATGATGTCGTTCCTGTTCGTCGGCTGCACTAATTCCGTACACCAGCAAGGCGTCCTCCAACTGTCCGGCCCGGGCATGGATGGCAGACAGGAAGCGATAGTGGGAGATCACACAATCACTTCGACCATTCAGGACCGCTTGGGTGAATGCCTCTTGTAATGATTGGATGGCCCGAGAATCTTCAAGCAAGTACTCATAGGCTGCGAGCAAAAAGGATATGGTCTCATGCGCCCCTGCTTTGGCTCGAAGCTGGCGATAGAAATCAGCACGTACACTGCATTGAAGCAGGGTAACGCTATCCGGAGTGCCTGACAGGATCTGCCGCAGCGCATGCAGGAAGAACAGTTCGTAGTCCCGGAGAGGGACTTCGAGATTATCCTTTTGCACCGTACCCGCTTGTGAAGGATCTTCGCCTCCCAGCCAGATGGCGCGTACGCCTTGGAATAATAGCTTCATATATCGTGTTTCGGAGGATGTACCTACCAGATCAGCGATACCCACCAGTTTGGAAATACTGCTTTCCCACAGGGGAGAAGAGGCTTCGTCTCCGACAGGCTCAGGGAGCAGGACAATACATAGCTCTGGTTCCAGCGAAGCTGCAGCCATGAGCCAGTAGGGATGAGTAACCACTGCCACAGTACGTGGCTCCATCAATAGCTGCTCGGCTTCAGGTAAGGAGATTACAGTGATCACCGCAGGTACATCCTCTGTTTGCGTCAGACTGCTGACATAGTAGACCTCGCCCTCAATCGACAGCAGTGCAGCAATATCGGGATAGGGAAAGGATGACCAGCCTCCTTTGCGAGGGAAGAGAACATAACGGACAGGGGGCTGTTCTGCGACAGCTGCACGGGCCTTATCCGGACTGGCTTCGGAGTCTTCACTTGGTAACGGCGCAGGTTTTTCCATGAATCGTTCACCTCACCTTGACTGTAATAAGGAGCGTCCTTCACTATGCATGTGCTCCATGCTTCCACTTCATATGTAAAGCCCTCACGGCACTTCGCATGATATGCCTGAGACTAACATATGGGCATTCCGTCCCAAACATGAGTATCTTCCATGAATAGATGAAGTAGGCAAGCCATTATAGAGCTTCCTTAAGCTCCAATCCTCTAATTTCGGCTTCACTACACCTTCTCGATACTGTAAAAAAGATATTTGAATTGGCAATACAAAAGGCTGATTTTTATCTTTTGTGTGACCAGGATCACTTTTTTTTTGCTCTAAACGCGGAGATTGTGATAATTCTCACATGTATAAAATAGGGAATCTGGCACAATACGTTCATCAACGTATTTGGCGGACAGACAGCGAAGGTGCAGCTTCAATGCCAAATACGCATACTGCGAAGTGAACAGAAAGAAGGGGTAACAGTATGGATCCGATTATGTTATCGCGTATCCAATATGCGCTTACAACGATTTTCCATTTCTTTTTTGTCCCGCTATCCATCGGTCTTGTACTGTTGGTTGCGATCATGGAGACGTTGTACGTTGTTAAGGGGAAGGAAATCTACAAAACGATGGCCAAGTTCTGGGGCAAGCTGTTCCTGATTAACTTTGCCGTCGGGGTTGTCACAGGTATTCTGCAAGAATTCCAGTTCGGCATGAACTGGTCCGAGTACTCCCGGTTCGTGGGGGACGTGTTTGGTGCGCCACTGGCTGTTGAAGCGTTACTCGCGTTTTTCATGGAGTCTACATTTATTGGGCTGTGGATATTCGGATGGGATCGTTTGTCCAAAAAAGTGCATCTGGCCTGCATCTGGCTGGTGTTTGTCGGCACATTCCTGTCCGCGCTGTGGATTCTGGCAGCCAATTCATTTATGCAGCATCCCGTCGGGTTTGAGATCAACAACGGCCGAGCCGAGATGAATGATTTCCTGGCACTGATCACCAATGGTCAGCTTCTCGTTGAGTTCCCGCATACGATTTTTGGGGCATTGATGACAGGTGCCTTCGTTGTCACCGGGATCAGTGCTTACAAATTGATGAAGAAGCAGGATGTGGAGATCTTCCGCAAATCGTTTAATATTGCGATCATCATTGGACTCGTTTCTTCATTGGGTGTAGCTTTCTCCGGGCATTTCCAGGCGCAATATCTGGTGGAGACACAGCCGATGAAGATGGCAGCCAGTGAAGGCACATGGACGACGACAGAAGATCCGGCACCATGGACGGTAGTTGCTTTTATCGATCCAGACAAACAGGAGAATACCGGTGAGATCAAAATCCCTGGATTGCTCAGTTACCTGTCCTACAGCAAGTTCTCCGGCAGTGTCACAGGCATGAAGGAGCTTCAAGCCGAGTATGAGCAGACGTATGGACCGGGGAATTACATCCCGCCGGTACGAACAACGTTCTGGAGTTTCCGCATTATGATCGCAGCAGGTGGCTTAATGATTTTGTTATCCCTGTATGGTACGTTTCTGGCCATGCGCAAGAAGCTGGAGGTTGCAGGAAAGTGGTTCATGCGTCTGATGGTAATTGCTATTTCTCTGCCATTTATCGCTAATACATCTGGTTGGATCATGACCGAGGTTGGCAGGCAGCCGTGGACAGTGTTTGGCTATATGACGACCGAAGCCGGTGTCTCACCGAACGTATCCGCAGGAATGATCCTGTTCTCTACAATTGCTTTTACCGCCGCGTATACGGTTCTTGTAATCGTGATGGTATACCTGTTCGTACGTGAGATCAAGGCAGGGCCATTTGCGGTCGAGAAGCCGGAAGATCACGATGAGTCGGCCGATCCGTTCGGCGTGGATGGAGGTTATTCCGTTGTCACTAAGTGAGTTGTGGTTTTTGCTGATTGCCGTATTGTTTGTCGGTTTCTTCTTTTTGGAAGGTTTTGATTTTGGAGTGGGGATGTCTACAGGCATTATTGCCAAAACGGACCGTGAACGCCGGACCCTGATCAACTCGATTGGTCCCTTCTGGGATGGTAACGAAGTATGGCTGATTACAGCAGGGGGTGCCATGTTTGCTGCCTTCCCGCACTGGTATGCCACGATGTTCAGTGGTTTCTACCTGCCGCTTGTGGTCGTATTACTCGCCTTGATTGGTCGCGGGGTTGCCTTCGAATTCCGCAGTAAAATGAAACAGCAGCGTTGGCGCAAAACATGGGATATCATCATTGTGGTATCCAGCGCGCTCCTGCCTTTCCTGTTCGGCGTAGTCTTTGCCACGTTCATGAAGGGTCTGCCCATTGATGGGGAGATGCAGTTGCGCGCAGGATTCTTGGATATCGTTAATCCGTACACTGTAATTGGTGGTTTGAGCGTAACCCTGCTGTGTCTGGTTCATGGATTGCTGTTTGCCTCCCTACGAACAGTCGGGGAACTCAGAGAGCGTGCCTTGAATACAGCGCAAAAATTGATGCTGCCGCTGGCTGTACTGCTTGCCGTGTATGCGATATTGACGTATTTTATGACCGATGTGTTCGCCGTTCGCGGCTGGGCACTGTGGATCATGGTTGTACTTGGTGCAGTTTTACTTGCGCTTGCGGCATACTTCGTTCGTCAGAAGCGTGAAGGCTGGGCTTTTGGTATGACAGGTGCTGTGATTGCAATTGCTTTTGCTTCGGTATTTATCGGACTGTTCCCAAGAGTGATGGTGAGTTCCTTTGGAGCGGCATATGACCTGACCGTATACAATGCAGCATCTGGTGCGTATTCCTTGAAAGTCATGACCATTGTAGCTTGTACACTGCTGCCATTTGTTCTTGGGTATCAGATCTGGAGTTATTATATCTTCCGCAAACGCCTGAACGAGCAGCACCACCTGGAGTACTGATATGGGACGGGGGCTGCTGAAGCTGCCGGGCATCCGGCCAGTACTCGCGCTGGCATCAGCGCTGGTACTGCTACAGGCGATGACGATCATTATGCAAGCCAAATGGTTGGCACAAGCCATCACGGCATTGTTTGAAGGTTCATCCGTAACGGAGCAGTATCCGGTACTGCTGCTGTTCCTGGCTGCTTTTGCCGCCCGATACGCTCTATCCTTCTGGTTACAACTCGTGACATCACGATATGCGGAGAGGACAGGGACTGATCTGCGCAGACAGATGGTGGAGCAGTGGTTCAGACTTGGGCCGCGTTATGCCAAGACCGAGGGCACAGGCCATCTGGTTACACTGGCACGTGAGGGCACCGCTCAATACAAGACGTATCTCGAACTGTTCATTCCTCGTATGCTGGGCATAGGATTCACACCCATCGTCATTTTGCTGTATGTGTTCAAGCTGGATATGATGTCCGGGGTTATTTTGATGCTGACACTCCCGATCCTAATCGTGTTCATGATTCTGATTGGCCTCGCAGCTCAGCGTAAGATAGACGGACAATTCAGATCCTACAAAGCGCTCGCTAACCATTTTGTCGATACCCTGCGTGGGCTGGAGACGCTAAAAACATTGGGACAGAGCAAAACACATGAAGGCTCCATTGTGCGGGTCAGTCAGCGGTATCGGAAAGCAACGATGTCTACCCTGCGCATGGCTTTTCTTTCTTCATTTGCACTCGACTTCTTCACCATGCTGTCCGTTGCTTCCGTGGCGGTTGGTCTGGGATTACGTCTGACAGAAGGTCATATGCTGCTCGGTCCTGCGCTGACAGTACTTATTCTGGCACCCGAATATTTTCTGCCTGTACGTATGCTCGGCGCTGATTATCATGCCACTTTGGATGGCAAGGAAGCCGGAGCGGCCATCAATCAGGTGATTGAACGCGGGAAAGCCGCTGAACAGAAACAGAAAGAAGCCTATACCCATGTTGTTGCACATGCATTTACGGCAGAGGACGAAGCAGGATCTACACCATCATTAACTTCGGGTAAAAGGAAAGTCGGCATCTCGACCATACGTGTCGTGTTGAGTGACAACATGGCTGCGGTGCACCCTGATCTTGATCCCGATGCTATTCCTGAGTTGGATTCTTCCTTTTCCTCCAGATCCTCTTGGAATGAGAATAGTAGACTCGCACTTACGGATGTACAGGTACGGCATGAGGATGAAGGTCCATATTCGCTAAAGGATGTCACATTTCAGATCACAGGTCTCGGCAAAATCGGTATTATTGGCGCCAGCGGAGCAGGCAAGTCCACATTAATTGATGTATTGGCTGGTTTCCAGTTACCTACTTCGGGTCAAGTACTGGCTAACGGACAGCCGGTTACATCGGATATGCTCGAATCCTGGCGAAGACAGACGGCAGCGATCCCGCAGCATCCGTATATCTTTAGTGGAAGCCTGGCCGATAACGTTCGTTTCTACATGCCGGAGGCTTCGGATGCGGAGGTGGCCAAAGCAGTTAGCGCTGCCGGATTAACCAAGTTACTGTCCTCATTATCCGGTGGGCTGCATGAGCTTATTGGGGCTGGCGGCAGACAGCTCAGTGGTGGGCAGGAGCAACGGGTGGCATTGGCAAGAGCCCTGCTGAGCAAACGAAACATTCTGCTGCTCGATGAACCGACAGCACATCTGGATGTGGAAACAGAGTATGAACTGAAACAGACGATGCTGCCGCTGTTTCAAGGCAAACTTGTATTTTTGGCTACCCATCGTCTGCACTGGATGCCGCATATGGATCGGATTATTGTTATGGATGGCGGCACGGTGGCAGAGACAGGAACACATCAGGAACTGCTGGCAAGGCAAGGTGTATATTATCAGATGATTCAGGCCCAGATGGAGGCGATATAACATGAAGTTCGGATATGAACATATGGAGACCGTCCTTAACGGCAAAGAAAAAAATAGCTGGATTGCTCCGTATGTGGCACAGTACCGCTGGAGATTCATCGCAGTCATTGCGTTAGGCACTTGTGCTGCACTGTGTGCGGTACTACTGCTGTTTACCTCCGGATTTCTGATCTCCAAGTCTGCACTGCGTCCTGAAAATATTCTGATGGTATATGTCCCCATCGTAGGTGTACGTGCATTTGGAATATTCCGCGCGGTGTTTCGATATATCGAGCGCTTGGCAGGACATGATGCCGTACTGCGGGTATTGGCCGATCAACGGGTGAAGTTATATCGCATTCTGGAGCCACAGGCCCTGTTCTTGCGTTCTCGCATGCAGACCGGAGATGTACTTGGAGCACTCGCCGATGATGTGGAGCGGTTGCAGGATATTTATCTACGTACCGTCTTTCCCGCTGTAACTGCGCTTGTAATGTACGGCGGGGCTGTGATTGCTTTTGGCAATGTGGATCTGGGATTTGCGGTGTGGATGGGCTTGTATATGTTATTCCTTGTTGCCGCGCTACCTGCGATTTCCCTGAAAGTGACGTGGAAATGGCGTGTGCGGCTGAAAAAGGAAAACAGCAGGTTGTATACCCGTCTGACTGACGGTGTGCTTGGACTGGGAGATTGGCTTGCAAGTGGACGAGCAACCGAATTTGTCCAGCAGCAGGAAGAGGCGGAAGAACAGGTCGACATGGTTCGTCGCAAGTTGCGGCGCTGGACACGTTGGCGTGATCTGATGGCCCAGTGTGTCATTGGCTTGATGGTCGTATCAGTTACAGTATGGGCCGGAAATGCCGCTTCTGTCGGACAATTACCTGTCGTGATGATTGCTGCTTTTGTGTTGGTGTTATTTCCGCTCACGGAATCACTTCTGCCAGTAGGGGATGCTGTGGAGCATCTTCCACAGTACCAGGAATCACTGGACCGCTTGAAACAGCTGGAAGGGAATCCGGACCTTCCGGGGCAGACGGGAGTGGGTGATGTTGGCGGAAAAGGCGAGTCGATCTCTGCAGTAAAAAACAGCAAACTTGCGGCTAGACAGCCATCAGAATTCTTACCCGCTACAGATGATACTCAACACAGACGAATTCGTCTGCGCATTCCGCCCAAACTAAGAACAGACATCGAGATCAATCGCGTTAGTTATCGCTATGCACCGGATGATCCTTACGCTGTGCAGGATATCTCCCTTCATTTGCCGCAAGGCAAACGATTAGCTATCCTTGGGCGAAGCGGTGGCGGCAAGTCGACATTGTTGAAGCTCATTCAGGGTGCCTTGCTTCCGTCTGCGGGGAACATTCTGATCAATAATGCACCCGTGCAGACGCTGGATGAGAGTGTGCCTGATGTCATCGCAGTGCTGAATCAGAGCCCACACCTGTTCGATACCACGGTAGCCAATAATTTACGGATTGGTCGTCCACATGCAACGGATGAGGAGATTCGTCAGGTGGCTGCCCAAGTCGGTTTATCCGGTCTGATTGAATCCTTGCCGCAGGGATATGATACACCGATGCTGGAGACGGGTCTGCGTTTCTCAGGTGGGGAAAGACAACGAATTGCACTTGCCCGGGTACTGCTCCGGGAGACACCTGTTGTGATATTCGATGAACCAACCGTGGGGCTTGATCCCGTGACGGAACGTGAACTGATGCGCACCATTCTGGACAGCTTGCAAGGCAAAACGATGATCTGGGTCACCCATCACCTGATTGGTGCGGAACAGATGGACGAACTTATTTTTATGGAAAATGGACAGATTGCCATGCAGGGTTCTCACGAACAACTGCTGGCTGGGGAAGAGCGATACCGCCGTCTCATTGAACTTGATCGGCCGGGATGGACAGGGCGGCAGCAACATGAACAACCGTTGCCGCCGGCGGCTTCGAGATAAGTGTGAGCCAGTGAGCGCGAATCAGATAAACATAACAAAGAGACGAGCCAAGAAATCTTGGACTCGTCTCTTTTTCAATGATATGACCGCGTTGTTGCGGATACTTACATCTCTACCAACATCAATATGATGGAGGAAAGGCACAGACAAGTGCTGACGAGATAGAGCACAGCAACCACCTGTTTGTGATTCAATCCGGCACGCAGCAGTCGATAATGGGCTTGACTCGCATCGGCCTGGTAGATTGCTTTACCTTGAATGAAGCGTTTGATCACGACAAAGATGTTATCGAAGATTGGTACACCGAGCGCCAAAATTGGAATGAAGATGGACAACATGGTCGCTTGTTTGAATGCACCATCCAGAGCGATAACTGCCAGAATGAAGCCGAGGAACGTAGCACCTGCATCACCCATAAACACTTTGGCAGGAGCTTTGTTGTACTTCAGATAACCTATTGTCACACCAACCAGAGTGATCGACATGAGTGCGGAGTCACTTTGTCCTTTGGCCAGGGCCACGATGAACAAGGTAATCGCCGAAATGGCCGATAATCCGCCGGCCAGTCCGTCCATGCCGTCCGAGAAGTTGATGACGGTTGTCACCCCAAAGATCCACAGGATCGTGAGAATGAATTGCAGCCAGATCGGGAGCATAACATATTCCGCGTTGAAGGGATTCACGAATCCGGTGAACGCAATGCCTGAAGCGAATACGAGCACTGCCGCAGAGACTTGTACGAGCATCTTGGGCAGGGCAGGAAAATCTTTGCCTTTAGTTTTGTACCAGTCGTCGACGGTACCAATCGTTAGCAGAAGCATACCACCAGCGACCAGAGCCGCCGTTTCCCATGTGATTTCTTTGGTCAGAGCAATGTATGTCAGGAAAAATCCAGTAAATATCGCGTAACTCGCCGTGAGCGGGATCGGTTGCCTGTGCAGCTTACGCTCCACATCCTCCCGAGGCTTGTCCACAAAATCGAGCCGGTGAGCCAGTCGACCAAGCGGCGGAATAAGCAGAACCACGACAGCAAAAGACACTATAAAAGCCAGTATGTATACCATAAACTCGCTTGTTTCACTCCCATCTACCAAATTCTCCTTATTATACGAGTTAAACAGGAAATCTGTCGATGTCATTATTGTAACCAGACGTACGAAAAAAGGTGAGCCAAAGTTCAGATTTTATCGCATTTGAGGAAGATAGGAGCCGAAATATTGTTTTACGGTTTCTGCATGATATCCATCATCACCTTGCCAGGTTGCTGCAAAGATGAAATCACCGGAACCACCCTTGCCTTTTCGCGGGTTATCTCCAGGAACCAATATTCCAGCTGCCGCCCAGATTTCCAGCAGGGCATCCCGCTCCTGTTTGTTGGAAGGCAAGATATCTTTCCACTTTTTCTCCAGTGAGCGTGCACTGTCCTTGGGGTCTTCCGTCTGAGCTGCTTCAAGCAGCTTTACCAGGATAGCTTGGTCTTCAGGGGTTACTTCATAGCTTGTATCGTTGTCCTTGCGCAGTAATTCCAAATCCATAAGGCAATAGAGAAGCCAGCCATGACGCACGCCGCCCCACTTGATCCGTTCAAAGTTCAAGACGTTTAAATCGACGTTGGAATATTCCTTGTCTGACTGCAAACGCAGGTAATTACAATCCCCGCAGGCACTGGTGTTAGGGTGAAGGGCAGGGCGTTCCGCATAGGTATGCAGAGGCATGTTCGATGTTAAAGCCCAGCTGGATAATGCGCTGCGCAGGTAAACTTTTTTGGTGGACAGACTATGTAGAAAGGCCGATATTACCCGCTCCTTGAACGAGTCATCCTGATGTATGTCGTATAGACGCTGAACAATCTCGTCATGCGTAATCGTGAGTGGGTCGAACATAACGCCTTTGCTTTTGGCATACTCAAATTCATCCCCGGAGAACGGGATAGAAGCTGTTTTCCAGCCGCCACCTCCCCAGAATGTGCTCAGCAGTATCTTTGCCGCTTTTTTGTCCATATAGTTAGCCTCCTTTATGGATATACCATCATGATAAATGTGGTTCTTCAATCGATCCCAGACTTGCTTACTTTAATGTGCATATTCCTCGGTTGTATTCAGAATCATCTCGACGAGACCTGGAAAACGTGAGTTTAGTTCTTCCTTTCGCAGGGAATAAAAGTGCTGTTTACCTTCAATGCGTGGCTGGATCACGCCAGCTTCACGTAAAATTTTGATGTGATGGGACAATGTGGATTTGGAAATATGGTCTACTTCGAAGGCGGAACAGTTTTTCTCGCCAGAACTGGCCAGACAGTGTGCAATTTTCATACGGATCGGATCACCGAGTGCATTGCAGACCGTAGTCAGCTTCAGTTCCGAAGCCATAGGTATCGTTGGAGTTCTCATATCTATGACGTTAGCATATTCGGCTTTTTCTTTCAATGTTTGAAAAATTTCGAACTATCTCTTGCGGGCAGTATAGGAAGTGTGTTACATTTCTTTTCAGTTAGTTCGAAATTATTCGAACTGAAGGATTGGAAATCGGCTTTTTATTCTAGGAGGAATATATATGAGTACTACAAATACCACTACAATGTTGAACAACTACTTCCGTTTATTTGATGCTTCACGTACAGACGAGCGCGCCATGGAAGATCTGTTGTCCCTGTTTACACCGGACGCAGAAATTGTACTTAATGGTACCAGTCGCACAGGGTTCGATGGTTTTATGAAAGCTTTCTACGAGTACAATAAGGACGTAAAACATATGTGGGACGCGTGGGTGCAGCAGCCTGACGGCAGTTACCAAACCAACTGGGCGGTATGCGGACAAGCGGCAGACGGAACGGTATATGCCAAAGCAGGCATTGATATCGCGCGTGTGAATGATGCGGGGCAGATTGTGTATCTGGAGAATGTACAGGCCGATCAGAATGCATTCAGCAAGTATAATCAGTAAATAAAATCTAGCGATTTCAGTTTGATGAATGAAAATCCAGAAATTTGAATTACTAAAAAGATAGCCACACTTAAGGTCCACAGTTTTTCATGCTGTGGGCTTTTTTCTGTAGCGCTTTTAGTTAATTAGAAGGCACTGAGAACGAGAGCTTCATCACTCTGATCGCACAGTTCCTACAGGGAAATGGATGCACCAAAACACTGTAATGAAATTACGTACCTGAAAAACTGTGCATGAAAAAGACCGTCCCGCATGTCGTAAGCATGGCGAGACGGCCCTCATGAATGTGCATAAACGTACTCGTTAGAGTCAAATGTAATAGTCGAATGTTAATTTGAGCCGGATGTAGCGAAGGAGATGGTGATTCGCTGCGTGGTGGCGAGGGGCCGGCAATTCTTACGAACCTGAGACGCGCAACATGGAAACGATGTTCTTTCAATGTAACGAACCTGAGACGAGCTATTGGAGGATATTTCGCAAAATCAAAATCCTAACGAATCACAGACACGTTAATGATCAACATATTAGGTTCTAGCGTAGTTTTGCGCCCATGTAAGCTGATATAAGGCGTCTCAGATTCGTTAGATTTTTAAAACACGCTAAAAGCTGCAAATAAGACGTCTACGATTCGTTAGCTGCTCCATGTTCAACGTTTTGACTCTCCAACGTGTAACATTGAGCCTTTTAACCCCGCTCTAAGCCTCAAACGCTCCAAATCTCCAATCCCAACCCCCAGACCTAACCCAATAACCAAACCCAATAACCAAACCCAACAACCAAACCCCAACCCTCGAAACTTAAACTGACCAGTTCTCCGGTCATCTTCCCGCATTGCCTATCCCTGCATCGTCTTGTTCTGAAAAGCAGCGATATCCGCATACTCTTCTTCGAATTTGCGGGAGATGCGGATGAAGATCGGCAGCAGTTCCCGGTAGACACGGACACTGTCCGGGTCCGGCTGGTGTCTGTGCGTTGATCCGATCATGCCGGAGACGGCGCTCAGGGAATCAATGCGGCCAAGGGCGTACAAGCCCAGTACGGCTGCGCCGAGACAGGAGCTTTCAATACTTTCGGGGATGATGACATCCTGATCGAAAATATCCGCCATCATCTGGCGCCACAACTCGGAGCGGGCGAAGCCGCCTGTCGCCTGAATCTTTTTCGGACGACCGATCTTTTCTTCAATTGCTAACATAACCGTGTACAGGTTGAACAATACACCTTCGAGCGCAGCGCGAATCATATGTTCTTTCTTATGATGCAGCGTCAGGCCAAAGAACGAACCGCGTGCATTGGGATTCCAGAGTGGAGCCCGCTCACCCGTCATGTACGGATGGAACAAGAGCCCTTCCGAACCCGGAGGTACATTTTCCGCAACACGCGTGAGCACTTCATACGGATCAATGCCAAGTCGTTTCGCGGTCTCTACCTCGGAAGCCGCAAACTCGTCCCGTATCCAGCGGAAAATAACACCGCCGTTGTTCACGGGTCCGCCAATCACCCATGCATCCTCTGTGAGTGCATAACAGAAGAAGCGTCCTTTCGGATCGGTCACCGGTTTATCCACGACGGTACGAATCGCTCCACTGGTACCAATGGTCACGGCTACAACGCCTGGATCGATGGCGTTAACGCCCAGATTGGAGAGCACGCCATCACTGGCCCCGATGACAAACGGTGTGGTGAACGCAATGCCCATCTCCTTGGCGTACTCCGGATGCAATCCATGTTTGAGCACATGGGTGGTCGGTACCAATCGGGATAGGTGTTCCGGCGTGATGCCCGCCACATGGAGTGCTTCTGCATCCCAGTCGAGTTTCTCCAGATTCATGAGTCCGGTGGCGGAGGCCATGGAGTGGTCGATGACGTATTCAGAAAATAATTTATAGAAAACATATTCTTTCATGGATATGAATTTGTGCGTCTGTCTAAACAGTTCCGGTTGATCCCGGGTGAGCCACATGATCTTGGTGAGTGGGGACATCGGGTGAATCGGTGTGCCAGTTCTCAGATAGATTTCGTGACCATTCATCTCCGATTTGAGTACTTCGGTCCACTCGGCACTGCGATTATCTGCCCATGTCATGGCTCGCATCAGTGGTGTGCCGTGTTGATCGACAGGCAGAATACTGTGCATGGCCGAACTAAACGATACAAACAGAATGTCTTCAGGCTTAACTCCCGCTTTAGAGGTAGCCTGTTTAACCGATGTAATGACTGCTTTGAAAATATCTTCCGCATCTTGCTCCGCAATCGCAGGTGTGGGGGTGTGCAGCGGATAATCGGCACTGCCTTGAGCCACAATGGTGCCGTTCTGCTCGAACAAGACGGCCTTGGTGGAGGTTGTGCCGATATCTACGCCGATCATATAGGGTGAAGAAGCCATTTTGTCATCCCTCTTTCTTAAATATATAAGTGAAAGAATGCTGTTACACGTTAACACTTCGGGTACAGAAAGCCTTCCGATCGCGTAAATGCGAAGTATATGCTTTCGAAGTAGCTTTCCTTCAGAAAGCTTTTAATTCCATTTCTTCAGGCTCTTTCTGTCCCCTTCGCGCACGTGGCGCTATTCATCCAACTTATATGGCATCTGTTATTTCAACTATAGATAAGAATATCAGACTTGAGGGATGGATCAAAATAGATCAGACCACGCTATCGCTTTTACACATCTTCAGTCCTTCACCGCCCCTGCGGCAATATCCGAAATAAACTGGCGGCTGATGAACAGGAACATGACAATCAGCGGAATGACGGCAAGCAACGTACCTGCGATCACCATCGCGTAGTCGGTGTTATACAGCCCGTTTAATTGAGACAACGCAATCTGCAACGTGTATTTACGCTCATCCGTCAGGACGATCAAAGGCCACAGATAATCGTTCCATACGCCGATAAAGGTAAACGCACCGAGGAAAGCAAAGGCAGGTCGCAGAATCGGCAGCGCCACGTTCCAATAGAGCAGGAAGAAATTACAGCCGTCGATGCGTCCTGCATCGAGCAGATCATTCGGAATCGACTCCGTAGCATATTGGCGAATCCAGAAGATCCCGAAGGCATTGACCATGCCTGGAATAATAAGGGCTTTGAAGGAACCGACCCAGCCGAACGTGGCCATCAGCACGAAGGAGGGCACCAGTGACAGCTGGGAAGGTACCATCATGGTCGCGAGCAGCAAGATGAAAAGCCACTTTTTGCCGGGAAATTCAAACTTCGCAAACGCAAACCCCGCCAGTGAGTCAAAAAACAGTACCAGAATGGTCACGAGGCCCGACACAAACAACGTATTCAGAAAGGCGCCCCAAAAATCAATCTGCTGTAACACTCGCGTAATATTATTCCACAATTCGCCCCCGAACCAGAGCTGCGGTGGAAACTTGTAGATATCGGACGTTGTCCGGGTGGACATTACAATCAGCCAATAGAACGGGAACATGGATATGAGCATGCCCCCGATAAGACCGGTATACAACACCAGCGATTTGAGGTGTTTGGTCGCCATGTGCGCTCCCCCTTATCACATCAGGATGATTTGCCTTGAACAAGCTTCCAGTTCACAATCGAGAACAGGGCGATAATGAGGAACATACCCCAGCCAACAGCAGCGCCGTATCCGAAGTAATTGTTAATGAAGGATTCACGGTAGAGGTACAGTACAATCGTCATGCCTGCTGCACCCGCGCCGCCATCATTGCCTACCAATACTTGAGGCTCAGTGAACAGCTGCATACCGCCGATGGTTGATGTAATGACCGTGAACAGGATGACCGGACGCAGCATCGGGATTGTGATGCGGAAGAAGGACTGTATCGCGGATGCCCCGTCAATCTTGGCTGCTTCGTATAACGTCTGCGGGATACTCTGTAGCCCGGCCAGATAGATAACGGCGTTATATCCGGTCCAGCGCCAGACGACCATGGAGGAGATCGCAACTTTGATGCCCCATGGTGCATTCAGCCACTCCACAACCGGTAGCCCGACCGATTGCAGCAGATAATTGAGAAAACCATAATTGTTGGCAAATAAGGCACCGAAGATAATGGCTACTGCCACAATGGACGTGACGTTTGGCAGGAAATAACCGACCCGAAATAATGTACGGAACTTCACAAATGGTGCATGTAGCAGAAAGGCAATAATCAATGCGAAGAAGAGCATCGGAATCGTCGAATAGATCCAGATCATGAAGGTGTTGCCCACGGCTTGCCAGAATTCGGCATCGGTCAGCATGTATTTAAAATTGTTAAACCCGTTGTACGTCATGATCCCGATGCCATCCCATTTATGAAAAGCCAGATAGAGGGAGAACCCGATCGGGAATAGGCCAAATACGGCAAACAGAATATAAAAAGGCGATATCGCAACATAAAGTGCACGATGCTCCCACATTCTGGACCAGAGTGACTTCTGCCGATCCAGATCAGGTCTGGTATTGCCAGGATCGGGCGTAAGACGAGGTTCAGTTACAGCCATATGAATTCCTCCTTTGCGGATAACAAGACCACATAAAACCAGGACCAGTAATCAGGATAACGCTGTATTTTATACTCACCGCTGCAATTCCCGCTCAACGCGGTGTACCGTATCCGTCCAAACCTGCTGTGGATTGGCATTTTGCTTCGCGATATCATTCAGCCTTCGCGTAATAATGTTGTGTACAGAGGGGTATCTTTCACCAAAGAAAGCATCCGGCACTTGCTGTGCCGATTCGGCAAATACAGGACCGGTCGCCTGCCCGCCGAAGAAGGGTTCCTTCTCTTTCATGGCAGGGTCGTCAAATACACCTGGTGCAGAAGGGAACAGGTTCAGTGTCTGATATTGCTCCAACTGATTCTCGGGACTTTGCAGCCAGCGAACCAGTTCAAAGGCTTCCTGAGGATGTTCACTCGACTTCAGGATAGACAGGAATGATCCTCCGTTGTTGCCATCCCCTCCCGGAGCCCGAGCTACCCGCCACTTTCCGGATGTATCCGGTGCAGCTTCCTGAAGCACTTGCTTCATCCAGACAGCACCCACGAACGAGGCCACTTCACCGTTATTCATCGCTGCGTTCCAGCCCGGAGTCCAGCCATCTGCATTGGCAAGCAGGCCTTTCTCTTTAAAGGCAACGGCCGTATCCCAGCTCTTGCGCACAGTAGGGGAATCCATACCGATAAAGGACCCATCCGGGCGGAAATAACGTTCGGCAGCCTGTGATAAGACCTGATTGTAAACGGTTGCAATATTGTCGGTCAGAAATACCTTTCCGCCGAATTTTTCCTTGATCTGTTCTCCGGCAGCAGCATAGGCCTCCCAGCTGTTTATCTGACGTGTCACGTCTTCAGGATCAGATGGCAAGCCGGCCTCCTTAAACAGATCTTCTCGGTAGAAGAGGGCTGTCGGTCCCGTATCCATGGGGAAACCGATCATTTGTCCATTTGGCGTCACGCCTTGCTTCCATTTCCACGGCAGATATTGGTCTTCAATATCTCCTGCACCAAGATCATACAGATTATAGAAACGGTCCTCACTGGGGAATAGCTCCATGATCCAGTCGTTCAGTGCAACAATGTCTGGCTCACCTGAGCGTGCAGCGAGTGTTGTTTTGAGCTTTGCTTTGAAATCACCGCCGATTTTCTGAGCTGTCAGTTCGATATTGGGGAACTTTTCTTTAGCCCTGGCAATCAACTTATCATCAATGGAACGGTTCCAGTACCATAATGTAAGCGTTACCTTTTTGTTGTTCGCTGAATCGTCCTGTCCGGGCCAGATGGAGCATCCGCTTATGAGCAGGACGCAGACCATCAGTATGGCTGTCCAGCATGTTCTTTTCCGGCGGATCATGTGTATTACCCCCTCATCGTTAAGTTCGAGGCATGAAGTGCTTTGTACTACAACATTAGTGTATGAGCAGTTTATTAAGTCATACCCAATATTCCTAAAATGAAACACATATTTGTGTCCATTGCGTAACATAAATTGGGTAGTTACTTTAAAAATAAAAGTTACTTGACACAATATAATTTTTATTCTAAACTAACTTACATAAAGTAACTAATGATGATGAGAATAATATAGATACGTACTATATAACATCTGAGTGATCCATTTTCGCTCTGGATGCGAATCAATCAACAGACAGTGGCCTAAACAGGAGGAACGACAATGATCAATTCACATATTATTCAACTGCTTGCCCCCAAAATTCAGACTTTTCCGAGTGGAAAAGAGTTTATATACCTGGTGGGACCGATCAAGCTTCCGGTTAACCTGGATGGGGAGACCAAGACATTTCAGTGGTATAGCTGGATGAAATCGGACAAAGCGATGGAGAGCGGCGAGTTAATTGAATCTCTCGCTGCTGCTGAACTGGCAGAGCGCCAACAATCCAGTGTTCTGGTGTATGGTGATTTTGCCGAAGCGCAAGAAGCATTAATTCGGATGCACAGCATCTGTCATACAGGCGATATCTTTGGCAGCAAACGCTGTGATTGCGGTTTTCAGTTGGAGCAATCCATGAAGATGATCGCCGCTCACGGAGCAGGTGCCCTGTTCTATCTTGCGAACCATGAAGGCCGTGGTATCGGTCTGTTCAGCAAAGCGATGGCGTACATTTTGCAAGAAGAGGGTCTGGATACGGTAGATGCGAACTTGCAGCTTGGATTCACGGACGACGCTCGTAATTATGACGATGCGATTGCTGTGTTACGTGCGCTTCGTTCCGCACCCGTTACATTGATCACCAACAATCCACGGAAGCTGGCTGCCTTGCAGGAAGCGGGATTGAATGTTGGCGGACGTGTCCCACTGTGGGGCGATCGCTCTGCGTTCAACGAGAAATATCTGCAGACCAAAGTGAACCGTTCTGGTCACTTGGCAGAAAATGATGGCTGGGCTGGGGCAGATACGCTGCTTCCGCATGCACAGGCTTAATGATAATTCATTAAAGGGCACGATTAACTGGGAGCCGTTGTTGTACTCTCCATTAAGGAGAAATACAGCAACGGCTTTTTGGTGCGATCTTGATAGCCGGCAAGCAACCACATTTCCTGATTTACGGAATGGCTTGCCGTTCTCACTGGACGGATTATACAATATAGGCATCTGATGAATGCGGGAGGAACGAAGGTGCCATTTGAGGGACAACGTATATTGCCAGCTGCGAAGAGCATGAAGCAGTTTGAAGCGATGATTGAAGGCCCTTATACCTATGGGGTGATGCTGGAAACCCATATTGCACAGCTTCAGAGTGTGATGGACGAGGCGAAGCGGTATGACAAGAAAATACTTTTGCATGCAGATCTGGTACAGGGATTGAAGAATGATGAGTATGCGGCAGAGTATCTGTGTCAGCACATTCGTCCGGCAGGACTGATCTCTACACGTGCAAGTGTCATTCAGAAAGCGAAGCAGAAAGGGATTACAGCTATTCAGCGTATTTTTCTTCTGGACACCCACGCCCTGGAGAAAAGTTATCTGTTACTGGCCAAAACTCAACCGGATTATATTGAAGTATTACCTGGTGTCATTCCGCATATTATTGCGGAAGTGTCTGTGCGTACCGGTATCCCTATTATTGCAGGGGGATTGATTCGATCACCGGAAGAGGTTGAACTTGCGCTTGGTGTTGGGGCTACGGCAGTGACCACATCCAATGCAGATTTGATCCGACACTTTGAGAAATCGCTTACACCCTAAAAAGAACCCACAACAGGAGGTTATCTGTATGGAAAAGTATATATTGGCTCTGGATCAGGGAACGACAAGCTCCCGAGCTATTCTGTTTAACCGTGGAGGAGAGATCGTGCACATTGCACAGCAGGAATTCCCCCAGTATTTCCCCAAGCCGGGCTGGGTGGAGCAGAATGCCAACGAAATCTGGAGTTCCATTCTTGCCGTGATGGCTTCATGTCTGGCAGAGAGCGGCATCAAACCGATCCAGATTGCGGGAATTGGAATTACCAATCAGCGGGAGACTGTGGTGGTATGGGACAAAGTAACAGGCAGACCGATCTATAATGCAGTGGTATGGCAGTCCAGACAGACTGCAGATATCTGTGAAGAATTGAAGATGCAAGGTCTGGGGGACCTTTTCCGCAGCAAAACAGGATTACTGATCGATCCCTATTTCTCGGGAACGAAGGTCAAATGGATCCTGGATCATGTCCCTGGCGCCCGGGAGCGGGCAGAGAAGGGGGAATTACTGTTTGGCACGATTGATAGCTGGCTGATCTGGAAACTAAGCGGGGGGACACATGTCACGGATATATCCAATGCCTCACGTACCCTGATGTACAACATCTATGATCTGCAATGGGATGACGAATTGTTGGAGATCCTCGACATTCCTAAGGCCATGCTGCCAGAAGTGCGAGGTTCATCCGAGGTATATGCACACACGACAGACTATCATTTCTTCGGTCATCGGGTTCCGATTGCTGGAGCGGCAGGAGATCAGCAGGCAGCGATGTTTGGTCAGGGATGTTACACCAAGGGCAGTATGAAAAATACATATGGTACCGGATGTTTCATGCTCATGAATACGGGAGAGAACCCGGTACAATCCGATCACGGACTGATTACAACCATTGCCTGGGGGATGAATGGCAAGGTTGAATATGCGCTTGAAGGCAGTATTTTTGTTGCTGGTTCAGCGGTTCAGTGGCTGCGTGACGGATTAAGGATGCTTCGATCATCCAAAGACAGTGAGGACTACGCCTCGCGCGTGCCTTCAACGGACGGCGTATATATGGTACCTGCTTTTGTGGGGCTGGGCAGTCCGTATTGGGATAGCGAGGTTAAGGGTGCGGTGTTTGGCCTGACCCGAGGCACGACGAAGGAACACTTCATCCGTGCTACGCTTGAAGCGTTGGCGTATCAGACCAAAGATGTACTGGAGGCCATGGAATCCGACTCGGGTATCTCCGTACATGCTTTGCGTGTGGATGGGGGAGCGGCAGCGAATGATTTTCTCATGCAATTCCAAAGTGATATTCTGGGCATTCCTGTCGAACGCCCAACGGTGAATGAAACGACGGCATTGGGTGCGGCTTATCTGGCAGGATTGGCGGTTGGGTATTGGACGAGTGCGGATGAATTGACCGATCATGAAAATACGGAGCGTGTCTTCCAGCCTGTTATGGCGGAGTATCAGCGGACAGAACTGTATGCAGGCTGGAAGCGAGCAGTGAAAGCGGCGATGGCTTTTAAATAAAAAGAAATAAAATATATCTCATTGTGGGTATTTGTACTTTTTAACTAAACATATGTTATAAATGATATTTACTGGTGGAAAATGATGCATGATTTACAGGGTTATTCTTCCTGGAGATGCCGAAACGTAAACCCACTATAAGGAAAAAATCAAGGTTAGTGGATTCATTTGAAATTCCATCCTTTGGTAGAACAGGTTTTTGAATATTTTTTGAATAATGTGTCATTTCAGGACTTCACGCCGTGAAAAATCTGTGATAGGATAAAGGCACAAGTTAAAAAATGATGTCTGGAGATCGGGAGGGACCACGTGCCGCTCAGCAATTGCTGAGCGAATGACGTGGTCCTTTTTTTGTTTTTTTACGGAAACATTAAGGAAATCAATGGGAGGTTCAGGAATGACAGAAACGTTCTCTTCAGCACACCGGACTGAATATTTGCGAGGCATGGCGAATGCACATTTTGACATATTAATTATTGGCGGTGGGATTACAGGCGCAGGGATTGCATTGGATGCAGTTTCACGCGGATTGAAGACAGCACTTGTAGAAATGCAGGATTTTGCAGCGGGTACATCCAGTCGTTCGACCAAACTGGTCCATGGCGGATTGCGATATTTGAAACAATATGAAGTGAAGATGGTTGCCGAGGTAGGAAGGGAGCGGGCTATCGTTTATGAAAATGGGCCACATGTGACAACACCGGAACCGATGTTGTTACCGATCTACACGGCAGGTACGTTCGGCCGATTCAGCACATCCATTGGACTGATGGTGTATGATCGGCTCGCCGGGGTGAAGCGCAGTGAACGACGCCAAATGTTGAATGCTGGAGCGGTGTCAGATTGTGAACCTTTATTGCGCAAACAGGGGTTATTGGGTGGTGGACTCTATGTGGAGTACCGGACTGACGATGCCCGCCTCACCATTGAAGTGTTGAAAGAAGCTGTTAAACGCGGGGCACAGGCAGTGAACTATGTCAAGGCGACGGGTTTTCTGAAGGAGGATGGCCAAATTACAGGTATTCAGGCCATCGATCAGATCAATGGGCAGAATTATACGCTGAAAGCAAGCAAGGTGATCAACGCTTCCGGTCCATGGGTGGACGGTCTGCGGGAATTGGATGGCTCGCGCCAGGGGAAAACGCTGCAGATGACCAAAGGCATTCATCTGGTCTTTGATGGTGAACGATTCCCATTGAGGCAGGCAGTCTATTTTGATACACCAGATGGTCGAATGGTGTTTGCTGTCCCACGTGATGGCAAAACCTATGTCGGAACAACCGACACCGTATATCAGGACGATCCTGCACACCCGCAAATCTCCGAATCGGATCGAGATTATGTAATTGATGCAATCAATGGCATGTTTCCAGATGTACACATTGGTATCGAAGACGTGGAATCCGGATGGGCGGGTGTGCGTCCACTTATTCATGAGGAAGGCAAGAATCCCTCCGAAATCTCACGTAAAGATGAAGTCTGGGTCTCTGATTCCAATCTGATTACGATTGCCGGGGGCAAATTGACCGGATACCGTAAAATGGCCGAGATGGTCGTTGATCTGGTCGCACGCCAGATGGAGCAGGAGAGTGGACATAACATAGGCCCATGCGTAACGAAGAAGATGCCCATCTCCGGCGGTGACGTAGGCGGTTCGGCTGGATTTGTATCGTATGCGGAGCGCAAGATCAAGGATGGTGTCGCTTTGGGGCTTACTCGGCCTGCCGCAGAGCGGCTGGTTCGCACGTATGGTTCCAATGTAAAAGCACTGTATGAGCGAATGCCTGATCCCCGCACCAAGGCTGAGCTCCATGGCATGCCACAGGAGCTACTGTTGATGCTGCGTTACGCGATTGATGAAGAGATGGCTGTAACCCCGTCTGACTTTTTGGTACGAAGAACAGGTCATTTATTCTTCTGCATTGATGAAGTACGTCGCTATAAAACAGCGGTTATCTCGTATATGGCCGATTGTTTGAACTGGTCGGAAGAACAAACGGTCAAGCACACACAGGAACTGAATCAGCTGTTGCTGGAAGCATCCGGAAAAATCTAAGGCAGGATTTCAAGGCCGAGAGTCGAATGGAACATGTAAGCGTGTAACATAGAGAGGGGATTACATCCATGACATTACAGATCGGAATCATTGGAACAGGCTGGTTCAGTAAGGTGCACGCGGATATTCTCGCACGAATGGAAGGTGTTCGTGTCGCGAGTGTCTGTGGAACAACGTTGGAAAAGGCAGAGGCCATGGCCTCCGTCTATGATGCTGTTGGTTACGGGGAACTTGAACATATGCTGGATGGTGAGAAGTTGGATGCGGTATATATCTGTGTGCCTCCGATGTCTCACGGATCGATAGAGTCCGAATTAATCCGCCGCGGTATTCCATTCCTGGTGGAGAAACCATTGAGCACCGGAATGGACGTGCCACGTCAGGTGTTGGATCAGGTGCAGAAGAGCGGATTGTTAACCTCTGTCGGATACCATTTCCGTTATCAGGAGGCTGCTCAAGTAATGCAACAAGCGATGAAAGAACAGACTGTTGGCATGGCTCTTGGCCGCTGGATGGGCGGAATGCCAGGGGTTGCCTGGTGGCGGCGTCAGGAGGGTTCTGGAGGACAATTCGTAGAGCAGACTACACATATTGTAGACTTGCTTCGGTATTGTGCAGGAGAAGTTACAGAGGTATATGCTGTAGCAGCTCAGCGAAGCATGCATGAGAAACATGAACATGTCAGCGTTGCCGATGTGGCGAATGTGACGCTCAAGCTGGAAAGTGGAGCGATTGCAAGCATCGCCAATACCTGTCTGTTGCCAGACGGAGAGGGCGGCGCAGGACTCCAATTCTACACGGATGCAGGTGTGTGGGACTGGACACCGGAACGTTTGCTTCTGCCAAGTGCCGCAACACATGCGATGGCAGGACTGGAGATTTCGGCAGGACCTAATCCATACGAGCGTGAGAATGAAGCGTTCATTCATGCCCTGCGTACCGGGGACCGTTCACGAATCCTGTCCGATTATGCGGATGCCTGCCGTACACAGGAGATTACGACGGCGGCGTTGGCATCGGCTGATTCCGGTCTGCCTGTCAAGCTTCAGCCCTCAAAGCATCTCTCTCATTAATCAAGGTTGAACGTAATATAAATACGCCTGAATCAGAAACTGATCGGTAGATCAGCCTGATTCAGGCGTATTTGTGTCGAGCGGACATGAATGGATCGGCATTCAAATTACTCGGATTTCTGCTGTTTCAACCAGTCGGAAGACCAGCTGTAGATCTGATCAATGACAGGTTCAATCGCTCTGCCTTTGGGTGTTAATTCATACTCTACACGAGGAGGAATCTCCGGAAACATGTGCCGGGTTACAATGCCTTCCGTCTCCATTTCCTTCAATCTCTCCGATAAAAGTCGTCCACTGATCGCCATCTCTGCTTCAAGCTCCGTGAACCGTTTGGGTCCGGACAACAGTTGGTACATGATCAACAGAACCCATTTCTTGCCTATAATGTCTATCGCCTGAGTAATCATACAGGGACTTGGTGCTTTTACTTTTCTCAGTTTCAACGTATTCACCTCGCTTCATGATCATTTTCTTCACAGTTGTATATGAAAGGACATGGTTTCTGCCACTTTTGGAATGGTAGAACATTCAAGTAAATGAGGGTTACTACAAAATATACTGTAACATACCTTTTGTATGTATTATACATCATATGGTGAGAAATTACTTGAAGAAATTATATTATTATTATATACTAACTTCATAAAAGTAAGTTGGTGATAAATAATACGTATAATATGAACGCGTACTATTTTGAAAATGGAACTGGGCTAAACGCTTGAAAACAGAGTGACCCTTTGGGAACTTTTACATAGTTTTTTTTTACAATGTACAGCAAAAATATTCATTACATAGTAGGAACATATAATTTGTCACAGGAGGATCTACATATGAACAAAATTTTGGGTTATATTTTTCTGGTTGTGCTTGCGGGTGTGTTCGTCATGACGGGGTTTAATAAAATTACTGGAGCAGACATGATGGTTCAGACATTCGAGAGTTTCTCTTATCCAACATGGACCATGTATCTGCTTGGCGCTGCCGAGTTGCTTAGTGCAGTCGGACTGCTGATTCCACGGACTCGTATCCTGGCTTCAGGCATACTGACATTCATTCTGATTGGAGCCGTGGGAAGCCATCTGATCTATGCACAATATGCTGCGGTCCCATTCCCGGCTGTGTTGTTGGTAGCTAACATTATTGTCCTGATTGTGGGCATGCGCAGATTGGAAGCGGAAGAAGAAGGCCAGATGGATGCGATTCAGGCATAATTGAGAGACAGCAAGAAGATGACCACTGCCAATAAGCGGTGGTCATCTTTTTATGTAAGACTTCGTTTGGCACGTGTGATAATTCGCAGTGTATGTTTGGTATCGGACTGCTGAATCCAAGTGTCACAGACCTGCCGGACCCACTCGGGATTTGTTTTGCCGGCATCGTTCAGCCAGTTGCTTACCGAATCCTGTACATACTTATGAGCATCCGATTTCACCGCGTCAAGCAAGGGAAGGGCCATAGCCGGGTTTTCTTTTAACTCTGGAATATGTTTGGCCCATACACCACGAGGTCTGATGCATTCTATGGCAAACCGACGGATCAGTGGATCAGGGTCAACGCTCCATGGGATCAAATCGTGCAAAGCGGAGGATAATTCGGCAGAGATGGGCTCCCGTACCGCCATCCAGGCAATTTCCCTTACACCAAAGTGATGATCTGCTGCAAAGGGGCGAATACGCTCCAACTTTTCAGTCAGGTTGAGCCGGGAATCCAACCCAATGATATAAGCCGCCCAGCAGCGAATACTGTCTGAACGATGTTCTGCAATGGAACGAAAGAGATTGGTATGTTCATTCATGGTTAGACGATTCAACAGATTAAGCCATTGCATAGCTATGGCCGGGATGATTTTCATAATTCGCTGCTCATTCATGTGTCTTAACTGTGCAGTAATTGCCGCGGTTTCGGCATCCATTCCCCATTCATGGGTAACCCTCTCAAAAAGAGAAATATGATCTACTGCCAGCCATTCGGTCAGATTGACCGACTCAATGTGTCCTGCTTGTAGCCCATTGCGGATATGCTCCGGGATTTCCGCAGCTTTACGGGCGCCTTTGCGAAGAAGAACGTCCTCAGGGATAAACAGATCTGACTTAGCATCCAACGGTATACGCCTCCTTGGTTGTATAGACTCATGCGTTATACAATACAACTTACCGGAGAACAGGGATGTAAGGCATCTTACAATTGTGCAGTGATTTTTCGAAGGGTAGCGATTTCGTCACGATGAAGGGAGACTGATTTGAATCCGGTACGAATACGGCCTGCTCTAGCTAACTCTTGCATGGCGACGGTGACCGATTCCCGTGTGACTCCCGCCATCCAGGCAATCTCCTGATGGGTAAGTGCCAGTTGAATCTTGCAGAACTCCTCTTCTTCGATGCATCCCATCTGTTCAGCCAGCCGGAAGAGATTATGTATCACCTTTTCGTGCAGGTTACCGAGTGCAAGCGTCTGTGTCAACTCGCTCATTCGCTTGATCCGTTCACTTAGTATGTTCATCAGTCTCATCATAAATTCCGGATGCTCAATCAGAAACTGTTCAAAACGCGGTTTGTTCATCAGGCAAATATCACATTCCTCCATCGTTTCGATATAAACGGCACGTGTTCCGAGTGAGATTCCATTCATCTCTCCAAACACGTTACCTTCCGTCAACATATCAAGCGTGAACTGCTTGCCCTCCGGGCTCAATGTATATAAACGAACCTTTCCCCGTTTTATAAAATAGAAACCTTCCGTAAATGTAGCCGGTGTCTGGATCTGACTGTCTTTAGGTAAGGTTGTGATAGAAGTCATCCCATCCATTTCAATCAGGTCGGCCTCGGACAAGGAGGACAGCAGGTCGAATTGTGATAAATACAGAATTTTATCCATAGCATTCCTTCCCATAACATTATGAAAATAAAAAAAGAAGAACCCACGAAAAACAACGGGTTCTCTTGCAGCGGGACTTCCGGCATCGGAAGGTCTTCTGACTATAAATGATCGAATGCCATTTTAATTATAGTAACTTTTTTAATTGAGAGACGCGTCCTTGGCTGATGCCAAGCTTTTCCGCAATTTGCTGTTGAGCCAAACCTGGATTCTGTTCAACAATTTCTTTCATTTGTTGCAGCATGCGTGCCGTTTTCGGCCGCAAATCCGGATATTCTTGGTTGTCAGCTGTGGTCCCTTCTTCCCTAGCGGGAGATGAGACAGGGGCGGATTTGGAAGCAGGACGCTCCACGGGTGCAGGAGCCTGTTTGTTCTGAGGTACGAACCAGTCGGGAGAGTCATCCGGGTGTTTTAATTGAATTGCACAAGTCCGGCAGATGAATTGTTCTTTGAAATACATTTCCGTATCTACATCACCGCAAAAAATACATAATGTTGATTTGTACTTTCTTAAAATCAACTCTTTCCCTTCAATGAAAAACTCAAGCGGATCGCCGATATGGATTTCCATCGTATCCCGCATTTCTTTGGGAAGGACAATTCGTCCAAGACGGTCCAGAGATCTCTTCATTCCGGTTCTTTTCATCGCATCTCCCCCGCAATATTCACAATTAAAACCTGTCCTTATTGTAAGGAAGAAAGGGCTTTAATACAACAATAATATTTCAAAAAAGTGGGATAATTCCATCTATTATGGGAAAATAAGTTTGGAAAGGATCGGTGCAACGGCTAAAGTGAATAATGCGGCGAGCACCATGGAGATGCTGGAGATGGTACCTGTCAGGGAACTCAGTTCAAACGCTTTGGATGTTCCTGTGCCATGGGCACCGGTTCCAAACAGTGTGCCTCGTGCAATTTCCCCATCGATGCGCAGCATCTTGACGATAGAAGGTCCCATAATCACCCCGAGCAGGCCGGTCATAATAACGAAAACAGCTGTCACCGCAGGAATGCCGCCGATTGTAGCGGAGACGTTCATGGCAATTGGGGTGGTGATAGAACGTGGGATCAAGCTATGGATCAGTCCTGAATCCAGTTGCAGCCATTTGGCAAGCAGGGCAGAAGACAGCACGGCAACCACCGATCCGGTCATGACACTGAAGACAATCTCGGAGATATGTTTTTTGAGTACATGGAAAAAAGTATACAGTGGTACAGCAAAAGCCACGGTGGCCGGTTGAAGCAACAGACTCAGCCATTTGCCACCACTGCTATACGTGGTATAATCCGTTCCGGTTGCGAGCAATACGCCAACGACAAGAAGCGGCGTAATGAGCAACGGAGACAGATACACTTTTGGCAGGTTGCGATACATTCGTTTGGCTACCGCATAGATCCCGACGGTTAACAACAGGCAGAGGAATCCAATCATCCAGTGTGACGCTCCTTTCGTTTCGCAATTCGTGTAGCAACGAGTCCTGTGCAGGACATGACCAGGAAAGTGCTAAGTAGTACGATGAATAAAATCTGCAATCCGTCATGCTCCAACATGGGCATATAGTTCATGATGCCAACGGCTGACGGGATGAAAAATAATAGTAGTTCTCCGAGCAGCCATGCAGCTCCAACTTCAATCCAGCGCAGCTTTACGACACGGGTCTGAAGCAGAATGAATAGCACGGCCATACCGAGAATCGAACCCGGTACAGGAAGATGGAGAGTACGGGCCAGCAGGTCCATAAGCAGTGAAAAAACCATTAAGAGCGCAACCTGTGCAATACCAAGGCCCCATTTTTTCACTTCAATCCCTCCTTGTATCATCAACGTAATCGTTTAATTTTTTTTGAAAATGTTTCATTTGATATCATAAATTTTACATGGCATTCTTTCATGAGTAAAATGCATATTAAGAATGTTTACTATTCCATTTGTCTATGAAAGGTGGAGATCAACGGATGGATATCCGCCATTTGCAATATTTTCTGGAAGTTGCCCGACAACAAAGCTTCACCAAAGCCGCTGAAGTGCTGTATATCACCCAGCCTACCATCAGCAAGACGGTCAAGAGTCTTGAAGAGGAATTGGGGATCACGCTACTGGACCGTTATGGCAAAAAGGTGGAATTAACCGATGCAGGCCATGTGTTTTTCCGACAGGCGCTTGAGATTGAAAAATCATTCCGCAATCTGTCATCCGAACTGGACGACTTGATGAATCTGAAGAAAGGTCACCTGCGGATTGGCCTGCCGCCGATGGTGGGGTCCAGCTTTTTCCCCATGATCATTGGTGAATTCCACAAAGCCTACCCGCAGGTGACCATTCAGCTATTTGAGGATGGTGCCAAAAAAGTGGAGGCCGATGTGATTAGCGGTGCACTGGATATTGGCGTTGCCGTTCTGCCAACCGTGGACGAACTGTTGGATCATTTTGTTTTTGTGAAAGAGAAATTGAATCTGCTTGTGCACCCTTCACATCCACTTGCGGATAAAGATTCGGTTGCGCTGCATGAACTCGAAAACGACGCCTTTGTGTTGTTTCGGGAGGATTTTGCGTTGCATGATCGGATTATTGTAGCCTGCCAGCATGCGGGGTTCCAGCCGAGGGTGGTGTATGAGAGCTCTCAGTGGGATCTGCTCAGCGCAATGGTTGCCGCCAATCTGGGTGTAGCTTTACTGCCGGAAACGATCTGTCGTGAGGTAGACCACATGCGCGTGCGCATTATACCCGTGGTGGAACCGGTGATTCCATGGCAGCTCGGCATGATCTGGCGGAAGGACCGTTATCTGTCTTTTGCCACGAGAGAATGGATCGGATTCACACAGTCGATGCTGGGTCAGTAAGGGAAGCGATCGGAAGGTATTCTGTCGTTGTAGTGCCCAGTGTAAATACTCTTTTGTTGAATCAGGATCGTTGTTACAATGGAAGCATAATGATGGTGGAGGTGTACGAACATGAAACTGCGGGTATCCGCTGTACAATATCAATTGCACACAATCAGCTCGTTTGAGCAGTTCGCCGCTCAGGCGGAGCATTACATACGGACAGCGAGCGAATATGGAACCGAATTTGTCCTGTTCCCGGAATTTTTTACAACACAATTAATGTCCATTGGGGACGAACAAGGCAATGCGCTGACGATTGAGGATCTGCCGAACTATACGGAGCAATATGAAAAACTGTTCACGTCACTTGCAGCCAAGTATGGTATGCATGTCATCGGGGGAACCCACGTCATTCGCCGTGAAGGGAAGCTGTATAATACAGCTCACCTGTTCTACCCGGATGGTCGCATCGCGCGCCAGGACAAGATTCATATAACGCCAACCGAAGTACAGGAGTGGAATATGGCCCCCGGAGATGGACTTGAGGTGTTCGACACCGATAAAGGCCGTATTGCCATGCTGACCTGTTACGATATTGAGTTCCCGGAAATTGTGCGCATGGCCAAAGCCAAAGGTGCTGACGTGATTTTCTGTCCTTCCTGTACGGACGATCGTCATGGATTCTACCGTGTGCGTTATACGAGTCATGCCCGCGCGGTGGAGAATCAGGTATATGTGGTGTTAACCGGAACGGTGGGTAACTTGCCGACGGTTGACTTCATGCGTGCCAACTATGGACAAGCCGCAATAATTACGCCCAATGATATTCCGTTCCCGCCACGTGGCATTCTGGCGGAGGGTGAGCTTAACAACGATATGATTGTGACCGCTGATCTGGATCTGGACTTGTTATATGAAGTGCGGGAACGTGGATCGGTAACGACCTGGCGTGACCGCCGTACTGATCTGTATACCGATTGGGAATAGACAATTCCATTTATTAATGAACAAGACATCGGAACATTTATCAGAATATTTGTCAGTGGAAAGGGGCGATCCGGCAACATGTATAGGAAAGAAATGCTGATCACCGACCCGGAGCGGAAGGGTAAAAGGGTAAAAGCGGTCGTCCGCAATTACGTTGCAGCCGACTTTGAGGAACTTGTTCGCATTCAGGCGGAAAGTTTCCCTCCTCCTTATCCGGAAGAGCAGCTCTGGAGTCACGAGCAGCTCAACAGTCATGTGCAGCATTACCCGGAAGGGGTCATCTGCATTGAAGTGGATGGAGAATTGGCCGGATCGATGACCTCGCTGCGGATGCAGTGGGACCCTGCACATCCAGCGAGTCATACCTGGGCCGAAGTAACGGATGACGGCTATATTCGTAACCACCAACCGGATGGCAACACGCTGTATATTGTTGATCTCTGTGTTCGTCCGAAGTACCGCAAGTGGGGACTGGCTCAGTTGATGATGCAGGCGATGTACCACCTGGTGATTGCACAGGGTATAGATCGGTTACTGGGTGCGGGGAGAATGCCAGGTTATCATCTGGTTGCAGATCAACTGTCTGCACAGGAATATCTGGATCAGGTGGCTGCGGGTGAGAAGCGTGACCCGGTGATATCGTTCCTGTTGCGTTGTGGCCGCATGCCAGTTGGCGTGACAGCAGACTATCTGGATGACGAGGAGTCCTGCAATTATGCTGCCCTGATGGAGTGGCGAAATCCATTTCGATAAGATTTGCTCACCATTACAGATCAAACCCAATTTTGAACGAGTTATATATACCAATGATTAAACTATACATTCTTATCAAGGAGGCATTTATCCATGGAATTCACGCGTATTACATCCATTAACGATCCATTGTTTGCCCAAATGCACAAGCTGATGCAGGAGATCTTCCCAAGGGAAGAAGTGTTGGACTTCCCGCTCTGGGCAGAACCATTGGAAGATCCGGGTATTCGGGTATTCGTGGCTGTGCATGAGGGACAGGTCGTTGGCGCGACAGAGTACCGTTATTACGAGGATTGGAATGTGGCCATGACGGACTTTACGATTATTGGGCGTGAAGGTCTGGGCATCGGCAGTTTCCTGGCCAATCACCGCAAGCGTGATCTGCAGAAGCTCGCGGCAGCCAACGGGAAGGAATTGTTCGGCATGTTTGCCGAAATCTATAACCCATATCTGAGTCAGGATCACGAATTTGGCGGGATCAAGCCGATGGACCCGTATGTACGCCGCGAAGTATTGTCGCATCTGGGATACCAGCGTCTGGATTTCCCGTACGTTCATCCATCCTGGCAAGGGGATGGGGAAGCGGTTGGCGGATTGGATCTGTGCTTCATGCCAGGCGATGAGTCACTCAGTGAATTGCCAGCCAGTCTGGTGGCTGATTTCCTGAATCGATATTATGCGGTGCTACCGAACAAACCACAGGAGTGGCTTGCCATGGTAGAGCAATTGACTGTTCGTAAGTCGGTTGCATTACTGCCGTTGTAATGAGTTGAAAGACCCGAGCCTGGACTAACAGGGTTCGGGTCTTTTTGGTTTATTTTTCAGAACGAACGAGATCCTCTTTTTATTTGTGTGGGATATGTTACCATTAATATGGAAGATATATGTTTATTTTCATTTTTATTTAAGGAGGGGATTAGATGAGAAAAAGCAGAATTTTGTTCATATCGATGTTCGCTTTGTTTTTAACAGCCTGCACTCCAAGTGACGATGCTTCACTACCAGATGTACAGCAGAGGGAACGCAAGGATGCCATAGATATCGAACAAGTTCAGAAGGAAAACGAACTGCTGAAGGAGCAGGTGTGGAACAACCAGAAGGAAAAAGATGAAAAAAAAGCAAAAGAGCAGGAAGAAGTAGAAAGTTTAAGAGAAACGCTGAATATTACGTTTAAACTGATGGCAGCGATGCAATCTAAAGATTATGCATATCTTGAATCGGTGTCTTCTCCGAACATAGAAATATCGCAGCAGAGCAATATCATTATTTCGAAACGGGATCAGGTAGATTACGAAGTACCTTTTCTGCAAAACGTTAGCCTGAATAATCTGGAGTATCGCGGATTTAATCCGCTGGATTCAGATCGGGTCATTTTACATATGGCTACTGTATGGTCTGATGGAAACGGTGCATTGGATCTCTATTTCATTCGTTCTGAGGAAGGCAACTGGCTCTTTGATGGGCTGCTCACGAATGGATAGGCTACCTAGTCTGGTTCCGTAATATAAATAGCGACCGTTCTCTACATGATTCAGAGGAAGGTCGCTGTATGGATAAGTTCGAGTGAAAAGATTCAACTATTGTGTAGTCTGTCGATCCGGAAGCTGGCTCAAATAACTGTTGGACAAGTGTGCAAGATCCAATGCTCGATCATACTGTTCCTTGGTTATAAACCGTGAAGACGAAACCTCACTGTTACTGGATGTAACTATTGCTGGAGGTACCTTGCCCGCTGAAATCTGCGGCGTCTCTTCCAAAGGAACATCCATCTGCTGTTGCCCGGCATCCTGTCTGCCCGCATCAGCCAGGGAATAATGCGTTCCATCCCCGTATCCTTTCGCCGGAATGAAGAGAGAAGCATCGTTTAGAACCGACCCGGAAGGAAGGTAATATCGTTCGGGTAGAAGATTCCCGCCTTCACGCAGCAAATCCTGTCCGAAGTGTAATTGGTCCTCCAATGATACGCCGGTGAGTCCCGCAATCGTTGGCAGAATGTCCACCTGACCTCCGATCTGTTCCAGCTGCACACCCGCGGTTACGCCAGGGGCCGAGATCATGAGCGGAATATTAATCATATCTGCTGATGTGTACTCCCGACCATACAACTCTTTCATGATGACTCTGTCTTGCTTATCCAGTGAATAGATGGGGAGACCCAGATGATCCCCATACAGGACGAGCAGGCTGTTTTCCCATAATCCCCGTTCCTTCAGTCCAGCAATCAACTGTCCAATCGCCTGATCGGCATAGTGCTGCGATATCAGATAATCGCCGGGCAACGTATCCTTGTAACGCTCAGGCAGCGTCAGCTTCACCTTGTTTTCGGGCAAAGTGTACGGGTGGTGGGCTGACATGGAGATGATATGGGCATAGAAGGGATCACCGGAAGACTGCATGGACTCCAGCTGATCCAGTGTTTTGGAATATAGCACTTCATCCGAGGCCGAGAAGGCGATAGAATCCTGTGTGCCGAAATAATCAATATCATAATACTGGTCGAATCCAAGTGCCTTGTATAACTGATCCCGATTCCAGAATCGGACATCATTTGTATGGAATGTGGCTGTCTGATATCCGTTCGCCGCCATTAGCTTGGGTAGACTCGGCAGAGCCTTATCTGCGTATACAGTCGTTGCTGCCCCGTTCGGTGGGGTGTAGAACGAAGTATTCACAACGAATTCGGCATCGGATGTATTTCCCTGTCCCACTTGCTGATAAAAGTTCGGAAAATACAGGCTCTGTCTAGCCAATTCATTCAGGTTGGGCGTGATCTCCTGTCCATCCACCTCTAATCCAATCAGAAAGTTCTGAAACGATTCCATCTGGAGCATGATCACGTTGCGTCCGCTCGCTGCACCCTGCTTCACAATCGCAGGAAGTGGAGTCGTTTGCTTCAGTTGGTCGATGGCAGCCTGATCAATGTGAGCAACGGGCACAAGTTCATCAGGTCGATCCAGGATGGTATACGCCTCGTAACCGAGGATGCCCATCTGTTCTGCTTGTGTAAGCTCACTCATACTGGCCCGATTGGGGTAGATGTTGAGCATGCACAGGATCATGGACAGGATCAGAATGACCGAAGCAACCCGTCTTCTGGCACGTCGTTCAAGCGGAATGCGATTCGGGCGTTCTGTACTCCCGAGCTTGATCCGACGACGAACGAGTATCCCCCCAATGATCAGAACGTCTGCAAAAATAAACAAATAATAGGGGTCAAGCAACGAGAACATGCTGCTCTTGACCGAAGTCACCTGATTCACCTGTGCCAGCGCGTGATAGTTAACGATTACACCGTAATATTTGTAGTACATGATGGCTGCAAAGAAAATGCCTGAGAGCAGCAAATTCATGGCAAGGTACATCCACATCCGCCGCTTGGCAGCAAACCACTCAATTAGACAGAAGCCGATCCAGATGAGCGGCAATTCGGTCAGCAGAGGTTTCCAGACGGGGATGTCATCGAAGATAACGATCCAGGCCAGTGAGCTTTTGATCATCATGATGAAGGTAAAGAATATAAAAGGTCCGCTTAGAAATCGGGTGAGTGAACTGCGTGACAAGGTACCGCCTTCCCTTCCGAAGTTTCATTTAACAAGTATTATCCTATCTCAGCATGGCTGTGTCAAAAATGAAAGCCTTCAACAATGGACGGCAAAAAACCTCTTCCACGCAGGAAGAGGTGTGAAAAAACGTGGGTTACCGCGATAAAAACCAGATACGACCCATTCCGTTATTCGATCGTGTACGTTGTGACGTAAGAAGGTCTGGGGAACATGGTGGGCTTCTGTGCAGTCAGGCCTTCGCTTGTACTGCGGTTTCGGTGAGCGTGGCTATAGGCTTGAGATTCCTGCCAGTCTTTGAAATGTTCTTCGGATTGCCAAAGTGTAAGTACGACATACGTATCATCCTTGAGAGGACGAAGCACACGAATACCGACAAAACCAGGCTCATCTTCTACCTTGCGGGCACGGTTCTTGAATCGTTCTTCAAAATCGTCACGACCATCCTCTGTCACAGGGATATTGTTCAGAACAGCGAAACCACCGCCAGTCCAGGAGCCTGCGGCATCGAAAGCTTCATATGCGGCTACTTTATCATCAGACTCAATATTCATCAGGCGTTCTGCGGATTCAATCGCCAGACGCACATGCTCTTCGCTTCGCAAAGTGAGATGCGGGTACGCAGCAAGTGCATCCGGAATCGGTGAAGGAACCAAATAGATATACATAGAAGCTGCCTCCTCATTAAGTACATTCTATCTCAAGATAGCATATGAGATTGTGCGAGTCCAATCGGTGGATCAACTGGTTTGAGCACGTCTTTTCATGATAAAGTATAATCACTACAAACAGAACGGGTGATCGTATGACAACAACAATTCGGATATCGGTAAGACCTTTGGTGGAGTATGTGTACCGCAGTGGCAGCATACGTCCGGGGTTCCGGACCAATGCCTCGATGCAGGAGGGGACTCGAATCCACCAACGGGTACAGAAGGAGTATACCGAGGAGGATCTGAAAGAGATTGTGCTCGAAACTGAGATCCAACACGGGGATCTGACCTATGTGGTGGAAGGGCGCTGTGATGGCCTGATTCGGTTGGAGGGTCAATTGACGGTGGATGAGATCAAATCAACTGCGGGCAATCTGGATGATCTGGGAGAGGGTCTTCCGGTACACTGGGCGCAGGCCATGATGTATGCCTACATGTACGCTGTCCAGCATGATGAACCACGTATGCAAGTGCAGTTAACGTATGTGCATTCGGTGACCCATGAAGAGAGACGGTTTCGCCGAATGGCAGAACGAGAGGAACTGGAGCAGTTTGCGGCAGAAGTGATTGCCGGTTATGCGCCATATGCGGAGATGATTGCTGCATATGAAGAAGAGCGGGATATCAGTGTGCGAGAGTTGCCGTTTCCTTTTCGCAAATACCGGGAGGGGCAGCGGAAGTTGGCGGGAGCCGTATACAAGACGATCCGCGAGGGTCAGGGATTGATGGCCAAAGCACCAACAGGGATTGGTAAAACCATGTCCGTGCTGTTCCCCACGGTCAAAGCGATTGGCGAAGGCGAAGCGAACCGATTGTTCTATCTGACCGCGAGGACGACGACACGGGTGGCGGCAGAAGAAGCTTTTGCCCGGATGCAATCGGAAGGATTGAAGATGCATGTGATCAGTCTGACCGCGAAAGACAAGATATGTTTTAAGGAAGAGGAAGCTTGTGATACGGGGCAGTGCGGCATGTGTGAAGGATATTATGACCGTATTAATGGAGCCGTGCTGGACATGCTGGAACATGAGACGTTAATGACACGCCCGGTTATTGAGCAGTATGCGCGCAAACATCGGGTGTGTCCGTTTGAGTTTTCACTGGATGCGGCGTATGCAGCTGATGCGGTGATCTGCGATTATAACTATATTTTTGATCCGCGTATTTCTCTGAAAAGAATGTTGGAAGAGCAGAAACGCAAGACGGTGTTACTGGTGGACGAGGCACATAATCTGGTCGATCGTGGTCGAACGATGTTTTCCGCGGAGCTGGAGAAGGCAGTGTTCCTGGATGTGAAAAGGGAGTTCCAGTCGCTGGACAGCAGTGTGCCTGCTGCCAAAGCTATTGTTGACTACACCGGGGCCATTGATAAGTATCTGATTACCCTTCGCCAAAATGGTGGAGATGAGGGGAAAATCATTCAACAGGAGGCCCCGGAGGAACTGATTGAACGGTTGGAGCCTTTTGTCATGGTTGCGGAGCAATGTCTTGTTGAAGGTGGTTCGGGTAATGCCGAGACGGATCAGCTGCTGCTGGATGCTTACTTTACGGCACAGAATTTTCTGCGTATTGCCAAGCTGTACGATGAACGTTTTATCACATATGCTGAGTGCGTTCGAAGTGAAGTGCGAGTAAAGTTGTTCTGTCTCGATCCTTCGGTACTGCTTCGTCAGACAGCCAAAGGCTTCCGCTCCCTCATTCATTTCTCGGCAACATTGTCACCCCTTCGCTATTATCGGGATATGCTGGGTGCAGAGGAAGAAGATTATACGTTGCAGATTCCCTCACCCTTTCAGCGTGAACAGTTGGATGTGAGACTCATGCCCTTATCTGTTCGTTATAAAGACCGGGAACAATCCCGGCGCCCCATTGCGGAGATGCTGCAACAGCTGGTAAGCGAATGGCCGCGCAGCAATCTGATGGTGTTCTTCCCGTCGTATCCTTATATGCGCGAGATCTATGACACCTATGCACAGCTTCCAAGTGAAGCGGATACGGTCATACAGAAGCAGGGCATGAACGAACTGGAACGGGAGCAGTTTCTGGATGGATTCCAGCCGAATCCTGAACGAACACGACTGGTGTTTGCCGTTATGGGTGGTGTATTCTCGGAGGGTGTCGATCTGCCGGGAGACCGCTTGAATGGCGTTGTGGTGGTAGGTGCGGGGCTGCCGCAGATTGGTCTGGAGAACAACGTATTACGTGATTATTATGATCGGACAGGACGCAACGGATTTAATTACGCTTATATTTTCCCGGGAATGAACAAGGTGCTGCAGGCGGGTGGACGGCTGATTCGAACGGAAGAAGACAAGGGCGTGTTGGTGCTGGTCGACGATCGTTTTATCCAAGAACCGTACCGTTCCCTGCTGCCCGAGGAGTGGCGGGACTATAAACGAATCTGATATTGCACCTTCAGAGCAGTTCCAATGGAATCAGGCAAATGCGGAACCAAGGAGTTTAACATTTTTTTTCAAATTTCTTCCCTTACATGATTGAAGGGTAGGGTGAAAGGGTTATAACTTGGTTAGCAACGAACGAACAACGGCGATTACCCTATCCGTTCCGCGGTCCGCTTCGAAAGCAATCAAGGAGGTCGGTTATAATGAAGAGAAATCATACCATGATGCAGTTTTTTGAGTGGCACCTGGCTGCAGACGGAGATCATTGGAAGCGACTGGCTGAAATGGCCCCGGAACTGAAAGCCAAAGGTATTGACTCGGTATGGGTACCACCCGTAACCAAGGCAGTGTCAGCAGAAGATACAGGTTATGGTGTATATGATCTGTACGATCTGGGCGAATTTGATCAAAAGGGTGCCGTGCGGACCAAATATGGCACCAAGCAGGAACTGGTGGAGGCCATTGCCGAGTGTCAGAAGAACGGAATTGCCGTCTATGTGGATCTGGTCATGAATCACAAGGCCGGAGCAGATGAGACGGAAGTCTTTAAAGTGATTGAGGTTGATCCCAATGATCGGACGAAGGAAATTTCTGAGCCGTTCGAAATTGAAGGCTGGACCAAATTCACATTTCCGGGTCGCGGCGATCAATACTCCTCCTTTAAGTGGAGCTCCGAACATTTCAACGGTACGGACTATGATGCTAAGGGAGAACGGAGCGGTGTATTCCGCATCGCAGGTGAGAACAAGAACTGGAATCAGAATGTCGATGATGAGTTTGGCAACTACGATTATCTGATGTTCGCCAACATAGATTATAACCATCCGGATGTGCGACGCGAGATGATCGATTGGGGGAAATGGCTGATTGACACCCTCCAGTGCGGTGGGTTCCGGCTGGATGCCATTAAGCATATCAACCACGAATTCATCAAGGAGTTCGCAGCAGAGATGATCCGTAAGCGCGGTCAGGATTTCTACATCGTAGGTGAGTTCTGGAACTCTAATCTGGATGCATGTCGTGAATTCCTTGATACGGTTGACTACCAGATCGACCTGTTCGATGTGTCACTTCACTACAAATTGCATGAGGCTTCGCTTGCAGGCAGAGACTTTGATCTCTCCAAAATTTTTGATGACACCTTGGTCCAGACCCATCCTACCCATGCGGTAACCTTTGTAGATAACCATGACTCCCAACCCCATGAAGCATTGGAATCCTGGATTGGAGACTGGTTTAAGCCGAGTGCCTATGCGTTGACACTATTACGACGTGATGGATATCCGGTTGTATTTTACGGGGATTATTATGGTATTGGTGGTCCTGAACCTGTGGATGGCAAAAAAGAAATTCTGGACATTCTGCTGTCTGCGCGCTGCAACAAGGCATATGGGGAGCAGGAAGACTACTTCGATCACGCCAATACGATTGGCTGGGTGCGTCGTGGCGTAGAGGAAATCGAAGGTTCCGGTTGTGCAGTCGTTATCTCCAACGGGGATGACGGTGAGAAAAGAATGTTCATCGGAGAGCATCGTGCTGGTGAAGTCTGGGTGGATCTGACGAACAGTTGTGAGGATCAGATTACCATCGAGGAAGACGGCTGGGCCACCTTCCATGTGTGCGGTGGAGGCGTCTCCGTATGGGCCCTGCCTGAGCAGAATGAGGACTGCGCTGACGCTGAGTAACGGCGTATATCAGGCAATATATAAGAAAAGAAAAGATGCACCGATGGATGATATGAATAATGGTGTATAAATCGATCGATAATCCACCTGAACAGGGGAGCAGGCACTCCTATGTTCAGGTGGTTTTTGCATTTTTCTATGGATGGCCAAAACTCCAACTCAACAGAACGCCTAACAAACTCAGCCCGCCTTATTTACACCAAATTAGCCTTATTGAACTCCTAACGAATCTCAGTAACCTTATTACTGCCAAAAGTGATTTTAATAGCGCCAATTGGAGCAACATCATCAGATTAACGCGTTTGAGATTCGTTAGAATACTGATAACCTCAGATTTTGAATAATTAAGGCTTCTAAGATTCGTTAGCTAAACGTGGGTAAACGCTCATCATAGCCAAACGAATCACTGCTGCAAATATGAACGTGAAGTAAAAAGATGAAATGAAAACTTGAAGTCAAAAGGAAACGTTCGGTTTCATATCTTACTACATGGTACAATAATCCAAATATGGAGCGTTAGAATATCAAATGAGAAAAACAAATGTAAAAAACCAAATGAGACGTTGGATAAGTGATATTCATACAAAGGATTAGAGAAGGAGGGGATGGCATGAGCCCGAAAAGAGAGTTGAACCGTTTCTTCCCGTTGGTCATGTATCTATTAGTAATAGCCCTCTGTCTAGGAGCTTGCAGTTTGGGGACAAATCAGGGACCAGGGGGCGAACCGATACGAACCGATAAATATACATATAACTCGGAGCGTAGAGATCTGAATGAGAGGGTTATGAAGCGACCAGAATCGTTTCAGGGGCATTCACCAGATAAGTATAATCTGACGGCAACAGTCGATGTGAGTCATGTATCCGGAGTTGACCGGATTTTTTATGAAATATTGGTAAATGAAGTTCGGGTGCCTATGGTAAATGTTATTCAATCCTTCACCCTCGATCCCGAGATGATGAATCGAATGGATGTCGGAGAGTTATTTCATTCCAATGTGAGCAATACATACGAGGTAAGTCTGGAGCCGGATAAGGAACCGCTTGGATTGGGTTTGGGCAGAAGTTATACTTTGAAGCCAAAAGCGGAGATCGACAGCAATATCATCCAGGGTTATGCAGATATGTATATCAAAATTTCCTATGGGCCGAATAATCAGCGAACCGAAGATTATTTTTATATCCAGGCCGAGCCGTCTCCGAGGACGATTGAATATATGAAGTCATGGGAGAAAGAAGAATAGAACAAGGCAGCACCCGACAGTGCCCTATTAGGAACTTTAAGTAGGTACTGCCTGTTCATCAAACGGCATGATTAGGTTATTACTTTTCGAAATACTGGTTCATCGTATCCCACATTTGATTGAACTCACTTCGTTCCATTGAAAAAGCTCCAGGCTTCTCAGGTTTATGATTTACCACTCCAACTCAAAGGATTCCAGCGTGCCAACCATTCGCAGATCATGATCGCGGTTGAATTGTTCCCGTTTGTCCGCATCCGCGTACTCGTCATGATAATGCATCAACACGGTTTTCTGTCTCACTTCGGCTGGCAGTTGCTCCAGTTCCTTCAATGAGGTATGAGATTTGATCACCAGATCATGCATATGACATTCATGGAAAATCAGCTGCACATCAGCGGCAACTTGCTCCACCCGTTCCTGGTTGAGTGTACTGTCTGCACTGTAATAGAAGTAAGGCTTGGCGATTAACCCATTGCTGACCATACCGGGAACATGCTGCGTCCGAAATGTCTCAAACGTCACACCGCCCAGTTCGAATGTGCCTCCATCTGGCAGGGGAACAACATCGTAGTAATCACTCATGGTACGTTCACCATCCGTTGTGTAGCGCATGCCGGGGGATAGTATGTTCCAGAGCGGATCTACCAATTGTTCATGGATGAACAGACGGGGTTTGCGATCGCCCACGATCTGTGCGTAATACCCCAGCATCTGTACACCATTAATATGATCTTCGTGTAGATGTGAAATGAAAACATTGTGGATATCGGTCATGGGGAATCCATATTCCTTGAGTGCTTTGGCATTTGATTCCGGAAAATCAATGACTAGATGCGTGTCTTCGAATTCAGCCAACATACTATTGTGGTGCTGTTCCACGCTGAACATATCTCCTGTGCCGAGAAAAGTAATTTTCATTCAAATTCATCTCCTTGTGTAATCTTCAGATCAGCATCCTTGCGTTAAATCCAGTATACCTTGTTCCCGAATATATGCCTAAATCAACCTTTTTTGATAACGCTATCATTTTATATTGAACTTTGATGGCAAACAGTGTAGCGTAAAGATGGGAAGTGAACCCATATGAACGTAAACTCACCTAAAGGGAGCGTGCGAGGCGAATGAAATCTTTTCTGGATGAACAATTTTTGCTGCATAATGAAACGGCGGTCAAGTTATATGAGGATTATGCCAAAGACATGCCGATTATTGACTATCATTGCCACCTCAGTCCTCAGGAGATCTACGAGAACAAAACCTTTGGCAATCTTACGGAGGCCTGGTTATACGGTGATCACTATAAGTGGCGGCTCATGCGCGCTAACGGAATTGAAGAGCAATATGTAACTGGCGGCGAAGGCGTGACCGATTACGATCGTTTCCTGGCTTACGCCAAAACAGTACCCATGATGATTGGTAATCCGCTGTATGCCTGGTCTCACTTGGAATTACAGCGATATTTCGGCGTTTACGAAGTATTGAACGAGACTAGCGCACCAGCTATATGGGATAAAGTAAATGCCAAACTGAACAGCGACGGATTCGGTGCACGTGATCTGATTACCAAATCCAATGTCACTGTTGTGTGCACAACCGATGATCCTACCGATTCGCTGGAGTATCATCTAAAGATTCAGGAGATTGAAGGCTTTGATACGGCGGTATTGCCTTCTTTCCGCCCAGATAAAGGACTGGAATTGAACCGGGATACATTCACCGAATGGGTTGGCAAGTTGTCACAAGCCTCCGGCACAGCGATTTCCGATTATGAATCCTTCCTTGCTGCATTGGAGTCCCGGGTGGAATTCTTCCATTCTGTTGGCGGTCGAGTCTCGGACCATGCACTCGATTATGTTCCTTACGGCGTGGCTACTCGCGAAGAGGCGGCTACGATCTTTGCGAAGGCGCTTGCAGGTCAGAAGGTAACTCGTGAGGAAGAGGACAAGTATAAGACGGTCACATTGACGTTCCTCGGCAAACTGTATGCAGAGCGCGGTTGGGTGATGCAGTTCCACATTAATGCAGCCCGTAACAACAATACACGGATGTTTGCCAAGCTTGGGCCGGATACCGGTTATGACGCCGTGAATGATACACCACTGTCATCAGCAATGATTGGATTGCTCGATGCGTTAGAACAGCAGCAGGCGTTACCCAAAACGATTCTGTATTCCTTAAATCCAAGGGATAATGAAGTTCTTGCAGCGATCATCGGCAGTTTCCAGGGCGGTGGTATTCCAGGCAAAATCCAGCTTGGTGCAGCTTGGTGGTTCAATGATACGAAGGACGGCATGCTCGCCCAGATGAAAGCACTGGCGAATGTGGGTCTGCTGAGCCGATTTGTCGGTATGCTGACCGATTCACGCAGCTTCCTGTCGTACACCCGGCATGAGTATTTCCGTCGATTGGTCTGCAACCTTATCGGTGAATGGGCCGAACAAGGGGAGGCACCGCAGGATATGGAGCTGCTTGGTCAGATCGTACAGGGCATCGCCTACAACAATGCAAAAGAGTATTTCCCATTTGCCTCAGTGCTTAAAACGGTCTCTGCTTCAAAGTCATGATAGGTGATGTGTGATGCTCAACAAGTTCATCTAATTTTGCAATAAGAGAGGCTACCTTGTTTCTTTCATTCCATATGTATAACAATGCTCCCATTAAGTACACCGGGTATTCATCTACCGGAGTATTGGATGGGAGCTTTTTTTGAGTTTCCTTCCTGATATTGCGCACAATAACTATAGCCAGCTTCATTGACGGCAAAATGACAAAGCCAATAACGAAGCGGTTATAAGCGTTTAGTATGGGTTACTCTTGGTTATTTTTAGTTGTTTGACTTTCGCTTCCTGCGATAATATACTTAGTAAACCTAATTAATTGCATATCTATTTAATTGTGATGCTATTTAATAGGTGTCCTATGATATTGGATATCTATGCATTGATAAAGAAAGAAGGAGGAACCCAATATGACTGGTATAGATCCGGTCGCTCAGAAGCTTTTATACTCCATCATGCAGTTTAATAAAGGCAAGTGGAGGCAAAATAAACCTCATGGGCGCAATCATAATGAAATTATGGTGCTGGCTTGTTTGCTGCATGGTACGCATCCAGGAGAACGTCTGGACTGGCGGGATAATCCGCCAGATTTTGAGAGAGAACTGAATGAGAGTCGCCCAGGACTTAAAGTATCGGAAATCAGTGCGTTACTGCGGGTGAAATCACCAACAATAACCCCGGTTATTCGTGGGCTTGAGGATGAAGGGCTTGTCGAACGGACCATGGACCCGACGGATCGCCGTGCTGTGCGTATCACCATTACAGAGGCAGGGCGGAACATTATTAGGGCGGCACATGAGGAGCGCATGCAAACGTTCAACCAGCTCGTCGAGCATTTGGGTGAGGAAGAAAGCATTCAATTGACGGAGTTGTTGACCAAGGTTTATACCTTTTTTGATACAGTGGTTTTCCAACAGACGGAGACGTCCACACAAGGAGATGATACGCCATGATGAAACTGTTTCGCATGCTGAAGCCTTATCGAATACCGATTATCTTCATTCTGGTATTGGTGCTGTTTCAGTCGCTTGCCGAATTGTACCTGCCTACGTTAATGGCGGATATCGTGAATTTTGGCATCATTAAGGGAGATGTCCCTTATATTTGGCAGATTGGTGGATGGATGTTGGTCATTGCGATTGGCGGAACAGCGTGTTCGGTGATCGCCAGTTACCTCTCCTCCCGCACTGCGGGTGGATTTGCCAAACAACTTCGCAGTAGAGTATTCCGCCATGTGGAGAACTTCTCGCTCCAGGAGTTCGATAAGATGGGTACGGCTTCCCTGATTACGCGTACGACGAATGATATCACGCAGGTACAGAACGTACTTACGATGATGCTGCGCATGATGATTATGGCTCCATTGATGTGTATCGGTGGTATCTTCATGGCGGTCTCGCAGGACGCCAAATTATCTACGATCTTCCTGGTCGTGCTGCCTGTACTGGGCGGAGCCATTGCGCTGATTGGTTCCAAGGGTTTACCTTTGTTCAAAACCATTCAGAAAAAGCTGGACCGCCTCAACCTGGTGCTGCGTGAGCAGTTAACAGGGATTCGTGTCGTGCGTTCCTTTAACCGTGGTGAGCATGAGCGCGTGCGCTTTAACGGGGCCAACACGGAACTGAGAGATTCTTCTATTAAAGTTAATGTGCTCATGGCGACCATCATGCCTGTTATGATGCTGGTTATGAACTTTTCGATGATTGCCATTCTTTATTTTGGTGGAATGCGGATTGACAGCGGCAATATGAACATCGGTGCATTGATTGCCTTCATTCAATATGCCATGCAAATCATGTTCTCACTGATTATGGTTTCCATGATCTTTGTCATGATTCCAAGAGCTTCAGCATCGGCAGAACGGATTAACGAAGTACTTGATATGCAGCCGGATCTTAGCAACCCCGAGCAGCCTCGTGGCATGAAATCCATGCAGGGGATGATTGAGTTTGACCATGTAACTTTCCGTTATCCGGGCGCAGAGAATCCAGCGTTGTCCGATATATCCTTCACAGCTCGTTCAGGTGAGACAACAGCCATTATTGGGGGTACGGGTTCCGGGAAATCGACATTGCTCAGTCTTATTCCACGATTCTATGATGTGACTGAAGGCAGCGTTCGGGTCAATGGTACGGATGTGCGGGAACTTCGGCAGGAAGATTTGCGGGCCAAAATTGGCTTTGTGCCACAAAAGGCAGTCCTCTTCACGGGTACAATTACGGAGAATATCCGTCACGGGAAAGACGATGCCACAATGGATGAAGTTGTTCATGCGGCTCGTACGGCTCAGGCAGAGAACTTCATTACCGAGATGAAAGATGGATATGACAGCCTAATTGCACAAGGGGGTAACAACGTGTCTGGTGGACAAAAACAACGTTTGTCCATCGCTCGCGCACTTGTTCGCCGTCCGGAAGTCTATATCTTTGATGACAGTTTCTCTGCCCTCGATTTCAAAACGGATGCTAAACTTCGTGCTGGGCTGAAGTCCGAAACGACAGAAGCGGCTGTGCTGATTGTTGCCCAGCGTGTAAGTACAGTAATGGATGCCGATCGCATTCTGGTTATGGATGAGGGACGAATTGTCGGTTCAGGAACACATAAAGAGCTGCTGGAGCACAATGAAGTATATCGCGAAATTGTATCCTCCCAGCTGACTGAGGAGGAGATCGCATGAGTGATCATACAGAAAAACATAAAGCACCCCGTGCCTCTCGCGGACCGGGACCCGGTCCGGGTATGGGCATGCGACCTCCCGCTGAGAAAGCAAAAGATTTCAAAGGCACACTGCGGCGTTTGATTCGTTATCTACAGCCCCACAGTTCTCGTCTACTTGGGGTGCTGGTTGCTGCCATTCTGAGTACCGTATTCAGTATCATCAGTCCTAAGATCATGGCCCAAGGTACGGATATACTTAGTGAAGGCGCCATTGCCATCCTTCAGGGTGTGCAGGGAGCCGGGATTGATTTTCCTGCATTGATGAAAGTATTATACCTGCTTGGCGGGCTCTATCTGTTCAGTGCTGCATTCATGTATATTCAGCAATACCTGATGGCTGGTGTAGCCCAACGTGTTGTCTATGACATGCGTGAGCAGATCAGTGCGAAGGTTGGACGCCTTCCTTTGAAATATTTCGACTCCCGCACGACTGGGGAGACACTGAGCCGTGCCACGAATGACGTGGACAATATCAGTAATACCCTTCAGCAAAGTTTGGCACAGTTCATTACGTCCATCGTCACGATTGTCGGCGTAATTATCATGATGCTGACGATTAGTCCATGGATGACCTTGATCACGATTTTGACACTGCCACTCAGTGTCGTTGTTGTCATGCTAGTCGCTTCCCGTTCGCAAAAACACTTTGCGGGTCAACAGAAATCCCTTGGGGAACTGAATGGTCATGTCGAAGAGATGTACACGGGACACAAGGTTGTCAAAGCATTTGGACGTGAAGAACAATCGGTACAGCAATTCGAGAAGGTCAATGAAGAGTTGTATGAATCCGGTTGGAAAGCCCAGTTTATCTCCGGTATTATTATGCCGCTCATGAGTTTTGTCGGTAACCTGGGTTATGTACTGATCTGTGTGGTTGGTGGAATTTTCGTTACACGCGGATCTATCTCCATCGGGGATATTCTGGCCTTTACACAGTACTCCCGTCAATTCACACAACCGATTAACCAGATTGCTAATATCTCTAATATCATTCAATCGACGATTGCATCGGCAGAACGGGTATTTGAGTTGCTGGATGAAGAGGAAGAAGTTCCGGAGTCCAAACAACCCGTGCAATTACAGCAGCCTAGAGGCGCGGTTACATTCCAAGGTGTTAATTTTGGATATAAAGAAAATGAACTGCTCATTCATAACATGAACATTGATGTAAAACCGGGACAGACCGTAGCCATTGTTGGACCAACGGGAGCCGGTAAAACGACCCTGATCAACCTGTTAATGCGTTTCTACGAAATTCAGGATGGTCGGATTACGATTGACGGTGCCGACATTAAGGACATGGAGCGTGGCAAGCTGCGCAGTCTGTTCGGTATGGTGCTTCAGGATACCTGGTTGTTCAACGGAACGATTCGGGACAACATCGCCTATGGTCGAGAAGGTTCAACGGAAGAGGATGTCATCAAGGCAGCCGTTGCGGCACATGCGGATCACTTTATTCGTACATTGCCTGATGGATATGACACGGTGCTGAATGAAGAGGCGTCGAACATCTCTCAAGGGCAGAAACAGTTGCTGACCATTGCAAGAGCGATTCTGGCGAACCCGGCTATTCTCATTCTGGATGAAGCGACGAGTAGCGTGGATACACGGACTGAAGTATTCATTCAGAAAGCCATGAATGATCTGATGAAGGATCGCACGAGCTTTGTCATTGCACACCGTTTGTCCACCATTCGCGGCGCCGATCTGATCCTGGTTATGGATCATGGTAACGTGATTGAGCAGGGCAATCATGAGGAATTAATGGCGAGTCAAGGTTTCTACGCGGATCTGTACAATAGTCAGTTTGCGGAGCAGCAACCGCAGGCGATTTGATTACAATGTAAATAACAAGAATAGCCGGGAGCCCCCTAGTAGGGGTTCCCGGCTATTTGTCGTATATCCAGAGGAGTGACATTAGGATATGGATCGTTTTAGTTACTGATCCTTAGACTCCTTAGCAGGTTCATCTGCGCCGTTGCTAGAGATCGACCTCGCTTCTATCTTCATGTTGTCCCTGTTAGCTTCCTCCAGTGCAGACGGAGCGGGTTCACCCGGGATCAATTCGCGCTGCTCAATCATGCGTTTGACGACTTCATAACAGTCATCGACATGTTTGTTACCCACATATCGCATAGCTGTGAAGCTGAGTGCAGCAGCCAGTCCCTGTCCAGCAAATGGGACAAATTTGGCAACGGACTTAGTAGCTACGCGTACGCCAACTCTTTTTAAAACCTGGACAACCAGTTCTTTCGTCACCATACGTCCGATGACTTTGCTTCCGATGGACATGACGAATCCATAGATCATGGATTTGGTCTCGGGGTCCATGCCGTCCAACTGTTTTTGGGATAATCCGAATTTATTGTTAATGGCAGGCAACAGCTGCATCAGCATCCCCACATCAGCCAGTACGTCTGTACCGGGCAGCGGAACGAGTGTTGTACCGGCAGATGCGGTAGCTCTTTTGCGAACCATGGTACGGCATTCCTTGCGAACTTGCTCCAATTGTTCCAACGTTGCCGGAATCATAGGGAATCCCTCCATTCGTATATGGTATAGATATAACCGTTTTGAATCGTTTTGAATGGGTTCTCACCAGCAAAATTTGCGGCCTTATGACATTAAGGTGCGGAGAAACCCTTTTTCTCATGCATACATCTGGTTAACCAAGGAAATGGTTTGTAAGATCAACGAGTTATCTAAATAGTTGAATTTATATAGCTATTACGAATGAATGAGGATTAGGATGCATATCTGATTGGGGAACCTATTTGGAATGATGAGTGCTTAGCGCAGGGATTGTTTATGGATTCAACCTTCTTGGGTAAAGGTTAACAAGCATTGGAATGGAGGAAGAGAAGGATGGAGTTTAACAAAGCATTGTTAATTCATCATCATCATTCAGGCAAGGCCAATCGTGAGAATACAGTGGGTCTCGTGGTTGGTGTACTGGCCCCCGCTGTCCATGAACTCGTCATTGTGCGTACCGATGAACCCGGCGAAGGAGAGAAGTTGTGTCGTGAACGCGGTGAACAATTCGATGTGGTGTTTATTCTGGGTGGGGATGGCACGGTGCATGAATGCGTGAATGGACTGGCTGATCTGCAGCATCCTCCGTTAATTGGCATATTGCCTGGAGGCACCTGTAATGACTTTGCGCGTTCGCTCGGCATTTCACCCGATGCAGAGACTGCTGCACAAGAAATGCTCGCAGGTCGGGTAGTATCTATTGATGTTGGACGAGCCAATGATCGGGTGTTCACGAACTTTTTTGGTATTGGCTTGATCAGTGATGCATCGCAGAATATTAACGAGAATCTGAAAGGCACGCTGGGTAAGCTCAGTTATTTCATCAGCACGTTGCAGACGATTAGTCATACGGAGCCGTTTCGTTATCAATTGGAGGCGGATGGGAAAGAGATGGAAGGCGAAGCGGTAATGATCTACGCAGCCAACGGCCGTTTTCTGGGAACGAATGCCCTGCCTTTTGCACCGGATGCATTGCAGGATGGGGAGCTAGACGTACTCATTATTCATGAGACAGGCATCCCGCTGCTGCGAGAGATCTTGTCACATAAGCCCGAGGGAGATTGGCAACCCCAGAGTGAGAGCATTTCATACTTCAAGGCATCTACGCTAAAAGTGAACACAGATGCCCCAATGTCAGCTGACACGGATGGCGAATTGTATATGAAGACACCCGCCGAGCTATCGGTGCTGACGGGTCATCTGAAGTTTCTAACCGGGGAGGTGTACTAAATCCCCGGTTTATTTGTCTCATTTTGGCTGAACGGAAACTTAATTATTCCCTGCCTGTCCTTTCATATGACGTTGCCTGAACTCATCCTCCAGCATGCTCATCTGAATGGCATCATGATATTGGTGATTGTAGAACAAGACATCCCGCTTCACACCCTCGCGCTGGAATCCGAGTTTCTCATACGTGCGGATAGCTCTCTCGTTGAAGGCGTACACTTCAAGCTCGATTCGATGCAGGTTACAGATACCGAAGCCATAGTCCAGCATAAGCAGTAACGCCTCGCTGCCGTAGCCTTTTCCTTGATGCTCCGCCTGATCGATGGCCACACGAATATGTGCACTGCGATTCTTGGCATGCATGTCCATCAGGACGACATCTCCGATGATCTGGTCATTTTCCTGTAAAGCAATAAGTAGCATGAGTCTGGAATCATCCTGTGCTGCGTTTTCAACATAACGTTCAACCTGAGCGCGTGTGAAACTATTCTGTGTTCCTGTCAGCCTGCGCATCTCAGTGTCAAACAGACCGGGGAAGTAAGCATCCACATCTGTAATCTCGAAAGGACGCAGGTATATGCGCTTTGTTTCCAGCAGACGGGGGATGCGTGGGGATGGTTTTGAATGTGACATAAGTTGTTCCTCCTATAGTTCAAGGCTTTCGAAAAGAGTAAGAATGCCCTGCCTCTTAAAATTGGTATTACATATTGATAATGACAAGAGTATATCCCAATACTGTATACTTCCAAATATACAGTTTGATTAAATTTCACAGGACAAATGAGGTGCAGCAGGATGATTCAATTACCAAAGCTGGATGAGAACGATAGTGCGCCAATCTATGTACAACTTTCAGATCATATCAAAAGAGAGATCATTCACGGGGAATGGGCTGAACATAGCCGATTGCCGTCGGTGCGAAAGCTTGCCGAGATGCTTGGGTTAAGTACCACACCGGTGGAATGGGCTTATCAACAATTGATCGCCGAAGGATATATATACAGTCAGCCACGTCGTGGCTATCGCGTTCGTGCCATGGTGAACAGCTACCATGGCATGCAGATCGGGAAAACAGATACACAGTTAACCGAGCAGGCTCCCGCAACTCAAACGGTAGGGTCAGATCAGCAGGGCATACGCCCTGCCCGAGCCGTTCAATATGATTTTCATATGTCACGTAATGATTTCAGCCTGTTTCCAATTGCGAAATGGCACCAATATGTTAATCGAATCTGGCGGGAAGAAGCAAAAGAGCTATTGTTCTATGGAGAACCACAGGGAGAATGGGGGTTACGATGTGAAATTGCTGTCTATCTTGCGCAGTTCAGGGGAGTCAGCTGTTCTCCCGAGCAGATTGTTGTAGGTGCTGAACAGCATCTGCTAATGTCTCTATTGGCACAGACCTTGCTTCACAAGGGAGAATCAACCCAATCCATCGGTGTAGAGAATCCTGGATACCGGCTGTTACCTGGTACATTCCAAAATTATGGTTATCAGGTTGTTCCGATCTCACTAGACCATGAGGGTATAAACTTGACGGAGCTGGAAAAGGCCGGAGTTAAATTGGTAGGTGTGTCACCCTCTCACCAATTTCCGCTAGGTATGACCATGCCGATTACACGCAGATTAGCATTGCTGGATTGGGCAGAACGAACAAAGGCATACATTATCGAGGATGATTACGATGGGGAGTTCCGGTATTATGGACGGCCAATTCCTTCCATGCAGGGTCTGCGTGAGGGAAGTCGCGTGATCTATATGGGTGGTTTCTCGCAAGTACTCGCACCTGCTTTTTGTGTACATTACATGGTACTTCCCAGAGAATTGCTAGATGATTTTCAAGAAATGTATAAGGCGATCCTATTCGAACAGTCGGCTTCCCGGCTTCATCAGAGAACATTGGAGATGTTCATGCGTGAGGGGGAGCTGGGCAAGCATATTCGTAAGATGCGTAATGTCTACAAACGAAAACATGACCTGATTATTCAGGCCATTCAATTACATTTCGGAGATCGGGTTGATATAAGGGGCCAAGATTCCGGATTTCATCTGGTTCTGCGAATGGCAACCACATCGTCAGCCAAAGAATTGGTGACCGCAGCGATTAATGCAGGGATACAGATCAGTTCAACGGAATATTTGTGGGCGAACGGGAGCGTACCAACAGACGGCAAAAGAGAGTTCATTATCGGTTTTGCCGGAATAGAACCGGAGCGCATTGACCCGGGTATTGCCGCATTGGCCCAAATCTGGGGCGATCTTTAGTTCCGTTTAACCGCTCCATCCAGAAACAGGGCAACAAGTTCCCGTGCGAGTTCCTTGATGCTGCCGCCATTCATGTTGCGCACATCTTCGCGGTTCGCGAGCATGAGCAGTGACGTAAATGCATGGGCAAGCAGCATGGGATTGGCGACCCGCAAATAACCGTTATCCATCTCCTGCTGGAAGTGGGTCGCAAGCACTTCAAAGATACGAACCTCGGCTTCTCGAATCTGGCTGAGTTGCTCCGTATTCAGATGCTTCTCGGCTTCTCGCATCATGGTCTCGGTTTCAATATGGGAGTGTTGCATCTTCGCTTCTGCAACCTTGATCAGCCGCTCTTGTAGTGTGCCAGGTTCATCCAAGCGGAGTGAAGTCTGCTGCATACTCATTGCCATCATGCGTGTAATGGCAACGGTGAACAGATCGGCTTTGCTGGTGAAGTGATAATAGATCGATGCTTTGGTTACATTACATAATGAAGCAATCTGTTGAAGAGAGACGGGTTCATACCCATATTCCATAAACAGACGTGAAGCTGTCATCAATATGTTGGTTTGTACAGATGCTTGATCGGCACCCGTTTTGGGTCTGCCCGGAGACCGGGGAATGTTTGTTTTTTTGCTCATAATCACTGACCTCTTTACGTATTTAATTGCTAGTTTAGCAAGTTCACAAATTAGGCATTGCAAAATTAACCTTCCGGTATATATAATTAAGTCGATTATACTATGACCCGTGGTTCATTACTACATCATCACATAAATAGGGCTTCATAGAAACAGAATAGGGAGATGAAGAGACAATGCAGGAAGGTTCGGGTTATGGTCGCTGGGTTGCTGGCAAACGAAGCAAATGGATTACACTGTTGGTATGGATCATTATCGCCGTTGTGCTTGGCATGGTATGGCCTGCTGTAGGTGATCGTGAAACTAATAACGCGCAGGATCTGAGTGAGTCCAAACCATCGGTTCAGGCAGCTGCACTTGCCGAGAAGGAATTCCCTGGTGGTGAAGGATTGCCCGCGCTGATCGTATGGCGTCAAGCCGGCGGTTTGACGGATGAGCAGATTGAGAACATTCAGGCATTAACGGAACGACTGGATCAAGATCCGGTAGAACAGCAGCAGTCCGTTGTGCCACTCTATCAATTGCCGCCACAGGCGTTGAAAGGCCAGCTTTCGGAAGACGGAAGCACCCTGGTTATGCCGCTTTTCTTCAATGAAGGTGCCGATGCAGAACAATTAGAGCAAGGCATTGAAGCACTTGAGCAAAAAACACAAGACATCTTCGGGGCAAACCCGTTCGATGTGGCTATAGATGATACCAATACACTGATTGCCCGTGTGACCGGGCCCGTAGGGATATCCATTGATGCGAGCGGACTGTTTTCCTCCGCCGATGTATCCTTGTTGATCGCTACGGTTGTACTGGTATTGGTGTTGCTGCTATTGATCTATCGCTCACCGGTACTCGCGATTATCCCAATTATTGCGGTTGGATTCGCGTATATGGTGACCAGTCCGATACTCGGATTCATGGCGGATCAAGGCTGGATTACGGTGGACGCACAGTCCATCTCGATCATGACTGTATTGTTATTTGGAGCAGGAACGGATTACTGCCTGTTTATGATCTCCAGATACCGCCAGATTCTCTATCATGAGCCGGACAAAAAGAAAGCCATTTTCCAGGCCATTACCGGATCTTCCGGCGCTATTGCCATGAGTGGATTCACGGTCGTTGCAGCACTGCTGGTGCTATTGCTGGCTGAATATGGGGCATATCATCGTTTTGCCGTACCATTCAGTCTGTCCATCTTTATTATGTTTATAGCAAGTCTGACACTGGTTCCGGCACTTCTCGCGATCTTCGGCCGGGGTTCATTCTACCCGTTCGTACCGCGTACTCATGAGATGGAAGTGGAACGTGCCAAGAAAAAAGGCAAGCCGGCTCCTGCTCCACGCAAAGTGAAGGAAAGCTGGATTGGCCGTACGGTGGTCACTAAACCTTGGGCTGTGCTTGCAATTACCGTGGTACTGCTGGGAGGACTGGCAGCATTCTCAACTCAGGTTAAATTCACATATGATCTGTTGTCTTCGTTCCCGGAGGATGTACCTTCCCGCGAAGGTTTCACGGTCATTGGTGAACAGTTCTCCCAAGGCGAGCTGGCTCCGGTAAAAGTGATTGTAGATTCAGGTGGCAAAGAAACCGATCTGAAGCAGCGTCTCGAATCACTGGACTACATTAGCAAAGTAGGCGATGCCCAACAGGGTGCCGAGAACGCCAACATTACCGCCTTTGATGTGGAATTCGATCTGAATCCATACTCCATGGAGGCGATGCAGCATATTCCGGATCTGAGGGCTACTGCGGAACAGGCGCTTCAAGATGCCGGTGTAACCAATGCGGACAGTCAGGTCTGGATTGATGGTCAGACAGCAGAGCAGTATGACATTGAAGTGGCTGGAGAACGGGATGCCAAGATCATTATTCCGGTGGTCATCGGCATGATTACACTATTGCTGCTATTATACTTGCGTTCTGTTGTAGCTACGGCGTATCTGATTGCAACGGTTGTTCTGTCGTATTTCTCTGCACTGGGTCTGGGTTGGATCATCATTCACTATGGCCTTGGCGCAGATGCTATCCAAGGCGCGATTCCGCTGTATTCCTTCGTATTCCTGGTGGCATTGGGTGAAGACTACAACATCTTCATGATCTCCAGCATCTGGCAGAAACGCAAAACGATGCCGCTTCGTCAAGCCATTAAGGAAGGCGTCGGTGAGACGAGCTCCGTTATTACCTCTGCCGGCCTGATTTTGGCAGGAACTTTTGCGGTACTTGCTACATTGCCAATTCAGGTGTTGGTACAGTTTGGTATTATAACGGCTGTTGGTGTGTTGTTGGATACATTCCTAGTACGTCCGTTCATGGTTCCGGCAATCACCACATTGCTGGGCAAATGGGCCTTCTGGCCAGGCAAGTATGTACCGATTGCCGAGAAGAATGAAGAGAAACAGAACCAGTCCGTGTAATGCATGGATGGGTAGTATGGGCAGCGGGGCTTCGAGCCGGCTGTCCATTTCTTTTTGCATAACAATGGCATGGAATTAGTTGAACGGGTCTGCTCCTGAGATGGAATGGTGGAACTGTAAAATATCCGCAGGATGAGGCGTGATCCTTGTTTTCTTTGCGTAGGGAAGGTTTACGTAGACAAGGGTTATGGGACATAATAGAGGAAGCGTCGGCTTAGGGCAGACGGATGAATCAACATCAATGGGACAACCAGGGGAAGGATGAAAGCAAGCATGACGAACCAACTTAATGTGTATTTTAACCATGACGGCGGCGTGGATGACCTCGTATCGCTGTTCATGCTTCTGCAAATGGACAATGTACATGTAACCGGTGTATCGGTTATTCCGGCAGACGGATATCTGGAGCCAGCAACAGATGCCAGCCGTAAAATTATCGATCGTTTCGGTACATATTCCGTAGAGGTATCCAAATCCAACTCCAGAGGAAAAAATCCATTTCCTGCGGCGTGGAGACTGCATTCCTTCTATGTAGATGCACTTCCTGTACTGAACGAGTCCGGCAAAATGGAAGCACCACTCTCTGCTATTCCGGCACACCAGCATCTGATCGAGAAAGTGCGTAACACCGAAGGCAAAACATTGCTCCTGTTCACAGGACCACTGACAGACCTTGCGCGTGCACTGGACGAAGCACCAGACATTGAAGAGAAAATCGACAAGCTGGTATGGATGGGTGGCACATTCGAGCGTGGTAACGTAGAAGAGCCCGAGCATGACGGCACAGCGGAATGGAACGTATTCTGGGACCCGGAAGCGGCTTACCGTGTATGGCAGAGCGGCATCCAGATCGATCTGGTTGCACTCGAAAGCACCAACAAAGTACCTCTGACTCCAGCCGTTCGTAACCGTTGGGCAGCAGAGCGTCGCTTCGAAGGTGTAGATTTCCTGGGGAACTGTTACGCAGGTTGTCCGCCACTGGTGTACAGTGAGACAAATTCCACATATTATCTGTGGGATGTGCTGACAACGGCTTCCGTTGGACGCGAGGACATCGTGAAGAAGAAAACGGTCAACTGTATTGTCATCCCGGATGGTCCTAGCCAAGGCCGCACAGTGGAGCAAGCAGACGGACGCCCAGTACAACTGGTGTATGATACCGATCCGGAAGCGTTCTTTACGTACATGACGGATTTGGGTAAAAAAGCTGCTCCGCAGCGCTACTAATTCAGTCAGCCTTAGGGCTCGCCATCCTTAAAGGTACAACAAAAATAAAGCCGCAGGCAGTGTCTGGAAATGGGGTTGACCCCATAATCCCGTCCCTGCCGTGCGGCTTTTTTGTTGTGGGCTATAGGCTATATCTAACAATCTAAGCTGCCCGCTATATTTTAAATCGACTAATTAGCCCGCTCAGTTCACTGGAAAGTACCCGGAGGGATTCAGCGGATGCACTCATCTCATCCATGGATTGCAGCTGGCTTCCGGTAGCGTGTGACACCTGTTGGATACTGGAAGAGGATTCGCGCGAGATATGCTCCATATCCTCCACGGAAGCGGACACTTCCTCTGCGCTGGCAGACAGCTGCTCGGATGCTGCGGATACTTCGTGCAGACGTTCATTCATCGTCTCAATTCCGGTATGAATGGATGTGAACGAACGACCTGCTTCCTGTACAACAGCGAGACCGGACTGTACGGCAGATGTGCTTGCTGACATATGTTCTGACAACAGGGAAGTCTGACGTGTCATCTCGGCGATCAGTTCGGTGACATGCTGGGACGATTGCTCTGATTCCCCCGCAAGCTTGCGAACCTCTGAGGCAACCACTGCAAACCCGCTGCCATACTCTCCTGCACGAGCCGCTTCAATACTCGCATTAAGGGCGAGCAGATTGGTCTGTGAAGCGATACCCTTCATTAGATGTGCAACCGACTCAATTTTATCAGAGTACTGCTCTAGCTGAGAGGTGGAGGCCACCATCTGCACATTCGCTTGATGAATTTTGTCCATGCTGTCTATTGCCGTATTGATGTTGGCTTGACCTTGCACTGCATTATTGGTCGTTTCCTGTGAGACATCCGCGACCATAGAAGAAGAGTTCGCAATATGCTGCATGCTGCGCGTGATCTCTTCCATGGCAACGGTGACTTCGCCTGCTCGTGCCACCTGTTCGGCAGCTCCACTGGCTGTATGATGGGTATGCTCGGCAATACGCTGACTCGCTTCGGCAGTTGCCTGCGAGTGTTTCGATACACCTTCTGCGGCTTGCAGCAGAGAATCGGAACTTTGACGGATGCCCGTCATAACATCACGGGTACCTGTGACCAGATGTTTGAATTCGGAAGCCAGCTGTCCGACTTCGTCCTTTCGTCCAAGTTCGACGTTGACGGTCAGGTCGCCTTTTCCCACTTCGGTAATCAACTTCTTCAGTTTCACCAACGGGCGGGTCAAGTAGTGTGCGAATCCATACACCAACAAGACACTGAGCAGCACAATAACGAGCGCTGTCCAGATCATGGTCATACGGTTGCGAGACATCAGTTCATAGACCGCAGTGGAATCCAGATCCGCACCGACTAACCCCAACACTTTTCCGTCAGCCCCATGGATGGGCACATACGCTGTAATGGTAGCTCCATAGTCATCCTGGGTGAGTTCGCCTCGAATAGGTTCATTCTGCTCAAAAGCCTGTAACATACCCGCGTAAGGGGTCTCTTCTGCGGAACCGTAAGGGGAGAAGTCGTCCTCTGCCACATCGGCAGCGGCCCCATCCACAACATAGAAATATGTATTAGTTCCATTTTCTTCGCGTGTACCCAGTGTATACAGATACTTGAGCCCATTGGCCTCGCGCAGTTGACTGAGTTGCTCACGCAATGTGCCATAATACGCTGTCTTGTTCTGTCCGGTACTGAGTGGTGCATACAGAGAAGTATCAATTAATGCAGCTGCCCGTTCAGCCACAGCCTGTGCCTGCATCCCCATGGATTGTTCGACCAGTTGCGCCGATGAACGGTACATGGTAATGCCAAGAACCGCACCCGCGGCCAGCATCAGACAGGAAAAAAATAAAAAGATCCTCATAAACAAACTGTTCATTGGTAAAAGTGTTCCCCCTTGATCTGTTGGATGAATCGTCTCTTTGTCTCTTTAGATGGTGTTTGTCGCTTCTTTGGTTCGTATGTATTGTATATCAAATATACATTTTTCTACTTGAAATATCGGCATCCGGGCGATAAAGAATTAGCCCCCAAGTCAATTTTGATCCGGGAGCTAATTACGTTTTAATATTATATTGACCATGTACATTATTTTGGTACAAGCTTCATGGTTACGACTTGATGCCTTCACATGACTAAGTGATTACGCCATTACATTGTTCCGCCGCCCTGGCGAACAGAGGCAGGAATCTTTTCAGGTCCCTGATTAATATATTTATTGATAAAAGTACCTACCTTGGCATCGTCGAATTGGTCGAGTTTCATCGTTTTGGTCCATGCGGTCACCACGACTTCACTGCCTTCGGGAATATCCTTGTTGGGTACAGCCAGAATACCTGCTCCGGCTTCGCGGAATTTAGCGAGGTATTTCAGATGTTCCTTCAAATCCTCGCTTGCGTTCTCACGATAGTAGATGATGATATCCCCGTGTTCCAGATTGTGTACCAGGTAATTATAGCCCGGGAAGTCGGTGTAAAATCCAAACTTGATATCATGCGGATTATGCGGCCCGGATGTTGGAATTGTCATCTCATACTGGATAGGGTCCTCCGTATGGTCAGCCCCATAATATTTATCGTCTGTCACGTCGATTGTCGCGTTGGATTCCAGATCGGCTACATTATATGTTTTACCTGCTCCTTGCATGAAGAACAGGCCAAACGTAATAATCGACACAGCCATCATTACATGTGCAGCCAGCCGAAGGGATCGACTTTTTTTCTGAATGTCCGCCCGTTCTTTCTTTTTCATGTGGCCCAGAATTTTGCCCTGTGTACGTGATGCCCAGATATAGGCGGCGATGGAGAACAGTAACACAATTACACCAACGATGAGCCACAGGTAGGATGTACCTGCCTCATGCTCCATTTGCATATGATTCATATTGGTCATGTCCATAGAGAGTCCCTCTGCTTTCTTTGTAAAATGAGTGAATATAACACTACACAATGTAGTGTTCATAACAACGATGAATCCTTTCATTACGTAACGGGGAGTTGCTGGATTGGTTTATTACGTCAATAAGAACATACCTGTTGCACTACACATTATAGTGTATGATACATGCACAGTGCAATGCTGTCTTGGAAAACAAAAAAAGGCGCTCCCCACGTGAGCAGGGAGCGCCTCAATACAATTTTACGGATAACGGCGATAATGTTTACAGACGACCAAACGGCGACAGCATCAATCCGATCAGTCCCATAATAACCTCACCCAACAATCGATACAGAATAAAGAATACGACCACATTGGCGATGAGTACGCTGTACATACTGTCGATGGCTGCTTTGGTACGATTCAGTGGATAGTGGAATAGCACCGAGTTCAGAGCAACAAATATGATGATGTACGAGATCACAAGCAAGGCGATCGCGATGGAATACGAGATGATAATAAACAGATTCGCCAGAACAAGGGATACGACAGCAGGAACAAGCAAAGTACCGAACTGGGCAACCAATGTTTTGGGACGGAAGGTTATTTTTTCAATTTTCAGAATAGCGTACATCAGTGCAATTGAGGCAATCAGGATAATGACGGTGAACAATAGCGGCCTTACAAATCCACCAATGAACAAGCCGTCCATGCCTATGCGACTAAAGGTAATTAAGAAGTATGTAGAAGATAGGACTGCAATCAGCGCCATCGTTAGCCATCCGTTTAGTGAATGCTGGTCGCCAACGGTTTTCATCGTCTGATAAGGACGAGCTAATACACTGAGGAAATAGGATAGATACTGTTTGCTTACTTCTTTGGCTTGCTGAACTTTCTCATTCTGCACGATATTATTCCACTGATTGGAGCTGTTGTCTCCTTCAGAATCATGATCATTGGTGCCTGTTGATTCTGTTGTCTGTTGTTTCTGAGTAGAGACGGATGTTGTGTTCGGTCGAACGGGTGTCTCGGAAGATGTGTTCTGCGTACTGGACCAGCGAGTATATTCAGGTTCTGAAGCAGCAGCAGATTCCGGGTTCTTTACAAGAGAGGGTGAAGAGTTAGTTTGCGTTAGATTAGATCCGCACCTCTCGCAAAACTGGGCATCTCCATTTTCGTGGTTACATACTGGACATTGCATGGTATAAGCCTCCAATTTCTAGAAAATAAAAGCATGTTAACATTGTGTCTCATTTTAACGGTTGTTGACGAAGTTTGTCTATGTTTCGCAGGAATTAATACCCTTTTAAGGAAAGCTGAAACGAAGACTTGAACACGGTGTATTAAAACGTAGTTTAGAAGTAACAATAGTATAGGACTTACATGCAGGCATATTAATGTAAATTTACTGCGGTTTAAGACGAATTTTTTTTGGAGGCAAATATCTTATCGTTCGCTTCTGTGTGTGATTTACATGTTAAGTATATCTTTTGGGTTGCTCATTTCAGAAGATTTATGTATAATCAATCGTGTTAACACGTCGAATGTACGGTAGTAAGAGATGTGGGTGAGTTCATGGAACTACTGGACAGCAATGAGAGCAAGAAGAAGATGTGCCAGTATTATAACGAAATCTCGAAGGAACTGTTCGGATTTGGCACCACTCTCCTGAGAGTGACCATTGACCAGAACATTGTGACCTTCTACGCGAAGCACCGACGTTCACCGCGCTCTGACGCCCTGGAAGGGGAGGCCCCCGGCTTAAAGCTGGAAGTGGACTTCCGCATGTCTGTCTTATATAAGAAGAAATTCCGGGAGAAGCTCGAGCAACACATGGGTTTGCCAATTGAAGCTATATTGCGGGATTATGATGCGTCCACCCAGTGGGCGATCACGAATGTGATTCTGGAACAGGCCTAGGATGGATCGGCAGGATAGATTCTTGTTGAAGCTTACGAAGGTTATGGCCCGGATCCATGATCAGGTTCCGTACAATTTCATATGATGGCGTCTGTCTTTGGATTGATTCTGAAGCAGAAACCGATGATGTACCGGCAGCGGGTGTCGCTTTCCTTTGTTTACGAAGAAAAGTGTTCTTGTTTATACAAGAATGCTTTTCTTTTTGTTTTTTTACACATCACATATATCAGGGGGAATCAGGATCATGATGAAAAAGTGGATTAGCGGTTTGGCAGCAGTGGCAATGACATCGGTATTACTTGCAGGTTGTGGCAGCAGCACAGAGGATGCAGCAGGTGGATCAGGCAGTGGGGGAACAGCAGCTACCAAATTGGTTATCTCCACTTGGGGCTTCTCCGAAGATTTCTTCAATGAATCGGTATTTGGTCCTTTTGAAAAAGAACATAATGTAGACATCGTACTGGAAGTCGGCAATAACGCTGAACGTCTGAACAAAATTCGTCAGGGTACATCCAATGTCGATGTTATCTACCTATCTGACTACTATGCACAACAAGGTATTGATGAAGGTTTGTTTGAAAAAATCGACCGCTCCAAAATTCCAAATGTAAATGACATTTATGATATTGCCAAAGCCCCGCTTGGTGAAGATTATGGCCCGGCTTACACGGTTGGACAGCTTGGAATTGCTTATAACCCGGACCTCGTTTCCAAAGAAGTGACTTCATGGAGTGACCTGTGGGACCCGGCGTTTGAGGGTAATCTGACTATCCCGAATATTACGGCGACAGCAGGCCCGATGGTTGTGGATGCAGCTTCTCGTGTAGCTGGTAATGATACGTTTAATGAAGATGCGGCATTTGCTGAACTGAAAAAACTGAGCGGCAATGTGGTGAAATTCTATAGCCAAACGTCCGAGTTCGTGAACATGTTCTCCCAGGAAGAGATTGCAGGCGGACCGATCATGGAAATGTATTTCAAAGACCTGAAAGCAGCCGTACCTAATGCGAAGTTTGTTACACCGAGCGAAGGTGCATATGCCGTGATGAACACGATCAATGTCGTGAAAGGCAGCAAAAACAAAGAGCTGGCTGAAGAGTTCATCAACTGGCAGCTTAGCCAGGATGTACAAGCGAAATCCGCTAAAGCCAAAGTCGATTCCCCGGTAAACACCAAGGTTGAACTGACTGCTGAAGAAGCAGAAGGTGTAACCTATGGCGCTGACGTTGTTGAGAAGCTCAACAAGCTGGATATGGAATTCGTGAACCAACAGGTTAAAGGCTGGACAGATCGTTGGAACCGTGAGATTGCACAATAAGACATGTATCAAATTTCTTAAAAGTTACCTTTGATCGATATATTGAACTTATATCATTTGCAGCAAGCAACCATAGCACCGTATAGGAGTTGAGAACGGATGAGTGAAGCGCTGAAACGCATCATTTTGGATGTGGACACGGGGATTGACGATGCACTGGCGATTTTGCTGGCGGTCAAAAGCCGGAAGCTGGATATTCTCGGTATCACCACAGTCTGTGGGAACGTATCACTCCAGCAGGCAACAGAGAATACGTGCAAAATCCTTGAACTTGCGGGTGCACCTGAAATTCCGGTGATTGCCGGAGCGGCAGGACCCCTTACTCGCAAGTCGCATTATGAACACCGGGTACATGGACAGGATGGATTGGGCGGTGCGCTGCCTGATCCGGCGGTGTCCAAACAAGCCGAGGAAGGTTTTGCGCCGGACTTTATCGTGGAGCAAGCCAAGTTGTATCCAGACGAACTGACATTGATCATGACTGCTCCCTTAACCAATCTGGCACTCGCCCTGATGAAGTGTCCTGAATTGCCTTCTTTATTGAAGGAAGTTATCTTCATGGGTGGCGTGGTTCGCGGACATGGCAACATTACGCCGACAGCCGAGTACAACACATACGCTGATCCAGAGGCGGCACGCATCGTATTGCACGCAGGCATCGAGAAGCTTACACAAGTCGGGCTGGATGTGACGCGTCAAACGCTGTTGAATGAAGCAACGATTGAGCGTCTCACCAATCCTGCACTGCGCGCGTACGTGGCTCAGAGCACGGAGATCTACATCAACCGGTATGAACAAATGAACGGTGTTCGCGCTTGCGCGTTGCATGATCCACTGGCCGTGGGCGTAGCCCTTGCCCCCGAACTCGTTGGACGCAAATCGTATTACGTCGATGTCGAAACCGCCAGCCGCTTGTGCGATGGCCAGATGGTATGCGACTTCCAAAACCGTTTGGGTGAGCAGCCCAACACCCTCGTCTGCGAAACCGTAGACGCAGAAAGCTTCCTTGAACTGTTTATCAACGCGTTAAACGCGTAGTTGCTCTGCCCCAATTAGATATTTATATGATTGCGGAGAGTGCAGAACCGATCTGGAGAAGCGAAGCGTTCCCCTTTATCCCCCGATTTTTACCTATGAAAATAAATCATTAAATCGGGGGATAACAGGGATCGAAGGACGGTACTGCAATCGGAGTACTCAAGTATCAATCTCGAATTAAATTTACAAGTCAGGAGTATGGCGATGAAAAAATCAGTAATCTACTGGCTATTGCTGCCGGGGTTCGTGTTTTTGGCGGCATTTATGATCATTCCGATTGTCCTGACGATCGGATCGACGTTTTTCCAAGAAAACTCCTTCACGTTTGAAGGATACATGCATTTTTTCAGAGACCCATACTTTTTGAAAATACTGCTTACGACGCTGCAAGTCAGCGTGGTCACCACCATCGTCTGTGTGGTGCTCGGATTCCCGACAGCTTATTATATTTCGCAGAAAGCGCCGCGCCGCAAAGGCATTTTGCTGGCACTGGCGATCTTCCCGCTGCTGACCAGCCCGGTCGTGCGTTCGTTTAGCTGGATGATCATCCTTGGACGCAAAGGGCTGATCAACAACACCCTTGTTGGTCTGGGGATCGTGGACAAACCATTGGATATTCTGTACACGCCAGCAGCGATGATGATCGGTCTGACGCATCTGTTCCTGCCATTGATGATTATCTCTCTGGTGGGCGTGCTGGAGAACATTGACGGTGATTTGCTCAAGGCAGCGCAAAGTCTCGGCGCATCGCGCATTACGGCATTCCGCCGGGTTGTATTCCCACTGGCTGTGCCAGGACTTGTGATCGGAGCCGTGCTTGTCTTTGTCGGAAGCCTGACGGCGTATACCACACCTGCCCTCCTTGGAGGCAAGCAGCGCGTGATTGCTACGTTCCTGTATCAGAACGCCATGACTCTCAACGACTGGTATCTGGCCTCGGTTGTTGCCGCGATTATGATTGTGATTACATTTGTCGTGGTCGGTGTCATGAACAAAATGGCCAAAACTTTAAATCCGAAGGGGTAGACATATGCGGGAGAAACATATCGGGCTGGGCCTGTTCAGTCTGCTGGTCTTTATCTTTCTGCTGGGCCCGCTTCTGATCATATCGATCACTTCGTTTGAACCGGGAACGGTACTCAAATTTCCGCCGGAAGGGTTCTCCTTCCGCTGGTATGAGAATATTTTCAACACAGGCGGTTTCCTCCGCACGTTCCAGACGTCCATCATCATTTCCTTGCTGGGGAACCTGTTGGCACTGGTGCTTGGAGTTCCGGCTGCGTATGCACTTAGTCGTTACGATTTCAAAGGCAAGTCCGTGCTGAATGCACTGTTCCTGTCCCCGGTACTGATCCCGGGAATCGTGCTTGGTTTTACATTGATGAAATATCTGATCGTAATCTACCATCTGCCGATGTACCTTGGACTATTGATTGGTCATACGATTATCATGCTTCCATTCATCATTCGGGTTATCGCGTCGAGTCTGTCGAGCTTTGACTTCGCCGTGGAAGAAGCTGCGCTGAGTCTTGGGGCGGGACGGGTGAGAACGTTCTTCACAATAGTGCTTCCCAACATCCGCTCAGGCATTATCGCTGCAGTGTTGATTGCCTTCCTGGAATCGTTCAACAACGTGGACATCTCGGTATTCATGACCGGACCAGGAGTTAGTACATTGCCAATTCAGATGCTGACGTATGTGGAGAATTACTTTGACCCAACGATTGCAGCGATTTCCATGCTATTGATGGTACTGACCGGACTTTTAATGTTCGTGATCGAACGGATCATGGGCGGATTTTCATACTTTACTAAACGTTAATTGGAGGCGCAGAACGCTATGGCATTGCTGACATTAGACCACGTATCCGTGGCATACGATAAGCAGACAATCCTGAAGGATTTTCAGTTGGAGCTGGAAAAAGGTAAACTGCTCTCCCTGCTCGGACCGAGCGGTTGCGGCAAAACAACTACGCTGCGCCTCATCGCCGGATTTCTGGAAGCATCACAGGGCAAGTTTATGTTCGGCGGCAAGGATTATACGAAAGTTCCGGCGAACAAGCGCAACTTCGGATTTGTATTTCAGAGTTATGCATTATTCCCGCATTTGTCTGTCTATGACAACGTGGCCTTTGGCCTGCGGATGCGCAAGGTGAAAGACAAGGATATCTCTTCCCGTGTAATGCGAATCCTGGAAGTTGTTAACCTGAACGGATTTGAGAAACGTTTTCCACAAGAACTGTCTGGTGGACAGCGTCAGCGTGTGGCCATTGCTCGCGCATTGGTTATTGAGCCTGACCTGCTCTTGTTCGACGAACCACTCAGTAACCTGGATGCGAACCTGCGCCTGAACATGCGGGTGGAGATTCGCCGGATTCAGCAAGAGCTGGGCATTACAACGTTGTATGTCTCTCATGACCAGGAAGAGTGCTTCTCGATCTCTGATCAGGTAGCCATCATGAACAAAGGTGTGGTCGAGCAGCTCGACCGCCCGGAAACGATTTTCAAATATCCGGCAACGGAGTTTGTCGCACGATTCATCGGATTCCATAACTTTATTGAATTCGCGGATCGCAGCGATGCAGGTGAAGTCATCACATTACATGCGGGTGGACGCACATTTACAGCAACAGCACATCCCGGAACAGCACGTCCCGGTGCACGTAAAGGCGCGATTCGCCCGGATGATCTGATCGTAAGTGGTGATACCTCTGCGGATGTGGTGAACGCTTTGCCGGGCATTATCAAAGTCAGCACGTATCTGGGACGCAGCTATCAGTATGTAGTTGAGACGGAACTGGGTGACTTTACAGCCAATCAGGAGATGGAGACACCGTACCTTAGCGGGCAGCGTGTTAGCCTGATCTTCCCACAGGACAAGCTTGTACTGGTAGAGTAGCGATGAATATATGGAATAGCTTGAAGAAATAAGAGCAGCAAAGAAGGCAACTCATGCGATGATTCCGGATGATGGCGGTGGTGCGCAGTCATGTGCAGCACAGCAGATTAAAGTGCAGGTTCATTGTCCGGTTCGGATCGCAGTGAAATGCTTGTGAAGAAGGAGATTATGCCCCATGCGTGCAGATCAACTGATTGTGAATGTACATGTGTATAACAGTTATTATAAACGATTTGAAATGAACAACGTCGCTGCTGTGTTGGACGGCAGATTCCTATATGTTGGACCCGGTGGACCGGAGATGATTCAGGCAGACGAAGTCATTGATGCACGAGGAAGATACATGATTCCTGGTTTGATCGATATCCATCTGCATATTGAAAGTACGATGGTGACACCGGAAACCTTTTCCCATGGCTTGATTGGCTGCGGGGTAACGTCCATTGTTGCAGAACCGCATGAAATGGCGAATGTGTTTGGGCTTGAAGGAGTTCAGGAGATGATGGCTGCAAGTCGGGAGACGACGGTGGACATGTTCTATGCGATCCCAAGCTCCGTTCCGGCAACCCCGATGGAGACGACAGGTGGTTCGATTGAAATCGAAGATATGGACGTGCTGCTCGCCACTGGCGAGATTATCTGTCTGGGTGAGATCATGAACTATGTCGATGTCATCCGTGATCCGGAGTGCAAGACGAACCAGATTTTACAGCATATCCGCAAAAACTATCCTGATCTCGTGATCGAAGGTCATACACCGAAACTGCTTGGACTCGATCTGCATCGACTGATCTACGCAGGTATTGATTCCGATCATACCCATCAGAGCATTGAGGGATTACAGGCACGGATTGCAGCAGGTATGTTTATTGAAATCCAGGAGAAATCGATGACGCCTGAAGTCATGGAGTATCTGATTCAACATGATGTGGCACAGCACTTCTGCTTCGTCACAGATGATGTGATGCCGGATTCACTGGTGGAGCGTGGTCATCTGGATCATATCGTACGCAAGGCAATTCAGATGGGGATGCGTCCGGAAGATGCGATCTACGCAGCAACGTCTACCCCTGCTTCCCGTATGAAAATGACCGATCGCGGCAGCATTGCCCCTGGCAAAGTGGCCGATTATGTGTTGGTGTCCAACTTGCATGATCTCTCCATTGATCAGGTGTACAAAAATGGCCGCAAAGCTTATGACGATTACGAACCGTATAAGCAGGAACGGATCATCGGGCAATTCCCACCTCACTTCTATAAGAGTGTGCAGTTAGAGAAACTGGGGGCAGCAGATTTTGCTATTCAGTTGTCCGACCCGAAAGTCAGTGGATCAGGTGTTGATCTCGCTGGTGAAGGTGAGTACCAATGCCGTGTCATGATGGTGAAGGATGGTTCTACTTTTGTGGAAGAACATATTGCACCGGTTCAGTCTTCGAATGGCGAATTGTTATGGGAAGAAAGCGGATATGCGCAGATCGCGACCTTTGAACGTTATGGTGTGAACGGCAATCGAGCACATGGCCTGATCGGTGGAGACACCATCAAACGCGGCGCCATTGCAACGACATATTCACATGACAATCATAACCTGCTGGTTGTAGGACGTAATCGTGAAGATATGATATTGGCAGCTAACAACGTAATTTCGAGCCAAGGTGGCTTCTGCGTGGTGGAAGACGGCAAGGTGCTGTCCCATCTGGAACTTCCCGTAGGTGGCATTCTGACGGAAGAACCACTCGCAGTGGTATCCCATCAAGTGAAGGAACTGCGTGCAGCCATGTTGTCTCTTGGTTACGTGCATTACAACCCGATCATGTCGATCAGCACTCATTCTCTCGCGGTAAGTCCGGCGCTGAAGATCACGGACCATGGCCTGATTGATGTGAATGCAGGTAAGGTTGTATCGTTGATTGTTTAAGTGGGATAGACACATCTGGTGGTCTTCTTCCGATGATTGATTAGATTATTCGTTGTTATATCGTTGGTGTGTTCTATAAGAAAAAGAAGCCCCGGTTCATTCAAGTGAACCGGGGCTTCTTTTTGGCAAATTCATATACGTATTATTATGTTCTTGTAATTATAGTTAATACAAACCCTGTTTATATTAATTTCTCTGGATTTTTCACCTTAATGGAGACCACTTCTCCGCAATCCAAACAAACGGTATATACTCTTTCTGAACCAATCGACAATTTCTTATCCAATGGACGAAGATTAATGAAGTCGGATGCCTGTACGAAAGATGTGCTTCCACAATCGGTGCATTTCTCTATTGTAGTACTCATATGTTCATTCCACCTTTTAATCATTTTGGATGTGATCCTTAATAAATTATATTCCAGTAACTGGGATGTAGCAATTATTGATTGTCCACGTTTACCAAATCCCTTTTGGACGAGGCATAGGATTACATATATAGTAAGAAGAGAATGTTTGGACTCATAGCAGGAGGATAGAAAACGACTATGAATGAAATAAATCATGCTAAAACCATATTTTTTGACGTGGATGATACCTTATATGATCATTTACAGCCGCTTCGTGGCGCGTTGCAGGACGTTCTCGGCTTGCCGGATGATTTCCCTTATGCTGAGGCATATCACCGTTTTCGTTATTACAGTGACTGGCTATCTGCACAAGAAGATCTGTCTGCTGTACCGGAGCCGGATGCGGTGGAGCGAATGCGCCGTCGGAGGTTTGAGCTGACGATGGAAGAATTCGGACTCCCCCTACAACCGGGTCAGGCTGAAGAACTGCAAGCTCAGTATCTGAGCAGACAGTTTGAGATTGTGCCTTTTGAAGGAGCCTATGAGCTAATTAGAAGGCTTCAGGCAGAGGGCCATACCGTTGGACTAATCACCAATGGAGAAGGAGAGCATCAGCGGCGCAAGCTTGAAGCATTGGATGTGCTCAGTCTCGTGGACGAGCATCTGATCTTCATCTCTGGTACGACTGGTTATGCGAAGCCAGATCACAGATTGTTTGAATATGTGAGTAAGCAGTCCGGGACAGATGCCCGTTCCAGCTATTACATCGGAGACTCGTGGCGTAATGATGTGGTAGGTGCAGTGGATGCAGGCTGGAAGGTTATCTGGTTCAATCATCGGGAGGCGCTGCCGGAATCCGATCATCAGCCTCATTTTGTAGCATCGAGCTATGAAGAGATCAGTCGTATTTTGACTTTTGAAGTTGTCCGAGTTTAAGGAGACATATGTTTAAAGGAGAGCAGTCCTGTGACCATTCATGGTGCAGGTCTGCTTTTTAGTGCTTAAAGAAGGACTCCATTTTTAGGTTATACCTTCTATAAAGGCATTAATAATGAGATGTCTAACTCTTCGCTTTCAATTACAATGGCCATGAGTCCAGCTTCTGTTTTGGTTTCGTGCCATTCATGTGTATCCCAGAGTACGGCTTCCCCACAATGCACTTTAATGTATTCATTTGCTTCGCCTCTAACCCAACCTTCTCCACTTACGATCAAAAGCAGTTGAGGAACCACAGCTTGGTGATAACCGACTACTCCACCCTGTGGCAAGTGCATACATCCGATATGAGCTGTTTTGTCGGTCTGCGTAATACGTGACATGACGAAATTAGAATCAAATTGGGTAATCTTTTTCCCTGACTCTTCTTTAAATTGAAATATCCTCATGTTTACCTCCGCAATCGTGACTAAGTTAACTTCCTACAAGGGCAACGTTCCTTATGATGGTATCATCCTAATCCAAAATAATATGGAAACCCAATCAGATGAGTCTATCATAGCTCCAATCGTTGAGGAATAGTTTGTTTACAAATCTCATTTCGTTAACGCCTGTGCCGTTGATTCTATGAAGTTGTACTTCATGGAATCTTCATTCACAAGACAGTGCAAAAGCCTTCCCAAACTATAAATGCAGTGTTATAATTAAAACAAGATTTAGATTAAGTCTAAATTAAAACGATGAATCAAAGTAACGCCATAACAATCATTTACATTCTATTTTTATATTCGAGAGGGGATAAATTCCATGAGCACAATCCAAACTAGAAACAACACTTTTGCTAACAATGCCACAGCACTTCAAGATGTCCTGAACCGTCAGATCGCAGGTTGGTCCGTATTGTACACGAAACTGCATAACTTCCACTGGTATGTCCAAGGACCTCATTTCTTCACACTACATGCCAAATTCGAAGAGTTGTACAACTTGGCTACGGCGAATATGGACGAAGTTGCAGAGCGTTTGCTGGCTATTGGTGGACGTCCGGTGGCTACAATGGCTGAACAGCTGCGTCTGTCTCCAATTGAAGAGGTACAAGGCCAATTGTCTGCTGAGCGTATGGTAGAGTCGGTGGTTGCTGATCTGCGTACCATGGTAGAAGTGATTCATCAAGGCATTCACGAAGCGGGAGAAGCAGAAGATAACGCAACGGAAGATATGTTAATTGGATTCACCGCTGCGCTGGATAAAGAGGTCTGGATGTTAAACGCATTTCTGGGCAAATAAGCAAGGTTACCCTTCATCCTGACAACGATATGTAGAGTCCGTGAACAAAGTGCCCGTTCGCTTACAAATCCAGTGCGCTTGCCGTATAATGATGGCATCCAAGATGTACAGAATGGTGGAATGAATGATGCGGTCAGACCTGGAACAATTGCAGGAAGAAGCTGAACGGTTTATATATACATGTTATGAAGAGCTGGGCTATTCGCGTGAAGATGCGCAGGCCCGGCTTGTTGCTGTTATGGAGGAGATCGAAGTAACGGGTACCTATGTGCATACCACAGAAGAATTGGAACAGGGTTGCAAAATGGCCTGGCGGAACAGCAACCGATGCATCGGGCGGCTGTTCTGGGATAAATTGCGGATTGTGGATGCCCGTCATGCCGATACGGCAGGAACGGCAGCGGATGCTGTGTTGAATCATATTCATGTGGCATCCAACGGAGGCAAGGTCATTCCGATGATTACGATTCTTCCTCCGGATGGTCCGAATGGAGCCCCGGTACGTGTCTGGAATCATCAGCTCATTCGTTATGCAGGATATGAGACAGAGCAAGGCATTATTGGCGATCCTGCTTCCGTGGAGCTGACCAAGGTAGCCATGTCACTTGGCTGGCAAGGAACAGGTGGCTCTTATGATGTGTTACCGCTCATCATTCAGGCACAAGGACAAGCGCCAGAGTGGTATGTTATACCCGAAGAAGAGATTGTGGAAGTGATGATTGAGCACCCGGAGCAGAAGGAAATTGCTGAGCTGGGTATGCGTTGGTATGGTGTGCCGATGATCGCCGATATGCGTCTGGAGATTGGCGGTATATCCTACCCGGCAGCGCCGTTCAATGGTTGGTATATGGGTACGGAGATTGGCGCCCGTAATCTGGCGGACACGTTCCGGTATAACAAGCTGCCTGCGGTGGCGGGAGCGTTTGGGTTGAATACGTCAAGTGAAACAACTTTGTGGAAGGACCGGGCGTTGGTGGAGTTGAATGTCGCTGTGCTGCATTCGTTCAAAAAAGCAGGCGTGAGCATTGTGGATCACCACACGGCGGCAGCGCAATTTGCGATGTTTGAACAGCGTGAAGAGAAGGCTGGGCGTGAGCTGACCGGGGATTGGGTGTGGCTGATCCCGCCAGTCTCCCCTGCGACGACGCATATTTTCCACAGCTCGTATCGCAATGAGATTGTGAAGCCGAACTTTTTCCATCAGAATCAGGCGTATACGCTGAAAGATGGCGTGGCATCTGCCGCAGAACTGCGAAGCAGTGAGCAGCAGAATGCACAGGTAGAGCATCCCCAGCCACTGGCCGGGGATGCGCCAATGAAATGCCCGTTTGCACATTAATTGTGCAGACGGGTTATTTTTTGTGATCCTTTTTTCAAAGGCAGGGTTACCCCTCTTTCAATCGGTACCGACTGCGCATCACACCCTGAACGGCAATGGCTACCGCAATCAGTACCAGATTGAACACAAACACGGAGTACAGTGAACCAACCTCCATCAGCAGCGCTGCAACCAGTGGGGATACGATGGAGCCAATCTCAGCCGCAGAGACAATTTTGCCTATGACAGAGCTTCGACTCTCATCGGGGATATGATCACCGACATGGGCAAAGAACGAGTCCATGTAACATGCCCCGCCAACCCCGCCAATCAGCATGCCAACGTAGACCCATAGATGGGATGACGTGCTTAGAAATACAGCAACTTCGATGCCAATCAGGAACATGCCGAGCATACATAGCAACAGACGATCCCCCATCCGGTCAGAGAGATAACCAACAAAGGGTGCAGAGGCAAGCGTAGAAATCCCGGATACAGTGAAGGCGAGACTGGTTGCAAAGGGGTCCCAATGCATGATGTGAGCTGCATACAATGCGAAGTAGGTGAGAAACACCGCATAGGCGCTCATCTCCAGAAAATGTACTGTACCATAGCCGAGAAGCTGCTGACGCTGGGTAAGCTCTGTAGTTGGGCTAATCGTTATTGAGCCGGAAGCTTGATTGGATTGGGAGATACCTGTACCTTGCCTATGCAGTGCACCAGATGTTGTTGAAGGTAAAGGAGGTGCCGTCATCTTCATTCCCATCGCAGCGACCACAGCCATCAGACAACATAACGTAACAAGCAGGAAAGGAACTGACAGAGGCCAGTGCAGCGCGAGCCAGCCACTAATAACCGGACCGAGCACCATTCCGCCACCCTCACTGCTGCTGATATATCCATTATACAGTCCGCGGTTGTCTGCATTGCCCCCATCTCCGATGATGGAACGCACGACCACGGTAAGCCCGGTGGAAGCCAGCCCTTGCAGCAGTCGGAGCAGGCCGAACAACACCGCAGCAGTAGACACCGCAAAGCCACCCATGCAGACAGCGAGCAGTAACAGCATGAGGATGAGAGCACGTTTACCCCCGAGTTTCTTATAAATTGCCGCAGCAGGAATGCCACCAATCACTTTCCCCACATAGAAAAGCGCAAAAATAACCCCCATCATCCAGGCAGACAGGCCAAATTCCTCAATAAACAAAGGAAACAGGGGCAGGATCATGAACCCGCCCATCTGACTAAGGAAACAAATCGTTATCAGCAAAGGCAGATTACGACGAATATCCAAGAGCCAAGACTCCTTTCACATATAAAATGGAATCCCAAACGTGCTTCATATTCCAAAGGAATGCGTAGATATCGACATATACCCGTAATGTATGCAGGATTTTTGAGAATAAGAAGAAAATGACACGCGGCGTTTACATCAAAACCATTGCGGTTATACCTGAATCATATATAATAGATGGGTTATCTATAAGGATGCATGAACGAAAGTGTACAGAATTAAAGAGGTACCTCAAGTATAAGGGGGCGATGTGAAGCATGTCAGAACAACAACCGATTATCCGCTTCGAAGCGGTGACTCAGCAATACGATCAGGATGAAGCCGTATTGAAGGCAGTCAGCTTTGAGATTGAGCGGGGTAAATTTTATACGCTTCTTGGCCCATCGGGCTGCGGAAAAACAACGATATTGCGGCTGATTGCCGGTTTTGCGGAGCCGACTCAGGGCAGTATTTATTTTAATGGTGCGCTCATTAACCGGGTGCCTGCCCACCAGCGGCAGGTGAACACCGTATTTCAGGATTACGCGTTATTTCCACATCTGAATGTATTTGAGAACGTAGCTTTTGGTTTGCGAATCAAAAAGATGAAAACGGCTGAAATTCGCAGCAAAGTGTTGGAAGCCCTCAAGTTCGTCAATCTGTCGGGTTATGAGAATCGTGAAATTGGTGAAATGTCCGGTGGACAACGGCAACGTGTTGCGATCGCACGCGCAATTGTGAACGAGCCTGAAATCCTGTTATTGGACGAGCCTTTGTCTGCACTCGATCTGAAGCTGCGGACCGAGATGCAGTATGAATTGCGGGAGCTGCAACAGCGACTGGGTATTACGTTTATCTTTGTTACGCATGATCAGGAAGAGGCCTTGGCGATGTCGGATGAGATCTTTGTCCTGAATGGCGGCGTGATTCAACAGAGCGGTACACCGAACGATATCTATGATGAGCCGATTAACCGTTTTGTAGCGGACTTTATTGGGGAATCGAACATTGTATCGGGCAGAATGAAGCAGGACTTTGTGGTGGAATTCGCTGGTGCACAGCACGAGTGTGTCGATCAGGGTCTCCAGCCGGACGAGCCGGTAGAGATTGTCATTCGCCCAGAGGATCTGGAGATTACAACCGAAGAACAGGGCAAGCTCAAGGTCAATGTGGACTCCCAATTATTCCGCGGGGTGCATTACGAGATATCCACGTACGACGATGCGGGCAATGAGTGGCTTGTTCATTCAACGAAGAAAGCCGTTGTTGGCGCGCGGATCGGACTCTATTTTGACCCGGAAGCTGTGCACGTCATGCGCTTTAACGAGACTGAGGAAGAGTTCGACAAACGACTTGAAGCTTATCAAGAGGCCGCTCATGCAGACTAAGGCCAGCACACGCAATGCGTATCTGATTCCATATGTATTATGGATGGTGTTGTTCGTTGTGGCGCCGGTTCTGCTGGTCATCTATTATTCATTCTTCGATGTGGAGGGTAACTTCACGTTTGGCAACTACGCCCGGTTCTTCACGCCGGTGTACTTGCAGATGACGCTCAGTTCGTTCTGGTATGCATTTCTGATTACGGCATTCTCGCTGCTGATCTCGTATCCGACGGCGTATATGCTGACCCGGACGAAGCACAAGCAGCTGTGGTTGCTGCTGATTATTCTGCCAAGCTGGATCAACCTCTTGTTAAAAGCGTACGCCTTCATCGGCTTGTTTGGAACGTATGGTCTGACCAACTCCCTGCTTGAAGTTGTGGGTATTGGCACACAGCAGATTTTGTTCACCGATTTCAGTTTTATCTTTGTCTCGGTGTACATCTTCATTCCATTCATGATTCTGCCGATCTTCAATGCGCTGGAAGAGATGAATCCATCGTTGATCTACGCGGCGCGTGATCTGGGGGCTTCATCGTGGCTGACATTCCGCCGGGTGATCTTTCCGCTGACGATTAGCGGTGTGAAATCAGGCTGTCAGGCTGTATTTATTCCTGCGCTGTCCCTGTTCATGATTACCCGCCTTATTGCGGGAAACCGTGTAATTACGCTGGGAACAGCGATTGAACAGCATTTTCTCGTCACCCAGGACTGGGGGATGGGGTCAACGATTGCCGTCTTTTTGATTATTGCGATGGCGATTATTATGTTCCTGACCGGATCAGGCAAGAAGGAGGTGCGTAATGGGAAGAAACGGAAAGCTGTCTAACGTCTATCTGGCCGTTGTATTCGCCATTCTGTACGCACCGATTGCGTATCTGATCTTCTATTCCTTCAACAGCGGCGGTCATATGCGCAGCTTCGAAGGATTCACGCTTGAATGGTACAGAGAGGTGTTCGCCGATACACGGCTGCTCATCATTGTGCTGAATACATTTATCATTGCACTGCTGTCATCAGCGATCTCAACGATCCTTGGTGTAGCAGGAGCACTGGCGATCTACCATGTGCGTCGCAAACGAACGAAGAATACGTTGCTGTCACTCAATAACGTGCTCATCGTTAGTCCGGATGTCATCATTGGTGCTTCATTCCTGATTCTGTTCACCATGATTGGCATCAAACTGGGCTTCACTTCGGTCCTACTGTCTCATATCGCATTCAGTGTGCCGATTGTCGTCATCATGGTACTGCCGAAGCTGCAGGAGATGAGCCCAACACTGATGGATGCGGCACGCGATCTGGGCGCTGGATCATGGCAGATTCTGACGCGTGTGGTGCTGCCATACGTGAAACCCGGTATTTTTGCCGGATTTTTCATGGCCTTGACGTACTCGCTCGATGATTTTGCAGTCACATTCTTTGTCACGGGTAATGGATACTCCACGCTCTCGGTAGAGATATACTCCAGAGCAAGGCAGGGTGTTTCGTTGTCCATCAATGCGTTGTCTACCCTGTTATTCCTGCTCACGGTGCTGCTGGTGGTTGGATATTACTTCATTAACCGCCGTGCAACACGGATACCACCTGGAGGAAAGGGGCTGCGACCATGAAGCAACTGGTACGGACATTTGCGCTTGTTTTTGTGGCCGCCTTTGCTCTTATGATCCTGGCTTCGTATCTGAACAAGAGTCAGGGATATTCTGGCGGCAACACACTGACCATCTATAACTGGGGCGATTATATCGATCCTGATCTGCTCAAGGAGTTTGAGGACGAGACAGGCATTAAAGTCATCTATCAGACGTTTGACTCCAATGAAGCGATGCTGACCAAGATTGAGCAGGGCGGTACTACGTTTGATGTGGCGATTCCTTCTGAATATGCGATTAGCAAAATGAAAGAAGAAGACCTGCTCGTACCACTCGATCATAGCAAATTAACCAACCTGGACAACATTGATCCGCGATTCATGGACTTGTCCTTTGATGAAGGCAACAAGTACTCCATTCCTTATTTCTGGGGCACGGTGGGGATTGTATACAATCCTGAGCTGGTGGACGGGTTGACGTTTGATAGCTGGAATGACTTGTGGGACCCACGTCTGAAAAATCAAATCCTGCTCCTTGATGGCGCACGCGAAGTCATTGGCATGGGATTGAACAGTCTCGGGTATTCCCTGAACGATACCAACGAAGACCATCTGCAAGAAGCACTGAAGAAGCTGTCTACATTGACGCCGAACGTCAGAGCAATTGTCGGAGACGAGATCAAGATGCTGCTTGCGAACGAGGAAGCGGCAGTTGGACTTGTATGGTCCGGGGATGCGTCGGAGATTATGGATGAGAATGACAAACTGGATTACATGGTGCCGGAAGAAGGCTCGAACCTCTGGTTTGATAACATGGTTATTCCGAAGACGGCGACGAATATTGAAGGGGCACACCAGTTTATCAACTTCATGTTGGACCCCGACCATGCCGCTCGCAATGCCGAGTATGTCGGGTACTCTACGCCAAACGCTGAGGCGCTGAAGTTACTGCCAGAGGACATCTCCGAGGATGAGCGCTTCTATCCAGACGAGACACTGACAGGCAAGCTGGAGGTCTACGATAATCTGGGTAAAAAAATGCTCTCGCATTATAACGACCTGTTCCTGGAGTTTAAAATGCATAGTAAATAACCGCCAATAGCGTGTACACAGTTCGTTAGATCCTCAAAAAAAGACAAAAAGGGTAGCTGCTCGTCATTTCACTTGAATGACGAGCAGCTACCCTTTTTATATTACCTACTTCAGAGCAAAAGCGTAGGTTATGTTTTTTCGTGCACACGTTAACGGAGGGGACAGAACAAACGAAGGAAGCGGAGCGTTCGCCTTTATCACCGGATTTTCCCATTGTAAAGGGGAATCAAAAAAATCCGGGGATAACAGCGATCCGAAGTTGTTCTGTCACCGCAGTGATCAAGTGGAAACGAATAAAGGGTTACATGCGCTTTTTGCGACCCACCATGATCCAAGCCCCACCCATAATCAGTACAATCGCTACAAAAGGCTGGATAAAGCTCAAACTGCTCAGCATCGTGCCAATCGACATCACAGCGAAGAACAGCAGCGAGATAACCGTCAGAATGTTGATGGGGATCAGCAACCATTTGTTCCGACCACCGAACCAGTAGAGTTCAAACAAACCCACAGCTACAGCCAGAATGAAGCCCGGCCACATCGTACCCCAGTTGTTAAACAGCATGGCGATCTGACAGACAATACCCACAGTGAGCAGCAATCCACCGGGAACCAGCAGTCCAACCCCTCTGCCAATCATGGAGAAGTAGAGCCAGTGGAAGAACAGTCCTAGTGGAATCACGAATAACGTGGGCCAGAAGGTCGCAAAGATCGTACCCGGACCGAGTGAACCTCCCTGGTTCAGAATCAGGTACACGCCCAGCAAAATGAGAACAGGCGCAAGGATCGTACGTTTAGCCATAATATCTCTCCTTCTCAATACAAAGATCAAATTTCCGAACGGTGTATGTAGAGCAATTACTTTCGTTACTCACAGCATACCATGAACTGGAAAAGTCTATCCTCCGTCTTTGGAGTTAAAGTGAACCTAGACCAAAGTCTAGGTACGTAAATTTGGGGAACTATACTCCCTAGATGAGTGTGTAGTTGAACATGCTAAGAACCCACTCTATTGAAGAGTGGGTTCTGTCATTTTTTTTATCCAAAACGTAGCTTGTTATTTCACCACATCTGAATTTTTCTTGCCCCAGCTGTTCACGCCGTCATCCTCAATGATGGAGATGGCTGCATCTGCGATGTCAGGGTTCGTCATCAGTTTCTCCTGAATCCGGAACTTGATGTCATCCGCATCCGCCAGGCTGAGTCCTTTGGTTAACTCAATCAGACCTTCCACATGATAATAACGGCCTTCCTGAATGATACGCATCATCTGAATATCGGCAACATGCGTATCTGCCAGAATGGTCTGGGATACTTTGTCCTCAATATCCTGCGGAGCCGCAACACCAATTAATCCGATCATATTATCGTAACCGACACGGAAGGCTACAGCGATCATCAAGCATCCAATAATCGTGGTTACAATGCCATCAAGCAATGCAAAATTGGTTAAGGCAATGACCACGACAGAGATTAACGCTAGCGTGGCACCCAGTACAGCGACAACATCTTCGTAGAATACGAGACGGGTTGGTGGCGCAGCACGGCCAACATTTTTGATGGCAGCAGGGACCAGGGCCAATCCGGCGGCTTTGGGTGCCCGTGCTTCTTTTAAGATTTCCTTCATGGCTTTGATCAGAATGGCCCCATCAATCAGAATGTTCAAGACGAGCACACCGATATTAATCCAGAGTCCCCCGGAATGACCGGCAGGATGCTGGAGCAAGTGAATCCCCTCATGAATGGTCTCATAGGCCATAATCGTCACAACAATAACAGCGATCATACAGAAAATGTTAATGACCCGTCCAAATCCGGTTGGGAAGCGGCGTGTAGGTTTTTTCTCGGATAACACACTTCCGACAAAGACAAACCCTTGGTTAATGGCATCAGCGAGTGAATGCATCGCCGAAGCGAACATGGCGCCACTGCCACTGAATAGGAAAGCTCCCCCTTTGCACACAGCAAGTACAGCATTACCTGCCATCGCAACGGCGGAGGAGGTGTTCCCCTTTTTGACGAGAGACATAAAGCTCTCAGACTTTGGTTGTTCAGCCACTTCGTATGTTCCTCCCAGATCAATGTAATGTGTAGAAAAGGTAGTCCTCATCTACATAGGTTGTGCATTTCCACTAAATGTTATTATAACCGCTTTGACATATCCCAGCATTATGCAAAAAAGGTCATATCATCATGGATTAATGCAATCCATAGGAAGTGAAGAGATTACAGCTGAAGTAACTTACACTTCCTTAGTACTCAATGGCCTCCAAGGCACGTAGATTCCGATTGGACTGTTCCAACAATTCCGTAAATGTCCCAGCCACGTAATATACAAAATCCGGATCATGTATGTACATAATAATCTGCCCGTACGAACCTTCTTCTGTCGGATCAAAGTCGAACATCAGATACAGTGATCCACCTCCGAGCATGCCAAACGTAACCCATTTTTTCTGAAAAAGGTAGGGTTTGATTCGGGGATCAAGTTCTCCGATCTCTTCTTCGGTAAAATAATCATCCATGCGGTTCTCCACCAGCGTGGATTGCTCCTTTTGAATCCTTTCCAAGGACAACAGATAAAATGGCTCAGTTTCCCGTCCTTCCTCAAGGCTTGGATACAAGACGTGAAAGCCATAACCGCTTCCATTTTTACGTTTATAAAACGCACGAAAATCAGCAGGTAAACGAATGCCATGTTCCCTCTCGAATGCGTCGAGCTGCTCATCCGTCACACCTTCAAACTGGCGATATGCCTCCAAGAGCTCCCGGTTTTCCTCATCTTGTACCTTCTCCTCCAGCAACATATCCAGTTCATCCATCAATTCATATATACGCTGTTCTGGCATGCATTTCCCCTCCGTATGAGCTATTCAAATAATATGGCGAGTGTTATGCGAGCAAACTCTGCCTGATTTCACCTCATATTATAGTTATAAGCCGCAAAAGCACACAAGAAACCGGAGTCCTTGCTTTACATACTACAATGGTCTCATTATTCTAAGGCGGTTGTTGCGTAATTAGCACACCTGGCTCCATCCCAATCAATGGTGTACAGCTTTCACGAAAGTCGCTCCTAACAACAAATAAGCATGGTTTACAGGGGCAATCCCCTGTAAACCACGCTTACTTTTATCAACTATATAAATGAAACTAGCTTTTCACATCGTCCTCTTTAATCAAATTTCCAACAGGACAAGCTCAGGTTGCCATACTGATAGGCTTTGAACAGGAGCGATGCCTGCTTATTTTGATGACCTGCACCCATGGCGAGCAGTAGTGGTACAAAATGCTCCGGCGTAGGTACGGCCGCTTGAGCTGAAGGTGCCAATTTATCATAGGAGAAGAGAGACTCCGTATCCCAACTCACCAGCTTGTCATGCAGCCAGTTGTCGAATTCGGATGCCCACGGGTCAACGCCGTTACTTTCCCAGTTCAATCGACGCAGGTTATGAACGGTTCCGCCGCTGCCAATGACAAGAATGTCTTGCTCACGCAAGGAAGCGAGCGCCTGTCCGACCTGATATTGCTGCTCACCTGTCAGATAGCGATTCACAGACAAGGCAATTACGGGAATATCCGCATCCGGGTAGAGCAGGCGCAGAACGACCCAAGCGCCATGATCCAGGCCACGGACATCATCCGTCTGTACTGGAATCCCGGCTTCTTGCAATAACTGCTCTACTTCGGCAGTGGTTTCTGCCTTTCCTTGAGCCGGATATTTGATCTGGTACAGCTCGGGCTGGAAACCTCCAAAATCATAGATGGTTTCGTAATTGGCTACTGAGGATACAAGCTGAGTTGTGGATTCCCAGTGAGCAGAGAACAATACGATTGCTTTAGGTTTTGGCAGTTCCTGTCCGAGTTTCTGTAAAAATTCGGTGTACGCATTCTCCTCCAGTGCCAGTGATGGGGCACCGTGAGCAATAAACAGGGATGGCATCATTATGAATTCAGTCCTTTCGGGTCTTCGGTAGTCACATTTGCATCTATCCGGAGCCATTGTTGGAATTGTTGATATAGATCGGGTGTCACTTGATGCCCACCGTTGTAAGGTACATACGTGACGTGATGGGTATGTTGACGGAAGAAATTGGCGTTGTCTTCGCCCAGTTGCAGCGGGAATAGATGATCCTGATCCCCATGCGAGATAAACACAGACAGTTCCGAATCGGGTTGCAGCTTGTACTCGTCTTTCACAAATTGCGGGATGTACCCACTCATGGCTACAATGCCTTTAATGGCATCTCCCATGATCAGTGATAGGGTCATTGCCATAATGGCACCCTGACTGAATCCGGCGATATAACGCCGCTTGGGATCAATCGCATATTTGCCGGACAGATCAACAATCAACTGTTGCAGTCCCAGCACGGAGGCATCATATAATTCGCGGATGGGATTGCCGATGCTTTTGATCTGAAAATAAGCATAACCACTACCCTGAACGATTGGCCCACGGATGGCGACGATAATAAAATCAGACTGCATAGGCTCCATCAAACGAAGCATATCTTGCTCATCTGATCCCATACCATGTAAGGCGAAGATGACAGGATAACGTTGATCTGGATTGTAATGAGACGGTAATCGGACTTCATGTATATAAGGAGAATTCATTGAAAACACCACCTGATGAGGATTGAGTTACATATATTATTCTGATGCTGCATGATGAAGTTCACCAATATGAAATAAATATTCTTATTTATGAACAAAATCTATCATGGTTTGATTGTAGGGTCAATACTTTTTTTGTATGATGAATATATGTTGTTTATAAGAAACCTTGAATAGCTCTAAAAGAAGTGTCGCTGCGTATGGTCATAATTTATTCCCGAGGACGTGATCCGGATGTTGAAGAGTATCGTGCCTATTCTAAGGATGTTTGATGAAAAAAAGGCCAAAGAATTCTACCTTGAATACCTGGGTTTCCAATTGGATTGGGAACATCGATTCGAACCGAATATGCCCTTGTACATGCAGGTTTCGCTCGATTCCATCGTGATTCATCTGTCCGAACATCATGGAGATTGCACACCTGGTGCTGCCTTGCGCGTGGAGACAGACAATGTGGATGCATTACGGGATAAACTTATTTTGCAAGAGTACACATATTCCAGACCCGGTATTGAGGAGACACCTTGGAATTCAAGAGAAATGACCGTGACTGATCCGTGTGGCAACCGAATTATATTTGTTGAGTCACACGCCGAATAAATAACCTGAAGAAGATCATTAGAAGGGGAGGGACGCATGATGGATATTGGCTTGGCTATTCGAACAATCCGTAAGCAGAAACAGATTACGATCATGCAGATGTGCGAGGGCACGGGGTTGTCCAAAGGTTTTATCAGCAACGTGGAAAATAACAAAACGTCACCTTCCATTGCTACGCTTGAAAGTATTGCGGATTATCTGGAAGTGCCACTTCCCTACTTGCTGTTGACACCGGAGCAACGGATGAACGTGGTACGCAAAAACGAACGCAAGGAAACGACGGCCGGTAGTGGACAGATCAAAGTGCAGCACCTTACCGCCAAAGGCGCCATGCGCATGTCCATTGTAGAATTGCCGCCAGGCGCATCGACAGGGGTTAGCAAACATGCGGGGGAAGAAAGCCATCTGGTGTTGCAGGGCAAGATTCGGGCGGAGCAATGCGAAGATGTGGAAGTTCTTGAAGTGGGTGATTCGTTCACCTGGAATGCGATCGTGCCCCATGAAGTAACCAATATCGGTGAGGAGCCCGCCGTGGTGCTCATTGCGGTGTCCAAGGAATTAGGTTTGGATCATTTGTAGAATGCAAAAAGGACGACTCCCTAGTCATGAACATGTGACATGCATACATGTACAATGGAGACGTCCTTTTTATATTTCTAACGAACTGGGAAGGTCAGAAGCACGCTATCTATTGTGGATTCGTTGTCCAGATGCCTGCGGCTTTAACGAAGACACGATCGGACAGCTTGAGCGTTGCGAGTGCAAGTTCAGCTACATCTTCCGCTTGCATCATGCGGTCTTCGTCGCCAATTTTCAGTCCGGCATTGGACGCAAGCTCCGTATTAACTGTGCTTGGTGTCAATGCGGTTACACGAATGTTGGACTTGCGCACTTCCTGCATCAGAGATTCGGTCATGCCGAGTAGAGCAAACTTGGATGCACAGTATGCCGAACCTGTAGCGAACCCACGCTCACCTGCAGTGGAAGCAATATTGATGATACTGCCGCTACATTCCTTGATCATGCTTGGAAGCACGGAGCGAGTGACGTAATATGTACCCATAACGTTCACATGCAGAATGCGTTCCCACTCTTCGGGGTCCATTTCCAGCAATGTACCGAAGCTTCCGATGCCTGCATTATTAATCAGGATGTCCACCGCTCCGAGTTCCATCTCGATGGCTGCTACAGCGGCTTCCGCCTGTGTGCGATCCGAGATATCTGCCACAGCACTGGTTACTTTCACACCGTATTCTTGACTAAGAGACTGCTGCAGAGCCTGAAGATCCGAAGCGGTGCGAGCGATAAGGCCGAGGTGCACTCCTTCTTTGGCAAGTGCTTCAGCGATGGCACGACCGATGCCTTTACCGGCACCTGTGATGATAGCTGTTTTATTTTTAAGTTCCATGTGGATAATTCCTCCTTAGAATTGGACTGGCATTTGATTATACTATATTACCCACAGTTCGGAAATTTGCTTCATCACTATTTGGTAATCTCAATGCTGCCAGAAGAGGTACGGGCTTTAATCACTTCCCGGCTCACCATTGGCGATTCAGGTACATCTACATCTCCGGAAGTAGCCTTAGCATCATAGATTCCTTCAAAATCAGGTGCAGCCTGAATGAAAATATCGCCTGATGTTCCAGATGCACTAATCGGTGCGGAATGGGATTGTTCAATATGAATGCTACCTGAAGTGAATTGAACATCGGCTGCACCGTTTAATTCGGTGATTTTAATATCTCCTGATTTAATCTTGCTGTCTACATGACCCACAATCTGATCTGCCTTGAAGCTTCCGGATGTCTGTTTTACAGTCATGTCTCCATCAATCATGGAAGCGTTAATGTTACCCGAAGTTAGAGAAAGTTCAATCTTGGACGCATGGATATTTTCCAGACGTATGGAACCTGAGGTATTATTCAGCTCAAGCTGATTGGCATTTAGACCGGTCAGATCCCAGTCACTTGAAGAGGAGTCCAGCTTAACCTCATTTAATTGGTGTCCTTCAGGCAAGGCAACCGTTATTGTGGAGTCTTGATCATTCCAATACAGGGTGAAAAATTGCAATCGTTCACGTTCTGTCTGAGACAGTTGGAATGTGCCGTTGGATAAAGTGGCCTGTTCGAAGCTTCTGACTACGGCAGGGTCCCATTTGCCATCCACTTCAATATATCCGTTCGAATCCGGGCTTACGACAAATTCAATATCTGCACTGAAATTAGCATTCATGATCATGTTCTGCAATTCATCTGCTTTGAAATCCCATCGTTTGGAATACTGTTCTCGTTTATCCCCGAATTGAACGCCATAGATGGATGTTCCAAGCAAACCTATTCCGATACAGATCACGGCGAGCGCAAGCCATTTTTTGGTGCTCATGCGGCAACATCTCCTTTCATCGTGTTTTTATTCCATTGAATGTATTGTAGTGTGATATTTTTGAAGGCTCTAAAAACGTACTTCGATGCTATGGCAAAACAAATGCCGACACCGAATGCGCCAATCGCAACGAAAATCTCTGCTTTATCGAGTTGGCCAAGGAATACGAAGTCCACAACTGCTGCCACTGGAGCCAATACCAGCAAGGATAGGCTGGCAACCGTAAGCCATACTGACCATAGAGTAAGACCAAGTGGAATACCTAGCATCAGATTCAGGAATAACAGGCCAACGGCGGTGAAGAAGTTGCGAGTAGCTTTGGTGCTGTTTCTAGGAGACCGCATTTCCTGATATGTCGGTGCATAGAATGCATCTGAACCTGGTGTATGAATGTCATAACGATCACCGAGTGCTTCCTTGGCGATTTCTTCCGGCTGCCCCAGTTCCCGAGCGATCTCTTCTTCCAGTCTGCCTTCTCTGAGTCCAAGCTCGAAATGTTGATCATAATCTGCGAGCAATTCGGCTCGTTCCTGCGGTTCCATTGGCCGTAGATGAATCTCCATGGCTTGCATAAATTGTTGTCTATTCATTGTGAGTTCCTTCCTCAATCAGATTTGCGACATTGCGCACAAATTCATTCCACTCCGTCGTCAGTGCAGTCATGTAGTCACGACCTGTATCGGACAGTCGGTAATACTTGCGCGGCGGACCTTCACTTGATTCTTGCAGGTAGGTGGTGCAGTAACCGTCACTCACAAGCCGGCGAAGCAAAGGATACAGCGCACCTTCAGCAACTTCGATATGTTTGGAGACCGCCTGAGCCAGTTCGTAGCCATACCGATCCTGGCGGTTGATTAATACCAGGACGCACAGCTCTAATACTCCCTTTTTGAACTGGATGTTCACATTCACACAGGTTCCTCCTTAATAGCCTTATTTATCGCTAGTGTTTATTATTCAGTAGTGGTGAATTCATCATAGCATTCAGTACTGTTTAATGCAAGGTAGTGATTTTAAAATAGTTCCGTATCCTGAAATATCGTTGATTTGTTCGTATGATGTTGATACTCAAGCCGAAGCTGTTTGTTTAGCTATCATTCAGCATAAGCAAAAACCGGATCGGTTGCTTCCGCCTGAAGGCGGATTCCGATCCGGTCTGAGAGATGAACTTTTGTATCTGTGACTTATCGATTAATCTCTACACGTTAATCCTGTGCGTCCAGAACTTTAAGATCTTCCACAGCAGGGCCCTCAATTACATGACCTGCATAATTGAAGCGGGAACCATGGCATGGGCAATCCCATGAAAGCTCGCCTTTGTTCCATTCGACTTCGCACCCCAAGTGAGTGCAGGTGGTATCCACCAGGAACAGCTTGCCACTGGTGTCCTTGTAGGCGCCAGCCCGTTTACCATTATGACGAACGACAGCTCCTTCATCTTCGCCAATATCGCTAACGCTTTTGTGCACAATACCCACTTTGCCAGAGATCAATTCCTTGGCGACATTCATATTTTCCACAATAAAGTGCTTCATGCCAGGGTCAGCTTTGAATCTTGCCGGATCGAATACAGCGGCATGAGGATTGTCACTTCCGGTGATGCGATCTGCGAGAAGGTGCCCGGCCATTGTACCCGTCGTCATTCCCCATTTGGCAAAACCGGTCGCCACGTAGACACGTTCATGTCTTCCCGTAATCGGTCCGATGTAAGGCACCTTGTCAATGGAGATCAGATCCTGGGCTGACCAGCGATATGGAATGTTGCGGATGCCAAATGTCTCCGCCGCGAACTGCTCGAGGCGTTCATAATGACCGAAGGTACAGATGCCTTGTCCGGTTTTGTGATTTTCTCCCCCGAAGAGAATGAGTTCTTTTCCATCATGAAGGACAGTACGCAGAGATCGGTACGGTGTATCGTCCGAGATGTACATGCCACCAGCATAGGGTTTCTCCGGTTCGACTAAGACAGCATAGGATCGCTCTGCGTGTAATCGTGTGAAATAAAATCCGGGATCATAGACGGGGAAATGGGAAGCTACGACGACATGTTCAGCCGTAACAGATGGGCCATCTCCATAAGTTCTGACATGCAGTAAAGCATCTTCCTCTACATCCGTAACCGTCGTATGCTCGTAGATCTGTACCCCTTGTTTCACAGCGGAATCGAGCAAATAGTGCAGATAGGCCAACGGATCAAAGCGTGCCTGACCCGGCATGCGAATACCTGCCCTGGCGGGAACTGGAATAGGGAGCGGGTCTACCCACTCACCAGGGATATTGAGTTTGCCATAGGCGGTCAGCTCGATCTCCAGTTTTTTGATGTTTTCCTCTGATTGAATATAGACGTAGGCATCTTCCTCTGCCCATTGGCAATCAATTTGTTTTTCCTTCACCAGATTGCGCATCCATTTGGCGGCTTCGGCATTGCCTTCGTAATACATCCGGGCCTGTTCTTGTCCGAAGTGATGCATAATCTCATCAAATATGACGCCGTGCTGTGCAGATACCTTGGCAGTGGTATGACCGGTCGTGCCATCCAACACTTTTCCAGCCTCCAGTACGACCACACGCATACCCGTCTGGGCCAACAGATAAGCGGTAGTAATCCCTGCAATACCGGCACCGATAATCGCTACATCGGCGGTGATATCTTCGGTCAGTTTCGGATAGGTATTGAATTTATGCGAAGCACGCCACAGTGATTCGGGGACGGGCGGCAGACCCGTCTTGGGATGCTGATTGTCGCTCATTAGTCTTCCTCCTTATTTATCTTCATTCGGTTGATTCGCATATCGTTCAGTGCACATCGTTGTACTCTTAATCATGATTGCCAGACTATGCCAGGAAAAAACGGTGCGGTTCAGATTTTGCATAGGAGATGTTCACAATTTCCTGCGCAGGACCTCTGTTTTTTTTGTTAAACATGCTATATGATAGGATTACCGAAACCGTTTTAGGTTTTAGGAGGAGATAGAATTATATACCCGGAAACGTTGATTATAAAAGGGTTATTCTATCCATTGGAAGAACAAATTTATCCAAATTTACCCTCGTTTTTTATTCATGTATGTATTCGCTATCATTTTGAATTTAGCGAGTTTTGAGAAACGTCCTAACTACCGATAACCAAAGGAGATTCACTATGACCACCAACCAAACGAAATATCCGTTTCAAGATACAGCACTAGACTTGGATTCCCGCGTGAAAGATCTTGTATCCCGCTTGACTGAAGATGAAAAAATTGAATCCATGCTGCAATATCAGCCAGCAGTAGATCGCTTGGGTGTGCCTGCTTACAAACACGGAACAGAAGCGGCACATGGCTTGGCCTGGCTTGGCGAAGCAACATCCTTCCCACAACCGGTGGGGCTGGCATGCACATGGGATACGGATCTGATGAAGGAGATTGGCTCCGTTCTCGGAGATGAGGCACGTGTATTTTATAAACGCAATCCGGCAGTGAACGGTCTTACGCTGTGGGCACCTACAGTGGATATGGAACGTGACCCGCGCTGGGGACGGAATGAAGAGGCGTATGGGGAAGATCCGGAACTGACAGCGGAGCTGACGACAGCATTGGTCAAAGGAATTCAGGGCGACCATCCCAAGTATTACAAAGCGGTAGCTACGTTGAAGCATTTTCTTGCGAATAATAACGAAGTGGATCGTGGAAGTGGTTCATCCAGCATCGATCCGCGCAACATGCGTGAATATTATCTGAAAGCATTTGAGAAGCCGTTCAAAGAAGGCGGCGCACAGTCCATGATGACTGCGTACAACTCCATTAATGGTACGCCAGCATTGTTGCATCCTTTTGTAAACGAGATTGTCAAAGGCGAATGGGGTATGGATGGTTTCATTGTCAGTGATGCAGGCGACGTAATGGGCATCAAGAACGATCATCAGTACTATGATTCCCACACACCGGGTACGGTAGAGTCCGTAAAGGCAGGAATTGATAGCATCACCGATGATGCTGAGCTGTCCAAACAGGCACTGCGTGAAGGGTTGGAACAAGGCACACTCACGATGGATGACATCGACAAGGCGTTGTTTAATACGTTCCGTGTGCGTTTCCGTCTGGGCGAGTTCGATCCAGAAGAAGGTAATCCATACGCGACTATTGGTGAAGAGTCCATGATGACGGAGAAAGCAAAAGAACTGTCGCTTCGAGCTGCGAGAGAACAAGTGGTATTGCTCAAAAACGACAAAGGCACACTGCCGCTGGACAAAACGAAGGCAGGTAAAGTGGCTGTGATTGGTCAATTGGGCGGAACCGTCTATCGTGACTGGTATGCAGGTACCATGCCGTATAATGTAACCCCGCTTGAAGCAATCCGTGGCAAAGTAGGCAGCGATAATGTGGCGTTCAAGGATGGAAATGATCGCATTACGTTAACTTCCGTAGCCAATGGGAAGAAGATTGGACTGGCGGATGGTGAGAAATCACCTGTTATTGCATCGGGAGAAGCGGAGACGTTCATGGTGTCCGACTGGGGCTTCGGAAGTTATACTTTGCAGGCCGAAAGCAACGGCAAATATCTAACGACTGATGAAGAGACCGTAACAGCTTCCGCTGATGAAGTGTATGGCTGGTTCGTGAAGGAAGTATTCCACCTGTTGCCACAACAGGATGGTAGTATAGGTCTGACTACATGGAATGGCAAAACGTTGACTGCACCTAATGGTGGAAACGATGCATTCGCAGTGTCAGAAGAACTGAAGACTTTCGGTGCCACAGAAACATTCAAGCAGGATGTGGTTGTGAACGGAATTGAGGAAGCGGTAGCAGCTGCCAAGGCTGCGGAAACGGCGATTGTCTTTGTTGGTAATAATCCGCTTGTAAACGGGAAAGAAGAGATTGACCGTCCAAGTCTTGATCTCGCCGAATCCCAGCAACGTCTGGTTGAGGCGGTCTATGCCGCGAACCCGAACACGGTTGTCGTCATTGTAGGTAGTTATCCGTTCACGTCCAATTGGGTTCAGGAGAACATCCCTGCGGTATTGTATACTTCACACGCAGGACAGGAACTGGGTAACGCAGTAGCTGACGTTTTGTATGGCGACTATGCGCCAGCAGGCCGTCTGAACATGACATGGGTACAATCCGCAGATCAATTGACCGACATCAAGGATTACGATATCATTCAATCCGGTCGGACGTATCAATATTTTGAAGGCAATGTACTATATCCGTTTGGACATGGTCTGACGTATGCAACGTTTAAATACAGCAATTTGGAACTTAACCCAGCTCAAGTTGATACAGCGGGCAACGTAACGGTAACCGTCGATGTGACCAATACCAGTTCAATCGCCAGTGACGAGGTTGTACAGTTGTACGTTCGTGCAGGCAAATCCCGGGTGAAACGTCCACTCAAAACGTTAAAAGGATTCCGTCGTCTTCCTATCGAAGCGGGAGCTACAGCTAAAGTCAGCTTTACCTTGCCTGTTCAGGAACTGGCAATCTGGGATGTAACACGTGATCGATATGTCGTGGAAAGTGGAACTTACTCTATTATGGTGGCCAAGTCATCTTCCGATGTTCAACTGGCTGCAGACCTCACGGTAGAAGGAGAGACGATCCCAGCTCGTAATCTAGGCGTGGCTACCCGTGCCGAGAATTATGATGCTTACCTGGGTGTTGATCTGGATGAGAGCAAAGAGGGTGGCAGTGCTGTCCGTGTAGTTGGAGAGCAAGGATGGATTGCCTTCAAAGATGCCGATCTGGGTAGTGGGGCAGCAGCAATGGAAGCACGTGTCTCCGCAGAACAAGCTGGCGCTGTGTTGGAAGTGCGACTCGGCTCACCGGATGGTACACTCGCAGGACGTGTGGAACTGGTACAAGGCGCAGCCCAACAGTGGTCTACCGTGAAGGCAGAACTCACAGGTGCATCAGGCGCGCAGGATGTATACATTGTGCTGTCGGCAGGTGTACGTATCAGCCATTTCCAGATTCGTTAAGTCAATAGCACATGGAAAAGCCTCCGAATGCATTCGGAGGCTTTTGTTCGTCTGTACGCCTTTTTATTTTCCGTCAAACGTAATCATTTTTTGCACAAATTGCTTCAATTGTTTGTTGGTTTCGTTCAGCTGCTCAATTGTGCTCATGAAATTGTTTACGAGTTCAGCCTGCTCTTGAGAGCTTGCCGTGATCTCACCCAGTTCATTCTCCATGCCCTGAATGGATTGTCGAACGGATAGAAGAGAATCTTCAATACGGGCCGTCGCTTCCTTGGTGTCCACAGACAGTTTGCGAATTTCTTTGGCAACAACGCCAAAACCTGCACCTGCTTCACCTACACGAGCCGCTTCAATGGCCGCATTTAAGCCGAGCAGATTCGTCTGTTCGGAGATTTCACGAATGAAACTGGCGACCTGAGTTACATTTCCTGATTTCTGTACGGCTTGTTTGGAGTTGTTCCGGATCTCTTCGGTTGTGGCACTGAGTTCCTCGGAGTGTGCAGCTACATGCTGTACACTGTCAATTAACTGGTTGGTCAGATTTTCGGTAACATCCATGAGTTGTTGCAGCTGGTCCTGGTCATCCATACTGTAGAGCAGATTAAATAGGGCGATGACTTCACCTTGTTCATTTTTAATAGGAATAAAAGCTACATCAAAAGGAACACCAAACAAATCTTTAGGATAGTGATCGAATCGTTTGACTGTACCGCCGTTGAGATCAGCAAAATTTCGATTTACATCTAATAGAGGGTCGCCGGGTTGATAATTCAGTTGCTTTAATGATTCTCCTGCTGAGAAATATAAGAATTTTTCATGATCAATAACGGAGAGGGTTACATCCTGACGAATCGTATCTCGAAAGAAAGGCATACATGTAATTAAAGCTTGAACAATATCCATATAAAAGATGATTCCTCCCTGATTACCTTATGTAAACGGTTAAATTTTAAATGCTAAATTAATAACTACCTATATAATATATCGTCATGCAATAGAGAAGAAAATAGAGAGAATGGATAAATCCTATTTCTTTAAGGCAGATCTCTATACGCCAAAAAGACACAAGTCCGCTGGGGGACTCATGTCTTGATAATTGGGGAGGGGGAGTACAATCAATGTTTATGGCATACTGAGCTGCATCGTAACGATAGTCTGAGTGGCTAGTGTTGCACTAACATCAATCAAGCGTTGATTCCGACTGCCGCGAAAGGGTAGAGAGACGTCACGCTCAGCTTGAATATATCGCCCATCGATAATAACGTCGCATAGTCGGGCAAGCTGCGCTCTCGCAGGGTCAGTAACAAGCTCTTCATATGCGAATCCGGTATAGGCCCATACTGTCATATCAGGACGTGCAGTGCGGAGCTGCTGAATCCAGTTCGCACATTCTGCTGCCGAGAAAAAGGGATCACCACCACACAACGTCACGCCATCGAGCAACGGATGGTTCGTCACTTCATGCAGAATCTGCTGCTGCCGCTCCTCTGTAAAAGGCTCACCCGCCCGAAAGCTCCACGAATCCGGACTGAAGCAGCCCGGACAGGCGTGGCGGCAACCGCTGATGAACAACACCGCACGCAGGCCGATCCCCTCATTCACCGATTCCGGGATGTATCCATATAGATTCATCGGTGTTTCACCCGATCCCGTACTTCGGCCTGCTTCGCAGCATTGAAGCGCACTTTGTAATCTCCGGTCAGATAGCCGGTTACACGGCGTAACCGCTGGAAGTGTACATGGTTCTCATGGGCTTCGCAGCCTGGGCATACATCCCCGATAACACCTTCATAACCGCATGCAGGGCAGCGATCAATCGGATGATTAATGGAAAAATACCCGATATCCTGCGCCAGTGCATATTGCACGATTCGAAGGAAAGCTGCGGTGTTGGCTCGAACGTTCCCGTCCAGCTCCACATAGGAGATTGCCCCCGCATTACACAACGTATGGAATGGGGCCTCCAGTTCAATCTTCCGATAAGCTGGAAGAGTGTGGTATACGGGGATATGGAATGAATTCGTATAATACTCCCGATCATTAACCCCAGGAATAAGCCCATACCGCGCTCTGTCGATCTTCGTGAATTTGCCGGACAGCCCTTCAGCAGGTGTAGCAAACAGGGTGATATTCAAGTTATGCTGCTCGCTCATCTGATCACAGAACTCTCTCATGGTGCGAATAATGTTCAGCGCTTCACGATGCACATGAGGGTCCTGTCCATGATGGCGTCCATAGAGAGCTGTCATACATTCTGCCAGGCCAATAAAACCCAGGGATAACGTACCATGTTTGAGCAAATCCCCAACGGGTTCATTCGGAGCAAGTTGCTCCCCGCCTTCCCATACACCCTCCCGCATCATGAAATCTGACGCCTTAGCAGGTTGAACAGTCTGGATACGGTACCGATGCAACAGACCATGCGCAGCATTTTGCATCACGGATTCCAGTGCAGTGTAGAATTCCGCCCGATCAGCAACCGCTCTGTTGCCCTGGCAGATGCCAAACCGGATGCCGAGCTTGACCAGGTTGATGGTATTAAACGACAGATTACCTTTACCACTTTGACGATTACGACCAAATCGGTCAGCCAGAGTACGTGTGCGGCATCCCATGGTTGCAATGATCGTATCCGGATCTTCCGGATGATAGAAAGGCAGATTGAACGAGGCATCCACATTGACAAAGTTAGGATACATCCGCCGGGATGAACAGGTGACCGCAAGGCGGAACAGATCATAGTTTGGCTCGCCATGAGCCTGATTGACCCCTTGTTTACATTGGAAAATATGCTGAGGGAACACGGGAGTTTCCCCGTTGCCCAGGCCGCGAATCGTTGCTTCGAGCAATGAACGTGATACCAACCGTCCTTCCGCAGAAGTACATAATCCATAATTCAGTGATGTGAATGGAATCTGTCCACCAGCCCGACTGCTCATCGTATTCAGGTTATGGATCAGCGATTCGGCAGCTTGTCCCGTCTCCAGTTCAGTCTCTTCATAGGCGAAGTCATATGCGCGTGGGCACTGAATCTTCGCTTCCATACTGTCCAGATGAAGTTGTTCATCTTCAATCAGGGCATTCTCACCAAAAAGTCGTTGTCCTTTGCGATAATGTTTGCGAAACGATCGCTGCACATAGGGAGCCAGATCCCAATCAATCTTATTGGCTGATACGCCGCCATACTGACTGTTCTGCTGGGATTGGAAGATGATTGCAACCAGAGCCATTGCAGACATGATCGTCTGAGGTGTGCGAACCGATCCGTTGCCTGTATTGAAACCCGCAGCAAGAAGGCGGTCAAACGGGATAAAGATGCAGTTGGTTGTGCCAAGTGCATACTGATCCAGATCGTGTACATACAGATCCCCGTTCTCCACAGCTTGAGCAAGCTCTTCCGGCAACACATGACGCAGAGCATGCCACTTGGCGGTCTCCGAACCGAGCCTGCTCATCTTGCCGCTGAAGGAGTCCCCGTTCAGATTCGCATTTTCCCTCAGCGTATCGGCATCTTCAGCGCCAATAATTCGTCTTCCCAGGTCGGATAATAGATCGGATGCCGGTGGAGTGGCATACTCAAGCAAGTTCATGTAAGGTTCCTCCTAAAATGATGTATTGATCATTTAAATTGCGTTAAATACTATATGTAGATTTGTATTATCCATTTATAAACTATATGTGGTTTTTTGGGTGTGATAATGGTCACACAACTTAATGGACAAAATGGACTTTCCTTTAATTACTGCGGATAAAGGTTCCCAAAGTCTGAGTAGAAGCGTATAATTTCTAGTTATTCTGCATGTAAAATATCCGAAGTTGGACAAGATGAACTTTGAGCCATTTGAAAAGGCAATTTGCAGTATATTTACGCTTGTTACGTTATCAGTTCATGACCTGCTTTTGTCCTAAAAGGGGCGATTGGCAGGGAGTATGATTCTCTTTTACTTCTACGGTGTTAATCATATAAGTATAGATTGTGACAGATATTCGGATTCTTGATGAACCCTTGTACATGATTAAACATTCTGATGTACAGATTTGAAAGTGCAGCTAAGACAAGAGGGGTGAATCATGGGGACGGCAGAAGGCATTACGAGAGGCTTCTATGAAGATATAAAGGAAGCTGCGGCCCATATCGTGGACGTATTAAGCGGGATATTGAAGGTCAATACCATCTTCGTTGCCACGAATGATGGGGTGACGAATGTCATTTTGGAGGCCTTTAATCGTACGGAAGAGTTGATTGTTAAAGGCAGTGAGCTTTCATTTAACGAATCATATTGCAGTCTGGTGTTAAGAGACAAAGGTAGCGTTCTTACCATTCAGAATACATGTGAACACCCAATGACAAGTTCCATGGATGTTACGAATGGGCTTGGGAGCCGTTTCTTCGTGGGTGTACCTATCATACGAAGATCTGGCGAAACATTTGGAACGATATGTCTAATGGACAATGCTGGTTATGTGATCAGTGAAACGGACATGAAGACGCTGAACGCGATGGCTGTCTTTCTGGGATATGTTGTGGATCTGGAGAGCACGCTGCATGTTCAGGAGCGAAAGTTGAGTGATTCGGAACGATTGCAAGAGCAGCTCCAGGCAGAGAAAGAACGAGCCGAATCGGAGGCCATGACCAAAGCACAGATGCTCAAACTGATGAGTCACGAGATTCGCAATCCGTTGAACGGCATTCTGGGGTTGACGGATCTAATGCGTACTCCGGATATGTCTGAAGAGCAATCAGAATATGTGAATATGATCGAGACGAGTGGCAACATACTACTCTCGCTCCTGAATAATATGATGAGCTTCAATATTAATGAGGCAGGCAAAACGGTTATTCATGATGATCCGTTTGATCTGGTCGGCACCATTGAAAATACCGTCTATCTCTATGCCGGAATGGCATCGGGCAAGAATATTGATCTGGGATTGAATCTTGATTTGAATGTATCGCAAGTATTTGTTGGTGATGAGATCAAGATTGGACAGCTGCTTGCACATGTCATTCAATATGCTCTCGATTCAACGCGTGAAGGCTCAGTTCTGATCACGGCCATGGTGAACGGCGAAGAGACAGAGGATATGGGTACACTTGCGCTCAAGGTGAAGTACACGGGTCAGATGGTATCCGATAAGAAGTTGCGTAATTTGAACGGCCAAGATGAAAATTTGGATATCCAAAAACTGATCGGAAGCAATCTGGGTTTGGCAGTAAGCCAAAATCTTGCCATTCTCATGCATGGGCGTATTCAGGTGAGTAGTGCGGGAGAGAATGAGACGGAATTCCATATTGCCCTTCCCTTACGCAGATACTGGGAGTTACCTCAACTTGCAAGTATTCAGCAGCGGTTAAAAGGGAAAAAGGTGCTGCTCGCCAAGGACCCGGATATATTGCAAGGCGTTTCTTCCCTGATGCGCAGATGGGAGATGGATGTGCATATGACCTCGGGTTCGAGTGTAGCACATGAGTGGATCAAGGAGGGCTTCAAGCCGGATGTAGCCGTTGTGGATATGGGACTTCAAGAGGGCGGCGCAGTTGATTTCGTACATGAAATGAAACAGCGGCTGGAGAATCTGCCCGTCATTGTTCTGGTTCCATATGGTATGCACATTGACCCGCACGAAGCGGAAACCTTTGATGCTGTTCTGACGAAACCGGTCAGACAAGCTGATTTGTTGAATGCATTGAGTATTACGCTGCCCTAAACGGGCAGCCGAATGGAAAGTTATCTCAGTTGGCGCACCTGCTACAGGTGCGCTTCTTTGTTTTTCCCTTTGCATTTATCCAATTTCTGCGCCAAAGCCCTTTTCATCCGAGCTGGTTACGTTACAATAGAATGTGTACTTCATCTTTATAACCAATAGAGGAGGATATGCAATCAATGGATTATCGCAGATTGGGTGGAAGCGGACTGAAAGTAAGCGAGATCAGCCTTGGAAGCTGGCTGACGTACGGAGGGTATGTGGAACGTGAAAATGCGGTGAAATCAATTGAAACTGCATTCGATGAAGGCATTAACTTTTTTGATACAGCCAATGTATACGAACGGGGTGCAGCAGAAGAACTGCTGGGACAGACGCTCAAAGCGTATTCTCGTGACTCCTACGTGCTTGCAACAAAAGTATTTGGCAAAATGGGGGATGGTCCGAATGACCAGGGGCTGTCTCGTAAACATATTAAGGAACAATGTGAGGCCAGCTTGAAGCGCCTAGGCGTTGAATATGTGGATATCTATTACTGCCATCGCTATCATACCGAGACACCAATTGAAGAAACACTCCGCGCACTTGATGATCTGGTACGTCAGGGCAAGGTGCTGTATGTTGGTGTCAGTCAGTGGACTGCGGCTCAGATGGAAGCTGCCTTGGGTACAGCAGATCGCTTGCTCTTGGATCATATCGTGGTGAACCAGCCCGTGTACAATATGTTTGATCGTTATATTGAAAATGAAATTATTCCGCTAGGTGAGCGTAAGGGTATCGGACAAGTCGTATACTCCCCGCTTGCTCAAGGTCTATTGACCGGGAAATATACTTCCGTATCAGATATCCCCGAGAACAGTCGTGCGGCTAAGCTAGGATGGGACGAAGGCAAGATCAATGCAGATCGCATCGGGAAAGTTCGCCAATTGATTGAAGTGGCGGACAAGCTGGACCTGAAGGTTGGGCAACTGGCCTTGGCCTGGATTCTGCGCCAGAACAATGTATCCAGTGCACTTGTAGGGGCGAGTCGTCCCGACCAGGTAAAAGAAAATGCGGCTGCATCTGGCGTGAAGCTGGATGCTACCATTATTGAGGAAATTGAAGGTATACTTTCCTGATTCCAGTCAGATATTGGGCTGGGATGATATGGAGTGAGATATAAAGCAAGGGATGTCCTGTACGCCTGTGATTGGCGTGCGGGACATCCCTTTTTCAATTGGAGCCGTCAGCTTTCCAGTGTAAGAGGCAAGGACCTTAAAGGTAAGACACATACACGGTTACGTCCTGTATTCTTGGCTTCGTATAGTGCACGGTCTGCCTGTTCGAAGAAGTCGTCATCGTCTTGCTCCACACAATGATCCGGATACACGGCTACGCCAATGGAGATGGTTAGACGTGTGGTGTGCCCGTCAGGCAGGGCAAAATGATATTTCTCTACTGCCTGCCGGATAGATTCGGCGGTAGCCATGGCCTGCCGTTGTCCACAGTCGAGCAAGAGTATAGCGAATTCTTCACCACCGTTTCTAGACACGATATCCGCAGAACGTGCGTGTTCAACAAGAAGTTGTCCGAGTTGCTTCAGAACGGCATCGCCAGCGGAATGACCAAAGGTATCGTTTACCTTTTTGAATCGGTCAATATCCATGGCAAGCAAGGACAGCTTTTGTTGGTAATCCCGCGCATGTTGAAGTTCCGATAGAAGTGACTTTTCGAACTGTCGTCGATTGCTAAGGTTGGTAAGATGATCGGTAGATGCTCTCCTCTCCAATAGAAATAACATTTCATTGGATTTATTGATGAATTCTGCGATGAAATAGATGAATATTCCACCGATGAAGGAAATGGTCATTTGTAACGGATATACCTTCATTAATGAATTCATGCTGTCTGTATTCAACATGAGGATGATAAAGATTAACGTTATGCCGAGCAGATTCATCGTAATAATTTTGGTCAGTCTGGACCAGGAAGCATAAGCGAAGTATACACCGGACAACCCGATTAGAGTCATGACAAATCCTGCATCTATGGCAGAGGATGACAAGCCAAACATCAGAATACGAAGGATCGAGAGCACAAGTCCCGTAACGACCGAAGCCAGTCCTCCCAGATATACCGCTGCGGTAACGATCGCCAGATGCCGTAGATCTACAATCGTACTCTCGTTCAGAGGGAAGGAATAGTTCATGAGTACTGTGCCATATATGCCGAATAATAAGCCGCCGATCAACTGAACACGTAACGAGGGAAAAGGCAATCGGATACTATAGAACTTTGCAATGATCCCGGATACATACATAAACGTAATCATGACACAAATATTAATGAAAAAAGTGCTAAACAACCGACATTCCCCCTTTTTACGCACATCCCTACATTTTATCTGAAAAGCGGTGTCGTAGCGAACCATATTATCCCAAATATATGAGGGGATTGCTGGGAAAGGTGTTTTATTTGCATTGCCAGGATGTTGGCGTGCATATTGACTTCGATATACAATAAGATTTATACTTAATCTAAATCAAAATGTAATCTTAGTTTTTTGGGAAAACCATCCTAAGTAGAAGATCAGTGTCTGATTTCATATAAAATGCATCAATATAAAGGAGAAATGGTTGTGAGAACTTTAAATCTGACGATACAACGGCAAGCGGTATATGATGTGGTGCGCCATTCGGAGGATCACCCGACAGCTGCTGATGTTATGAATCGACTAGTGGAACAAGGTTATAATCTGGCCTATGGTACGGTGTATAATTCTCTACGTTATCTGACGGATAAAGAATTGATACGAGAGCTTAAACTCGGAGAGACAGCAAGCCGTTACGATGCCCGGATGGACGATCATCAGCACATCATGTGTGAAGTGTGCGGCAAAGTGGACGAGGTGATGACAGAGGTTCCTCCACAATGGATGAAACAGGTAGCTGAAGAAACCGGATATGCAATCGATCATGCTCATGTGGTCTTTGGAGGTGTCTGCGGGGAATGCAGAAACAAACGGATCAAGTAAAAATAAAAGTTCCTGGCCGCCGCTTACCACTTAGGGTTAAACCTGCTTTGTCCGATGCAGCACCTCTTGTGGACAATTGTCCTGTTACACGACGGGTTATTCTGATAAGCCCGATGCCAGGGCAAGTTCATGAACTGGTAAAGGCCTTAACGGATAGCTGTTTCGATGTATTGGTCTTTCATCGATGGGAACCGGATCTGCATGAGCGTCTTGTCTTCGATCTGTTGATCTATGATCTGTCTGTTGCCGGAACGATCGATGCATTTGCCGGCATTAGCAGTCGATTGAATCGTGAGGCTGAGCATACAACCCCTTGTCTCTATCTGGTCGGTGAGAAGATGATCGGCAGCGCGAGTGGACCGATGCTTCAGGAGGAATTGCTGGTGTGGCCTGCACGCCCGCAGGAAGCTCTCTACCGGGTGCAGCGTATGATTGGCAACAGTCCCGCTCTGCCCAAACGTGGCTTTTTGCCTGAGGAAGGGCAGCGTGTCGGCTTCAAAGATCTGTGGCTTGATCGTGAACGGATGAGTGTGCAGCGTGATAATAACCGGATCCATCTAACCAAGACCGAATATGATCTGTTACTCAAGCTGATTGATGCCAAAGGTGCAGTCATTTCCCGTGAGGAGATGCTCAGCGATATCTGGGAAACAGACTTTACAGGTGGAAGTAATGTGGTTGATGTTCATATCAAAAGCTTGCGCAAAAAATTGGGCGATAACGCGTCTTCGCCGCAATATATCGTAACGGTAAGAGGAGTGGGCTACCGCCTGGCGGATTAGTCCGCTTTTTTTTATTGCCATGATTATCGTTCATATCAAGCTTTTTCGGGTACAACCTACTACAGACCTTATAACTTCATCACGTTCTTTGAAAACATGTTCATGGTTCATTCATGAAGTGTTGAGGAACCTCATCTTAATCTCATGTGAACCTCATGCAAGAGCAGCGTAGGACATGTTAGAATCAATTTAACAGTTAGATCAAGTCTAAATGTATATTTATATCGAAGCCGAATATGATTTTAGTAGTAGATATATAGCAGCCGTGAGATCCATTAGAGGAGGACGACAGGATGACAGAACGAATGACAACGAATCAGGGAGCACCTGTAGGTGATAACCAGAATTCCCGCACAGCAGGCAGAAGAGGGCCGACATTGCTTGAAGACTATCATCTCATTGAGAAAATTGCCCACTTTGACCGTGAACGTATTCCTGAAAGAGTCGTACATGCAAGAGGTGCCGGGGCTCATGGTGTATTCAAGCTGGAGCAGAGTATGAAGGCTTATACAACAGCGGATTTCCTGCAAGATCCGGGTACGGAGACGGATGTGTTGGTTCGTTTTTCGACCGTTATTCACGGTACGGGATCACCAGAGACTGCACGAGATCCACGTGGATTTGCCGTCAAATTCTACACCCGGGAAGGCAACTATGATATCGTCGGTAACCACTTGCCTGTGTTCTTCATTCGTGATGCGATGAAGTTTCCCGATATGGTTCACTCTCTGAAGCCGGCTCCGGATACGAACATTCAGGACCCCGCCCGATATTGGGACTTTATGACCCTCTCACCTGAATCAACGCATATGATGACCTGGTTGTTCTCAGATCTAGGCACACCGGCCAGTTATCGGGAGATGGATGGTTTCGGCGTACATGCTTTCAAATGGATTAATGCACAGGGGCAGGTCCATTATGTGAAATACAAATGGGAGTCTGCACAAGGGGTTCGGGGATTCTCTCGTCAGGAAGCTGCCGAGGTACAAGGACAGGACTTTAATCATGCTACCCGTGACCTGCATGAACATATCAAGAACGGGCAATACCCGCAGTGGAAGCTACAGGTTCAGCTCTTAAAGCCGGAGCAAATGGATGATTTTGCTTTTGATCCACTCGACCCAACCAAAACATGGCCTGAAGATGTACTGCCATTTCATACGGTAGGGACCATGACACTGAATCGGAATCCGCAAAACTTCTTCGCTGAAGTGGAACAGGCGGCCTTTTCTCCTAGTTCGCTTGTCCCTGGAATTGAACCTTCCGAAGATAAATTGCTGCAAGGGCGCCTATTCTCCTATCCGGATACACAGCGGCACCGGCTTGGAACGAACTATTTGCAAATTCCGGTGAATTGCCCGTACGCACCCGTTCGTAATCATCAGCGTGATGGACTCATGAATGTGAATCAGGACCCATCTCCGGTGAACTATGAACCGAACAGTTCCGGAAACAGCCCGCAGGAAGATCCGGCATACCGGGACAGTCAGGTTCCATTACAAGGGCATGTTACACGCGAGAAAATTGAGAAAACGGATGATTACACGCAAGCAGGAGAGCTTTTCCGTTCATTTACTCCAGTAGAGCAGCAGCACTTGTTGGATAATCTGATCAATGATCTTAAGGGAGTGTCAGTCGATATTCAAATGCGTGCGTTATGCCACTTCTTCCGTGCGGATGGACAGCTAGGCGGACGTCTGGCTCATGGACTTGGTGTGGATATATCTGCACATATGCCGTCACAGAATGGAAAATAAAGCGCAGTAAAATCATATTCTCACAACATCATATGGACTGATATTCGGTGAAGACCGGGAAAACCGCGAAACGTGCGGAATTTCCCGGTCTTTGGCCTTTTTTACTGAAATGGAAAACAAATTTACAAATCATTTACATAAAATAGCTGACATAGAGGTTGACTTCTCATTTGATGGCACTACAATGGGTAGTGTGAGGGGTGTCAGAACATGAGAATACACAATTTTAAAGTGGGTGAGCGTGGGCTCAACCGATTTTTCGGTCCGCTGGAGGCCAAGATCATGGACATTTTATGGGCTCGTCCAGGCAGCAGCATCCGTGAAGTGCAGACCGCACTTGTACAAGACAAAGACGTCAATTTTAATACAGTCATGACAGTGATGAACCGGCTCGTGGACAAGGGACTTCTCGGAAAGTCACAAAAGGGCAGAACATCTTTGTACCAACCGGTACAGAGCAAGGAGGAGTTTATGAACGACCAATCCAAGGAACTGTCGCATGAGTTGGTGGATGAATTCGGAGCATTGGCATTGAATCATATGCTGGATGCACTGGACGAAGCAGATGAAGGTCTGATTGAACGCCTGGAACAGAAGATCAAGCAATGGAAAAAGGATAGCGATTAAGATGTGGAAGACCCGCTCGAAACTTTTGTTTACCGTCGGGTTTGGCATTCCGCTACTCGTGTTCATGCAGATGTTCATGTACGCGATGTACAAAATCTTTGGCTGGGATATCCCGTTTAATCTGCTCTGGCTCTGCAATCATTGGATGAGTCGACTGGGTTGGTTATCCGTTGGACATTTCCTGCTGGCACTGGTCTTGCTGACCTTTGCAGGAACAAGCTGGTTGCTAACGGTACGTATGATGAAAACACGGGCAGCAATCCACAAGCTCCGCTCCATGGAGATTCGGGCGTTATCCCGTGAGTTGGAGTCCACATATCATGACCTAGGACAGCCAAGTTTCATTGTGGTGGACAAGCGTTCACCCGTCGCATTTACCATTGGTTTATGGAGACCCTATATTGTACTTTCCACTGGGCTACTGGACATGCTTGATGCGGAAGAGGAAGTAGCGGTTGTCTATCATGAAGTACACCATCTGTGGCACCGTGATCCTCTGAAGACGACGTTACTGTCGGTATTTGCAATCATGATGCCGTATATTCCTGTTTTAAAGCACACTTCAAAGCAATACCATATCGTTAGAGAAATTCTCGCAGACAATGAGGCCATTGAGCGTACAGGAAATGTGGCAGGCATTGGCAGTGCACTGCTCAAGCTGCTCCGTGCTTGTCCTGAACCTTGGGGGGCCAAAGAACTGACCGTTCAATCCTCATTTGCGGATACGTCGGTGAATGTCCGAATTTCACGTCTGCTTAACCCGGAACAGGATGTGACACTGAGATTGCCACGTTATGCTGTTCTGATGTCGGTTACTGTTTTCCTATTGCTGTCTGTCTTGTTTGTCTGGTCCATCGGATAGATTAATTTGGCTAAATGTGAGGTCAAATATTTCGAATATAACGAGGAAGGAAGATGAACATGAATAATAAAAGTGTAGAGATTGGACTGCTTTTCTCCAGGATTATGATCGGGTTGATCTTTGTATTGCACGGTTGGAGTAAATTCGAAGGTGGAATTAGCGGTACGGTAGGATTTTTCGAAAGTATTGGTATTCCCGGATTTCTTGCCTCCGTTGTAGCAATCATTGAGTTGGTAGGTGGTGCAGCGATGATTCTGGGTCTTGGAACACGTGTGTTTGCTGCCCTATTTGTTATCGTTATGGGTGGCGTTCTGCTTACAGCCAAAGTGGGTCAGCCATTCATGAGTGGTACCGAGTTCGATTACCTGTTGTTGGCGGGTTCCCTGACACTGCTCTTCACAGGAAGCCGCTTCCTGGCTGTGGATTATCTTTTCTCCAGACAGGGTAACGCTCGTCAGAATGTGAGTGCTTGAGCGGCTAACGATTGTTAAATAAATAATGAAGTGCAGGATTAGTCCTGTAACGAGGTTCTTTATTGGCCAGGCCGGTTCGGAAATTGTATTTGCGAACCGGGCTGATCGGTAGAGAACTTTTTTAGTTTGGACGACATGCCTGTGGTTTGTTACAATGAGAATAAGTATGCTACTAATAAAAAATAAGGAGGATGCATTTTATGATTAACGTCATTCCATCCGATGCCCGCTCCAGCTTTGATCGAGGCTGGCTCCGTGGCAGTCACAGCTTTTCTTTCGGAGAATATCAAGACCCGGAAAATATGGCATTTGGACCGATGCGGGTAGCGAACGATGATGTAATTGCACCTGGTCGCGGCTTTGGAGCTCACCCACATAGTGATATGGAGATTGTGTCCATTGTACTCAGAGGCAAGCTACGACATGAAGATAATCTGGGCAATGTCGCCGTTACAGGTTTTGGCGGTATTCAGCGAATGTCAGCAGGCAGTGGCATGATTCATACCGAGCATAATGCATCCGATACCGAAGAAGTACGTCTGCTTCAGCTCTGGTTCATGCCGCATACGAAAGGGTTGCAACCTTCATATGAGACCACATCTTTTGATCCAGCGGCACTGGCAGGAGCACTCGTGCCGATTGTATCCCCGGATGGAGGACCAAGAGTCGCGACTATTCATCAGGATATGACGATCTATCTTGGCCGATTGGCCAAAGACGAGACGTTAACCTTCAACCAGGATTCGGGCCGTCGGATGTACCTTTTCTCCATCGAAGGCAAGCTGGGATTGGATGGAGAGTACCTGTTGAACGAAGGCGATACAGCTCGTGTGGAACAGCGAAATTCAATAGAATTGCAAGGAAACGAAGATACGTTCTATATGATTATTGATTTGCCGTAGATGGCTGATGAAATGAACTCCAAGATGAAGGAGGATATATACGTATGGCGCAACAGGAATGGTTTATGGTCAAACATGCGGTAACCGGGCGAGGACTGGCGAATAGCAAAACAGATTCACTGTCCTATCGATTCCAACAGGAGGGTACAGGCTTCTTATTTACCGTGACGGGTCTGGACGAGCAGATTGTGGAACAGATTATGGAGCTTAGACAGGAACTGAACGTATTTCGTTTCGTGCAGCGCAAGGAGCAACCCCTTTTGAAGCACTGGTACTACGTAGAAGGTGAGCGAGTTGTGTACGACAGGGAGAGCCACACACTAAGCATCTATGCGAAGTCGGAGATTCGTTATGTGCCTGAAGATTATTTTGCGGATTAACTTTAAAATAGCTTGATTAGGATCTGGAATAGATAAGAAGGTCTCTGTTAAATACAGAGGCCTTTTTGCTGTCCGGATAGAGAAAATTCTTCGTAATTTTGCAAAAAAGACCACATAATTCACGACTGTCTGGCACAAGCTACCTTGTATAAAAAAACAAGAACGGAGGGGCGGCATATGGCGGACAAAACATCTGGGAAAGACAAGTCCCGACAACCGGGACGAGCTTCAGAAGAGAAAAAACATATCCCTTTGGGACTGCCATCCCCGCCTTTTCTACGGCAGCCGATTAGTGCAGTACATGAAACTCAGATTCAAGCGGTAAAGGAGATCTTCTCCGATTGCTCGGATGTGGTTTTTCGCAATGTCATGATTACACCGGAAGTGAAAGGGCTTCTGGTCTATATTGAAGGCATTGTTAACTCGGCTGATATCCAGGAGCATATGCTGCGTCCAATTATTCGAGGGCTGGTGCAGCAGCGCACAGATGAGCCCGATGTTCCACTGGATGATACAACCGTTGAGCTGACGCAGGTGAAACGGGTCGAAACTTGGGCTGCTGCGGCAGAAGGTGTGCTGGCATCCTCTGCCCTTCTGGTGGTCGGTGGAAGTCGCGAAGCCTGGATGTTCAATGTCAAAGGTGGCGTCAGACGTGGTGTGGAGGAACCGCAGACAGAATCCGTGATTCGGGGACCGCGGGAGGGGTTTACCGAAACACTGCGCGTGAATACGGCTTTGCTGCGCTTCAAGCTGAAAACACCTTCTCTCAAGATGGTAAGCATGACTCTTGGCACAGAAACCAAGACCGATATTGTGCTGACCTATCTGGAAGGTATTGCTGATCCAAAAACGATTCAAGATGTCAAGAAACGTCTGGAAAAAATCAATATTGATGGCATCCTGGAAACGGGTTATATCGAGGAATTGATTGAAGATCATCCGTATTCGCCTTTCCCGCAGATGCACTACTCGGAGCGGCCGGATACCGTTGCAGGTAATCTGTTGGAAGGACGCTTTGCCATTCTGGTAGATGGAACCCCATTCGCGCTGATTGCTCCAGTCACGATGTGGCAGATGCTGCAAGCCAGTGAGGATTATTACGAGCGATTCTTCATCAGTAATCTGGTGCGGTGGATTCGCTTCTTGTTCGTAGCCATCGCTCTGTTCCTGCCAGCCTTGTATATCTCTATTACAACATTTCATCAGGATATGCTGCCAACCACGCTGATTCTGAGTATCGCAGGTGCCCGGGAAGCCATTCCTTTTCCGGCTTTGGTTGAAGCCCTCATCATGGAGCTGTCATTTGAAGCTCTTCGGGAAGCCGGGGTCAGGTTACCCAAAACAGTAGGGCAAGCCGTCAGTATTCTCGGCGCACTTGTGATCGGACAGGCCGCAGTACAGGCCGGGATAGTGTCCGCACCGATGGTTATTATCGTATCCATGACAGGTATAGCTTCCTTTACGATTCCGCGGTTTAACTTCGCGATCACCGTGCGCCTATTGCGATTTCCGATCATGTTGCTGGCGGGTATGCTCGGATTGTATGGCATCGTCATTGGCTTGGTTCTGATCTCGGTGCATCTGACACAGATGACTTCGTTTGGTGTACCTTATCTGTCAGGTCTTAGCCCGTATAGTAAAACAGATACCAAAGATATTCTTATTCGTGTGCCATGGTGGAAAATGATCAATCGTCCTTCTACGGTTCATCGGGATCAGAAACGGATGAAAGAGAAGATCAATGGTTCGCCTGAAGCTGAGGAAGGATGGTGAACACATGTTTCTTATTCGTAAATTCCGCACTGTGTTGATGTTACTGCTATGTACCATTTTCATAGCAGGCTGTTGGGATCGTAAGGAAATTAATGATATTGCCTTTGTGATTGGCATAGCTGTTGATAAGGAGCAGGACAATTACAGATCCAGTCTCCAGATTGCTCTGCCTGGACAATCCGGTTCTACCGGGAGTTCTGGAGGTGGCGGGGGGACAAGCGGGGATAAATCGTGGTTCATGTTGTCCAATACCGCGAAGACACTGAGGGGGACTACACTTGAAGGCCAAAAATCACTCTCACGAACGATTTATTATGCACACCGCCGTACCATGCTTATTGGAGAGGATCTTGCAAGGGATGGCGTAGCTCCAATGCTTGATTTGTTTACGCGCTACCCGCTCAACCGATTCTCTGCATTACCAGTTGTGACGAAAGGCGCGGCATATAAAGTCATGGATACGGATGCACCCATAGAGAAGTTTCCATCTGAGATGGTGAGAGAGTTGTGCTTTCTAAATATGCGAAACCCACGTTCCCTTAAAACATTCACTGATGCGATCCTCAGTGACGGAGTAGATCCATTCCTGCCAGTTGCTTCAAAAGTCGACAATGTTCCGAAGAATTGGAAGGATGCCAAAACAAATATCAAGCTGGATGGATTGGCCATTTTTAAAAAAGACAAGTTGGTAGGCATGATTGACAAAGCTCCCGCCGATGCCTTGATTCTCGCTATGGGAGAAGCCAATGCGCCTGAAATTATGGTCAAGGCTCCGCGCGGAGAAGGAGATATATTCATCAAGCTGAACGAGAACAATTCTTCACTGCACCCCAGTGTCAAGGATGGCAAGGTTAGTGTAACCGTTCAATTGTACGCCAAAGGCGTGGTAGTAGATAACGAATCAAATTACGGTGATCTGCGTGAAAAAGAGATTTTGAAATTAAATGATGCGATCCACCAAAAAATAAAAGAGGATATCGTTGAAGGAGTTCGGTTAATACAGCAAAAATATCATGCCGATATTCTCGGGATTGGTCGGTCGATCCATCAACACATGCCTAAAGAGTGGGACAAAATGAAGGATCGATGGGATGATATCTATCCTGATGTTGAGGTAAACGTTATCCCTCATGTCATCATTGAAAATGTGGGGATAGTTAACAAGCCGATTGGTGTCATGGAGGAGGATATTGTACATGATTAAACCACTATTGTTCACCTATCTGGGGATGGTCATCATTGTCATTGTCATGGACTTCAGACACCTGAAGCAGGCCGCAGCCATTAATCGCTGGTTATCCTACGGTCTGATTGTAATAGGAACTGGCCTTTGGCTCTATGTAACCCATTTAAGCAAAACCTTTTTTGTGGCGGTATGGATTAGCCATATCATCCAGCGCTTTTTACCGTTACCGTAGATGGGGACTGGGGTGGTGCGAAGTACAGATTGAATGATGGAAAGGAGGTATGGTATGAATCAAAGTGTAACTTCTCGACAGATTGTACTACTTGTGCTGCTTCTCAGTATTACGGGCACGTTGATTCAACCCCATGCGCAGGCTATTTATTATGCGGAACAGCACGCTTATCTCTCGTATGTGCCAGTTGTTCTCGTGATGGTTATATCCATGTGGATGGTAAGCCGAATCCAGCGAAGGTTTCCGAATCAGGATCTATTTGAGGCCCTTGCTGACAGGTTCCCCTTTATGGGAAGGCTCGCAGGTGTAATGTACGTTTTGTTTTTTTTCTTCATATTCGCAAGAGATATCCGATTAATTGGCGATTATGTAAGTATAACTTTATTAGAGACGACACCGATTTCCATCGTTGTATTGTCACTTATGATTATGGCGGTATTTATCGTCCGAGGTGGGCTTGGTTCGTTGATCGGAATGTCGGAACTCTATGTTACCCTGTTCCTGTTGAACTCTATCATTGTGCCTTTCATGCTTATCCAGCAGATCAATATGGACAATCTGATGCCCTATTTTCATGTCGATACGGCAGGTGTAGGCAAAGGGAGTTGGTACATATTTTCTTTTTATGGCGAGATGATCGCCTTACCTTTTGTCGTCAAAGGCAGTGACTTTCGCTTCAAACCTGTGCTATGGGGCATTATCATCTCGGGATTGCTGATGATGCTGATTCTAGTGGAAACCATCACGTCGATAGGTGTACCTATTGCGTCCAGGCTGGTATACCCTTCTTATGAGCTGGCAAGGCAGTTGCAAATAAGTGATTTCCTGGATCGGTTTGATCTGGCGCTGGCAGCGGCGACCCTGCCTACCATGATCACCAAAATTGCATTTGATCTGTACTTTGTCTGTTGGGGACTGAAGCGAATGATTCCGAAAGTTTCCGGAAAGGTCATGACTGGTCCAGTGGCACTGTTAGGCTTTGTTTGTGCATTCTGGTTTTTCAGAAACGCCATTCAGTTGTATCGTTTTACCCGGGAATGGACATGGATTGCAATTGTTTTTGAAGTACTGTTCCCGCTTGTGCTGTTTCTTTTCCTTCGTCCTCGCAAAAAGGATAAAAAAGAATCTGCCCACCAGAAATCGGGAGAGCAGTCCAAGAAAGAGAAGCTTGAACAGGGACAAGAATCCACTGATTCGGAGAAGAACGGGGAGAAAAGAAGGCAGGATCGTCATGGGGGAGAACTCCAACCTTCCTGATACATTCCATCAAAAATCCTTATAGATGAACGGGCAAAAATAGGGTAAGCACAGTTTCGCTTCACAGAAGTACCCTGTATACTGTAGTCAGACTGATGAACATTCGGCTGGACTAACGGGGGGAACATGAATGGCTCAACATTTGGCAGGTGTGCGTGTAGCATTGACAGGACCACGAAAATCGAAAGAAATGTCCATACTGGTTGAAAAAATGGGGGGAATTCCGCTTGTGCGACCGGCACAGGGGACGGTATTCCTGGATGATCGGAATATCAGGGATGGGCTGGTATCCTGGATCTCAGACCCGCCAGACTGGGCGGTGTTAACGACGGGTATGGGATTGGATGCATTGTTTGAAATGGCTGAGGATATGGAAATTGCGGGACAGTTTTTGGATGTATTATCGGAATCCTCCATTGCAGCGAGGGGATACAAGACGGTGAATGCGCTCAAAAAGCGCAGATTAACGCCCCTGGTACGGGATGATGACGGTAGCACGGACGGGCTCATTCGAGAATTCACCCCGCATGATCTCGCAGGGAAAAAGGTCATATTACAGCTTCATGGGGAGACAGCTCCCAAACTCGTTGCATGGTTGGAAGAACAAGGTGCAATCGTCAGACAAGTGCTACCTTACCGCCATGTACCGCCGGAAGATGCAGAGCTGGAACAGCTGTTGAATGAAATTCTAAAGTTCGAGGTAGATGCTGTTGCGTTCACAAGTGGACCCCAGGTCAGATTTCTGACGCAATATGCGGCCTCCAAGGACAAGCTTGAGCCGTTGCTTGCCGCTTTCAGACAAGGCGTAATTCCTGCATCCGTAGGTAAAGTTACAGCAAACTCCATGCGTGAAGAAGGCATTGAGGCGCTGGTCATTCCGGAGGAAGAGAAGATGGGTGCACTCATCGTTGAACTTGGACGTTACTTTTCCGCAGGGCGTGCAGACAAGGTTGGCGGTCAGCAATAAAGGTTGAGTCGTTAACAGAAACGAACTCAATGCAAGGGTTGTTGGATGGTTATAACGAATGGGATATGCATAGGTTATTCCGGGTTCTGATCCGATTTTTGGATCAGGACTTTTTTCTGTTTTGTCTGAAAATAGAAGAATGGATAAGTATCATAAGCATGGACATTATTTCCTGCACGGTGTTATTATGAAAACAATATTGAATGAAAACAAGCAAGGTGCTCTTGCGTGCAGCAAGAGGTAACAGGGAATCGGGTGAAAGTCCCGAGCGGTCCCGCCACTGTAATGGTGAAGCCCTTTTTGATCCAAGTCACTCGGAAAGCCGGGGAAGACAGAAAAGGAAGCTGATGATCCAAAGCCAGGAGACCTACCTTGCATGTGTCACCAAACCCTTCGCGGAAAGGAGTGGTGTACGAAGAATCAGGAATTGGGCGAACAATCGGTTCGCCCGGCTGGCCCCTCCAGGCCACATAGTCACAGGACTACCCTTCGGGAGTCTGGGGCTGTGTTCTTGAGTGTACGTACATGCGTATCCCATCCGTTACAAGGATGGGATTTTTTTGTTTTTTTAGATAAATGCACATCCTTGCGATACCTACCCTGTGTCGGGAAATTGCAGGTAGAGGAATAGATTAGTTGGATCATAACGGTTGATGTAAGAGCCTTGTTCGATAGTCTGAGTAAACAGAGCTGACGAGTTGAACATGCAGTACAGCGGGGGAGAAGGTCGGCATAGCCGCCCTTCTTCACTGTTTAGATCAGTACGACAAGTGTGATGAAGGAGGAGAAATCATGCAAGATCAAGGCAAGCTGCTGATTATCGGGTTCGGCCCGGGAGCAATGGAACATATCACCAAGCGGGCACTCGAAGCACTTCAGGAGAGTGAGGTAATTATCGGATACAACACGTATGTGGATCTTATTCGCCCTCTGTTGAACGGGCAAGCGATTGTACGTACAGGCATGACGGAGGAAGTAAGCCGTGCACAAGAAGCGGTTCGACAGGCGGAGATGGGCAAAATTGTTGCCGTAATTTCCAGCGGTGACGCAGGTGTGTATGGTATGGCTGGACTGGTGTACGAGGTGCTGATGGAGCAAGGTTGGAAGCCGGATACGGGTGTTGCCGTCGAGGTTATTCCGGGCGTATCGGCCATTCAGTCCTGTGCATCACTGCTGGGTGCCCCTGTCATGCATGATGCATGTACGATCAGCCTTAGTGATCACCTTACGCCGTGGGAGACCATTATTCGCCGGGTTGAAGCCGCAGCTTCTGCTGATTTTGTCATTGCCCTGTACAATCCACGCAGTGGACGGCGCACACGCCAGATCGTGGAGACACAGGAAATGATCCTGCGTTATCGTGACCCACAGACCCCCGTAGGTCTGGTGAAAAGTGCATACCGTGAGCGTCAGGACGTTGTCATGACCACACTGGAGGATATGCTGAATCATGATATCGGCATGCTGACGACCGTGATTATCGGCAACTCTTCGACCATGATGTACGAAGGACTCATGGTCACCCCCCGCGGGTATCAGCGGAAATATACGCTGAACACCGCGGAACAGTCGCTCAGACCTCATGAGCGACTACGCACGGAAGCCGAGCCATGGTCGCTCGGCGCAAGGGAAGCCCGCGCTGCCGCCTCCGGCGAGGCAGCGGGCGAGAGCGCGGCCAGCGCTGCATCGGCCGCGCAGCCACAGGCGGAGCCAGCCCTGCGCGGCGCAAGCGCCGGAGCGGGCACGGCTCCGCAAGGGCAGCCGCCCACTGGGGCAGCTGCCATTATGCCTGCGGCAAGCTCGGCGAGCGGCGCTGGCACCGCCGTGCTTGCCGGCGAGCGACCTGCGCCCGTTGCGGCAGAGGCCGCTCCGGGCCGAGTCGCAGAAGCGCCACGCGTCAGCGCAGCTGCGCTGGCCGCCGAGGCGCTGACACGGCTCGCGGCAGGCGGCGCGCTCGCGGGCGAATCGGCGAGCCGCTGGCTGAATGCAGCAGCGCCGAGCCGAGAAGCAAGTTCACCCCAGGCTGCGACCGCAACGGCGGTACGCACCGCGCCTGAGCCTGGGCGTAAGGCGCCGCTGTTCGAAGTCGGCGTGTCGCCCGGCGTGGGCAACAAAAAATTCACCGCAGCCCAGATGGCGCTGCTGGCGCAGTGTGCAAGTGAAGACGGCGAACTGGAGTACACGCCGGAGCACCAGATTATTCTGAGAGTGCCGACATTTGAACCGGACTCGCTGGTTGAAGAGCTGCGTGCAGCGAATTTTATCGTTGTACCGATTGGTGATGTCATCAAGGTGAAGGCATGTGACTTCTGCAATATGGAGAAGGACGATGCTGTCCCGATGGCTAACCATTTGCAGGCCGTGATTGGCGGACTGGGTGCACCCAAAGAAACGAGTGTGGCGCTGAATGGCTGCGGTATGGCATGTTACGGGGCAGTATTGGAGGATATCGGCATCGTGTATCGCAAAGGTGCATATGACCTGTTCCTCGGCGGCAAGAAATTTGGCCGCAATGCTCACCCTGCCCAGCCCGTAGCGGAGGGAATTCCGGGTGATCAGATCGGTGGCATTGTGGAACGTATTGTGGCGGATTACAAGGAAAAGGGCCATCCGAATGAGCGATTCCACAAGTTCTTCAAACGAGTTGGTGTAATTCAGGGCTTCCGCCATGTCGATGCACCGGTCACTGTGGAAGTAAACCCGATATGTGGTGACTAATTCCATACTTAATTCCTTACTAAATTTTTTATAAATAAGTCTTGAGTAATCATTAATTAAGTCCCTGCCTGAACGACTTCTTTCGTGGAGACATGAGGGTACAGCTTGTCAGGACCTATCTAATATTTTGCAATATTCGCTGGATTTCAGCTGACATAGATGGATTGATTTTTACGAGTAATGCAGTGAATGGATGGAATGACTGGTTTGGCGCAGTTTTAGCCGGATGAACTGGAGTGCTGAATGAATATGAAAAGTCTGATCTGCGGGTCAGACGGGGGAGGAATAACAAAGATGGATGCAATATTGTTGGTGGGACACGGGAGCCGTGATCCCGAGGGGAACCGGGAACTGAAGGAGTTTGCACATGAGGTAGCAGCGAAGGCACCTGAAAATACGTTGGTGGAGACCTGTTTTCTGGAATTAACGAGACCAAGTATTGCTGATGGTGTTACCGCTTGTGTGGACCGAGGGGCCACACGTGTCGTGTTGGTGCCGATCATTCTGTTTGCTGCCGGTCATGCCAAGATTGATATTCCTAACGCCATTGACCGCGCCAAGGCACGTTATCCGCAGGTGGAGTTCGTATATGGTCGTCCAATCGGTGTTCACGAGAAAGTTGTCCAAATCATGCAGACCCGTCTGCAAGAAGCACAACCTGTACTTGTCGCATCCCAAGGCGGCACAGCGGTAGCGGCTCCACCTGCTCCGGTGACGGATGAAGAGACTGCCGTACTGGTGCTTGGACGGGGAAGCAGTGACCCGGATGCCAACAGTGACTTTTTCAAAATGACTCGGATGTTATGGGAGAAACTGCCCTACAAGTGGACGGAAAGCAGCTTCATCGGCGTGACTCAACCCTCTTTCCCGGATGGATTGGAACGCTGTCTCTTGCTGGGCGCGAAGAAAATCATCATCATGCCTTATTTCCTGTTCACAGGTGTACTGATCAAGCGTATTGATGAAATGACCGCAGAATTTGCAGCGGCGCATCCAGGCATTCAGGTTGAGGTTGGCGGATATTTTGGCTTCCACCCGAAGCTGGTTGAACTGGTACTGGAGCGGGCCCATGAGGGGTTATACGGACGGGTAACAGCCAACTGTGATAACTGTCAATTCAGACTTGAAGCAGCCAAACACCACCACCATCATCATGATCACGACCATGGGCATGATCACGACCACGACCACGATCACCACCATGATCACGACCACGACCATCATCACGATCATGGACATGAGCACAGTCACGACCACCATCATGAGCACAATCATGCGCACAACCACGATCATTCGGACCATGATCACTCTCATCTTCATGATGAGCATGACCACCAGCATGTACATGCACACGATGACCATACACATAAACATGACCACAGTCATGATCACGCGAATACTGCTGGCGATCGTCAAACTTCACTCGATTATCATCATGATCACGATGAAGAGTTGCATCATACGCATCACGAGCACGAAGGTAATCGGAACAACCAGGGTGACGCAGAAGGAATCGTACAAGAAGCGGCTTCTCCCGATCAGTCACAGGTTGCAGTAACTTCGGAGCAGGTGAATCGTCCATGATCTTCATGTTGTGTGGTACGAGTGATGCCAGGGAACTCGCTCTACAGATCCAGCAGCAAGGTACAGACGTGCTGACTTCTGTCGTAACCGACAGTGCTGCCCATAGCCTGACAGAGGCCGGATTACCTGTTCGGACAGGCCGTTTGACCGTGGAAGCGATGGTGGAACTTGTGCGTGAAAAAGGTAGCCGTGCCATCGTGGATGCAAGTCATCCATTTGCCGAAGAAGCACATGCCAATGCGATGGAAGCAGCCAAACAGGCGGGCATTCCATACATTCGTTACGAGCGCACGGGTCTCGCGTACGATGATCATGCGTTGCTGCATGTCGTGTCTTCCTACGATGAAGCGGCACTCAAGGCCAAAGAATTGAAGGGCTCGGTCATGCTGACGACAGGTAGCAAAACGTTACAGATTTTCACCAAGCACCTGCTCGGTGATCCGGACATTCGTCTCGTTGCCCGCATGCTTCCACGTCTCGATAATATGGAGAAATGCGGTGAGCTTGGCGTTGAACAGCGCAATATTATTGCGATGCAGGGACCTTTTTCCCGTGAAATGAATGAAGCTTTGTACAAGCACTATGCGACGACGGTAATGGTTACCAAGGAGAGCGGCAAGACCGGAGCGGTGGATGAGAAAATCCAATCTGCACTGGAGCTGGGCATTCATGTCGTGTTGATTTCACGCCCTGAAGCTGAATTCGGAACGGTGTTTGATCATTTTGAAGGTGTACTGGATGAGTTGGAGCGTGTATTGGTGCAGTAGAGCACCCCAATAGTTTTAATTTGAATAATGAATTTTTGAATGACACAACGAGTAGAAGGAGTGGAATGCACATGGATTTCAAAACGGAATTTAAACCGTTGACCGTACAGCCACAGGAGATTGAGGGGAAAAGCTTTGAGATGATCACGGAGGAACTGGGTGAGCACCCTTTCACGGCTGAGCAATATCCAGTGGTACAGCGTGTCATTCACGCCTCGGCTGACTTCGAACTGGGCCGCAGCATGGTGTTCCACCCGGATGCCATTCAAGCAGGGATTGCAGCGCTTCGTGCCGGCCAATCCGTCATCGCTGACGTACAGATGATTCAGGCTGGCGTAAGCAAGGATCGCATTCGCGGTTTTGGCGGAGATGTGCATGTACATATTTCCGATCCCGATGTGATGGAGGAAGCCAAACGCTTGAACACCACTCGGGCCATCATCTCGACACGTAAAGCGAATCAATTATACGAAGGCGGAATCTACGCCATTGGTAACGCCCCAACAGCATTGCTGGAACTGATCCGTCTGGTCAAAGAAGGCGAAGCCAAACCGGGCCTGATCATCGGCATGCCGGTTGGATTCGTATCCGCAGCAGAATCCAAAGACGAGCTGCGCAAACTCGACATCCCATTTATCACCAACATCGGTCGCAAAGGCGGAAGTACCATCGTCGTGGCCGCCCTGAACGCCATCTCCCTGATGGCCGTGAAGGCGTAGTCATTTTAAGTAATTTTAAGTAACGACCACAGGTGAATAGAGGCAATCGCGACGCAAACAAACGAGCGTTACAAACTTTAACGAATTCTAGCGAACGTAATGAGCTTTAATGATCCTTAGCGAGCTTTAACGTACCACGAACCTTAAAGGACTTTAAGGAATTCTAGCAAACTTAATAAGCTCTAACGAACCTCACAGGCCTTATATTGCGGATTATCATCCGTTTCATATTCTAACGAATCTGAGTAACGCTATTCCGGTGAAACACGCCAAAAAGTGGTGAAAACAACGTCTGTTTAATGAAATAACGTCACTACGATTCGTTACAATTTTTGTTTGTGGAATTTGGCCCAAATAACGTCTTCTCGATTCGTTAGAAATGTAGATGTCATAAAAAGTTATCCACTCATACTCGCATGACTGAAAGGGATTGCACGGGTATGTTGTTCACCGTCATAAGGTGATCAATCCTCAAGTATCACCAACTAGCAAAAAGAACAGCACACGCTCAAACACAAACCAAGTAACTACATTCCATGCCAAGTCCTACGGGCATGGGATGATTAGTTACCCAAAAAAACCTCAGGGCATTGTTTAGCCCAAGAGGTGGCACTACGCTCTGTGAAAGGTGGATGCAGGAGTAGGTAGGAGCGAGGGGACGGAATCGATTCTGAAGAAGCGGAGCTCAAAGCTTTCTGCAAGAAAGCTACTTCGGAAGCATACACTCGCCTTTGTCTCCGGATTTCTCCCTTTACAAAAGGGAATCAAAGAAATCTGGAGACAACAGCGATCATAAGAACGATCCGTACCCGTAGCGGTCACCAAGCGCCAAAAGCCACCACCCACGCACACAGCATAATTTTCACCTCATTTAAACTAGCTAATTAAAGGACGGGAGGTTCAAAACCCATGAAAGGCGGCAATACACCAGATCCCGACAAACCCATGCGTTCCGGCTTCACCACAGGTGCGTGTGCCACAGCCGTTGCCAAAGGAGCGACGCAGCTCCTGTTAACGGGCCATGTCCCTGCACAGGCCGTGGTTTCATTGCCCGCGGGCTTTGACCACTCGTTCGAACTGATCGAGCAGGAACTGTCCGATGGCGTAGCAACCTGTGCCACCATCAAGGACGCCGGGGATGACCCCGATGCCACACATCGGGCGAAGATTATCGCACATGTGTCCTGGCGGGACGAGCCGGGCATGGAGCTGGATGGGGGCATCGGCGTAGGCCGAGTCACGAAGCCTGGACTGCCCGTGCCTGTAGGCGAAGCGGCAATCAATCCCGTTCCGCGCCGTATGATTACCGAAGCCGTCACCCAAGTGCTCGCCGAACACGGCACAGCCAGAGGCGTGCGGGTTGTGATCAGCGTGCCGGACGGCGAAGAGATGGCGAAGAAGACACTGAATTCCCGTCTGGGCATTTTGGGCGGCATCTCCATTTTAGGTACACGCGGCGTGGTTGTTCCATTCTCGACTTCTGCCTACAGAGCGAGTGTGGTACAAGCGATTTCCGTTGCTCAGGCATCTGAATGTGAACATATTGTGCTGACAACGGGCGGCAGTAGCGAGAAATACGCCATGAAGATGATGCCCGAACTGCCGGAGGAAGCTTTTATCCAGATGGGCGACTTTGTTGGCTTTGCGATCAAACACGGTAAACGGTTGGGCATGAAACGCATCACTCTGGTTGGGATGCCAGGCAAATTTGCCAAAGTGGCCCAAGGCGTCATGATGGTGCACTCCAAGAGTGCGCCGGTGGATTTTGGATTTCTTGCGTCCGTGGCCCGCGAGACCGGAGCCGGGGATGAACTGGCGCAAGCGATTGAGGAAGCCAACACGGCGACTCAGGTGGCAGATATGATGACCGAAGCCGGGTACTTGCCCTATTTTGAAAAGTTATGTACATACGCCTGTCGGCACTGTCTGGAACATGCCGGGGGCGGCGTAACGGTGGAAGTAGTATTGGTAACAATGAAAGGAATGGAACTGGGGAGGGCGGAAATTAGTGAACTCGAAGACAGCAACTGGAGCAAAGAATCGTAAAATCCGCATTATCGGTGTGGGTGAAGAAGGCGCGGCAGGATTAACAACGGATAGCCTGAATCTCATTCAGGAGGCAGATGTACTCGTTGGCGGAGAGCGCCAGTTAGAGTATTTCCCTGCATTTGCAGGTGAGCGGTTAGCGATTAAGAGCGGTTTAAGCGATCTCGTTGTGAAAATAAAAGCGTTGCAGGCCACACACAACGTCGTTGTGCTTGCCTCGGGTGACCCGCTGTTCTACGGCATCGCCGGGTATTTAGCGCGCCAAATCGGCCCGGATCAACTGGAGATCCGGCCTAATCTCAGTTCGCTGCAGCTGGCATTTGCCCAGCTTGGCGAGAGCTGGCACGATGCCGTGCTCGAAAGCGTGCACGGTCGCCCGCTCAAAGGCCTCGCCCAGCGCATCGATGGCAAAGCCAAAATTGCGCTGCTCACGGATGAGCACAACAGCCCCGCTGCGATCGGGGCTTATCTGCAACAGTTCGGCATGACCGAGTATGATGCCTACGTTGCCGAGAACCTGGGCGGCGCAGACGAACGTGCCCGCCATTACACCCTCGACGAGCTGGCGGCAGCAGAATGCAGCCCGCTGAACGTCGTGATTTTGTTGCGCCGCAAGGGTGCACCAGCGCCGCGCAAAGGCTTCGGGTTTGCAGATGAGGAATTCCATCAGCGCAAACCCGAAAAAGGCCTCATCACCAAGCGTGAAGTCCGCGCATTCAGCTTGTCCGAGCTGAAACTGGGCGAGGACAGCATCGTGTGGGATATCGGCGCAGGTTCAGGCTCGGTGGCGGTGGAGTGCACGCGGCTGGCGCCGCGGGGGCAGGTCTTCGCCATCGAGAAGAACGAAGGTGACCTCGTGAACATCGAGGCCAACCGGATCAAATTCCGGACAGATTTCACCGTCCTTCATGCCAAAGCACCAGCAGGGCTGGACGAACTACCGAATCCGGATGCGGTGTTCATTGGCGGCAGCGGCGGCGAACTCGGCCAGCTGATCGCCCTGTGTGCGTCCCGGCTGCGCCCGGAGGGACGCCTCGTAGTGAATGCAGCGACAATCGAGACGCTGCATGACAGCATGAAGGCGATGCGCGAAGCAGGGATGGACGCCTCCGTGACGTTACTTCAGACGGCGCGCAGCAAGCCGATCCTGAATATGACCCGTTTTGACGGATTGAATCCGATTTACGTGATCACAGGACAACACACAGTAACCGAAGAAACGGAATCCGCAGACGGAGCAGAGTGATTTTTTAATGAATGAACAAGGGGGAGAGCAGCATTAGCACAACAACTGCAAGCACAACAGGAAATACAGCGTGGGGAAGCACTTCCGCAGAACCACTGGAAAATGAATCGTCAGATCACCAAGCCATCGGTACATTGTATGGCGTGGGTGTTGGGCCGGGAGACCCGGAGCTGATTACCGTGAAAGCGTACCGGATGATTCGCGAATGCCCGGTGGTTGCATATCCAAAGAAACGTAAAGGCGGTAAATCATACGCCCACGAGATTGTGGAACTGTATGTGAACCCGGAAGAAAAAGAGATGCTTGGCCTGATCTTCCCGATGACCAAGGACCCGGTTGTGCTTGAACGCGAGTGGGGCAAGACCGTTGAAGCATGCTGGGGCGCGCTCAAGGAAGGCAAGGATGTGGCTTTTGTAACTGAGGGTGACCCGAACCTCTACAGCACATTTATTCATCTGGCCCGGCTGATGCGAGAGTTGCATCCTGAAGTACCGATTAGTTCGATCCCGGGTATCTCATCCGTGTTGGGTGCAGCGGCAGCGCTGGATATTCATCTGGCAGACGGAGACGAACAGGTGGGCATTATTCCGGCTACGGCAGATAAAGAAGCCATGCGGCAGGCAATTGAGCATCACGATACGATTGTATTTATCAAAGTGGCGAAGGTGCTTGACCCGATGCTGGAATTGCTGGACGAGATGGGACTCGGCGGCAAAGCGTCGGTTGTCACCAAGGTCACTTCTCCATATGAACTGGTCTGGCGCGATGCCCGTGAATTGAAAGGGCAGGAGCTGGAATATCTAAGCCTGATGGTGGTGAGCAAATGAAGACATTGGAAGCGAAAGTCTATATCGTAGGCGCGGGCCCGGGCGATCCGGATTTGATCACGGTGAAAGGTTCTAACATTTTGAGAAGTGCAGATCTGGTGCTGTATACGGATTCCCTCGTGAACGATGAACTGATTGCAACTGCGAAGCCCGAAGCAGAAGTGCTGCAAAGCTCTGGCATGGATCTGGAGCGTCAGGTTGAGCTGATGTGTGAAGCCACTCGTGCGGGTCGCAGTGTAGCTCGTGTGCATACGGGTGATCCGGCGATGTACGGCGCAATTCTGGAACAAATGGTACTGCTGAAACAGCAGGGCGTGGAATATGAGATCATTCCGGGTGTGAGTTCGGTCTTTGCTTCAGCAGCTGCACTAGGGGCGGAATTGACCGTACCAGAACTGACGCAGACCGTTATTCTGACACGTGCAGAAGGTCGTACCCCTGTGCCTGAACGGGAGAAGCTGCGTGATCTGGCATCCCATCACTGTACGGTGGCGCTCTTCCTGAGTGCGACTTTGGCGAAAAAAGTCGTGGTTGAATTCCTCGCCGCAGGCTGGAGTGAAGATACTCCTGTGGCAGTTGTGCAGCGGGCAACATGGCCTGATCAGAAGATTGTACGGACCACGCTTGCCAATCTGGCAGCGGATCTGCGTGCCGCCGGCATTACAATGCATGCGATGATCTTGGCAGGCTGGGCGCTTGACCCGGATCTCGTGAACCGCGATGCCCACCGTTCCAAGCTGTATGATAAATCCTTCACCCATGGCTACCGTAAGGGAGTGAAGTCCGGTGAGTAATCCGTTTGCAGCTGTTGCCATCACGAAGCATGGTGTGGAGATGGTGCGTAATCTGGCAGGGCAGTTCCAGGGTACAGACGTGTATTATATGAGCAAGTTTGCTCGTGGCGATGAGGAACAGTTGGGTTTTGAGTTGTTCGAAGGCTCGGTGAAGCTGATTTTGCCTGATTTGTTCAAACGATATAATGGCATCATTCTGTTTATCTCCCTGGGGGCAGTTGTGCGTATGATCGCTCCAATTCTGGTGGACAAAAAAGTCGATCCTGCCGTCCTGGTCATTGATGACCGCGGCGAAAATGTCATCAGCGTGCTGTCTGGTCACCTTGGCGGTGCAAATGAGTTAACTCGTCAGGTTGCGGAGGTACTCGGCGCACGTGCTGTTATCACGACAGCTTCAGACGTGCAAGGCACCATTCCGGTGGACATGTTTGGGCGGGAGTTGGGCTGGATCGTAGACAGCTTCGACAAGGCAACCCCTGTCAGTGCGGCTGTTGTGAATGAAGAACCTGTGGCTCTCATTCAGGAGACGGGGGAGCGGAACTGGTGGAGATATAACAAACCCGTGCCGGATCATATCCGTGTCTTCAGCAGTCTGGAGGAAACGGAATCCTTCCCGTTCAATGCTGCGCTGGTCGTTAGTGACCGTCTGCTTTCGGCAGAAGAAGAGCAACGTTTTCTTACCAATGGTGTATTATATCGTCCGAAAAGCCTCGTGCTCGGCATGGGCTGTAATCGCGGCACATCTGTCGAGGAATTGGAGCAGGAAGTCCTTGCTACCTTGGAAGAGTTATCCCTTTCCGTGAAGAGTGTGCGCAACATTGCCACGATTGATCTGAAAAAAGATGAAGAAGGCCTGTTGGCCCTCTGCGCCAAATATGGCTGGGAACTCGTAACCTACACCCCTGAGGAACTGAATACAGTGAAGCTTGCGAATCCATCCGAGACGGTATTCAAATATACGGGAGCATATGGCGTAAGTGAACCTGCGGCGTTGCTTTCCTCCGGAGCGGATCATTGGCTGTTGGAGAAGAAAAAGAGCGGCAATCTGACGATCTCCGTTGCACGCGTTTTATTTTAGTAGAGATATGCATGAAATGAATCTACTTTACACAATAGCACTGCGATGACAGAATACTATTTCAATCGCTGTTATCCATGGATTTTTGATTCCCTTTTTAAAGGATAAAATCTGGTGATAAAGGTCAGTTGTATGTTACGAAGCAGCTTTCTTTCAGAAAACTTCTAACGTCGCTTCTTCAGGTTATTTCTGTCCTCTCCATTATTGTGTAACATTCATTTTATGAATAAAGAGAGTGCAATAATCTTGACCGCATCGCTATGTGATGCGGTTTTGTTTGGATTATAGAATTTATACGTTCTCAGCGGAGCTGAAGGATTCGATATTCGATATCGCAAGAAAAGGTGGAAATGACAATGACCATTGCAGATCGTAACGCCAGACCCCGACTGATCATTGCAGGCACCGGAAGTGGTGCAGGAAAAACGACAGTAACCTTGGGGCTGATGAGAGCACTCGCCCGGCGTGGTTTGAGTGTACAAGGGTTCAAATGCGGCCCGGACTATATTGATCCGACCTATCATACTGCCGTTACGGGCAGACCGTCACGTAATCTGGATGCATGGATGACATCACCTGAGTATGTGAGAGATACGTTCCAGCAGGCATCAGCCGGACATGATATTTCCATTATCGAGGGCGTTATGGGCCTCTACGATGGCAAAGATCCGCTCAGTAATACAGGTTCAACTGCAGAGATTGCTCTGGTCACGCAGACCCCTGTGATCCTGGTTGTGGACGTACGCAGCATGGCTCGCAGTGCAGCCGCGATTGTACTGGGTTTTCAACAGTTGGAGCCTGAATTAAACATTGCCGGAGTGATCGTCAACCGGTGTGGAAGTGTGGGGCATTATACCATTGTGAAAAAAGCCATTGAGCAGATGTGCGGCATTCCGGTGGTTGGCTGGCTGAAGCGGGACGAGGGCATGTCCATCCCGGAGAGACATCTGGGACTTGTGCCTGCCATTGAACGCGGTGAACTGGAGCCATTATTCCAGAGGGCTGCCGATGTGCTGATGGAAGGCACTGATCTGGATCTTCTGCTTGAACTGGCGGCAAGTGCTCCACCGCTCAATGCAGAAGACATGAGCCCTTCAACCGCTGTCCACACGGATTCAGATCATGCTGAATCAATCTCAAATTACGATTCACATTCCGATTCAATGACTAACGTTAATAATCGACAAGTATCATATGCATTACAGCCTGTTATTGCCGTTGCGCGTGATGCGGCATTTAATTTCTATTATCCCGACAATCTGGAATTGCTCGAAGCAGCCGGGGTTCGATTACAATATTTCAGTCCACTCGCTGGTGAAGGTATTCCAACGGATGTGGACGGCATCTATTTGGGTGGTGGATTTCCTGAGGAATTCGCAGCAGACATTGCGGGTAACCAAGGGTTTTTGGAAGGGCTTCGTCAGGCAGCACAATCCAACATGCCATTATTTGCTGAGTGTGGGGGCTACATGGTGCTCGGAGAAACGTTGACCGACCGTGATGGTTTTACCTTCGAGATGGCGGGCATTATCCCCGCACAGGTGCAGATGCAGAAGAAGCGAGCTGCGCTTGGATACCGTGAAGTGAGCAGCGTTCAGGATTCCTTTTTGCTGAAAAAGGGTGAGGTACTTCGGGGTCATGAATTTCATTATTCCACGATGAGCTATCGTGACGAAGAGACGATCCCTTATGCGTATGAGACCAAAGGGTTACGTGGCTTGAAGCAAGAAGGATATGCGGCAGGCAACATCGTGGCGGGGTATACGCACGTTCATCTAGGCTCTTACCCGGCAGCCGCACGAAGATGGGTGGAGCATTGTCAGGCTTATCGGAAGGAGCGATATATTCAGGAGTGAAAGCAACGGTTAGACAGTTCAAAACGATGGCTGAATTCAATAAGCAAAATGGCTCTAATCTGATTTTTATCTCATGAGTCTTTGGTCGTGAAGTTGGCGATCCCATTTTCGAATTAAAGGTTTTCAGATGAATATGTGGAATGAGTTAAAGACAGAATCATTATGCGAGGGAGGGACATCAGGATGAGAACTGTATGTGTAACCGGAGCTGCTCGGGGATTGGGGCTCGCTTTGACGGCACAGATGCTGAAGAGAGGATATCTCGTGTATGCGGCCGGTCTGGACGTGGAAGATTCCGAGGGAATTCGCATGCTTGCAGAAGGATATCCTGACCATCTGCGCGCCATCGAATTAGATATTGCGGACGACCTGTCGGTGGCTCTGTTCACGGAGACATTGAAGCTGGATACGAATCATTTGGATATGCTGATCAACAATGCGGCTATACTAGGAAGTATTACGGATCATATCCACGGGCCGATGAATATGGCGGAGATGGCTGAAGTATTTAATGTGAATACCTTAGGTACACTGCGCGTGACTCATTCCCTGTTACCCCTCCTTCTTCAAGGACAGGTCAAACTGATTGTTGATATCTCTTCCGAGGCTGGAAGCATAGAGCAATGCAGTCGGGATGGGTGGTTTGCCTATTGCATGTCCAAAGCTGCTTTGAACATGCAGGCCCGTCTTGTGCACAATGGTCTGAAGCATGAAGGCGGACAAGTGATGCTTGTACATCCTGGTTGGGTACAGAGTTATATGCGGGGTGAACTGGATGCTTCTGCGGATCTCACGCCCGAGCAATCTGCACAGCATATCGCTGTACTTATCGACCGCCATGAACAATTTAAAGGAGATCAGCCCGCATATGTGGACTACAAGGGAGAGAAACTCCCCTGGTAGTTGGTTTTTATACAGTGAGGTGAACAAGAAAGGAGATTGATTGAATGGATCAACGTAAAAAAGCATTGCTACTAGGCGATTATACACATCCGGACTGGCACCCGCTTCAGGGTGTGGATGCGGAGATCAGCCGGATTTTCCATGATACGATGACTGTACAATGCAGTGAGAATCGAAATATGCTGCTGCAAGAAAATATAACCGGATTTGATGTGTGTATCTCCTACATGGACGATTGGAAGGGGAAAGTCTCTCCACAGCAGACAGCAGGTTTGTTGTCCTATGTGAGTAATGGGGGGGGACTGGTCATTATACATAACGGCATTTCGCTCCAAAATCGTTATGAACTCAAACAGATGATCGGTGCCAAGTTCCTGCATCATCCGGCTTATGCACCACTTGAATTCACTGTAACGGGAGAAAGCCATCCCGTGACGGAGGGTATCTCGAATTTCACAATGGAAGAAGAACCGTATCAGTTCGAGTTTGGTTCTTTTGCCGAAACGAAAATATTGCTGGAATATCAATCCGAAGATGGACCGAAGCCTGCGGTTTGGGCTCATCGATATGGTGTTGGACGTATTGTTTATCTTATGCCGGGTCACCATGTACCGTCTTTTGCGCACGAAACGTACCGCAAGTTACTTCTGCAAGCAGGCAAATGGGCTGCGCGTTATGTCTGATCGGACGGACATTTTTGCATGCGGAGTAGAAGGGGTATAATATAGAGATCAACGAAGAGGAGGATGACAAAAATGAGCGATTTGTTCAAAAAGGCGATCTCGTTAGGGCTTGGACTTACTGTCGTAAGCAAAGAAAAAATTGAGAAAACCGTGGATGATTTGGTCAAACGCGGGGAACTTGCACCCGGTGAATCCAAAGCTTTGGTTGAACGCCTGATGGAACGGGGCGATGAAGAGCAAGGCCAGTTCAAGAGAGTGATTCAGGAACAGGTCAAACGCGTGCTTCAGGAAGCAGGTGTGGCATCCGAAAGCGATGTAACCAGTCTGGAACAGCGTGTTGCCGTTCTGGAGAAAAAACTTGCCGAACTGGGCCACTCACCACAGCTTCAACCTGATGAATCCCCGGCTCCACTTGAAGTTCCTCCTCCTCTCAAAGGAAACCAGATCGAGTAGATGGCCGTGCGAATCAAACATGTCGGCAGATACCGTGAAATTGCCATGGCGCTGGTGCGTCATGGCTTCGGTTATATGGTCGAGGAGCTGGGGCTGTTCCAGTTGCTCGCTCTGCCCAGACGGTGGATGTCGCGTGAAGCACATACCACCAAAACGCTGAGTGAACGCATCAGGCTTGTGCTGCAGGAGCTGGGGCCGGCTTTCGTCAAGCTGGGGCAACTCGCAAGCACAAGGGCAGATCTATTGCCTGAGTCTGTCATTCGCGAGCTGGTGAAGTTGCAGGATCAGGTCCCGCCGTTCTCTTCCGAGACGGCACGGGGTATTTTGGAACAGGAATTGGATACACCGCTGGAGGAGATCTTTTCCCGGTTCGAGGATACCCCTGTAGCTGCGGCCAGCATTGGCCAGGTGCATCTGGGCAAACTTCGAAGCGGTGAATCGGTAGCCATCAAGATTCAGCGACCCGGTATATCGCGTATTGTGCAGCGTGACCTGGATATTTTGCGTGAGCTGACAGCCATGGCCGAGAAGCGCTGGGATTGGGTGAAGCAATATCAGATTCCGCAGATGGTAGAAGAGTATGCTCAGGCATTGATGGCTGAACTGGATTATACGGTTGAAGGCCGAAATACGGAAAAGATTGCACAGCAATACCAACAGGACAACAAGGTGAAAATTCCGACAATTTACTGGGATCAGACGTCTTCGCGTGTGCTGACTATGGAGTATATTGAAGGGATCAAGCTCAATGATCGTGATGAATTGGTCAGACGCGGCCATGATCTGAACAATATTGCTGAGCGGTTAGTGGACTCATTATTAAATCAGATCTTTATTCATGGATTCTTCCACGCTGACCCACATCCGGGCAACCTGATGGTATTGAAGGATGGACGTCTTGCCTTTATAGACTTCGGTATGGTTGGTAGCCTGAGCGATGAGATGAAACAGCAGCTTGCTTCCCTTATTATTGGGTTAATGCGCAAAGATACGGACAGCATGATCCGGGCCATTGAGAAGCTTGGCATGATGCCAGATGACATGGATCTGCGCGGTCTTCATGTGGATTTGGACAAGTTGCGTACCAAATATTACGATATTCCCTTTTCCAAGATTAGTGTGGGTCAGGCGTTGAATGATCTGTTCGGCGTAGCCCAGAGGCACCGGGTGGTCATGCCTGCCGATATTCTCCTGCTTGGTAAATCATTGCTGACGATGGAGGGTGTTATTGAACATCTTGACCCTTCCCTGAGTATTGTGGATATGGCCGAACCTTTTGGCCGTAAGCTAATTAAGGAACGTTTTAGCGCGGGAAGAATCAAGAATCGGTTGTTCCGCAGTGCGGCTGATATGGCCGAGAGTGTCATTGGTCTGCCAGGGCAGTTAAGACAGTTATCATCCATTATTAGCAAAGGTAAGCTGAGGCTGGAGATCAGTGTCCCTGAACTCGATGCACTCATGCGCAGAATGGACCAGATTAGTAATCGGCTATCCTTTAGTATCGTGCTGCTCGCCTTCTGTATCATCATGGTAGGCTTGATTATCGGTTCGTCGATCAGTCATCAGTCCACGATGCTATGGGATATTCCGGTCATTGAGATTGGTTTCCTGGTGGCGATTCTGATGGTGGCTTTCCTGCTCTATTCGATATTCAAATCAGGAAGATTCTAACATAGTATCGCGAGAATACCCGTAAAGAGACCTTCTTCAAAGGATCTTTGCGGGTTATTTTTCGTGAATAGAGGATGGATGAGTATATCACAGAAATATTAAGATAATAGGAGATAAGGTTTTATTTTTAGGGCTTAACTGTATTAGTACATATTGATTCCAGTGACTATAATAATAGGTCAGTAGAATAACGGACCCGGTTTCTCTGAGAGAGGGAAACCCATGGGCATCTGGAGCAGACCAGGATGTCACACAAGGAAGATAACTGATCGTTGTAACGGAACAGAAGCAAAACACTGGAACGGAAAACAGACATGATGATTCATCCAACTATCCATACGATAGGGGTGGTGAATGAGCATGTAACTTAGATGCATAGGCAATTGTGCGGAGAAGATTCCGCTATTTTGTGCTGTCTCACACACTGTTATTAATTGCTGAGTGTATTGATTAGTGATGAATGCTTCCGTTAAGCTTCAGGGTCATCTTCCAATTTGAGTAATGACATGTAGGAGGAACGGTAGAGAACATATGAATACTTTAAAACAACAATGGTTTGGCAACATTCGCGGAGATGTGCTGGCAGGCATTACGGTAGCGCTGGCGCTCATTCCGGAAGCCATTGCTTTCTCCATCATTGCAGGAGTCGATCCCATGGTCGGGCTGTACGCTTCGATTACCATTGCGATTGTGATCTCGATTGCAGGTGGAAGACCCGGTATGATCTCGGCTGCAACGGGTGCAATGGCGGTACTGATGGTTGGACTCGTCAAGGATTATGGTGTGGAATATCTTTTTGCAGCTACGATACTGACGGGTGTTATCCAGTTTCTACTAGGCATATTTAAGGTTGGGCGATTTATTACGTTTGTCCCTCATTCGGTACTGACCGGATTCGTGAACGCACTGGCGATCCTGATCTTTATGGCGCAGTTAACTCACTTCACGGGAGCGAACTGGATTATGTATGCGATGGTGGCGGGCACGCTGGCGATCATTTATATTTTGCCACGTTTTTTCAAAGCTGCTCCATCTCCATTGATTGCAATCATCGTGATGACGATTATTACGGTGGTATTTCATCTGGATGTAAGTAAAGTAGGGGACATGGGAAATCTCACAAGTACCCTGCCGATGTTCCACTTGCCGAATATTGCATGGACTTGGGATACGCTGATGATTCTGCTGCCTTATTCATTTACCATGGCACTGGTTGGGCTGCTGGAATCCCTGCTGACCGCAACCATCGTGGATGAGATGACCGAGACCAAGAGCAGCAAGAACCGTGAGGTGCGTGGTCAGGGTATTGCGAACTTTGTGAACGGTTTGTTCGGCGGCATGGGCGGCTGTGCGATGATTGGGCAGTCGGTCATTAATGTGAAGTCTGGTGGACGTGGGAGATTATCCACGTTTACTGCGGGTGCATTTCTCGCAATCCTGTTGCTGCTGTTCAGCGGTGTGGTGAAGCAGGTACCGATGGGTGCGCTCGTCGGTGTAATGTTTATGGTGTGTATCGGAACATTCGACTGGAGTTCCATCAAAAATATTGCTCGCGTGCCACGCGCGGAAGCCTTTGTCATGATCGTGACCGTGGCGATTGTGGTCTATACCCACGATCTGTCGATTGGGGTCATGGTCGGCGTTGTGCTAAGTGTGCTGCATTTTGGCTGGAAACAGACCAAGATTCGCGTACAGGCGAGCCAGGAGCTAGGGCAGAAGGTGTACCGGGTTCACGGACCGTTCTTCTTTGGATCTTCGTCCCGCTTCGTGGATGAATTCGATGCAGAAGCTGATCCGAAGGAGATCACGATTGATTTCGGAGGGTCACATATCTGGGATAATACCGCGGTTGTGGCCATTGGCAAAGTGAAGTTTAAATACGCGAAGCTGGGCAAAACCGTGCACCTGCGTGGGTTAAACGAGGAAAGCTCCCGTATTCTTGAACGGAGTGGATTTGCCACAGCTAGCGGACACGGTTCGTAACTTGGTTGGAACGAAGTAAACAGCGAATAGATAACACAAAAAGATGATTTATAATCAGCGGCGCACTTTTTCCGGAAATCGGGGAGAGGGCATCGCTGTTTTTTTTTGAGCCTGAGGCATGCTAGGTCGGTTATATCCACAGATCAGCAACCTGAAGGCAGACTTAGAGTCTCTTACTACCCGACTCAAACTCACTTGGTCGATACAAGTTAAGCTGATCTTGGGGTTTTGTGCTACAACTTGGGGGTGTAACGCTGTATCCCCTTTTGTTTTGCTTGACTAACGTGTAAACTACAGGGTATGGAGAAGAAGAGCAACGAGTGGATTGCTTTTTAAAAAATTCATTTCATAATCATGATTGAACGAAGGAAAACTAGTCTTAATGGCAGATACTGATACTGAAGTCATTATGAAATGGACTTATCTAAATGAATATACAGAGGTGTAACGATTGGCAAACTTTGAACAACTGGGCATTCGCCCGGAATGGTGCGAGATCCTGAAACATCAGGGCATCGCCGTGCCGACTCCGGTACAGGAGCGTTCGATTCCGGTACTGCTGGGTGGACGCGATATTATCGCCGAGGCACAGACAGGTACAGGGAAAACGCTGGCTTTTTTGCTGCCGATTATTCAGAAAATTAATGTATCTGACCGTTCGCCGCAAGCGTTGATTATCGCGCCTACGCGTGAGCTTGCGCTGCAAATTACGGAAGAAGCGAAGAAGCTCACGGCAAACGACGATAAACTGCACGTGCTTGCCGTATACGGCGGGCAGGATGTGGACAAGCAACTGCGTAAATTGCAGAACGGCACCCAGATCGTTATCGGTACACCGGGTCGTCTCCTGGATCACTTGCGCCGGGGCACGTTGAAGCTGAATAATGTCAAAAAACTGGTGCTGGATGAAGCCGACCAAATGCTGCACATGGGCTTCCTGGACGATGTGGAGACGATTCTTAGCGAGCTGCCACACAAACGCCAAACGATGCTGTTCTCCGCAACGATGCCGAAGGGTATTCGCCACCTTGCGAAGACCTATATGAAAGATCCGGAAGATGTAAAAGTATCCTCGCAATCGGTAATCCCGATCAAACAAATTCGCCAGCAGGTGCTGGAATGTACGGATCGCGGCAAGCTTGAAGCACTTCGCGGCATGATTGATACGTATCGCCCATACTTGGCGATTATTTTCTGCCGGACCAAGCGTCGTGCATCCAAGCTGAACCAAGATCTGCGTGAAGCAGGTTATGCAAGTGATGAACTTCATGGAGATCTGTCCCAATCCAAGCGTGAGAACGTCATGAAAGCATTCCGCGATGCCAAACTGCAAGTGCTGGTTGCTACAGACGTAGCTGCACGTGGACTTGATGTTGAAGGTGTAACGCATGTCTTTAACTACGATATGCCGCATGATGCGGAAAGTTATATCCACCGGATTGGTCGTACGGGCCGTGCAGGCGGTACAGGTCTTGCTGTAACGTTTGCAACAGAGCACGACAGACCTGAACTTGCACGTATTGAACAAGGGATCGACCAGAAGCTGTCCCGTATTCAGTGGACGAGCGAAGGTCCAATTGCATCAACAGGAGCAGCTAGACGTTCCATCAACAGTCAGGGGGATGACGAACGAGGCGGGCGCTCTTCCGGAACAGGCAGCGCACGTCGCGGTGCAGGCCGTAACGATCGCAGAGATGGCGGACGTGGGGGGCGTGGTTCCCGCGGTGGCGAAGGTGGACGCAGTGGTGGTCGTAGCGGTGGCCGCAGTGGGGACGAGCGCAGTGCAGGCCGTGGCTCTGCGCGTAGCAGCGACAGCAGTCGAGGCGCAGTAAGCCAAGGTGGCCGCAGCAGTAGCCGCGGTGCGAGCCAAGGCGGACGCAGTGCAGGTCGCAGTGGCGATGAGCGCAGCAGCGGCTGGGCTGGCCGTAGTGCTGACAAGCGCACCTCCGGGCGCAGCAGCGAAGGCACTCGCCGTCCGGAATCCGCAGGACGCGGACCGGCGAAGGGCGACCGTCGCGATTCTCGTCGCGGACGGTAAAGCCTTGGCGCAAGCGGCGATATAGCCGCAGTTGCGCAGGCACTATGCCATGCCACAGCGTTTGGCATGGCATATATGAGAGGGTTCGGGTACAGATGTACCGAACCCCTCAGATCAAGGGTCGCGGGCGGAACCACGTCGCGGCCCTTTTTCAACAGGACAGATGATTCTTTCCGCTTATTCTTTTTGTCATCTGCGAGTGCCTGTTGGCAAGCCTGCTTGATCCATGGAAAATGCCATTTAGATATTGGCCACCTAGTTTTTCTTTTGACCGTGTACTGCGGACAACACTCGGCAAACTTCCATAAAATTCAAAACACCTCATCCTAGACCTAAGGATGGGGTGTTTTTGGCTGAATTCTTATATCATTAGAAGCATAACCTTTGATTCGTGGTGTTGATGGGCATGCAGGGATGGATGAAATTGCAATCGTCTATATACACGGAGTGAGTTTGCACTAAACTACGTTTTTTCAGTTCCAGTATGTCATCCCTACATGTGAATATCTGCGTACTGATCCCGATATTTCTCGTTATACACTCGGCCCACCGACTCCGCCAGTCCTCCGCGTGCTTTGCTCGGATAGCGTTCAATCGTGTGATAAAGTCTCATGAATCGATCTTTGGGCATAAAGCGAGCGTAGCGGGTAATAAGACTAGGGAATAACTCAATATATTTACTCTTGCGCACGGCAGCAGCAGCTACGGCTGTAAGAATCTGAATTCCATTGTGGAGCTGTAAAATGTTCACTTCATAGGTTGCGATATAACGAATCGCGTCTTCCCGGATCAATTCCGGCTTAAGCCGTGCAATCTCACCGATATATTCAGCCAGCAGCCGCTCGAAGCTACGTAGCAGCAAGGGTTTGAGCTGCAAGTCCATATCACTGCGCAGGACAAAGGATTGTAATAGCGCAACCTGTTGCAGTCGAATCCGGTCATTGAAGACGAGTGAGCCGATCTCGCGAAGCATCTCATAGGCCAGTGCTTCATCCTGCTTGCGGGCTTCGGCGACCAGAGCCCAGTTGCGGTTGATGCCCTGACGGATGAGCTCCTCATCCTGTTGCAACATGCGCTTCAACTCGCGCTGCTGCTCTACTTCGAACGAACGATTCTGCATGAAGATCAGCAATGCCAGAAGCAACAGGGAAACGCTGGCTGCCGCCATGGTCTGATCTATGGTTTCACCAAAATAGGTGGCCGCTGCACCGAACAATAAGGTAATGAACAGGTCGCGTGCAATTCGACGTTTCACACGGGAAGTCGCTTTCGCCTGAACGGAAATCAGGGTACCCCTGCCACAGGCTGTGCACTCATCTTCCCACAGGCAGGTATACTGTCCGCAACGTGTGCAGACTTGCAACTTTTCATAGGCATAGGTCGTTCGATGAAATGGTCTTATGGATACGACTAGTTTAGTACTCATGCTCAATCACGCTCACCATTCAGAATAGTGTAGAGGGTACGATCCGTGTCTTCGCGGGAAACCGGCTTCCGCCGATGAAGCTGGAGTGAAATTACCTTTATGATGACAAAAAGAAACAATATGGCGAGGCATCCGTATGTAACCATAATCCGTTCCCTTCTATGGCTTGGTGAACAAGCGCTGTTATATTGCAGTTTGCTGGCAATAACTATATCATATTTCCATAGTTGGTACTTTTGTGCCAGTTCAAGGCATGAAATCGTCGATTTTTGTCAGTCATTACAAAACTGTAACTCAAGATAGGGGTGCTTTTCAGAATTTATTAGTAGACTGTTAAGATTTCCTTAAGGCTTGACGCCTATAATAAACTATTCCCATTTTAATCTCAAACGTGAAGGAGTACACCCAATGCTGCGGACACGCAAAATACGCTGGCTGAGCGGAACGATGGTTCTGCTGGCCATTCTAACGCTACTGCTACCTCAGGCGTTGCTGCCACACGCTGCAGCGGCTCAGGCACAGACGAGCGGAATCGATGCGGTACTTGTAGCCGATGTAAGTAATTCAATGAATACAAGTGACCGTGACAAGATCAGTAATGAAGCCATGAAAATGTTTATTGATATGCTGCCCGTCCAAGGGGACAAGGTAGGGATTGTCGCTTATACCGATCAGGTGGAGCGGGAAAAGGCAATGCTTACGATTCAGTCCGATGCGGACAAGAGCAGCCTGAAGGACTTTATTGATCAGCTCGGCCGGGGGCCATACACCGATGTCTCAGTTGGTGTCGCCGAAGCCATGAACATACTGAATCATGGTGCAGACCCATCTCACTCGCCAATGATCGTGCTGCTGGCGGATGGCAACAATGACTTTAACAAAACCAAAGGCCGTACACAGGCACAATCCGACGCTGATCTGGCGAAATCCGTGAAGGAAGCACAGGATCAAGGTATCCCGGTGTATACAATAGGACTGAACGCAGATGGCAAGTTGAACAAGGATGCACTCGCAGACCTCGCGAAGCAGACCGGAGGCAAGTCATTCATTACCGATACGCCGGATGATCTGCCACAGATTCTGAGTGAGATCTTCGCCGATCATGCCAAACTCAATGTGGTGAAGCTGCCCTCTGTGACAGGAAACGGCAGTTATCAGGAAGTTACCGTGAACGTGCCAAATGACAGTGTACTGGAAGCAAACATCTCGATTATGTCCTCGAAGCCGGTGGAAGTGCAATTGATGGACCCTTCCGGACAAGCCGTGGACCTGAACTCGGATGCAGCCAAGCTCTCGACATCGAAGAGTTATTCGCTCGTGAAGCTGTTGAAACCCCAACAGGGAGACTGGAAACTTCGGGTAAAAGGGGCTCCGAAAGACAGCATCGATATCAACCTGCTGTTCAACTATGATCTTCAGCTCGTTGTGGACCCGATTAAGACCAAGTCCTATACCAAAGGGGACAAGGTTGATCTTGCTGCCAAACTGGAGAATGGCGGTCAGGCACTTCAGGATAATGATCTGTATGCAGATATGAAGGCCACGCTGGTTGTGAAAGATGTCGATACAGGCAAAAGTGAAGAACAATCGCTGGACAATACAGGTTCTGGTTTTGCCGGAACATTTGAAGTACCGGACAATCATAACTACGAATTGGTCATCCGTGCGGAAGAAGACAGCTTCTACCGTGAAAGTGCGCCAATCACGATTAACGCAGGCGGAGCAACCGGAAGCGGTGCTCAACCGACCTCGCCAGGCGGTGAACAGGACAAGTCGTTCCCTTGGTTACCTGTCATTCTGGGTGTAGTAGCCCTGATTGTGGTCGGTGTGGGTGTCTGGTTCCTGATGGGTTGGCTGAAACGCAAAAACCGGGGCTTTGTCGGTCAGATGATCGTTGAGATTCGTGATGAGAACACGGGCGACAAGTCATATCCACAATATAAAAAGCTGGTATCCTTCCGGGGCCGATTCCATCTGCATCAATTGTTGCAACTGGACCCTGAGCTGAAGGAAACCGAAAAATATGTATTTACGCCCAGCAATGGCGATCGAATTATCATTCGTAACACCGCAGGCGGTACGTTGGAGAAATCCGGTCGTGCAGTCGATGCAAGCTCAGGCGTTGAACTGAAGAACGGTGACCGACTGAGCATCCCGCTGCAACAGGCAGACAAAACGATTTTGATCGAGTACCTGGTGTGAAGGATTATTTGATTTAAATTGATTGTTTGGTTTAAAAGGAATGCCAATAAAATTTGGGACCAACTGTTTACACGAGAACGCAGAGGACGGAAATAACGTGAAGAAGCGGAAGCGTTCGCCTTTATCCCCGGATTTTCACTTTGTAAAAGTGAATTGAAAAAATCTGGGGATAACAGCGATCGGAAGGTTATTCTGTCATCGGAGTGGCAAGTGTAATGAGTTTGTGCCCAACTGGTCTAACTAAAGGGAGGACATGGAATGAAACCGATTGTTAGAGAACATATTCAGCAACTGGATGTATCACTTGGCGGAGGCATTGTCAGTGAGAAGATCAGAGTTGATACCATTGATAACCCCATTCTGATTATTGGTCTGGGAGGAACGGGAATTGATGCACTGCTGCGACTGAAATATCAGATCAACCGTCGTTTCAAGCTGCCGCAGGACCCGGTATCCAAGAAAAAAATGGACAAGCCGGACAATGTGGAATTTTTGGCTTTTGAGACAAACGAACAGGATCGCGCCAAAAAGTATAAAGGAATAGGACTTGATCCGATCAATGAATTCGTCTTGCTGTCCAATGCCGAGATTGGCGGACTGCTACAGAACCGCAGCGTGCTGGAACCGTATATTACGGACTGGCTGTCTCCCGAACTGAGCATCACGGACGGCATGAATGGCGCTGCAGGTGTGCGTCAGGCTGGACGTCTACTCTTGTTCACCAAGATTAATCAGGTTGTTCAGGCCATCGACAAAAAGATCAAAACCTTATCCGTAGGCACCAACAAAAAACTGATGGTGTTCCTGCTGACAGGTCTGTCCGGCGGTACAGGCAGCGGCTGTTTTCTCGATATTTCCTATATCGTGCGCGGCATTATCGAACGGGATCACGGCTCTGCGGGGATTGACCGCGTGAATACGCTGGGCTACCTGTTCACGCCAGACGTGAACCTGTCCAACAAAAGCTTGAGCGAACACACACGCGAATACATTCGCAAGAACGGATATGCGGCACTCAAAGAGCTGGATTATTGGATGAACGTGGATAGCCGTGGTGAGCGGTTTACACAGAAGTACGGCAATATTTTAACCGTCAACTCACCACTGCCTCCATTTAACCTGTGTCATCTGATCTCTGCGACGAATACCGAAGGCAAGCTGCTGGAGAACGCCTACGATTACTGCATGAACGTCACGGCCGAGAACATTACCAACTTCATGGCAAGTGAGGAGAAGCAGTCAGGTGAGGAGTTCGCGATCCATGACTATATCAGCAACATTCGCACGAACATTGCACAGATGAACAAGGTGTACCCGGCCAACTATGATTACAACATCATTGGTGCCTCTTCGGCTGTACTGCCGATTGAAGAGATGACCACGTATCTGGCGTATCGCATGTTCGACAAAATGAATACCATGTTCTCCAAAGCGCCGAACCAGGAGGATACCGAGAAGTTTGCCCGCAAGCTCGGCATTGATCTCGAAAGTGTGGTCAAGTCCTTCGAAGCGCGCGTGCCAGAACCGCTGCCTGGATATCAGAACAGCGAGCGCCTATCCTATGGCAATGTGGTGAAATCCCAGGTTGTGAATATGGACACCGAACTGGAGCAGAACTTCCTGGCACGTGCCCGTGAAGAATATATCAAGGCGAAGAAACAACTGCCGGGTGAGATTGCCGGTCAGTTTACCGAACAGATCCGTCGAATGTTTTTGCATCCCGAACAAGGTCCGTTCTATGTATCTCGTCTCATTTATACGGAAAAAGGGTTCTGTGTACTGAAGATGATTCAGTCGTACATTGAAACCCTGCGTGAGAATGCCTTCCGCATTCCGCGTGATATTGAAGCAGCTCAGGAGCAGTCCGAAGAGAAGCTGGGCGATGCGAAGAGTGCTTTTGTCTCCAAAGAGAAGAAAAAGAATGCTTATATTGAAGCAAAAATTCATGAGTACTGGCTGCACGCCGACGTGGAACGCAACGATCAGATGATCGAGTTCTATGAAGATCTGTATGAGTTGCTGAATCAGGAAAACAGCCGCATTTATAACGTATTTACCGAGACGCTGAACGCCCTTAGCTCGATATTCGCGAAGAATGGCGACCTGCTGACACGCGGCGAGGAACAATCCGATCACAAAGGCAACAAGACATACTACTGGAACGTCGTAAGTGTACCGGATATCGTCAGTGTGGTGGACGGGCTGTTGGATAAGCGTGATACAGATGATCTGATCCGCGACTTCTCTCGTGAATTGCTGGAAAACTCCAGCCAGTGGGTGAAAGAGAACGAGATTGATATCGTCAGCTCCATCTCCGACTTCCTGAGTGAGAAATTCGGTGATCTGATTACCCGTTCCATGGAAGATTTCCTTGTGATCAAATACGGTCAGGATGAGTCGGTCGAGAAATTCGTGGAACGTTTTATTGCCGGCAAGCTGGATGATGAGGCCGTTCCGGTGTTCAATCTGAGCAACAGTACAGGCAGTCTGCATTTCCCTTCATGGGGATTTGTATCCGTACCGGCACAGGCGCCAGGTATTCTGAAAGGGATTCGCAATTATCAGAACAATGCGGTAGGCAAATCTCATTTTACCGTGAAGGAAAGTGAAGTGCGTAACCGGATCTTCTGGCTGAATACCCGCAACGGGGTACCACTCTTTGTGTATACACCGCTCAAAGTATATGAGGAAAGTTATGAACGTACCATTTTGGACAAAGAAGGCATTGGTCGTCATTTGGTACAAACGGAGAAAAACAACTGGACCTATCTGCCATCTCCGATTCCAGAGAAATCATGGGGAGATGTGTACGAGAACACCCGTGTGAAACAGTATAATGCCCGTGTGCGTAACGAATTCGAGCAGGCGCTCGGATACAACATCGTGACAGCCAAATCCATTGATGAGAATACAAGTAACCGGTATGCGATTGTGACAACAGAAGCGTTTGACTTGTCCGCCAAACTGGCAGCCTACGACATGCGTCTGACGTCCACCACGCCGAACCTCGGCGAAGTGAAGCGGGCGGTGATTGAGCTGAAACGTCTGCAATCCGAAGGGTTACCACGTGTAGGAGTTAAGGATATTTTCGGCAGTATTAACGAAGATATGGCCAAAGAAAACCTGGTACGCTCTCCGCAGCTGATCGCACGCGTTCGTGAGGAACTGGCGAAGATGAATGCCATCTCTGCCAAAGTTGCCGAACTCGAAGGCATTCTTGCCCAGTACCAGGACGAAGAGCAGTGGTACGACCGCTTTATCGAAGCACTCTATACAGACACCATCGTCAAAAAAGGTGCGCTCTACGTCTATGACCGTGACCCGGAAGAAGACGCTTGGGAACCGTTTGCGAACCTGATGAAGAGCCGTAACTTTGCCGAGTATGAAGTGTTTGGCAACTTCCGCGGTCTGGCGGAGAAGGATCGCAGTACATTGTTGCGCAAAGCCACCCGCCGCGATAATGATCTGACGGCTTCAGAAGATATCACTCCATTGCTGACAAAGCTGGATGATCTGGCTGCGCTGTTCATGGAATCACGTGATCGTCTCGAATATGAGCGGGTAGAACTGGCTAACGGCGAAGACATCTATCAGTTCTACAGAACGATGTCGTCCAAGCTGAACGACATTCGCAGAAGGCTGAAGTAAGATGGTGACCGGGATGGAGTTCAATTCGAACAATACCCTGAAGCGTGATTTGGAGAAGTATGCAGCGCAGTATGCAATGGAGCAGGAGCGTCAAGGCAGCCTGGGGGATGGACGCAGCAGTATCCATTACCCGGCTTTGTTCCTTTTCGTGGGTGATCTGGTTGCACCTGCCGTGTCTGCTGTGCAGGAGATCAATCGGCTGAAATGGGATAACGGAGACGGTGTGGTCTACATTCAGATCGGGACAGACGATCAGGAAACGGCTCCGGGTGAAACGAGCAATAGTGGCTCGTCCGATGATGGCCAGGTGACTCGTCACCGTTTGCCTCTGTCCGCGGGGCAGACGGAGCGGCCGTCCAAAACGCGGCGTAAGGATGTACATCACAGTTTCCACGAATCGGATCAGGCGCTCTATGACCTGAATCGTACGCTTCGGCGGGTCAGTAACCGCATTGCCGAATATGGACGTCTGTACTCGTCATTTGATCGGATTTACGTTACGGTGGTAACCAGAGCCGATGATCCATTGAATGTATTGTTGCCAGAGCTCACCAAGCTGACGGAGATCATTTTGTCCCAAGCCTTCAAGTCGGTGCAGACAGACCTGCATGTATTGGTCAGCGAGATGGAACAGGTGGATTCCTTCGGGTATGCCAGCGCAGCAGGTCTTGCTTTTCTGCGTGAACTGGATTATATGCAGTCTTTGGACTACACGTTCAGCGGTAATCTGCTGGTGACGGAGGATGGGATCTCCATTCCGGTTACACATCACGCGTCACCGTTGTATGATCTGGTATATCTGTTGTCTGACAAAAATGAGCGTGGAACCGGCGTTCCCGGTGGCTGGATTGAAAATGCCGAGATCATCTGCCGGATCTGCCTGTTGAAGAACAGGAAGCAGGATGCGAATCACTCGGGTACCGTTTCGAGCACGGGAGCGAACACGTACAACAATACATCCTTCAAAAACAATATTCGCACCACCTCTGATCAGCATGGTTATGCAAGTGCGGGTTTTGCCGAGATCAGGCGGCCAAACAAGCCGATAGCACTGGCGGTTTTATATCACATGTATCGGTACCTGCTCGCACGCATGCGGCAGGAGCCGGATTGGAGCATCAAGGACAAGCTTGCTTTCTTCGGACTGGACGCGGCCTCGGTGGAACGCAAAGTTGAAGGTCTGTTGCCGGGTGAAGATCTGGTTAGTGGCATGAGTGGCATCATGACGCATAACGTCAGTTTCTCCGATCTGAAGCTGCTCTCGCTTCGTGAAGCGGAGAGAGCGCTGTTCGGACAAGGCGCTGAAGCGTACTTCCGTGATAACGTCGTCCGGCTTGTTGAAGAGCGTGTGCGCGAGCGCAGTTCTGGCGGCTCTCTTCGCCGTCAGGCCGAACAATCCCGCGCGGAGCATCCAGAGGTTGGATACTTCCAATGGGCAGCCTGGAGTGATAATGAGCCTGGCAGTGTTCGTGAAGCGCTGCTCGGACTGATTCGTGATAAATCGATGCAGCTTGAATCGGCACGTGCACTGTTAGAGCAACGTCAGCAAGAGCGGGTGGAAGATCAGTCGTTCAAACGAGCGTTGTTCCGTGATAAACAGAATGTACGCAATCTGATTGACTGTATGCTGGAACGAGTGTACGTACCGAAGGTAGAATTGCTGCGACTGGAAAATGAATTACATCTACTGCGCATCTACGATACGGAGATGGAAGAGCTTCACCAATTCAGTCGCCACGTCACTGCGGCACTTGAAGCGCTGGAACGCACACTGCGAGAGACAGCTGCCCAAAGTATCGCTGCTGCGGATGAATACATCGGTCAGAACGTGATGGAGTACTACGGCAAAGTGACAGAAGAGCTAATCATCGACCTGGAAGCCAAGCGCGGACGGGATGTATGGTTCGAGGATCGTTACATGGGAGACATGAACCGGCTTGCGACAGAAGGCGATGACCGTCTGCTCAAACGTCTGATGGAGGTATGTCACTCGTTGCTGCTTGCGGCCGAGCCGTTGCAATTGCCATTTGAAGAAGAGCTGTTGCAGCGGGCCAATGTGACGATTGCCTACGGAGACAAAGACGTATTGACCCGGGATGATCTGTTCCGCAGGTTATACCACACGCTGGAGGATCAGGCGGTCGTTCGGGTACGGGTATTTGATTATACGCAGGAACATCGGTATGAAGAGAAGTATTTCTTTGGTGACCATCATAGTGCTTTCATGGACTACGCGGCACATGCCGAAGAGACATCACGCATCTACAAGCTGGGTGTGGTGTACGAAGAACGCAGCAGTGGAGTGGAGAAGCTGAATCTGATGGGAGGTTTCCATCTGGAGGATCTCATGGTGTATCGGAACGGCAAGGTATATTATGACTCGTACACGGAGAATGGCTATGAACTTCACCCCGCAGGTCTGTTGGAAAAGTTGTCACCCATTCGTTAAGGCGTCTGGCTGTGTCATGACACCCTGCTACAATCTTGTATTAACTCAGCCTGCTTAAGGCTGGTATGGAAAGGATGCATGTGGACATGCAGCGAAAAATCAATCTTCTCCTGGTCCTGTTCAGCCTGATTGGCGGAGCAGTGGGCTTTGCGGCAGGAGAAATCATGCTGCGTCAATGGCTTGGGGAGATGCCACGTCTGTTGCTGATGGGCTTATACTTTGGCGTACTGGCGCTGAGCGTTGGATTGTTCTGTTTGATCGCAGAGATGATCTCACCCAAGCTGAATGGTGCTTCATGGAAGCTCCGATATCTGGGACTGTCGTGGAAATTGCTTGTTCCGGCAACACTCGCTCTCTTGTTTGTTGTTGGACTCGCGCTGCAATTGCTGTACCAGATCAATCCGGGCGGTGTGAAGCAAGTGAAGGACATCGTACTGATGATCGATAACTCGGGCAGCATGAGCGAGACAGATCCGGATAACGGACGCTTTGAAGCAGCCAAGACACTGATTAGTCAAATGGAGAGTGACAAACAGGTAGCTGTCATTACGTTTGATGACCAGCCACAGTTGTTACAGCCGTTTATTGCGCTGGATAGTGAAGCGGCCAAGAACGAGGTTTATGGCAAAATTGATGGCATTGTCACGACTTCAGGCGGCACCAATTTTGATGCCGTGCTGCGGGAAGGCATGGAACAGATTCAGGGCAAACAGGACCCGAAACGCGGTACGGTTGTCATCTTGTTATCCGATGGCTTCAGTGAAGCGGATACGGCCGATATTTTGTCCCAGTACACCAATGAACAGATTTCTATTAATACAGTCGGCCTAAGCCTGGTGGACCCATCGGGTACGGATCTGCTGCGTAATATTGCCCAGCAAACGGGTGGCATGTACTATGATGTACCGGATTCCGGCGGTCTGAATCTGGCATTCCAGCAGATCTACGATACGATTGATGAACGGACGCTGGTGACGGAGCGCACTGGTATGATGGAGCATAGCGTTTATCTGGCGATTTTCCGTGTAGCAGCAGTGTTACTGATTGGAGTAGCATTGGGTGTATCCCTTGGACTCGTATTCGATAACCGTCATCTCGCGCTCAGCTTTGGTATTGGTGGTGCGGTGTCGGGTCTACTGGCAGGGCTTCTGCTGGAATGGAGCCTCGACGGTTCGAACGTGGGGGATACCTTCGTACGACTTGGTGCGATGCTCATCTTATCTGGCGTATTGACCCTCTTCTCCTGGATTGTTCCGATCAAGGAGAACACGCCGCGGAAGAGCAGGGGACGCCGTGAAGCTGGCGGAGGAACTTCTTCAGCTGAAGGATTCGGTCAGAGAGCAAGAGATTCACGCAGCAAAGGATTCTAACGTCGGGAGGTCAATGGAAATGCGATTTACGGATGCTGACCCTTCGACACCCTTGATTCGAAAACTGACACTTGCGGTGGACGAAGGGCGTTGTACACTTCGCTGGCTCTGGCCGGAACGGGTTGAAGCTGTGTATGTGGAACGGCTGGAGCTGGATATGATGAGCGATGATCGTACCGGGGAAGAGTCTGCACAGGGCAAGCTGAAGCTGTACACAAGAGAGGAATATAAGGCGAGCAACGGTTACACAGATCGGATCACGGGTTTTGGTGCCATTAAGTACACGGTGTATGTGTGTCAGATGCAGGAAGACGGGCCTGTGCTGATCCGTCAACGAGATGAAGACAATATGGTGATTGCAAGCGCTGGGAAGGCGGACATCCGCTTCTCCATTCGCTACAAGAGCGGTTTTTTTCAGAAGCGAAAAAGTGTATTGATCACCGTCACAGCGGAGGTGCCTGTTCCGAAGGAAGCCCTCTGTTATGTTCGCAAGCAGGGCGGGGTGCCGCTGAATAAGGAAGATGGTACGGTGTATCCTTTTGTGAGTGATTTTGCTCCCGGAAGAAATGAGATGCCGCCCGTTGAAGTCGCCAAGGATGATTATGTGCGATTATTCTTCACGGACGGACCGAAATATGGAGCCGCCTATCGGCTTATATCAGACTAGATCGTTGGACTAGCGATTGGAAGATTAATCTGTCATCGTAGTGCGATTGTAAATCATCTTAGTCTGACTGATTAGGGGAGGGGAGTGGCTATGAGCTTTTTTAGTCGGTTTTTGAAGAGACAACAGCCGGAGGAACGCCCGCTGTTTTACGATATTGTCTGTCCTTATTGTTTCAGCAAGTTTTCACCGGAAGAGGTGGTGTTCCGCGCCGCCCATCACCGCGATGATGATGAGGACTACGCACTCGGGGAAGATGCAAAGTTGAATCGGTATCGCGAACGATTCGGACTCGACACGGTATTTGATATGGAGGCCGTATTGGCTCCGCATGATGTACCGGAGGAACATCGGATTTATTCCGATAATATCGTGATGGGTCTGAACGATCGGTACGGTGTCGTTACACGTCGCCGTTTGTGCCCGCAATGTCATAACGAGCTACCTGTTACGGCAGGTAAAGCACCCAGCAATATCATTTCCATTATCGGTGCATCTCAAGTGGGGAAATCCGTCTACATGACTTCATTAATTCATACATTGCAGCATTATACAGCGGATCATTTTGACGCGGCTTGCATGCCTCTGAATGCGGAGATCAGCCGCCGGTTCCGTGCGGATTATGAAGAACCGTTGTTCGAACGGGGCGATCTGCTGGATTCCACACAGAAGGAAAAGCTGCAGGAGCCGTTTATCTTCCAGTTTGTGTTCAAGGACGAAGATAAAGCGCCGCTAACACTGGTGTTCTTTGACGTTGCGGGTGAAGGTATGGTGGAGCAGGATTATCTCGGACTTCACGGGCAGCACATCAAGAACTCGGCAGGTATCCTGTTCATGGTGGACCCGCTTCAGATTCGTTCGATTCGGGACAAAATCCGTATTAACCTCGGCAACGAGCCGGGCGAGTGGACACCGCGATACGATGAGCCGCGCGACGTGGTGCTCACGATGTTTGGAGATTTTATCGCGTATCAGGACAAAGCCAAGACGAATATTCCAACAGCCGTGGTGCTCACGAAAAGCGACATGCTGCATTCCCTCAAGGATGAAGAGGGGGATTATATCAAATCTAACAGTAACGTCTTTCGCAACATGGTGCACCGCGATTATTTCGACTTAACTGAGTTCGAGAATATCGACGGAGAGATCCGCCGTTTTATCGAGAAGGTGGATCGTCCGTTCAAGGGCACGATGGATGTGTACTTCAAGGATACAGCCTATTTCGCCGTATCTGCGCTGGGCAGCAATCCGGTGGATATGAAATTGCAGGGTGTGGTTAGCCCGATCCGCGTGGATGAACCCTTCCTGTGGCTGTTGTACAAGCTGAAGTACATTGAGGGGAGAGTGGGATGATGCGTTCTTCCGTAACCCCGCCCATTGAACAACAGTTGTATACCCGAGAGCGGCGCGGGGTGTTCCGCACAACAGAGGGGTTTGATACGGTTGCGGCATCGCCGGGACTGGACCCTTCTTTTATCAAAAAAGTGCTTCACCCCTACTGTGTCTATGACGCTCCGGCGGAGCTAACTGGCCGTAGCGAGAAGGACGAGACAAAGTTTCCGGCTTCCATTCACCTGCTTCATCTGGAGAGTGGAGAGACGATCCTTGGGCAAAATGTGTACCAGTCTGCGGATTTCACGGGGCTGCGCAGTGCCTTTTTTGCTCATAACTACGTCTTGTCTCCCGAGCGCTCGGAAGAGCAGATGAAGCAAGGCGGCTGGCTGGATGTCATGTTCGCCACGTCCTATGACATCGAACAAGGTACAGTACTGCCTACGCTTGCTGAATTGCCTACATCACTTGGAAGTGGACAGGGCGCGGCAAGAGATGCAGCTGCTGGACAAGAAGGACGGGCTCAGCCTGGTGCCAGTCTGAGTGCAGATTCATCGCCAAACCAGATGCTGAACGCCTTGAAGATGAACGAAGTGCTGTTCAAGCGACTGCTTTACGCGGTAATGCAGTCTGTAGCGACACGCAGAAAAGTATACATTGCACTGGACCTTCCCGCAGAAGAAGTGACCGCAGGGGCCAAAGGATTGCTGCGTTTGCTGTACACAGCGTTACCATACGCATTCCGGCGGCAGTTGGGATTCATGACGTTTGCCAAGGAGCCGCAGGCCAAGAAGGGCATCCATATCCAATTTGTAGAGCGGGGGACGTTACGTCCGAAAGACCGAAATACGGAGAAGGACTTCACCTTTGATATGGTATCCGGCAGAGTGACGCATGCGGATGCATCTGTGGCGAAGTTACCTTATGCGGAATTCGCCTGGGCCTTATTGCAGGAACCGGGTGCTGCGGATGCGTTCTATACATTTGCAGACGAGATGTTGTCTGGCATGGAACCTGGACGGGAGCTTTCCATCGAAGCCTATGGCGAACTCGCGGTGTTCTATGGTCTTGAACAAGGCAGGGAAGATCTGTACTTGGATAACAAAAGTCATGTTCTGAGTGGTTTGTTGACCTATCTGAAGCCGGAAGGTGGAACACGGCAGCGTTCCCGTCTGAACGAGCTGTTCCTGACCTTGCTCAGCCGGGAACTGGACAGCGTGAAGCGTGAGAACGTACCCGAAGAAGCGGTTGCTGCTCGCATTGGAGAATACTTCCGTGTTGCCGCGCCTGTGGTGCAATCCTGGATAGTGGACTATTTCATATACGGTGTCAATAATGCCCGAGCCCAGAAGCGTATGCGTGCGGTGCAGGAATTGTATGCTGTGTTGGATCGGGATACCCAGCTGAATCGGGCTTTCTTCGATAAAGTGCTTGCCAATGAATCGCTCACCAAGTTATTGTTCGATCCTTATCTGGACAATCAGTTGAAACGCACCGAATCGGCAGGGAATGTCGTGGAAGTGATCCGAAGATGGGTTACAGCTCATCCATCTGCGATTCATTACAGCTACTTGCTGGAGCGGACAACCAGTGAGCTGCGTGAACGGTTATGTTCTGCACCGAGTCCGGTGCAATCCGCGAATGAAGCACTCCAGCGCGTTAGCATACTGGATCAGGTACCAGCTGAAGGTATGTATGATAAAGGTATTACGGTACGAATTGGTCAGTCTGAATCTACAGCCCGCCCTAATCGAAAAGGAGCACCTCTGTCTGTCAGTCAAGATCCGGCATATCAGGAGGAGTTAACCCGACTGGCAGACAAGCTTGCTTATGTCATTAATCTGTTTATGATTCAGGATCTGGATCTGGAACGGGTTAACCGTGAGCAGCTACTCAGCATTGATATATTGCAACATGGCAATGAGGTTCGGGATTGGGCAGCACGTCAGGGCGCTGATGTATCTGCTCGAACGAACATGATGCTGGCTGCGAGAGCGTGGCTTAGTGGCGAGGGAAATGAAGATGAGGCATTGGAGGCACTTTCCCTTCCGGAACGCAATGATCTTCAACGCTGGACACGTCGCTGGCTTGCTGTGGAGCTCCAGGCTCATCCGGGGATCGCGGCCTATGAAGCGTTGCCGATGGCTTTTTATCGGGGAGGAAGCGGTAGCAACCGACTGGATTATCCTGGCCTGATTGAGTTCGTCCGCACCAATGCAAGTCGTGTTGAAGGGCTGTATCCATTTTTCGAATGGTCAGGAGATCAACGTATGTTTGTTCGGGGTTCCAATACGCATAAAGGATATGCGGATGCCCTTGTGGCCTATTTCAAGGCCCATGACCGTGAAGCTTTCAAGTCGAAGTCGGCTTTCAAACCGTATTATACGAGAGCGAACAAGGCAATGAAGCCGGTCTATGACCGTGCCAAGACAGAATTGTCATCCACATTGATGAGGATGCTAACAGGCAAAAGGAAGAATCTGTTCGGATTGCTCCTCTTGATCCTGGTTCTGGGTATTGCTGGCGGTACATATGCATGGATGAAAGATTCTGTAGAGCCGCCAGCGGCATCTCCTCCATCTAACCAGGAGCCTGCTATACCGTCTGAACCCGAGGTACAGCTCGCGGAGCAGATTGCTTATATAATTCCTCCCAGTGAACAGGAGGGTACCCAATCACCTGCTCAACTGGTGATCCGTTTCAGAAACGATACGGGAAGCACTGAGTTTGAGCAAGGCAAACTCCAATTGACAATGAAAGATGGCAGTACCCAGGAGCTGGATACCACAGGCAAGTGGGAGAGCTTTAATCGGAATGAAGAGCCGGATAACCAAGAGCCTTCTGATGGTAGTTCAGGAAGTACTTCCGAAGGAAGCACGGATGGGTCGTCAGCGGGAACCGCGGGGAACAACGAGCAGGCGGAGGATGGCGATCAGCAGGCGGACCCATCAACATCGGGTGATAACACTTCAGATCCTGCTAATGATACAACAACGGATACAGGGACGAATGCATCGTCTAATGCTGCGAGTGGAGGCACGGATCAAGGCACCGATGCAGATCAAGTTAATACAGGTTCGACATCGCCTGACACATCCGTATCCAATGAAGAGAATGCGACCAATCCTGCACAGATGTCTATTGGAGATGCAGATCGTCTCTATCCGTATGGATTGCAGATTGATCTTCCAGCAGATCTTGATGCTGAGAGTATTGCCAATGTGCAGAGTACGCTGGGCGGGATGACCGTCATCCAATTGATGCCGCAGCCGAAGCTGTAAGTTATTTTATTTGGCCCTGTTGCATAGATTCATTGAGTACCTTTTGATCAAATATTGAAATATGCTGACTTCATATCTTATTAAACGTGTATGTGGGATGACCTTGAACTTTAGATTTCAAGGTCATCTTTTTTTGATCCACACCCCAGATGTAGCAATCGCACGACAAAAAATTGATACATTCACAATTCGGACACAAAATCAATGATTCAAGTGCCTGGGAGATAAGCGGAAGTGATGAAATGCGCGTGCTGAATGAGAAAAGCTCTCATATGTAAACGTAAAGAACCACTCCAATTTGCTTAAAAAGGTCCAAATTAAGCTTGGAACAAGCAGAAGATTTGCATTTTCATGTTGACAAATGATAATGATTATCAGTATCTTTAGTGTAGAAGATATTTGCGTCGGAAATACACAGAATTATAATTTCGTTTTCGTTGTCATAGCCGGATTACATAATCGGGATAAATGAGAGAGGGATGATCGCATGTTTCGTCTGGAGACGACCAAGCTGGATATCGCTTATGAGGAAAGACTAATTGTAGAGGATCTGAATATTCAGATTCCCCAAGGAAAAATTACAGCACTTGTTGGAGCCAATGGATCAGGGAAGTCAACCATCCTGAAAACGATGGCACGTATTATGTCACCAAAAGCAGGTAATGTATTACTCGACGGGAAGTCCATCCATAAACAATCCACGCGTGAAGTTGCCAAGCAACTTGCGATTTTGCCACAGAATCCAACCGCTCCTGAAGGACTTACCGTTACTGAACTGGTATCGTATGGTCGATTTCCTTATCAAAAAGGGTTTGGCTCCATGCGGGCGGAAGACAAACGCATGATTGAATGGGCGATTGAAGTGACAGGTATGACAGAATTCCACGATCGTCCGATTGATCAACTGTCCGGTGGACAGCGCCAGCGTGCCTGGATTGCCATGGCACTTGCTCAAGAGACGGATATCCTGTTCCTGGACGAGCCAACAACGTTCCTGGATATGGCTCACCAGCTTGAAGTACTGCAACTGCTTGAGCAGCTGAATGCCACAGCTAACCGTACCATTGTTATGGTTGTACATGACTTGAATCATGCTTCCCGTTATGCACATCACATGATTGGTATCAAAAAAGGTAAAGCCATTGCTCAGGGTTCACCTGTGGAAGTCATGAACTCGGATGTGCTTCGTGAAGTATTCAACATTGAAGCAGATATCGTGATTGATCCGCGTTCCGGTGTACCACTCTGCTTGCCCTACGCACTTGCAGGCGAACGCCAGCAACCGAAACAACCGGAGCAGATGGTTATGAACAGTGCAATGGTTCATGCTGGAGGACGGACAGAACAGCGCGTTCAAGCGTTAGGAAGTTAACAAATGGGCCCTATGTGGTCCTTACATTATAGAATGAAGCCGCTGTGCGCTATCGCAGGCGGCTCTTTTGCGTTTATGGGGAATTTGCAACGCATGGGAGCGAAGGGGAACGTGCAGACCCGGAATTTGGTAATCACATCGGATCAGGTTTATAATGATAAGACAGGCTGTATGTTCATTGGTTATATTTGCGTGCTCGGAGCAGCCCAAACCAACACTTGTCATGGGAGGAATCAGTCATGTCCGTATATTCATATCAAGCGGTAACCACCGCGAACCAGGAAGTCTCACTGGATCTGTATCAAGGTAAGGTATTGGTCATTGCCAATACAGCTAGCAAGTGTGGACTTACTCCGCAATACGGTGAATTGCAAAAACTTTATGATCGTTATCGCGATCAGGGTCTCGTTGTACTGGGTTTCCCTTGTAACCAGTTTGGAGGGCAGGAGCCAGGTACAAGCGAGGAAGCCGAGTCATTTTGCCAAATTAACTATGGTGTGAATTTCCCGGTGTTTGCCAAGGTAGATGTGAATGGTGAGGATACACATCCCCTGTTCCAATACCTCAAGGAGCAACAACCTGGCGCAGGTGAAACGAGCGACATCCAATGGAACTTTACCAAGTTCCTTGTTAACCGTGAAGGTGAAGTGGTCGGTCGTGTTGAACCGAAAGAATCTCCGGAGACAATGATCGCAGATATTGAGAAATTGCTCGGTTAAACCATGATTGTTTGAGAAGCCTGTCCTTGCATGTGCAAGGACAGGCTTCTTTGATTATTTTATATACGTGGCTTGTTGAGGGAGAACATCCGTTTTAATCATATCGGGTGTGGAGAATGGGCAGGAGCAGCAGAGCAGCATAGGGGATATTTCCTGCAGCTCTCATCAGGGGGACGTCAAGCGAGACAGGAACCACGCAGAGTACGACAAACATTGAACGACAAGGAGTTGCGGAAGCCATTCGCATAGCATAAATAGACCTAAATTCGGGGACAATGAAATCAATACAATGAAGGGAAGAAAGGCTTAAAATAAAGCGAGTGACCTCCTTCGACAATTTTTTTTTGCTCAACCTATTGCAATGTGAAAAAGATCACATTATAATAAGTGTATAAAGTGAAATAAATCACATACACAGTCTCGAACAGGAAGTGAAATATTTCACAACTATAATAACGTTATATTCAAACTCATTTATATATTTCGAGGAGGAACTTTTAATGAAAATCGCAGTTATCGGATGTACACATGCAGGGACCGCAGCCATCGTAAATACCGCTAAATTGTACCCGGATGCTACCATCACCGTGTATGAGCGCAATGACAACATCTCCTTCCTATCTTGTGGCATTGCGCTCTACGTAGGTGGGGTTGTGAAAGATCCTGACGGCTTGTTCTATTCTTCGCCTAATCAGTTGGCAGAGCTTGGTGTTGAGACCAAGATGCTTCATGAAGTTACAGCAGTTGATGCCAAAGGCCATACCCTTCAGGCTAAAAACCTGCAAACCGGGGAAGAATTTGAAGATACGTTTGACAAACTGATCGTGACCACTGGTTCATGGCCTGTCGTTCCGAAGCTTGAAGGCATTGAGATGGACAACATTTTACTTTGCAAAAACTACAATCATTCCAACACAATTATTGAAAAAGCCAAAGATGCCAAACGTGTTACCGTTGTAGGTGCCGGATATATCGGCGTTGAATTGGTGGAAGCTTTCCAGATGAACGGCAAGGAAGTTACCCTGATCGACAGTGTGGACCGGATTTTGAACAAATACCTGGATCCTGAGTTCACAGATGCAATTGAAGATACGCTGACTGGGCGTGGCATCAAGCTCGCTCTTGGTCAAACGGTACAGAAGTTTACTGGAGAGAATGGCAAAGTGACCAAGGTGATCACGTCCAAAGGAGAGTTCGAAACCGATCTGGTTATTCTCTGCATTGGTTTCCGCCCAAATACCGAGCTGCTCAAAGGCCAAGTGGATATGCTGCCAAACGGCGCAATCATCGTGGATAAATATATGCAAACCAGTCAAAAAGACGTCTTCGCTGCGGGTGACAGCTGTGCCATTCATTACAACCCGACAGGCAAAGCATCTTACATTCCACTGGCAACCAACGCCGTGCGGATGGGTACACTTGTAGCCCGTAACCTGGTTCGTCCTACGACACCGTATATGGGTACACAAGGAACATCGGGTATCAAAATTTATGAGCAAAATATCGCGGGTACGGGGATGACGGAAACGTCTGCTGCTGACGAAGGTCTGATTGTGGAGTCGGTAGTATTGGAAGACAGCTATCGTCCGGAGTTCATGCCAACGGCGGAGAAACTGTTGCTCAAAGTGGTCTATGAGCAGGCTACTCGTCGGATCGTTGGAGCACAGGTGATGTCTCAGGTTGATCTGACCCAATCGATTAATACGATTTCGGTCTGCATCCAAAACAATATGACCGTAGATGAGCTGGCCTTCATCGACTTCTTCTTCCAGCCACACTACAACAAACCGTGGAACTTCCTGAACACGGCGGGTCTGCAAGCACTGCCACCGGTAGAAGTAAAAGCACCAGCAATGGTGTAAGGAAGCAGAATCCATGCTAAGCAGTGAGCATGACAGACGACATACGAGGATAAGTCATGTTGTCCGAAAATGCGACATGTACAATAACTGCCGAGCTTACGAAACAAGGCAGACGATCATAAAGGAAAAGGAAGACTGGCGAGTATATCGTCAGTCTTTTTTTTCATGAAAATCGTTACCTTTTGTATTGCGGCTACAGTTTCTTGATTTATATTAATGTCTATATTACGTAAGCTGATAAAATAAATAAACCGACCCACTCTTATAAAGTAGGCCGGTCTTCGAGCTAACTCATAATCTTTAGATTAGGTCGGATTTGTTTAACAGGCGCTGAATCAGAGTTGCTACTTCTGCACGCGTAACATTAGCTTTTGCTGCAAGCTGACCATCATTACGTCCGCTGATGAGGCCTGCCTTGGCTGTCAATGCAATGTTACCCTTCGCCCAGCTGCTGGCATCAGCGCTATCCTTAAACGCGGAGAGAACTTCGTTAGCATTCAGATCAGCGTATTGGTCTGCAAGACCTGTCAACTTCATCGCTCTCGCGATTAACGTCATGGCTTGTTCCCGCGTAATCGTGTCATTCGGGCGGAACGTGCCATCCTCGAAACCGTTAATTAATTCGTAGGAAGCTGCAGTCTGAACCGCACTGGAATACCAATCCTTCGTAGTGACATCCCGGAATGGTTGTGGACCTTCACCCAGCTTGAGACCCAATCCACGTACGACGATGGCTGCAAACTCAGCCCGTGTAATCGCTATGTCTGGATTGAATGTAGTATTGTTGACACCTTGGATGACCATACGAGAACCCATATCGTTTACCGCATCTTTCGCCCAGTGATTCTCCACATCTGCAAACGTCAGAGGGTTCCATACAATTCCGTACGTGCTGTTCGTCAAACTGTTAATCTCAGCATAAAATGTTCCTTGATCCAAAACAACCTTGGTTGGTACATGTCGTACTGTACCGTCAGGCTCCACAACAATCCCGGTTGTAATCTTATTCGGATCAATCTCGGCGGACAATGCAATTCTGCGTTCAACGTATGCATTGAACTTCGTGATTTCAGTCATTCGGCCGTTGTATTCTCCAGATACGGTGAAGTCAACAGGTGGAGCAATGAGTGTAAAATCACCTTGAGCTGCTGCATTTAATGCAATCTGATTCATGGTATCCGAAGAATTGGCTATCGTAATACGAACCACGATATCTTCCAGTTTCAGACCACTGCCGAGGTTTTTGGCAATTGCATCAATGTTAATCTCTGATGCAGGCAGCGTGTAACTTGCCTGATCCGTCTGGAGAACCAGGGTTGCCGACAGACGTTCCATACTTTTCACTGATTGACCGTTTAACTCGCCAACAATGACATTAGAGTATGATTTGACCGGAATAGTGACGATCGCCCGAGGGCCCTCTGCATCCAGCTTTGCTTGCAACCTCGCCGGATCCACGACAAGTACCGTGGTTTTAACACCATTCGCTTCCGTTGTTTTTATCTTACCTGCATTTTCAGTTTTGCCGTTGACGATAATGATGACATCTTCGTTGCTTGCATTGTTAGTACTATTGTTGCCGTTATTCGTGTTCGGATTCGTGGTGTTGCTTCCCCCAGAAGGTGGGGAGACGACGGGAACATCAGGATTACTGGTCCCTGGAGCAGGCTCATTCGTTACTGCAGATGAAGTCCATCCGAATCTTACAATCTTGCCTTCGATATCTACCTCAGCTATAGCGATTTTATCTCCGTTTGCTGCGTTGATTAAACCATTGTTCGGCCAGTTTTCGTAGCCTGTAGCTACATCACCAATAGATGGAACGTTGATATTTCCGCTACCAAAATTTTTGTAAACAAAGCGGTGTCCATTAACCTGAATTGCAGGAGTTACTGTAATGAGTGTTTTGCCGTTATTTGTTAACCCGCTAGGATCAACAGCGACCACGATCAGGTCGGTCGCAAGATTCGCAGTGAACTCAAGTGATGTTTCCGTTCCGGCTGGAACAGATCGGTTTGCAGCTACTCGCACCTTAACTGTATGTTCACCGCTGAGGTCAGGGGCATTACTTCCGTTAAACAAGATATAGGCTCCATTATCAACTTGATATTCCATGGAAGTGTCCAACCCGATAATGGTGTTGTTCTGGTCATCCGCAGTGACATTCGGTGCAGCAGGGATTGATGCACTGGAACCTACAGTTACTGGTGTTTCTGATGATGCAAACGTAGAAGAGGTTGCTTTGGTACGAACATAATACGTACTTGGCTCCAATCCTGTAACAGTTGTGTTAGCGATAGCTGTCCATGCGCCGTTGATGTCTTTTTTGTATTCCATTTGATCGGTTACACTCGTAAGGGTTCCATCATGAGCACCGCTCAATGTTTGATCGGTCTTGCCGATATCTGTTGGAGCCGCAGGACGCGATGGAATCACCAATGTTTGAGCTGAGCTATCTGTAGTTGTTGTGCCGTTACCTGTTTGTACGATAGACAACGTGGTACCGATCCAGCTGTTGTTTATCGCGATCTGACCTGAACCATCTGCAACGGCACTTGCGCCGTTGATGGAATATGGAGCGTTAGGCACGAGTCCTGTCAGTTGCTCATCTGCATAGATGATAACAGCGGCTGGTGTTGCTTCTGGTGTAGCAGACGCCGAGCCAATGGTCACTGGTGTTTCCAGTGATGCAAACGCAGCAGAGGTTGCTTTGGTACGCACATAATATCGATCTGGTGAGAGATTAGTAATTGTAGTGTTATCAATAGCTGTCCATGCGCCGTTGACGTCTTTTTTGTACTCCATTTGATCTGTGATATTCGTGATTGTTCCATCACTCGCTCCATCAAAGGTTTCATCGGTCTTGTCGATTCCGGTTGGAGTCGCAGGACGCGATGGAATGATCAATGTTTGAGCGGAACTGTCTGTTGTGGTGGTGTCATTACCTCTTTTCACAATGGACAACGTGATTCCGATCCAATTGTTGTCTATGATGATATATCCTGAACCATCTGTAATAACGTCCGCTCCGTTGATAGAGTATGCTGCATTAGGCACAAGTCCAGTCAATTGCTCGTCCACATAGTTGATTACAGCGGCTGGTGTTGCTTCTGGTGTAGTAGCTGCCGAGTCAATGGTTACTGGCGTTTCCAGTGATGTAAATGCAGAGGAGGTTGCTTTTGTACGAACATAGTACATACTCGGCTCCAGTCCTGTAACAGTTGTGTTGGCGATAGCTGTCCATGAGCCGTTGATATCTTTTTTGTATTCCATCTGATCTGTGACATTCGTAATTGTACCATCCTGAGCGCCGATTGATGTTTCATCGGTCTTGCCAATGCCAATTGGAGTTGCAGGACGAGATGGGATGACCAATGTTTGAGCTGAACTATCTGTAGTTGAGATGCCATTGCCCGTTTTTACAATGGACAGCGTAGTTCCCATCCAACTATTGTCGATAGCGATATGCCCTGAGCCGTCCGCGGAAGCACCAACTCCATTGATTGAGTATGCAGCATTAGGAATAAATCCTGTCAATTGCTCATCTATATAGCTAATTACAGCGACTGGAGTTGTTTCAGCTGTAGCTGTACGGTTTATGGTTACTGCATAATATTTCACGGTTGTGTTATCGGCTGCCGTCACCTTAATGTATGCAGTGGTACCTCCACCTGCGGTGAGCGGGATTGTTGAGTTGCCTGTAACTGCACCTGTGGTATAGTCACTGTTGCTGAATAACTCAATCTTGGCTTGATTGTCTGCCAGTACAAGATCGGCTAGTCCCAGTGTTGAGGTCGTGTCAGATACGTTAACTGTCCAGCTAACCGCTGTCCCAGATGTTGTTCCATCTCCGCCCCTTGGAGCACTGTCAGTCTGTCCAAGTACATTGGTTAGACCCGCGTTGTTGCTGCTCGGTGCAGCATCTCCGAGTACAATCCGTGCGTTGTCATTACCTACAATATAGAACTTTCCATCATGATAAATAACGGAGTTGAGTCCCTGACCACTTATACCGAATGTATTCTCATCATAAGGTGTCCAATTCACCAGATCAGAGGAAGAATACATAATGTATTCATCTGTACTTCCATATAGGATCCCCGCTGTTACATAGACGCCATCACCGTAAGCGATTGCTTTTAAATCGACTGCGTTGACATTATCGATGCTATGTCTGATCCACGTTGAACTATTATTCAAAACTCCGCTTGACTCCAAGACAAATGGGTTGCCAAGTTCATCGGAGCCAGTGACTACATATTTCCCATTAGCGTAGGTAACATCACTAAACAGGTAATATTTTGGAGCATCATAATTGCTAAGTGAGACTATAGGCTCCCAATGTAATCCGCTTGCGTCCGCCTGCCAGACTCCGCTTTCCCCGAAAGCAATATAATCTCCATTTACAAACTTCACATTAATACCATAGGTGCTCCCCAGGTTATCACCTTTCGTCCACAAGGTGCCGTCAATAGAAGACAGGCTATCGCCCTTATCCGTTACTGCAACAAAACCTCCACTTGCACCATAGGTCAGCGCTACCACTCTACCCGTTACACTTGCGGGAAGATCACTGAGTATCCAATGTTCACCATCAGTGGATACCCCGATTCTTTTACCCATGGCAACAAAAGTGTTATTCCCGTAAGTAACTTTGGAAAACCCTTCCTTAGGAAGTGTCTGGCTGGTTGTACTTAAATGCTCCCAGTCGCTCGTGGAATGCAGTATAATTCCATCCGTTGTATCATTTCCATAAAGTGAATCACCGACAACCACCCATTTGCTACCGTTATAAGCGATGCTCTGAAGATTTCCCGTGATTTTTTTCCATTCGGACTTGTCTGCAGTAACAACGAGGCTATTCGGAGCGGAGGTCACCAGGACCATACCCGTTCCATTCGAAGCTGCAGATTGGATGATCATATTGGTTACTGTGGGCTCCGAAGTCCAATTTACGCCGTTATCCGTGGATGAGTCCAGTTTACCTGCCTGACCGAAACGATAAAGTGTTGCTCCGACTTTGACAGTACCCATTGTATTGTCATAAGAGGGATCAGTTACAAACGATATTCCATCAGTGCTGGAGTAACCAATCGTTGAATTTTTAATAAGATATAGCTTTCCATTATAGATCGAGAATCGTTCCAACGAGGAAGTACCATTCAAAAAACCATTCGTCCAACTACTTCCGTTACTTGAATATGCATAACCGGAAAATACATTACCACCGACAACAAATTTCCCTGATATATAGGCCATATCCATTAAATAAAAGTTTGAGCTAGAAGTACCGTTTGAAGGCCAAATTTTTGGCATGGTACTCCATAACGTCCATGTTGCTCCATCCGAAGATGAATAAATAATGCCGACATCTTGCGCTCGGTCGCTGGCATGCCATTTTCCACCAACAGCATAAAAATTGCCGTTAATATAAACGACTTTTTGCAAAATGTCACCATTAATTCCCGATGATTTGTCAATCCAAGTCTCACCATCAGACGAAACGATCAATCTTGCTTTATTAGGAGTAGATTCCACCCCTACTGCAACATATACATTGTTTGCATACACAATGCTTCTCCATGATGTTTTTTCGTTAGAAACTCCTGTATTCACTACAGCCCAATTTAATCCATCTATGGATTGAACAATACGTCCCTTTTCACCCACTGCAGTGTATTTCCCGTTAGCATAAACGACGTTTCCCAGATTACGATCAACGTTGTTATTAACCGCGGATAGTATGTTCACATTTCCGTTAGTGGAGGCATGAGCTTGAGGAAGAAGGACATTAGGGAGAACCAGAGTGAATATCAAAGCATACATCAAAACTGTTCTCCAGCGTAAAGATTGTTTGAACATGTTTAACCCTCCTAGTATCAGTTGATTTTCTATGAAATGATCTACAGAAAATCATTTGATGATGTGTATAATATGGAACTGATTCCGACCCCAGCCCTTCCCCAAAAAATTTAATTAAATATGTGTGTTTATTATACAAATTGATTCTGAACAATTTCTGAACAATTTCTGAACAATTTCCTTCATATAAATGTAAGTTTCTATACCCACCGCATTGAAACGAAACAACGCCTTTTAAAGCATATTTTTAAATTACATTGTGATAATTTACACAAAGTTTCGTGCTAGACCCATATACAATTGAGATATGGCATTCAACGTATCAACAAAGAAGTTTAGGTGTTTTATTCCACGAAGAACAATGAAGGAGAGGATGAATGATATGGCAGCAAAAACACCTCTTGAGGTTGCACAATATACGGCGCAAACAGGCATGAAGAAGGCTCAAAATCCGGTGTCTTCTGTACTGGTGCTTAGTTTTCTGGCAGGTGCTTTTATTGCGCTGGGTTTTCTACTGGATATTCGGGTGATTGCATCTGCGCCGGCAGAGTGGGGAAGCTTGGTTAATCTGATCGGTGCGGCGGTGTTCCCGGTTGGATTGATGCTAGTACTCATAGGTGGTGGAGAGCTGCTGACAGGTAACATGATGGCTGTTCCGCTCGCGACGATTGCTCGAAAGTTATCCGTAGGTAGCATGTTGAAAAATCTAACATTAGTGACGATTGGTAACTTTGTTGGAGCTTTGTTTGTCGCGTACGCGTTTGGACATGTGCTTGGTCTGACTGGAGAGGGTGTATATCTGGCTAAAGTGGTGGATATGGCTGGTCACAAGTTGCATGACGGATTCCTGCAGGCTTTTATCTCCGGCATTGGCTGTAACTGGCTGGTCGCGTTGGCTGTGTGGCTATCTTATGCATCGGATACGATGAGTGGCAAGGTACTGGGCATTTGGTTTCCAACGATGGCGTTTGTGGCCATTGGATTCCAGCACGTTGTGGCTAATATGTTCCTTATCCCGGCGGCAATCTTCGAAGGGCATTATTCGTGGGGCCAATATGTAATGAATTTCATTCCGGTATGGCTTGGGAATCTGACTGGAGGTGCTCTGTTTGTAGCTGCAGCCTATTGGGTGGTGTACCTGCGCCAAGCTGAGCCTAAAGTGAAACCAGAGGTAGCGACGTCAATTGAGCCTGTGGAGACGGAGGCTAGAGTGATGTTGAGCAAGCAGGCGTAGCGGAATAACATTACAATGCACGACCCGAAACTTGTGCTTCATATCACTTAGAAGTGAAGAGGATTCTGATCTTGCTCCGTTTCATGGCGAAGATGCTGTGAAGGAGCAGGTCGGAGTCTTTTTTGTGGTGTCTTTGTTCGATTTTAACGCAAAATAAATTCGCCATGAAAAGGTTCGGGGGAACGAAACCTGTTCATGGCGAATTTCGGGAGTGGTCCATGATATGGCATGAGGAGGAAGTGGGGAAACACTAGCCTAATGCCTTGTTTTTAATTTACCCCTGAATTCTGAAGTTGAATCAATTGGCATAACATTTTTTTAAAAATATTTTGAAGCCGCTATAGCGGTGAATATGAAGCAAAAAAATACTGCTCTCTTTACGTGATAACCTCGAAGAAGATATGATATAGGGATAGCTTTTGAAGAGGGGGAGCCATACGATGATCGATCAGGAGAATGGGGTATTTGCAGCGGTATGCCCGCTCGATTGTCCAGACACTTGTGGTCTGTTACTACATAAAGAGAACGGCAAAATTGTGAAGGTGGCAGGCAATCCGGACCATCCGATAACCAAGGGTGCCATTTGTAATAAAGTTAGAAATATGACGGAGCGGGTATATCACCCCGAGCGTCTGCAATATCCGATGAGACGTGTCGGAGCCAAGGGTGAAGGCAAGTTCGAACGAATCAGTTGGGATGAAGCAATCAGGGAGATTACGACCAAGTTCACTGCATTGTCCGAGACCTACGGATCGGAGAGCATCCTGCCCTACAGCTTCTACGGTAACATGGGCATTCTCGGCGTAGACGGCATGGATCGACGGTTCTTCAATGCACTAGGTGCAAGTGTGCTGGAGCAGACGATCTGTAATGCCGCCGGAAATACGGGCTGGAAATATACGATGGGCGCCAACCATGGAACGGTGCCAGAAGATACGGAGCATGCAGATCTTATTCTGGTATGGGGCGGCAATATCGTCAGTACGAATATGCACCAGGTCGTTTTGGCGGAGAAAGCACGCAAGAAGGGCGCCCAGATCGTCGTAATCGACGTTCATCGCAATCGTACCGCTCAATGGGGAGACTGGTTTATTCCGCTGTACCCGGGCACAGACAGCGCACTGGCGCTCGGATTGATGCATGTGCTGTTTGAACGGGGACTGACGGATGAAGCATTTATGCAAGAGTATACGGTAGGACACGAGGCACTACGTGATCATGTCCGCAGTTACACCCCTGAACGCGTTGCGCGCATTACTGGTGTGCCGGAGGAGACCATTGTGAAGCTGGCCGAAATGTATGGTAACGCACAGGCAGCCCATATTCACATCGGCAATGGCCTCCAGCACCATGATAATGGGGGCATGAATGTGCGTAGCGTAGCTTGTCTGCCTGCCATTACAGGGCAATGGCTGAAGCAAGGCGGCGGTGCCGTGCGTACCAACAGCTACGCGAGCACGAATAGCGATGCGCTGGAACGTCCGGAACTGCGGCAGAATCCGGAGCCGCGAGTGGTGAACATGAACCGGATTGGTGAAGCGATGCTGGAAGCGGAGCAGCCGATCCGGGCCATGATGGTCTACTGCAGCAACCCACTGGTGGTGGCACCGGATACCGAACGAGTGGAGCGAGGTTTTGCAAGGGAAGATCTGTTCACGGTTGTGCATGATCTGTTCATGACGGATACGGCAAAATATGCAGATATCTTGTTGCCGGCCACCTCTTCATTTGAAGCGACGGACCTGTATGCCTCCTATTGGCATCAGTATGTTCATCTGCAAGAGCCGGTGATTGCACCGATTGGAGAGAGCAAGAGCAATGTGGAACTGTTTTCTCTGCTTGGGCAGGCCATGGGGTACGATACTGCAATCTTCGGAGAAACACCGGAGCAGATGATTAAGGATGCACTCCAGGATACAGGCAATCCTTACATGAATGGAGTTACGTTAGAAGGACTGAAGGAACACCGATTCATGAAGCTGGATATGACACCACATGCTGCATTTCTGGATCAGCTGCCTACGCCTTCAGGCAAAATCGAGTTGTATTCGGAGACAATGGAACAGCGAGGGCTTCCGCCGCTCCCTACCTATAGCGCTCTGATTGAAGGATATGATGGGGAGAATCCGGCTGGACCTGCCGATACGTATCCGCTGATGTTCCTCTCGCCGCCGAACCATAATTTTCTGAACTCCACCTTTGGCAATTCAGCCAAACACCAGCGTTTGGAAAAGATGCCTCTTTTGCAAATGCACCCTGAGGACGCTAACCGCAGAAACGTGGAGGATGGAGATGCAGTGATCGTATGGAATGATCGTGGGCGTATCGAACTTACCGCCAAAGTAAGTGAAGCCATGTTGCCGGGAACCGTCATCAGCCAAGGCTTATGGTGGGATGGTGAAGGCAAGAAGCAACGGGCGAATTCGCTGACGTCCAATCGGTTGTCGGACATGGGTAACGGGGCTACCTTCTTCTCGGCCACTGTCGAAGTGAAGCGTCAATGAGTGTGCTTGCAGCGCGATTTTTTTGAGGTAAGATGAACAAAGAACAGAATGTAGCTGGATATAAAGAGCAATACAGGTAACACTTCCAAAGGCCTTCGCTCTGGCTGGTTATGCCGTCAGGGCAAAGGTTTTTTTGGTATGGGAACACGTTTGTAGCGTATTAAGGAGAATGAACTAGAGATGATGAGATGGCTGGATAACTATCCAAAAGAAGTGAAAGTTTTTTTGCTGGCAAGTCTGGTTAACGCAACCGGTAGTGCCTTAATGTGGCCGCTGACCACCATGTATGTGTTTGATGAGCTAGGACGAACGATGGCTAACGCGGGTTTTGTAATCCTTATTCAATCCCTAGGTGGCATCTTCGGACAATTGCTTGGAGGGTCACTGTACCATCGGGTGGGCGTTAAGAAGCTGATTATTGGCTCACTGGCGCTGAATGCGTTAGGTTTGTTTGCGTTGCCCTGGATTAGCGCGTACTGGGTTATATTTATATGTGCCATGGGCTGGATCGGTCTGTTCAGTTCATTGTCGCTGCCAGCGATTCAGGCTTTTATCGGCTTCCGGTTTGCGGAGCGACGCGGTGAATTATTCAATATTATCTATGTAGCGAACAATATCGGGGTGGCGATTGGTACGGCACTGAGTGGTTTTCTCGCTGACTTTTCCTATCACCTCAGCTTTGTACTGAACGGAGTGACTTCAGCCGGATTTGCGCTGTTCTTCTGGTATTATCTGTCGCGGGTTGAACCGGATCAGGGGGAAGTACATCTGACGAAACGCAAAACCGTCCCCGATGGGCCGGGCGTCTGGGCATTGCTGGGCAATACCCGATTATATCTGTTTATGAGCTTGGGCGTGCTGTTCCTGTTATTCGGCAATTCCATCTGGAACACAGGTGTGTCACCGTACATCATCTCTGAGGGGATGGAAAAAAGAATGTACGGTCTGCTCTGGACCCTGAACGGGGTGCTGATCTTTGTAGGCCAACCTTTCACCAGTTGGGTGAAACGGACCATGGCCCGTACCTCAACGGCCCAGATGACCGCAAGTGCGGTGTTCTATGGCATGGCCTACATTGTCATGATTACCATGTACAGCTATCCGGGCATGGTGCTCGCCATGGTACTTGCCACATTTGGAGAGATGCTGATTTCCCCTGCAACCCCTGCATTTATCTCGGAGCACGCGGGCAGGGCGGCCCCTTTTTACATCGGGATATCGGGTGGAATCGGTGCGGTTGGACGGGTTATCGGCCCATATGCGATGGGGGTCATGTATGACAAGCAAGGACTTATACCTGTCGCGTGGCTGGCAACGGGCACAGCGGCAATTGCGGTAATGGGTTTTGTGCTGCATGCGGTGTTGAACCGTAATCGTGAAGTGAAGGAGTATGGGATGGATACGTAACAGATCCAATCGGGTTGAACAGGATGTGGAAGAACGGGTTGAAGTGGACGGTAAATCCACTTTAATCTGTCTCCTCATCCGTAAACTATGGTTGACAAAAAAATGTTTTTATGCTATAATTTACATATAAAATTATTCCGTATATAATAAGATTCTCCTGGCCAGGGAGAATCTTATTTTTGTTTGTACGGGAGGAATAAGTATGAAGCAAAATGAATCCAGTATCACATCATTGATTTCGACCTTTGGCCGAGCCTATCATTGCCAACATGATACACCTCTTATTTTCAATGATTTTATCGCTAGTGCCCTTATCACTCCTCAAGAGTTTTCAGATATCAGCAATAACATGGTTAAAGGCATTCATTTTTTCAACCCGGATATGGCCCACCAGCTCAAGGACGACCCGGAAAAGGTTCTAAAATGGATAACCCAGATACAATTATCTCCAATAACTCTGGCTCGAGCCGCTTACTGTGAGCATGTACTTTTGCATGAAGTGACGTTGGGATTGAAGCAGGTAGTCATTCTTGGCGCCGGAATGGATACGTTTGCTTGGAGGCATCCGGAATTGGAGGACACGCTGGATATCATTGAAGTGGACTATCCGGCTACACAGCAATTCAAGAAGGAGCGGCTGAAGCAGGCGAGGCTGACTGTTCCGGATAATCTTCACTTTGTACCCATGGATTTTACGCGAGAGCTTTCAAATGACAGCTTGACTCTTGAAGGTTTGGAGAAACGTAAGACGTTGGCCAGTCTCTTGGGGGTTTCGTATTATTTGCCCAAAAATGATCTATTTAACGTGATTCGTCATGTGTTTGCGAACCTGCCATCTGGAAGCTCTATAGTTCTGGATTATGCAGATGAACACCTTTTTGAGGAAAAAGGGAGATTTAATCGGGTTGAAAATATGGTTAAATTGGCTGCAATGGGCGGTGAGCCCATGCAATCCGGCTACGCATATGTGGAGATGGAGGCCATGCTTGAAGAAGCAGGGCTGCTTATTTATGAGCATCTCACTCCGGAGGCGATTCAGGAACAGTTTTTCCAAGATCGAATTGATCATCTAAGTGCATTTGAAACGATACATTTCATTCACGCAGTAAAAAAATAAATCGATCCGGCAAGTATGGTCACCAATATAGCCCGTATTTGCATAGTAGATGCTAACCTTCACCCTATAGCGGGGTGAGGGTTGTTTTGTCTTTAGAGAGACCAGCTTCAATTGCCGGCTAGTGAATGATTTTCACGATGAGATGAGAAAGGACTGTTCAGAAATCAGACTTGTTATCGTTCAATTCCATGTCATTCCATGTGCTCCCCTCTATTTGTGCATAATGCTCATATAATAGAATGGATCTGGTTAAAGGCAGGAGGCTGCATACGATGTACAAGGTTTTGTTGGTCGATGATGAATTTATGATCTCGGACGGGATCGCTAGTGTTGTGAACTGGTCGCGATTAGGAACAGAGCTGATCGGCATTGCTCAAGATGGATTGGAAGCGCTTGCTATAATCGATCGACAGCGCCCGGATATCATCATCTCGGACATTCGCATGCCGGGAATGGATGGGTTACAGCTGGTTGAAGCTGTGGCAGAGAAGTATCAGCATATTTCATTTATCATGCTCACGGGGTTTACGGAGTTTGAATATGCGAAGACCGCCATGCAGTATGGGGTGAAGCATTATTTGCTCAAGCCCTGTAGTGAAGAACACCTCGTCGAGGCTATCAGTGAATTGGTCAGTGAGAAGCGGGAGTTAACTGATCAGGAGCGTTTTGTACAATCGATCCAATATAATCTGGAGCGTGTACTGCCGCATGCCAAGGAATATTTTCTGAAAGAACTGGTGACCAACAGAACCTATGGGGTCAAGGAATGGAAGTATTTCGAGGAATTATTCGATGTACAGTTTCAGGATCAGCGTGTGCGGTTGCTGCTGGTAGAGATTGAGGGGGATCATGAGTACTTGCACTTGTTCGCGGTCAAGAACATTGCCGAGGATATTTTTCACAATCCGATCTTAAGTACCACGGTTGGAGGTCATGTGTTATTGATGATGGAGGACAAGTTGTCTGAAACACAGTTGTTCCGTAATATCGATGAGATTCGCACCACATTTACCCGATATTATCATGATGATCTTACGATTGCCCTGAGCGAACCAGGAGATCTTCCACAGGCGCGGCAATTGTACATGCAGACGCTGGTTTACCTCAATTACCGTTTCTACCTTGGTGAGGGCAGTCTTATTATGGAGCGGGATGTCTACTCCCCCGGGGAGCGTACTCTTCCCGAATTCGAATATGATCCAGAGCGGATGGCTACTGCGATGAAGGCTGGACACTGGCAGGAAGTCGGAACAGAGCTGAACCGGATGTTTCAGATGCTTGCCAGCTTGCGATACGATATTTCTCAAACGAAGTCCTATCTTATTCAAATATTTATGGAAATGATTCGACTCAGCGGCTCTGCCGAGATGAAAAGGTATATGGATCAGCTGCCGGGCATGATTGAATCCAGCACCCTGCACTCTTTTCAACAGTTTCTGCTTGCCGTTGCCAAGGAAATCACGCTGCGCCGCTACGAACAGCACCGCTCCAGACAATCACAGATGGTGGGCAGTGTGAAGCAGATCGTGGAGAAGCGTTACAGGGACGAAACTCTGACGCTCCAATCCATCGCCGGGGAAATATACATGAATCCAGACTACATTGGCAAAATGTTCAAAAAAGAAACCGGTGAGAAATTTACGAACTATGTGTTAGGCTACCGCATTCGCAAAGCGTTGGAGCTTCTGGAGCAGGACGGGACCTGCACGGTATCCTCGCTTGCCGAACAGACGGGCTTTGGTGCCAACTGGCCTTATTTTAGCAAAATGTTCAAGAAATACACGGGCTTCTCCCCCTCCGAGTATAAAAAAGTACCCTAGACAGCGGTGCTGTCGCTTCTACATAGTGTCCTGTATATCCTAATCCACATGCGACTCACATCTGATTTATGATCACGCCCTGTGTGCCAGTCAACGGCAGCAGGGTCTTTTTTTGTCGGACGGAACTCGGTTTTGAACATGCATTTAACGGAAATGAGCATGGGAAGAAAAGCCGCTCGATTCTATCATTAGAAGTGTCAAGTGAATGTATGAACATCGAGAGTGGAGGTTGAGTGGATGGAGCTGAATCGAAGCCGGGGGATTGAACCTGGGCGTTTGAAGCCAGCTGGCAAATGGAGTTCGGTGAAAAAGGAGCTTGTACGCAACAGATACGTATATCTGATGCTCGTTCCAGTTGTAGCCTATTATCTGATTTTCAGTTATGGGCCGATGTACGGACTGCTGATGGCATTTCAGGAATCCTACAGCCCGATCAAAGGAATTTTGGCAGGCGAATGGGTCGGTTTTGACAATTTCACCATGTTTTTCGAAAGTTATTATTTCTGGCGACTGATTAAGAACACACTGATTCTGAGTTTTTACAGCATTGTGTTTGGTTTTCCGGCTCCAATCATCCTGGCCCTGTTACTGAATGAAGTACGGAAAAAGTGGTTCAGAAGCACGGTACAGACGATCAGTTACATGCCACATTTCATCTCGGTTGTGGTCGTGGTTGGAATGTTGAAAACGTTCTCATCGTTGGATGGCGGATTGTTTAATGTCATTCGTGACTTTTTCGATCTGCAGCCAATCATGTTCCTGGCGGAGAAGGATATGTTCCGTCCGATGTACATTCTGTCCAACATATGGCAGGGGGCAGGATGGGCCTCAATTATCTTTTTGGCAGCACTTAGTGGCATTGATCCACAGTTGTATGAGGCTTCCAAAATTGACGGTGCAGGCCGCTGGAGACAGCTGTTACATATTACACTGCCGGGCATCATGCCAACGATTGTGATCATGTTAATTCTGCGCATGGGGGCGGTCATGAATGCTGATTTTCAGAAAATATTGCTGATGCAAACGGCACCGACCTATGAGACATCCGATGTCATCTCCACCTTTGTTTATCGATCCGGAATTTTGGAGGGGAACTATACGTATTCAACCGCCATCGGGCTATTCAACGGTGTCATTAATTTCGCGCTGCTCATCATCGCAAATGCGATCAGCAGAAAGCTTAACTCAACCAGTCTCTGGTAATTGGAAGGTGAAGCGATGAAACAGTCTATAGGGGAACGAGTTTTTGATGTATTCAATACACTGCTGCTCTTGGTCATCATGATTTTATGCTTTTACCCGATGCTGTACGTGTTCAATTCTTCCATCAGTGATCCGGATCAGATGCTGCGTTCCCGGTCATTGATGCTCATTCCTGAAGGTTTCCAGCTGGGAGCGTACAAGTCGGTATTTCAGGATACTCGCATCTATACGGGATATATGAACACCTTGTTCTATGTTGTGGTGGGTACAGCCATCAATCTGCTCATGACTTCGCTGGCAGCCTACGGGTTATCACGCAGTGATCTGATGGGCAGAAAAACGTTGATGAAATTAATTACGTTCACGATGTTTTTTGGCGGGGGTATGATTCCAACTTTTCTGCTGATTCAGAATCTGGGCATGGTGGATACCCGTTTTGCGCTTATTATTCCGGGTGCCATCAGCACATTCTATTTCCTTATTATGAAAACAAACTTTGAGGGCATTCCGATCAGTCTGATCGAATCGGCGAAGCTTGATGGTGCCAATGACTTTCTGATTTTGTTCCGAATCGTACTGCCTTTGTCAAAACCAATCCTGGCGGTCATGATGCTGTATTATGCAGTTGACCATTGGAATGATTACGTCGGGCCAATGCTCTATCTACGCAGTCAGGAGTTATATCCGATTCAGATTATTATGCGTGATATTCTGATCAGCAGCAGTACGGAGGCCATGGGTGCTGGCGCCGATACCGGCTTCGCCATTGGGGAGAACATCAAATATGCGACCATTATTATCTCCACACTGCCGATTATGCTGGTATATCCGTTCATCCAACGTTATTTTGTTCAGGGCGCTTTAATCGGTGCTGTGAAACAATAAAAAATGTATCCTATGGAGGCGAATTACGTGAAAAAAAGAATGGGGTCCATCCTGTTGTCATCATTACTTACCATGTCTTTGCTGGCGGGCTGTACGGGGGATAATGAACCAGGTAACGCAGAGCCAGCAGAAGGAACAGAACCTGCGGTTCAGGCGTTGACCGAGATACCGCTGCCGATTACAAGTGAGCCATTTACCATTGACTACTGGCGCGCCAATGACGCCAAACTAACGGCTTCCTTGAACAACTTTGGCGATATGGCCGCTTACAAGGAAAAAGAGAAGTTGACGGGCATCCAAGTGAAGTTCACACATCCTCCGCTTGGACAACAGCGTGACCAATTCAATCTGTTGATCTCCACAAAAGAGCTGCCGGACGTTATATATTATAATTGGGCCGATGCGGTTGGCGGACCGGAAAAAATGATCAAGGACGGCCGGATCATCCGATTGAATGAATTGATCGACAGTTATGCACCGAACTTGAAGCGGATCATTGAATCCGATCCGGATGTGAAGAAGCAGATTGCACTCGACGATGGAACGATCTATATGTTCCCACTGCTGAAGCTGGATGCGTTGAAACTGAATGCCACTTCCGGTTTGATTATGCGCCAGGACTGGCTCGATAAACTGAATCTCAAGGTACCTACCAACATCGATGAGTGGTATACGGTACTCAAGGCATTCAAGGAACAGGACCCTAACGGCAATGGCAAGCCAGATGAACTGCCATTCACCGGAAACTGGGGACCGGGCAACCTGACCAAGCTCCATGATTTTGCGGCGGCTTTTGGTGTCATTGGTGGCTTCCAGTTGAATGGAGACAAGGTGGAGTTCGGACCAATTCAGCCGGGCTACCGTGATTTCCTGGAGACCATGGCCAAGTGGTACAAGGAAGGGCTGATTGATCCCGAGATCATGACCAATGACGGCAAAGCGTTCGACTATAAGGTCACCAGCAATCTGGCAGGCGCATATCAGGGCGGTGTATTCAGTGGTATGGGGAAATACTTTAATCTGATGAGAGATACCGATCCGAACTTTAACCTAACCGGTGTACCGTGGCCCGTATCTGCGGATGGAACTTCGTATGCTACCTTTAATCTGGAGAATAAGGTCCTAAGTTATGGTGAGGCTATTACGGCTTCTGCAGACGAAGATAAATTGAAATATATTGTGCAGTGGATGGACTACAACTATAGCGAAGAGGGTAGTGATCTATTCAACTTTGGTATCGAGAATGACAGTTATGTTCGGGACGGAGACGGTGTGAAATTCACAGATACCATCATTGATAATGCAAACGGTCTGACGTATGATCAGGCATTGGCTTCCTATGCTTTGTCCATTATGGACGGTCCAATCAATCAGGATAGCCGTTACCTGGATGCCTTATTATTTGACGACGGACAGCGTGCAGCGAATGCGGAATGGATGAAAGCAAGCTCGGCCTTAACACTCCCACCAATTCGCTTGTCCACAGAAGAGGTAACCACAAGTACGTCCATCATGAGCCAGGTGAATACGTATTTGAATGAGACGATGACAGCCATCATTAGCGGACAGAAACCAATCACTGAATTTGACAAGATGACCGACACCATCAAGAGCATGGACATTGAGCGGGCGATTGAGGTTCATCAGGCGGCTTATGACCGATATCAGTCCAAATAAACCGTGAGACATCGAGCGCTAAAACTTTGGGAAAACCTTCCTGTATGTGATATACCTAGTAGTATCACGTGGTTCAAAGGAGCGCTTTGGTCATGACAGCCTACCGCAAACTCAGCATCAAAATGAAAATGTTTCTGATGATCATGGTCATGATGGCGTTTATCATCATCCTGGCGTTTGGTTCCTTGTACTATACGTATTCGGTGTATGACAAACAGCTGTTTGATAAGTCGTCTCGTCTTCTGAACCTTTCCTCGTCTACAGTGGATGTTGAACTTCAAAAGTTGGAAGCGTTATCACTGAACATGATCTCTGATACACAGATTCAAAGGGCCTTGAAGTCTTTGCTGGATGATGATAGCGCATATTCAAGCTTTATTGAACGGAAGAAGATCACAGATCGGCTATGGGAGCATATTAGTGGGGCTGCACGATATGTGCAGTCCGTTCATCTGATTGATTCCAGAGGAAGAGTGAATAAATATGGCGAAACACTAACCGTATCCCCTGAAAAATATGATCGGATGATTGAGGCGGCGGAGCAGGCTAATGGTGCAGTACGCTGGCTGTACCCGGATGACGATGACCCGATGCTGGTTATGGTGCGTCAGGTGCGAGCCTACGAACCGATGACCCTGGAACCGGTAGGCATACTGTTTCTGCGTATTAATATTGAGCGACTCGTTGAAGAGTATGCGGGCATGGACAGCCGGGACAGTGACATTATTTTAAAAGCAGGCACTGAGGTGGTCTATCCTTATCGCCAGCTTCCAGATGCGGTTTCCGCAGGACTGAATCCTCTTCCAGGCAGTGGAGGATATGAGGTCAAAAATCTGGATGGGAGGGAGATATTCCTTTCCCAGAAAAAATCCGCCTATACCGGCTGGGTTTATTATAATATGGCCTCTTATGATGAGATTTTTGAACGTATCATATGGTTGAAAAATAGTCTGATTGTCGTATATCTTATCGCCATTCTGGTTGTCCTCGCGCTTGGTATGGTGTTCGCACGCAGTCTGACAAGGCCGATCAGGCAGCTCATCAGTCAGATGAAGGAGGTTCAGTATGGGGATCTGGAGAATATGGATGCCAATCTGTCCATTCCAACACACCAGCACATGGATGAATTGGGGTTATTACAGCGTACGTATCGAATGATGATTACACATATCAATACATTGATCAAAGAAAATTATGCAAGCCAGCTGGTCATTAAAGAAACGGAGTTTAAGGCGCTTCAGGCGCAGATCAATCCACACTTTCTGTATAATGCGCTGGATTCAATCCATTGGCTCGCCAAAAAGAACAGGCAGGAGCAAATCTCCAGTATGGTGCTGTCACTCGGGTATTTACTACGCTCCTCCATCAGCTTCAGGCAAAATATCATCACCCTTGCCGAAGAGCTGGAGATCGTCAGCCATTATATCACCATTCAGACCTACCGTTTCCGGCAGCGGCTGGATTTTCGCTTGGATGTGCCCGCTCCTTATCTGGAATGTGCCATTCCCAAGTTAACCCTACAGCCATTACTGGAGAATGCCATTCAATACGGATTGGAACCACAGGTTGGATCATGTCTGATTCGAGTGTGTGCCGAGATTTCAGGTGGCAAGCTGGCCCTGATCGTGGAGGATCACGGTCCCGGTATGGAACCCGAATATGTGGAACAAGTGCTGCGTGGTGAAGTGAAGACCAGAGGAACAGGTATTGGTTTGCTGAATATCAGGGAGCGGGTACGTCTGGCTTTTGGCGAAGAATATGATGTTCTGCTGGAGAGCAGGCCAGGGCTTGGAACGAGAGTAACGGTGCTGCTGCCACCCCCATCACCAGGTAAGGAGGATAGGCCATGAGAAGATTATTGCGATCCATAGGCATGATCTGTCTTCTGCTGAATCTTCCTGGCTGCGTGAGCCAACTGGATCAAAGGCCAGGCATGATCGTTGACGAAGAGCCGATAACGCTGCGAATCGCTTGGTGGGGTGGGGAGTTTCGCAACAATGCAACAATCGCCGTTATCGATCTGTATGAGAAGTTGAACCCACATGTAAACATTGAATACGAATATAGCAGCTTCAACGAGTACTGGAGAAAACTTGCCCCACATGCAGCAGGCAATGCGTTGCCCGACATTATCCAGATGGACATCTCCTATCTGTCCCAGTACAGCTCGTTGCAACTGTTGGAGGATATAACGCCGTACATGCAGAACGGACTGATTGACACGACAGATATTGAGAAGGAACAGCTGGAGAGTGGTAGCCTGAATGGCAAAACCTATGGTCTCAGTTTGGGGGTTAACGCCATGCTCAGTATCTATGATCCGGAAGTGTTGAAGGCCAATGATATTGAATTGCCGACGGATACGTGGACATGGGCGGATTTTGACCGTATGGGCGAGCAATTGCTGGGGAAAGGCATTTATCTGGGAACTTATTTCACGCCGGAACAGTTTTTTGCGTATTACTTGAGACAGTATGGTTCCAAGCTATACGCCGAGGATGGCAAGAGGTTGGGTTATGAGGATGATGGATTGTTTATTGATTACTTTGGCAGGATGCAGCAGCTCGCGGAGAAGAAACTTATTTTTGCACCGGATATCTGGACATCCGACATTGGCCAACCCGACAACGACCCGTTTTATCTGGGAGAGGCTTTGTTTAGCTGGGGGTATTCCAACCAATTTATCAGCACCACTCAGCGTTATGGCAAACCCTTAACGATATCCCCGATGCCTGGGCCAAACAGCCAGGATGGGTTGTTTTTGAAGCCAGGCATGTTTTTCTCCATCGCGGGCAATTCCAGACATAAGGAGGAGGCGGCCAAGTTCATCAGCTTCTTCGTAAATGATTTGGATGCCAATCTGTTGCTGAAAGGAGAGCGGGGTGTGCCTGTCTCATCCCGTGTTAAAGAGCGGATGAAGCTGGTGGTTGAACCAGAGCTGGCGCAGGTGTTTGATTATATTGATTGGGTTGCCGATCACAGCAGTCAGATGGACCCGCCTGATCCTGTAGGTGCACCCGAGGTCACTGCGGTGCTGCGGGAGTTGTATGATCTGCTGTTGTTTGGCAAAATTACACCTGAGCAGGCGGCGAAAATTTTCCGTGAGCGGGCAAACGCAATTCTGGGTGGAAAGTGATAAGAATGGACTAGATTATATATGTATTTAATAGGCTTGGAGCTGTTGTTGTTCACAAGCTCAACCTTCATTCTACTCGGGTGAGGGTTTTTGTTATGGAATGGTGTATATTTCCTCTAGTATAATAAAAATGGGTAGTGGTCCTATCTGTAGATTAGATAGATTCTATCCATATATTAATGGATGAGGAGTGTCAGGACATGTCCATACATCAGATAGGTCACAAGGTGTCTTTTGCAGATATACAAACGAAGTTGCCTCAGGGAAGTTGGATGTACACTCATAATGAAGCGCACAACGGTGAATTTGAAGCCGAGGAAGTATGGTTACATTCTGGTGATCTTCATATCAGTGAACTGTTGTTGGATGAAGGACCTTTCTTGATCTTGGTTGACGGAAATCTGACAGTGGATCGTTATATTGGAAATACAAGTTCCGACGCGGCCAGTTCCAATCTGGTTGTACTTGGGAATCTCATAACACCCTATATGATCGTGGGTGGGCAGGAAATATATATTACAGGTAATCTCTATGTGGAGGATATGTTCTGGGGGGATTATAATCATGGAGAATTGACAGTGAGAGGGAATGTAGAAGGTGGATTGCTGGTAAGTACCGAGCAATATAAGATTCAGGTTCAAGGACAGCGTAATGTGAAGCGTCAGCTAGAAGAATGGGAGGATCTCGGACCATGGCGGGGCTCTGACATGTTGACGTTATTGGTTCCTGAATGTGTGATTGATGAAGATACAGAGCCGTTTCCTTGGCGAGAAGAAATGTTAAGGAGGCTGCAGCAAGGACAACCTGTAATCAACCGAAAGTACATTCATGCTGAACAATCAGAGCCAGATGTGCCGGATTGGTTCGAAGATCATCGGGTTACCGCTGAGAACATAGAGCGTCTTACTCATCCATCTTTGTTGCCTGTAAGAGAGGAGGATGAGTTACTGAACAGCTATGAATTTTGGTTGGACGAGCAATTTTGCCGAGTATCGGTCTATGGAGATGAGCATACGGAGGGGTATTTCCGCAGTCTGTATTTTCAGGATGACCACAATTGTGCATTGTTGCTTAAGATGGAGCCATCAGATCAAGGTTCCAACTCTCCTGATAAACATATCGTACAGCAGGGTAAACCTGTCTGGATGATCTCAGGGGCATATCGTTATCTGCACAATGAGAATTCGGAATGGAATGTATTCTCGGAGAACTCACCTGCTGATATTCAGCAGTTAAACGAGCAAGGATGGAATACCTTGTTGCAGTCTGTATCGAATGTTCAGTATGCCCGTTCCTTAATTTCGCACCAACTGATCCATGATTTATTAGCACTGCCTGTCGTGGAGCCATATGACGATTATTATGATGATGATCGGCACGGACTGTGGATTGGAGAGTTATATTTTGCATTTCGACAAGCAGGTCAGATGTCTAATGGTGTTCCCCAGCCAGCCTTGCTACGTATTGGAAGAGAGTATGTGGATGCTCAAGGGGAGACGCAGGTGGAGAAATACTATTATACCCTGCACCAACATGCGGACGGCTCGGAAAGTGTGTTGATCGAATACTCGGCTCAGAATAACGAGGATGAGGAAGAAGAACCGTTGTTGCTTGAAATTCATTATATTGGCGGCTCTCAGTTACTGCATGCCGTTCAATTGCTGGAACGTGGACGCAAAGTGCTCATTCAAGCGAATGAGGATCTACTGAATGGGGAGCCACCGTACGCTGCTGAATCATTTGCGAAGCGATTCTGGAAATCAAAAGGATATCTGAAATGAATAAAACAACCTTCACCTCGTTTGCAGAGGGAAGGTTGTTTTACTCTTTATTTGGTTTTTTCGATGGTTGCTATTGTTAGGGCATGCTACTTAACCAAACTGGGCTTGATGCAGTCGGCTGTACGAGCCTTTACGTGCGAGCAGCTCTTCATGACTTCCTTGTTCAGCAACGCTGCCGTTCTCCACTACCACGATGCGATCCGCGTGTCTAATAGTCGCTAGTCGATGGGCAATCACCAAAGTTGTACGTCCCTGAGCCAGCTCGGACAAGGCCAGTTGAATGGCGGCTTCCGTCTCGGTGTCGAGTGCGGAGGTGGCTTCATCCAGAATGAGGATAGGCGGGTTCTTCAGGATCATTCTTGCGATGGATAGACGTTGCTTCTGTCCGCCGGAGAGTTTTACGCCACGTTCACCAATCATGGTGTCTAGTCCGTCTGGCTGGGATTGTACCAGTTCTTCCAGTTGGGCCCGACGAATGGCTTGCCAGATTTCGTCATCGGAAGCATTCAGCTTGCCGTATGCAATATTTTCACGAATCGTTCCGTCAAACAGGAAAATATCCTGCTGCACAATCCCGATATGGGAGCGCAGTGATTCCAGCGTCATGTCCTTCACGGGAATGCCATCAATGGAGATATGTCCAGCATCCACATCGTAGAAACGTGGGATCAGACTGCATAGCGTCGTTTTGCCTCCTCCTGAGGGTCCAACCAGAGCAACCGTCTGGCCTGCCTGAACATTAAGGTTGACCTCAGACAACGTGGGTTTATGTTCTCCATAAGAAAAGGTGACGTTATAGAAGGCAATATCGCCTTTCACATCCGAAATTGGTTTTGCCTGAGGTGTATCTTCTACATCCGGTACAGCTTCAAGCAGCTCCAGATAACGTCTGAAACCGGCGATGCCTTTGGGATACGTCTCAATGACGGAGTTAATCTTCTCGATTGGTCCAAGGAATACATTGGATAACATTACAAAAGCGATGAACTCCCCGTAAGTCATACTTCCTTGGATGACAAACCAGGTTCCACATACCAGTACAAACAGGGATACAAATTTCATCAGAATGAAGCTAAGTGAAGAGTTCCAGGCCATAATGCGGTAGGTGATTAGTTTTGTCAGTCTGAAACGTTCGTTGTTCTCAACGAAACGGCCTACTTCATGCTTTTCATTGGCAAAAGCCTGAACCACACGGATGCCGCTCACATTGTTCTCTACCCGTGCATTATAATCGGCGATATCTGCAAACATGCGTTTGAATGCTTTGGACATTTTGCGACTGAAATACAGTGACAGGTAGATCATCAGCGGCACAATGATAAACGTCATCACAGCGAGCTGCCAGTTGATCCCCAGCATAATACCGAAAGCCCCGGCGAGTGTCATGAAGGCAATGAATAAGTCCTCAGGTCCGTGATGCGCGATCTCACCAATATCCATCAGATCGTTGGTCATACGGGAGACCAGATGCCCGGTCTTATTGTTGTCGAAGAAGCGGAAGGACTGCTTCTGTACACGTGTGAACAGTTCTCTACGCATATCGGATTCGATGTTAATACCGAGCTTATGGCCCCAATAGGTGACGGCATAATGGAAAAAGGAACTGAGCAGGTAGATGCCGAGCAAAAAGGCACATGCCGACAAGATCATGGACCAATTGCCAGCCGGAAGCAGTTGATCGACTACCCGGTTAACGGCAAGTGGAAAGGCCAGCTCGAGCAGCGCGGCGGCGATGGCACAGGAGAAGTCTAATATAAAGAGCCTTTTGTAAGGACGATAATAAGACATGAAACGGCGAAGCATATGTAAGTCCTCCTTGATATGACACAAATGCCCGAGCAGGCTGATCAGCCTGTCCGGACACCTGTATTCATGCTTATGTTATTTACGATTTTGCTCGGCACGTTCTACGATCATATCGGCGAATTCTTCAGCCTGACCTTGAATTGCAATCGGGTCGAAGTACCAATAACGGTCTTCCAGCAATTCGTACACCTGATTGTTTTTCACAGCCGGCAGGGATTGCCAGATGGAGTCACCTTGATAATTTTTATTGTACTCCCCAACGGTCAAGAAGATATGATCCCCTGCATAATCACCAACAACTTCACGCGAAATCTCTTTCCACTGGGTATCACCCATCAGTTCTTTTTTGGTGATCTCGAGTGGGGCAAGTTGCAAAGCACTGTAGACCGCTTGTCCTCCTCGACCAAAATTGTCTCCATATCCATAATAACTCTTGTCGGATACTTCAAGGATGGAGAAGGTTTCCTCCGGTTTGATGACAGTTTTCACCTTGGCACGAGCGGCTTCAATCCGTTCATCGTACGTTTTCAGCCAAGCTTCGGCTGCTTCGGATTTGTTCATCAGCTCTCCGAATCCCCGAATTTCGTCATGTACATTGGTGAATGTACCATAAGGAATTACTATGGTAGGTGCGATCTTTTGATAGCTCTCAATCTCACTGGCTTGGTCAGAGTAGGTAATGATCAGATCCGGGTTCATGGCAATGACCTTCTCCATCGATACCGCTGCCCGATCACCGATGCTTTCAATGCCCTCTACCTGATCTGCATAGAACGGGTTTTCCAAATAATATTGAACAGCACCAACAGGTTTCACACCCAGTGCAAGCAAATCACTTACGTACATATCGGTCACGATTCGTTTCGGTTCAGCCGGAATTTCAACATCCCCACTTAATGACTTGTAGATTCGCGTAGCATTTGAATTATCCGCACCGGACGACGTCTCTGTGTTCGTCTCGGAAGAGGCGGTTGGCGTTTCGGTTCCTGCTGCCGATGTCTGTTCAGTGGCAGTCGAACCTGTTCCGCTGCTACAAGCAGCCAGAATCATAATGATGGCGAGCATAAGCAGCAAGCCGGAAAATCGTTTTTTTGCAGCAAACATAACCTTGTTCCCCCTATGTATAATCAATAATGATTATTATTCTCATTAATAACATAGAGGAAGACGTGAGTTTTGTACATGGACAACTATGATCACTATCGCATGGACAATTATGATGTTAGGTGATGCATGATATGCTGCAATTGCTTCATAACGGACAAAGGATCAAATCCGTAGAACGTGTCGGCATCGATCTCGTATACACGTCCTTCCCGAACGGCGGAGAGGGTACCCCAGAATTCCTGACTCAGCAGGTTATCCAGCTTTTCTCGCTCGGAGGGTTCCTCAGGGTAGGCAACAAACATGTGATCTGCTGCATACAAGTGAATCTCGGATAACGGAACATGAACGTACCCTGTCAGTAACTGCCCATCCTGCACCATCTGTGAGGGTGGGGTGAAACCAAGGGATTGATACAGCACATGGGAAGCTCTGCCCCAGCCATGACCATAGATATAAGCGCCGTCCTCTCCGATCATAAATATGCAAACGGCGGACCCGCGTGTTCCTTCCATCCATTGATCCAACGTATGATTGGCTTCTTGCTCAAGTTGATGATAACGATCTAATAACCCCCGTGCATTGGATTCAAGCCCGGTAACTCGTCCCAGATGAAGAAGCTGCTCCTGCCAATCGAGTTCCTCAAAGGGCATCAGAATGGTTGGGGCGATTACACGTAGTTCATCTGAACCGGGATGTGGTGCATATCCGATAATGACATCAGGATGAGCATTTACAATCAGCTCTGGATGTTTAACCAGCTCATATTCGGAATGCTGCTCAAATGTTTCATGACCCTCATGACCAGGTTCACCACATTTATCTTCCATCCAGCTTGCTACCGCTCCCATGTGAGGAGTGTGGCCCAGTGCCAGAAGTGAGGCTGTATAGTTGTAAGTCAACGATACAATCTTCTTGGGCATTTTCCGATAGTGAGTTGGTGCTGAGCCAACCATCTGTTTGAATTTTCGGCTTAGATAGAACGTGTCCCTGTAGCCTGTCAATTGTGCAATTTCCTGTAGCGTAGGATTCGCGATCAACAGATGCTCTTGGGCCATCCTGATTCTGAGACGAGTCACATATTCAACAAAAGTAAGACCAGTATGTTTCTTGAACTCCCTCGAGAAATGCTCGGGACTCACATTGGCATCTCGTGCCAATTGTTCGCGGGTCAGCGAATGTGTATACATCTGATGGATATGTCTGAGCACGTTATCGAGCCAGGAGTGATCTTCAGGAGCAGAGTGGGTCACATGATCTTGCAAGATGTCCAGTAACTCATAGAACAACATATGTGGCCTGAAAGGACTGGAATCCTGACCTTTCGAACAGGCTTGGACCAGTTCTACTGCCTTGTCAGCGAGATTGCGGCTCACAATGGGGGCTGGTAACCCGAAAGGCCAGGACAGATGATCATTTTCAGTGGAATCAAATGCAATCGCAATGCCCTGTATGGGCGACAGAGAGCCGCGCTTGTTCTCGTGCTGAAGCAGGTTTCCGGCTTGCCGAACGACTGCGGAGCCTGCATTTAATGTGAGTTTTCCCTCTGCACTAATTATCCTGGCCTGACCAGCGGTAACAACGTATAGTACATGAAGTGTGTTCCACATTTCATCTATACGGGAGAATGCCTCGCGGTCGTGAAGCCGCACCAGATGACACAGCTTGAACAGGGCAACCGGTACAGACTGAATCTTCTGCAAGTCAATGGAGCGGGACAGCGATTTTTGATGATACGTGGGCTTGGAATTATTCATTAGATAACTGTCTCCTTACATATATCAGCAGGGGCATAATTCGATTCATGCCCTTTGTATACTGGCGTAATTCTCGGATCTCGACTATTATGCAGTATATACTATAAATGAAGTGACGTGGATGGACAGATTGGACAATTCAACTTTTTCTCTGAAAAATGGACAAAGTGGTTGAAATCGCTATCAACACCGACTATAATGAAAATGTCGAAACGTTTCAATCTGGCGTTTACTGCCAGTTTCATTGCGTTAGGCATAAACTGTCCAGAGCGCGTCAGATTGAAAGACGTGTCATAACCATCACGAATGGTGTGGACAATGGTACGGACTGGAACGGGACACATTCAACCATGGTGCCGTAAGGATGGAGACAAGGATTTTTTTTGAGAACACCTCGAAACGTTTCGATTGACATCCATAGCTATGATATGTATAAAGATTAATAAACGATAATACAGGATGAAGTGGTTGTTCCAACCATGTATCGTATAAAATGTAGATAACCTTAGAATTTGTTCTAGTTTAGAAGGAGCGAACGTGGAATGGCAACGATTAAGGATGTGGCAAAGCTGGCAGGTGTAGCACTCTCGACTGCTTCCTATGCGCTGAGCGGGGATAGCAAGGTTAGTGCCAAGACCAAGGCTAAGGTGCTTGAGGCAGCACGAGAACTGAATTACCGCAAGAACGGCTTTGCCATGGACCTGAAGCGGAGCCGGACGAACACGATCGCTTTGATCCTGACCGATCTGTCGGGCCCGTATTACTCGGAGTTGATCCGTAGTGTACAGGATGTAGCCCTCACGAACGGGTATGACCTGATTGCGTGCAGCTCCATGGGTGGACGGGATTCAACCGCAGTGAGATTTTTGCGTGAAAAAAGAGTAGACGGAGCCATCATCCTGGCGCATAACATCCATGATGATATTCTGGTGGAATCTGCCGGACAGCGCTTTCCGATCATTGTGATGGATCGTCAACTGTCGAGTGACCATTTGGTCAACGTACTGGTGGATGGAGAGCAAGGCGGTTATCTTGCCACGCACCATCTGATCCAGTCTGGACATCAGAAGATTGCTTATATCAGTGGCCCATCCAACTCGTATGACAACGCACTCCGTTACCAAGGGTATCTGCGAGCGATGCGGGAAGCGGGACTTGAAGAAAAGTCCAAATGGCGTCTGAATGGCAACTTTGTGCGTGAGGGTGGATACAGTGCAACCAAGATGATGATGATGCAGGGCGATCTTCCCTCAGCGGTATTTTACGGTAACGATGAGATGGCCATTGGCGGCCTGAAAGCCTTGGAAGAGCGTGGTATATCGGTGCCAGATGACATTTCCGTGATCGGTTTTGATGATATTCAGTTGTCGGAATATGTTCGTCCACCGCTGACAACGATACGCCAGCCGAAGCATGAAGCCGGGTCGCTCGCCGGACATCTGTTATTCCAGATGCTCAATGGCGAAGCGGTTGACCCTTCATATACGTTAACGATTAATCTGATCGAGCGCAGCTCTGTACGTTCGGTTTAGGCCGAGTCTGACAACCAAGGAAATGCCTGCATGCTGAAGTGAAAGTTCAATGATGGGGTTATCGTCCGGACGGGCTGTAAAAGGCCGGTTTGAAGAGGCCCCTATTCTTTTTCAGATTTATCGAAACGTTTCGATTATATACTAATTCAAGGAGTGAACCCTATGACAACGATGATTAATGAACCGATCCGGTTGAATGCCGGGGAGTTATCCTTTACCTTTTTGAACAGTGGCGACCTATACCAGGCTACATCTGGTACAACAATGTTGAACCAGTTGCTCAGCAACCAGATTGATGGATCTCTGAACAACCTGTACCTGCGTGTACACGAGGGAGAGAACATCAGCTCGTTCCCGTTGCTCGGTGTACGTTCGAATAGCAAAGTAATTACAAGCAAAGCACAGTCCAACAACCAGTTGATCTGGGAGGGCACAGTCCAGCCGAAAGGCAGTGAACAGGGTATCGGCTATCAGGTCGTATTTACGGCTACACCACAAGGTGTTTGGTTCTGGGATGTGAAGCTCACAGGACAACAACAGAACGTAGACGTGGTATATGGACAGGATGTGGGTCTTGCTGACCCAGGGGCGGTACGCAGCAATGAAGCTTATCTGTCACAATACATTGACCATACGGTGTTCCAAGATGAAGCGAAAGGGTATGTGGTATGTTCCCGTCAAAACCAGCCTCAGGGCGGTGCATTTCCGTATATGCAACAAGGTTCCCTGACGAAAGCAATCGGTTATTCCACAGATGGATTCCAATTCTTCGGTCTGTCGTACAAGGAAACGAATCAACCAGAGAGCTTGAATCGCCCAACACTTGCGAATGAGACGTATCAGTATGAATTTGCCTATACCGCATTGCAATCGGAACTGCTGAATCTAAACGGAGAGGCTCAGGTGGTCTTCTATGGACTGGCGAAGCCTAATCATGCCGAAGGAATCTCTGCACTGGAATTCGGGGATGAAGTTACAGCAGCTTGGAATGAAGTACAGGCTCTCACTGTGGAAAATGGCGACGTGTTGGAACAGGTGAAACTGTCCTCCTTCCTGGGTGAACCTCTGGTAACGCTTGATCTGACGCAAGATGAGATTCATGATCTGTTCCCTGATCGTCATCAGGAAGAGCACAACGGTGAGGAATTGTTATCCTTCTTCACAGGCAGCTATGAGCATATCGTACTGAAAGCAAAAGAATTACTTGTGGAGCGTCCGCACGGTCACATTCTGATGAGTGGTGGCAACGTGCAACTTGGGGCACAGGTTATTACAACGACATCGTATATGTACGGTATTTTCAACTCACAGCTCGTTATTGGGAACACCAATTTTAATAAAATGATCAGTAATGCCCGTAATGCCTTGAACGTGCCGAAGACGGCAGGACAACGCATCTATGTGGAAATGGACGGACAATATCGCCTGCTGACAATGCCATCCCTGTTCGAGATTGGCTTCAACTATGCACGCTGGATCTACAAAACCGAATCCGACACGATCATCGTGACCAATTACACAGGTGCACATTCGACGGAAGTAAGCATGAACGTACGCTCCACAAGTGGTAAGGCATACCGTTACCTGGTAACGAACCAGATTACGATGAATGTGAATGAATACGAGTATCCGCTGCATATGACGCAGGATGGCGATACTTTGATCTTCAAAGCTGACCCACAAGCGATTAGTGCCGAAACGTATCCGGATCTGCAATACCGTATGTCGGTGGATGGCGCAGCTGTCAATGTAGGTGACGAGACGTTGCTGGCAAGTGGTATCCGCAGTGGTTCCGCATCGCTGGTTACACTTAGTCTGGAAGCGAGTACTGAATGGACGCTGAAGGTACAAGGGGTGTTGGAAGGTCAAGCGGATAGCGGCGCGGCAGCAAGCTCAAGTCTGACTTTTGAAGAGGAAGTGCAGGCATATCGCGAGTTCTTCGCAGGTGTGATGAACGGGTTCCGTTTGTCCCGTGGAGAAGGTCAGAGTGCAGAGGATCTGTTCAAAGTAAATGCGCTGGCTTGGTGGTACACCCACAACATGCTGGTTCACTACTCCGTGCCTCACGGTTTGGAGCAGTATGGCGGCGCGGCTTGGGGTACACGTGATGTATGCCAAGGTCCGGTGGAGTACTTTATGGCAACGCAAAAATATGAGCAAGTTCGCGATATCATTAAAATGGTCTATACTCACCAATACGAAGATGATGGCAACTGGCCGCAATGGTTCATGTTTGATAAATACTTTGCAATTCAACAGGAAGAAAGCCATGGCGATATCATCGTATGGCCGCTGAAAGTGCTGGCGGATTATCTGACAGCAACTCGCGATTATGCAATCCTGGATGAGAAAGTACCATATACCGTTAAACATAGCTTCGGCTTCACGGAAGAGACGGCAACGGTACTGGATCACGCGAAAAAAGAGATCGAATATATCCGTTCGCACTTCCTGCACGATACGTTCCTGTCTTCCTACGGAGATGGAGACTGGGATGATACGCTCCAACCAGCCAATGCACAGCTGAAGCAATACATGGTGAGCAGTTGGACTGTGGCATTGACGTATCAGTCCGTGAATGTGCTCTCGCAAGCGCTGAAATTCAAGGATGCAGACTTTGCGAAGGAGCTTGACGTACTCGCACAAGGCATTCGTGAGGACTTTAACCGTTACATGCTGGGCACAGATGTGATTCCGGGCTTTGTGTACATGGAAGAAGCCGACCAAGCGAAGCTGATGCTTCATCCAACGGACACAGAGACAGGCATTCAATATCGCCTGTTGCCAATGACGCGCAGCATGATCGGTGAATTGCTGAATGCGGAGCAAGCAGAATCGCATTACGCATTGATCCGTGAACAGTTCCTGTGCCCGGATGGCGTGCGTCTGATGAATCGTCCGGCTCAATATGCTGGCGGTGTAAGCACACACTTCAAACGTGCAGAGCAAGCATCCAACTTCGGACGTGAGATTGGTTTGCAATATGTACACGCCCATATCCGTTACGTGGAAGCGATGGCGAAGCTTGGCAAGACAGATCAGGTGTGGAATGGTCTTGCGATGATCAACCCGGTTGGCATCGGAGAGGTTGTGCCTAACGCGGAGATTCGTCAAGCGAACTCGTACTTCAGTAGTTCCGACGGCAAGTTCAATACGCGTTACGAGGCACAGGAGCATTTCGACCAGCTTCGTAAAGGGACTGTACAAGTGAAAGGCGGATGGAGAATCTACTCCAGCGGCCCTGGAATCTACATGAACCAGCTGATCTCCAATGCGCTTGGCATTCGTCAAGAGGGCGGCGATCTGGTCATTGACCCGGTATTGCCAGCTGAGCTGAACGGCATGCAATTCGAATTCGAGTATGCAGGTGAGCCAGTGACGTTTATCTATCACTTGAACGAAGGTGCTGTGAGTCGTGTAGCGGTGAATGGCAAGGACATTCGTACCGAGCGTACAGCGAACCGTTACCGTCAGGGCGGGGTTTGCATCTCGCTTGATGAGTTCAGACAGGCACGCAGTGCGACTGAGCGCACAATCGTTGATATTTATATGTAATACTATGTAAGTTGTAAAGGTGATCTATCCCTATACGATCTATCTTAAAATGCATCCTTTAGAATGCTCATTGGATTCTTCTTTATCCAATGAGATACTGGGGGTGCTTTTTATATTTTTTGTATTAGATAACAAAGGTAAACAATTCTTTTTTGTAGAATTATATTTTAGTATTAATCTATTGCAGTTTAGTTCATGGTTGTAAAATTCCATCACAAGGGGGGATCGTTAATGGGGTCTTATTGGGAAGATAGATTTGAAATGGAAGGAAGAATTTGGGGAGATTTACCTAGTGAAATGGCATTTAAGGCAATATTACTTTATAAGCAGTTTAATATAAAAAAAGTACTCGTTTTAGGAGCGGGATATGGGCGGAATACCAAGGAACTATCTAACTTTTTTGATGTAGATGGAATTGAAATTTCGTCAACTGCCATCAAACTTGCACGGGAATTTGATACTAAATCTAACTTTATTCATGCTTCCATATTTGATATTGAATTAGAAGAGAGATATGACGCTATATTCTGTTACAATCTTCTTCATTTATTCAAGCAGAACGAACGAGATTTAATCATAAACAAATGTATTGAACTTCTTAATGACAATGGAGTAAGCTTTTTTTCTGTATTTTCAGACGAGGATAGCAACAATGGAAAAGGAAATCAGATTGAACCGTGTACATATGAATATAAAAAAGGGAAGTATGCTCATTTTTTTACGGAGGATGATTTAATGGAGCACTTCAAACACTTTACCATTTTGGAGACTGGCCATCTCAAAGAGCAACTTTTTTATACACATCAGAGTAGCACGTGGATTAGCTTAAGATATATTAGTACTCTCAAGAAATAATTTAAGATGTGGCTATCACTTGAAAAATAATAGCTAAAAGGATGGCATTATAATACAGTGCCATCCTTTTAAAGTAATCAAAAAGAATTATTGTGCTCGATTTTGGTTGTATTTCTTTCGAATTTAATACGATAAAATACAGTACCGATCAAAGTTAAAAAAACCATGGTAACGAAAAGCCCCGATCCACCAAGCTGATTCAATAAAAAACCACCTAGAATTGGTCCTATGAATTTTCCGAAATACAAGAATGATTGAGCACCGTAGTATGTACCTCTTAGATGATCTGGTGCTATTCTGTCTACCATAGCACTGGCAGCAGGGAAATATAGAATTTCTCCTACTGTGAATACAAATATAGATATAAGAAGAAATACTAAATTAGGGGAAAAGCAAAAGCCAATATATCCGATTGATATGAATATATTACCTAAAATAATCGCAAACAGAGAACCTTTACTTTCAATCCATGAAGTTAAAGGTATTTGGAAAATTACTACTAATAGTGCATTAAGGCTCAGCATGATTGCATAAAACTCAATACCATTCACGAAACTTTGATTTAAGTATTGTGGAAGAGTTGAATCTAATTGAGAGTAAGCAATAGTCACAATAATACCACCGATCAACAATCTGCGAAAATACGAATCTCTCATTATAACTTTCGCAGCTGATACAATCGTAACAATTTCTTTCTTCGTCTTATTGATCTCACTTATATTAAATAAGCGTAATAGGAGAGATAATGAAACGGCATACAGAATATAAAACAATCCAGTAAATAAGAACGCTACTGAACTTTCCTCAAGAGCGATGTAAGCTCCCAATAATGGTCCAATTGTTACCCCTACATTTATAGCGAGATACCTCATAGAAAAAATACGAATTCTTTTTTCACTGGGCGCAAGATCAGACATCAACGCTTGAGCCACCGGCTCAAAAAAAGTGCGACATAGTCCATTAAGAATATTTAGGATTAAGAAAATTAAAGTAGCATGCGTGTAGAAAAAACCAATAAAGACAAGTCCCCATATATAAAGAGCCAGTAACATGATCCTTTTACGTCCAAACTGATCAGACAATACACCACCAAAAAAGCCACCAAAAGCACTTGATAATGCTCCTGCACCAACAATGAGACCAATCAAAATTGGGTTTAAATCGGTTTCTTTACTTAGATAAATAGCTAAAAATGGGATACTCATAGCATTAGCTGCTCTAGCAAGTGCTGTACCAATCAAGAGTATATAGATCATAGGGTGGAATCCTCTTAAATCAAGCAAGCTTTTCTTAATAGAATTCATCAAGTCGTTCCACCTTTTTAGTAAACTTTTTATGTTAATGTGTTCGCATTTGTAGGGAACTATAGTGTGGTTGTTTAGGCAGAAGGATTCCTTTTAAAAGGGTGAGTGTAATTTGGATTTATCAACTTTCCCACTGAAATTTAATGGGAATTTATAAAGTCTGATTAGATGATTGGGAACCATATAACCGGGCAGGTATGAGCTTAGAAATTCCTTTACATGAATATTATTAATGGCTTCATCAGACAAGTAATAAGCGCATAGATGATCTTGATTTTGAGAGTCCTTAACTACTTTTACACACGCATCTAATATTTCAGGATATGTTTTTAGATAATATTCAATTTCACCTATTTCAATACGATAACCTCTAATTTTTATCTGATCATCAATTCTACCTAAATAGATTAAATCATTGTTGTTAGTTAGCTTGGCCTGATCGCCTGTTCTATACAAACGTTTACCTAAAGCTTCGCAGAATATAAACTTTTTATTGGTCATTTCGTCGTTATTTAAGTATCCGATTGCTAAGTTAATTCCAGCAATACATAATTCACCAGTCTGCCCAGCTGGTAACTCGTTCAGGTTGGCATCCATGACATAAGCTTCACAGTTTTGTATAGCCTTGCCGATAGGTATGGATTCGATTTCTTCCATATTAGTTCTCTTCCATAAAGTAGCACATATCGTGGTTTCTGTAGGTCCATAAGCATTCACGTACTCAAATTTAGACCATTTTTTTACTAGGTCTGAAGAAATTTGCGAACCAGCCGTAATTACCGTTTTTATATGTTCTATGTTAGAAGGATTAAGGTATGCGAGATAAGCTGGTCCAAGGGTTAATATGGATATTTTGTTGATATTCAGATAATTTTCAAAATGTCTAGGATTCATAATAATATTTTGTGGGACAATGTGCAGACTAGCTCCTGTAAAAAAAGCCATAAATATCTCCCAGATTGAAGCATCAAAAGATATACTCGCAAATTGCAGTACTCTATCATGCTGCTTTATATCTAAATCATTTGTAAATACAGATGTTAAATTACTTAAACCTTCATGTTTTGTTACTACCCCCTTAGGTTTTCCTGTTGAACCAGAAGTATAGATAATATAAGCGGGATCAGATTTTTCGATATCCACTAAAGATAAATCACTATATTGGGGGAGTTTTAATATATCATCAATAACAATCAAACTATTTGTTCTATTCTTATAATTAACCTCTAATTTTCGGGATGTTAAAATATGCACTGCTTCACTGTCTTTAAGCATATATTCGATTCTTGCAATTGGAAGAGAAGGGTCGATCGGTAAAAAGACCCCACCAATTCTGAGAATAGCCAGCATTGCAGTAACAGTTTCTACAGAGCGCTCATGAATAATGGCGATCACTTCATTCTTTTCAAAATGATGTTTTGTTTTTAGCCAATGTGCCAGGTTATTCACAGTTCTATCAAGATCATTATAAGTTAAGAAATTATTTTCATCTTTAATTGCCAATTTACTTGAATTATTTTTTGATATTTCCTGAAACAAAAGATTAACATTGGAAGCAGCTGGGGTATGAATTTCTTTCACATATAGTTTCCTTTCTTTGATGTATTATTTATGAGAACATATAGGACAATCGGGATTCTTTTTAATATCAATTTTTCTTATTGTTGTAGACAATAGATCGAAATAGATCAATTTGTTAGTAAGAGGTTCACCAATTTTCAGTAGATACTTAATTGTTTCTGTGGCTTGAAGAACTCCGACCAAACCTGGAGTCATGCCAATAACACCAAACTCTTGTTTTTTTACGTCAACGGGCAATTCAGGATATAGGCATCGATAACAAGGTCCTTTTCCAGGTTCAATGAGCATGATCTGTCCTTCGAAATGAAAGATACTTCCTTCAATTAATGGTGTCCCAAGCTCTACGCATATATCATTTAACATATATCTAGTTTCTAAATTATCTACAGCGTTAACGACAATATCGAATTCTGAGACAATATGGAGAGCATTTTCTCTTACAAGTCTATCTCTTGAGATATCGATTGAAATATTTGGGTTAAGTTCGCTCAACGTTTGTTTAGCTGATTCCGCCTTGTTTTGATTGATATTTGTGTACCCATGAAGGACTTGTCTATTCAAATTAGTTAGTTCAACATTGTCATTATCATAAACTTTAATGTGACCAATACCTGCGGCTGCCAAGTACAGGAGTAAGGGAGAACCAATACCTCCTGCTCCAATGACTAATACTTTTGATTGTTTAAGAATTTTTTGGCCTTCTTCTCCAATTTCCGGCAATATTAATTGTCTTCTATAACGCAGTTTCTCTTTTTCTGTTAGTGAGTTAATTGTTGTCATTTAAATCTAGGCCCCTTCGGCGTTTATTATATTTCATAAAATCCAACAAAATTACTTTCATTCTCTCTTAGTAATTTTAAAAGACCTTCTATACTACTAATTGAAGCAGGGTCGAATTGCTCGTAATCAAACTCAATTTGTAGTTGCTCCTCAAGTTTCATTACAAGTGATATTGTGGACATAGAATCAAACCCCAACTGATTTAGAGGAGTACATATATACTGTTCGAAATTATTCTCAACTTCTTTCAGTACATCCTCTGGAATAAGCCCGTGAAGAAGGTTCATCACATTATTTTTCATAATTATCTCCCTCTATCAATGCTCTTAAGACCACTAATAACGATTCTTGTAAATGACTAATATTCAAAATTAATTTATCTAGGGACTTAAGGTACAAATCAAGCGATTTTTGGCCGGGCTTTTGTACAACTACACTTGAAAAAAATTGAAGTTTATTAAGACAATCATTGATATTGTAAACTTGAAATTCAAAAACACTACTTATTTCTGTTGTTATATGAATTTTTGAGTGTATTATATGCTTGACTAGTTGTAAAAGAGGATGAATTTTACTTTTTATCTGCTTACTCAAAATTTGTTGGTCAATTTTTGTGATAGATGCAGTTAGAAACCGAGAAGTGTGTTCTTCAATGAATTTTTTTAGATCATGTAGTCCAGATTGCGAGCATGGAATCCTTATTGAGTTTTTTTCTATACCCTCCTCATTAATCTTCAACCCATAAAGATTGAGAAAGATAAACTTTATATTCTCAATTATATTATTATTTTTCAATCTATTCAGTACTTCAGAATACTCATATGCTGATAGTTCTACTAGGTTGTTATCAATATAAAGCTTTGTTTTGAAAGTTTCTAAATTCATACATTTCCTAGCAGTTTGATTAGCTTCGTTGATATGAGTATAAACAATTTGTTCATCATGAATATCTTCGATGAATACGGTGGTATAGTAAGTGGAATTATCCAGATGTTTCATTTCCATAGTCAATGATACAAAGTTATTCTGAGCGAATAGTTTATAGAGAAGTTCTATTACTTCCGTTACTTCTACTAAATGTACTTGTCTAATATACTTGTTTAGAAACTCCTCTAGCCCATTAACCAAAGGCAAAAACGGCTCGCCTGAAGTATTAAAAGTCCACCCTACAAACCTATCCAAATAAAGAAGTGGGTAGCTCTCTAATTGATATACTTGTGTAAATAGATAGTGATACGTTCGCTCATAACATACATACCCTAGAGCTTCTTCAACATATTCTTGAGGAAGAACTCTCGAATTTAATATTTTTGAATTGCTCATATTAACCACCAGCAAACTGTAAAATGATATTTAATTCATCATCTTGCTTAAACTGAATTACTTTGTAATCTTCAAATTTAATTAAATTATCGTTTAAAACAAACAATACATTTCTTTTAGTAGTGCCATTTGATTCCCATAACTTTTCCTTTAATGCTGGAAAGCTAGATGCCAAATAATTTTTGAGTTCTGCCAAATCAGTTACTTCTACTTGTATTTCTTGTTGATTTCTAGCTAAAGATGTTAAGAATTGGGGCAAGATTACTGTAATCATTGAATTTGTCCTCCTTCATGTTTAACTAACCTAAAACCAAGATCATAAGCATGAAATGATGCAGGTTCATGATGCCTGAAATTATTTCTGCACATATCTATGAACGAATGAAAACTTCCTCCTCGGCAGACTCTGTTTTCTCCATCATTTATATTTACGGGGTTATGAGAGGCAGTTTTTGAATAATAATTAGAGTTATAAGTGTCCAAACACCATTCCCATACATTACCGTTAATATCATATAAGCCATAATTGTTCTGCTTCTTTTGTCCGATTACGTGCAATTTACCTCCAGAATTATCACTAAACCATGCGTAATCAATTAGAGAATGTTCGTCAATTGGATAGTGATGATTTTTCCCTCCTTTTGCTGCATACTCCCACTCTGCTTCGGTTGGTAGATCAGTATTACACCAAATTGCAAACATAAAACTGTCGTACCAAGTTATACTAGTTGCAGGATAATTTTGTGGGGCGCTTTGATAATCAGGATCAAACTCTTTATACAAACTAGTTGAAACTGGAATTGACATTATTTTATAGGGTGAGAGGTATACCTCATGTAAAGGCTCTTCTCCACAATATAAGTATTTAGCCTCTTTGTGATTCCCCATATTAAATGTGCCCCCAGGTAATTCAATCATCCATCTAGCTATCAACTCTTTATAGCGTTTTTCATTATCCTTATAAAATCTTGTATATAGAATTTCTTCTTTAATGTGTAAAGGTATGTCACTAAGCAATTGGTAAGCTTCATAAAGAACATGATTATTTGTTACTACTGGTTTTCCAAATCGATTAACAGAGAAGATTGTTTTAAGGAATTGGACAAGCTCATCTTCATTATAAGATTTACTCATCTCAGTAAAATGTATAGCTTGCTTCATTTTGATCCTCCAGTTCTGCCAACTCAATTTTAATTTCTTTTACTTGTTTATCAGGGCTTACTTCAAAAACTCTAATTTGGGGATATTCTAATGTCCGTAAAGAGATTAGAAGATGCCAAACACTCGATGAGGGATGTAGATCGACATCTACCCTTGCTAATATAGCGGGGTGTCGTTGATGACTGTGGAATACCCCCACTTTGAACAACTTATTCTGTCGAATATACTTTTCAATCTTAATAGTTTCTTCTGGAGAAGTTAAAAATCCGGCATCATCATGGTCTTTGTAGTAATTTCCATAGGATGAGAAATAGTCTAAGAAAGAACCTCGTACATCTTCTTGCATAATTATGTACTCAGAAGGTCCACCATCTGGCTCTGTTGATAAAAAGTAGCCATATGCTTTTTTAGGAAATTGTTTTTTAACATCTCTTATAAAATTCAATAACAGCTGTTTCTCAAACTTAATTCTCCGATGATTTTCGGTCATTAAAGGAGCGCACCACCTTTACTTATAAATTTAGGAATAAATATTTACGAATTTACGTAGGTTTTACAAATTCGCTATTATTTCCATTATTATACATTCGCGTTCAGAAAAACTTCTATGTGATTGTATATATCTTACGATTTTTAAAAATGGTATTATGATTATTTGATGTTAATACATGGATCTTTTACTCGGGTTTTACATTCAAATTCTGCTTAAACCAATGAATATCTATTAAAAGGTAAGTATTACGTGATTACAGGATTACAATGCTTTAGAAACACACTATGTATTCATAGAAAGGTTTCCACGATATTTATTTCAGCATAAAAATCACGGAAGACACCGCGGGAAAACTCAAAAAAACTCCACTATTTTCATCATGGTGGAGTCTTTTTTTATACATAAGAAGGAGACGTACTTTGAAGCGTTTTGTGAGAGAGAACACATTGTCCTAATGTAAATCTATTTATTTCATTTGTACGCTCTTGGTGTTTCGATGTTCACCGCAAAGGCACTGCCAGCAACGTGTGCAACAGCTCATTATGCTGCACATGCTTGGTGACGTACCCCTGTTGCTCCAGCCATCCGCATAGCTCACCCAGCAGAGGGAAGTGACGGTCACGCAAGGCGCGCAACTGTTCTTCGTGTCCGGATAATTCAGCTTCACGGACATACGCCTCGCGGTGAGCAGCATCGACAAACATCAGATCCGTTAGACCGATACGTCCGCGCGAGGTTAGAACTCGCTGCATCTCCTGTAAGGCCAGTAGTTGCTGATCTGGACTCAGATGATGGAAGGCGAAGCTGGATACGACAAAGTCGAAGGAATGATCGGTAAAAGGCAGCGCCAGGAAATTACCAAGCTTCACATGCATGTCAGGATATTTGGTACGGCATCTGCGCAGCATCTCCCGGGACTGGTCGATTGCAGTCATGTCTGCGCCGCAACGTAGTAGTTTTCCTGCGAGATTACCCGTGCCTGTACCGATATCGAGTCCTTTCTCGCCTGGGGCGGGCGAGATCCATTGAGCTGTCTGTTCCAGTCCCTCATCATAGTTGTGATACAGGTAAAAGGAAGACTGCACCGTATCATTTGAATCACTCGATGTGGACTCATCTGTATTATGATATGGATGTGAAATCTCATGCTGATCGTTTATAGGCGAGACGTTGTCTGAACGATGCCTGTCCTCTGAAAAGGATTGCCTCGCACTGTCCCTGTGTCCACCCTGCACTCGCTGATCATGGACGGCTGCTTGTGTGTCATAATTCCACCGATCATGCCAGTTCTGCCGTGCTTCACGCAGACGCCGCGCACTGTCCGCAAGATCGTGCAGATGGCTGACATCCAGCGGTCCGTCCTGGCGATTCAGATCAATCATACGCTGGGTTGTATCCATCATACGTTTCAGTTCAATCCATTGGGCATACATGACGGCCTGTTGCAGCTCCAGATATTCTTCCAGCCGCTGCTGATTCCCCTGATCGATCTCTCCGAGCGCGTGTGTAATATCCTGCAGGGACATGCCAATCTCACGCAGCGCAGCAATGGTTTGAAGCCGCCAAATATCATTTTCTGTGTAGGTGCGATACCCGTTAGTGGTCTGTTTGGCGGGTAGAATTAATCCTTTTTCCTCATAAAAACGAATGGCTCTCGCCGATATCCCGAGCCTGCTTGCTGCCTCTTTGATATTCATCATGCGTCCCCTCCTTATCGAACCAGTATAAACCATGACGTTACGGCAAGGTTAAACGTTTATTTCATTTCATTATGCGAAAAGGTTCAAACCCGGTTGGAATTTTAGTCAACGTTGAGGCTATGCTACAATATATAGAACAAAGCCAGTTAGACAGTGTCGCTAACGAATCATGGTTTCCTAACTTCTAACTCATCACTCGCTTAACTTCCGGCGTTGTAACGTACAGCGTTGTCGACTATAGCACGAAAGGTTGAATCATTATGCTTACCAGCCATACATTTACGATTCGTCCATCCGAGATTAAAGATGCAGCACAGCTCATGGAGTTGGACACCCTGGTATGGGACAAATACACCTCTCCTGCACCGATGCAATGGCGCTCCAGACAGCAATACCTGCAGTATTGTCCGCCAGGCAGCCAATTGATTGCGGTGCAGGGAGAGCGGGTATGTGGTTATGTGGGCTTTCAGCCAGCGACAGGTATGCCCGTCAACCGTCACGTTTACGAGATTCATATTGCAGTTCATCCTCATGATCGGCGTTGTGGTATCGCTACTGCTTTGATGGATGCTATCAAGCAGCATGCGGCCCAACAAGGCGTTCGTAAGCTCAGGCTGCGTGTACTCTCCAGCAATCCGGGAGCGATTACGTTTTATACCCAGTGTGGATTTGTGACGGAAGGCAGGTTGGTGTCCGAGTTTTATATCGGCGGCAAGGATGTGGACGACATTCTTATGGGTTATTTTATCCAAACCAAATAGAAACGTAGCTGAGGAGGAGGAACAACGATGGACATGGGACTTCAAGGTAAAAAAGCACTGGTGCTGGCTTCCAGCCGCGGGCTGGGCAAAGCGGTAGCCGCTCAATTGGCAGCAGAAGGTGCTGACGTCATGCTCGCCAGCCGGAGCGAAGAAAAGCTCGCAGCCGTGAAGCAGGAGCTTCTGGCGCTTGGTGGTGGTGGACGTGTGGAATATCATGCAACCGATGTGACACGTAAGGAAGATATTGAGGCGCTGATTCACAAGACAGCAGAGCTGTTCGGGCAGATTGATATTCTGGTGAACAATTCGGGTGGGCCACCCTCGGGTTCATTTGAGTCACTGACGGATGAAGATTGGGAGCGTGCATTTGAATTAAATGTACTCAGTTATGTAAGGCTGATTCGCGGTGCTCTTCCTTATATGAAAGAAAGCGGAGGACACATTGTGAATATCGCTTCAACTTCCGTGAAGCAACCCATTCCGGGTCTGGTGCTGTCCAACACGTTCCGTACCGGCGTTTTTGGATTGGCAAAGACGTTATCCCAAGAGCTGGCTCCATACGGAATTTTAATCAACACGGTGGCGCCAGGGCGTATTGCCACAGACCGCATTCGTGAGCTGGACGCTGCACGGGCAGAGCAGAACGGAGTCAGTGAGGATGAAGTATCGGAACAGTTCCGCAAGGAGATTCCACTCGGCCGTTATGGTCAACCAGAGGAGTTTGCCAAAGCGGTGGTATTCCTGTTATCCGGGGCCAATACGTACATCACCGGAACCTCATTGATCGTGGATGGTGGTATGGTCCGAGCCCTCTAAGGGAGAAGTTTGATCAACAGATTTAAAGTGATATGGAAACGGATTGCGATATCCAAACAAAGCCCTTCCTTGATGTCCACTTGTTGTGGAGTAGGAGGGGCTTTATCTTGATTCATGCATTAAACCGGGTGTATAAACAAGCCTGTGCTTGCCTAGCGTTCTGGGCCTAATCCTTTGTTAAGATAAGTCTTTGCTGCTGTCGTTAGTTGACTTGTCGACTTTGCTGGAATCCGGAATCGGCACTGTCTTGGCCTCGCCGTCTGGTTTTGCTCCATGATCATGGATGTGACCTGCTGGACCTTCTGGCTGTTTACCATTGACGAGGTCAGTAACTCGTTGAGTAATGTCTGCCTCGCGCTCATCGAATTGGCTTTGTGTGATCTTGCCGTCGGTTAACTGTTGTTGCAGTTCTGCTTTCTGGGCAGTAACGAGTGTATCAATAACCGTCTGCACGTCCATATTCTTGGTGACGGCAATCTCGGCAATAGTGCTGCCTGCTTCACGGGCTTCCTTCAGTTCTTCCGTTGTAACCCCGAGGATGGAGGTCAGTTCCTTGGTATAACGTTCTGCTCCTGGTCCACCAAATCCACCCCGACCACGCCCACCTGCTCCAACGTCCTTCTTATTACCATTTACCAGGTCAGTCACACGTTGTGTAATTGTAGCTGCACGCTCATCGTATTGGGTTTGTGTGATTTTGCCATCGGTCAACTGCTGCTGGAGTTCTGTTTTCTCCGCTGCGACCAGTTGATCAATGACGGTCTGTACATCTACATTTTGGGTTGCTGCAATCTGGGCAATGGTGCTGCCTGACCTGCGCGCTTCTTTCAGCTCATCGGCAGACACGCCAAGCACGGAGGTAAGTTCGTCCGAATAGCGCTCCAGCCCGGGCCCCAAACCTCTAACCCCGTCTTCTGGTTTTATTTGATGTGAATTTATTGTAGGAGCGTTGTCCGTCTGGCCTGAAGGGTTTGCTGCCGGATCTGCATTAGCTACTGAATGTGCAAACATGCCTCCACCGAGTGCAATCGTCATAGCCATTGCGCTGGTAACCACTACTGTTCTTGATGTTTTGGCTCTCTTCATCCTGGATCATCCTTCTTTCTTCTGTAGGTTGGTATGGGTGTTCACCCACAACGTTATATTAGAGAGCAAGAATGAAGGGAGGCTGAGAGGAACCTTAATTGTCAGTAAAAAATGGATCAATAACCAAGAATGCCCCTCACCCGTGTTTAAAATGTACACAGGAAAGGGGCATATGGTTGGTCTTAGTTAGATTTTAACTCAATTATGTAAACAAATTAGCGTAAAAGTTCCCATTCATGCTGAAGCATGCCGTATACCGCATGGTTCACGTAACCTTTAGGCAGCTTCTCTGCCTGACGAATGACACCTTCGAGAACGAATCCGAGTCTTTCCGGGATGGCGCGGCTGCGTTTGTTGTTCGTTGCCGAGCGAATCTCGACGCGATTCAGATCCAGTGTGACCAGTGCGTAATCAACCAGAACGCGACAAGCGCTTGTCATCAAGCCCTGACCCTCAAAACCTTTCCCAAGCCAATATCCGATGCTCACCGAGCGGTTGGTCCAGTTAATCTCGTGGAATCCGATGATGCCGGCAAGATCACCTTTTAACCACACACCGGCGGTGAAGCCGCCATTTTCAGCACCTTGTTTTAATGCATTAGTAATGAAGTTCGAGGTGTGTTCCACTTCTGTCACATGATCAACCCACGGTAACCAATGTCTCAGTTGATCCCGTGAACGATCCGTGAGTTCGAACAGCGGTTTGGTGTGTTCCATGGCCAGCGGCCGGAGTTCGGTATATTCATCCAATGAATAGGTAAACATGAATGCAACCTTCTTTCTTTATATAGTGTTGTTCAAAAAAATCCACTTTTGATTACGAATTATGCCTAGCGGCATTATCAGCATCGAATATGAAATTCAGCCGAAATGTCCGTTGCTCACGTAGCTCTATCTACGCTCCGCTACTCCATTTCTAGCTTCATTCCATCTTCTCGGTACTGAAAACCAGATTTTTTTGAACACGTGTTTGTAGTGAATTAACGGGAAGTCTTGGGTAACTTTTGTTCCAGTGCAAACAGGTCTTCTTCCATCGATGCCATGCGTTGATTGACCGTTGTGCGCGCGTCACGGAGTGCCTGATTATATATGTAGGGAGCGAGCTGTGTCATGAACAGGTCGAGGACACCCCAAGCGGCCAGATCACCCAGTTCTTCGCCACGTTCCTCTTCGAAATACGACTGGATGGTACGAATGGCTTCATCCTGCTGTTCTTTGGTCAGTTTAAGCGAATTTGATGTGATGGGAAACCCTCCCTTTAATTTTATTTTACTATCATGCTACATGATTCGAGCGAACCCGTCAAAATGGTTTTGGGCCTATTTATGCACGGCTGTACCTGACTTTGGTGCCTTCTTTATTGAACTCCTCCCCCGTTAAAGGTATATTTAAATGAAACGCGTTGCAATTACTGAAAGTTCCAATCAATTCATGAAAGGTTTGATACCTGTGGACAATCGTACAACCCCACCTAACTTTATCAAAAATATTATTACCGAAGATCTCCGGTCAGGGAAAGTCCAGGAAGTTATTACCCGTTTTCCTCCGGAACCGAACGGTTATCTGCATATCGGCCATGCCAAGGCGATCTGGATTAACTTTACGCTGGGCGGCGAATTTGGCGGCAAAACGAACTTGCGCTTTGATGACACGAACCCGGTCAAGGAAGATGTAGAGTACGTTCAATCGATTCAGGAAGATGTGAAATGGCTCGGATACGAGTGGAACGAGAAACGTTTTGCCTCGGATTATTTTGATGAGATGTACAACCGTGCGGTCTTGTTAATTAAAAAAGGTAAAGCCTATATCGACGACCAAAGCGCCGACGAAATTCGTCAAATGCGCGGAACGCTGACAAAGCCGGGCAAGAACAGCCCGTACCGTGATCGTTCGGTGGAAGAGAATCTCGACCTGTTCACACGTATGCGTGCAGGCGAATTCAAGAACGGAGAGAAAGTGCTGCGTGCCAAGATCGATATGTCTGCACCGAATATCAACCTGCGTGATCCGGTGATTTACCGAATTTCACATGCACATCATCATAACACGGGCGACAAATGGTGCATCTATCCGATGTACGCTTTCGCTCACCCGCTCGAAGATGCCATTGAAGGTGTAACGCACTCCCTCTGTTCCCTGGAGTTCGAGGATCAACGCCCATTCTACGATTGGGTTATTGCGGAATGTGAGATGGAGAGCACGCCGCGTCAATACGAATTTGGCCGCCTGAACCTGTCCCAGATGGTGACCAGCAAGCGGAAGCTGAAACTGCTAGTGGACGAAGGCCATGTGGATGGATGGGATGATCCGCGTATGCCAACGATTTCGGGTCTGCGCCGTCGGGGATATACACCGGAAGCCATTCGTGATTTCGTATTTGAGACAGGCATTTCGAAGAGCCAAGGGGTTATCGATCTGCAAACGCTGGAGCACTTTGTACGTGAAGATCTGAAACTGAAAGCTCCACGCACAATGGCTGTCCTGCACCCGCTCAAAGTGGTTATTACCAACTACCCGGAAGGGCAAGTGGAATGGCTTGAAGCAGAGAACAATGTGGAGAACCCGGAGATGGGTAATCGCCAAATTCCGTTCTCTCGTGAGATTTATATTGAACAAGACGATTTCATGGAAAATCCACCGAACAAATACTTCCGTTTGTTCCCTGGCAACGAAGTTCGTCTGAAACATGCATACTTTATCAAATGTAACGATGTAATCAAGGATGCAGAAGGCAATGTGACTGAGATTCATTGTACCTATGATGTGGAGACGAAGAGCGGTAGTGGCTTCACTGGCCGTAAAGTTAAAGGTACAATCCACTGGGTAGAAGCGACTCAAGCGGTACCTGCTGAATTCCGTCTGTATGAGCCATTGATTCTGGATGAAGCACCAGAAGCTGAGGTTGAAGTGGCTGTAGCTGGGGCTGAAACGGAGGTTGTGGAAGAGCAACCGGAGAAAACGTTCCTGGATCAACTGAACCCGAACTCTCTTGAGGTTGTTCACGGGTATGTGGAACAAGAGATGAAGGAAGCGAACGCTCAGGACAAGTTCCAATTCTTCCGTCACGGTTATTTCAGCGTAGATCCGAAACATTCCGAGCCAGGTCGTCCGGTATTTAACCGGGTTGTATCCCTGAAAAGCTCATTCCAACTGCCGAAGGCATAAGCTCGATGAATCAGCTTAAGCTCTGTTCATCGGAGTGCTGGCAAGCAGACAAATGATATGTTAAAGCAAGGGCATCCTTTGTCATGATCATGGCGAAGGATGCCCTTTTGTTTTTCAACATATAGTTAGGTTAGTTTTAGACCGAGTATATAATATGGCATGAACATGAACATGTGCTGAAGTGGTGGATGTGCGTGTGAGGCAAGAATCTAACGAACCGAGGACATGCTATTTAAGTGTATTTCGGCATTCCAGCAACGTAACGAATCGTAGACACCTTATTTCCTCATTTATCCTGTCTTTTCGAGATTTTTAGTGTCTTTTATGCGATATAACGTGACTGAGATTCCTTAGCTTTAGCATTAGGTGAAATTACTACAAATAAGGAGTCTAAGGTTCGTTAACATTAGAAGCAGGGCTGTGTTGAGAGTATAAATGAAGCACTGGATGAGGGGGAGTTATGAGAACCGGGATAAAGCTCGGGATAAGTTATATTGCCTGTTGTAAAGTTAGTTTGAGATACAGGGAGGACTGGATCAGAGTACAAACTAGGAACTACTAATGTATCTTGCCACTATTAAGTTGTAATGGGTACAGTTCAGTCTGGAACTGTACAAGGTGAAGGGCATTAAGTCGAGAGCGCCCCTTTCTCTGTTCTTCTTTACTACTACTATCCATAATCTTTTGTTTGAATGTTTGAACGTTAATTTGCACGATAACGGAGAGGACAGAAGAAAGCTGGAGAAGCGGAGTGTTCGCCTTTATCCCTGGATTTTACCCTTTGAAAAGGGGATCAAAAAAATCCGGGGATAACAGCGATCGAAAGATTCTTCTGTCATCGTAGTGCTCTTGTGTAAATCAATCTTTCAATTTTTCTAACAAAAGATTATCTCTCCTCATCCATATTGCCCATCTCCGTCAACACAACCGGCTGATAGCCGTTACGGCGGTTTGACAACCACATGATGCTGAATCCAACAGCACCGATGAGCGAGAAGAATACGCCAATACTGTACATGACTTCCGCCCCGAAGTTCTGGAACAGCCAGCCGCCGAACAGACCCGCAATAACCCCTGAGAGACCGCCCCAGGCCATCGTATAGACCGCTTGACCGGAGGAACGATAGGGTCTTGGAATAAACAGCATGGTCAGTTGTGTGCCTACATAGAAGTACCCGCCGAACGTGATGGAATGCATCAGCTGAATGAATACAATCTCCATCGGGTTGCTGGCTAGTGCCATAAGCTGCCAGCGCAGTGCAAACAGCAGACTGATCAGGATGAGAGAGGCCAGAAGCATGCTCATTTTGCGTTTGAGCAAGCGGTCGAGCAGCAGGAATACACCGACTTCGAGAATGGATGAGGTGAAGATGGCCCAGCCGACCATCTGTTTGTCGCCACCCATCTCTACAATATATAAGGACATAAATGTACTGTTCATGGCATTGGGTACCGAGACCAGTACACCAAGACCGATAAATGTCATAAAATACGGATTGAACATGACTTTGCCAAACCGCCGAAAAGTCACCACGGGTGTATCGGAAGCAATAGGCTGTCTGGGCAGGAACACGGATAACACGAAGGCGACAGTAATCATGCACGCAAAGATAATGGATACACTGCCGATACCAAAACGGTCGATGAGCGGTCCGGCTGCAACGGCAGTCAGTGCCCAACCCAGTGAACCCCAGAGCCGGAATGATCCAAACTTCTGGGTTGTGCCATCGATATATCCGAGAATCAGGCTATTGGTTTGAGCGAATAATGGGCTTTGAAAAAAATAAAAAAAGATCATGGCTACATAGATCCATGTATAACTGGGCGCATAGAATACACCTTGGGCGAGCACAAAAGTGCCTCCCATCATAATCATCAGAATGATGCGAATATTGCGGGATTTATCGCTCCAGAAACCCCAGAACGGGTTGGCGAACAAGGAGACAAAAGGTCCAATCGCCATCAGACTGCCAATCTCCAGTTTGGTCATGCCAATCTCTTGCAGATATAACTGCAGGAATCCGGCAAAGATAGAGATGGCGCCATATATGAAAAAGTTATATAGTTTCAGAGATCCCAATGAGGGATTACCTTTTGAAGGTATAGGTCTGTCCAATTAAGCCATTCCTTTCAAATGCATATTGTTCAATGTATCATTTGTTGAAAGGGGATTCAATCTATAGAAAATGTTGATCCATTGATATAACAAGCTCATATCGTTACCAGGAGGGAACAAGCCATCATGAACTCAAGGGAATGGACAGGCATCATATTGGCAGGAGGTTTATCCAGCCGCATGGGAACCAACAAGGCCATGCTGCAACTGAACGGTTCTGCTGTACTGCAACATGTCACAAAGGCCATGAGACCCGCAGTATCGCGTATCATCGTGGCTGCCGGACCCCATGTGACAACCTACAGTGCAATGGACTACGACTGCGTTCAGGATCACTATCCGGGGAAGGGGCCACTCGCCGGTCTTCACGCGGCGCTGGAAGCTTCCGATACAGACTGGAATCTGGTATGCGCTTGCGACATGCCGCTCCTGCAAACGTCTTTTTTCGATGGAATAAAAAAGCTGGTCGAATCGCATAACTCATATTCTGCTATCGTTCCACGCGTGGATGGGCATGTCCACCCTCTTGCAGGGGCCTACCACAAGCGAGTGCTCCCTGATCTGGAGCAGCGTCTGAACCAGGATCATCTTCGAGTCATGCGATGGCTTGAAGAGATCGGTTGCCGCTATGTGGAAGTGGAAGAGCTTGAGAGCGCAGGTGTCCATCAAGTAGCGATGCAAATGAGTAATATGAACACGCCGGAAGAGTATGAGCGTATACGCAATCAAGATTCCGGACTTGCTTCAGATCTATAGGATACAGGATCACCTGATTCATCTGCATGATGGTTGCGGTATTGCAGCGGGCTCTGGCCTGTCCAACGTTTGAATTGTCTGCTGAAATGGGACAGATGGGTGTAGCCGAGCTTCCACGCAATTTCCCCGAGCGACAGCTCAGGCTGTTCGATCAGTACCTTGGCCTCCTGCAATTTCAAGCTGGACAGGTAAGCCCTGGGTGATCGCCCGTACACCTTGCGAAAGACCTGTAGACCATATCCCGGGCTGATGCCAAACGAGGATATAATCTGCTCTACTTTGACCGTGGATACACTGCTTTCCTTGGTTCGAAGCTGGGCATGGAATGCCTGCTTGATTGCCTCCGCTATAGCTCCCGCATAATGCATGGCTGTTGGAGCTGGTGCATGTGAAGCAGCAACGGAAGTTGTGGATTCCGGTTCATTGTCAGCGGCCTGGGACAACAGGGCGAACAGTTCAAACATGCGTGCCTGCATGATCATTTTGTCCGTGGATGTGTAGGCTTCGGATACATTAATCATGCTCATCCAACTCTCCAGCACAACGCGCATCTTCCGATTAACGGCCGTACCTGCTGCGTAGATTTGGCTATGCTGTGACATTAGCTTCAGGGTAAAGACCGGATCATCCACATTAAAGTGAGCGCTAAAATAAGTCATGCCTTCCGTCGATACACATTGATTCGTATGTTTGAACCCGGGAGGAATGAGAAGAATGGAACCTTCCTCCACGGTATAGGTATAACCGTGAATCACACTCTCCTGAGTACCTTGGATAATCAACATAATCTCAAAACCCGGATGTGATTCCTCCGGCATCGCCCATCCATGGGGTACTTGTTGGCTGTGCGCACCATAGAATTTGATGTTGGAGTCGATAATAGGCAGCCAGTGGGCCAGCGTATGGTGAGGCATTTCTCGGAGCTGTGATCGGATATCCATAACATTCACCTCGGAAAAGGGTAAAAACAACTCGCCTTATACAATCGGCACCCTTAGTATACTTCATTATAATCAGTTTAACGCGAGCATGGATAATCCGTGGAACATATCAGCGTTTGAAGAGGTTACTGAACAATCCAAGTTCTTCAACCGATAATAATGTAAACGCTACCATTAAGGCTTGGAATATGTCAACTCTTGCACACGTCAAGATCATTATATTTTCCACTTAAAAAGGAGATTAAATCATGGACAAATTATTATATGGTGTGGCCTACTATGATGAATATATGCCTTATGAAAGATTGGACAAGGACATTCAGATGATGAAGGATGCCGGGATCAACGTGGTCCGCATTGCAGAATCAACCTGGAGTACTCATGAACCGCAGAATGGCGTATTTGACTTCTCTTCGGTAGACCGTGTGCTGGACGCCATGCATGAAGCGGGGATTCAGGTCATCGTAGGAACACCAACGTATGCTGTTCCAACGTGGATGGTTAAGGAACATCCGGACGTGCTGGCTACTACCTCACAGGGACCTGGTAAATATGGTGCAAGACAGATCATGGATATTACACATCCAACCTATCTATTCTATGCCGAGCGGATCATCCGCAAGCTGATCTCTCGGGTAAGCACACATCCAGCGGTCATCGGTTATCAGACGGATAACGAGACGAAACATTACAATACGGCCGGAGATAATGTACAATTGCAATTCGTCAAATATATGCGGAACAAGTTCAGCTCTCTGGATGAGCTTAACAAGGAATTTGGCCTCGATTACTGGAGTAATCGGATCAATAGCTGGGAAGACTTCCCGTCTGTTGTAGGAACGATTAACGGTAGTCTGGGTGCTGAGTTTGCCAAGTTCCAGCGGCAGCTGGTAACCAACTTTTTGGCTTGGCAAGTGGGGATCGTGAATGAATACAAACAGGAAGGACAGTTTGTTACCCAGAACTTTGATTTCGATTGGCGTGGATATTCCTACGGCATTCAAGGGGATGTGGATCATTTTGCCGCATCGAAACCTTTTGACATCACCAGTGTGGATATCTACCATCCTTCCCAGGATGATCTGACAGGCATTGAGATTTCATTCGGCGGGGATGTGGCTCGTTCCACCAAACAATCCAATTATCTGGTACTGGAGACCGAAGCGCAGGCATTCTGGCATTGGGTTCCCTATCCGGGACAACTTCGGTTGCAGGCATTCAGTCATCTGGCATCCGGAGCGAACATGGTCGCCTACTGGCACTGGCATTCGTTGCATAATTCGTTCGAGACGTATTGGAAAGGATTGCTCAGTCATGACTTTGAACCGAATCCGGTGTACAACGAAGCGAAGACCATTGGCAGGGATTTTGCCCGTCTGAGTCCAAAGCTCGTTAATCTGAAGAAAAAGAATCGGGTGGCTGTGCTGTTCAGCAATGAGGCGCTGACATCAATCAAGTGGTTTGGGTTTAACTTCACCAGTGACAAGAATTATAATGATGTGGTTCGCTGGATGTACGATGAATTATATAAAATGAATATTGGCTGTGACCTGATCGACCCGTCTGTTGAGAATTATGCGGCGTATGACGTGCTCGTTGTACCTGCTCTGTATGCTGCATCGGATGCGTTGCTGGAAAAATTGAATCAATTCGTACAGGATGGCGGACATATCGTCTACTCGTTCAAGAGCGGCTTTGCAAATGAGCATATCAAGGTACGCTCTAGCCGCCAGCCTGGCCTGATCAGTGAGGCATGCGGAATCAGCTATAACCTTTTTGTAGAGCCAAAACATGTTTCGCTGCGGGATGATCCATTTGGGGTTGGTGAAGAGCAGAATCAGATCCACACCTGGATGGAATTAATTACACCGACAACGGCTGAAGTACTCGCTTGGTATGATCATCCACATTGGGGTGAATATGCGGCAATTACCCAGAATGTCTATGGAAAAGGCAAAGCAACCTATGTCGGCTGTTACACCAGTTCTGCGGTGATCCGTAAGGTACTGGAGCGTGTCATGAAGGAAGCGGGTGTATGGAGAGCTGAGCAGGAACTGGCTTTTCCAATCATTGTGAAGACAGGTGTGAACGATCAGGGAAGTACGATTCGCTACTATTTCAATTATGCGGATGAGGCAACATCCTTCGTGAATGCCTATGGGGAAGGGACCGAACTTCTGGAAGGAATTCCGATTGCTGCGGGAGAGAAGATCGAACTGAAACCATGGGGCGTACGGATTATCGAACAATAATAGGAAATAATAATTACCAAAATGAATATCAAGACCAAAGCGCCCTCGGCTTCCATGCTGGGGCGTTTGTCTATTTTAGCTCAGGAGTGGATGTGCTGTGTTTACTGAATGTTATCGGAAGCTGACAGATCCTTTCAAACGCAGCATTCGTAATAAATTGATTCTTACCATGACGCTGCTGGCTGTTCTACCCGTCATTGCCATGACCGCTATGGCAGCTGAGAATACCCGCTCTTCCATGGAAGAGGAGATTATGGAGACCAACCGTGCCAATATGAACTGGGCCTCCATCTATCTGGGTGAACAGTTCGCTCGCATGAACAATATTATCTATTCCATTCAGATCAGTGACGAACTGCATCAATATCTGGCGCTGAACCAGGAAGCACCGGCAGCCAGCCGATTCGACGAACAGAAGGCCATGTTCAATATGCTGAACAGTGTATACTATTCTGCCGGCAATTATGTATTTGGCGTTGAGCTGTATCTGAAGGAACTGGACACCTTGTTCACCTTCAACTCCATGGATTCTCGCATCAAAACGGTATCGGAAATCCCAGAAGGGTATCATGAGCTTTTTGCACAACATAAAGATTTTACAATTATCAATGATCCGGACGATCCGCAAAAGTTTCACATGACTCGCAGCATGAATCGCTTCGAGGATCAGGCACAGATCGGCGCCATCAGTCTGGAGGTCAAGTGGGCTGAGTTCAATCAGACCCTCGAGCTGCTGAATAGCAGGGGGGCTTATGCAGTATACATCGCCGACAGTGCGGGCAACCCGGTCTATCAGCCGAATCAAAACATCCAGCCGTCCGCTGAAGCATTGGCACAATTGGCAGGCGCCAAAGAAAGTTCCGGTTTCATCCGTACAGCCAAGGAATACGTATTCTATCATTCCATTGACCCGTCAGGACTGCGTGTGATCAAGATTGTACCTGCCCATGTGATTAACGAGAGTGCCTTGGAAACGATGAAATACGGACTGGTTGTAGGTGGCCTGGCAACCGTCATTTCTGTGGGAATAGCTGCGCTCGTGGCCTGGCGTACCTCGAAGCCCATTGTCAGACTGGCCAATTCCATGAAGGGTATTCAGTTGATTAAGGACAGAGAAGTGGTACGAAGCGGCCGGGTGGATGAAATTGGTCTGTTGGAGAAAAATCTGCATGGCATGTCAAGCCGTATACGGGAACACATTCGGGACAACTACCTGATGAATCTGGAGAAGCAGACGGCGGAGCTCAAAGCTCTGCAATCCCAGATCCATCCGCATTTCCTGCAAAATACGTTGCAGATGATTGGCGGCATGGTCTACTCGCAAAAACCGGCAGACAGTTATAAAGTCATTCGAGCCTTGAGCGAAATGTTTCGTTATATTGTGCGAGCGCCGGATGGACTTGTCCCTTTACAGTCTGAACTCGATCAGTTGGAACATTATATGCTCATTCAGAAGCAGCGTTTTGGCGGCAAGCTTGAATACACACTGGAGATTACCGGAGAACTTCGGGCGTGTTATATTCCCAAGTTGTCTTTGCAACCCATTGTGGAGAATGCATTTTTGCATGGTCTGGAGAAGAAACCGGGGGAGTGGAAGCTGGGCATTGAGGTCGTCTGTGAACCTAAAGAGGTAACGATTCGAATTCGTGATAACGGTGTGGGTATGGATGCTGAGAAACTAGCGGAGATGCAGTCCAGGCTGGAGCGACTTACCTGGGAGGCTGATCGGGTATGGAGTTCAGGGACGAGTATTGGACTGGTTAATGCAGCCTCACGAATGGTAATGCATTTTGGACCTGAATACGGGATGAGCATGGAAAGTGAATACGGACAGGGGACGAGTGTTACAGTACGAATTCCCTGCAATACAGGAGGCGAAGCCTTGTGAACAAGGAACTGTACAGAGTACTGCTGGTGGATGATGAACCGTGGAACCGGGATATTTTGCGCAACCTGGGGAATTGGAGTGAACTCGGAATGACGGTTGCAGGTGAAGCAGAGGATGGTGAGCAGGCCATACAACTGGTCAAGCAGCATCAGCCTCACATTATCATTACGGACATGCGCATGCCCGGCACAGACGGTGTGGAGCTGCTACAGACGCTGAGCGGACAGTACCCACAGATCAAGGTGATCGTGGTGAGCGGGTATGATGACTTCAATTATGCCAAACATGCGATCCGCCATCGGGCTGCGGATTATCTGCTCAAACCGGTGAATCCGGATGAACTGAATGGTGTACTAGCCAAATGTGCCAAAGAATTGGAAAAGGTTCAATCTGCGCCGGAATCATGGGAAGCGTATCCGCCTTCCTTTGCTGGTGATTTTTCTTTGTTTCAACAGCAGGCTCGTTTGCGGTTTAATGACCTGAACATTCAAAGTCTGCGGGAATGGTTCCAGCAACTGCAGCAGAAGCTGGAACGCAGCGAGATTAACAGACCCCGGCAGCTTGGACGAGTGGCCTATGAACTACAGGCTTTGCTGGATGAACTCTGTGTCTCCAATGGATTGTACGAGCGGGGCGAAGCAACGGTGTTACCCCCTTCAACAGCGCTGGCTTCCATAGAATCCACAATTGCCTGGATATCCGCCCCATATTACCAGGCTCTCGAGCAACTCATTGCGCAGCGCAAATTCAAGAACAAGCTGAACCTGGAGGAAGTGAAGCAATACATGGAGCAGCACTGTATGGAGATGATTACGCTGGAGCAGCTCGCCCAGATCTTTTTTGTCAGCAAGGAATATCTCAGCAAGGTATTCAAGAAAGAGTATGAGGTGAATGTGACCGATTATGTCGTCCAGTTACGCATGACACGAGCGAAGGAATGGGTGATGGATGATCAGATTCCATTCAAACATATTGCCGAGATGGCGGGGTATGAGGATGTGTCCTACTTCTATCGGGTATTCAAGAAACATTTCGGAGTTTCACCGGGGGAGATGCGCAAGGGACTATCGCGTATGCCAGGCAATTCAAGCAGTGGCACGCAATGAGCCGTTCAAGAAAGCCCTTTGGGCTGGATTAAGGTTTAAAATAATCCAATACACAAGTCTAATTTTGTCCAATGAAGCGCTTTCATTTTCTGATATATAATGAGCCTATGAAAGACAAACCAGTCACACACCGGGAGGTCATAAGAGATGAAAGTATGGAAAAGCGTAGCAAGTGCGGTACTGGTCAGTGTTCTGCTCGCAGGTTGCGGTTCCAATGCAGGAACGGACAATGGGCAGGAAGAATCGGCATCAGGCAGCACGGTGTCCCTCAAAGTATTCGTTGCACAACCTCGGCTGAAAGAACACTACGATAAATATATAGAACAGTTCAAAGCCAAGGAGAAAGCAGAGAAAAACATTGAGGTGAACGTGCAACTGGAGATGCCGCCAGCAGACAATGCACCTCAGATTCTGAAGACACGTCTCGCCTCCAATGATGCACCGGATGTGTTCGCCCTGCATGCAGTCAATGAGATTCCACCGTTCAGCAAAGCGGGTTATCTGGAAGATCTGTCGGATCAACCTTTTGTCGATAAATTACTGGATTCGGTGAAACCTTCCGTAACCAATGCGGAGGGCAAAGTCGTAGCTGTTCCATTGGAAACGTTATCATGGGGCTATCTGTACAACAAGGATATCTTCGAAGAGCAAGGGCTGGAAGTACCAACAACGTTAACAGAAATGAAGGCGGTCGTGGAGAAACTGAAAGCAGCCAACATCACACCGTTTGAACTGTCCTACAAAGAATCCTGGATTCCGCAATTATTCCTGCCGCTCACTGTGGGGGCTTTAACACAGTCGGAGCACAAAGACTTCATCGACAAGATGAATCAGGATCAAGGCTCCTTCTCGGATATGAAAGCGTTGTTCGATGTCTTCGATCTGGTCAATGCGAATGGTACAGAGAAAGCGCTGGAAGTCGGCGGAGATGATGGTTCAGCAGCCTTCGCTTCAGGAAGCGCAGCGATGTGGATTCAGGGACCATGGTTTGCCGAGACGATTCTGAAATCCAACCCGGACCTGAACTTTGGTGTGGCACCGATGCCGATCAATGATAACCCGGATGATACTAAAATCAATCTGAGTACGTCCACTTCACTGGCAGTATCGTCATCCAGCAAGAATAAAGAAGTGGCACTCGATTTCGTGAACTACATTCTCGATGACAAGGATTCAAGTGCCTTCTATGAAGCACTCAAATTCAATCCGGTTGCCAAGATCCATGACTTCAAGAGCTTCCCATGGGTAGACGATGCCCTGAAATATGTGAACGAAGGCAAAGCCTATCAGGACCCTTCTATCCCTCAAGCAGTTAAAGATGAATCAGGCAAAGCGTTACAAGGCTACTACTCCGGGCAATTAAATCAACAGCAGGTTATCGATGCGCTCGACAAAGCGTGGAAATCCTACAACAAAGTCAACAAGTAAGGAGCTGCGAGGCCCAAGCAGATGAAACGGCTGGCAGAACGTTCTTCGTTCCCCCGTTTACAATCGATTATCCGCTTCGAGTGAAAAGGGGGAGAACCTATGGCTACGAATGTGTTCAAGAAGTATCTGTCATTGCTCGCGTTCACTGCGCCTGCCTTTGTCATCTATGCGATTTTCCTGCTGTACCCTACGTTTAGTGGCATGTTCTATAGTCTGACGGATTGGAACGGACTTAATCGGGATTACAGCTTTATCGGTCTGGGCAACTTCGTGGAATTGTTCAAAGAAGATCCGGACTTTCTGAACTCCCTGTGGTTCACGATGAAATATGTAATATTTATGCTCATTCTGCAAAATGGAATTGCCTTGCTGCTCGCCGTGTTGATCGAATCACGGACGCGCAGCAAAGGGCTATTCCGGACCTTGTTCTTCATGCCTAACATGATCAGTACAATCATTAGTGCCTTCATGTGGACATTCATCTTCTCTCAGGTGCTGCCACAGCTCGCACAGAAACTGGCCATTTCATTCTTGGACCAGCAATGGCTGGGAGATCCGAAGTTTTCATTTTACTCCATTCTGATCGTATCGCTCTGGAACGGTGTGGGGTATATGATGATCATCTATCTGGCCGCTCTCCAAGGTGTGCCAAAAAGTCTCAAGGAAGCGGCTGTCATTGATGGCGCCAACGCGTTCCAAGTGCTGCGCAATGTGGTGCTTCCAATGATTACTCATGCTGTGACCATCTGTTTCTTCCTGACGCTGAATGGAGCATTTAAAGTGTTTGAAGTGGTGTATGGACTGACTGGTGGTGGACCGGGCCGTGCTACACAGGTTATCACGATGAATATCTATGAAGAAGCGTTCTCCAATAACTTCAGGTACGGCTATGCGAGTGCAAAATCGGTTGTGCTGTTCATCATCGTTCTCATCTTCACACTCATCCAGATCACCGTCATGAAGAAGAAAGAGGTGGAAGCATGAGGATGCAACGACTGAACAGTTATCTGATTCGACTACTGCTGATTCTGGGTTCTCTCGTGGCCATGCTGCCGATCTACATGGCGGTGGTGAACTCTTTCAAAACACAAGGAGAGATGTTCCAGTCCTTTATCGCGCTGCCGACGACGCTTCACTGGGAGAATTATTCGGACGCATTTAACAAAATCAATCTGTTGGGCAGTTCGATGAACTCGGCGATTGTATCCTTTCTGGGGATCGGAGGAATCGTCTTCTGTGCCTCATTGGCTGGATACAAGCTGTCACGTACCTCTGGTCGACTGAGCAATCTGATCTTCTTCCTGTTTGTGGCATCGATGCTGGTGCCGTTCCATTCGATCATGATTCCGCTGACACGGGTAGCCAAAGGCATGGGTGTACAGGGAAGCACGTACGGATTGGCCTTAATCTATATCGGGCTTGGTGTGAACATGGCCATCTTCCTCTATCACGGGTTTGTCAAGTCCATTCCGCGTGAATTGGAGGAATCGGCTCAGATTGATGGATGTAACGAGTTCCAGACGTTCTTCCAGATTATCTTCCCGCTCTTGCTTCCAATCACAGTCACCATCGCGATTCTGGACTTCCTGTGGATCTGGAATGACTTCTTGTTGCCACTGCTCATGTTGACCGATGTGAATCGATATACGCTGATTCTGTCCACGAACATGTTGTTTGGCGAATATAACAAGGAATGGCCTTTGATTCTGTCATCCTTGGTTCTGACTGCGATCCCGGTTATCCTGATCTATGCGTTCTTCCAGAAGTTCATCATGGAGGGGATTGCAGAGGGTGCTGTAAAAGGTTAAAACACACAAATAGCCTTGATCTGAAGGACATTGTCCTTTTCGGTCAAGGTTATTTTGTTGTGAAATCAGGACCCAGCAATGGAAGTCATGAGCCAGAATCCATGAGCCTGTGTACAGCTTCTGCAAGGCATTGTAGTCCACGCTCCATCTCCTCAGAAGAAGCATAGGCGTAAGACAGCCGAATGTGACTCGCATCCAGTCGGTCATATAGGTAGCCCGGGTGGATAAGCACATCCTGCTCCAGACAGGTATGGAACAATTGGCGGATAGAGAGAGGGGACACAGTGAATTGCAGCCAGATATAAAAGCCGCCAGCGGGTATGTTCCATTCCGCAATTCCATGAAAGTGACGTTGCAACAGATCCAGCATGAAGTCTCTGCGTCTGCGTAACTCAGGGCGAAGGCGTTCCATATGTTCTGCATGATGTCCTTCTGCGAACCACAAGGCAGCGGCTTCTTGCGCGAGTGAGCTGGTACCATAATCGGTCTGCATCTTGATGTCTGCGAGCCGGCGTATGACCGGCTCTGGCCCTACCAGCCATCCGAGGCGTAAGCCGGGACTGACTGCCTTCGACAAGGTTCCCATATGTAGCACCCGTCCTTCCTGGTCACGTGCCTTCAGCGATGGCGGAGGTGGGGTGTCCAGCCACAGATCGCTGTAGGCCGCATCCTCCAGAATGGAGATGCCTAGCGTTCGAGCGGTGGCCATCAGTTTATCCCGGCGGGGATCACTCATCACAGAGCCCGTGGGATTGTGAAAGCTCGGAATCGTATAGAGAAGCGAGATGTGGTCTTGATCTTTTACATGCTGCGCTGCGTCCTCCAGACGTGCAATGTGCAATCCATCGTCATCCATCGGAATTCCGCTCATTTTCAATCCTGCCGATTGAAAGGCGTGAATGGAATAAAGGTACGACGGTTTTTCCAGCAGAACCGCTGATCCGCGAGGGAGCAGTCCAACCGAGATCAAGTGCAGTGCCTGAAGAGACCCGGATACAATCAGTATGGAATCCGGAGAGGCCTGAATGCCCGTTGTCTGCAAATGGACGGATATGGCCTGACGAAGCTCCAGGCTTCCCTGAGGTTCCAGGTAGTTCAGTGTGCGAGAACGTTGGGACAGGGCATACAGAATGTCGTTAAAAGCATCCTGAGGCATCAGCTCCGGGGCAAGCTCCCCTGTACCAAGACGTATGATGCCAGGCCGAAATTCAGCCTGATTAATCTGTTGGATCTCAGGCAGGTTGGGATAGTACCAACCCTCCTCAATGGCTTCATTCCAGTTGGGCATCGCTCTGTGAGCCATGCCATGCCAACCGGAGCCGGAGATATAGGTTCCCCCGCCATGTCTGCCTTCAAGCAGACCCGCGGCAGCCAGATTATCAAGGGCAGTGACCAATGTACTGCGGTTTACCCCCATGGACTCAGCCCATAGTCGCTGTGAGGGAAGACGGTAGCCTGCCGACCATTCACCTGTTGTGATTTTGTGGCGGATATAGGCTTCAATCTGGCGATATAAAGGCAGGTCGAGAGAAGGATTTGGCTTCCACCTCATGTGTAGTCGGGAATCAAAACGTTCCATGACAGGCAGAATCACCTCCGTTTGTCTGTGTAACGAACACTATAACATTTGGTTGGGTCTGATGCCATCCAAGTGGTTGGTTACGTCAGCCATTATCTGTCCTACGATGGAATACAGAGATAAGGGGGAAGAACGATGGAGGTTGTTATTCACGCAGTGATTCTGGCGTTTGGGCTGATTTTGCCACTGGGTGTGCAGAATGTATTTATTTTTAACCAGGGCATGAGCCAGAGACGTTATATACATGCGCTGCCTGCTGTAATAACCGCAGGTGTCAGTGATACGTTGTTGATCGGGGCAGCCGTTGGAGGAGTATCGCTTATTCTGCTGCAATGGCCAGTGCTGGCGAATGTGTTATATGCAGCAGGAAGTTTGTTTTTGCTGTATATGGCATGGAGTATCTGGAGGTCGTCCGAATCTGAGCAAGGTTCGCAGACGGTAATGTCAGCGGGACGACAGATTGCGTTCGCTACATCCGTATCTCTACTCAATCCCCATGCGCTACTGGATACGGTTGCCGTGATTGGCACCAGTTCACTTCAGTATGTGGGCGTGGAGCGTATGTATTTTGCCCTGACAGCCGCAGTTGTATCTTGGATATGGTTTCTGGGACTTGCAGGTGCGGGTAGGGTGATTGGGAGAACGGATCGAACTGGACGCATCAGTCTAGTGTTTAATCGATTGTCCGCTGTGGTCATGGTCGGGCTGGCCGTTATGATGCTGTGGAAACTCATCTATGCATAGAAGGACGTGATGTGGCTTATTTTGTTTGGAATTAGAAAACTCCCCGTGACGTTAATCACATGGGGAGTTTTATGTAGGTGCTGAATTTGGTTATCAATAGATGCCTGCTGACCTGGTTATTGATATGAAACATGTAGTGCTTGATAACGCTTCGGTGTTGCGTCTTTTATATATGGTTAATCATTTAAGTAAGGGTCATCGTTTCGAATTTATTCTGCCTTCAGCAGCATGGATTCAATAAACACTTTCAGGTCACGGCTTACGCTATTCAACTGATCAATGACCTCGCTGAACTCGGTTACCATCACAGCCTGTTGGTTGCTAGACTGTGAGATGGAAGTGATCTCCTGTTCCATCTGCTGGATGGAATGCTGGACATCCTTCAAGGAACGTTCGATATTTACCGTGGCTTCTTTGGTACCTGTAGAAAGTTTGCGCACTTCAGATGCAACGACGCTGAATCCGGCACCGGCTTCGCCAGCCCGGGCTGCTTCGATAGCCGCGTTCAGACCGAGTAGATTGGTCTGTTCTGAGATTTCACGGATGAATGCGGCGACTTTGTTAACCTCGCCTGAGTTCTGCACTGCCATACGCGTATTGTCCAAAATCTGTGTAGATGAGGCTGTCAATTGTTCGGATTGAGCGGCTACCGTCTGTACCATATCCGTCAATCTGCCGCTGATCCCGCCGATTAATTCAGTGAAATACTCCAGTTTCTCCTCATTCTGAAGAGAGAAACCAATGGCAAGTGTGCCCACAATATTTCCTTGCTCATCCCGAAGTGGGGTGGCCGCCGAATTGATTGATGTGCCATAGAATTTTGCATCAATTCGGTTTGCTGAAGTCTCTCCGTGTATAAGTGCCCGGCGGAGTGTAGGGTCATCGAGGGAAACGGGATCTCCGGCCTTGATCCCCAGATCGAGCTCGTTGCTGGGAACATAATACCAGAACTTCTCCGTATCGGTTACTGCAATCATGATATCGTGTTCTTTGAGCATAATTTTAAAATACGGACTCGCTGCAACGAGTGCTTCAACAATGTTCAATAAGGTTCAGCTCCTATAGTGTATGTGTGCATATCATCTAGATGTATTGTATATACATCGTCAGAATTAGCGGAATCTTGAAGACCCAACAAGGGCAATAACATATATTAATTAAAATTTTAATAAATGAAACAGGAGAATGGATTATTTTCAGAAATTTATGAAAACATGACAAAAAAGCAGGCGAGAACAATCAAGTTCTCGTCTGCTTTATTATCCGCCAATCTGGGACATGCGCCGTACAGTCGGCGTATGAGATTGCATTTTTTGTTCCAAAGCCAGAGCCATTTCATGATTCTTCGGTTTCGTACCCAGCGCTTTGAGGAAGAGTGCCGCCATGGCATCCGGATCATCCACGAAACGGCGAACATTATACTCATCCGACCAGTACAGACAGGCTTTGATATGTCCGTCAGCGGTCAACCGAAGTCGGTTGCAATTATCACAGAAGTGATCGCTCACGGGATGAATCAATCCGAATGTGCCTTCGGAGCCCACAATTTTCATATTGCGTGATGGGCCATTGCCCGCAGGGCCTGTTGTATTTTCTACCGTCCAGCCTGCTTCAGCGCATACATCTGTCACGGCTTCCAGCGGCAAATAAGATTTGCGCCATGAATCCGAAGCGTGTCCAATCGGCATATATTCAATAAAACGCACATGAAGAGGTTGATCCATCGTCATTGCAATGAAATCCTTGATCTCATCATCGTTGATACCCTTCATGAGCACGACATTCAGCTTAATCGGAGCAAGGCCAGCGGCTGTTGCAGCTTCAATGCCTTTCAGTACCTTGTTCACATCCCCGCCCCGGGTAATCATGGAGAAACGATCAGCGCGTAGGGAATCCAGACTGATGTTAATCCGGTTCAATCCAGCGTCCTTCAATGCTTGAGCTTGCTTATCCAGTAGGAGAGCGTTGGTCGTTAGTGCAATATCGTCAATACCTTCAATCGCTGAGATCATGCCGACGAGCTTATGCAGATCCTTGCGCACCAATGGTTCGCCCCCGGTGAGCCGAACTTTACGCATGCCCATCGGAGCGAGCACCTTCAGTACCTGTGCGATCTCTTCGTAGCTCATAATCTCATCATGTGGAGCAAACTCCATGCCCTCTGCAGGCATGCAATACACACAGCGTAAATTACAGCGGTCCGTAACAGAAATACGGATGTAGTCATGTATTCGGCCAAATGAATCCTGAAGCAATTCCATGCAGACCACCCTTTCATCGGTTCAGATTGGAAATCTTCTATTATAAATGATACGACAATTTCAAAAGGAACAGTTGCATCAAATTTTAGCTATTTCTCCAATCCGCGTCAACGATAACGTCAGATGACAGCATTTTTGGCGGGGTGGTTCAGGTGGAATTGTCCCACGAGTTGTTGCAGAAAGACTGTAATGGCTTCCACATTATGCGAAGAATGCTGAACCTGTAACATATCACGAATCAGCTCCATCATCTCGGCTTCTACCTCAGCGGAAGTCGCCCGATTTTGATGGCTGATTGCAGCGATATTTTCCATCAGCATGACCACTTGATCTACGACTTGTGTGCGCTCAGGTTCTTCAGCGGTAGCATTTTTCAGAAGTTGCGAAGCGGCCTGAACCAGTGTCGTTCCTTCAGCAAGTACCTGATCACCCTCTGTGATTAATTGGGAAGCAGCTCCTGCTGCTGTTGAGATTCGGTCCAGAATCTGATGAATATTTTCAGTAGAAGAACGGGATAAATCAGCCAGCTTACGAATTTCCCCTGCCACGACCGAGAAGCCCTGGCCATGTTCGCCCACGCGTGCAGCTTCAATGGTAGCATTCAGAGCCAGCAGATTGGTCTGAGCTGAAATTTCGTCAATGACAGCCAGTGCGCGGTAAATCTCTTTCATCGTATCCATAAAGGACAGGATCGTACGGTTGGTATCGGATACCGCTCCCGAGATTTGGGTCATTTTATCGCCGATTCGTTCCACTTCCTGCTGGGCCACGCCGATCTGTTCGGTTGCAGAGGTCTCCAGTTGTTGCAGCGTTATGCGCATGTGATCGGCAGCAATTCTGGCCTGATCCAGATCTTCCAGTTGGGTGCGAATGGCCTGAATCATCGAACCAAGCTTGTGGTTCACTCGTTCAGTCGTGCCCTGGGTTGTCTCTGTTGAAGTTCGCATCTGAACCTGATTGTCCATAACGTCTACGGTGGCAAGTTGTACCTTCAGCATAATGCCTTCCAGAGAGTCAATCATGTTGTTGATCCATTTCGCCAGTTCACCCGATTCGTCTTGGGCAAAAGAAGACGTGTCCAGACGCTGGGTCAGATCCCCCCTGCCTTCTGCATTAATTCGAATAAAACGGCTGATGCGCCGCAAGTCTTCATGAACCCGCCGATATTGGCTACGATGCAGCTGCAATGCAGTGAAGAATCCGAATAACACGTTAAATGCTGCTATTGCTGCAGCGCTCCATCCACTTCCGGTGAAGGCATAGACAAGGGCAGCTCCTGCAACGCCTGACAAAAGCGTGAAGAGACTATGCTGCTTGAACTGGCGCCAGCCGATATTTCGTATCCGATACACTTCCTCTAAATCCCCTTCACACATCATGCCCCAGCGATCAGGACAGTGTGGCAGCTGGAAGGTGATGCCTTTGCCGATTACAGAAATATGTCGGTAATCCGAGTAGCCGGGAAAGGCTACGAACAGATTGGAACCATTCTGAATGGTGTTTGCTACTCCGGGGTGCAGTTCTCCGGTCGATGGATCGGTGAACATCAGTTCCAGCTCGGTATGCTCTTTAACGGAAACGATGCCCCATTCGGTGGTGACGCCATCTTTGAGGTTTTCCCCATGCGTAAAGGTACGGTCTTCGAAGCGGCTTCGGGATAAGGCAGTGCCGGGTTGCAGATGAGGCCGTAATATCGACTCGGCCATAAAGAGGTAATTGTCACCGGAATCAGGATAGATATGACCGGACTCTCGTTGAATCAGGTCACCCAGTACATCCCCGGGGACACGGCTGCATAACGAACCGACATAGCGACCTTCCTGCAGAATTGGGGAGATAAACAGCAAGGTGACATCATCGTGAAAAGCGGACGAGCGTGGACCAATATCCAGCGTCAGGGGATCAGAGTAAGGACCAAACAAGCATTTTTTTTCCTGCTGACCTGCTCTGGAGTACTTCAATCCTGGTCCTATCAAAGCTTCGTGATCCTCATAGATCTGTCCAATATGTTTCTTATATGTAGAGAATACCACCTGATTCTGTTCGTTCAGCATGAATAGCTCCGTACTATCAACAGCTCGAATATAACTGGCTTGAAACCATGCATCTAGTTTGCTTCCTTGCGGTGTACCTTGTAATACATCCTGTAATTGAAGCGACTGTATCTGTTGAAGCAAACGGTCCATGTGGTTCCACTGTTCATCTGCCCAGTCCATCATAATCTGCCGTCTCGTTTCGGCAATTCCCTCAAAAATCTGTTCCACATCTTCCTTCATATGTGCGTTCAACCGATACGATCGCCACAGCGGCAATCCTTTTCTCCATCCCAGCCAATCAAACATCATGACCACCCCGATTTCTGGATTTGAAAGCTTCGTTCTACTGATCTTTGGATAGACCTACATATGTGGTTTTCAAAGTGATATATGACAAAGGAAGCCAGCCTGCGTGGTGATTGATCCGGAATAGTGATACCGCCTTCATCATTCAGGAGCCGTGACACGTGGAGGTGCAGCCCTTGTACGTCTATTCAATCTTTATACAAGAAAATGGACAAGAATACGAGGGCATATGTCATATTTTCCGAATATTTATTCAATAAATACAAATGATCGTGCGTTTGTTGTTAAGTGAAATGTATGTTAGCTAAATACGAGGAAAACTCACATGGATATATCTGAGAATACATCTCATTTTACATTGTGTAACATGAACAGGCCCATACTCAAAACACTCTGTATAATGTAATCCCCGCCCAAAGCGATATAGTATTATCTAACAAGAAAACCTGTTACGTTCGTGTATATAAACCTCCCATTCAGCCTTGTGTGCCATGAAAATAACTTCCACAAAGGAGAATGCCCATGTCCTCCGCACCCTCAGCTACAGTCCCTGAAGCCTGCCATATTGATGTAGATCATGTGTCCGTTGTCTTTGGCACAGGTACACAACAAGTCACTGCTTTGTCGGATGTTACATTCCAGATCGAGTCCAATGAGTTTGTCTCTCTGCTGGGCCCTTCCGGCTGTGGCAAGTCGACCTTGCTCCGGTTAGTGGGTGATCTGCTTCAGCCCACCTCAGGCACCGTTCGAATTGCCGGTCAGGAGCCAGAGCGGGCTCGACTACAGCGACAGTTCGGTATTGTCTTCCAGACACCCGCCTTGTTCGATTGGCGCACCGTTCGTCACAATGTGGAATTGCCACTGGAGCTGCTCGGTACCCGCCGGAAGGAGTGCCGCCGCATTAGCAGTGAACTGCTTGAAATGGTAGGACTAACCCGCTTCGCCGACCATTATCCGTGGCAGCTCAGTGGAGGCATGCAGCAACGTGTATCCATTGCACGTGCCCTTGCGCTTGATCCGCCACTGCTGCTCATGGATGAACCCTTCTCCGCATTGGACGAATTCACCAAAGAAAAGCTTCAATTGGAGCTGCTTGAGATCAAGCGCTCAACGGGCAAGACCTTCCTCTTTGTCACACACAGTATCCCCGAAGCGGTATTTCTGTCCGACCGGATCATCGTACTCTCGGCGCATCCGGGGCAAGTACATTCCATTCATTCCGTCGACCTGCCTTCTGAACGCCATAGTGAACTGAGAGAAACGGATGCTTTCTACCACATGATCACAACCATTCGCAATTGCTTCTACGAGGAGCGTGATGAATCTCATGTCCCTGCGGTTCTTTAAACCGGGATATCGATCCTGGGTCGTCATCTGGATTATGGCCGTATTGGTGCTGTGGGAGGGAATCGCCTGGATGCTCCAACTATTCCTGTCACCCCAGCAGGCGGCGTCTCGCCTTCCTTATCTGCATGATGTGCTTGCAGCCTTGTTTCGTTACTCGGGTACGCTAGCAGAGCAGGGGGCGGTCACGTTTGGCAATGCGGCCATTGGTTTTGCAGGGGGAACGCTGCTGGGCCTGGGTCTGGCTCTGCTCATGAGCGGAGCTGTATGGCTGGAGCGCACGTTATCGCCATATATAGTCTCCTCACAGATGGTTCCGGTTATTGGTCTCGCACCAATTGTGTACGGCATCATTCACAACGCGGAATGGGCCCGAATGGTTATGGCGGCGTACGTAACTTTCTTCCCGATCATCATCCATACGTTGAAAGGATTAAAAAGTGCAGCGCCAGAGCATCTGGAACTGATGCGTTCCTGTGGAGCTTCATTGACTGCACGATATATCAAATGTCTGTTGCCCTCAGCACTGCCGGGATTATTTTCAGGTATGAAAATAGCTGCTCCGCTAGCGGTGACCTCCTCTATCGTTGTGGAATTGATGGGTGCCCCTGACGGACTCGGTGTCCTGATGGTTAGTTCGTTATATTACGGCCATGCCCAAGTGGGCATGTTCTGGGCCACCATCATGCTTAGCATTGGCATTGGGTTAATCTCGTATCTGGTCATCAGTCTGGCCGAACGTTGGCTAACCCCCTGGCAGCCTGAATTCAGGGCCAAAGGAGGCGATGCCACATGAGTGAAGGTAGGGTAATGCAGCGGAAACGTGATGAAGGTGTGGCAATTGCTGCTGTAACGGGAACTGCTACGCCCCTCCCTGGTTCACAGATGACATCTGCTCCCGGATCGGAAATCCATGGACAACCGGGACAAGCCGAAAAGGCCAGATTGGGCACCGGCGTTCGCAGGCGATCGATTGCACTGAGCATGCTTCCTTGGGGTGCGGGTGTATTGTTTCTCTCCCTCTGGCAGCTCAGGTTGTTTCATTGGATATTCTCGCTGGAAAGTTACCAATTGCCTGTGCCTTCCGCGATTGCGGCATCGATACAGGAGAATGCCAATATGCTCTTTCGATATGCGATGTACAGCGGAACCGAAATGCTGGGGGGATTCCTGCTCGGTTCCCTGTTGGGCGCTCTGTCAGCAGCGGGTGCATCGTTCTTTCCCACAAGCGGCAGGGCGGCGGTTACGGTTCTGTCGGCACTGAACGCTGTTCCGATCGTGGCTCTTGCCCCGATTATGAACAATTGGTTCGGTGACGGGATCTGGTCGCGTATTGCAGTCATCACCGTCATTACGATGGCGGCTATGGCGGTCAGCTTGTTTAAGGGGCTGACCTCCATTCAGCCGCAGTACAGTGATCTGCTGAGTGGCCTCGCCGCAAGCAGGATGCAGTTTTTTTGGAAGCTGAGACTGCCTCATGCTATACCTTCCCTCTTTGCAGGTCTGAAGATCAACATGTCGACCAGTATTATCGGGGCCATTGTGGGTGAGTTTTTCATCGCCTCCCAGGGGCTGGGGTACTTACTCTCCGATCAGATTCGATTGGCGAACATGCCCTTGGCCTGGTCCTGCATTGTCATCGCCGCCGCGCTCGGTATTGTGTTGTATGAAGCGGTTGTCCTGGCAGAAAAGCGACTCATTCCGTGGAATCGTGCACGCACAGATCACTAACGTACATCAGGGTATCAACCATAGATCGTAATACGTGATTGAGGTTGTTCAATAAGTCCACGGTACTGAAAACCAGACTTTTTTGAACACGGACTGATGATTGATAAATCGTATATAAACAGGGGGTTGTTCTGTCCATGTACAAAACGTTGAAGCCGGGTTTGCTGGTATTGGTCCTGTTGGTTGTTACGATGCTGAGTGCATGTTCTACGAAGTCCGAGCCGGCCGCTGAACCTGTTGCTGCAAGTTTAGGAGGGGCGGGCGAAGCAGATCAACCCTTAACCAAAGTGAAAATTCAACTGAAATGGGTGCCTCAGGCGCAATTTGCCGGGATCTATGCAGCGAAGGAAAAAGGTTTTTTTGCAGATGAAGGCATTGATGCCGAGATTATTCCGGGTGGCCCGGATATCGTGATTGAGCAGCAGGTGGTCAATGGCGCCGCCGATGTAGGGATCACCGGAGTGGACAGTCTGCTGGTCAGCCGGGATAACGGTCTACCACTCGTCTCACTCGCCCAGATCTCACAGAAGAGCAGTTATCGCTTGATCGCCAAGAAGTCGCTAGGTATTACCGATCCCGCTCAGATGAAAGGCAAGAAGGTCAGTACCTGGTTCGGCAGTCAGCAGTTTCAGGTGCTCGCATTCATGGAGAAGAATGGCCTGGACCCGAAGAAAGACATTGAACTGGTGAAGCAGGGCTTCACGATGGATCAGTTTTTTAATGACCAGGTAGATGTGGCGACAGCAACGATCTATAACGAATACCACGTGGTGTTGGAAAGTGGAACAAAAGAATCCGATCTGGATGTGTTCAACATTGAAGATGCCGGTGTTGGCATGCTGGAGGATACGCTGATTGCCAAGAAAGATTGGGTAGACAGCAACCGTGAGCTTGCGGTCAAAGTGACCCGTGCCATTCTGAAGGGCTGGAATTACGCCATCGACAATCAGAATGAGACAGTGGATATTGTGATGAGTAATGTGACGGAGGGCAGTACCACTCGTGAGCATCAGGTCACGATGCTGGAAGAGATTGCAAAGCTGATTCGGCCGGAAGGATTTACGGAGCAGCAAGTCGGCAGTTTTGTAGACGAATCATTTACCCGAACTGCGGATATTGCGCTGAATTATGGCCTGATCAAAAAAGCCGCCAACCTGGATGAAGCGCTGGAGAAAAGCATCTATGAAGAAGCGGTGAAATAAACGTGTGGAGGAGGATGACGAATGAGTTCTGTGGATCAGCAACCTCAGCCGCTTGGCGGTACGAAGGAAGAATGGCTGGAGAAGGATCGTAAATACGTATGGCATCACATCTCACCTCATAACGATCATCCGATGATTGCGGTAAGTGGGGAGGGCAGCTGGATCACCGATCAGGATGGTACACGTTATCTGGATGCGATGTCTGGACTATGGTGTGTGAATGTAGGGCATGGCCGTGAGGAAATTGCGAGAAGTGCCTACGAACAGATGAAATCCCTCGCTTATGTACCGATGACGCAGAGTCACGAACCGGCGATTTTGCTGGCAGAGAAGCTGAATGATTGGTTGGAGGGGGAGTATCGAATCTTCTTCTCCAACTCGGGTTCAGATGCGAATGAGGTGGCTTTCAAAATAGCCCGTCAGTATCACCATCAGAATGGTGAGCCTACTCGGCACAAATTCATCTCCCGTCACCGTGCCTATCACGGTAACTCCATGGGGGCACTGGGCGCCACCGGGCAAGCCGCCCGCAAGATCAAATATGAACCGCTCGGCGTAGGTTTCTCTCATGTTCCACCACCGTATTGTTACCGCTGCCCGTTTGGGCGAAACAAGGATGGATGCGGACTCGAGTGTGCAACCATCTATGAAGAGGTGATTCGTTGGGAAGGTCCTGAAACGGTTGCCGCAGTGATTATGGAGCCGGTGATCACTGGGGGTGGCATGATTGTTCCTCCGCCGGATTATATGCGCACCGTGCAAGAGATCTGTCAGCGCTACGGCGTGCTGCTCATTGTCGATGAGGTCATCTGTGGTTTTGGCCGCTCGGGGCAGAAGTTTGGTCATCAGAACTATGGTATTCAGCCAGATATGGTGACGATGGCAAAAGGCATGACCAGTGCCTATTCACCGCTATCCGCAACGGCGGTGCGAGCCGATCTGTATGACACGTTCCGGGAACCCGGAACAGATGCGCATTTTCGTCATGTGAATACATTTGGTGGGAATCCGGTGTCCTGTCGGGTAGCGTTGGCGAATCTGGAAATTCTGGAACGAGAGAATCTGGTCAGCCGTGCGGAGGAACTGGGATACCTGCTTCGTGAGAAGCTGGAACCATTGCTGGAGCTGTCCATTGTGGGGGATATCCGTTCATTCGGATTCGCCTGTGGGGTGGAATTGATTGAAGCAGACGGGTCTCCTGCGGAAGCGGATAAAGTAATGAAGGTGCTCGCCAGTTGTAAGCGGGATGGCATTCTGATCGGCAAGAACGGAGATACCGTGCCAGGGTTTGCGAATATTTTGACGATCTCCCCGCCGTTTGTCACCACGGAGGAAGAACTGGACCTAATCGCAGGAAGTTTGCTCGCTGCGTTGCGAAGTCTGGATGCGAGTTAGTAACTGGATATGGATGAGAACACACATGTAAGACAAGTACGACAGAAGTGTTGGCAAGCAAAATAAAGTGTTTCAACACATGATGTGATAACAATGCACAAGGAGGTGAGGGACGATGCAGACCACAACAGGCAAACTCATCAATCAGCTTCGGCTGAATGAGCGAATTGAGCAGTTGTCACAGATTGGCCGAATCGCAGAGACGGGCGTCTGTCGACTTGCCCTGACCCCGGAGGATATGGACGGCATCATACAGGTTCGCCTATGGATGGAAAAGGCGGGTTTGACGACGCGACTTGACCCTTTCGGCAATCTGATTGGTCGTCTGGAAGGTGCGGATCAGGCGCTGCCGATCCTCATGATTGGTTCCCACATCGACTCTCAGCCATACGGCGGTCGATATGATGGAGCGATTGGTGTGCTCGGTGCACTCGAAGCCGTGCAATGCCTGATCGAAAATGGCATTCAGCCCCGTATGCCGATTGAGGTGATTGCCTTTTGCGATGAAGAAGGTTCCCGTTTTAACAAAGGCCTGTTCGGCTCGCGTGGTATAACCGGTCAGTTGGAAGAAGGCGAACTGGAGCGGCAGGATAAAAACGGTGTGACCCGCCAGGAGGCGCTGGAAGCCTTCGGCTGTTCTCCTTCGGATTTTGAAGAAGCGATCTATCCGCCAGATTCCATAGGCAGTTATCTGGAGCTGCACATTGAGCAGGGGCCAGTGCTGGAATCGCTGAATGCTCCGATAGGTCTGGTGACCGGCATCTCGGGTCCGCTGTGGCTTACGGTTACGATGAAAGGTATGGCGGGTCATGCCGGCTCCGTTCCGATGGGCATGCGGCATGATGCTCTGGCAGGCAGCGCCAGAGTTATTTCCGCTTTTGACGATATGGTGAGAGAAGACCCAGAAGCTCCAACTGTAGGTACGGTAGGAAGTCTGAGAGTGTTTCCGGATTCGCGTAATATCATCCCGGAGGAAGTCAGCTTCACTGTTGATTTACGAGACATGGAGATGGAACGCAGGAACCGGCTGGAAGCCCGATTGATGAACATTTTGGATGACGTGAGTTCCCGATATGGTCTAACGTATTCGCTGACCGAGGATACGAACAGTGAGCCAAGGTATTGTGCAGAGTCAATCCAATCGGTGATTCGTTCATCTGCGGAAGAGGTCGGGGTTACTTTGCCAGAACTGATGAGTGGTCCGTTCCATGATGCGTTGGCCCTTTCGCGTGTGTGTGATTATGGCATGATCTTTGTCCGTAGCAAGGACGGCATCAGTCATCATCCCAGCGAATATTCCTCTCCGGAGGATATTGGACTCGGCACGGAAGTGCTGTATCGAACCATTCGAAGGATGTGCGGTGGAGTGAACCAACCAACCATTTTACCTGAGGAGGCGTTGTGACGATATGGGAAAAATCAGCATCGGATTAATCCAGGCATCACATGAGATTGAAGGTTCGGCTCCCATTGAAGTTCACAAAGAGGCTGCGGTTCAGAAGCACATCACGTTGGTCCGTGAAGCTGCTGCAAGAGGGGCCAAGATCATTGGATTGCAGGAAGTATTTTATGGACCGTACTTTTGTACAGAGCAGAATCCAAAATGGTATGCATCCGCTGAACCCGTGCCGGAAGGGCCCACGACCAAGCTGTTTCAGGAGTTGGCGAAGGAGCTTGCGGTGGTGATTATTTTGCCGGTGTACGAGGTGGAGGGCATTGCTTCGTATTACAATACGGCAGCCGTTATTGATGCAGATGGTACGTATCTGGGCAAATACCGCAAACATCATATCCCGCATGTGGAAGCAGGTGAGGGTACGAATGGGTTCTGGGAAAAGTATTATTTCAAACCAGGCAACCTCGGGTTTCCGGTATTTGATACGGCCTACGCCAGAGTGGGTGTGTACATCTGTTATGATCGTCATTTTCCGGAAGGGGCACGATTGCTCGGGCTGGCAGGTGCAGAGATTGTGTTTAATCCATCTGCTACGGTTGCAGGTACATCGGAATATCTGTGGAAACTGGAACAACCCGCTCACGCGGTAGCTAATGGTTATTATGTGGCAGCCATCAACCGGGTCGGCGTGGAAGCGCCGTGGAATATGGGTGAATTTTATGGGCAGTCGTACTTGGTCGATCCACGAGGCAGAGTGGTTGCCATCGGCAGCAGGGATCAGGATGAGGTCGTCATTGGCGAGATGGATACGGAGATGATTCGTGAGGTACGTAATGTATGGCAGTTCTACCGTGATCGCAGGCCGGAAACGTACGAACATCTGGTTAGTCTGTAGGAAGCGGCAACACGTGATCGGTAAGTGATTCTGTCAGCGGGGTGGAACGTATAATGCACGCAAGTTTGTTTGAGTTTGAGATAGCGTAGATCATTCTCCAGGAGGTGCACGACATTGATGAACAGCTCAGGAACAACGTTATCCGATTATGGGTGGGAGAGTCGTTTTGCCGAGATGAAACCCGCCATGACAGGTAAGGAAGCGATGGAGGAATCGAACCGCTGTCTGTACTGTTACGATGCACCTTGTATCAAGGCCTGTCCAACCGACATTAATATCCCTTCTTTTATTAGCAAAATATCAACAGGGCACCTGAAAGGATCGGCCCGCACCATCATGGATGCGAATCCGGTGGGAGCTAGCTGCGCACGCGTGTGCCCCACAGAAGAGTTGTGTGAAGGCGCATGTGTGCTGAACGAATCGTCGAAGCCGATTCGTATTGGTGACTTGCAGCGTTACGCCACCGACTGGGCACGGGCGAAGAATGAGCCGTTATTCCAGGCAGCACCTCCCAATGGGAGAAATGTTGCTGTTGTAGGAGCCGGGCCTGCAGGATTATCTGCGGCACGTGAACTGGGGCGTGCAGGGTATGAGGTGACGATCTATGAAGCCAAACCCAAAGGCGGTGGGCTAAACACGTACGGCATCGTATCCTTCCGTCTGCCCGAATCGGTTGCGTTATGGGAAGTGGAGCAGGTGGAAGCGCTGGGTGTGCAAATCCGTTACGGGGTGCGCATTGGTGTAGATATTCCTGCTACGCAGTTGCTGGAGCAGCATGAAGCGGTCATTCTGGCTTGCGGCATGGGATCGGTGCCCATGCTGGGCATTGAAGGAGAGACACTGGAAGGTGTCTATGATGCGATTGAACTGGTGGAGTCTACGAAGCAGGGTGTTCCGCCGGCACTGAATGGTCTGAAGGTCGCCGTGATTGGCGCGGGCAATACGGCGGTAGATGCAGCGACCTGTTCGGTGCGTCTGGGTGCCGAGCGGGTGCAGATGTTATATCGGCGCGGGGAAAGCCAGATGACGGCGTATGCGTTTGAATATACGTTTGCCAAGCAGGAGGGTGTGGAGTTCCGCTGGTTTACGATGCCGCAGCGTATTATCGGAGACGAGAACGGTCGGGTTCAGGCTGTAGAATGTGTGAAAATGGAACTGATTACTCCGCCTGGAGGTGGGCGTGCATTGCCTGTGCCCGTGGAGAGATCGGAGTTCATGATTGAATGTGATACGGTCATTCGGGCGATTGGACAGCATCGTTTATTACCATTAATCGAAGCGTTTGGACTGCGTCATCACTGGGGCGTTGTCGAGATTGAGCCGCACACGTACCGTACCTCGCATCCTCAGATCTATGCGGCAGGAGATGTTATTTTTGGTCAGGGCCAGGGTGAGGCGATGGTTGTCTCGGCTGCCCAGCAGGGTAAGTTGGCCGCCGCCGCAGTCATGAAGGCATTGCCTGGGCAGGTGGAAGAGACGGCGTAAGTGGTGAGGAAGAAAAGGGAAATAAAGAGCACGGAAAGTGTCAATGAAAGGGTGAGAGGAAAGAGTACGGGTGGGAGGACGCTAGGGATGGCTAGAGAGATGAGGTGTAGATCTGAGCAAGATGTCTGGTATGCATCGAACCTCGCATTCTCGCATCCCTGACGCGCTAACGAACCCTGCACACCTTATAGTGGCAATTATGGAGGCTTGAAAAATCTAACGAATCTCACACGTCTTATTTTGACAGACACCTGTTGAAATAAAGCCTAAATGAGCGATTACAGCCCAATAAGCTTTCTACGATTCGTTAGATTTTGAAAGTGCCGCAAATGAGTCGAATAAGAGGTGTACGGTTCGTTAGATTACAGGTGCTATCCAGCAACACCGATACTACGCAGAGATCCTGAGCACGACCAAATATCCAATACAACGGTATACATTGTACTAAACATTTACACGAAACGGAGAGGACAGAAAGGACCTGAAGAAACGAAGTGCTCGCCTTTATTCCCGGATTTTCCCTTTAGAAAAGGAATCAAAAAAATCTGGGAATAACAGCGATCGGAAGGTTGTTCTGTCATCGGATTGTTCAGTGTAACTAATAAGGTCAAACACCAAGGAGGGATCGTTATGGCTGACTTATCCATTAATCTGGCAGGTATTCGATCACCCAACCCATTTTGGTTGGCTTCTGCACCACCGACCAATACGGGGTATCAGGTTCAGCGTGCGTTCGAAGCGGGCTGGGGCGGCGCGGTGTGGAAGACACTGGGTGAGCCGATTATTAATACATCCTCGCGTTTTGCGGCGGTTCATTTCGGCGGACAGCGGGTGGCGGGGTTTAACAATATTGAATTGATATCCGATCGTCCGCTGGAAGTGAATCTGCGGGAGATTGCCGAGACCAAGAAACGCTTCCCAGATCGCGCGGTTGTCGCTTCACTGATGGTGGAACCTACGCGGGAGAAGTGGCATGAGATTGTGAAAAAGGTGGAAGCCGTCGGCGTCGACGGTCTGGAACTGAACTTTGGCTGCCCGCATGGCATGGCTGAACGTGGTATGGGAGCCGCCTCTGGTCAGCAACCTGACCTGGTCGAACTACAGACGATGTGGGTGAAGGAAGTGGCGACCACACCAGTGATTGTGAAGCTCACGCCGAATATCACGGATATTACGGCAACCGCCCGGGCAGCTGTCCGCGGCGGCGCAGATGCGATCTCCCTGATCAATACGATTAACTCCCTGGCAGGTGTGGATCTGGATTCGTGGAATACCGTGCCACATGTAGGCGGCAAAGGAGCGCATGGCGGGTATTGTGGCCCAGCTGTGAAGCCAATTGCACTGAACATGGTTGCCGAGTGCGCACGTAATCCGGAGGTGGGTGTGCCAATCTCGGGTATTGGTGGCATATCCGACTGGCGGGATACGGCAGAGTTTTTGCTTATGGGTGCTACAGGGGTTCAGGTATGTACCGCAGCGATGCATCATGGATTCCGCATTGTAGAGGACATGATTGATGGGCTGAATGACTATCTGGATGAGAAGGGTCTGAGCAGCGTAGCAGAGTTGGTAGGCCAGACGGTTCCGCGATACTCGGATTGGGGCAATTTAGATCTGAATTACAAAGTGGTCGCTCGCATCAACCGCGATGTCTGCATTAATTGCAACAAATGCCATATTGCGTGTGAGGACACTTCGCACCAGTGTATTGATATGTTGACCGACCCGTCCGGTGCCTATCTGGAAGTGGTGGAGGAGGATTGTGTTGGCTGCAATCTGTGTTCGATCGTGTGCCCGGTGGATGGGGCGATTGAGATGGTGGAGCTTGTGCCTGAGCAGGAGCCTGTAACCTGGAATGAACGTCAGTCTGCGATTGCCATGCTGCAATCGGTCGGAGATCAATCAACCAAGGAGGCGATATCATGAGTACCCGCAAATTGATTCGTAACGGTGTGTTGGTGACAGCGTCAGATACCTTTGAAGCAGATATTTTGATTGAAAAGGGTAAAATCACACAGATTGGCATCGGGCTTACCCCGGATGAACATATGGAAGTTGTGGACGCTTCAGGCTGTTACGTTATTCCGGGCGGTATCGACCCGCATACACATCTGGATATGCCATTCGGTGGAACAGTAACAGCGGACGATTTTGCAACGGGAACGACAGCGGCAGCCTTTGGCGGTACAACGACGATTATTGATTTCTGCCTGACACAAAAAGGCCGTCCATTAATCGAATCTCTCCAGGAATGGCATGCCAAAGCCGAGGGTAAAGCCGTTATCGACTATGGTTTCCATCTGATGATCGGGGAGATGAATGATCAGGTGTTGGGGGAGTTACCGCAGATCATTGAAGAAGAGGGTGTGTCATCCTTTAAGGTGTTCATGGCGTATAAAAACCAGTTTCAAGCCGATGACGGGATTCTCTTCCAGACGTTGCAAAAGGCAAAAGAGTATGGCGCACTCGTCATGGTGCATGCCGAGAACGGGGATGTTATTGACCTGCTGGTTCGACAAGCACTCGCCGAAGGGCGCACGGAGCCAATTCATCATGCACTGACTCGTCCATCCATGCTGGAGGGAGAAGCGACAGGCCGAGCAGCACGACTGGCTGCACTTGCGGATTCACAGTTGTATGTGGTGCATGTGACCTGTGCGGAGGCTGTGGAGCAGATCGCGCGTATGCGTGAAATGGGTTACCGAATCTGGGGGGAGACCTGTCCTCAGTATTTGACGTTGGATCAGTCGATCATGGATCAGCCAGACTTCGAGGGTGCAAAGTATGTCTGGTCACCGCCGCTGCGGGAAGCAGCGCATCAGGAAGTACTATGGAATGCATTGAAAAGCGGTCAGTTGCAGACGATTGGCTCTGATCATTGCTCGTTTAATTTCAAAGGGCAGAAGGATCTGGGCAAGGATGATTTCAGCAAAATTCCGAACGGAGGGCCTGTCATTGAAGATCGCCTCAGTATTCTGTATTCGGAAGGTGTAGTCAAAGGGCGGATTACGCTCAATCAATGGGTTGATCTATGTTCGACAAGAGCAAGTAAGTTATTTGGATTGTTTCCGCAGAAAGGGACTCTGGCTGTAGGGACAGATGCGGATATCGTTATTTTTGACCCCTCTGTAAACAGGGTGATCTCGGCAGATACGCATCATATGAATGTTGATTACAGTGCATTTGAAGGCATGCAGGTACAGGGTTGTCCGGTGACGGTGTTGTGCCGTGGGGAGTATGTCATTCGAGATCGGCAGTATGCCGGGACAGCGGGAGCAGGGCAATATGTGAAGCGCAACAAATATGATGCAGGTGTACCCATGCCATTGAAACAGCCTGTGGCGGCAGTGAATGGAGGGATAAGCTGATGTCGGATCATGATGTGTTTGAGGCCGAGAGGATCGCCATCGAGCGAATGGTTGCGCAGGGGTATCGAATCTATGAGGTACGGGAACATCTGGAGGGTGCTCATGTCATATGGGAGCACCCGGATCTTCCCGAGGAGAAACAAGAGCAATACGTGGGTACAGCATCTGGACGGAAGTGGTTCAGTCATATCCTGATTCGCCAGCTTCAGGAGCAGCGGGGAGCTGGAATTGCTTAGAACAGATCAACCTAAGGGGCCATGAACATACTCATACGCATAGATCGCGAGCTCAATCGCAACTCGCTTTTCGGGGAGGATATAATCTTCTCCCAGAAGCGCTTCGATTTTGTCCAAACGGTGATAGAGTGTCTGTCTGACAATATAAAGAGCGGTAGCCGTCTCTTGCTTGGAACAGCACAATACGAAATATTGCTTGAGTGTGCGCAGTAATTGGCCTCCTTTCTCCATATCGTAACGGATAAGAGGACCCAGATATTCTTCGATAAAATCTTCCAGATTACCGCTCTGCTTCATGTTGGCAATGATGCGATAACAATGAAGATTACTGTAAAAGGGCTGCTGCATCTCGCCGATGTCCTTCTGAATCCGCAGTGTCTCTTTTGCGGATTCCAGGCTTTCCTTTAGACGGGAGAGATTCGCGCAGCTATGACCGATAGCGAACAGACCAGAGAAGAGACGATGGGTCTGTTCCTGCTCGTGCTGCTGCAATTGTTCAATGCAGCGCCAGAGACTGCTTTTGCGCTGAGATCCAGGTAGTGGGTCGAGAATGATAAGAATGATCTGGTGGTTCAGAACGGTGCTGTAGAGGGTGAAGTTCTCCCGGGCGAACACGGAACGGGCGACGATGTTGCGTTGGATTAATATCTTCTGGAGTCTGAGACTATCTGTGTATGCGGGGTTGCTGTCGAATAGGATGATGTTCGCTTTGCTCGTTGCAAGAAGGGGATTGACCGTGGAGACATATTCATGGATTTCCTTCGTGGAGTGATGTCCGTTAAGCCAGTCAATGACCCACATATCTTCTTTGTAGCGACGTTTCTCTTCCATGTATTTGGTTCGCATCCAGTCCTGGGCGATCGCTGCCGCGCAACGTTCCAGTGCCTGAATGACGAATTCATCCGAAGGATTGATAGGTATATTTGAATCATGCTCCGGCAGTTTTTGGTGCATCAGCACAAGGTCGGCAAAGGTGTAGTCCAACGCCTGAACAGGCAGATAGTATAGATGGCAAGCGTTCCTGGTTAGTGGGGCTTCCTTCGAAATATCTACTTGATCCGATCGTCCTCGCTGCAAAAACCAATCCTGCCGCCGAGTCTCCAGCTGCTCTGGCGAGCAATAGGGAACGCTACTTGCTTCCCCTTCAAGTGGGTATAACGCCACGGCACATCCGGTTGTTCGTGATAGCAATCGAAGTAAGGGTTGTACGCCATCTCCATTCAGAAGAAGTTGGTTAAACGAGGTGGTGAGATGATCGAGTTCGGCGATCATCCGCTGATGACTGCGAATCAGGGTGAAATGCAGGTCTTGTGTAATATCAATATAACGGACTTGTTCGTGGAACCAGATCAATGGGAAATCCGCTGCGACTGCAATTTCTTTCATGGCACCGAGCTGTGACTTGGTGTGATCCCCCAGTTCCATGCAGAGTCCGGCAGCCCCACGTGCAATTAGCTGACGCAGGAAAGACAGACCTTGCTGCTCACCTTCCTGCCAGCCAATGCCTGTTGTCAGCACCAATTCCCCGCCATTGAGCAAATCCCCAACCTCAGGTACTTCCATAATATGAACCCAGCGAACATACCGCTCCAGCGCACGATCACTGGCCAGAACCTCTGCCTTGCGAAACACGGGACGTTTTAACATGTCTCTGACTTGAATATGAAGCGTTGTCTCCCCCACACAACCACCGTCCTTCCCCAATACATGTGATCTATCTGGAGCTGGAATCCGTTAACTTGCATAATTAATCCATATTATAAGTCGATTTACAGGAGATGGGCTGAAATCTCACGTTCATTTGTTTTAAATGACAAATAGGTATCTTCTTTTTGTCATTTTGATTAAAAAGATGTGTTTCTATGTCATTCAATGTGACGCATTCTCTACTCCAATGAGAGCGAGGCCTATGTTCCTGAAGTAATTTTCTCTTATATAAAGCTTTTAGCTCCGCTTCCTTAGACTATTTCTGTCGTCAATATCTCGTTTGAATTTACATAAAAAAGCCCCTTAGCATTACATCGGAATTCAATCATTCCAATATGCGCTAAGGAGCAAGAGGTTAGAACGTATAGTCTGTATCTAAGTTGTACTCGAACCGTTATATGAGAACAACTCTCTACTTCTTAATCTTCAATTCTTTTCTTTTTGAATTTCATCAGGAACTCATACACAATCGGTACGATAACCAGTGTAAGCAGCGTGGAGCTGATCAGACCGCCGATTACGGTAATTCCCAATCCTTTCGAGATGATCCCCGCACTTTCTTCGAGACCTGTAACCAATGGCAACAGGGCGCCGATGGTTGCGAGAGCGGTCATCAGAATTGGACGCAGACGTGTTGCACCGGCTTCCAGCAAGGCTTCACGGGTAGGCATACCCTCTTTTTCCTTGTGAATAACACGGTCGATCAACACGATGGCGTTGGTGACCACGATCCCGATAAGCATCAGTCCACCCATCATGGCGGAGACGTCAAGTGTACCCCCAGCGATGAACAGACCTACCATAATACCAATCACCGTAAATGGCAGGGAGAACAGGATGGCGAATGGTGCCAAACCGCCGCCGAACGTTACAACAAGCACGAAGTATACAATGGCGATGGCTGCCAGCATGGCGAGACCAAGCTGAGTAAAGGTATCATTAATCTGTTCGGTTGTACCGCCGAACTTCACTTCAACGCCGTCAGGCAGATCCAACTTGTCGATCTCAGCCTGTAAGCTACTTGAAGCCTTCGTTACATCCGAAGCCAGGATGTTGGCTGTCACTTGTACAACCACCTTACCATCAATTTGCATGATGGAGTTCGGGGAGGTGCCTTCTTCCACTTTGGCAACATCTTTGATTGGTACTTGGATGCCAAGCGGTGAAGTGACGGTTTCATCCTCAATCTCTTGAATGCTGCTAAATGTTTTATCGTCTGTCTCTACATATACTTTATACGTTTTGTTATCAATATCAACTTCCGTGAGCACAGGGCGTTCCCGTACCGGGCTCAATGCCATGGCCAGTTGGCCAGCAGTCAGACCCAAGGAACTTAGTTTCTCCTGATCTGCCACGAGCGTATATTGCCCGTAAGTGTCAGCGAGTGTGGTGTCTGCTTTTTCAAAATTATCCGTATCCGCTTCAACCAGTTTCAGAATTTCGTCCGATACAGGTTTGAGCTGCTCTACATTATCGCCATAGATGGATAGGCTCAGGCCACTGCCACCCAGACCGCCGGACATGTCGAGCTCATTCCAGGTTCCTACGGTAACTTCTTTCTTCAATCCTTCGACAAGCTGTTCCTTCACTTTGGTGAAGTCTTTTGTATCTTTGTTATATTCAATATAGAAGAGAGCCGAGTTGGAGCTGCCGCCACCCATGCTGCTCAGTGGATTGCTTCCACCGATGGAATATTGCATTTTCTCCAGACCCGGTTGTTTCAGCAACCACTTCTCGGCAACAAGTGCTTCTTTTTCTACATCTTCACGCAAAGCTCCGGTTTGCGGGTTGTACGTAATTGTCACATATTTATCCTGTTGTTCCGGCAAGAAGCTTGCACCGATGAATGGGTACAGGAACAAACTGCCGACCAGCAGGATCACTGCAATACTGACCGTAATGAGTTTGTGTGACAGGGTCCAGTTTAGCAGGCGTTTGTAACCTTCCGCCATCTTGCCTGGTTTTTCTTCGTGATTCTGCTTGTTCTTGAGTCCTTTACGGAACAGGGAATGCGCAAGCATGGGCACGATGGTAATGGCAACGATCAGGGATGCCAGCAAGGCGAATACCATGGTCAATGCAAATGGCAGGAATAGCTCACCAACCATACCGCTTACCAATGCCAGTGGCAGGAATACCGCAATCGTTACGATCGTGGAAGAAAGAATGGGAATGAACATCTCGCGCGTTGCTTCGCGGACCAGTTCACGGCCTTTCAGTCTCTCTCCTTTGAGTGTTAATCTGCGGTAGATGTTCTCGATAACAACGATGGAGTCATCGACAACCCGTCCGATGGCAACCGTCATGGCACCCAGTGTCATCATGTTCAAGGTAATATCCATGATATTGAGCGCAGTCAATGCCATGAGCAAGGAGAGCGGGATCGAGATAATGGAGATAATGGTTGAACGAATATTACGCAGGAACAGCAAGATGATCAGGATGGCAAACAAAGCACCGAAAACAGCTTTGCCCAGCATCGTGTTCACCGAGTCCTGGATCGGTTTACCTTGGTCGAGAAGTACAGTCAGGTCTGCATTTTTGAACTGCTTCTGCAATTCTTCCGCTTTGTCTTTAACTGCATTCACGACATCAACCGTGTTGGCATCGTTGGATTTTACAACGGAAATACCGATGGATTCCTTACCGTCTGTCCGGGAAATGGATTCCGCTTGACCGATGACTTCGATCTTGGCAATTTCACTTAGCTTTACAGTTGGAATGCCCGGCGCATTGGCAGCACCAGAAGGACTACCTACACTGGCGTTACCGCCAGCAGCTTGGCCTGCGGCAGGGTCTGTTCCTTGTGCAGAGCCAGGAGCTGTACCTTGAGCTGCATCACCAGCCGCGGAGCCTTCACCTGTTGGTGCTCCAGAGCCTTGTGGAGCTGCGCTTGAGCCATTGCCTGCAGAAGCGCCGGCACCGCCGGGTACGACTGGAATGGCAAGGTTTTTCAGATCATCGATGTCGACGATGTTGCCATCTACGACAACGGCTTTCTGGGATTTATCCAGTTCGAACAGTCCCAGGGGCACACGAATGGATGAACCTTGAACGATGCCGTTTACCGTGTCTTCCGTTAGGCCCAGCTCGGCCATTTTGGCTTGATCGAACTTCAATTGAACTTCTTTTACATATTGACCTGACACCTGAACCTGAGCTACACCTTCAATGTCTTCGAGTGCAGGCTGAATATCCGATTCAACCAGTCGTGTCAATTGTTCCAGGTCACCACCGTCCTTGTCGGACAGGCTTAGGGATACAACCGGGAACGAGTTAATGCTGAACTTGGAAATGGTCGGCTTCTGTACGCTGTCAGGCAGTTGTACTTCATTCAGTGCCTCACGAACGGTTGCCGTTGCATTGGTCAGATCTGTTCCATAATCGAATTCGAGTGTGATGGATGCTGCATTCTCCATGGACGTGGAGGTAACCGTCTTAACGCCATCAACATTCCGCAGCTTTACTTCCAGCGGCTTCGTGACATCTTCAACAATTCCCTCCGGTGCAGCCCCCGGATCAATGGCAGTGACATTCAGAAACGGTACGTTGATGTTCGGAATGGTCTCTTGCTTCATCGTCAATCCGCTGTACAAACCTGCGAATGAGATGATGATTGTCAGAATCCAGATCGCAAACTTGTTGTTCAGTGAAAAATTAATAATACCTTTCATACGATGGTTTCTTCTCCTCTCTGTTTCTCCTGTTTATGTGTGTGACGAGTCAGCAGGGATGAACCGGCTATACATGGCATCCAAAATATGCTGAAGCTCGGAATGCAAGGGTTGAATGGCAGTTACGTTCTCCAGATTGTGCATCATGCCCAGAATAATGGCACGCCGCGGCGTGAATTCCATCATCTCCTGTCTGAGAATGGCAATGGTTTCAAGTACATCATTCTTCGGTTGCCCTGCGGGCAAATCGGAGGCGGCGACATCCTGCATTTGTTTGATGATATGGATAGGATGTCGCATCACCGTGGAATCTGGATGGGCCTCGGTAATCCAGGCAGGCCATTCCTCCAACGGAATCAAAGGCTCAGGTCGTTGGTTAAGGAATCCATGTGCGGCATAATCCATCATTTGCAGCAAGTTTGTTGCCATTTTGGTAACGGTGAGAGAAGGCATCTCTGTAAACCAGATTTTGACGTAGGAGAGGAACAGTCCGTGTGTCAACAAAATAAGATCAATCGTATATGGTTCAATCTCCGGTCCATACTGCTCTTCCAGCTTATCCTTGAACCAATGTAAGGTACGGATCTCCAGATCTCTTTGCTGTGGATGGCATTGTTCCTTGCGTTGCTGTTCATCATCCATCATCATGCTTCGCAATTGTACCCGCAAAAATTCCTTGAATTCGGCTACATGAATGAGCAGAGTTTCAATCTGCTTGTGCAGGCGTTCTCGCGGGGAGAGGCTGGTTTCATGCTCAATCTGCGTCATCTCGTCCATCAGCGTGTACATGCAGTACTCCAGCGTACTGGCTTCCAGTTCCTCTTTGGATTTGAACATGATATAAAGGCTGCCTTTGGACATCCCGCATAGTTCAGCAATCTCTTGCATGGATGTTGCAGCACTGCCTTTGGATGAGAATAGCTTGAGTGCTGTAGTAATGATGAGTTTTTTCTTCTCATTCATCTCATGTATAGGGTTCATTAACGATACATTCACCTCATCAGGGAACTTGTGAGTTCTTGAATTGACTTTAAGGTCAAACCAAGTATAAACGATCTCGTTAAAGGAATTCAAATGGGAGTAAATTGGAAAAATAATATGGAGGAAAGAGGATGATCAAAGGGAAAAAGAACAACATGTAACAAGGTGTAGCCTGTATGTACGATGGGGTGTTGCTATCAAGAACGTTTAATTTAGGCTCCTCCAGTGAAGGAGTACAAGGCGAGTATAATAATGGCGACTAGCGCGATGAGATAGAAGATAGCCATGCCGATCAGCAGGGCATACCCAGTATAAGAGCCAAAGCGTGCCAATAATTTTTTCAACATTAACCCTCCTTTCTTACGTAGCAGTGTATAGGGAGGTTCCCTATTTCTATCATATCCGAAAAAAGACGACTTCCTGATCGAAGTCGTCTTTTTTATTTTACAGAATTTAATAGATATCCTAATGGAAGCTAAGAAGTACACGATAACGGAGATTGCAGAACCAACAAACGGAGTGTTCGCCTTAAAGCTTTCTGTAAGAAAGCTTCTTCGGAAGCATATGCTATCACCGGATTTATCACTCTTCAAAGGAAATCAAAGAAATCTGGGGATAACAGCGATCGGAAAGTGGTACTGCAATCGGAGTTATAAAGTGTAATTCAGTTGTTCCGTTACGTGATCAGTTTCAAACCAACCGCTGCAACCAAAATCATCGCGATAAACAGGATACGCTTCGCTTCTTTCCGTTCACCGAACAGGAACATGCCTGTTAACGTGCTGCCTACCGTCCCGATTCCGGTCCATACCGCATACGCTGTGCCCATGGGAATGGACGTCATGGCGTAAGATAACAGCGAGAAGCTAAACACAAACGATACCAGCATCAGTACGATATAAGGCCAGCCTTTGCGAGTAGAAGCACCATTAATACCGATCACGCCGAAAATTTCACATATCCCTGCACCCACAATTGCCATCCAAGCCATTATACTGCACCTCCTTTGGCTTCTTGCTGATCCGTAACCAGTTTCAGTCCGATTACGCCGCAGAGCAACAATCCAATGAGCAATACTTTGGCCAAGCGGAACGGTTCGCCGAATAAGACCATTTCCGTAAGGACGGTACCTGCCGTACCAATTCCCGTAAAGACGGCATACACCGTACCGACAGGCAGTCTTTTGGAAGCAGCAATAATCAGTCCAAAGCTGATCACGATGGCAATCCCCGTCAAAGTCCACTCCCAGGCATTCGAGGCATGTTTCAGCCCGCTTACCCAGACAATCTCAATAATGCCACCGACAAATACATATAACCAGTTGCGGTTCATGATGTTGAATCTCCTTCCGGCACAACACTTCGTGCCTCTTCGTTCAGATGATGAATGCCATGCCAGAAGACAGGCCAGGATGCTTCCAACCGTCTCTTGTACCGACGGGAACTTCCATAGATGATCTCAACGGTAATCCCGTCGAGAAACGTCATGAATGCAATGGCGGCCTGCTCCGCGGGAATGGGTGAAATATCCCCATGACGTATTGCCCGTTGCAGCAAACGAGTTAGCGCACGTTCCATACCATCGATAAACGGATACACCAGATCCATCACTTCGCTATACAGGGAAAGTGGTGGGTAGAAACAATTGCGCAGCATCAAGCGAGCAGAGGCGTGTGCATTGTATTCTTGTTCGAACCAGATCAGCAAACCCTTCAGCCTCTGCTCCAATGGCAGATCCTCATGATCACGGAAATATTCGAGTGTGTGCCGTGTTACTTCGTGAAAAGCAAACGCCAGGGTGTGCAAAAACAAGTCATCCTTGCAGCTGAAATGTGCATATATGGACGGTTTTTTAATCCCGACTTCATCAGCTATAGCTCGTAGTGAAGCCCCCTCATAGCCATCTCTGGCAAAATGGAACAGGGCTGCATCCCGAATGGATTGTGCAGTCATCAGATCACCTTCCTAACGGTCGTTAGGTAATTATATTTTCACACTTCACATCACCTGTCAAGATGAAAATATCCGCCTGCACACGAGAGTACAGGCGGATACAGGTATGAATGTGGTGCTTGTCTAAAAGGTCGTAAGACCCAAAATCAGCTGCAACTTATAAAGGATACCTTTCAAGAACGTGGTCTTCTCCTGAAACTCATCCAGGTCCAACGTGAACTCGGCATCATCATTATTCCAAATACGCTCAAAATAATTCGCGATATCGCGCGTGAACTTATTGTCTGGAGGTGCAGCAACCCATAGATCATTCTCCAGATTGTAGTCATTCATGTTTCGGGGTGTGAAGTTGGTTGAACCGCCGAGCACGATATGATCTCCGCTTGCCTTGGCAATATAAATCATCTTGGTGTGGTACTGCTCCTTGGTGGTGTTATACCAGCGGATCTGTATTTTACCGTTGGATTTATCATGCAATTCGGCGGCGACAGGGCGATTCGGAATGCCGATTTTTTCCTGACCAAAGGCATTCTCATTAGGATCAAGTACAAGCCGGATGTCGGTTCCTCGTTTTTCGGCTTCCAACAGGGCTTCCAATACTTTTGGAGAGGCCACATAGAACATGCCCATCCATATGGTATCACCTTTGCCAGCCTGATTGATTTCATGGAGAACAGCGTCATTCACTTTGCCTTCAGTTAAATAGCGTATTCGCAAATCTCCCGTGTTTGAATTCTTCGAAGGAGCTGTGTAGGCAGGAACCTGGCCTCCGCCCGAGATATCAAGTACAGCTTGCTCTGATTGCAGAATATCCCCTATGACTGGACCTGTTACTTCAAATGCAATGTTCGAGTGGTAAGCACTCGCATCATGGATATTGCCGGAAGAGACAATCGCCGTCTTTTCACTAACAACAACTTTGCGGTGATTCGCCTTCACATTGAGCAGCTTGAGATAGGAACGCACAGTGACATCTGGACCATCTGTGGCCATCAGGTTCTTGATCCAGCCATCCCCGGATTGGCCAAACCACTGGAAGAAGGTTCGCCAGACCGCAGAGTATACCGGAGTTGAATCACGCAAAGGGTCCACATCCGTAATGACTACATGAATGCCTGCTTGTTTCATTTGTTCCAGCAACGGATTCGGTGCTGAGTTATAGTTGGTATTTACTTCATCTGTAATAAACCAAATGTCCATATCAGGATGCTGATTTTTTTTGGCGACCAGAGCTTCGGTAAATTCAGTACTTACGGGAGGAAAGTTCTGTCCCTTGTGTTGATAATTATTGAACAGGAACATATCGACCAGGACAAACTGCTCTGCTTCCTCCACAATCTGCATCATGCGCTGAAAGATCTGCTGTTCATGCTGCATCTGTCCGTCGGAGGAAGGATAGGTCAGGTCATGCAGGAATTCGACTTGATCCACACGATACTCCGGACTTTCGTAGGAAATGCCCGGTGGCAATGGTTTATAGGTCTGATAGAGCATGACGGCGATGAGCCATAGGACCAATAGGGCGATCCCTGTTCGTATGTATGGAAATTTGCCGCGTGAAGACTTGCGGTCTGATGTATGGCGGCGCAATGAGACCAACGGTGGACTCCCCCTTCTGTACGTGCTGACTTCTATTACCACACGAATGATAACGTTGACGCAGGATAACCCGGTAGAATAACGAATGTAGCCGTATAGTACATATAGCAAATTGGCAGGATGCAATCGACAGGTGTCTGAGCGTTGTGTATAATGAGTGTATTATTTTTGTAGAATGTTAGGGTTTTCATATGCCTGACAAGGACGGGGAACCAAGGATATAACCTGTGAAATCTGGACAATTAGGAAAGAAAGTGGGTAATAAGGTGTATTCCATCAAACAAGTCGCAGCCATGCTCGATATCAGGGCGGTAACAATCCGGGCTTGGGAGAATCGGTATAATGCGGTCACCCCTGAGCGGACGGAATCGGGTTATCGAATGTATACCGAAGAGAATGTTGAGGATCTGCGCTGGTTGAAAGAACAGGTAGAGCTGCATCAGACTAATATCTCGGAAGCGGTACGGATGTTGAAAGTAAACAAATTAAACCCACCCGAGGCAGCTGCGCCTATTCCGATCATGGCTCCGGTGCCTTCAATGGAAGAAGCATACGAACGGATGGCAGATCAGATCTATGACTCGCTCTACAACTTTCAGGGTGAACGTGCCAATGGTTTGATTGATTTTGGTTTCACCATGTACGGGTACGATTCGATGTTCTATCATGTGCTGGTTCCCATACTGGTTCGGGTTGGAGATGCATGGGAGCAAGGCAGGGCTTCGGTCGCTCAGGAACACTTCATGACTCAGCTGATTTCACAGCGGTTTTATCAGTTTTTCCATCTGTTCCCGATCTATCCGCATCTGCCCAAAGTTCTGGCGTTGTGTCCGGAAGGGGAGCATCATCAGGTTGGGTTGCTGCTGTTCTCTCTCTTTATGCGTAAAAATGGAGCAGAAGTACTGTATCTCGGAGCGAACACGCCGGAAGAAGGCATTTTCCCGATTATCCGGGAGCAAAAGATCAAGTTGGTCTGCCTTTCGATCACAAGTCCGGGGCTGCTTGAACGGTGCGATCAACTTATAGAGCGGATTAAAAATGAATTTCCACATATTCGCTTCGTACTTGGTGGGAAAGGCTATGAGCGTGCAGAACATGCTCGTTACCCGCAATGGATCATGCCTGAGGATTCAGCAGATTGGCAGTCATGGATAGAACGTGAGTATCTCACAGAGCAACCACCTGGTGCGAGGTTTGGACAGGCAAATAATTAAGTATGATCTCAAATGACAATGAATAAGCTAGTGTATACAGGACATCCTTTGACGAAAGTGATCAAGGGGTGTTTTTTGCTTTTTTGATTGGAGTATTCTCGTAATTTGACCGATGGGTCATTTTTTGGTTTACAAGGTCGTATAATATTTGTATTATATTTGTATAATGTTTTTGCTGGTTACCGCTTAAAGTGTTCTTGGGCGGTTTAATAATAGGCTAGGGGCTAGAGAACTATAGGAATTCCCTACATAGAGAGGTGAGTGGCATGATACCGAATCAACAACGCAAACGTGCAGCTGTGATTGGCGCGGGTCCGGGTGGACTCGCAGCAGCGATGCTATTGTCCGGTCAGGGGTACGAAGTAGATGTATATGAGAAACAGCCAGTCATCGGGGGGCGTTCTGCCAGATTGGAACTGGGTGAATATCGATTCGACCGGGGCGCTACATTTTTGATGATGCCTCAGCTGATTGAAGAGATGTTCGACGTGGTGGGTCGCAAGTTATCCGATTATGTGCATATGAAAGAGTTAACCCCACTGTACGCACTGAACTTTGGTGACAAGGTGTTCACACCTTCTCGTAATCGGGAAGATACAGCCGCGCAGATTAAGGAATTGTTCCCGGGCAATGAAGACCATTACCTTCGGTTCATGCAAGAAGAAGAAGTGAAGTTTGGCAAAGTCATGCCTTTGCTCCGCCGTCCTTTTGGCAAGCTGACGGACTATCTACGCAAAGACGCGGTAACAGCTCTACCTAAGCTTGATGTCCACAACACGGTCTATGGAATCTTGTCCCGCTATTTTACAGACGAGCGTCTACGCTGGGCATTCACATTCCAATCCAAATACCTTGGCATGTCTGCCTGGGATTGTCCGGGTACGTTTACCATACTATCGTTCATCGAGCATCACTACGGATTGTTCCACCCCATTGGCGGTGTGAATCGGATCTTCCAGGCCATGGCTGATGTCGTGGAAGAATACGGAGGAAGGATACATACTTCCACCCCGGTGAAACAGGTCATCGTTCGCAAGGGTCGTGCCGAAGGTGTGTTGCTTGAGAACGGTGAACGCATTGAAGCGGACCATGTGGTCGTGAACGCCGACTTTGCACATGCGGTGAACCATTTGTTCGAACCGGGCGTACTTAAGAAATATACCCCGGAGAAAATGAAACGCAAAAAGTACTCCTGCTCTACAGCGATGCTGTATCTGGGGGTGGATGGTGAAGTGGACCTGCCGCATCACTCGATCTATTTTCCAGAGGACTACCGGTTGAACGTTGATGAGATTACGAAGCACAAAATGTTGTCAGCCGATCCATCTCTATATATTCATAACCCTTCCAGACTCGATTCGACACTGGCACCGGAAGGAAAATCTGCTTTATATGTTCTGATGCCTACGCCTAACCTTACCGCAGACATCGATTGGGAAGCAGAACGTGAGAATGTGCAGGAGGCCATGATGAAGCGCATGGAAGGCATTCCTGAGCTGGCAGACATTCGCAGCAGGATTGAAGAATGTATGCTGTTCACTCCACTCGACTGGGAGACTGAACTGGATGTGTACCGCGGAGCAACATTCAACATGGCGCATAATCTGGGTCAGATGATGTACCTGCGTCCCCATAACCAGTTTGAAGAGTTGAAAAGCGTATGGCTGGTTGGAGGAGGAACACATCCGGGCAGCGGTTTGCCAACGATCTTTGAATCGGCTCGAATCAGCGTGAGGCTGATCCAGGAAGAGGACGCGCGCACGCGCTCCAAGCCATCCTCTTATGTGAAGACGGCAGAAGCCGGAGGGCATTCATGAAGCGGGCCGCCATTGTAGGGGCAGGGATTGGCGGACTTACTTCGGCACTGTTGTTGAACCGTCAGGGATGGGATGTCACCGTGTATGAACGGGGGTCGCGCGTCGGCGGACGCATTGGTTACGAGCAGGAAGGAGAGTACCGGATCGATCAGGGGCCGACCATCGTGCTTCTTCCCGAAATGTTACTTGGCATCTTGGAAGAAGCCGGCGTAGATCGTTCGAAGATTGAACTGCTTCGCTGTGATCCCCTATATAGAGTGCATTATCACAGTGGTCGTGTCATGACCAAGATGACGTCACGTGAGGAGCAGACGGCGGAGATTGAGCGTTTGTTCCCGGGAGAGAGTCGAGGGTTCACGCGGTTCATGAAAGACATGGACACGTTGTTTCCGGCAGGCCGGGCAGCGTTTCTGGAACGGGCTTTTCCGCGCAAAAGGGATTTCTTCACACCATCTCTCATGACACTTATGGGCAGATTGCGTGCACACAAAAGTGTCCGGAAAGCGGTGGGCGATTATTTTCAGCATGAGGAATTGCTAGATGCTTACTCGCTACAAAGTCTATATATCGGTGGATCGCCGTTCGGGACGCCAGGCATCTACTCCCTGCTTCCCTATGCAGAACATGAATATGGGATCTGGATGGTGAAGGGCGGGTATGCTGCATTACCGGCTATTCTGGAACAGGAACTGATCTCACGTGGTGGACGTGTTGTACTGAATGCGGAAGTTACAGGGCTCACGATTAAAAATGGTGTATGTGAAGGTATAGAAACGGCAGCAGGCGCAGAAAATGTGGATGCAGTTATCTACAATGGCGATTTCCCCCATCTTTCGGGTTTGCTTGGTCAATCATCAGAGGTAGCGCGTAAAAGAAAGCCGTATCGTCCCTCTTCCGGATGTGTATTGCTCTATGTGGGCGTGGACAAAACCTGGGAAGATGCAACGACGCACCAGTTCTTCCTGCCACCAAGTCTTGAAGGCAGTTTACAGGAAGTGTTCAATCAGCGACGCATTCCGGCAAAGTCCTCATTTTACGTATTTAATCCGGTCGCATTGGATGAGACGGCAGCGCCTTCAGGACAGAGTGTATTGTATTTCCTCATTCCCGTACCCGATGCCGAAGGTGTCGACTGGGAGCAGGAGAGCGAGGCGTTGGCAGAACGTGTACTGGAAGAAGCGGAGCAACGTGGATTCCCGGGACTTCGGGCAGCGATCAAGTGGAAAAAGGTGCGCACACCCGCTGACGCAGAGCGAGACGGGCTCTATGGGGGCGGAAGCTTCGGTATTGCGCCAGTGTTGTTCCAGTCCGGTGTATACCGTCCGCAACCCAAACCATTCCCGAATATCAAGGGATTATATGCCGCAGGAGCATCTGTACATCCTGGAGGCGGAGTGCCGATTGTGATGCAAAGTGCACGTATGGCCGTCAATCAACTCACGAAGGAGATGGGAACATGAATGAAGCGATTTTGAGCAGGTGTGAAGAGTTGATGCAAAAGGGTTCTTCCTCTTTTTATCAGGCCTTTAGAGGGCTGCCAAGTCCGCGTCGGGAAGCGGTATATGTCATTTATGCCTTCTGCCGCATGATAGATGACAGTGTGGATGAACCGGAACAATCGGCCTATACGATTCATGAGATCCATGATTTATTTGATCGACTGGACGAAGCGGAAGGACACTTTATCTGGCCAGCACTGAGATGGTTGTTTAGCAGTTTCCCTCATCTGGATAAGGGGCCATTCTTCCGTCAGATGGAAGGGCAACTCACCGATCTTAAAGTAACGCATTATGCAACGATGCAGGAACTGGAGCATTATTGTTATCTGGTAGCCGGAACCGTAGGCGAGATGTTGTTGCCTGTATTGCGGGATGATAATGGCGCGGAAGTAGCCATGAACGGGATTGCTTTGGGTAAAGGAATGCAGATCGTTAACATTATTCGTGATGTGGGTGAAGATCGGGCCAGAGTGCGCCGGTATGTTCCACTGGAGATCATGGAGAAGCATGGTTACTCGGAGCAGGACTTCGAAGACGGGATCGTGGACGAACGCTTTATTGCCATTATTCATGAGTTAAAAGCGGCAGCATTGAACTGGTTCCGTATTGGCATGGATCGATTGGATACTTATCCGACGGAAAGTGCGTTTTCGATTGAACTGGCAGCAGCCTTTTACTCCACCATTCTACATGCGGTTGAGCGTAACGACTATGACGTATATACCAAACGGGCATATGTTAGTGATGAATTGAAACTGGAGATGCTGGGTGCGATTGTGAAACGTTACCCGATGCTGGCCTATCAAGCCTCCCGAACGGCGGTATCCTGATGATTCAGTGGCTTTACTGGGCTTGGTATGTTATTGGAGCAACCTTGATGTTGACGATCGGCGTGCCGGACGTGTTGTCCTTTTCCAATGGTTTATTCTTAATCTTCTATGCGTTGTATGTGCTGGATCTGATCTACCAGGGGCGCAATCGGACAGGTCTGTCCGACCAGTCAGTCATCTGGTTGAAACCCGGGCTGTGGATCGCTTCCGTGATCATCTGGTTGGGTGGTATGGGCGTGGAGTGGGTAGGGGTGCATACGCATTGGCCCTTTGGTGAGTATGCTTACTCTGACTTCTTCGGGATTCATCTGTTCAGTGTGCCTGTTACGCTGGGTTTTGCTTGGATCGCAGTGGTGGGTAACTCGGCGCTGTTAAGTGGCGGTGGCTCAACCTGGGCTGGCAAGCTGCTTCGAGCCGTGAAGACCGGGTTTTGGGCGGTGGTTCTTGATCTGGTACTCGATCCTGTCGCGCATGCAAGAGGATTCTGGGAGTGGCAGGCTCCAGGTGGATTCTACGGGGTCCCGTGGACCAATTACATAAGCTGGTATATCATGGGCGCATTCCTGTCCCTCTTCCTTCCGGCCATGCCCGGTGACCGTAGCTCATTGCTGCGTGCAAAATGGCTGTATCAGCTCTTTATTCTTCTATTCGGCTTACTCGCCTTGAAGGAAGGAATTACAGGCAGCTTTATCATCGCCATTGCAGGAATGCTTCTTGCCGAAGGGAGCTGGCTGTATGATTCGCGCCGTAAAATCAAAACCGTTTAATCGGATTTTTGCCTTATATAATCATTATTATCTGCTGCGTCGGCGCTTCCGTTCATTTACGCTATCGGGGTCACTGGACCCGCAGGTGGATACCAGGGACGACTCCCGGATTGATTCCAATCGCCCGGTGATCTACTTCATGAACCACAGCTCCTGGTGGGATGGTCTGCTGCTCTATCATGCGGCCAGGCAGACATCACGGGGAGATCATTATGTGATGATGGAGGAACAGCAACTTCAGCAATATGCCTTTTTTCGTAAACTGGGTGCATATTCAATCAATAAAGAGAGTGCGTCCGGTATTCGGACCTCTCTACAGTACACCAGTGAACTATTGGATTCGGGCAAAAGGGTATGGATTTTCCCCCAAGGAGAAATTCTGCATCAGGAGGCCAGACCGATTCAGTTTCGTCCAGGCATCGGATTGCTGCTTCGTCGCTCTCCGAATGCCATCGCAGTACCGGTAACCTTGTGCCACGGGATGGTCCAGCACGATTTACCGGAGATATCGATGCAGGCGGGCCCTCCTGTGATGGAAGACTGGAAGACGCTCAAGAGTGAAGAGATTGCCTCCAGACTCGGTCTTGTGTTGGAACAGCAGTTAGACGATCACAGATCAGCGCTTGTACGAATGGGACAGGGGAGCTTGCCAGATGCGCTTCCGCTGATTCGTCATGTACGTTCGACCAGTGAAAAATACGACGCTGCGCGAAAGCGGGTGAACCGTTAGAATGAGTGCATCTGAAACCTTCTGGATTGTGCTGACAAGCATATTGGGAATACAACTGTTGTTCGCTCTATGGAACGTCTCCTGTCTGCCCAAAGTACGTTCATTCCGAGCAGATAAGATACAACCACCGGACCTGCTGGTCTCGGTGCTGATTCCGGCCAGAAATGAAAGACTACATATCGAAGGATGTCTGGAAAGTGTACTCGCGAGTGACACATCGGGATTCCGGATGGAAGTGCTGGTGCTGGATGATCGCTCCGAAGATGAGACAGCGGCCATGGTTCAGGCGATTGCCGATCGTGATGCGCGTGTGCGTCTGCTGCATGGTGTCGATCTACCCGAGGGCTGGATGGGGAAATCCCATGCGTGTCACAGGTTGGTTCAGGAGGCCGAGGGAGAGTGGTATATGTTCGTGGATGCGGATGTGCGTCTGGAGCCAAGTGCCATTCGGCAGACTCTTGCGGCAGGGTGTGAGCAGAGCGGTGGTCTGGTAACCGGTTTTCCTTATCAGGTAACGAAGACTTGGATGGAAAAGCTTGTTGTACCGATGATGGTCTTCACCATCATCAGTCATCTGCCCATTTTCATGATCCGCAGATCATCCAGTCCGATGTTTGTGGCCGCTACGGGGGCTTTTTTGCTGATTCATCGCTCCAGTTACGAAGCATCCGGTGGTCATGCTGCCATTCAGGCCCATCTGGTAGATGACATGAGTCTAGCCAAAGCGGTCAAGCGTGCAGGTCATCCGGTGATGCTGACAGACGTGCATGACGTAACGAATACCCGCATGTATCAGAACGGTGCAGAAGTATGGAATGGATACAAGAAAAACATGTACGAAGGTATGGGTCGCAAAGACGTACTGCTGCTTGGCACGATGTTGATGTATACGCTGATGTATATTGTGCCTCCGCTGGGATTAATTTTTGGACTCATGACAGGTAGTTCGATGTCCATTCTGTATGGATTGATAGGAACATTACTGGGTATGGCTGTGAAAAGAGTAGCGGATCATGCTGGCGGACAACCTTGCTGGCTTGCACTTTTGCAACCAGTTAGCATGGCATGTGTCATTGCCATTGGATTTGCTTCCTGGCAGGCGGGTCGCTCCGGCAAGGGGTATGTATGGAAAGGTAGGCGGTACAGTTGAGAGGTAACGTCATCATTATCGGTGCAGGATTCGGAGGTCTATCGTGTGCGATCCGACTTGCTTCACAAGGTGTGCAGGTGACCATTCTGGAACGGCAGGATCATGTAGGTGGTAAGCTGCAGCAGATTGAGCGAGACGGTTATCATTTTGATCGGGGACCGAGCACGATCACGATGCCATCCACCTTTCGTTCCGTCTTCGATCATGCAGGTGTAACAATGGAAGATTACGTACAGCTATATGAGTTGGAGCCGCGTACGCGTAATATATTTGCAGATGGCACAGTGGTCGATTTGTCAGGTAATCGCGGGTGGATGAAGGAGCAGATCGCGGCGTACAGTCCGGAGGATGCGGCTCGTTATGATGCGTTTATGGATGAGTCTGCCGCACTGTATGCGGAAGCCAATCGTCATTTTCTGGGTAAGTTGTTGCTGTCTCCTTCTGACAAATACAATCTTCAGATGCTGCGCAGCCTGCTCCGCGTGAGGCCAACGGTGAAGCTGGATAAGTTGTTGCGTTCGTATTTCCGGCATCCGCATACACTCGCTATGTTCGGGCGGTACGCAACCTATGTGGGATCATCGCCGTATCAGTCTCCTTCGATCTTTGCCATGATGGGTCATGTGGAAGCAGAGGTGGGCATCTACGGGGTCAAAGGAGGAACCTATCAACTGATCGAGGGCATGACTCGGCTGGCACAGGAAAAAGGTGTACAGATCATTACGGGCATAGAGGTGCGGCAGATTGTTGTTCGGAATGGCGCAGTGGCAGGCGTGGATACGAATCAAGGCTTCCGTGAAGCCGATCAGGTGGTTGCCAATGGAGATGTGCTTAGCGTGAATCGACTACTGCTGGCACCGGAACACCGAAAAGAGATGAGTGATGCCCGCATACGGAAGTATGAGCCATCCATCTCGGGATTTGTGACGCTGGCAGGTGTGCAAAAGCAATATGATGCACTGCTGCACCATACGGTCTTTTTCCCAGAGCGGTATGAACCGGAGTTCGACCATATTTTCCGTGACCGTAAAATGCCCGAAGATCCCACGATCTATATCTGTTATTCCGGTTATTCCGAAGCGGGCATGGCCCCAGCGGGAGCCAGTAATCTGTTCATTCTGGTTAATGCCTCCTACTTGTCGGATTCGTGGAATTGGGAGCAGCAGACGGAACGTTACGGAGCGTTTGTACTGGAACAATTGGCAGCGCGGGGAATTACCGGGTTGAACCAATCCGATGTGTTGATCCGATACACGCCGCGAGATATCGAACGGGATACGTTGGCGCATCGAGGCTCGATCTATGGCATTTCGTCCAACTCGGTGAAGCAGACCTTCATGCGACCAGGTAACCGAAGCAAAGATGTCCAAGGACTCTGGTACGTCGGCGGTACAACACATCCAGGCGGCGGAACCCCGATTGTGACCTTATCCGGGCAGCTTGTTGGTGAGCAGTTGGCATCGGAAATCTTGAGATAAGAAGGCATAAAAGATAGTGGTGCTCCGAGATTTATGTGAGACATTTGGTTTCGGAGCATCCTTTCCATAGCTGGATTGGAACGTTATACTGGATAGAGTTATGCTGCAATGCTTATTTAGATAAATGTTTTTGTCTTTTGCATAAGACATCTATACATAGAAGCAAGGAACGGGCAGGTTATCCTGTCGATCCGCACGATTCTCACATAGGAGGTCTCATCATGAATGAACAAGAGCGAGCCGGCGAACGGCTGCTTCCCGAAGTGGCTACGGGAGAACGGAAGCTGGAACACGTGCGCCTCTGTCTTGAGGAGAATGTGGCAGGAGAAGGGGTAACCAGCGGTATGGAGCGGTATGCGTTTCGTCATCACCCACTGCCGGAGCTGGATTTTGCAGAGGTGCATCTGGAGACTTCGTTTCTTGGCAAAAAAGTACGTACACCCTTGCTCATCAGTTCGATGACGGGTGGAAGCAAAACAACGGGCGCCATCAATGAGCGCCTCGCCCGAGTAGCGAACGCCAGAGGCTGGGCGCTCGGCGTAGGTTCGATCCGGGCTGCCGTGGAACAGCCGGAACTGGCAAGTACCTTCGATGTGCGGCGCTGGGCACCGGACATCCCGGTCATAGCCAACCTGGGCGCGGTGCAGCTGAACTATGGCTTCACCACGGCTGACTTCCAGCGTGCCGTAGATATTGCGGGTGCGGACATGCTCGTGCTTCATCTGAACACGTTGCAGGAAGTTTTCCAGCCGGAAGGTAATACGAACTTCAGCGGATTATTTCACCGGATTGAGAACTTGTGTCGTGAGTTAGACGTGCCTGTTGGCGTAAAAGAAGTCGGTTTTGGCATCGATGGCGTGACGGCTCAACGCTTATATGAAGCAGGTGTGGCGTTTATCGATGTAGCTGGTGCTGGTGGTACAAGCTGGGTGCAGGTAGAGAAATACCGTAACAACAACCCGGTACGCCGGGCGGCTGCGGAAGCTTTTGCCGACTGGGGCATTCCGACAGCGGAGTGTATTCAGGAAGTGCGAGCGCTGAATCCGGCGGGTGCTCTGATTGGCAGTGGCGGACTTTACACGGGGGTAGATGCGGCCAAAGCCCTCGCGCTCGGTGCGGACTTGGCTGGTTTTGGCCGATCTCTACTCGAATCCGCGGTCGCTTCGGATGATGCGCTGAATGAGCGGTTGGAACAGGTCGAATTCGAGTTGCGTACCGTGATGTTCGGCATTGGCGCAGGTCGGATTGAAGATTTGAAACAGACGGAGCGGCTGGTGAAGCGGCGGTAGAATAAAACTAGACATGGCGTCTTGCTGAACAGTCTGACTTGTAAGCGGCGTATTCGCTGGGTCTGATGGAGCAACGTTCGCTAACGAACCTGTAACACCTTATTTGGCGATTCAGGCGTTAGTTGGGAATCTAACGAATCCTACACACGTTAATGGGATAGAAAACAGCGATTTACAGCAGATGACGCCAATGAAAGAGTAAATAACGAGTCTATGGTTCGTTAGATTCTCAAAACGTATGAAAAGGGCTGAATAGTGTCTCTCAGGTTCGTTAGACTGTGAGGGAAACGTGGAACGGTTTATGGATCGGATTGGGCCCTTCAGCTTTTAACTGCGGTAAGTCAATTAATTAATATTGGTGTATTACTTTGAGCATGTCGACGATAATTAACGGCATGCTTTTTTGTCATGCATAACAAGATGAAGATTTAATTCAGAGTAAAATTTTTTATTGTTTGTTAATACATTACACATTATGATTGATGAGTCTTAAGGAATGGTTTTTAATGACTTTTTTAGGTAAAAAGACTCACTTGTAATTAAGGGAAGGATGGATTGATTTACGACAAATTCTAAGAGGTGATACATAACATGAAGTTCAAAAGCCTATTAATTTTCATGCTAGTTATTAACTTATTGTTAGTTAATCTACTAATTTCAGGAGGAGGGACAGACGTAGCTCATGCGAATTATGAGCCTCGTATAGATAGAATAACTAAGGAGTCTTCCAAGTCGAATGATAACTTCATAGACTCGTATAATTCCAAGACTACTAGTATGTCTGCATCAATTGAAACAATAAGTGATACCAATACTACGTCATATTTGCCGAAACCTAACGTAACGGTAACCACAACGGAAAACTCCATAACGGTGTCTTGGGATGAAGTTCCCGGAGCAACTAAATATGCTGTTACTGTCAATCGAGAAGTTGCTATGGATAAAAATATAAGAACGTACACAATAACAAGAGTTTCACCAGATGAAACATACAGGATCGGAGTTCTCGCATATGACGGGGAAAAATATGGAGAACAAGAGTTACTCTTCGTTAGATTGAAGGGACCTGCGCCAATCTACGATGATGCGGGTAGACTTGATTTTACGGGGAAAATTTCAGGTGAATTAGAGATTGTTAATGGTGGCTTTGCTTATGTGAACTGGGGGCTTGTGAATGGCAATGCGATCAGTCTGTTTTACAAGCTAGATGCAGTCATACAGGCAGAGGTGTACGTCAATGATGTGAAAAATACTGATCTGAAGAGCCAATCCAGTTCAAGTGCTCTCATTAATGGTTTGACGCAAGGTGAGAAAAATGTAATTAGGTTAGCTTGGACGAATCCGATAGACTCCACTCAACGTTCATTAGAGTTTATAATCACGCCTCCTGTACAGGATGCTTATACTTTAGGAGATTCCAAGGCAGGATTTGGCGCCGTCGTTGATCTTAAGCAATACGGTAAGTGGTATCTTGTGGACAATCAAACCATAATCTCTCAAAATACCGTTTCGAAATATATTGATACACAAGGTGATAGTGCTAGATGGAGAGTAGACATGTCCTCCAAGTTCGCAGATAGTGTGGGCTATGAATTAAACAAAATAAAAGAAGACAAGCAATCTCCTTTCCAATCGCAATGGTGGTATGTCAATACATTTGATAACGGGGAGTACGTTAATGGTTATTCATCTCCTGTAGGGATCGTTACCAAGGAGGATCTAGAGAAATATAGAGGGATTGTTCTAAGTGATCTTAAACGTCCGAACCAGATGATATCCAGTCTGGCTTTGGTTAACCCTTATACTTATGAAAATGCGAAATCTGGAAATAAGGGGCCTGTATTTACGGAGATAGCTACTGGATCTGATGCATTCCCAAATAATCATATAAACTTTGTTCCAGCAGGCAGCTCGGTACAGAATTTCAAATACAAAGCCTTCTTAAAATATAATGGTGAATTTAAAGGACAGGGAACCCCTGAAGATCCTTACGTTATTCCGACTCTAGCTGATGGGGAACCTGTGATCACGAAACTAGATAGTCCTAGATACTCACAGTCGAGTGCTGTGGGTAATAATGCGATTCGATTGCAGTGGCATGCAGTGGAAGGTGCAGAACAATATATTCTCAAGCGTGGTTCTGAAGTTCTATATGAGGGTCCGCTTTTAGAATATGTGCATGAAGGTGTGAATTTTAATTCGATCACTAAGTATACATTAGTAGCTCGCAAAGGCGATGTTTACAGTGAAGAAGCGAAATTTACAATCGGAATTAGAAATTTTATATCATATCCACCAGATTTCCGAGCTGAAGCACTGGATTCCACCAAGGTTAGACTTACGTGGAGTAAGGTAGACTATGCAGTAGAGTATGTGATCACCCGTAATGATCAGCTTTTGGCGGTAACCAAGTCAACTTTATACGAGGATGTAAATGTAACACCTGACACCACATACATCTATAAAGTGTTTGGCAGGGATGGAGACAACGAAGGTTCAGCTGCAGTTAAAAGTGTGAAAATTCCTAACGTGACTGAGAACGAGGCACCGAAAGGCCAAATTAACATAAGAGTCAATCGAGTGTACGATAATAGAGTGGACCTGCAATGGAATCTGGTGGAGGGCGCAACCCAGTATGAGATCTACCAGGATCAAGTTAATAAAGTCTGGTCAGGTCGTTCGAATACGATGATTGCGTACACCCTCCAGCCGGGAAGAACATATACCTACCGGGTTGTAGCGAGTAACAAATACGGGAAGGTTGAATCTAGTATAATCGAAGTGCAGACGGCGGGCATACCTCAATCGATGAATGTGTCTCCAATGAATGCCTCGAACGCAACGATTGCCTTTGAATATCAACCTATTGAAGGAGCGGTTCATTACGTTGAACGTAATCCACAAACGAAGTACGAACCTCTAGGAAACGGTGTTTACCGTAAGACGTATGTTAATACGGCTACTGGAGAAATGCGTGATGAGGGTATCGTGACTGCTGTGAATGGTAAGTTACAATTTAGCGAAACGGGCGTTGAACGGAGTAAATATTATGAGTATAATATCATCGCTGTTCGTGTCAGACCTGATGGATCAGAAGAAGTCATTGGCAGGCAAACGGTTGCTGTAACAACTCCCGCAGATGGAAGTGGTGCGACGGTATATGGATATAATTATCCTAATCCTGGCTATCAAAATGTAAATAATATCCCGGATTCTGGTATAAATACGGGGGTCGGGAATGGCAGCATTACGATTGATACTCAAGTTGTGGGTTCCAAGGGAGAAGTGAAAAATCCAACCAATGTTACTTTTAAAGATATAGAAAAGAGTTATGCGAAGGAAGCTATTATATACTTGGCGCAGAAAGGAATTGTCAAAGGCTATTCCGATGGTTCGTTTGGTGGACATCAAAAAGTGACGAGAGCGGAATTTGCAATCTTCTTACAACGTACCCTTGGATATAATTCTGTAGTTCCTTATATTAACGAATTTAACGATGTTCAATCTAACTCGTGGTACTATTCGGAGATAACTCCCGCATTACAACAAGGTATACTTAAAGGATTCAATGATGGTACGCTTAGACCGAATGTGCATGTTACAAGAGAAGAAGCATCAAGTATGATTGAGAACGTAATGAAGAAACAAGGTTATGTATTATCATCATTCACACTTTACGATGATAATCACATGATCTCCAATTGGGCTAGAAATAGTATCGGTCTTGTATCTCAAGAATCTGTTATGAAAGGATATCCCGATCGGAAGTTTATGCCTAAAAAGCAGCTAACCCGACAGGAGGCTGCAATGATAATCTATAACCTATTGCATAGCAAGAAGTAAATGCCCGTTAAAGTTTTTTTTACAAACTTATAACTGTGGTAAACGATGTTGAAATAAAATAATACCCTAACATGCAATCTTCTCAAGAGGGAGATTGCATGTTTTTTTGATGAATGACTGATATACCCTTTACATACATTCCTCTTTCACAGTGACATTCTCATTGGTTACAGTAACGTAGGAGTTACCAGACAAGTATTCCGTATAACCGCAAACCATTTTGTTATAGGTTTTACCGCGGCTGTCTGTAAACTCTAAAGAGACAGTGCCCTCTCCGGAAAGTTTCAGCTGTGGGGCGAATTTCACTTTTGCTCCGCTGGGAATATCCTTTTTGAATACGTAGGTGGAGCCACTCTCGTTGGTATTATACGAGTCGCCTTGGGCTAAGTTAGTCTGAATATTGGTGAGGTTATAGTCAGACTGATTGTGGATTGTGATTCTCAAGTGGCGATAGGGATCGACTGCATTCAGCAAGCTCTTAAAGGCGACGATACCTATGACGAGTACGATGGCGGACAAGATAATGATTTTCTTTTTGGAGAATCGGCGATGTGTGTACAAGATAATGCACTCCTTTCCTATGAGGTATAAACGATGGGAGAAGATCAAAAGTTATAGATAAAATGGATACATATGAAATTGGAATTCAAATCGTCAGAATTACTTCATGCGCCAAGCGGGAGAACAGGATACAATAAGATACTAGCAGTGCAATAAGGACTGCACAGGGATCCTACATAATGAAGATCACTCAAAATAAGGAGGGGAATAAATGGAACTTTCTCCAATGAATCAGGAAGATTATGCGAGTTTTTGCATTCGATCGATTAAGGATTTTGCACAGGAAAAAGTAGAAGCAGGCACTTGGGCGGAGGAAGAGGCGCAGCAACTGGCCGAGGAATCTTATCAACGTTATCTGCCAGAAGGTTTGAATACACCCGGAGCATATCTCTACAATCTAGTGCATCCTGTGGACGGAAATGTCGGGTATATCTGGTTTAACATCACGGATAATCGTCGTGGCAAAGATGCATTTTTGCTAGACATTGTGGTTGAAGAAGCACACCGCGGTAAAGGGTATGGAACAGAGACGATGGAGGCGCTTGAACAGACGGCCTTGAGTCTTGGCGTGGATCGCATTGGCCTGCATGTGTTTGGACATAATGTGCGAGCGAGTAGCCTTTATCGCAAGATGGGATATGAAGTAACGGATCTAACGATGTACAAGGAAATCAAAGGGTAAACCAATAGCGGATGGGACGCTGGTCGAATTGGCGAAGTTCCTTGATGCCTTGAGGTTTGTCATATATAATGTATAGGATTATCCATACCGAACAAGTAATCAATGAGGAGTTGTCATATACATGGCTTTGAAAGCTGGAATCGTGGGTTTGCCTAACGTTGGTAAATCTACATTGTTTAATGCAATTACACAAGCAGGTGCCGAATCGGCAAACTATCCGTTCTGTACAATTGACCCTAACGTGGGGATCGTTGAAGTACCCGATGAGCGTTTGGACAAACTGACAGAACTCGTTGTCCCTAAGAAAACAGTACCAACGGCGTTTGAGTTTGTAGATATCGCGGGTCTGGTTCGCGGTGCGAGCAAAGGCGAAGGTCTTGGTAACAAGTTCCTTGCCCACATCCGTGAAGTAGACGCGATTGTACACGTGGTACGTTGCTTTGTAGATGAGAACATTACACACGTCGATGGCAAAATTGACCCGGTAAGCGACATCCAGACCATCAATCTGGAGCTGATCCTGGCCGATATCGAGAGTGTTGAGAAGAAAATCGATCGCTCCAAGAAAAACATGAAGGGCGGCAACAAGACTGCCTCTCAAGAAGTAGAAGTGTTGGAGAGAGTGAAGGCTGTTCTATACGATGACAAGCCAGCACGCAGCATGGAACTTACAGATGACGAGCTTTTGATTATACGAGATCTGCACTTGCTTACCCTGAAGCCTGTTCTGTACGCAGCCAATGTAGCTGAGGATGAAATCGGCGACGTGGCGAACAATGCTTACGTGCAAAAAGTAAGAGAATTCGCAGCTGCTGAAAACGCAGAAGTAGTGCCAATCAGTGCGAAGGTTGAAGAAGAGATCTCCGAGCTGGAAGGCGAAGATAAACAAATGTTCCTGGAAGAACTCGGTATCGAGGATTCCGGTCTGAACCTGTTGATCAAAGCGGCTTACAAATTGCTCGGTCTGTACACATACTTCACAGCAGGTGTGCAGGAAGTTCGTGCTTGGACAATCCGTAAGGGTACCAAAGCACCAGGCGCAGCAGGTGTTATTCACACGGACTTCGAGCGCGGATTCATCCGGGCAGAGGTTGTTTCTTATGACGATCTGGTGGCAGCAGGTTCCATGAACGGTGCCAAAGAGCGTGGACAACTTCGTCTTGAAGGTAAAGAGTACGTTGTAAATGACGGCGACGTTATGCACTTCCGTTTCAACGTTTAAGTTGTTACACATTTATATGTAGACTTAAAATTATGACCCTACGACCTTCTTCGTGAAGTTCGTGGGGTCTTTAACTTAGAGCTCTGAAGATGAGGATGCAACGGAGAGTAGTCTTCCAAGAGAAACGGGTTCTTTGTTTTCATAATCAAAATCAACTGCTGAGATAGAGATGTGAATAGGAATATTATGGTATAATAGAGGAGACAAAGTAACCGGTGGATAATCGATACGGTGATGCTTACCCGAAAGGGGGTGACGCCGTGTCATTTCTTGCAGTAGTGCAGCATTTCCTAGAAATTAGCGACAAGCTAATTAGTATTGCAGTGGGGTTAATAGCCGTATGCAGTGCGTGGAAAGCAGCGCGGAACAAGAAAAACCACCGGGATTAGGTTGGTCGCCTTGCAATCCGGTGGTTTTTCATTCGTTTGATTGAAATTCGCCGTGGTCGCCCACCGGCCTTTGTTGGAGAAGTCACGATGTTAGCGCATCGTGGCTTTTGTTTATTTTACACTTGCTATACTTGTATTATACCACAGTAGGATCATTTCGGAACCACATCGAACAACAATTTCATTTTGTATCTTGCAGCACCAAAAAATAGTTCATCCGCTTGCGGAACAGTTACTATTCAGAACCATAAGAATATGCTATAATTAAGAGTCGTATACCACGTTAAAATTCGCACTGTAACCGATGAGTCGAAGCGAGTTTCATACAGGGTACACGATTTCTTGATATCACTTTAAAAGTAAAGGATTTGATGACGTTGTAGCGATGTTATACGTCGATCATACATGAATATGAATACATGCTGCGGTCAGGGGATTCATTGAGAATCCTGTGCGTTGTGGAATATAGATTATAGATGTAATGAACGTTGAATTGAAATATGTATCGAAAATGTGTTGTGCTTGGACAAAATAATGCGTGAGGTGACTATACATGTTGGATAAATTACAGGCGTTAGCCGACCGTTATGATAAATTGAGCGAGCTTTTGTGTGACCCGGATGTGGCAAGTGACAACAAAAAGCTGCGGGAATACTCGAAAGAACAATCCGATCTGCAACCGACTTATGAAGCGTACACGGAATACAAACAGGTAAGTCAGGATCTCGAAGCTGCAAAGGAAATGCAGGGTGAGAAACTGGATGATGAGATGCGTGAAATGGTCAAAATGGAAATTGAAGAACTGAGTACTCGCCAGAAGGAACTGGACGAATTGATTCGTGTACTCATGCTGCCAAAAGATCCGAATGACGACAAGAACGTTATTGTTGAGATTCGCGGGGCAGCTGGTGGAGATGAAGCAGCGTTGTTTGCAGCAGATCTGTATCGGATGTACACACGTTATGCAGATACACAAGGCTGGCGTGTAGAGCTGATGGACGTTAACACGAATGATCTCGGTGGATTCAAAGAGGTTGTTTTCCTGATCAACGGACGTGGTGCTTACAGCAAAATGAAATACGAAAGCGGCGCACACCGTGTGCAGCGTATCCCTACAACTGAATCGGGCGGACGTATTCATACGTCAACTTCAACGGTTGCGGTTATGCCAGAAGCCGAAGATTTTGATATCGAAATTCATGATAAAGACATCCGTGTGGATACGTTCTGTTCCAGTGGTGCCGGTGGACAATCGGTTAATACCACGAAATCCGCAGTACGGGTAACGCACGTTCCAACGGGAATTGTAGCGACATGTCAGGATGGAAAATCACAGAACTCCAACAAGGAAAAAGCGTTGCAGGTTCTGCGTACACGTATCTTCGATATGAAACGTATGGAAGAGGAAGCAAAGATCTCTGTTGAGCGGAAGAGCAAAGTGGGAACGGGTGACCGCAGTGAGCGGATTCGTACGTACAACTTCCCGCAAAGCCGTGTGACGGATCACCGGATCGGCCTGACCATGCACAAGCTGGATCAGGTGATGAACGGAGAGATTGAAGATATTCTGTCTGCACTGACCATTGCTCAGCAGACTGAAATGATGGATAGAGGAGAATAATCTGTGACCCGAGCGCAGTTTGTCATGACGCCGGAACAGAGCTGTCGGGAAGCCTTCGTGGAGGCTTCCTCTTTTTTGGAGAAGTGCGGCGTGTACGAGCCGCAAAACAATGCCCTGCTGCTGCTGGAACATGTACTCGGCGTCTATGGCGCCGCGTACTACATGATGCAGCCGGAGCCTTTTCCCAGCGAGCATCGCAGCCGCTGGGAGGACGCCGTCACGCGCAAGGCTGCGGGTGAGCCGGCGCAATACATTATCGGCAGCCAGGAATTCTATGGGCTGCCGTTCGAGGTCACGCCAGCCGTGCTGATTCCGCGGCCGGAGACCGAGCTGTTGGTCGAGGCTGTGCTGCGCGAAGCCGACCGCGTGTTTCCTGACGGCGCTCCGCTCGCCGTCGATATTGGCACGGGCAGTGGTGCCATCGCGGTGACGATGGCTTCACTGCGCCCGCGCTGGCAGGTCGGCGCCGGGGATCTCTCGGCGGCTGCCCTGCAAGTGGCCGCGCGGAACGCGGCCGCGAACGGGGTACAGATCGACTTCCGTGAAGGCGATCTGCTGGCCCCGTTCGCCGGGGCACAGGTGGACATCCTGGTGTCCAACCCGCCATACATCCCGGCGGCAGATATCGCCGGGTTACAGCAAGAGGTGCGCGATCATGAGCCGCGCATGGCACTGGACGGCGGTCCGGACGGGCTTGCACCGTACCGGATCATGCTGGAGCAGCTGGCGCTGCTGCCTGCACCGCCGCAGATCATTGGTTTTGAGCTGGGCCAGGGGCAGGCTCGCGACATCGCGGCTCTACTTGAAACGGCGGGACATTGGCCGGAAATTATCATTGTACCGGACCTTGCCGGAATCGAGCGGCATGTCCTGGGTGTTCGTACTTCGGAACAGGTGACGAAAATGTAAGGTTCCGCGGGTTTTCTTTTTGCCGTGAAATCCTCTACAATGAGATATACCGAAGATTTCTGAATGCTTGGGGGAACATAATTACATGCTGCACAAATTTAAAAAGATAGATTATTCTATCGTGTTTATACTGGTTATTCTGATGGTTATCAGTATTTTGTCGATTTACAGTACAACGTTTGGTCGTCCGAAGCTGGAGGGACTCCCGAAAAGTGCAGTGATTTTTTATATTTTTGGATTCATCGTCTTTTTTGGAATGTCGATGATCAATTATAAATTTATAATCAAAAATTATTTATATATCTATGGCGTGGGTATGCTGCTGCTCATTTTCGTAATGTTTTTTGGTAAAGAGTATTACGGTGCAAAAGGTTGGCTGTCCATCTTCGGGGTCAGTTTGCAACCTGCTGAGTTGTTCAAGTTATGTCTAATTGTGTTTTTATCAGCCTTTTTGGCCCGAAAGAAGAATCGTCCGCTCTATTTCGGACGTGATGTTATTCCGATCTCACTCTGTGTTCTGCCGCCGTTACTACTGGTATTGCTTCAAAATGACTTGGGAAATGCGTTAAGTTATGTTGTCATTCTTGTGGGCCTATTGTGGATCGGCAACATTAAATTTACGCATGCCCTCATTGGTTTTATTATTGCTGTGGCGACTTTTATCGGCGGTACACAAGCATATATTCATTATCATGATGAGATCGTTAAATTTCTGAATGACATTGGACGTTCGCACTGGGCGGATCGTTTTGACCCCTGGCTTGTACCAGAACTGACCTCAAGGGATGTACTCTGGCAGACGTATAATGCGAAGCTTGCGATTGGTTCTGGCGGTATTACGGGCAAAGGATATCTGGAGGGCACAACGATTCAGTCGAATCGGGTGCCGCTGGCCTATGCAGACTCGATCTTTGTACAGATCGGGGAGGAGTTTGGCTTCATCGGTGCCTCGGTATTGCTTCTCCTATACTTTATCCTGATTCACAGGCTGGTGCTGATTGCACTGGAGTGTAAGGATCGCGCCGGACCTTATCTTATTGTAGGTATTATAGCGATGCTGCTCTACCAGATCTTTGTTAATATTGGTCCATTCATTGGTCTGATGCCACTGACAGGGATTACGCTGCCATTTATCAGTTCGGGCGGTACCTCCATTATGCTCAACATGATCAGTATGGGGATTGTGATGAGTATCAAGGTTCACACGGAAGAAAACGAGGATATTCTCGGCTCGGCGGAACAACCGAGTATTACCGATCTGGTGATGAAATTGCTGAGACGCAAGCCATCCCAGCAGGAACAATAACGTTCTCGGAATTGAAAAATCTGGGATAACAGCGATTGGAAGTTTATTCTGTTATCGTAGTGTCAGTGGAAATAATCCTTAGTTTAACTTATATAACTACAGAACCCTGGAACAGATCAGCCCTATTCACTTAGGGATGAATGTTTCCGGGTTTTTATTTTTTACAGTGGGGGACAGGCGACTGAGTTGTTTGATATTCATCCTGAAGCAATCTGATTTCCATTTTATCATCCAATTATATACAATGGAAATATTGAGTTTAATTGGAAATCATAGAATGCTAGATTCAGGGGGATGGACGGAGTCATGTTGAGAATGTTGAAAAAGATGGATGGTGTGATTCTCTTCATCATGCTGTTGCTCATGATTATTAGTGTATTTGCAATTTACAGCGGAACGCAAACAGATGCTCACCTGGCGAGTCACCATGTCAAAACGATTTATTTCTATGTGGCTGGATTCATTGCGGTGCTTGTCATCGGGCTTGTGAATTACAAGATATACGTGAAATATGCGTTTTATTTGTATGGGTTTGGAATTATACTGCTGATCCTCGCTAATGTCCTGGGCAGTTCGATCAATAATGCCAACGGTTGGCTGAAGCTTGGGGAATTTTCTTTTCAACCGGCAGAGCTGTTCAAGATGATTCTGATTCTGTTCCTTGCTCATTTAATTGTGAAGAGACAACGAGGCACGCTGCAATTTTGGAGAGATATTGTGCCGATTGGCTGCTGGGCGTTTATTCCATTTGCTCTGGTTATGGCTCAGAATGATCTAGGCAATGCATTGGGGTATGTGGTGATTCTGGCTGCGGTATTCTGGATCGGAAATATGAGACTGAAGCACGTATTAATTGTACTGACGATTGTGGGAGTGACCTTCTTTGGTTTTGTTAAAGCCTATACGTTCTACCATGATGAAGTATTCACCTTTCTTGAAAAGATAAAAAGGGAGCATTGGGCGGAGCGAATTGATCCCTGGCTTGTGCCGGAAAAGGCTACCTCCAAAGCGTCCTGGCATACGAAAAATGCAGGATTAGCCATTGGTTCAGGGGGCATCATCGGCAAAGGTTATTTGCAAGGAACATCCGTTCAGAGCGGTCGAGTCCCTTACACGTATTCGGATTCCATTTTTGTCGTGATCGCAGAGGAGTTTGGCTTTGTCGGTGCATCCGTACTGATTCTGTTGTACTTTATTCTGATTCAACGTATGGTGTGGATTGCTCTGAGTTGCAGAGATCGCGCGGGACCCGTCATCATTGTAGGTATTATCGGAATGTTGTTGTATCAGGTGTTTGAGAATGTGGGGGCGTTCCTCGGCCTGATGCCGCTCACAGGGATTACGTTGCCATTCATCAGTTACGGGGGCACCTCCCTGCTCATTAACATGGCTTGTATTGGGGTGGTCATGAGCATTAAGTTATATGGACAGGAAGAGGAGGATGAACTTCTCATGGGGGAGCAGCAACCGCGGTTGTCGGAACGTTTATGGAATATGCTCAAGAAAGAGAAAAGTGCTGTGTAACTGCTGAAATAGTTTAATGAAAAGCACAGTGGTGGAGCGACTAACGTGATTGTTCATGATTCATAAGGATAACGAGGTTGATTTGTCCTGTAACCAGGTGCGGATCAGCCTTTTTAACATGACTGGTGAGCGTATGTATATCATAGAATCGATTTAGTAGATTTATTGTATATGCTAGGTTTACTTCCGTCTCTCCCGGGCATACTGATAGACATGAGAGAGTTGCAGGTCGCGTGATCAGAGAGCTGAGGGGGAGAACGGAATGAACAGACGAATTGTTAAGCAAATTGGACTTATTATTGTATGTCTTATGATGATGATCATGATGTGGGAAGGTCAGAAAACGGATGCAGCTGTGGCGGCCACAGCGATTCCTGAACAATCGATTCGCTTGCGTATTCTAGCAAACTCGGATGCACCGGGAGATCAATTGGTGAAACGCGAGATTCGGGATGCTGTCGTTGCTCAGATGGGTGAGTGGGTAGCCGAACTGGAGAATCCGCAAAGTCTGGATGAAGCACGCCATGTCATTCGTGAGCATTTGTCCGAGATTGAAAATAGAGTAGGAGAAGAGTTGGCCAGTCGCGGTTTGAAGTATGAGTATCAGGTGGAATTGGGTTCGGTTCCGTTCCCAACCAAGCTATATGGAGGCACCGTGTATCCTGCTGGAGATTATGAAGCGGTTCGGATTACATTAGGCGAAGGCAAAGGTCAGAACTGGTGGTGTGTGTTGTTCCCGCCGCTGTGTTTCATTGATGCAGGGACCGGGGATGCACTGGCGAAACCTTCAAACGTATCGGCCGCAGCGGCTGAACCTGGAGATGCAGAGGCGTCTGTGCAGGGAGAGACACCGGAGGCGAGATTCTTTCTGTGGGATATGGCTGTGAAACTATGGAGTTGGGTCACTGGGTTATTCGCATAACAACGGATTTATACTATAGATGTGGGTGGCTTCAATTCAGGGAGCTGCCCTTTTGATATGAATTGGGGTTGAAGCTACAGTGAGACTCATGCGTGGAGCGAAGTATGAAGGGCATCCGAGGCGGGACAGGTATGTTATAATTACTTATATTGAACATGGAGTATGAAGCGAAGTGAACAAGGATGTGTATGGAGTTTAAAGTGTATTTCTCACGTGCACAAGTAACCTATTATGATGTTTAGGAATGATGGATATATGAATAGAGAGAATGAGCAAGTGCAATCCACCTCTGAAATGGGAAATGACATGGAGGTTCATGACAAGGGAACTCCAGCAGAGATGGTCACAGTCAATTGGGATGTGCGCGTTTTATTAAGCAATGAGAATGATCATGGATTGGGTAATATTGAATTAGCGGATGTGAAAAAGGGGAGCGCCCATCAAAGGGCGCTCGCCGACTTGCAGGCTGCCGCAGCCTGTTTTCGTCAAGGTCAGACGGTGGCCTTTCCGACCGAAACGGTCTACGGCCTGGGTGCGGATGCGCGTAGCACGGCAGCCGTGGAGGCTGTATTTGTCGCCAAAGGCAGACCTTCCGACAATCCACTGATTGTGCATATCGCGCACCGTGACCAGTTGGACACTCTGGTCACGGAAGTGAACGAGACAGCGGAAGCGCTGATGGCGGCCTTCTGGCCGGGACCGCTGACGCTGGTGCTGCCGGTTAGGCCGGGGGCGGTGTCCCCGCGTGTCACCGCCGGTCTGGATACGGTGGCCGTGCGCATGCCGGACCACCCGGTGGCTTTGCAGTTGATCGCGGCGGCGGCATGCCCTGTGGCTGCGCCAAGCGCCAACCGCTCCGGGCGGCCAAGTCCGACACTCGCGTCTCATGTGCGCGAGGATCTGGATGGCCGCATCGGCGGCATCGTGGACGGCGGCCCCACCGGGGTGGGCGTCGAGTCCACGGTGGTGCAGGTCGGTGACGACGGTACCGTCACCATCCTGCGCCCTGGCGGCATTACGGCGGAACAGTTGTCCGCCGTTGCCGCCCGTGTCGCCACGGACCCCGCGCTACTCGCGGAGGGGGCCGTTGGCGTGGGAAGCCCGGCGCCGCGCTCGCCGGGCATGAAGTACACGCACTACGCACCCGCAGGGGCGCTGTGCGTGGTGGAGGGGCCGCCCGCAGCGGTGGCGGCCTGGACCTGCGCCGCCCTCGCAGAGGCGGCGCAGCGTGGAGAGCGCACCGCCGTGCTGGCGTTCGCCGAGCACGCGGAGCAGTATCGCGCCGATGCCGTGTTCTCGCTGGGTGACGCCAGCGAGCTGGAGGAAGCAGCGCGCAGGCTATACGCCGCGCTACGCAGCTGCGATGAGCAAGGCGCCACATATATTGTGGCTGAAGCCTGCTCACGCGAAGGGCTGGGAGCAGCCGTCATGAATCGGCTGCTCAAGGCGGCGGGTAACCAACTCATCCAAGTTGGCGACCCACAGCCCTCCTAACCTCTCCTGATCATACAGTCAGGAGAGCTACGCACTCTTTTCCAAAACAAATCAATTAAAACATCGCATCCACCTGCCTACAATCTAGCCTTATGCATCATGGAGATGGAGTAGATCCGTCGTCGTTTACCTTTCATCGGTCATGTTTAGGTCCTTGTCCGCATATCGTGTACAAGAACCTTTACGTGACTTGGGGGTATGGGGATGTGGGATGTGTCTGCCCATGTAGGGCAGTTGGTAACCATTTTGATCATGGCAGTTGCACTTGGCCTCGATGCGTTTTCACTTGGGATCGGAATTGGCATGAAGGGCATTCGGCTGAGGGATGTATTGCGAATCAGTACAGTAACGGCGCTATTTCATATCATCATGCCGCTCATCGGTATGTATATGGGCAAATACGTCAGCTCGCTGCTCGGTGACATTACGACGTATGCAGCAGGTGGATTACTTGTTCTGCTGGGTGGTCATATGATTCTGAATGCATTCCGTGAAGGCGATACCAAGCTGGTGGACCACCGTTCCCTGCTCGGCGTTATACTATTCTCCCTCAGCGTAAGTGTGGATTCATTCTCCGTTGGCGTTTCCTTAGGGATGTTTAGCAGTGATCTGATCTTAACCGTACTGGCTTTTGGCTTTTGTGGCGGGGTGATGTCGGTGATGGGTCTGCTATTAGGCCGTCGGGTGAGTCAGAATCTCGGGGATTATGGTGAGGCCATTGGTGGCGCAATCTTGCTTGCGTTTGGACTTTTGTTTATATTTTAGAATAAAACTTGAGATATCCTATCATTCGCATCATATGTAAAATGGGGAGGCTAACACAATGAAACATATTTTATTCGTATGTACTGGCAATACGTGCCGCAGCCCCATGGCAGAGGGGCTTTTGCGAAAGTTGGCATCGGAGCGCGGCATTCAGGTAGAGGTTCGTTCCGCAGGTGTGGCAGCTACGTCGGGTATGCCGATTTCCCGTCATGCGGAAGCGGTTCTGAGAGATCATAACGTTGAAGGTCCACCTCATTCCACACAACTAAGCGCCAACTTGGTAGGTTGGGCGGACCTGGTTCTTACATTAACACGGAGTCATAAGCAGCATGTTATGCAGGTATTTCCAGACTCTGTCCACAAAACCTATACATTGAAAGAGTATGTGGAGGACGACGAGCAGGTATTAAGAGATGTTCAGGAGTTGGACAGCCTGTTTGCAACGCTGGAGATGAAACGTGCCCTTGGGCAAGAGATCCTGGCATCGGAGCGTGAGCGAGCCATTGAGATCAGACAACGCATTCCTAGTTTCGACATCTCCGATCCATTTGGTGGGAGTCGTGATGATTATAATATCGCTGCGGCCGAGATTCGGACGGCATTGGACCGGCTTTTGGATAAGCTGGGATAATTCTGATCCTGCGGGGCAGGTTAGAGAAACAGGACACGTGATGTAAATTAACCGTTGATTTTAAACGCGGGTTGTTTTATGATGAAGGGGAAAACAGGGATCCGGTGTAACTGGCGACGAAGTGGGCATAACCACGATGGAGCACCGGAACAAACGGCCGGTCGCCTGGGCAAAAGAGCAATTCTGCGTTACCCGCAGACTGCTCTTTTTTTCGTCTTTCATCTGATTATTCGCTATAATAGATCCTGAGATGCCGTGCAAGAATACGAAGGACAGCCAAGAGACAGCGGGCATGATTTTATCGGGAGGCGATGATAGGATGACTATAGAGTTAGATTCAGAACAACCCGGATTGCAGGAACAGACCGCATCCATTCTGCATGAACTGGCGCTTGCCGGACAGCTTGGGCCTGGACAGATCGTTGTGATCGGTACAAGCACAAGTGAAGTTGCAGGGGCACGGATTGGTACGAGTGGTGCTATTGAAGTGGCGCAACAGCTTCTTGCGGGTATACGCGAAGTGCAGGAGGAATTCGGTTTTGATACCGTATTCCAGTGTTGTGAGCATCTGAACCGTGCGCTGGTCATGGAACGTTCTGTGCTTACTCGTCTTGGATTGACTGAGGTTGGTGCAGTACCCGTGCCCAAAGCCGGAGGTTCAATGGCATCCGCAGCATATCGTTCGCTGACCGATCCATGCCTGGCTGAACATGTGCAGGCCCATGCGGGACTGGACATTGGGGAGACGATGATTGGCATGCATCTCCGGCATGTAGCCGTACCTTTTCGTACAGCGCTCCGCTATGTTGGAGATGCGCGTGTGACCACAGCGTTGACTCGTCCGAAGTTAATTGGCGGCGAACGCGCGGTGTATCGTATGGAAGAACAACCAGATTCAACATTTTGTGACTGATATCTTCAACCAATATAAAGCTAAATTAGACTTTACACAAAAACGGAGAGTGCAACACCAATCTGAAGAAGCAAAGCGTTCGCCTTTATCACCGGATTTTCCCTTTATTATAAGGGAGTTCAGAAAAATCAGGGGATAACAGCGATCGGAAGATGGTGATGCAATCGAAGTGAGGAGTGTAACCACTGTAGTTTCGCTTTATAACTTCACTTATAACTGGGAGGAATTTAATCATGGAACAATTGCGCAAGAATGACCCGGCAGTACTGGAAGCGATGAATCTTGAACTGAAACGTCAACAGAACAACATCGAACTGATTGCATCCGAGAACATCGTGAGTGAAGCAGTAATCGAAGCATTGGGATCTGTACTGACCAACAAGTACGCTGAAGGCTATCCAGGTAAACGTTACTATGGCGGTTGTGAGCATGTGGACGTTGTTGAAGACATTGCGCGTGATCGTGCCAAAGAATTGTTCGGAGCAGAACACGTGAATGTTCAACCTCACTCCGGCGCACAAGCGAACATGGCAGTATATCTTGCAGCGTTGAAACCTGGTGATACTGTACTTGGTATGAACCTTGCCCATGGTGGACACCTCACGCACGGTAGCCCGGTTAACGCTTCCGGTTTACTGTACAACTTTGTGGCATACGGCGTGCAGGAAGATACATTCCTGATTGATTATGATGAAGTGCGCAAAGCGGCTTTCAAACACCGCCCTCGTCTGATCGTTGCAGGTGCAAGTGCATATCCGCGTACCATTGATTTTGAAAAGCTGGCTTCCATCGCCAATGATGTAGGTGCTTTGTTCATGGTGGATATGGCTCATATTGCAGGATTGGTTGCTGCTGGTTTGCATCCAAACCCGGTTCCACATGCGCATTTCGTAACAACAACAACACACAAAACGTTGCGTGGACCTCGTGGTGGTATGATTCTGTGCCGTAAAGCATGGGCAGCAGCGATTGATAAAGCGGTATTCCCGGGTTCCCAAGGTGGTCCTTTGATGCACGTAATTGCTTCCAAAGCGGTAGCATTCGGAGAAGCTTTGCAACCAGAGTTCAAAACATATGCACAGAACGTTGTGAAAAACGCACAGGTTCTGGCTGAAACACTGATCGCTGAAGGCTTGAACATCGTATCCGGTGGTACAGATAACCACTTGATGCTGATCGACACACGCAGTGTGAACATCACAGGTAAAGAAGCTGAGCATGTACTTGATTCCATCGGTATTACCGTGAACAAAAATGCAATTCCATTCGACCCTACAAGCCCGTTTGTAACGAGTGGTATTCGAATTGGTACACCTGCTGCAACTTCCCGTGGTATGAACGAAGAAGCGATGGTTGCCATTGGTAAGATCATTGCCAAAACGTTGAAAAATCCAAAAGATACGGCGAAGCTGGATGAAGCGCGTGCAGAAGTGACTGCACTGACAGATCAATTCCCGCTCTATACCGACCTTAAATACTAAAAAACTTTGCTCATGCTGCTTTCTTTTGAGTTTGTTTAAATTGGAATACAAAAGACGAAGCTGGCAGAATGCAACCGGAGAAGCGAAGCGCTCGCCTTTATCCCCTGATTTTCTCCTTTTATAGGAGATCAAAGAAATCAGGGGATAACAGCGATCGAAGGTGCAATCTGTTTGCGGAGCATCACTTGTATTCATATTTTCCCCACTCAATGACATAACAGCATGAGCAAAACAGGACCGGATGGATCATTTTCCGGTCCTGTTTTTTATAGGATTCGGTATTCTGTAATGATTGGGTGCCCTTTGATGGTGTAATTCGTTGTTGGTGATGATATAATATACAGGATTTATCGAGCCCATGAATGGTGGCTAGGTATATTTGGAAATGCTGAACATGAAGAACTTACCGGAGGGACAAATTAGATGGGAAAATTAGTAATATGTGATCACCCTTTGATTCAACACAAACTGACGTTTATACGCGACATGCGTACGAATACGAAAGATTTTCGTGAATTGGTGGATGAAGTGGCAACGTTGATGGCTTATGAGATTACAAGAGATGTTGAACTGGAAACGATTGATGTACAGACACCTGTAGCTGCAACACAAGGTAAAGTCATCTCTGGACGCATGCTCGGACTGGTGCCGATTCTGCGTGCAGGACTCGGAATGCTGGATGGCGTTGTAAAATTGTTGCCAGCCGCAAAAGTTGGACATGTTGGTCTGTTCCGTGATCCGGAAACACTGCAACCGGTAGAATACTACACCAAACTGCCTACAGACGTGACAGAGCGTCAATTGATCGTAATTGATCCGATGCTTGCAACTGGCGGTTCGGCGATTGCAGCTATTGACGTGCTCAAAAAACGTGGCTGTACCCAAATCAAGATGATGAACCTGGTAGCAGCACCGGAAGGCGTTAAAGCTGTACAGGATGCACATCCTGATGTGGATATCTATGTCGCAGCACTGGACGACCGTCTGGATGATCATGGGTATATCGTTCCAGGACTTGGCGATGCAGGAGACCGTCTATACGGCACTAAATAAGCATATCTCATGCTTGTAATCGGAACTTATAGAAAAGGGGCTTTGCTCGAATGTCCAAGAAAATTAAAGTCATGACGATCTTCGGGGTGCGTCCGGAAGCCATCAAGATGGCTCCGCTTATTTTGGAATTGCAAAAACACCCCGAGTCTATTGAATCTATTGTTTGCGTAACTGCGCAGCATCGTCAGATGTTGGATCAGGTTCTTGAAGTTTTCGACATTCATCCCGATTATGATCTGGATGTGATGAAAGACCGTCAGACATTGAATGAAATTACGATTCGTGTATTAGGCGGTCTGGAGCCGGTATTGGCTGAAGCGAAGCCGGATATTGTGCTGGTTCACGGGGATACATTAACTACCTTTGTAGCAAGCTATGCAGCATTCTTGCAGCAGATCCAGGTAGGACATGTGGAAGCAGGACTTCGGACGTGGAACAAGCTTTCTCCATATCCGGAAGAGATGAACCGTCAGCTGACGGGCGTACTGGCAGATCTACACTTTGCGCCTACGGATTGGTCTTCTTCCAATCTTGCCAAAGAAAATAAATCAGAGTCTAGTACGTACGTCACAGGCAACACGGTAACAGATGTGTTTCAATATACAGTACGGGAGGACTACACACACCCGGTACTTGATTGGGCCCAAGGCAAACGCCTTGTGCTGATGACAGCTCATCGCCGTGAATCTCAAGGCGAGCCTCACCGCAACATTTTCCAGGCCGTCAAACGGATTGCCGACGAATTTGAAGATATTGCCATCGTGTACCCGGTGCATCCAAGTCCTGCTGTGAAGGAGCCGGCTCACGCGATTTTGGGGAATCATCCCCGTATTCAATTAATTGATCCACTAGACGTGGTGGATTTGCATAACTTTTACCCGCATACTCACTTGATTTTGACCGATTCAGGCGGTTTGCAGGAAGAAGCACCTTCGTTTGGTGTGCCTGTGCTCGTATTGCGCGATACGACAGAGCGCCCGGAAGGTATTGAAGCTGGAACGCTGGAACTGGTAGGTACCGAAGAGGAACGTGTGTATGAACGGACCAAAGCTCTGCTTACAGACAAAACCCTGTATGAAAGCATGAGCCAGGCTGCCAATCCATACGGTGATGGACATGCTTCGGAAAGAATTGTCAATGCGATTCTGCACCATTTTGGTGTAAATAGTGAGCGTCCGGAATCATTTCACAGAAAATTCAAAAAATAATACAATTTTTCTGACGGATTTATAAAGGGCATAGCATACAGTTAAACTGTACGGTTTACGCGGGTTTATGGGCTTTGAGGGTCTGTATTCCCGTCGTTTTCCCCTTTAAAACGCTAAAATCATTCAATTGACAAAGGCTCTCATCATTCAGTAAAATTAACTGGGATTGCAAGGGTGGCGTGGAAAATGGCCGATTCGAACAAACCAAATTCATCCCGTAACCATGACGATAATGTATGGAAAGCGATGGGGCTCGTGACAGCTTTTGGGATCGAGATTGCCATTCTCGCTGTTGCCGGATATTACGCTGGCTCCTGGTTGGACAAGACCATCGGAGGTAACGGAATATGGATCGCCGTAAGCGTTCTCTTTTTTCTTGCGGCTGGCGGTGTAAGCATCTACTTTATCGCGAAAAAATTCATGGGGGAAAGTGATGAGTGAACTAACCAGATACCGCAGATCGATGACTGTTTTCATCATGTACTTTCTTATGATTTGTTTTCTCGCAGCGGCCTTTATGCCACGTGTGGAGACAATTGCTTTGGGACTAGCCCTGGGTACAGGAATTAGCTGGATCAATGCATTTTACTTGGGCTACAAAGTAAGGAAAATGTCTGATGATGCGGCAGAAGGTAACTTGAAGCGTGTGAACCTGGGATTTTTGACAAGAGCGGCACTCGCTGTGCTCGGTATATTCATATCGATGCGCTTTCCGCAGTACTTCAATACATATGCGGTTGCAGGCGGTCTCGTCATTGCACAATTTTCCTTACTGATTATAGGGATTGTCCATTCCCGCAGAGCAGAATGAAGTTAAGGGCTGCAGCTTTCAAGTCGAGAAAGGGGTGAGAAAAATATGCATGAAGCTCCAATTATTATGCTTGGCGGATTTCGACTGGATCTATCGGTTGTGTTGATGCTGGTAGTTACAGGTGCCCTTGTTTTTATTTTTGCTGTACTGGCCACACGAAGACTATCCGTTGAAAACCCCGGCAAGCTGCAAAATTTTATGGAGTGGGCAGTAGAATTCGTCCGCAATCTGATTTCCAGTACAATGGATATGAAGAAAGGTAAACATTTTATCTCTCTCGCTCTTTCCATGATTATGTTCATTTTTGTAGGAAACATGCTCGGACTTCCGTTCCAAGCGGTAACTGCAGTGGACAGCGCAGAACATGCGCAAGTGTTCGGTAAACCGATTGTTACAGCGGTGGAAGCGTTTGAAGAAGCGCATGCCAAGGACCCTGAAGCACACCCACACGTTGAACTGGCTTGGTGGAAATCACCGACAGCCGACTTGTCTGTAACGATGGGACTCGCTCTCGTAGCGTTCCTTGTATCTCATGGACTGGGATTGTTCCGCAACACCAAAGGATATCTCCAGCATTACCTTAAGCCATTCGCCTTGTTCTTGCCAATCAACTTGATTGAGACGGCATCCAAGCTGTTGACACACGGTATGCGTCTATTCGCGAATATCTTCGCGGGTGAGGTACTGATCGCAACGATCCTGAAACTGACCACATTCAAAGTGTTTGGTGCTATCGCAGCAATTCCGTTATTAATGGTGTGGCAAGGCTTTAGTATCTTTATCGGCGCGATCCAGGCATTTGTGTTTGTTATCTTGATGATGGTGTACATTTCACAGAGCATCGAGACGCACGACGAGCATTAAGTTTCAAGCCCTACGAAGAATTCTTCACCAGGCTGAACAATAAAAAATTCGATTTATCATTTTAAGGAGGATATACAAATGGGAGCAATGGCATTAATCGCAGCAGCAATTGTTGCAGGACTGGGCGCGTTTGGCGCAGGTATTGGTAACGGTATGGTAATCAGCAAAACGGTGGAAGGTATTGCCCGTCAACCGGAAGCAAAATCCACTCTTCAAACAACAATGTTTATCGGTGTAGGTTTGATCGAGGTATTGCCGATCATCGGTGTGGTACTCGCGTTCATGTTCTACGGTATGGCTTAATTAAATTTTAAAGGTTTGGCGGGGAAGGCCATAGCCATCCGCGCCTTCTTTTTAGGTAATGTCCGTTCTAACGGATGACGTTTTAAGGATACCTCCAGGAAGGAGTGAACAGATTGAGTTTCATATGGGAAAATACGCTTCTTGCGATTGTTGCATTTGCAATTTTATACTGGCTGCTTAGCCGTTATGCCTTCGGGCCTTTGTTCTCCATTATGGAAAAACGTCGTGAACTCGTGATGACGCAGATGAATGAGGCTGCACAGACTCGGGAACAGGCCATTGCCTATGTGGAGGAACAAAAACAAGCTCTTGAGCAAGCACGTAAAGATGCTTACGACATCATTGAACAGTCCAAACAAACGGGTGGCAAACAAGCTGAATCGATTTTGGCTGATGCGAAAGCTGAAGCTAATCGTCTGAAAGACGATGCAGTACGCGAAATCGAGAGCGAGAAGAACAAAGCAGTCGCAGCACTTCGCAGCGAACTGGGTACAGCTTCCGTTCAGATTGCATCCAAGTTGATCAAAAAAGAAGTTGAGAACGGTCCTGCACAAGAAGAGCTTGTGAACCAATACCTCAATGAGGTAGGAGGCCGACAATGAGCCGCGATACGATTGTTGCCAAGCGTTATGCGAAAGCATTGTTCGAAGTTGCTCTTCAGCAACAGCAGGTGCTTGAGGTTGAACAGGAACTGGTTGCAGTAGTCAGTGCATTGACCGGAGATGCAGATATCGAGAAATTTATCGTATCCCCTAATATCTCTGATGAAGCCAAGCAGAACGTGATTCACTCAAGTCTTGATGGCAAGGTATCCGATTCAGTCCTTCGTACAGTCTTGTTGTTGATTGAACGCGGACGCGTTGAATTGCTGGGAGACTTACTGAATGATTATCGGAAGATCCAAGGTGAGTCGCTGGGCATCGCTGATGCACGTGTCTACTCGACTTATGCGTTGAATGATGAAGAAAAAGAAGCGGTAGCCCGTGAATTCGGTGGCCGTGTGAATAAAAAGATTCGTATCGAGAATATTGTTGATCCGACTCTGCTGGGCGGATTGAAAGTCGCCATTGGCGATACGATCTATGACGGCAGCTTGGCTGGCAAGCTCGAACGTCTTGAGCAGTCTTTTAACAGACGAGTACAGTAGATTGGGGTGAGGACACTTGAGTATCAAACCAGAAGAAATCAGTACATTAATTAAGAGCCAAATCGAACAATACAAGACCGATATCGATGTAGTCGAAGTCGGAACGGTAATCGAGGTTGGTGATGGTATCGCTCGTGTTTACGGACTTGAGAACGTCATGTCCAACGAGTTGGTTGAATTCCCAAGCGGTGTTATGGGACTCGCCATGAACGTGGAAGAAAGCAATGTCGGTGTCGTTATCCTGGGACCTTACTACGATATTCGTGAAGGTGACCAAGTGAAACGTACGGGCCAAATCATGCAAGTGCCTGTAGGCGAAGCATTGATTGGACGCGTTGTGAACCCGCTCGGTATTCCAGTGGATGGCAAAGGGCCAATCGCTACAACGGAATTCCGTCCGGTTGAAGGTAAAGCACCAGGCGTAATGGATCGTAAATCGGTTCATGAGCCGATGCAAACAGGGATCAAAGCCATTGATGCGATGGTTCCAATCGGCCGTGGACAACGTGAGTTGATCATCGGTGACCGTCAAACAGGTAAAACATCTATCGCAATTGATGCGATCCTGAACCAAAAAGGTAGCGGCATGAAGTGTATCTATGTGGCTATTGGTCAGAAACAGTCTACGGTTGCTCAAGTTGTGGAAACCCTTCGTCGTAAAGGCGCAATGGAGTACACGATTGTTGTAACTGCAGCAGCTTCCGATCCATCACCACTGTTGTACATCGCACCGTATTCCGGTTGTTCGATGGGTGAGTACTTCATGTACAAAGGCGAGCACGTTCTGGTCATCTATGATGACTTGACCAAACAAGCCTCTGCATACCGTGAGCTTTCCTTGTTGCTTCGTCGTCCACCGGGCCGTGAGGCTTATCCGGGTGACGTCTTCTACCTGCACTCCCGTTTGCTGGAGCGTGCTGCGAAGCTGAATGATGAACTTGGTGGTGGTTCTTTAACCGCACTGCCGTTCATTGAAACACAAGCTTCCGACGTATCTGCATACATCCCAACGAACGTAATCTCCATCACGGACGGACAAATCTTCCTGGAAGCTGACTTGTTCAATGCTGGACAACGCCCGGCGATCAACGTAGGTATTTCCGTATCCCGTGTCGGTGGTTCTGCTCAGATCAAAGCGATGAAAAAGGTTGCAGGTTCCCTGCGTCTCGACCTCGCTCAATATCGTGAGCTTCAAGCGTTCTCCCAGTTCGGTTCCGATCTGGATAAAGCGACTCAGGCCCGCCTGAATCGTGGTGCGCGTATGATGGAAATCCTGAAGCAAGGTGTTAACCAGCCTCTGCCTGTAGAACAACAGGTTGTCAGCTTGTACACTGCGGTTAAAGGATTCCTGGATGAGATTCCAACAGGTGATGTTACTCGTTTCGAGCGTGAGTTCCTTGCGTTCATGGAGAGCAGCCATCCGGAGATTCTTGCATCCATCCGTGATACTAAAGAATTGACTGCAGACAACGAAAATGCACTGAAAGGTGCAATCGAGAAGTTCAGAAAAAGCTTTGCTGTCTCTGTCTAAATAAATGATTGCAGGTGCGGAGTTGTCTAACCGATTCCGCATGTCTGCATGTAATACGTTGACTCTGTCAAAACAGGGTTGTGCTTACGATGTAGTTTTGACTTTGTCAAAACTTTAAGGTGGTGAAATCATGGCAAAAGGCATGCGCGAAATTAAGCGGCAAATTAAAAGCGTACAAAGCACCAAGCAGATCACCAAAGCAATGGAGATGGTAGCTGCTGCAAAACTGCGTAAAGCGCAGGAAAAAGCGGAAGCAGCCCGTCCTTATTCGGAGAAACTGAAAGAAGTTGTAGCGAGTATTGCATCTAGCACGCAAGGCATACAGCATCCGATGCTGGAGAGCCGTCCCGTCAAAAAGACAGCTTACCTGATCATTACATCGGACCGTGGTCTTGCGGGTGGATACAATGCGAACGTTTTGCGTCAGGTTAATCAGACGCTCAAAGAGCGCCACAACTCCCAGGATGACTACGAATTGTTCGTCATTGGACGTAAGGGACGCGACTACTTCAGACGTCGTGAAATGGCGATGGCATCCACAACAACGGATCTGTCGGATTCGCCTTCATTTGCAGATATCAAATCCATCGCACACGAAGCTGTTCATGGGTTTGAACTGGCTGAATTTGATGAATTGTACATTTGTTATAACCGCTTTGTGAATGCGTTGACCCAGATTCCTACGGTAGAAAAACTTCTTCCAATGGAAACACCTGAGGTAACTGCTGCGGAAGGACCAACGGCAAGCTACGAATACGAGCCGTCTGCTGAAGCTGTACTTGAAGTTTTGCTTCCGCGTTATGCGGAAACGCTGATCTATGGTGCACTTCTGAACGGTAAGGCGAGTGAGCTGGGTGCGAAAATGACGGCAATGGGTAATGCAACCAAAAATGCATCTAAACTCATTAATGACTTGTCATTGACATACAACCGTGCCCGCCAAGCGGCGATTACGCAGGAGATTACGGAAATTGTGGCAGGTGCCAACGCAGCACAAGGCTAACCGTTTTTTTATTAATGAAGGCTTGCAGAGCAAAGATAAACGAACGGTACATTATTTTTGCAAAAGTAGCAGGCTTGTAGGAGGGGAACGTTAAGATGAACAAAGGACGCGTTGTGAGCATCATGGGTCCGGTTGTTGACGTCGAGTTTGATCGCGGCGGTCTGCCGGAAATCCTCAATGCCATTACGATCACTACAGTAAGTGAGAGCGGCGTTAGTGTAAACCTTACACTCGAAGCTTCGAAACATCTGGGTGACAACCGAGTACGTTGTATTGCGATGTCCTCCACGGATGGACTTGTTCGTGGTATGGAAGCTTTAGATACAGGAGCACCAATCTCTGTACCTGTCGGTGAAGCAACACTGGGTCGTGTATTTAACGTACTCGGCGAAGCAATTGATACTGGCGGTGCCGTAGCTGCTGAGCACAAGAACCCGATTCACCGTTCAGCACCTGCATTTGATGAACTGACTACCCAAGCAGAGATGCTGGAGACAGGAATCAAAGTTATCGACTTGCTTGCTCCTTACGCTAAAGGTGGTAAGATCGGTCTCTTCGGCGGTGCCGGTGTAGGTAAGACGGTAACCATTCAGGAATTGATCAACAACATCGCACAAGAACACGGTGGTATCTCCGTATTCGCGGGTGTTGGTGAGCGTACACGTGAAGGTAATGACTTGTATCACGAGATGAGTGATTCCGGCGTTATCAACAAAACAGCAATGGTCTTCGGACAAATGAACGAGCCTCCAGGCGCACGTCTTCGTGTAGCCCTCACAGGTCTGACCATGGCGGAATACTTCCGTGATGAAGAAGGCCGTGACGTGTTGCTCTTTATCGATAATATCTTCCGTTTCACCCAAGCGGGTTCAGAAGTATCTGCCTTGCTTGGACGTATGCCTTCCGCAGTAGGTTACCAACCTACGCTGGCAACAGAAATGGGTCAACTGCAAGAACGTATCACATCAACGAAAAAAGGTTCTGTAACATCCATCCAGGCCATCTACGTGCCTGCGGATGACTACACTGACCCGGCTCCTGCAACGACGTTTGCTCACTTGGATGCAACGACGAACCTGGAGCGTAAAATTTCCGAGATGGGTATCTACCCTGCGGTAGATCCACTGGCTTCCAGCTCCCGGATCTTGTCCCCTGAAGTTGTAGGTGAAGAACACTACAGCGTAGCTCAAGGCGTTAAACGTATCTTGGCGCGTTACAATGAATTGCAAGATATCATTGCGATCTTGGGTATGGACGAGTTGAGTGAGGAAGACAGAGCGCTTGTATACCGTGCTCGTAAAATCCAACGTTTCTTGTCCCAGCCTTTCCACGTTGCTGAAGCATTTAACGGTATTCCGGGTAAATACGTTCCGGTTAAAGAAACGGTGCGCAGCTTTAAAGAGATTCTCGAAGGTAAGTATGATGATCTTCCGGAAGCAGCTTTCCTCTTTGTTGGTACAATTGAAGAGGCAGTGGAGAAAGCCAAAACACTGGTTTAGTCTGAATCCAGGATTGTCCTTATGTGGGCTATCCTTCGGATAGTTTCAGGAGGGATGGAATTGAGCACCTTTTTGTTGGAGATTGTAACACCTGAGCGTCTGGTGTATTCAGAACAAGTGGATAGCATCACGGCTCGTGGTATTGAAGGGGAACTGGGCATTCTGCCTGGTCATATTCCTATGGTTACACCTTTGCAGATTGCACCAATCTATATTCGTAACGGAAAAGAAAATAAACAAGTTGCTATCGGTGGCGGGTTTATCGAAGTACGTAAAGATAAGGTTGTTGTACTCGCAGAGAGTGCTGAATTCCCGGAAAACATTGATGTGGACCGTGCGCGTGCGGCGAAAGAGCGGGCAGAACGTCGGCTTGCAAGCCAAAGCAATCAGGACCACTTTGATCACCGTCGTGCAGAGATTGCGCTGCAAAAAGCGGTTAACCGGATTAACGTTTTTGGCAAATAAACGATTCTTGGAAGCCCGGCGGCTTAGTCTGCCGGGCTTTTTTGAGTTTGTCTGATAGAATTGTTTTATCGAATATATCAAAATGGCTGACCACAAAATCTCATCATATCCCTTCAGTAAACAGAAGTATTTTAAGCAAAATATTCACCGATGATGAGGAATTGCATAGAATATAGGACTAAAGTAGTGGGCGTATTTACCACAAAGAGAACCATTTTTTTCATGAGAAAATTAAAATTATTTCCGAGGAAATGACAGAATCGATATCGAAATAGCGCTCTTTTATGTCGTTTTAGTCACAAAATCCCGGCAATTTAAAATTAAAATATTTGAGAAGTGGAAATCAATGTAATTGACAATGTATGATGAAAGAGCCTATATTCCATAGAGTCAGCAGAAGCAGGAAGCTGCGTAGTAGATTCCATAGTCTTGCACAGCCGGATTGTTGCTGCTCGTTCTTTGGGTATCAGGAGATTCCTGCCTGGCAGGAGTAAATCTGACAGTGCGCTCAGTATGTTGTGCTCAAGACATTCCAGTATACTAACAAGTTATGGGTGCCGGGCATATGATATGCTGATCGCTGCAACAAATCTGGAGGTAAAGAATATATGGATACTGATCTGACGAATCAGGTGAACCAGGCGTTAAGCACCAATGGCTTGGTCTCAATAATCGTCTCCCTTTTATGTATTGCGTTGTCTTGGTGGGCTTTGCAGAATCTCAAACTGGATTTAATCATCAGACAACCACGAGGTGCTCAGGGAAGACTGTTACATTTGTTGCTCGCCATCATTCTGGGGCATGCCGTTGCTGGCTTTGTCATTGACTACTTGTCATGGACTCAAATGTTGCGTAATTTGTTTTAATGTTGAGATGGTTGGTTAATCATCTGTTAGGCCCTTGAAGGAGCTCATTGTCGAATAACATCGATTAATTGTGTTAACAATTAGAGTATGAGTGGTCGGTAAAGAAATTAAGAAAAAAATGTGACGTAAAATTGGATGAATTTGAGATGTTTTATGTAAAAATGCTTGTATCGTACAATTCAACAATGTTATGATGGAAGTTAGGGAATTCACAATTGTTCACTTATTTTGTAGTTATAAACGGGATATCCGGTTCATGCCGGCTAATAACCATCCCACTCTGTCTGTTCTGATGCTCTGCTGGCTTGTAAGACACTAATTTTACATGCTGAATAGCAAGAAGCACGGCACATGGTATCATTGATATGGATTATAAAAACCAATTCTTTTCTGAACAGACATCTGTGGCAATATGCCAGAATATGTCGAAATTCCACACACAGCAACAGTCCTTTCTACACACAGTGGGGCTTACGTATTCCGGAATGAAGAAAAGGGAATAAAAGCGCGGAGGGAACCATGATGAGCAAATTTATCGTCCGCGGTGGCAAAAGGTTGACCGGAAGTGTCAAAGTTAGCGGCGCTAAAAATTCTGTTCTTCCGATCATCGCTGCCTCTCTCTTAGGGGAAGAAGGACAAAGCGTTATTATTGACGCGCCTCCTCTAGACGATGTGATGACGATTAACAAGGTGTTGGAATCGCTGGGAGCGGGAGTTACATACCGGGACGAAGTGATTACCGTAAATGCGGAGAAGCTTACTTCCTGTGAAGCCCCGTACGAATGGGTAAGTAAAATGCGGGCGTCTTTCCTGGTCATGGGGCCTCTGTTGACTCGAATGGGTCATACAAGAATCTCACTTCCTGGTGGATGTGCCATCGGTACACGGCCTATTGATCAGCATTTGAAAGGTTTTGAAGCCATGGGCGCAGAGATCAGCTTGGGCCAAGGTTATATCGAAGCTCGTAGCCAAGGACGGTTACGTGGCGCGAAAATTTATCTGGATGTGGCTTCCGTAGGTGCCACTCAAAATATTATGATGGCTGCAACATTGGCCGAAGGCGTAACTGTTCTGGAGAATGCTGCCAAAGAACCTGAGATTGTGGATCTTGCCAATTTCCTGAACGGAATGGGTGCCATCGTACGTGGTGCTGGTACTGGAGTCATCCGCATTGAAGGTGTGGAGAAACTCACAGGTGTTACACACACAGTCATTCCGGATCGGGTAGAAGCGGGTACGTATATGGCTGCTGCTGCAATTTCTGGTGGTGACGTGTACATTGAAGGTGCGATCTCTGATCATTTAGGCTCCGTTATTGCGAAGCTTGAAGAGATGGGTGTAACCATCCAACCGGATGAGAATGGCGTGCGTGTAATCGCAGATCGTCCTCTTAAGGCTGTGGATGTGAAAACATTACCATACCCAGGATTCCCGACAGATATGCAATCCCAGATGATGGCACTCTTGCTCGCATCTGAAGGAACAAGTGTTGTGACAGAGACTGTTTTTGAAAACCGATTCATGCATGTGGATGAGTTCCAATTGATGAATGCGGAGATCAAAGTTGAAGGACGTTCGTCCATCATCACAGGTAATGCCAAACTGAAGGGTGCCAAAGTAACGGCTACCGATTTGCGTGCGGGTGCCGCACTCATTATTGCAGGTCTTGTTGCTGAAGGTACAACGGAAGTGGGCGGTGTTCATCACATCGACCGTGGTTATGTACATCTGGCTGAGAAGCTTAACGGACTTGGCGCTGACATCTATCGGATCTCGGTTGATGAGCCTAAGCTGGAAGCAACCAAAGCTCCTAGTGAAAAAGTGGAGAAAGAAGTACCGATGTTTAAGGTGCAACCAACTTTGGCTTAACACTGGGTTGTATAGTGAAAATATGGTCCCTCTATGATGAACGACACGCTTGTGTGGTTTATGAATGCGTTGGAACGTATATTGTAAAAAAAATGATAAAGCTAAGCCATCTGGCTTGGCTTTTTTTGTGTTTACTTTTAACAAGATGATGAGAAATTTGATACCTGATTCTATTAATAGCTGGTCCTAATTTATATAACATAACATCGTATTCTGTACCAAGTCTGAACAAAATGAAAGAGCGCCTTTTTTAAGAATTTGGTTTACGGATAAACACCTATTTATGGCGACAAATCAGCATTTGTAAGAGATACACGGCAAAAAAAAGCAGGTGAGTGAATGGAAGGAAAAGGGCCTCGTTTCTCTTAAATCAGGTTCTATCAGATCGAGCTAGGTCATAACCTAAACTATGGATTTGAACAACACGACCGGCACATGACCGGCCATAGACAACGGAGGGTTATAGTCGAATGAAAGAAGCTCGTGTACAGGTAAAGGTACCCCTGATCCCTCGTCCAGGTATGCAAGAGCCGGAGGAGAATATCGTTTCTGGAGTGGAAAGAGACAAGCCTGCCCCATTAAATCTGAGGACTGTTCCATCACAGCCTGCAAGATTATCAAATCCAGGACGGGTGTCGACAGATGAGCTGGACCAGCAGGCAACCGAGCATATTCATATACCTGTAATTGAGCTGGATCAATTCCGCCGTGTGAAGCGTCGCCGAATGCGGACATTCGGGCGAAAACCCCGATGGGGACGCAACGCTACACGATGGCAACCTGCTGCCGCTGTATCTGCCTTATTGGCAATGGCTTTGCTGATTCCGGTCATTCTGGTATGGCCACGGACAACCGAATCACCCAAGCCGATCCCTGCTCCAACAGATGCCAGCAGTACAAAAACTCCAGCTCCTGTGCCAGCAGTTCCTGTTACCTATCCAGAACCCCAGGTACGCGTATACCTTTCTGCAACGGGCACAACAATGAATCTGCCGCTGGAAGACTATGTTACGGGGGTTGTGGCTGCTGAGATGCCGGCGGAATTCAGGCTGGAGGCGTTAAAGGCGCAGGCGATAGCGGCTCGCACGTTTATCGTGCGAAGGCTTGCTGCTAGTGATACAAGCGGTGTTCCATCAGGTGCGGCGGATGTGACGGATACGGTCAGCCATCAGGTGTTTATTCCGCCAGATCAGGTAAAAGCAGATTGGACTCGCCTAGGGAAGGCGAAGGAATGGGAGAAGCTGCAACAGGCTGTGCGCGAAAGTCGAGATACGGTGATGACATATCAGGGCAAGGCGATCACCGCATCCTTTTTTTCCACAAGTAATGGGTATACCGAGAATGCGGAGGATGTGTGGGGTAACGCTGTACCGTATCTGCAAAGTGTGGACAGTCCATGGGACAAAACCCTTGCCCCAGGCTACAAACAGACCGTTACCATGAAACGTAACGAGATTTTGCAGAAGCTGAACCTGGATGCCATTCCGGTTACCACCCAGAAGAGTGGGTCGTGGATGGAGGTATTGTCTACAACCAAAGGACATCGGATTAAGGAAATGCAGATTGCAGGTGAAACCTTCAGTGGTCCAGAGGTGCGCAAGCTACTTGGATTAAGATCTAGCCAGTTCAGTTGGAAGACCACAGGTGATGAGGTCCAGATTACAACGTATGGATACGGGCATGGTGTTGGCATGAGCCAATGGGGAGCAAACGGCATGGCGCAGGAGGGACACACGGCCACCCAGATTCTCAAGCACTACTATACTGGCATCTCATTCGGACAGGCATCCAAGATGCTTGCATCGAAGTAGGAGAGATGAACAAGGATGGATAGATATGAATGGACTCGAATGGGTAGGGATATGTGCGAATGTGTGCAAAAGGATGGGATGAGAGCAGTTTAAGTTTGTTTGATTGGAACTGTTCTAGGCTTCCTATATATCATTAGGGCGCTAACGAATCTGAGAGGTCTTATTAGATGATATCAGGACGAATCGAAATTCTAACGAATCTCAGACGCGTTATATCACGACATACTACGGTATTGGAGCGATAATAGGGCCAAAAAGAGTAATTAACATGCCTACGGTTCGTTAGAATTCCTAAGCTGAGTTTTCCCCGCCAATAAGGTCGCCTGAGTTCGTTAGAAATGTTTTATTATCTAATCGTCTCTACCAACCACCCATTCCGCAGCTTTCGAGATTCGGCTATATATGCGGAGAGTGCTAGCGTATGCAGAGCGCAGGGGACAGAAAAGACCTGAAGAAACGAAGTGTCCGCCTTTACTACTGGATTTCACCTTTGAAGGAAGGTGATAGAAGAAATCCGGTAGTAACCAGCGGTCGAAAGGTTTTCTGGCCCCGAAGCGGCGCACGCACTAATCACTCCCCCCACACACATATATAGCACTCTTTGAAACCTCCGTGAAAATAATTAGAGTCGCGCGTGTATAAAAGAGTTGCACCCGGTAACACTTGTTACTGAGGTGATCAAGATGAATGAACAAAACAAAAAAACAGTCCAAGAAGAAACTCCTAAAACAACTCAAGGAGTACCGGCTAGCCAGCCCTCTTCATGGAAAAGAGCAATGTCCAAACGCTGGGTCTTCCCGGCAGCCTACATCGCAGCAGCAGGCATTATACTAACCTTAGTGTGGGTCTATCAGGGAACAGGCGACAAAGCTATGAACCCGGACTCTGCTAGCGGGGTAGTAGAAACAGGTGCATCGGCGGGTACAGAAGGAACAGCAGCAGGCGGAGAAGAAGAAAGTGTGGAAGTTGTTGCCAAGTCGGAGAATTTTGTATGGCCGGTAGCGGTACCGTCTGAAATTTCGGTAGTAAAACCTTTCTATGATAGCGAAGCTTCAACCGAGGAACATGAAGCGGCAATGGTGCAGTACAATGATACATTCATCCCGAACACGGGTGTGGATCTGGCACGTGGGGATAACAAAACGTTTGAAGTCAAAGCAGCGCTTGCCGGTAAAGTTACCCGGGTTGAGCAAAATCCGCTCACAGGTCAAGTTGTGGAAATCACACACAGTGATAACCTGAAAACGGTATACCAAAGCTTGGCAGACGTCAAAGTGAAACAGGACGACGAAGTGAAACAGGGAGATGCGATTGCATCTGCTGGTGTCAATGAATTGGGTAAAACGCTTGGCAACCACCTTCACTTTGAAGTGTACGAAGATGGACAGCCGGTTAACCCGCAAGGATATCTTCCGGAAAAATAAATGATTTTTACCGCAGCAACATGATGGGCAGAGGGTTCAACCTCTGCTCTTTTTGTGCTTTTCAGAAAATAATGGGACCTTCGAAGCTTGTCACACCTCTAAACCGCGAATATATAGGCATGCTCCTCATATAATGTACCAAACTATCCACACAGTAGGGAGGCGGGAGCGTGCACGATTACATCAAGGAACGGACCATCAAAATTGGTCGCTGCATTGTTGAGACGAGGAATACGGTCCGTACCATAGCCAAAGAATTCGGCGTGTCAAAGAGTACTGTGCATAAGGATCTGACGGAGCGTCTGCCGGAAATCAACCCTGATCTTGCTGACCAGGTGAAACACATTTTGGAGTATCACAAATCAATCCGCCATTTGCGGGGCGGTGAAGCGACCAAAATTAAATACAAAAAAACGAGTGGCAAGAAACGTGAGGTGTTGGCTTCCGCCAAATCGTAAGCATCTGCACAAAGACGTAGGTCAAAAAGCTCACACATGCATTGAATCCCTCCCCTGAAGTATGATATGTTAAAAGCTGGTACAGGATCGAATTATGACATCTTATCAGCCCGATTTTTACATATATATGTTGCACTTTGTCGAACGAGCGGTGACGTGATAAGGGACTCTTTTTCACAGGATACGCTGACCAAATAATATCACTTTGGGGGCTCTTTTATGTTTAGCAAGGATATCGGTATTGATCTTGGCACGGCAAACGTGCTTATTCACGTGAAAGGAAGTGGGGTTGTCCTCGATGAACCTTCCGTCGTGACCATTGAAAGAGATACGAAGCGTGTCCTTGCTGTTGGGGAAGAAGCGCGTCGTATGGTGGGGCGTACTCCAGGTAACATTGTTGCCATTAGACCGCTGCGTGACGGCGTTATTGCGGACTTCGAGATTACGGAAGCGATGCTCAGACATTTCATTAATCGTGTGGGTGCAAGAAGCTGGTACAGCCACCCTCGGATTTTGATCTGTGCACCAACGAACATTACTTCCGTGGAACAGAAGGCCATCCGCGAAGCGGCAGAACGCAGCGGTGCCAAAGAAGTGTTTCTGGAAGAAGAGCCGAAAGCGGCAGCGATCGGTGCGGGAATGGATATTTTTCAGCCGAGCGGCAATATGGTCGTGGATATCGGCGGCGGTACGACTGACGTTGCAGTCCTGTCTATGGGCGACGTGGTCACCGCCTCTTCTATTAAAGTCGCAGGGGACAAGTTCGACGAAGCTATTATCAAGTTTATCAAAGCCAAGTACAAGCTTATGATCGGTGAACGGACCGCGGAAGATATCAAAATTGCGATTGGTTCCGTACATCCGGGTGGACGTCAAACCGAGATGGATATTCGCGGACGCGATATGGTATCCGGTCTGCCTGTTACCGTAACGGTATCGGGAAATGAAGTACAGGAAGCACTCTGGGATTCTGTGCAATCCATCATCGTAGCAGCAAAGTCGGTATTGGAACGTACACCGCCTGAATTGTCAGCGGACATTATCGATCGTGGTGTTGTATTGACAGGTGGAGGTGCATTGCTGAACGGACTGGACGAGCTTTTGTCCAATGAATTGCATGTACCTGTATGGGTTGCGGAAGATCCAATGCACTGTGTCGTGAAGGGGACAGGCATAATGCTGAATAATTTGGATCAGGTGGTTAAGAAAAAGTTCTAATCTGCCGATATAAAAAGCAAAGGTTCGCCATGCTCGGAAAGCAGAACGGACAAGCAGCTAACCTGCGATGCAGTGCACGCGCTTGAGGAGAGGGGTTAATACATGTTAAGAGGTCTGTACACCGCTACTGCGGGAATGATTACGCAACAACGCCGCCATGACACAGCAACACAGAATATCGTAAATATGAACACCACGGGATACAAACAGGTCAACAGCGTAAGCCGTTCCTTCCCGGAAATGCTCATTACCTTGGTAGGCGGAGATGCGAATCTTCCGACAAAGCGGCTGGGCAAGCTGAACACCGGGGTGTTCGCGGAAGAGAGTTTGTCCATGAATTTGCAGGGGACCATTATGGAGACGGGGCAGAAAAATGATTTTTCCATTTCATCCAATATGACGGTCAATGATCCGCAGACTGGACAACCTGTCCCTTTTGACGCATCTGGCAAATTTGTACGGGCTGATGGCACGGTAACTTATCAGCCTCAGGCGTATTTTACAGTTCAGGATGCAGAAGGTAACACCGGATATACACGCGATGGCCACTTCGAGATTACAGGAACGGGACAATTGCTGAGCTCAACAGGTTCACAAGTGTTGGATAATAATGGACAACCTATAGTGTTGACAGGTTCCGTAGAGCAATTTAAAGTGGATGAGCAAGGCCGTTTGGTGGATGCAGCAACCGGTGCACCGACAGGGGTTACTCTCGGCATTAGTGTCATTGACCAGCCGAATCAACTGGTTCGTCAAGGCGATGGCAATTTCAGTCTGAGTGATGAAAATGGGGCAACGGCCCGGATGATGGCTGCTGGTGATAATGTGCAGATCCGTCAGGGTTATCTGGAAGGCTCCAATGTTGATGCTTCACAGGCAACGGTCGATATGAACGCCGCATACCGGGCGTATGAAGCGAATCAGAAGGTCGTACAATTCTACGACCGCAGTTTGGATAAAGCCGTCAATGAAGTCGGGCGTGTATAACGCCGACGTTTAAATATAACCGCGCAGCGGAGAGCCAAACGCCCTTTGCGGAGCAAAGCAGAGAGGTTCACGCGTAGCGCAAGAGCCAAGACGCAGCCGAGCTTATGCGAGGAATGCGTAGAAGTACCTGAGCGCAGCGAGGGTCTCGACAGCCCTTTGCGAAGCAAAGCAGGGAGAGACCACGCGTAGCGCAAGAGCCTGGACGCAACCGAGCTTATGCGAGGAATGCGTGGCAGTACTTGAGCGAAGCGAGGGTCTCGACAGCCCTTTGCGGAGCAAAGCAGGGAGAGACCACGCGTAGCGCAAGAGCCTGGGCGCAGCCGAGCTTATGCGAGGAATGCGTGGCAGTACTTGAGCGAAGCGACGGTCTCGACAGCCCTTTGCGAAGCAAAGCAGGGAAGAGACCACGCGGAGCTACCACGCCGCATAAAGAGCGTGCCGGGTTATGATTCAGCCATGTTAAACTATGGCGAGGATCATAACCCGGCAGTCGCGGCGAACACACACCACCGTCACTTAGCAAGATCGTACCCCACTTACCTAATCCGCCTGTTTCGGGAGTCCAGAGGGCAGCGCCATCTGGGGCCCTCCCTACTAGGGAGGGTTTGGGAGGGTGGACAGGACACAAGGGGAGGGTAAACCACCGATGAATAATTCGATGATTAGTGCCAAGGTTTCCATGACTGCCATACAGCAACGATTGGATGTCATTGCCGATAATATTGCCAACGTGAATACGGCAGGCTATAAGAGCAAGCAAGCGGCCTTCGAGGATGTGCTGACCCGGGTGCAACAACAACCGGACAAGTACAAACTGGATGGACGCTCCACACCGATGGGATATAACCTCGGTTTTGGTGCTCGTTTGGCGGATGTGACGAAGGATATGTCTCAAGGCCCCTTGAACGAGACCGGTCTTCCGACTGATCTGGCCATTGAAGGAAATGCCATGTTTGCAGTTGAAGCGAACGGGGAGAAAATGTGGACACGTCAGGGTGCATTTCATTTTGTACCGGATACAAGACCAAAAGCTAATCCAAATGCACCAGATATGATGGTGATGGTCAATGGTGAAGGTCACTTTGCTCTGGATCGTCAAGGTAATCGCATTACGGCACCGAATAATAGCAAAGTTGCTTTTGATGAAAATGGCAACCTGTTAATCCGACGCGGTAATGAGGCGAACGCAATCATTGGGGCACAACTCCAAGTGGTAGACATTGAACGCCCTGAAGGTCTGGTACAATATGCGGATAACCTGTTCGGCCTGGATGCGGGATTAACCGAGGATGATGTATTTGGCGCGAATGCAGCTACACGTCAAGCAGCTGCCTTAATCCGTCCAGGATTTCTGGAGCAATCCAATGTGGATATGACACAGGAGATGACTCTGCTTATGCAAGGACAGCGGACATATCAACTGGCGGCCAAGGCGCTAACTTCAAGTGATTCCATGTTGGGTCTCGCCAACAATATGAGAGCGTAAAAGGTGAATGTGATGACAGAAACACAGCAGCAGAACAGTAAGCCAGAGAAAAAGGAAGTCAAGAAGAAGAAGAGTGGATGGCGCATCGTTAGATGGTTCCTGGTCCCGGCCCTGCTTGTTCTTGCCCTCGCTGGCGGAATGGTAGCTGGATATGTGGTACTGGGCAAACAGGATATCGGTTCCGTATGGCAATGGAGTACATGGGAACATGTATATAATCTAGTGTTCGCTCCATAATGTAACGAGTTAAGCGAAAACTCCTGCGCAGGCAGGAGTTTTCTTTTTGACGTTGAAAACAGTATAATGATGGATGACGTTTGACGTCAAAAGAGGCCTCCCCTGCGAAAGACATTCGTCATCGCGAAGAGAGACCCCTTATCTTAACCTTCACTACTGCAGTCATGAAGGATATAATTAGTGTTAACCGAAAATATGCTTTCCATACAAAATTTAAATTAAAACATTTTATATGAGCTTCGCCTTTGTCATGTGGGGGTTGACCTTGCAGCACCGAAGTAAGTGGAGGGAACGGAATCGTTCAGAAGAAGCGAAGCGCTCGCCTTTGTCACCGAATCTTGACCTCTCGGAGGTTGATCAAAAAATTCGGAGACAACAGCGATCAGAGGGACGATCCGTAACCGTAACGACCACCTTAGCCCTAAGAGTCAATCCATGATGAAGAACGCTCATATAAACATCCCGAGAGGAGATTACACTGTGCTCGATATCAAACAGATTCAAGAAATCATCCCGCACCGTCCCCCGTTTTTGCTGGTGGACAAGATTCTAGAGATTGAGGATGGCAAACGTGCCGTTGGTCTGAAGAACGTAACCATTAACGAACCATTCTTTATTGGTCATTTTCCAGAGTATCCGGTAATGCCGGGTGTACTGATTACTGAAGCGCTGGCTCAAGTTGGTGCAGTAGCCATTCTGAATATGGAAGGCAATAAAGGCAAAATCGGCTTTTTGGCGGGACTGGACAACTTCCGATTCCGTGGACAAGTCGTGCCCGGAGATACGTTGATCCTGGAAGTGGAGATTACACGTTTGAAGGGTTCCATTGGTAAAGGTAAGGCAACTGCCCGAGTGGACGATAAAGTAGTCGCTGAAGGCGAGATTATGTTTGCACTGTCTGACCCAAGCTGATTACATACGTGAGCGTTGACATCATTTCGGAACATAGACGGGCCGAATGATGCACGATGCTGAAGTAACTCAGCACACCTGAATTTATATAGACGGAAGGGGTTTATCAGAAATGGAACAGTTAAGCACAGCAGCATCAGAGACGTTGCAGCAATGGTTGGAGGATGCTTCGATTGATGAAGCAACGAAACAGGAGCTTCGTGACTTGCAGGATCAGCCGAAAGAGCTGGAGGAACGTTTTTACAGAAACCTAGAGTTTGGTACAGGGGGATTGCGCGGGGTCATTGGTGCAGGAAGCAACCGGATGAACCGTTACACCGTAGGTCGGGCGACGCAAGGATTTGCGCGTTATTTGCTTGAGCAGCATGGTGACCAAGAAGGCAAACCTTCTGTGGTCATTGCTCATGATTCCCGTCATTTCTCACCTGAATTCACACTGGATGCTGCGCTTGTACTGGCTGGAAACGGCATTGTAGCCAAGCTGTTCCCATCCCTGCGTTCAACTCCAGAGTTGTCATTTGCAGTGCGTAATCAGAAGGCTACTGGCGGAATCGTTGTAACAGCGAGCCATAACCCACCGGAATACAACGGATACAAGGTCTACAATCATGAGGGTGGTCAATTGGTACCAGCTGAAGCGGAAAAAGTCATTCAGTACATCCAGGAAGTGCCTTCCCTTGCTGACGTGAAGAAGCTGACGCAAGAAGAAGCAGAAGCTCAAGGTCTCCTGATCTGGTTGGGTGAAGACCAAGACCAAGCGTTCGTGGATACCGTAGCAAGCCGCAGTCTGAGCCGCGAACTGATCCAATCGGGCATTGGTCGTGATTTCAAAATCGTATACACACCGTTGCACGGCACAGGCAACATCCCTGTACGTCGCGTGTTGGAGCAGATCGGATTCGAGCAAGTGCACATTGTAGCTGAACAGGAACAGCCGGATGCTGAGTTCTCTACTGTGAAATCCCCTAACCCGGAAGAACGCGAAGCGTTTACGCTTGCAATGAAGCTGGGAGAATCCGTGGGCGCTGACATTTTGATCGGAACAGATCCGGATGCAGACCGTATGGGTGCTGTCGTGAAAGACAACGATGGCAAATATTTCGTCTTGTCTGGTAACCAGTCTGGTGCCATTATGGTACATTATCTGCTGAGTCGCCTGCAAGAGACAGGAACACTGCCAAGCAACGGTGCGGTCGTCAAAACGATCGTAACTAGTGAGATGGGTGCTGTTATTGCTGAACATTACGGTGCAGAAGTGATGAACACACTGACAGGCTTCAAATATATTGGTGAAAAAATGAACCAGTTCGAAGCAACAGGCAGCCATACCTTCTTGTTCGGATATGAAGAGAGTTATGGCTACCTTTCAGGCAACTATGCCCGCGACAAGGATGCTGTTCTTGCCTCGATGCTGATTGCTGAAGCTGCTGCTTATTATAAGAGTCAAGGCAAGACACTCTATGATGTCTTGCAAGAGCTGTACAACCAATTCGGATACTTCTTGGAGAAGCTGGAATCCCGTACGCTGAAAGGCAAAGACGGCGTAGCTCAGATTCAGGCCAAAATGACGGACTGGCGTTCCAATCCGCCACAAGAAGTAGCGGGAATTGCTGTACAAGATGTATTGGACTACTCCCTTGGTCTGGACGGTCTTCCGAAGGAAAACGTACTGAAGTTCATTTTGGCAGACGGTTCATGGTTCTGCTTGCGTCCTTCAGGAACAGAACCGAAGATCAAAGTATACTTCGCCGTTCGTGGAGAGAGTTTGGAAGATGCGGAAAGCCGGATCGAGCGTCTGGTGACCAACGTAATGTCGCGTGTAGACGCGCAATAATACGAATGCAACAAAGCGTTAGGACATGAGAAGGCCTCTCCGCACCGTAAGGTTGGTTGGCGGAGGGGTTTTTCTTTGAAATAAAAGTGTAGATAGACTGGCATATATCAGGGCTTGTTGACACAAGCTGTTTGTAACCTATTGTATGAATGTTAAATGAACGAATTACTTGAGCTGAACGTGCATTTGGTTCCAACACTTGAGGAGGTACATGTAGTGCGTCAAAAATGGCTTTATTGGAATAACGCTTCTCGGAAGTGGTTGTGGCTCGTCGTTATTATCGGTCTGGTTGCGTCCATCCCTGTAATCAGTGATCGGGTGCAGACAGAATCTTCTGCCAAAAAGGTAGAACTTGTTTTCAACTATCGGGGTCTGCTGGATATCTCCGCGTATCAGGCACATCCGCAAGATTTCATGAATGAACAATTGACTCGTCTAAAAGACGCAGGCGTTACAACGATGGCAGTGTTTGAAAGTACATTGGACGAGCTGAGAAAGACACGCCGACTGATGGTATACAACGGCCAGGATCTCGCGAACCTGACCAAAGATGTGATCCCTTCTAACGCAAATTACACGTATGTGTTATTTACATCAGAGGAAAACGCACGGACGTATACCCCTATTATTGAACAAACGTTCGCTGATCGGCAGATTCCGGTGCAACCATGGGAATATGAAGGTCGTAGCGGCTTAATATTGCAGACTCCTCCAGAGAATGCCAACATGCAGCCTTTGCAGCCCGATCCGGTTGCCGTGAAGATGCTGCGTGATAAAGGTTTTTACATTTTGCCGCGGATCTCAGACAGTGTGCCATACAGCCAGGAATCGATGGAGCGCTTGCTTACCTTCTTCGAAGAGAATGGCGTAAAGCGCATCTTGTTTGATGGTGATGCTGTGAAAGGGTACAATGATAATGCAGAGATGAGAAGTCTCGATCAATTCGCACAGTTGCTGAACAAGCACAATATTGGTCTTGCAGCCATTGAGAACTTGAAGAAACCGCAGTCTGGATTCCAGACCCTTGCTTATAAAACGGATTACAACGTTACGCGTCTGTACTCGCTTAGTGATGGCGATGCCAATCTGGACGTAGACACGATCGCTGACCGTTTTGTACTGGCAACCAAAGACCGCAACATTCGTATGCTTTATATGAATGCATCGCCAAGTCGGAATACAGCCAAGGCCATGATTACAGATCCAATTGAGAATCTGATCAACAGCCTGGGTGAGCCGGGTCATGCGATAGAACGTATGGCGAAACATGGCTTCGAACTTGGACAAGCTGAAGCATTCACAGTGAAGGATTCGTCGATTCAACGTTATGCCAAGCTGGTTGCTCTTGTTGGTGCAATTGCCATGATAGCACTTATGGTTTCTTATTTTATCCCACTACTGACCTTGATCGCGTTTGTGGTTGCTTTGGTGGGCAGTGCAGGATTGTTCCTCTTGAAACCAACGCTACTGGAGCAAGGAATAGCCTTGCTTGTGGCCATAGCGGCGCCGACCATAGCGATGGTGCTGGCCGTTCGTACCGTGAACTATCAGCAACAGCGTCAACCCGACGCATCTGCGGGTCGTCGTTTGAAACAGACTGTAGTTTTATATGTAAGAACGTCAATTATTTCGTTCCTGGCCGTACCATTTGTCATTGCGTTGCTTAACAGCATTACGTACAGTCTGGTCATTAACCAGTTCCGCGGCGTAAGTCTGTTGCACTTTGCACCTATGGCACTGGTAGCGATCTACATTGTGTTTTATCGTGGTTCTGGATCGTTCTCTATTAAGAAAATTAAAGAAATGCTTCGTATGCCAATTAATGTGTTAATGGTTGTATTGTCACTCGTTGCTGCCGTTGTTGGATACTATTACTTGAGCCGTACAGGCAACTCGGGATCAGTAACACCATTCGAGATGTTCCTGCGTACTACGCTGGAAGATACGTTCGGTGTACGTCCGAGATTCAAAGAATTTATGCTGGGACACCCGCTGTTTATCGTTGGCGTGTTCGCCGCTTTAAAATATCGTAAAGTCATCTTTGTGCTCATTATTGCAGCGATTGGACAATTGTCCATGGTGGATACGTTCGCGCATATCCATACGCCGGCTGTATTGTCACTCATTCGTGGAGTGATGGGATTGGGACTTGGCTTAATCTTCGGTATCATTGCTGTGGGTGTGTGGCAAGTAGCGGAAGGATGTTGGAAAAAATGGTCACCACTTCTCAAAAGTTAGTCATCTCTGGGTATTACGGATTCCGCAATAGCGGAGACGAAGCGGTGCTAAAGTCAATTTTGACAGCACTGGAAGAGGAAAGCCAAAGGTCGAATATCACTATTGAACCGATTGTTCTCTCGGGTGACCCCGAGTGGACAACCTCCATGTACGGTGTGCGCTCCGTGAATCGTATGAAATTGAAGGAAGTCCGTGAAGCACTCAAGGAGAGCGACGGATTAATCAGTGGCGGAGGAAGTCTATTGCAGGATGCAACTGGACTGAAATCCATTCCTTATTATCTGGGCGTAATCAAGCTGGCTCAGATGCTGAAAAAACCAACGTTTATCTATGCGCAGGGGATTGGCCCGGTGAATCGTAAAATTTTCAATCCGATGATCAAATCAGTCTTTAAGAGCTGCACCTATGTATCCGTTCGGGATGAACAATCTGCAGATTATCTGCGTGGACTCGGGCTACAGTGGAATCAGATCCATGTTGTACCCGACCCCGTAATGGGTTTGCCACTACCTGAGACAAAAGTTAAGAGTGGGGCAGGTGCAGTTTCAGCAAATGATACTCCTCAAGCGAATCGAGTGGAAACTGCATCTGGAGCACACACCAAGCTTCCTGTGATCGGCATATCGGTACGGTTCTGGGAGTCGGATCGTAAAGAGCTAACGGCTATTGCCGCTGGGTTAAAAAAGCTGTGTTCCAAAAGAGCCGTGCACTTGCGTTTTCTGCCATTCCATTTGCCAGTAGATGAACAGGCATCACGATTCCTTATGGAAATGCTCGGTGATGTGACCAGTAAAGGCAGTGAGATCAGCATCGCACAGGATCTGACCGACCCTCAGCTTATGCTGGAGGAAGTCAGCAAGTGTGATCTTGTCATCGGTATGCGTCTGCACAGTCTGATCTATGCAGCTTCGCAATATGTGCCACCGGTGGGTATCTCGTATGATCCGAAAATCGATCAATTCTTGCTTCGACTGGATAGTGAACCAGCAGGGGATACGAGCTCACTCGATGGCGACAAACTCGCCAAGACTGTCGTCGGATTGCTGGATCAACGATCACAGTGGCTAAAAGAACATGAAGAAGGCATCACCGAATTGAAGCAGGAAGCCAGAGTGCCTGCACAGCAGATTATTAACTATTTAGGCCGCAAAGGATGAGATAAAGATGAGTCAGACCGGATCCATACCTACCGTTTCGATCTACGGCATTCCTTTTTCCAAACTGACGATGAAAGAAACGGTAAAGGTTCTCCAGGAAGCTGTGCTGTCCAAGCAACCACATCAAGTCATTACAGCCAACCCGATTATGGTTATGGCTGCACTGGAAAATCCCGCAATCATGGAAGTCATGCAATCTGCGGAATTAATTGTTCCTGATGGAACAGGTGTCGTATGGGCGGCGAACTATTGTGGAGATCCAGTAGCTGAGCGAGTGCCGGGATTTGAGCTTTTACATGAATTGCTGCGTGTTGGAGAAAACTATCGATGGGGTGTATATTTACTCGGTTCCACCCCTGAGGTGATTCAAGAAACGGCAGTTCGGTTACAACAGCAATATCCGGCGATTCGTATTGTGGGTTATCGCGACGGTTATTTTGGTCCGGCTGAGGATGAACAGGTTATTGCTTCTATTCGGGAAGCTTCACCTGATCTGTTGTTTGTAGCACGTGGGGCCGATACACAGGAACCATGGATTCACAAGTACAAAGATGCACTGCAGGTTCCCGTAACCATGGGCGTTGGCGGCAGCTTTGATGTGATTTCGGGCAAAACCAAACGTGCGCCTATGCTGTTCCAAAAGTTAAGACTGGAGTGGTTCTATCGCTTGTTGCGTGAACCAAGCCGGGCTGGCCGGATGCTTGCGCTTCCGAAATTCGCTGTTAAGGTGATGCGTGACAAAGAAAACGTGACAAAAGCCCGTTAAAAACAGGTAATTAAGAGATAAATGCTTGTTTATGCTAGAAATTGAGGATAGCTTTTCGGGTGGGATCGGCGTATAATTCATTCCGGATTACATGTGTGCCACTCAAATGAAACTTTTAGTTGCACGTTGCCACTTCGATGTCAGAATAACCTTTTGATCGCTGTTATCTCTGGATTTCTTTTATCCACCTTTACAAGGTTGAAATCCCGCGATAGCATATGCTTACGATTTAGCTTTCTTTCAGAAAGCTTGTAGGCGAACGCTTCGCTTCTACAGGTTATTTCTGCCCTCTCCGTTCTGGTGCAAATGGCATTTTTCATCAAAAGTGACTAACAATAATTTTATATATAAAAAGAGATCAGGGGATTTATAATTTCGTACAGGTATTATAATTGGGGGTCGAATGTTCAAATGGTAGCGATCTTTATCATTGGATTTATCGTGTCAATGGGACTGGCTCTTGCCCTGACACCGCTTGTCAAAAAGTTCGCAGTCCGCATTGGCGCAATGGATACGCCGAATGCACGTAAAGTACACACACGGATCATGCCGCGTCTTGGCGGTCTGGGGATATTCCTGGCCTTTATCATTACAGTTGCTGCATTGCTTCCGTTTGTATCGGCATGGTTCACGACTCGGGATATGAGTTTTGTCAGTGCGTTTCTGATTGGTGGAACAATTATCGTATTGATTGGAGCACTTGATGATCGGTTTGAACTGTCAGCCAAAGTGAAGCTGCTTGGTCAGATCGTTGCTGCTTCTGTCGTTGTATTCGGATTTAACATCCGCGTAGATTTCGTTAACATTCCTTTTCAGGATTCCTATTCTTCACTCGAAGCTTGGGTATCCATTCCGCTGACGATCTTATGGATCGTTGGTGTAACGAATGCGATTAACCTGATTGATGGTCTGGATGGTCTGGCTGCCGGTGTATCCGGTATTGCGATTGGTACTATTGCCGTGATGTCCTTCCTGATGGGTAACATGATGATCGCCTTGATGTGTCTTGTATTGCTGGGTAGTATTATCGGATTCCTGTTCTTCAACTTCCACCCAGCCAAGATCTTCATGGGGGATACTGGGTCACTATTCCTTGGTTTCTCTCTGGCGATGCTGTCCATGCTCGGATTCAAACAAATTGCTGTCGTGTCCTTCATTACACCGTTGATCATCATCGGTGTGCCGCTCTCGGATACCTTCTTCGCGATCATTCGTCGTGCGGTACAACGTAAACCGATTTTCTCACCGGATAAAGGTCACCTGCATCACTGCTTGCGTGAACTTGGATTCAGTCACCGTCAGACGGTACTGATCATTTATGGAATTGCCGCATTCTTCGGAGTTTTGGCGATTATCCAATCTTCCGCTGCCATGTTTGAAGCCAACTGGGTAACATTTGTGGTCATCTGCATCATGATGTTCTTCCTCCAGGTAGGAGCAGAAGTCATCGGACTTGTTAGCAAGACGAGAAGACCGGTTATCAACTTCCTGATGCGCATGCGCGTTAAGATGAGCCCAGAGACTCGTTCGAAATCATAAATAGATAAATGTAATGCTTATAGCTATTCTTGAATATTATTCCAGACCCAACCTTATCCCTCGTGGATAAGGTTTTTTGTTTATTTTGAGATTTTTACTAAATAATTGGAACCTTTTGCCGATATATAAAGGTAACTGACTTAAAAAGAGGAGAGATGATTGAATGCAACGTACGAAGAAGCCGTTAATCTGGCTGATGATGGTGGCACTGGTTGTATCTCTAATACCAGCTGGCCTTGCACCAGTCGCATCGGCGGCAGGACAGACAAGTTACTTTACTCCTGATAATACAGCCAACGTTCCATTGAAAAGTACAGTAGGACTCAAAATGACTGGAACAGGCTCTGATGTTCTTTCTCGTTCGACTGCTTTTGTGGTAACTAGCGCAGAGCAAGCTGTAACAGGTACGTTTACGAATGTTACTGGCTCTACGTTGGGTGCCAACGTACAGCTATTGAATTTAAAAGATGGAACATGGGTTCCAGATAGTTCAAGATTAGCACCAGCTGTTGTCACAGTTGATCCTAATCGCCCGGATAATCGCTTTAACGCAACACTTACCTTGTTCCCCGGAATGAACAAAGTGACGTTTACCGGCTCCCAAGGTCCAAGTGAGCGTTCCGAAAGCTTTTATATTTTGTATGACTCTGTACCCTACATTGAGAAACTGCAGGTTTTGGGTGGAGCGGATAATCTCGATCTGAATGAAGGATCACAGGTTGTTGTGGATACGGGTGATGTGACGATTCAAGGTGTAGCTCACAACTCCTCCAAAGTAACAGTAACACTGAATAATGGTGAGGCTTTACCAACATCTTTATCTACACAAGATGGTACCTTCTTCTCACCAATGCTTCGATTAAAATCAGGTAAGAATGATCTGGTTGTAACGATTGAAAGCGGAGTAGACAAAAATAAATTCACGTATTCTCTGCTCTACTATGATGAAGAAAATCCTTTCTCTCAGCTCGATCTGAAAGAGGGCTCGGATGGGCTGTCTCAGAGCATGTTAACTGATCGGCCTACGTATGGGGGGGATCCTGCACAAGCCCGTGTAATGGTTGAATTGCTTTTGCCGGATGATAAAACCACTGCTATTCCTGAAATCTCTGTGGATGGTACGTTGACTAGCATTGTTCCCAAGATTGAACCCATACCTAGTGTGGGGATCAATACACCTTCATATTCTCTGTTTTCATTCGAAATTCCATCGTTGAAGTTTACAGAATCAACAATTGGTACCCCTCCAGTCACCTCGATTGATTCTTTACAGAATCATTCGTTGACTGTCAAATATGGAAAAAACACAGCAAGTGCAAACATGAATTTTCAATATCTTGAGAACGAAACGGTAATTACGGATTTAAGATACCTTAAAGACTACAGCGGTTCTGGCGTTGCACCAGAAGGGGTGCCGCTTTCGGGTTCTAGCGTCACTTCTGCAGATTTCTATATCCTTGTAGAGACTAGCAGAAATCCTAATGGAAGCTTGTTGACAGCGGAATATCTTCCAAGGAGCACAAGCCCAATTGAACTTTCACCAACGCCTATACAGGTATCACCGACGAAATATATTTATCAAATTAAAGGCTTCAAAAACGGAAATCAAACGGTTCAGTTTAAATTTACTGGATCAAAATCAAGTAAAAACGCAACGATCTCGTTTGCTTCCAAAAACTATATTTTTGTGAGCAATCTGACGGATGGCCAAACATATGATATGAACTCCAAGAAAACAGATAAATTGTTGCTTGAAGGTAAGTACGTTGATTTTGCCACATTGGATAGCAACTACTTTGTAGCAGAGATTTTTGCGAACGGAGTTAAAGTGTATTCCACACATCCTGCAGCAGACACAAAGCAAAAAAAATTGAATTTGGGTGCTGATGGAAGTTTTGAGGATGTTGAGATTGATATTGATGGGGACACAGGACCATTATTCTTTGGGGAAAACCGTATTGTATTAACGGGAACAGGAACTGGAGATAAAGGCCAACTGAATGAAGTAACTAAAGAATTGCGTATTTACATCAATGATAACAATGTATCTACAATCAATAATTTTCAGCCTGCACCAAGTAAAAATCGCTCGACATTCCTTGATCCATATAATCCGGATGACCAATGGGTAAAAAACCTGTTTAACCTGTCCACGGATTTCACATTTGCGGACAAGAAGTATACGACCAGCCTGAAAAACTTTGACTTGGCTATCCGTGGCGCAGGAGCGACTCGAATGAGTCTAAGTATGGGTACTCAAACGATTTTTGACTTGAACATACCAGAAGGATCGGCAACGAATACAACTTGGGAAGATCCAACAATCGCTTCTGAGTACGCACTGAACAATGGTAATGTTATTGTGGATCGTTCCGGAAGTCAGAAGGACTTTGTGGTGCGGTTAAGAGACTTAAAAGCGGAGACACCAGGAACATACATCTATACACTGGATTTATATAACAAAACAGGTGCAAAAACGAGCCAGAAGGTAGAAGTAGTCAGAGAAGCAGCGGGTTATCGCATCTTGGCTCCACGTCCTACTTCAGGCAGTCAAATTGTTGTCAGCAAAAACTTTGTTCATTTTGATATTGAGGCTGAAGGAGCTACTTCCGTTGTAATTGATAAGGAAACGGCTAAGAAGCTTCAAGGTACAGAAACAGATCGTTTTGCTTTGGATTATGTCGGGCTCAAGGCTGACAAAGTGAATAAAATCAAGTTGACGATTGATCGTAATGGTGTCAAAACAAATGATACAGTTGAAGTGTACTATACAAGCAATACGGGTGTTGACTCTCAGTATATGGCGCCTAAGGTAGCCAACAAATATTCAGCATTCAATAAACAGCTGGAACTGAGTTTCCCGAAAGGCACAGTAATGCAAAGCACAGACCTCAGCGGGATAGCTAAATTCTATCCGAACAACAAGCTGTTGTTTGGTATTGCTGATCCGAGCACAGGAATTGTGGAGCGGAAGAACGACTATGGCAGCATCGTTGGTTTCAGAACCGAAGCAGAGGATCCGAACCCATTAAGCGTTCCCGATGACTATTATAGAAGATTCTCCGCAATTGTAGGGGATTCTGTAAACTTTAGTCCAATATCCGAAATTTACTGGGTAAGTGGTGGCCTTGGGGAGTCAGGTACAAGAGGAGATAATAATTACAAAGAGCCAACGAATGGAATTGGGCCTTATACTGTAGATTCGTTATATGGTAATCCTTTGACGCCTGCGGAGCGGAAAATCAAGCCGTCACAACGGGGGACATTAACTCTTGCTTATGATCCGAATGTAGTAGATGATGCTGGTTCAACCATTTCTGTATTTTACTATTCTCCAAGCAGAGAGTGGAAACGGATTGGCGGCGAAGTAGATTCGAAGAAGCATACAGTGACTGTTCCTTTTGATGAATTTGGTTATTATAAAGTAATGAAGCTGAGAAGAAGTTATAACGATATTACGAACCATGGGTGGGCAAGAAATATTCTAAATGCACTCTATGCTAAAGGATTCATGGCTCCCTTGCGCTTTGAACAGTTTGGTACAGATGACCGTACATCGCGTGGAGAGTTTGCAACTCTTCTTGTGAAAGGTTTGAATTTACCAATTACGTCCGATAGCAGAAGAACATTCACGGATGTTGCACCAGGTACAAGTTCATTCACATGGGATTATGACAGTATCGAGACCGCAGCAAGAGCGGGTATCATTACTGGCCTGACAGATGGTGTGTTCGGACCGGATCGTCCGCTGACACGTGAACAGGCTGCAGTGATGATTGCTCGGGCACTAGAACTGAAAATGGTTGCTAATGATAGCAAGCTTCAAAGTGCACTTGCTAAGGCGTTCATCGATTCCGGCAGCATGGAAAATTATGCTGGACCAGCGGTACAAGCTGTGACGAAAGCTAAGATCATGGAGGGCTCTCCGGTTACAGTGGCTGGACAGAAGAAGCCGCAATATGCATTCAATCCGAAAGGGAATCTGACCCGTGCTGAAGCAGGCAAAATTGCTGTTGAATTACTGAAGAAGAGCACCAAGGTTTTCCCTAAAACATTGAGCTAATTTCTATCTGATATCGGATCTATTTAGGAAGGACCTGTCCCTTACACTAAAGGGGCAGGTCCTTTTCATGGCTGTCAATGAATGGACATAGATTACTTTTATAATAGAAGAAACAGAATTATTACCAATAACTATTTTTGTAATTTGCTAGAGTTTAAGATACAATAACGGTAAATACACAATGATCTAGAGGGTGAAGTTAGCTAATGAAACCGATTTATTCGAAAGCCCAGCTGGGCTACATGAAGGCAAAGACACAGTTTGAGAAGCAGGCAGTCATTCTGGAGAAAAAGTTGGAAGATACACGCAAGACTCAGGAGATCTCTCAGGAAGTTATGGAAGGGCTTGTACAGTCCACTGGCTTCCATGATGCGTATAACAATCTGGTTCTGGCTGAGAATGAATTGATTGAATGGTCTCACACGACGATGAAGCATGAGAAAACGTACCGTGAGAACAGACAACCAATTGACGATATGTATCTGAGATTGAACAGTGATCCCAATATGCGTGCTCAAATTATCGAACTCGCGATGAAGATTAAATAACTTATACTTCCAGAACTGCACCAAGAGCATCCCAGTAGGGGTGCTTTTTTATTTTATTTTTTGTGAATTTTGTCGCTTCATGGGCTGAAGTTGCGGGTATAAATAAACGTTGGTAGCACAGACAAACCAGAGATCACAATTCCAGATTCACTGCTGTATCAACGGTTTGAAAAGGTTTTGAATGGCTTCAATACGCGCACTGTACCTATACATAAAAAAAATCAAAACTTTTTTTGTGCAATCCGCAACTTTTTGAAATCTACTGCGTTTAAAGTGTAGAGTCGAAAACATTGGGCCTGTTACCAAGAATGACCTCGTGAAGAATCTTGTCTATTTTTTAGAAAAAATTGCTTTACGGCACGAGAGACCCATTGTATAATACGTAAGGTAGGATTAGGAAACTACTCTATTTACGTGTGATTCTGCTTTACTAACTTAGTTTACAAGTTTCTGTGATATGCTCACAGACATCATTTATATTAACTTGCTCACAACTCTGGAAAGGGGGTGCAACAATATATGAGGAATACGAGCGACCCTATTAAAGAAAATTCAAATGTTATGAACGCCCAAGGAGGAGAAAAAAAGGTTATGAAGAAAATTTTATCCGTAGCATTGTCTACAGCAATGGCATTCTCAATGTTTGCATCTGTAGCATTCGGTGACACAGCAGTTTCCCCGCAACAACAGTTTGATGCATTGAAAGCAAAAGGTATCTTCAACGGTTATCCGGATGGTACAGCAGGTCTTGACAAAGACATGACTCGCGCTGAGTTTGCAAAAGTTATCACTAAATTGCTGGGTCTGAAAGAGATCACTGGAACTCTTTCTTACACTGACAAAAACTACACAGCTAAAAACTGGGCTGTACCTTACATCGAAGCAGTAACTGCTGCTGGTATCATGGAAGGTAAAAACGTTGAGAAGAAAATCTTCGACTTCAACGGTAAAGTGACTGTGTCCGAGATGGCTACAATCCTGACTCGTGCATTGGATCTTGAAATCCCAGCTGAAACAAACAACACTGCTCCAGCTTGGGCTAAAGGTTATGTTCAAGCAGCAATCAACGCTGGTTTGGTTGATGCGAACACTAACTTCACAGCTAACGCTTCCCGTGAATTGCTTGTAGGCGCTGCTTACGCAATTGACGAAGCACAAAGCTTGAAAGTAACTTCTTACACAGTAACTGAAGGTGGAAAAGTTGTTGAATTCAAAATCAGCGACGGCGAAACTGTAAAAGTTACTTTGGATAAAGCTCTTGAAGCTAACAAAGAAACTGAAGTGAAATTTACTTACAAAGAAAAATCTTTCACTGAAAAAGTTACTTATGTTGTAGAAGCTGCAACTAAAGTACAATCCGCTTCTTCTGTTAACTTGAAAGAAGTTGACGTTGCTTTTGACGGTAAAGTAGACAAAGCTACTGCAACTGACAAAAACAACTACAGCATCGATTCCAACTCTAAAGGGATCAAATCGATCACTTTGTTGGAAGACGGTAAAACAGCTCGTCTCTTGCTGAATGAATCCAGCAAATTCGTACAAGGAACAACTTACAAAGTTGTTGCTAAAAACGTGAAATCTTCTACTGGTACAGTATTGCCACAAGGTGAAGTTTCCTTCACATCTGCTGACAATGTTCTGCCTACAGTAGCAGAAGTTAAAGCTCTTGGAACTAAAGTTATCAAAGTAACTTTCTCTGAGCCAGTTGTAGCTCCAACAAGCAGCAACTTCCAATTGGATGACAAAGCTTTTGTTGGCTCTGTAACTCAAGGTGCTAACCAACGTGAAGTAATCCTTCGTGATTACACTGGTTCAATCTCTGAAGGTGCTCACAAGTTGACAACTTCTTTGGTTGAAGACTTCGCTGGTTTGAAATCTTTGGCTGCAACAACTGACTTCACAGTAGCTGTTGATACTGAAGGTCCTAAAGTGACTGAAATCTCCGCTACTCTTGAAAAAGTAACTGTTACTTTCGATGAAGAGATCGATCCAGCTTCTGTAACTAACGACAGCTTCTACTGGAAGTCTGGCGATACTAAGAAAACTGGTACGGTAACTCAAGTTGCTTCTAACGTATATGAAGTTCAATTCACACAAGCTAACCGTCTGCCAGGATATGAGTCCACTTTGTTTGTAGAAGTTAAAGACTACTCCGGTAACGTTAATGCTGTGAAAGAACACAAAATCAATGCAACTGTTGACTTGGTTCGTCCACAAGTAGTTGAAACTACATTTGGAGATCGTACTAACACATTGACAGTTCGTTTTGACAAAGCTGTAAGTGCAGCTGATAAAAAATACTTCACTATTAAAAAAGGTGACGATGTCATCCCAGTAAACAGTGTAGTAGCAGCTGATTCTTCCAACAAAATCTTCTACGTTACTTTCTTTAACACACTTGCAACTGGCACTTATAACTTGAAAGTTGCTGATGTTCAAGACACTACAGCGTTGAGAAACACATTGGTAGAATTCAATGGTACATTCGTAGCTAACGATACTGCGAACCCTTCCATCTCTTCTACAGATTACAATGAGTCTGCTCGCAAAGTAACATTGAACTTCGGTCGCGAAATGGACTTGGCAACTGTTAATACTAAAGGTAACTACTACATTAACTTCGAGAAAAACGGTGCTAATGCTCAAAACATCGCTCTTCCAACTGAAGTTAGCGTAAACGCAGTTAACGGTGGTAAATCCGTAGTACTTCAGTTCCCTGAGTTCATCGATGGAACTAAAGTTACATTCGGACCGAACGGATCCGTTAAAGGTGTAGTAGCAACTGGATTGAAATCCAAAACAGGTCAAGTAGTATCCCTGGATGCTTCTAGCTTGAAAGATGCTGCTGCTAACCAATTGAAATGGACTAACGCTGTACAAAAAGATGCTAAAACTTTCGAGTTGACATTCAACCAAGTAGTTGCATCTGCAAACGTTAGCGATTTCCAAATCGCTGGTAAGTACCCAGCTTCCGTTAGCATTGATGAGAACAAAGTTACACTGAAAACTGTTGATGAAGTAGCGGGTCAAACTCTTGTAACTCTGTTTGCTAATAACTCTGTTGAGACATACTCGAACAACAAACTTAACTTGTCTTCTAATGCTTCAATGACAGTTAACAATGCTGTATCTCCTCGTGTAACTGAAGTTTCTACTAGAGAAGCAGTTGCTGGAGGTCAAGAGTTTACAATTACATTTACAAATAGCGTAGGATTTATAACTGGCACTTCACTAGATGCTATTGCAAATGATATCATTGTTAAAGATTTGTCTGTAACAAATACTCCAGCATTGACTCCAGTTGCTGATTATAAAGTTACAGATGTTACTGGTAACACAGTAACAGTGTTGTTGACAAAAACATCTTCACTTGACAAACCAATCTCTGTTCAAGTTAAAGATGCTAAGTATCTTGTGGCTAATGGCACAACTACTAAGGCTACTGATTCCAGCGTTTACACTGTTACAGCTCCATCTGCAAGTGTAACGAATCCAACTGTAAATGGTACTACGATCTCTGCAGAAGTTGTTGGTAAAAAAGCTACAGCTGTAGGTGATCAAATTACTTTGACTGCAACTGAAGCTACTGATGCAATTAATGCTGAAGATGTTGTAGTAGATGTGGAACCAGTTAGCGCAACAGTTTTGACTGGAACTATCACTTATAACGCTGCTACTAAAACTTATGTTGTAGCAGATGATGTATCAGTTAAAACTTTCGTAGCTTATGTCAATGCTAATCAATTTGCTGACTTCACAGCAGTTGCAACTGTAGCAGATGACAGCATTATGGTTGCATCTGATACTGCCACTTTTACTGGTGGAGTAACAGCTAAAGCTGGAGTATTGACAGTTAAATTGTCCAAAGTTGTAACTGGCTTGGCTAACAACTCTAAAGTAACTATTGGTAATGACACTTATGATGCTACTTTGAATGCTACAAACGATGCTATTCAAGTAACTTTGAACAGCAAAGATGTAGTAGGTGAGCAATTCAAAGCTACGGTATTGGATGGAACTAAGCAAGTTGCAGTTGCAACTACTATTTCTTCTAACTAATACTTTATTAAAGTAAGAAAGACCGGAGAGATTAATCTCTCCGGTCTTTTCTGTTTCAAAAACCAACAACATCGTAACTTTCTCGCCCGCCCAAACGTTTATACTATATAGCAACAAGCAACTTATGGGAGGTTTGGAAGTGGATCATAAGAAGGTCATAACGACTTTGATAACTAGTATGTTATTCATCAGTTCAAGTGGAAGCTTAGTAGCTGCCGCAAGTACACCAGCTAACTCAGGTAAACCTGCTACCAATAACAGCACAACAACTAAGAAGCAACAGACAACAACCACGAACAAAGTCGTACATACACTGGCTAAGGTACCTGCGGTCAAAGTAACTGCGCGGAGTACCGTGAAGCTAACCGACGTTAATATCTTGTCCCAAGACGACGGGAATACGGTGACGTATACACTGACGTATAAAAATAATGACAGCACACCGATGATGATGCTCGATTATTGGAGCAAAGTGAAGACAAAAGGTGGAACAAGCTTTTCTCCAAAGCTGATCGCTAAGGATCAGGAGAAGAAGGCGGTATCACCGGGTTCCACGGTGGATCTCACATATGTTATGAAGGTTGGACGTGAAGTGAAATTAAGTGATCTGAACTTCCTGATTGTGAAATGGGATTTCAGCAAACCGAATTATGAAAGCACGCTGGGGAAATTCAATGTTCCCGCATCATATAGCATCACTACACCTGTAGGTAAAACAAAGACGGTTCGTCTGAGTGATTCAGCCGTCAAGGTTAAAGTCTCGGGTATTAAAGTGTATCCAGGTGAAAATAAGAAACAATACGTCAAAGTTGGCGTGAACCTGAATAATATCAGTTATAAGCTATTGGACAATCCAAATATCAAGTGGATTCTACGTACACCGGGAGGTACGAATTATCCGTTGACCCCGGATAAGGATAGTACAGGTGTGAGTATTCAGGCACAGGCCAACAAAACGTTGAATTTAATGGCTTCATTGCCTACAGCGTTGAAACTGGAGAAGTCAGAATTACTGCTAGTGGAAGAACAAGGTGAAGAGAAGACTGCTCTGCCAGTTGCATCACTACAGCTTCCTCAAGCCAGTCAAACCAATGTAAATGTAGCAGCGAACCAACCGAATATTATCTCAATTGATGGACAACCTGTATCGACTCTTTTGGAATCTGCTCGTGTCCGTGGTGAGGATGAAGAGTTCGATCTAACGATGCAGTGGGTCATTAAGAACCAAGGGAAAAAAGAAGTTAAGGTTCCCAAATATGCATTAGAGATCCGTACAGAAGATGGTACTTCCTATCCGATCGAGACGAAAGCGCTGGATGATCTGAAGTTGAAGCCAGGTGCAACTAAAACGATCAAGCTGATCACTACGATTCAAGGAGATGGGGATACTAGTAAGATCAAATTATATGCCATGACACCGACGACAAAGGATGACAGTAGTAAGGAAGGTGAAACATCTGGTGGAGGCACGAGTGGATTTGAGTTTTCCTATCCGGTTGGCATCTATGCTATTCCTGAATCCGTAACAACTGGAGATGGACTTACGACAGAAACGGTAATTAAGAATAGTAAAGGTACATTCGGTGTATCTGTAGGCTCATTACAACGTCTCCCTTGGACAGACAGTGATATTATTGCTGCCAAGGTCACCATCCGTAATGCATCAGCCAAAACGGTCCAATTGCCTGAGCTGGAAGCGATGTTCACGATTGATTCCGCTAGAATTGACGGAGATACGAAGCTGATTAGCGCGCAAGGCGCCAAGTTGCTCGGTTCGGGGATGGTCATGGAGGCTTATCTCCTGACGAAGATTCCATCTGAACTCAACATGAGCCGTCTGGAATTGACGTTGCTGGAGAAAGTAAGTGAGGAAGAAAAGAATGATTGGATTACCCTTAGTACGTCCGGTTTAATTCAGCCTCTATCTTATGTAGGCGAAGGGAAGACTTATACTCAAGGAACTGCAGATAAAGAAACAGAGCTGGGCATACGCAGAACCTATGTGTATCCGGGATCTTCGTCCGATATTGTATACACCGAATTCGAGATGACGAATAAGTCTCTGCGTCAGAGTGGCCTTGCGAAGTTGGTAGGATACTACAAAACAGCAGATGGTCAATATTACAAAGCAACAGCCAAGCAGGCAAACCGTGTACCGGGACCAGGTCAGAAGAGTATTGTGACGTTCTGGGCTAAAGTACCGAAAAGTGTAAAAACATTATCTGATATGCGTCTGATTGTAGGTGAAGGCGTTGCTGACAACAAGTTTGTCACGGGTGAAGGCGAGGCGACGGCTTATGTTAACGCCATGTCATTCGAGGTGCAACCGAAATCATTATCTGTTCTATCATCTCTGAATGACATAGACTTGTATCCGTTCAAATTCTCGGGCAGCAATATCAAAGCTTACCTTACAGGTGGAACGGCAGTACAGATTGAGATGATCTACTCCTTAACACAGGAGGAAGCTGTGGATAGTGGAGAGTATGGACACAAGCTTGTTTTATCTCTAACTGATGGGTCAGGTAAAGTGTTTGATAAAGAGATCACACCAGGAACCGATCTGAAGACAGGCATTAACCAGACGCTCAACTGGAGTATTGATGATACGGTATTTGATAAAATACGTGGTGGTTCATATCGCGTAGCTTTGTATGATGTGTTCGAGGGTCAACGCATACGCCTTGCAGAACAAGGTTATAGCTACGATGTATCCAAACTGCCTAAAGAAGAACCGATCATCCCGGAGTTCCCGGAAGAGGGTTCTAATAATCCCAATAATAATCGGTAATTTGTACGAAAATTTAAGATATTTTAAAGCTAAGACCTCGCTTCCACATCTGCGGAAGTGAGGTTTTGCTTGTCGCATGTCTATTTATTCTCTATAGTTAAAGTTAATAGATTACCAGAGGAGGAAAATGATTCACATGAAACCTTATATGAAAGTATCCCTCGCTGCGCTCGCCATTGGTGTTGGCGTGTGGGTTGGGTCGGTATACAGCAATACAGCCATTGGAGCAGGTACCAGCCAACCAGGAACAGCGGATGATCCAGTCGTAACGAAGAGTTATGTAGATCAGCAGATTCAACAGGCTTTGGGCGGTAAGATCCCGACTGGAGGAGGTAGTACCAATACGGAAACAGATAGCAATGCAGGAAATGGTAACAATACAGGCTCTACAGGAACTGGGAACTCCGGTAGCACAGGTGGAGATACTTCGCTTCCTCCACTGGTCTCAGGCGCATCTGATGCCGTTGAGATCGTAACCGTGAAGCCGGGTCAACAGCTGATCGGCAAGTCTGGCGCGGAGTTCATTGTACGAAGCGGTAAAGCTGTGATCGTCAGTGAAGGTACGAATGGTGTAGCGGATCTGACGGACGGGATTGACCTGACGAATGGACAGGCAGCGCCGACCAATCACCTGCTCTCTTTTCCAAGGGACGGACGGGGGATCACGGTATTGGAAGGAAACAAATATAGCCTAACCGTAATGGTTCGTGGTGGATATACTTTGAAATAGGTTTTGCTACTGTTAAAGGAATTATTCATTATTCATACATTTCATTTGCTCAGATTACCCAGTTCTAACAAACATTAATACGGCTAGCCAGCCTTGTTCCTGCTCACTCTATAACTGTTGACAACCAATTAACGGAGGTGCAGGAACTATGGCTAGAAGCAATCGCAAAGTGGTACCCGAAAGTCGTCAAATGCTGGATCAGATGAAGTATGAGATTGCTGCAGAATTCGGTTTCAATGTGGGGTATGGTGGCAGAGGGTTGGCTGGTGCGGATACAGAATTTGGATCTGAATTGGGTGAAGTGAGTGATCACTCTTATGGGCAATACAAAGGGTGGGGACATCTGACTTCCCGCGAGAATGGATCGGTTGGTGGAGAGATCACCAAAAGGCTAATTCGTCAGGCAGAGCAGCACTTATAGGGCATTTTCATTATCCCAATTCGTTTGACACGTCTTGACAAATACGTTAAGATGGCATTTGAGGTATGCAACCTTTTCCACTAGGGAAAGGTTGATTTTCGTTTGAGGCAATTACCTGAAAAATCCTTATCTTCGTAACTGCGGACCCAGGGTCCTTATTCCATGTTGGAAAGCTTCGAGGGTACAGTGAACGAATCGCTGTCATGTTTTGTTCGGGCAATCGCCATACTACTAGTTATGGGAGGTTGAAACTTCATGTCTGTTAAAGGCCGGCATCTATTTACATCGGAGTCTGTAACTGAAGGACATCCGGATAAAATCTGCGATCAGATCTCAGACGCCGTATTGGACGCGTTTCTTGCAAACGACCCCAATGCTCGTGTAGCTTGCGAAGTTTCCGTAGCCACAGGCTTAGTGCTTGTCATCGGTGAAATCAGTTCAGCTTCTGAATACGTGGACATTCCGTCCATCGTTCGTAATACCATTAAGGATATTGGCTACACACGTGCCAAGTTCGGTTTTGATTATAACACTTGTGCAGTTCTGACTTCTCTGAATGAGCAGTCTGCTGATATTGCCCAAGGCGTTAACGCAGCGCTTGAGAACCGTGACCCGGAACAAGTTGCTCGTGAAACAGAGAATATTGGTGCAGGTGACCAAGGTCTGATGTTCGGTTTTGCAACGAACGAAACACCAGAACTTATGCCTTTGCCAATCGCATTGTCCCACCGTATCGCACGCCGTCTGGCGGAAGTGCGTAAGAACGGTACGTTGGAATATCTTCGTCCGGACGGTAAAACGCAAGTAACCATTGAATACGACGGTGACAAGCCGGTACGTGTGAATACCATCGTTGTGTCTACTCAGCACGCTGAAGAGACTACACTGGAGCAGATCCAAAAAGACATCAAAGAACACGTAATCTTGCCTGTCGTTCCAGCGGAATTGCTGGATGAGCAGACTAAATATTTTATCAACCCAACAGGACGTTTCGTTATTGGCGGACCTCAGGGAGATGCAGGCCTTACTGGACGTAAAATCATCGTAGATACTTACGGCGGTTATGCACGTCACGGCGGTGGTGCGTTCTCTGGTAAAGATCCGACAAAAGTAGATCGTTCCGCAGCCTATGCGGCTCGTTACGTAGCGAAAAACCTTGTAGCTGCAGGTCTTGCAGAAAAGGTGGAAATCCAGCTCGCGTATGCGATTGGTGTAGCCAACCCAGTATCGATCAACGTGGATACATACGGAACTGGCAAAGTCAGCGAAGAGAAATTGGTTGAGCTTGTGCGCAACAACTTTGATCTTCGTCCGGCTGGCATTATTCGTATGCTGGATCTGCGTCGCCCAATCTACAAACAAACTGCTGCTTACGGTCACTTCGGTCGTACAGACCTGGATGTACCTTGGGAGCAAGTGGACAAAGCAGACCTTTTGAAAACTCAAGCAGGTCTGTAATTAGCTAACATTATGTGGATCATTCAATGAGGCCCTTGATTCCGTTCAGGAATTAAGGGCTTTTTTGTGCTTCCATCGATTTTACTGCTTGCATGGACAAAGGAAAAATTATGGAATATATACCCAAATAACTAAATGAAATCCCTTCTCTAACCGAAATACATAATGAGGTCTGTACATTAGACAAGAGAAGAAATTTAGATAAGGGGGAAGATCAGTGAAATCGAAGAGAATCGCAAGAAAAGGCATACTTGGACTCTTGATCGTCATGCTAACTGCTCAAGGCTGGCTTACGGGTTGGAGTGGAGTTGAGCGGGAAGCATATGCGGCACACGCATTAAGTGCAAATGGAATAACGAATACTGTTCCTGCTGTGAAAGCAACGAATGTGGATAGTTCAGTTCCATTCGTTATTGATTTTGATAAACCTGTTCAGAAGGCAACTGGTACACAAAGTTCAATCGTGATTAAACGTTTGGATGACAATACAACGATGGGTTCGGTGCTGGTATCCAGTGACCAAGTTGTGATTGATCCCACACCACCGATTACAGACCCTACGACACCCGATGCGGGAGACAACACACCTGTACCAGCTACTGGCCTACGAGTGACGATTACACTGGGAAAGACTCTACCGGGAGCAACATACTATGTAGAGATAGATAATAAATCATTTGTTTACGCAGACAATACTGCATTTCCGGGACTGACTAACAAAGAGTGGACCTTCAGTACGCTGGGGCTAGGCTCAACTTCCCTTGTGAGTAGAGTTCCTGATAACGCAGCAATGGTATCCCTTTCAACTAAGGTAGTAATGACGTTCGATAAGCCGGTAACCGCAGGTAGAGGCAATCTCATTATTTATCAGGGAAGAGTTGGTGGTACAGTATTCGAGCAGATTCCAGTAAACGCAGGAGCACCTCGAATTACAGGTTTTGGAACCAATACGATTACGATCGTTCCCACGAATAACTGGAACAACAACACTACATATTACATCGTAATGCCAGAAGGTTATTTGCGAGATAGCAATGAGAATGATATCAGTGCAATTAATGGGAATGTTTGGGGATTCAATGTCATATCCGATCCGACGTCTCTTATGGTATCTACTGTATCTCCCGCAAACGGTACTACCAATGCACCATTAACGGGAAATTTAACAGTTACATTCAACAAGGAACTTGATCCGAATTACATTCAGAATGTAACGCTCAAAAAATCAAATGGAGCAACTGTTTCATCTAAGACAGTCATAAATAGTTCAAACAATAGACAATTGCTGATTACACCTACCAACGCATTGGATAGCAACACAAATTACGTGGTAGACATCCCAGCCAATGCGTTTCGTGATAAAGCAGGAAATACATTTACAGGTCTTAATGGGTCTACATCATGGGCCTTTAAAACATTAAGTGCAGATACAACTGCACCTGTGTTGAAGAATGCTAAGATGCATAGCAATAACACCATTCGCCTAACATATGATGAGTGGCTGTACAGCACTAATTCGCTGAGTAGTACGTATGCTGTCACTGTAAATGGTGAAAAGAGGAATGTCAGCTCCACTTATATTTCAGGTGACAGTGTATATGTTGTCTTGGATACGGGTGTAGCGGTAGGACAGGTTGTGCGGATCGCATATGCACCCGGTACTACAGGTAATCGTCTTACAGATCAATCTTCCAATGCTGCGGCTGCTTTTGGCGCAAGAGATGTGGAGAACGGTTTAGATTCTGTCATGTCCAAGCCGCGAGAAGGTAACGTGTATTACAGTACAATTACGTTGTACTACCCTGAGACGGTATATATCACTTCAAGTGATGCAGCAAGACAATTCAGTGTAACTGCGGATCAGTATGCTGTAGGCATCAATAGCATATCGATCAATAGCAGCTCTGTCGTGACATTGAACCTCAGTCGATCCATTACGGATGGTGAAGTCGTTCAGGTTGCATACACGCCAGGTTCATGGCCTGTAAAAGATACACGTGGACAGGCTCTTGCTGGCTTCAGCGGCTTCTATGTCCGCAATTCAATTGATACCAAACCACCTGAGTTTAAGAGTGCTGAGGTGAGTGGTAACAAGTTATGGATGCGTTACAATGAACCACTGAATACGACGAATAAACCGCTCAACAGCCAATATTCTGTTCTGGTCGATGGTAAGCCAGTCTTCGTTAATGATTCCGAGATCGAAAATGATCTGGTCACGTTAACGCTGGCTTCAGCGGTGAAGGATACACAAAATATATCGTTATCATATGTACCTGGAGCGTTGAGATTAACGGATCTGAACAATAATCCAGCAGGATATCTCAATCTGACTCCAGTAACGTACACATATGGAAATGGCAAAATCCTGTCGGCTACGCTTCAGGGAGACACGGTTCAAATTAATTTCCGTGATTCAATCCAGTCCCAGGCTGCACTAACAGCATCTCAGTTCAATGTAGTGATTGGTAATTCAACGACAACCGTATTGTCTGCTTCAGCTTCTGGCTCTGTGGTGACGTTGAAAGTGGATACTTCAACAGTAGCATCGACAGCTACTTCGACGGGAACGGTGAGTTATGTACCCGGGGCTGTGCCGTTACGAGATGCGTCGAATGTCACGATAACAGCATTTGGTCCACTTACGTTACAACAGACGAATAATAGTTCCAACAACAATAATCAGTCGGGAAATCGTCCTTCCTGGTTGTCGGAATTGGATGCATCGAGCTATGGTCAGTCTTTACTTGTAATGAATAATACTACGGGTTCTGCTGTATCTGCGATGTCCCACTATAACCGCCCGACTCGTCAATTCAACGTGGATGCAACCAAGTTGATTCAGTCCTTTGAATACGCTGGAGCAAACGGGAAATTGACTCAGCCGGTGGTATTCGAGATTCCGGATAGTGAATCGGCTGCGTATGTTGGGTTCCCATTAAATGCACTGACTCAGATTGCTGCAAGTTATCGCACAGGCACTATAGGTGTGAAATATGGCGATCTCCTCTGGACGGTGCCACTGTCTAATCTAGATATGGCGGCTATGAGTCGGAGTGTAGGAACGTCAAACACAAGTACAACGACAGGAGCAGCAGTTCCATCCTTATACGTTCAGTTAGAGACGGTACCAGTATCTTCATCGGGGACGATGGAAGGCTTGATTGCAGGTGCAGGAGCGCAGAAGCTTGGCAATTATACGGACGTATATTTGTATGCCGGTAATGGAACAAGCGATCAACGTGTAGATCAGAATATCAAAAGCCAACTGGCCATGCAATTGGCTGCCAATACCCCAAGTGTAACATCCGGATTTACGTATATCGATCCAGTTACATTTAGGTTATCGAATGTACCTAGTTCCTTTAAAAATACGACAGGTGGTGTAGTTGTCCGAGGACAACTGAATGGCAATCAGTCGGTAGTCCCTGTTAACAACATCGTTAGTTATCCGGATACAGCGTCACACTGGGCTAGTGAGGTCATTAAGGAGCTCTCTGCCAAATGGATTATTAACACACCTACGGGTAGCTTCTACCGACCGAATGAGAACATTACACGTGCAGAATTTGCTGAATTGGTCGCTAGAGGTCTTGGACTGAATGGAGAACCGACCGCAGCAAGTCGTTTCCAGGATGTACGTAGCGGTAGTGTGACAAGTGCCTATATCGGTGCTGCAGCTGAAGCGGGCATCATTACTGGAAATACCGATGGTACGTTTAAGCCGGATCGCCCCATCACGCGTGAGCAGATGGCACTTATGATGGTGCGGGCTATGAATTACGGAGGCAAGACCGTTTCGCTGCAATCTTCGGCTGCTTCCACTCTATCAAAGTTCAAGGACAGTAACAAAATCCAGTCCAAGGATTCTGTTGCCAAAGCGGTTCAGGAGGGAATCATTCAAGGCATGACAGCCAGAACATTCGAACCTCAGGGAAATGCAACTCGTGCACAGGCAGCAGTCATGTTAAAACGAGTTTTGGACAAGTTAGGATATCTATAGTAGTAAGTAGTTCTTTTATCTTATTGAAGCGAAATCGATCAGGGGAATATGTTCAACTGGTTGGTTTCGCTTTTTTATATTATAAAATATAAATTTCATGGATAGAGGGTGTGAATTTGTTTAAAAAAATGCTAGTAATTTTCCTTGTTCTGGGGTTAATATCCCTACCATCACTGGCTTATGCTCAAAATAATAAAGAATCCATACAACTGTACGTTAATGAAAAACCTACTTACATTAAACTGATGACAAAATCAGGGACGGTGTATGTTCCATTTCGAGAGTTTATTCAACTAATGGGGTACCAAGCGAATTACTCCGTGGTAGATCAAGAGATCTCAGTTAAGATCGGGAAATCAAAATTTATCTTTCTACCGGACGATGGTTATATTAGTGGATCGGGAGATTACTACGAATTACAAAGGCCAGGTATTCAGATTGATGGAAAATTCTTTTTACCTATCCGTTATGCCGCCTGGTTAACCAAGCACTCGGTTAAGTATGATCAAAAGTCGAATACGGCGTGGATGGTGCAGTATGGGTATGGTCAAGAGAAAGAGATACTTGATTTGATAACAACATATGATAGAGCTTTCACTGTAAAACTACTTGCTTCAGATCATATGCAGAGATCCTATCTGACGGATAGTAAGATTACACTCCCAGAGAGTGAAATTCCGGATCGAATTTACAGTATCGATATAACAAGCATTACATATGAATCTGCGAACCAGGCATTATTGTATGTTACATATATCCATAATAATCAGGTAATGGACGACCAACATGAGATCGTGTTCCGAATTAAGAAGGAAAATAATTTGTGGAAAATTCTTCAGTCGGAATATCTGTCCAGTTATACCAGTCTCCCAGAAGATATTGATACATCTGCTGATAATATAAAGGAGAATTTTAAAGAAAAGCAACAAAGCATATTGTCAGATCTGAGGACATATTATGAAGCCTTGAATCAGGAAGATTATGAATTAACATATAAATATACTTCGCCATATAAGATTCAGCAAAGAAATGCAGATGCTCTTGCTGACTGGATGACTTGGGAGAAAAGCAAAAAGGCTTCTTTTGAATATGAAGATGCTACGCACCGTATGTCCAACGAACGTGTCGTGTTTCTTGGTGAGAAGCAAGCCGTTGTCCATGCTACGTTGCAATGGAGTAGCATTTCAGAGAATGGAGAGCAGCATAGTTCTGAGTATAATGCACTCCTCTATCTTGATTATGCCAATGGGCACTGGAATTATAGTGATGAATTTAACATTGATGCTAACTATGAGGAAACCAATAGAGAGCTTCCCGAAATGTTTTTTCCAGAATTAGAATAGGATTCAACATAAATCATTGTTCAGGTAGAAGCCAGGTGTGCAGATAATGCTGCGCCTGGGTTCTTTTTTTGCCAAGAATATCCTCAAAGTTAGCTAGTGGCGTAACTTTTTCCACAAAAAGCAGTCTATTAATAGAAGAGTATACTAGGGATCTCGCTATCGGCTGCCTACTTGGCAGTGTTCGTGATGTCTAAGATTGATATACAAGATGGGAGAGACGTTTCAGACATGCTGGGGAAACATGGGAAACAGCTGGAAGACGTTAAGGGCAGTAAGGTGAAGAAATGGGCAATAGTGACGCTGGCGGGTGTAATCTGGATTGCACCGGTGATGAGTGCAGGCGGGCAGATGTGGTCAGGCACTTCATGGCAATCGGTGGCCGCAGCGGCATCTACGAATACAAGCAAGTTGAGTGAAGAAATTCTGACTTCGGGTGCGAAGCTCATGAAATACAGATATACAACAACACGTTCCGGTTCCAAGGTCAACGTACTGGCGGATGTGGTCCAGGTGGATCTACAGAATCCGTATGTGAAGCTGGATGTGATGACAGGCAAGGGCGGTAATCTGAACAGCAAACAGAGCACAGGTGCCATGGCTAAGGAAAATGGTGCAGTGGCTGCTGTGAATGGCGATTACTTCAATGTATCCGGTGAACTCGCGCCGATTGGCGGACAGGTCTCTGATGGCGTACTGGTCTCCACACCATCCGAACTGTCGGGCATGTATGCTCTCACAGTGACTAAGGATGGCAAGCCGATGATCGACGAGTATTCTTTTGATGGAACAGTGAAAGCGCAGGATGGTTCAACTTTTGCTTTGCGTGGGATAAATAAAGAGGATTATACGGTAGAGTCGGGCGCGGTGAAATATAGTCATGCCAACTCGATGTATATTTATACACCTGCCTGGACATCCACCAAACGTCCGAATGATCCTTCCACAACGCCGACAGAGGTTCTCGTGCAGAACGGAGTAATCACCCAAATCTCGGATAAAAAAGCGTTAAACATGACGGTGCCGCAGGATGGGTACATTTTGCGTGCGCATGGAACAGCAGCGACATGGATCATGAGCCATCTCTCTGTTGGGCAAACCTTGGATGCGGATTACAAGCTGAAAGCCAAAACAACCGGGCAATCGGTTGATCCAAGTAATCTGGAGATGATGATTGGCGGTCATACCATTTTGGTGAACGGTGGAAAGGCAGCTTCCTTCTCCCGGGATATCGCTGCGTCCGGCATTGGCGGTATTCGTGCAAGAACGGCAGTAGGCTACTCTCAGGATGGTCGGTATGTCTACATCATTGCAGCGGAGAAAAACAGTAACAGCAGCGGGATGTCGCTGACAGAACTGCAATCCTTTATGACCAGTGTGGGTGTCTGGAAAGGCATGAACCTGGACGGAGGCGGCTCCACAACAATGGTAACACGTCCGTTGGGGGAGCAAACCGCTGGTCTGACGTTCAACACAGAGTACGGCACTGAGCAACGTCAGGTTGTAAACACGCTAGGTGTGTTCTCTACGGCTCCTGTAGGTAAACTGAAGGGCTTTGCCGTGAGTGGCAGCCAAACGTTGCTGGTGGGACAAGAGGGCAAGTACACAGCCAAAGGATACGACACCTACTACAACCCGATCGCAACAGGCGATATCAGCATGTCCTGGAAGTCCAGCAACAACAGTATCGTGAGTGTCAGCAACGGAACGATCAAAGGCGTGAAGCCGGGTACAGCCACCCTGACAGCTACGAGCAATGGAGCTTCATCGTCCATTAAAGTATCGGTACTGGGTGGAAGTGAATTGGCTTCTCTGACAGCAGGATCGGGTCTTGGTTCGCTCAAAGCGGGCACAACGATATCGATTCCGGTGACGGCAACGACGAAGAACGGACAAAGTGTAACGGTTCCGGCAGACTCGCTGACATGGGAATTTATCGGGTTCAAAGGTAAAGTTACGGCTGACCAATTAACGGTATCTTCCGTCAATTCTGGTGCACAAGTAGGATATGCGATTGGACGTTATGATGGTTACAGCACAGTCGTTGTACTCTCGGCTTCTGCAAGCGAAACGATCTGGGAGAACTTCGAAAATGTGAGCTATCCGATCAACTTCACGACAAACGCAGCGGGTGTGACCGGATCGGCAACTGTTACAGCAGGAACGGGTGAAAAAGCCGGCTCCAATGTATTGCAACTTGGTTATGACATGACTGCTGGAACAGGCAAAATGTACGCTTATGCACAACTGAACGGCTCTACCGGCAGAGAGGTATCTGCTGCAGCGACATCAATGTCGATGGATGTTATGGGAGATAAGAGCCTGAACTGGTTGCGCGCTGAATTCACGGATGCCAATGGCAAAACGGTATATGCCGATCTTGCTAAAGCGATTGACTGGAGCGGATGGAAGAAGCTGAGCGTGGACCTGAACGGACTGAATATCGCCTATCCGGCAAAGCTGAAGCGAGTTTATGTGGTGAATGTGGAAGAGGGTCAGGATGAGCGCGCGAAGACAGGTACGGTTGCTTTTGACAATATCGCATTCACGATGCCCTCCAAGTCCAGTGAAGTTGGATTGCCTACGGGAACAGCTTCGCTTGTGCTTGGACAGAAATCGATGACGGTGAATGGAACAAAAAAAGCAATTGATGCAGCACCAGTCCTGAAAAATGGTACGACGTATGTGCCAATCAAACATGTTTTGGACGCTTTTGGTGGTCAGGCAAGCTGGGATAGCAAAAATCAGCGGATCACAGTATTACGTGGTAGCAAGCTGATTGATCTGGTTGTAGGGCAGAAAGAATTCATTCTAAATGGTAAAAGACAGAGCGCAACTGTTGCACCATACGTAACGGGTGGTAGGACTTTAGTCCCGCTCAGACTCGTTTCCGAGCAGCTTGGACTCACTGTAAAATGGGAACAGAAAACGAAGACCGTTACCATCTCATCGTGATATGGTATGATATATACCGGAAACGATAGAAATGGAGTCGAACAAACGTGGATTTACAAGCCGATGCCATAGACCGCGTCATTAAAAACGCCATACAAGTCATGGAAAACAGCAAATATCAAATGTTCGAAATTATGGACGCAACTCGAGATGAGCTGAAGACACTCAACGAGGAGTTGAAGTCGGTACTGAAGGAAACGGCGGAAACGATCGAGAAAGTAGATCAATTGGAGTTGAACTACCGCCGTTCCCGGATCCGGCTGACTGAGGTTAGCCGCGACTTTGTCCGTTATTCCGAGCATGATATCAAGCAGGCGTACGAGAAAGCAACACAGCTGCAGCTGGATCTGATGATTTATCGTGAGAAGGAAATGTATCTGAAAGCCCGTCGGGATGATCTGCAGAAGCGTGCCAAAAATGTGGAAGCTTCTGTCGAGCGTGCCGAGACCATCGGTTCGCAGATGGGTGTTGTACTCGAATACCTGTCAGGTGAACTGGGTCAAGTGACCCGGATCATCGAATCTGCCAAGAATCGACAAATGATTGGTTTGAAAATAATTTTGGCCCAGGAAGAAGAGCGGAAACGTATTGCTCGTGAGATTCATGACGGGCCTGCACAGATGCTCGCAAATCTAGTGCTTAGGACGGAAATTGTAGAAAGAATGCTCATTAAGCAGGATTTTAAGATGGTCCAGGCCGAAATAGTAGATTTGAAAGGCCAGGTTCGTTCCAGTCTTGAAGAAATGAGAAAAGTTATTTTCAATCTGCGTCCTATGGCACTGGATGATCTGGGACTGATTCCAACGCTTCGGAAGTATGTGCAGGATTTTGAGGTAAAAACAAAAATCCGGTCGCTTTTTGAAACAAGAGGTAAGGAACACCGTTTATCTTCCGCGATGGAGGCAGCGATCTACCGCCTTGTGCAGGAAGGTCTGTCGAATGCTGCAAAGCATGCTTATCCCACTTATGTTGTAGTGGAAATTACATACCAGGCTCAGCTCGTCAAAATTGTCGTTCAGGACAATGGGCTTGGGTTCAAACCGGAGCTTCTTGCAAAGAAAAGCAAGGATCATACCCACTTCGGTCTGATTGGGATGAGAGAACGGGTTGAACTGTTAGAAGGAAGAATAGAGATTGAGTCCGGAGAAAATCAAGGAACCAAAATAGTGATTCATATCCCGACAAACGTGGATAAGGGAAAGGAGTAGCAGGATGATGGAAAACCGTGATACTGGTAAAGCATCGATTAAAGTTCTTTTGGCTGATGATCATCAGCTGTTCCGTGAGGGACTGAAACGCATTTTAAATATGGAGGACGACATTGAGGTCATCGGCGAATGCGGCGATGGAATTCAAGTGCTCGAATTCTGCAATCAGGATAAACCGGATATCGTATTGATGGATATCAACATGCCGATTGAAAATGGGGTTGAAGCAACGGAGAAATTGCGTGAGCTGTTCCCTGATGTCAAAGTCATTATCTTGTCCATTCATGATGATGAAAGTTATGTGTTTGAGACGCTTCGCAAAGGGGCTAACGGGTACTTGCTGAAGGATATGGAGGCCGAGTCTCTGATCAATGCGATTCGTTCCGTGCATGAAGGACATGCGTTCATCCATCCAAAAGTAACAGGCAAACTGATCATGCAGCTGCGTCGTATGACGTATCTTAATGAAACAGGGGCGATGAGTGAAGGAGCTTCGAAGGAAGCGGGCGTTAAATTTGTCGCTGGTGACAATAACCCGCTCACACGTCGTGAGGCTGAAGTGCTTCGCTTAATGGCAGAAGGTAAGAGCAACAAAATGATTGGTGAATTCCTGTTCATCAGTGAAAAAACAGTAAAAAACCATGTCAGCAGTATTCTGCAGAAGATGGAAGTGGACGACCGTACACAAGCTGTTATCAATTCGATCAAATATGGTTGGGTTACGCTCTAATACCTTATGTTTATCGTAGAAGCAGTATTCTTATGGTAAGTCAGTCCATTGGTTGATTCAACCTTGACGAAGTATAGATTGGTGTTCACTCGCGCCCTTTCCAGAATGCTGGATTGGTCTGCGGGTTAATGGACTTTATCACTGCAAAAGAGCAAAGCGTAAGGTTGTGCGGAACATGTGTTCAAGCTTAGGCGTGAATGAATGACCTGGCCTGTCTTTCTTCGTCCGGTGTCGATCAGCGTGGAATATGAGTGATGGGAAATGCAAGTGTAACCCTTCAGGAAGTACAGCATATACTTGTTGTATACAGGGATGTTCGCCATGGGTGAGCATGACCTTCCGAGGAGGTGCAGTTGCCATGGTTGCTCATCTGACTATGATTCTGCTCATATACTTCCTGGCGGCAATGGCCGTTCATGCCATGCACCAGCGCCATCTTTCTCGTCCGGAATCTGAAGGATTCGAGCAGATCTTGCTCATCCCTTCCAATCAGGCAGGGCGGATCGAAGGCATTGTAAGAGCACTTTGCCGGGAATTGTTATACCGTGGAAAGAGCTTCAGATTAACCGTTGTTGCTGATCGTACAGAAGCGGAAACGATTACGATTATTGAAAAGTTGATGCAAAGGCAAGGAATGGAGACATCTTATCTGCCTGCTGTCCCTGATGATATTGAACGGATAGCACAGACCGATCACACTTTTCGACTGATCGATTTGCGTGAGTCTGAGCAATAAATCATCATCTGAACGGGAAATGGGATTAACATTTCGTAGATCTACAGTGAAAAGATTACAGCAGAAGCTGTAGTCTTTTTTTGTAATTGTAGCCAAGTCTGCTTTTAAATTAAAAATGGGTTTTTATGCAATCTATGGTTATTGCCTGGGTTTGAGGAGTTCCTGATCATGGAAATAAGATTTTCGAAGTCAGAACTCTTAATTTAAAAGTATAGACGATAGAGATTGGAAAAAGTTTCGCAATTTTATAGAAAGATTCTGGTTATTAGAAGAATTGTATGATGCGTGAATAACCTTGTGCTGTGAAGATTCAATTGGTATAGTCATAAGTAGATTGATCATAAGAAGATTGGATATGGACATGAAGCACATGCGCCGGCGAATAGCCGGGTTGGCATGTGCTTTTTTGCGTTCGGAAAAATTACGATGGGGGAGGAGAGTAAATGAAGGTTGCTTTATATGTGTGCCGTATAGGGGAAGGGTGGAGCATGATGTTATCACTCGACATTCGAGTGGATGTGGCTTGGTGGCTGGAGGGAGGAAGTGGGCAACATATGCTGCGCTGGTTGCTGTTAGACACGACGATGCCGTTAAGTCAGGCATCCTGGTTGGTTGAACATTTTGAGATGGAGCGAAGCATGGATCAGTGGGGCCAGCGCGAATGGCAGAGTTATCTTGCGCGGAAGCTGGATGTATATGAACTGGCCTCGGGGGAAGTTGAGGCGAGAAAAGGTGTAGCGGGCAAAGCAGGGAGTGTCGCTGCGCGTCGCATTCAGGTAGGCGGGATGCCGCCATCGTATCCCGCCGGGCAGTGGGCTCAGCTGGAGCGGGACGCGGCCCTGCTGGCTGAGCGGATCAGCGGCCGCCAATTACTGGCGGCCGAGGCGGAGGCGTTGCTGGCGGATACCGCCCAGCCGCCAAGGGAGTGGCGCGCGGCTGCGCAGCGCGCGCGCTTGCACGGGCGGCTGAGTATCACAGCCGCCCTCCAAGGGCCTGCCACGCGCCGTCGGCACGCGTGGCTTGGACGCGCGCGGAGCGCGCCCCGCTGCCACCGCTGTGGCAGCGAAGCCAGGCAGCGCGTGCCCTGCGCTGCCTGCGGCCTGGCGGCGTGCGCCTACTGCGAGGCCTGCCTCGCGCTGGGGCGCAGCCGTGCTTGTGCGCTGCTGCTACGCAGTGCAGCGCAAGGGGCCGTGCCAGTACGCGGTGAAGCACCGCGTGGCACGGCCATGGCCCCCACCGGCGGCGGGCTCGCCCGGTGGGGGCTTAGCGCAGCGCAGAGCGCGGCAGCAGCCGCGGCGCTTGCGTTTTTGGCCCGCCCACCCGCAGGGGATGGGCCGGGGCAGTTCTTGCTGTGGGCCGTGACCGGGGCCGGCAAGACGGAAATGATATTCCCGCTGCTCCAACATACATTGGATCGTGGTGGACGAGCGCTGGTCGCTACGCCGCGCAGGGATGTGGTACTGGAACTGGCTCCGCGTCTGGCCAAAGCCTTTCCGGACACCTCCCTCGCTACCCTTTACGGAGGCAGTGACGAACGCTGGAAAGATGCTCAACTCACGCTTGCGACCACACACCAACTGATGCGTTTTTATCAGGGATTTGATCTCGTGATCATCGATGAACTGGATGCCTACCCGTACCATAACGATCCCATGCTCGCCCACGCGGCGGCATCTTCCTGTAAACCGGAGGGCAATTTCGTCTATCTGTCTGCTACACCACCAACTCGGCTACAGAGGGAAGCAGCGCAGGGAAAACTCACTCATGCCAAAGTTCCAGTACGTTTCCACCGACATCCTTTGCCCGTGCCAAGATTGATTAAGATGGTTACCGTTGCTGAATGTATTAGGAAACGAAATCTTCCGTCTTCTTTGAAATCTAACATCCAAATTTCATTGCAGCGTGACGCCCAGGTATTTGTGTTTGTGACACGCATTGCCCAGATTGAGGCGTTTGTGAATCTGATGCGCCGCGCCTATCCCGGGATACATATTGAAGGAACGTCATCTCAGGACCCCGATCGCGCCAGCAAAGTTATATCCTTTCGTGAACGCACAATTCGTCTGCTTGTAACCACCACAATTCTGGAGCGTGGCGTGACCATTCCGCGGAGCGATGTCTTTATATTGGATGCAGACAATGGACTCTTTGATGAAGCTTCACTGGTTCAAATGGCGGGCAGAGCAGGGCGTTCCATGGACGACCCGGCGGGTAGAGTGGTTTTCGCATCGTCTCGTCGGACACGTTCCCAGGTAAAGGCCGTTGCCCAGATACGGAAAATGAACACCATCGCTCGTCGCAAAGGCTACCTGCATCCGCCATCCCAGAAATAATTGTTTTCTGCCTAAATATATGTATTAGCATCCATATTTCAAATTACACACAGTGTATATTTCCGTACATACCATTAGATTCTCCAGACCAGATTGGAGGTTTACACCATTATGTTTAACTGGCTCAACAACATCACCGATCATGCTCAGCACCTTACCCAACGCCTCCATCATCTGCTCGCCCCACCGGGAGCGACTTGTCTGACATGCGGCACTCGGGCGATTCTTTCCTCGCTCTATCCGGGTATATGCCCACGATGTGTAAAGCAGATTCCATGGATTCGTTCCATCCGCTGTCTGCATTGTGGTCGCGGTGTCGGATGCCCGGATTGTGCTCGTCCACATATGCAAAACCGTTCTTTTATCCTCAACCGCAGCGCCGTACAGTACACCCCTCTTATGAAAGAATGGATAGGCATGTACAAATTCAGAGGTCATGAACGATACGCGCCGCTCTTAACCACGCTGTTGATTCAAGCCTTTCAAGCGATGAGCGAGGAACACAGCTCTACTTTGGCAAAAGAACCCCCAGCCCCCGTGGCTCATCTCGCCACGCCTGCTCAACCAACGAAGCCGCAATGGCGGCCTGACGCGGTCACTTATGTTCCGGTGAGCAGCGAGCGCCTGGCCGAGCGCGGCTTCAATCAGGCGGAGCGGCTGGCTGCTGGGCTTGCCACCGCCTGCCGCCTGCCTATCGTTGATCTGTTGCAGCGCCAGATCAACACCACCAAACAAAGCTTCAAATCACGCGGTGAACGTATCGAAACGATGAAGAACGCTTTTTCCATCAACCCCGAAGGCATTCATTTAATTGAAAAACTATACAGGGGATCTCATCTGACAGCAAAAAAGGGCATGTCACATGATGAACCCATACAGATCCTGCTGATCGATGATATATACACAACAGGCAGTACCTTGGACGCTTGTGGACAGGCCATCTCGAATGCTGGCTTCTCCATGGAAATTCCGGTTGAGATTTACACATTAACACTGGCAAGATCCTGATTAATACATAGGCTTTTAATGTATTTATGGAATAAAATTGTTTTTAGTGTGCGAATAGCATGCTCTGTGGGAAGAGATTGGAGCTATTTTTTTTTAAAAATGGCCATGAGTTGGCTTTCGTATATATGCATCCTGTTCCCACTTTTGTTTTGTAAATAGACTATGGCTTCATCCGAGAAAATAAGGTAATGTATAGTTATTATCTATTCGGAAATGGAAGTTTGAGAGGGGCGTTTTAGCGATGAATCTAGGTAATTGTCCTCGCTGTGGTAAATTATATGCGTTGAATTTTCGAGATGTATGTTCAAACTGTATTAAGGAAATAGAGAAGGAATATCAGATCTGTGTAGATTATTTGCGCGAAAACAAAGGCACCAACATACAGGAACTATCTGATGCAACAGAAGTTTCAATTAAAAACATTACCAAGTTCATCCGTGAGGGACGAATTTCCATCGAGAACGCCCCGAATATGATGTATCCTTGTGAAGTATGTGGAACATTGATTCGTGAAGGTCACATGTGTGACTCTTGCCGTAATCGTTTAACGAAAGACTTGGCAGGAGCAGCTCGTGAAGTAGGTCAGAAGGATAACAACAATGTAGGCGGACGAACCTACAATGCTGTCGACAAACTACGCGATTAATAGGAGCGAGGGCTCAAATACATGTTTTGCTATAACAAATGTTTTGAAACGTACCGATAAACTTATTAAAGATTATCGGTTTTTTTAATTATCCTAATTATTTTTAGAGCATAAAGATAAAGTAAGAAAAACGTATATCGTCGTAGAACCCTAATATGGAAGGAAGTGTATTTTAAATGAAAATCAATGAACCGAGTAGAATTGGCGCCATCAATTCATATCAAAGGAACGTTGAATCCAATCAGCAGGCTGATGCCAAGAAGAGCCGCCGTAAGGACGAAGTATCCATTTCTCCGGAGGCGATGAAGATGCTTGAGGAACAAAGTCGTACACAGGATGCAGGACGCATACAACGGATACAGGAACTCAAAGAACAGGTGAGTTCGGGAACGTATCAGGTAGACAGTAGCAAGCTTGCTGACAAGCTGCTGCCGTATTTTAAGTCTTTTGATAAGGAATAGGTGATCACGTAATGGCAGCACTGGACAGATTAATTGCAGTTTTGCAGCAAATGGAACAAAGTCACCGCGATATGCTGGCACTCAGCGAGGTCAAGAGACAGATCATTGTCAAAAACGATGTGGATGAACTCATTGCCCTCCTCAACAAAGAATCTCGTTTCATGAAACAACAGGAGCCATTGGAGATCGAGCGGCAGAGCGCAGTTCACGAACTGCTACAGGAGCGAGGCATCAAGTCCATGTTGAACCTGAATATCACCGAAATCTCGAAACTGATTTTTGATCCGGCTGACAAACTGCGATTGCTCGAAGTCCAGAAGAAGCTGGCGGGAACACTGCAGGAGTTAAAAGAAATTAATCAACTGAATCAAATGCTAATCGAGCAATCCTTGATGTTTATTGATCTCTCAATGGACATCTTCGCTTCTCGACCAGAGCAGGATGCCACATATCAGCATCCTGCTGATAAGAACGGTAATCCAGGGCGAATCGGTCTGTTTGACACGCGTGCCTGATTAATTAGGGGGAAACCAGGTGACATCTACATTTCATTCAATCGAAACGGCTAAACGCAGTTTGTTCACACAGACGACAGCTCTTAGCACAACAGGCCATAACATAGCGAATGCCAACACGGAAGGTTACTCACGCCAAAAGGTAAACATGCAGGCATCTATTCCAATGGAGCCGTTCGCATTTCTGCATAGCACAACACCAGGACAACTCGGTACAGGGGTGGAATTCGATTCCATTACACGTGTGCGTGAGAAATTTCTGGATGATCAGTATCGCAATGAAAATACCAACTTCGGGAGTTGGTCCATTCAACGAGATACACTTGAGAAACTTGAGGCTATTGTAAACGAACCATCGGACACTGGTTTTCGAACTGTTATGGATAACTTCTACAAATCATGGTCAGACCTGAGTAAGAATCCTGAAGATGTTACAGCACGGCGGATCGTGAAAGAAACGACGTTAGCTCTGACCGATGCGATGAATCAGATCAGCCGCCAACTGGATGCACTTAGTCAGGATTTGGATAGTAACATCGCTGTGAAAAGTAATGAAATTCAGGGTTACCTTGGTAATATTGCAAACCTTAATAGCGCCATTGTAAAAGTCGAGTCCCTTGGCGACAATGCCAACGATTTGCGTGACCAACGTGATCTGATGACAGACAAGTTGTCCAAGATCATGAACATTACCGTTACGGATTCTCCGCAAGGATACCAGGTTCAGATGAATGGACAGGCACTCGTCACTGGCGGGGCGGTACAAGTAGCGGTAGATCCTGCTTTTCTGAATGCTGCATATACAGCTGGCACGCTCAACAACGGCGAAGTTCACGGAATGATCAAGTCCAGAGACACTTTGGTGACGGATTATCAGAAACAAATGGATGACTTAGCGAATACGCTTGCCAACGGTGATATTGAGATCACCCTCCCTGCGGGTTCTGTCTTACCGGATAATACTGTACTTGATGGAGTTACATACACAGGTGCAGCGCGGACGCTGGCAACAGATCTGAAGGTTACAGTCAAAGGTCTGAACGGTCTGCACCAACTTGGATACAGTATGGATGGAACCAATTCGCCAGGAGTACCTTTCTTTACAGCAGCGGGTGGCGGAACAGCAATTACAGCCGGCAATATTTCATTGAATGCCGATATCTTGGCTGACCCGAATAAAATTGCAACCTCACTCCGAACCACTACGGATTCGTCAGGAGCAGAAACGGTGATCAAAGGTAACAATACTCTGGCTAATTTGCTTGCTAATTTGAAGGATACTCCAATGAAATCCGTTGATGGTTTACGGAATGCAACGATTGGTGCTCAATTTAGTGCGATCGTTGGACAGCTGGGTGTTCAATCTCAGGAAGCTGCCCGTCAGACATCAAACTCGGAATTTTTGGTTGAGCAAGTAGACACTAGACGTCAGTCTGTTAGTGGTGTGTCGTTGGATGAAGAGATGGCCAACATGATCAAATTCCAGCATGCTTACAGTGCTTCTGCACGTTTTATGACCACATATGACCAATTACTTGATAAACTGATTAATTCTACCGGTATGGTTGGCAGATAATTAAGAAAGGAGTGACATAACAGACGATGAGAATTACGAATAATATGTTGAGCTCGCAATTGATTCTTAACTTGAATCGGAATGCCCAACAGATGAACAATACACAAACTCAACTGGCAACAGGACGGAAGATCAACAAACCATCTGACGATCCGGTAGGCATTACGTACTCCCTTCGTTATCGTGCTGAGCTATCTTCTAATGAACAGTATCAAAAGAACGTAGATAGCACAATTTCATGGCTAGAGTTTAATGATACGGTGATGGACCAGACTGGGAGTGTAATTGGACGTCTAAGGGAGCTAACAGTACAGGCAGCTACCGGAACTAACCCCCAAGAGGCACTGAATAGCATTAACGAAGAGGTTAAGCAACTTAAGGCGCAACTTGTTGATATTGCAAATAGTAAGCTAAATGGGAAATACATTTTCAATGGTGAAACTTATGATCAAAAACCTTATGATTTTCCAGCAAGCGCAGATGGATCATTTGATACAACTAATGCTGCTGCGGTAATAACCGACCATGGTAAGATAAACTTCATTGTTGGCGAGAGTATTCAAATGCCGATTAATGTGACCGGAAATGAGTTTTTCGGAAACTCTATAGAAACAGACAATTTATTTGTTATCTTTAATACGATTAGTCAGGCGCTTACTGATGGAAACCTAAATGAGTTGTCTAATCAGCTTGATACGATAGACAGTCGTACAGATAAAATATTGGCTCTTCGTGCTGAGGTTGGGGCTAAAACAAATAGAGTTGATCTTATGCAAGGAAGATTGAGTGATCTTGAAGTCAATTTGACTGACCTGCAATCTAAGGTGGAGGACGCTGATTTTGCAGAAATGTCAATCCAATCAAAGATTCAGGAAAATATCTATAATGCATCGTTATCAGCAGGTGCGAAAATTATTTCTCAATCCTTGGTTGATTTCCTTAGATAACTAGGAAGGTTGATCTTATGAAAGTTCTTCCTATTGTACAGATTCTTGCAATTACTTCTATGCTGCATATTGACGCAGATCCGGGTCAGTATTCTATTCGCCAACCCAAGGCAGATGTCCAAATGACAACACGCCCATCGAGGCTTACTGTAGAAAGTCATCCGATCCGATTTGAGGTTGATCAGAGCAGAGCATTCTCGGCCTATACGGGTGGAAACGTGATTGATATGAATGCACGCATATATTCGGGAATTGAGAAAAATTTCCTTGAAAACATGGCTGAACGTGTTGAGCATGGGAATGAATTGGCTGCCATTCACAAAGCTGGTAATACGATTGCTAACATCGTGGGTACTAATTGGAAAGCAAAACCTTTTCCCGAAATAAGAACACCTGCTTCCATGGATAACGTTGATATACGATTTGAGACGCATGCACCGAGTATTCGTTTCGAATCAGCTGTCTCAGAATTAAACGTCACCGTGAATAAACCAGAGATTGAGTATCATCGGGGGAAACTGGATATTTATGTGAAGCAGTATGCTTCAATACAATATACTCCGCCTGCTATAGATATAGGGATGTAAAAGTTATAATAGAGCTATAGATGGTCTTGACTTTAGACTTCTATAGCTCTTTCTGTATAAAATCTTCGCCAGGGAGGCGTTTATCATTAATATTCAGACAAGCATGTGGGGAGAACTCGAAGTTGGAGAAGAAGAGGTGTATCATTTTTCAAAAGGCTTGCCCGGATTCGATGAAGAGAATCGGTTTGTTTTAATTCCATGGGAGGACACTCCGTTTATCTATTTGCAGTCTATAAAAGAACCCGACTTGTCTTTTTTGTTAGTAAGTCCATTTGTTTTCGCCCCAGATTATACTTTTGAGTTACCAGAAGCAGATAGAGCTGAACTCGAAATTGATGAGGAGGTTTCAGTTTACTCTATCGTCACCATACAATCTGAAGTGAGTACATCAACAATGAATTTACTTGCACCTGTAGTCCTTAACCCAAGTAAGAAAATAGGAAAACAAGTGGTACTTCACCAGTCTTCCTACGGGACACGTCATCAGATCTGGCCAGCAAAAGATACAAATTCAGGGAAGGGTGGAGTGTAAGATGCTGGTATTGTCACGCAAAAAAGGAGAGTCCATAATCATCCAGGATCATATTGAGGTGACTGTACTGGCGGTAGAAGGGGATACGGTTAGAATTGGTATATCCGCTCCTAAGCATATTGATATTTTCCGTTCGGAGGTTTATGCGTCTATTCAGCAGGCGAACCGAGAGTCTGCGACCCCACATGTACCTAACGTAGAGGCGTTTATGGAACTACTCCGTGAGACGGAAAATAAAAATAAAAAATAAAAAAATCTAATTTGCTATAAACAGTTCCTTACAATCTGTCGATATATAATTTAGACGCTGCTTCGGCAGGGCGGCCGACCTTAATGTCGCGGCGTTTACCACAAGGATGTGGAACTAACTTATTTTCAGGGAGGAAATTTCTAATGATTATCAACCACAATATCGCTGCGATGAACACTCATCGCCAATTGAACACAAACACAGCTAACACAAACAAAGCTATCGAAAAATTGTCTTCCGGTCTTCGTATCAACCGTGCAGGTGACGATGCAGCAGGTTTGGCAATTTCCGAAAAAATGCGCGGACAAATCCGCGGTTTGGATATGGCTTCGAAAAATGCTCAAGATGGTATCTCTTTGATTCAAACTGCTGAGGGTGCATTGAACGAAACACATAGTATCCTGCAACGTGTTCGTGAATTGTCAGTTCAATCTTCAAACGATACAAATACTGATGACGATCGCGCTGAATTGCAAAAAGAAGTAACTGAATTGTTGAACGAAGTTACACGTATCTCTACTGATACTGAGTTCAATACTAAAAAATTGTTGACTGGTGCTGCAAGTGGTATTCAAGGCGCTGTCTTCCACATTGGTGCCAATGCTGGTCAAAAAATTGAACTGTCTATTGGTGACATGGGTTCTTCTGCACTAGGAATTAGTGGAGTGGACATTTCCACTCAAACTGGTGCTAATACAGCTATTACGACTTTGGATGCAGCTATTAAATCAGTATCCTCAGAGCGTGCTAAATTAGGTGCAAACCAAAACCGTTTGGAGCATACAATCAACAACTTGGGTACTACTTCCGAGAACCTTTCTGCTGCTGAATCCCGTGTTCGTGACGTAGATATGGCGAAAGAAATGATGAACCAAACGAAAAATAATATTCTTGCACAAGCTTCTCAAGCAATGTTGGCACAAGCTAACCAACAACCACAAGCAGTTCTTCAATTGCTTCGTTAATTTAGTTAGGAAAGGGTTACTGAGAATTCTCTCAGTAACCCTTTTTTTGTATGATCTTCTTTATAAAGAGATCTAACTTCTACTTAGGATTCTACCGATATAACTAGTATTAGTATGACTTTCGTAAATATGAAAAGATAGGAGATAATCATGAAAACAATTGCATTGTGCATGATTGTAAAAAATGAACAGGAGTATCTTAGAAGGTGCCTTAACAGTGTAAAGGATGTTGTGAATCAAATCGTAATTGTGGATACAGGATCCGAAGATGATACTATTAACATAGCTAAAGAATATACAAATGATGTATATCATATGGATTGGACAGATGATTTTTCCGCTGCTAGAAATGAGTCAATTAAGTATGCTACGACAGATTATATACTTGTTCTGGATGCGGATGAATATTTAGAGAAGTCGGTTGATATACAAAAAGAAATCAATATTGAAGCAGACTATTACGTAACGAAAATTCACAATATTATGGCTTTAGGAAGAGCCACTGAACATCAAGCAATTCGACTTTTTGCAAATCACAGAGGTCTATTCTTTCGTAATCGTCTACATGAACATCTAAATGTAATAGGAGAAGGACAGAGTTATAAGTCATCGTTAACTGATATAAAGATAATTCATTCAGGATATACGGAAGAAATAATGGAGAAAAGAGGAAAAGCAAAGAGAAACCTTTCACTCATGCTAGCAGAGGTTAGAGATAATCCTAATGGATATAACCTGTTTAACATGGGGAAAACGTACACATTAGTTGGTGAGCATAAGAAAGCAATTGATTTTCTTCAAAAAGCATATTCCCTAAGTAAAAATCAGTTATTTGCCCCAGAATTAGTAATGCTGTTATGCCGGAACTTAGGAGAATTAGGAAAGTATCAAGAAGCGCTTTCGATTTTAAAAGGGGCAGTAGCGGTATACCCTCATGAGATTGATATACTGCATCTCCAAGCTCAATATTATATGGAGTGTGGTTATTTTAAAGATGCCATAACTACAATGAATAGATGCCTTGAACTTGGTGACATAGGGGTGTCTGTTACAGAAGGAAATGGAGGGTACTTAGCACACTATAGACTAGCTGAATGGTATGAGGCTAGGTATCAATTTGCCAAAAGTTATGAACATATCATTGCATCAGTAAAAGAAAATGATGAATTGGTAGCTAGCTTAGCCAAATTTTTTCAAATTATGTCCAAAGTTAATATACCTATAGATGATGTATACAATAGCTTTAAACAAATATATAAAATATCTAGTAGTGATAAACTTCAGCGATTATTAGAAGTGTTGTATCAGCTAAGGCACCCACTGTTAGAAAGATATCTAAATGAATATAATCTTACTGTTCAACCTGAAGTTAGGGCAGTAGCATATCAATATGCTAAAAAATATGAAATTGCAAGTTCATTATGGAACGATTTAGATAATTTAACGCATCAAAATGGAGAAGATATTCTTTTATTATCTATTCTTATGAATGATAGATCATTGTTTGATCTTTCGAAAACTCTCTTGAGTCTTAGTAAAAGAGAATGGGAAGTTTTAAAGAAGATAAAAGAGAAAAAATCTTTAAATGATATAAAGTTTACGACAAATATCGAAAAAATTTTAGAACGAATGTTAGTTCAATTGATTCACTTACAAGAGTTTGAAATTTTCGAGCAAATTCTAAATTATTCATGGCAAGGTAGTATTGATACGAAGTTAAAAGTCTGTGATGATCTTATTGCCTACAGTTTTAATGATATAGCTATTGATCTGTTAACAAAATTATATGAAAAATATCCTGAAAATAATCGCTTGTTGAAAATGTTGGGTGATACTTGCGTCAATTTAGGTCTATTAGATGATGCTAATATTTTTTACAAGAAGTTGCTGGATTCCGTAGATGACTACAGCGTATTTGAGAGAATCTATGAAGTATATGAGAGACTAAATGTTCGGATTTTAATGAATGTTATTGAAAAGAAAATTTCTGATAGATACCCTCTGTGTTCCTGGGTCAATCGAAGTTAATTATATAAGACTAATTGTTCTATGAAGTGTGAGATCCACTTTAAATGAAAATCCCGCAGTTGAGACGTTCGTTCACTTGAAACATTTGGCATTTGAACTGGATATATATCGCTGGTTCTCCTGCCCGACTGCATCGTGTTATCGATTGAGATTAAGATCAGTGTAAAGAAGTTAAATTAAAATTAGTTCGCATTTTATTATAATTAGGGATAACCTTTTTAATAGATTTTTATTTTCCTATATTTTATCTATTCAGGTAATGATCTCAATTAGATCCTAAGAAAGTATAAACTTAAATGGCTCTCCTTTCTTTTCCTCAAAATTTCACCTAACTCTTCAATCTATTACAATACTAACCGATAAATATAATAAATAATTCCATCGGGGGATGAACGATGAATCTACAGTTCTCACTTTCAACTAGTATGGTGAATGGCACGTCAGGTTCTGTAAATCAATCTAGTGATATTTCAGCTAGTCATGATAGTAAGCTCATACAGGCTGTTAAAAATGGAATGGAATTATCAAAACTCGAACGCCAAGGAGTTAACATTCCATTTGGAGATGAACAACTTATAAAAGCTATTGATAAAGCTGTAAAAGCATTACAAGGCCCAACTACAACATTAGAAATGAGCGTTCATGAAAAAACACATCAAATTCTAGTGAAAGTTTTAAATAAAGAAACTGGCGAATTAATTCGTGAGATTCCACCTGAAAAAACGCTTGATCTTGTAGCTAATATGATGGAAATTGCTGGAATAATTATAGATGAAAAAGTTTAAGGGGGGATTGTAATGCGTATAAATGGTTTTTCTGGAATGGATATAGATAGTATGGTCACGTCATTAATGACTGCTAAGAAGTTACCATTAAATAAACTAACTCAACAAAAACAAATTCTAGAGTGGACACGAGATAGTTACCGAGAGTTAAACAGTAAAATTGTACAATTAAGTGATAAATTGCAAAAAATGAACTTCTCGGATGCAATGAATACGCAGCAGTCTACAGTTACAGGGAATACAACAGCTGTTAAAGCTGATGCTAATGCTAATGCCAGCAGTACGCCGATGTCTGTAGTTGTTAGTAAATTAGCAACTAAGTCTGGGATGCAAACAACTAATGGCCTGCGTACTTTTGGAAGTACTACGCCTAATGCGACTACTAGTACTACATTAGAACAAATCGCAGGAAGTGCAGCATCGGATAAGTATGAGCTGAACATTAATAATAAGACCATAACTTTTCTTAAAACAGATTCTATCCAAGCAGTGATTGGACGAATAAATTCTGAGGGAGCTAACGTAACTGCGACCTTTGATGAAATTAGTGGTAAGTTCTCTATCACAGCTAAAGATTACGGGACGAACAATAATATCACATTGACTGACTCTAATAATCAATCTAAAGATAGTACGCTAATGGAGTTATTCGGAATTACCAGTGCTAATGTAAAAGTTGCCGAAGCAGGCGAGGTTACCGTTACTAATACAACTGACAATAGCACAAGAACCTACAACCCGGATGGAAATTCTCTTGTAGTCAATGGTGTGAAACTTACCTTCCTTGAAACTACAGGAACTACAGACCCAGCAAAAATTACAACACAATCAGATCCTGCAAAAGCTATGGAAACGATTAAGTCTTTTGTTGATACTTACAACGAATTGTTGGGTTTAATGAATACCAAGATGAGTGAACAAAAGTATCGTGATTTCGCTCCGTTAACAGCGGATCAAAGAAAAGATATGAAGGAAGATGAGATTAAGCAGTGGGAAGAAAAGGCAAAGAGTGGGCTATTAAAGAACGACTCCATTTTAAGTTCTGCTGTCTCGTCCATGCGGATGGTTATTTCCAGTAAATTAGGGGATTTGAGCTCGATCGGTATAACAACCGGACAATATTACGAAAATGGAAAGTTGAAGATTGATGAGACTAAATTAAAAGCTGCGTTAACAACAGATCCAGAAAAAGTTGTTAATATATTTCAAGGGAGCTCGTCAGTTGATAAAGCTAAATCTCTGTTCAGTCAATTAAGAAGTGAACTAAACGCTCCTCTAGAAATGTTTGTGAAAAAAGTAGGTACATCGAAAGTAGATACAGATGGAAGCTTTACACTGAATGCTGACAGTATAATGGGCAAACAATTGAAAAATTACAACAGTCGAATTACGGAGTTTGAACGTAAAATGAAAGATGCTGAAACACGCTATTATAAACAATTTACAGCTATGGAAACTGCAATGAGTAAGTATCAATCCCAGTCGTCAAGTTTAACAAGTTATTTACAATAGTAAAGAAAGGATGATCTAAGTTGATTACATCTCCTTATGAAAAATATAAAAACTCATCAGTGCAAACCTCTACACCTGGACAGCTGGTTATCATGCTATATGATGGTGCCATTCGTTTTGTAAAGGCTGGACTCGATGGTATTGAGAGCAAAGATTATTCAAAAGCAAACATTAACTTAGGCAAAGCTCAGACTATTGTAAGCGAATTGATGTCGACTTTGAATCAATCCTATCCGGTTGCTGAAAATCTGTTTGTTCTATATGAATATATGAATCATTTGCTGATTCAAACAAACATAAAAAAAGAGAAGAAACATGGAGAAGAAGTTCTTGGTTATTTGCAAGAATTAAGAGAGACCTGGGTTTTGGCCAATAAACAAACGGCTGGGACCGTTTGATGGGGCATAATGTTGATATAGATGAGGCTTTGGACGAACTAGCTACTTTGACTGAATTGTTGGTCAATGGGCTAGTTGACAAATCCTCAGATCAGATAGGAGCATTTGTGGAAGAACGTCAAGTTGTAGTGGACCGCCTGATTGATATGGCGGCGGGGTCATATAAGATGAACACTGAGCAACAAAACAAGCTGCGAGACATCTTAAGCTATGATGAGTCAATTCAGGGACAAATGTGGTCCTTGAAGAATGAGGCCCAACAGTGGTTATTGCAGCGTAATGCTGCTCGAAATCAACGCAGCGTTTACGAAGCTAAATATGCGGCAAATAGTTATCTGATGGACAAGCGGAAATGAAAAATATATAGGTAGAACTAAATTTTTACACGAGAACGGAGAGGACAGAGATAACATGGAGAAACGGAGCGTTCACCTTTATCTCTGGATTTTCCATTTGGAGAATCAAAAAAATCGGGATAACAGCGATCGAAAGGTTATTCTGTCATTGGAGTGGCGAGTGTAATCAGGCTGTAACATGATGGGTTGTTTAGACAATTTCCCGTAGTAGAGGCGATAGAAAGCATCATATTTCAAGTAGAAGTGTTTTGGCAAAGTGGATTTCCAAACATACTCATGAGATAGAACTGAAAACAACCCTTAAAGGTAAAGGAATATCTCATTTGAAAAAAAGGACGTAAAACCACCGTTGAAGAACGGATCGAAATTGTACAATACACCATAGCCCATGACTTAAACTACCAGAAAGCGGTGGGGCAATATGGTGTATCTTATCAACAAGTGTACGCATGGGTTCGGAAATATCAAGCGGGTCATGCAGAAGCTCTTCAGGATGATCGGGGCCGTAGAAAGCCTGTTGAAGAACTGGACGAGCATGAACGACTCAAGCTACGAATTAAAGAACTGGAAGCACGAAATGAATACCTTGAAAATGAGAACGCCTTCGCAAAAAAATTGGCAGAGATCAGGCAACGAAAGAAACACTAACCCTCGTCAGGCATGTCGTTTTGTATCAAGCGATATACGAGCTACATCAAGAAAAAGGGTATGCTATTCGAGCGTTGTGTGTGTTAGCTAGCGTGGCTCGATCTGCCTATTATAAATGGTTGAAGTGGACACTTTCTGCCCAGGAATGTGAAATTTATATGCTGGCTAAAGAAGTGAGACGTCGTTATGACAAGCGAAATGGCATCCTCGGGTATCGTCAGATGCGTACCCAACTCAATCGCAAACTCAACAAGCAGTACAACAAAAAGCGTTATTTCCGAATCATGCGTGCTCTAAGGCTTCAGGCAGTTATTCGTAAGAAACCACCACGGTATGTGAAAACCACAGCGATCCATGTCGCCAAAAATAAGAAAAACTGCCATTGCAATGCTCCTGCTCCAAATGTCAAATGGTCAACTGATGTGATCGAATTAAGGTATGAGACTGGGCGTAAGGCCTATTTAGGCGCTATTATTGATGTGTATGATAATTCCATTGTTTCATGGATACTAAGCCATTCCAACAACAACAAACTTCTCATTGACACGCTGAAAAAAGCTCATGCCCATAATCCAGGTTTGTCTCCTATGTTGCAAAGTGATCGAGGTTTTCAATACACCTCTCATGAGTATGCAAGGCTCTAATTAAAATACGGATTTACGAAGAGCATGTCTCGTGTGATCCCGCTTTCTGCCTAATGTTTTCTCTAGCTTTTCCGCTGCTTCGTCAGCTGATTTGGAATCGAATGGACATCGAGGAAAGTCTCTCTTAATGACGATTCATTCTGGGAACATTCTAGCCCATTATCTATGTTATAATTTTATTGGATAAATGACTTTATACAATAAAATATGGGCTGTCAGCTTGGTGGTTGTTTTGGTGGACTTGATAGAGATGAAGCGAAGATCAATTGTGGGGGGGTACCCTTTACAAGATTCGAAAAGTACGGTATGTCTGGATGAAAAGGAGTAAATGTGCTTGCCTAATCGTGTATTTTGTGAAGATATAGAACAAATCATTTCCGACCCGTATCTGCCGTGGTACGAAATGTCGAATAAATCAGTACTTATTACCGGTGCGACCGGGTTAATTGGTACAGCACTGGCTTTTGCGCTAAGCGCAGCCAGTCAAAAATATCAGCTTAATCTTAGTCTAATCGGGAATGGAAGAGACAGTGTTAAGGGAGAAAGTTTGAGGAAAGACTGCGGACTAGATGCGTTTATTAGTGGTGATATTCGTCGCCCTTTAACGAAGGAAGCCCTCCCCGGCAAACTGGACTATATCTTCCACTGCGCAGCAATTACCAGATCGGCAGATATGGTGGCGAAACCGGTTGATGTAATAACCACAGCGGTCGATGGCACAAGAAACATATTGGAGCTTGCCAAAGAGCGAGACTCTAAAAGTGTCGTCTACCTGTCATCAATGGAGGTCTATGGACAGAATTTACATGGACAGGTGCAGGAGGCAGACTTGGGGTATTTGGATTTATATAACCCGCGCAGCAGCTATTCTGAAAGTAAACGACTATGTGAGAGCTTGTGTACTGCTTATGCCGTGCAGTACGGACTTCCGGTTAAAGTAGCACGATTGGCGCAAGTTTTTGGCGCTGGGACCCCGAAAGCCGATACGCGTGTGTTCGCTCAATTTGCACGTAGTGCGATGGCAGGAGAAAATATAATTTTGCATACTGAGGGGAAAACTAGAGGGAATTACTGCTACTTAGCTGACGCTGTACGCGGGTTGCTTTCGCTCTTATTGAGGGGTCTTAATGGACAAGCCTACAATATTGCAAACCAAGAGGCAAGCACAACCATCCGGGAAATGGCGGAAATGGTTGCAAGCGAAATTTGTCAAGGCAGAATTAAAACAGTTGTCGAGATACCCAGCGACATTGAAAAACGCGGTTACGCGCCTGAAGTCGGTTTTAGGCTAAATGCAGATAAGCTGAAGTCATTAGGCTGGCGGCCACAATACGGGTTGGCTGATATGTATAGACGAATGATTCTGGATTGGCAGGAGAAATAAATGCGGAAATTACATCAGAAAACAATATTTGAGTTGTTGGAGACTCTAAATGAAGCGCACGACGTGCTAAGCCAGCAAACCGCACTGGAGATAGTGGGGAATTTGCTTGCTGAATGTCAGGGATTTGCTGTGCAGATTGGACAATACATCGAGGACATTGAGGGCGAAGGAACTCAGACTGTCGCCTTACTCGAAGAATACTGCGAGTTGTTGTACCGGGCGAGCATAGACAACAATAATGGGGAAATAGTACAGGAGCTCAAACAACAGCTTGTGAAGATTAAGAATTCGGTTGAAATTGAGCTGAAGCCGAACAAGATTGAAGTCGTATTCTTCCCTTACCAGCTCAGTATGTTCGATGCGTTAGAAAGTGTATATTTGGCCGCGAAGGAAGATCCGCAATGTGACGTATATTGCGTGCCTATTCCTTATTTTTCAAGGAATCCCGATGGTTCAGTGAAAGAAGTGCATTACGACGGCGGTTTGTATCCTGACTATGTTGAAGTTACAAATTGGCGTGACTATGATGTTGCAAGCCGTAGGCCGGATGTGATCTTTATACACAATCCTTATGACGGGACTAACATTGTTACGTCTGTTCACCCCGATTATTATAGCGAGAAGTTGTGTAAACTGACTGAGCTGTTGGTTTATATTCCGTATTTTGTGACCGAAAAAGTACAAGAACACTTTTGTTTTAATAGTGGAACGATATATGCTCATAAAACAATTGTGCCAAATGATCTGGAACAGAAAAGGTTTATTAATTTTTTTGAGAAAAATGAAGTAGGACACAATTTATCGGGTAAAATCGGAGATAGCAAGAAAAAGTTCGTGGCGCTCGGATCGCCGAAGTTTGATAAAGTAACACAAATGAAACGTGAAGACTATGGATTGACGGATGAATGGCGAGATTTAATTGAAGACGCGAACGGTACTCGCAAAAAGGTTGTCTTTTATAACACGAGCTTAGCGGAAATTTTACAATTCGGAGAACAGTTTCTAAAAAAATTACGTTCGGTCTTGGATGTTTTCAAACATCGCGATGATTTAGTTTTGTGGTGGAGGCCGCACCCGCTTTCTATAGCGACATTTGACAGCATGCGTTTGGGAATGGCGGATGAATACAGGGAGATTATAAAGGAGTATAGGCGCGAGGCTTCGGGCATTTATGATGACACGACAGACTTGTACAGAGCCATCGCATGGAGCGATGCCTATTATGGGTGGGGAGGCTCATCGGTAGCCCTTTTATACGGAGCAACGCTGAAACCAATGATGGCTTTGCACACCTGCGATAATGTTTCTGTGGCAGAGGGCGAAGGTGACTTCAACGAGAAGTTGCTTCATTTCACGAAATGTTTGAACATGTATCTGTCCGGAAGTCCAGTATATAGGGATATGCCGTTATATGGTTTTTTCTTTGATGACGCAACCCAGTATGATTTATGGAGTTTCTTGCAGTACATTACCCATATAGAGGATTACGAGAATACCGTTGAATGGAATTCTCTTCTGAAAACGGCCTATAAAAGATTCGGGGTTTCGGCAAACGAAAGAAGCGGGGATAAGATTATCCACTACGTGAGAGAAGAATTAAAGTTATAACGGTCCGGACCCTAAATCCTAGAGATATCCTTAACTACCTTGACTCGTTCAGAAAGAAGCATGGAGGCTTGCGACTCAAGCCCCCATGCTTCTTTCGGTTTTTTGTGGAAATAGGAGAGGAGCTTCATCTAGGGAGGCAGGCTCGTAATTGCTAAACAAACCTTCCAGCACGCGCACGCTATGAAATGATTCATTGTACGCATTGAAGTCCGGTATTAGTTAGGAATTCGCTCATCCAGTTATTCCCTTGTACTATTATTGTTCAGATGTTTGATATTGATATTAAAACTGATGGCTTAATAACCGATAAAGTAAGCAAGAGTTGTTTACTTCGAGATTTACACGCAAGATAGTAGAAAGTGGGTAAGCTTGACGATATATTGAGGGGAATGCGAGATTTACCTTAAGATGGATGTGGAGAGAATACGGGAATCGGCGTTTTACAAGGTGCTGCCAATTTCAATCAAACGCGAAAAACAACTAGCCATCTGTGTATCATAAGCCTCAAGATTATAATTCAAATACCACTATCAGATTGGAAGAGTGAGATTATGATAACTGCATTGATTTTTGCTGGCGGTACGGGGCAGCGTATGAATTCTGCCTCGAAGCCTAAACAGTTTCTAGAACTACATGGTAAGCCTATCATTATATATACCATTGAACATTTTGAGTGGCACCCCGAGATTGATAATATCATAGTTGTTTGCCTAGAGAGTTGGATTAAAGAGTTGAAACGCTTTTTGAAATTATACGATATCCGCAAGGTTTCTACAATTATAGCCGGCGGGATCAGTGGTGACCAGTCCATTTATAATGGGCTTAAAGCTATGAGAGGCACGCATGCTTGCGAGGATATTGTGTTAATTCACGACGGTGTCCGTCCTTTGATAAACGAGAATCTAATTTCTGAAAACATTGCAACCGCAAAGCGCTGCGGCAACGCGATAACCTGTGAAGCTACATTTGAAAGCATTATACAAAGCAGTAATGGCAATGAGATTGATAACATACCTAAAAGGAGCGAGATGTTTGTTGCCAAAGCGCCTCAGACGTTTAGGTACGGGGATATATGGGACATGTATCAACAGGCGGAGAATGACGGGCATACTCCTCTTGATTCAGCACATTTATGCAGCTTATATGGGGTGAAACAGCACATAGTAAGAAGCACACCTAATAATATCAAGATTACTGCACCGCAGGACTATTATATTTTCAGAGCTTTACATGAAGCTATGGAAAATCGTCAAATATTGGGGGTATAAATATTTCTAATATGCACTGCCGTACTATTTTTGAGGCAAAGAAATGGAGGGTTTATGAACCAACACTTAGTGTCAATCGTGCTTCCGGTCTATAACGGTGCGCGTTTTCTTTGCCAATCAGTGGACAGCATACTTTCGCAAACGTACACAAATTTCGAATTGATAATAGTTGATGATTGCAGTACAGATGAGACGCCCGGAATTATAGAGGAGTATGCCAGGAAGGATAGACGTGTTCGAACAATACGCCATTCCCAAAATCAATATTTACCTCAAGCCTTAAATACAGGATTTGATGCAGCAAAAGGTGTCTTTTTTACATGGACAAGCGATGACAACATCTATAAGCCGAATGCCATCAAACATTTGGTTGATGTATTGGTACAACGACACGATGTAGACCTTGTATATGGAAACGAAAGCATTATAGATGATGCTGGACACGTAATCGAGAAAAGCAATGCCATTGCGTCGATCGGCAGCCCGGAGGAAATTCCTATCCTTTCTTGTTTAGGCGGATATTTTCTATTTAGAAGTCAGGTCTATTTCGACGTAGGAGGCTATGAATCCAAGTGGTTCCTGGTAGAAGATTGGCATTTTTGGTTAAAATCGTATAACGCTGGGAAGAAGTTTGTAAGAACCGAGGATAACCACTATCTTTATCGCGATAATACGACTTCGTTATCCATGACAAAAGCTCGTGAAGTGCAAGAGCGGTGTCTGGAATTATCCTTAGAAAATCTGAGGAAGCATAAGAGTAAATATACCAATGAAATCGCGATGCGAGCTTATTTGAAATGTGTGGGCTTTGCTTATCGGTTGAATGATAAAAAAGCTGGAGTAGCGTGTTTAGACTTGGCACAAGAAATAAATAAGGATGCCCTCTCATGGTTGAAACCTGAGATAGTAGAATGGCTGGAGGAAGGTTAAGCATGCGGGCGAAAATATTAGGCCGAAGCTGGCATCTAATATCTTTGAGGTTACCTTTCCAGCGGCGAGTTACGACCCATTAGTTGCCGCACAGGTTCGTCTTGCTAACGGTATTTACGCGTGTGATAATGTGATTGTCCTATCGGACAGCCTTTTCCATGTATCCCTTTTAAACATAAATTAAAGAAATTACCGCATAAAAGAGGAAATCTTATGAGAAACAATTTAGTATCGATAATACTTCCAGTTTATAACGGCGCGCGCTTTCTTCGACAATCGATCGACAGCGTCATTTCGCAAACTCATGGAAACTTTGAACTGATTATAGTCGATGACTGCAGTACAGATGAAAGTCCTGAAATTATTGCGGAGTATGTAAATAAAGATATCCGCATACGCACAATACGACATTCTCACAATCAATATTTGCCCCAAGCCTTAAATACAGGCTTTCAAGCAGCTCTTGGCGATTATTTTACTTGGACAAGTGACGATAATATCTACAAACCCAATGCGATTGCATGCTTGGTTACAATGTTATCCTCGGACATCGAAGCGGATGTTGTCTATGGCAATGAGGCTACAATAGACGAAGCAGGTAATGCCATTCCAGGCTACGATATGGATACACCCGAAGTAATTCCCATACTGTCCTGTATCGGTGGTTACTTTATGTTTAAGAAACAGGTTTATTTTGATGTTGGCGGTTATGAATCTGAATGGTTCTTAGTTGAAGACTGGCAGTTTTGGCTGAAAGCATATAATGCGGGATACAAATTCGTGAAGACAGAGGAATGCAATTACTTATATCGACATAGTACAACGTCTCTGACGGCAACTAAACAACAATTGATCGTTGCTAAAGCCATTGAGCTATCCTTACGAAATCTTGTTACGAACCGATCTAAGTATTCCGATATAATAGTGATGCGAGCTTATTTGAAGAATATTCGCCGCTGTCAAATCGTTAACTATAGGGCTAAAGCCCATGAATGTTTAGACCTGGCTCAGTCAATCAGGTCTGACGCTATCAAATATCTAAATTTGGAACTAGTAAATTGGTTGGAGGGGAAATAATGGATTCGTTGACAAAGGAACAGATATATCAGTTAGTCGATGATTTTAAAGCTTCTCCTGAAAATAAACCCATCATTTTATTTGGAGCGGGTCAAATCGGGAGCGAGGCCGTCAAGTACTGCCTAGATAAAGGAATACACATCACCTGCATTGCAGACAATAATGCTGAATTATGGGGTCAATGCATAAGTGGGATTGAGATTGTATCGCCGGACACGATAGAATTGCACAAGCCATTTTTGATTATAATGTCCGCAAATTTCTATAATGAAATGGCATTACAACTGAGTGGATACGGTTTGAACAACTATATCTCGTACTTCATGTTTAAAGGCCGATATAACTTTGTGCAGGGCGAATATCCAGAAGCCAGCTCGGTACAGCGGGCTTTAAACTGGATGATTCAAAATCAACAGGAAAATGGCGGTGTTTCTGTTTTTGGGGGTTCTGTTTACGAGTACCCTGAAGTTACCGGCTATATTATTCCGACAATGCTTTCATATGGTTTGAAGCAAGAAGCTTTGGCTATGGCACACTATCTGGACTCTGTCATAAACGATAACGGCTCATTTAATGCGGCCGGTTCAGACCGGGCCTATCTCTTTGATACGGCGCAAGCTCTTCGCGGTCTTAACGCAATACAGAAGATTACAAACAAATATTACGACATACAAATCAAAGCGGCGGAACATTTGTTTTCTGCTTTGAAGGACAACGATGGGATTTTTCCAAAAAGCTATGAAGACGATCCGATTGTTCCTGAACCGATCTTGCTCTTTGGGCTGCCGCCAATGCTGGAATATGCTCAACTTATCAATGATCATGAAAAAATACAGCTTGTTCATGCTTCGGTTAAACGATATCTAGCTGACCCGAATGTTCTTTCTCATAAAACGCTTACGCATTTTTTGGCGTATCAAACTGATAGTCTTATCGATCTTGGGTATGAAAACGAAGTAAAGGACATTATTGAGAAACTGCTTGCTTCGCAAAGAAACGATGGCTCCATTCCTGCTTATGACGGTGTTGACTGGGTATGTATCACAGGCTGCTCGCAAATCGCGATATGTCTGTACAAGCTTGGTAGACGCGAACCGGCAGATAAGTTGATGGCGTGGGTTGAGAATAATATGGAATCCGACGGCGGTTTCTTAGGCAGTGTAGGCAATGGTGCTGACTATTTTGCAGATCGTGAGATCGCATGGGCGACAAAGTTCTATCTGGACGCATATAAACTGATGATTAAAGCGCATTTTAATGATGAATTTGCTCCAATCGCTCCTTCTGAGATTGATGAGGACGATGCTGAAGTTACACAAGTAATTAGCGAAATTATAAATGGCAACAGTGTTTTGGAAGTAGGCTGCGGCAAAGGGAGAATTTTAAAACGTATCCACGAAAAATTACCGGACTGTAGATTGTATGGCATAGACATCTCCCCTGTTATGCTTTCAGCTGTGCCGGAATATGTGAAAACTACGGTCGGCGAGATTGAGTTTTTGCCTTACGGTGATAATTCGTTTGACGTGGTATATGCTGTGGAATGCATTGAACATTCGCCTAATCTGAAAGCTGCTGTAAACGAGCTGGTGAGAGTATGCAAGCCAGGAGGCAAAGTAATAATCATTGATAAGCAAATGTCGGGTTGGGGAAGGTTTTCAACGCCACCATGGGAGCGTTGGCCGGATAGAGCTGTTTTGGAGTCACTACTGCAGGAGAAATGTAATGATGTTAATTCGTATGCTCTTAAAAATAAGGGACATGATGAGCGAGACGATTTGTTTATAAAATGGATGGGGGTCAAACACATATCTATTTCAGAGAAGGCTAAAAAGGTTGTTTTTTTTGGAGCGGGTGCCACAGGGCGGTTAGGTTTGTACTATGCTGAACGTTCAGGAATGAAGATTGACTTAATCGTCGACAATAATAGCAAGTTATGGGGAAACTGCTTGTGCGGAGTTGAAATTTCTTCGCCGAATGTCTTATTGGATAAAGACAAATATACTGTCATCATTACGGTTGGTTATGAATTTTTAGGTGCGGTAAAAGAACAATTAAGTTCCATGGGATTAACTGAAGATGCCGACTTTTTTGAATTCCATAAAGTCTTTTTGCAAGGCTATAGCGGATTCGGGTCTGCATCAGGCGTTTTGGATATGAATTCTGAATTTGAACTGATAAAAACAGGTGCAAATAATAAATTAGTCGTTAATTTGAATGATCGATGTGTGTATCGTTTAATCAATGACAATATTGCTGGACAATTTATCGAGATTTATAACAAATGTAAGGATTATGGTATCTTCGATAAGTTTGTAACGAAGACAGAAATGTCGGATGTGAAAATTGCGCAGGGGTATTCGTGCAGTTTCAAACATGAATATATTCCATTGTTTACCTACGCAGTTGAGTGGTCGCCAAGGATGTTTTATGATTATACGTTGTTCATGATTGATTTCCTCGCTGAAATCGACAAGATTGGCTTGGGTTGGTTAGACGGGCATGCGTTTAACGCGACTTTCCATAACGGTAAGTTTGAGTTTTTCGATTTTGACGCAATCAGGACAGGCAATACGCCACATTTTTATATACAGGAATTTATTAATGCTCATCTGGTGATTTTGTTGATGATGTCTGAAAATTTGATGGACAAAGCTTATCTGTATTTGAATAATCCTGGGCAGAAGCTCTCAATAAATGATATTGCAGGGTATTTATCGGCAGATACCTTAAGCGAGTATAAGGATATGTTTAAGGAATGCTATGAATCTGCGCTAGAAGGCAATATACAAAAATGCTGCGAAATTCTAAAGGATTATGTCTTGAATGTACAATTCAAGCAAATACTTCAGAGCGGTTGGAACGGTTACCAAAACGAGCTGTATGAAAAGACTAATGAGGTCAAATGGTCAGATAAGCAAAGAACGGTTGTAGAAATGGTCCGCTCCGTTAAACCAAGAACGATGCTGGACTTGGCTGGGAATATGGGTTGGTACGGTTTTACTTTACATGACGAGATGGAACGTTGTATTACGGCCGATTTAGATTATAACTGTGTCGATTTTGTCTACCAGATGGTTACCGACCAAAACGTTCAAAATGTGTATCCGGTATATTTGAATCTAATTGCACCAACACCGGCTTATTACAGAGATTTGCATATCGGGGATACGGCAATTGCCCCGTGGCGCAAGAGTGCGATTGAACGCTTCAATAGCGAAATGGTACTTGCTCTTGCGGTAATGCACCACCTCGCATTTGCGCAGCAACTGTCATATGCTGAGATTATAGGACAATTTGCGCTATATACGAGTAGATGGCTGATCATTGAATTTATCGAGCGGGAAGATAGTGTGGTTGCCCCTGCACTGAAAAACGGGGATTTTGAATGGTATACGAAGGAGAATTTCGAAACGGAGCTGTTAAAGTCATTCTCCATACTTAGTGTAAAGAATTCCGAGCCAACGCGTGTATTGTATCTTTGCGAGAAAAAATAAGAAACTATTGGGATAGCACGTTTGCAATCAGCCGAAGTACAATGGCAGAATGTGAGCGTGTTGTTCCATTTAATTTACGGGAAATCAGTTGGTACCGAAGAGGAGTGTAAGATTTGATATGGAAGATTTGCGACAGCGTAAGCAAGTTTCGATTATTATTCCTATCCATAATGCTGAACAGTATCTTCGCCGCTGTCTTGATTCTGTAATGAATCAAACGCATGCCTGCCTGGAAGTATTGCTTATTGATGATGGGTCGACAGATAGAAGTAAATTAATTTGTGAGGAATATGTACGTCAGGATTGCCGGTTTCAGTATATATATCAGATGAATCAAGGCGTAGCTATTGCCCGCAATGCTGGAATAGATTGTGCGACAAGTGAATACGTAACCTTTCTAGATTCAGACGATAGTATGGAACCTGGGTTCGTTAAACAGGTACTGACGGAGATGCTTAGGACTGGTTCGGATATAGGGATTTGTGATATAAACTATGTGGACAATGAAACTTTCGAAAAGGAAGTTTCAAGAATTAGATTTTATGGAAAGACAGCAAGCGCGAGAAAGACGAAAAGTATTTTTAATACCGTAAGGACGTTTATTTGGGGGAAAATATACAAAAGAGAGCTGTTTAACAAGATAAGATTTCCTGATTTGAAATTTTTTGAGGATCTATCTATTGTGCCTTTTATGGCTGCAATTGCCAATCAAATCGTCTATATCCCCTTGCCGCTTATCAATTATTTCAGAAACCGTAATGGTAGCCTCTCTGAGAACGCTTATAATATTAATGAACTAATTAGGGCATTAGATTTATTGGGCAGTTTCCTTCGCACATCTAAGTTATATGATGATTTTACAGATAGCTATAAAAAAATGTGTATGGCACAGCTACGGTTTGCCTATCGTAGATTCGGGAATAGAAAGCAAGAGAAAGTGCTTGAACAACTATGCAAGTTAAAGGAATATGTGTTAAATCTTTTCCCCCAACTTTATCCAATAACCGAATGCAGTTTTTATACAGAGAGTGATAACCATTTGCTTGCACAAGCAATAGATAAGGCTGTCCTATATAAAGATCAAATCGTCGACAATATAGAGATATCCCATTATGTCATTTGTTTTAGTGACTGCGTAACCGAGGGGGCTTCTCAACCTACCATCGCAATAAAACGTCCAGAGCATATGGATGAAGGAAGTGCGGCATATGACATTGCGGAAGAGATAATTATGGCATTTTCATAGTGACATTCAAGAAAAAAAAGTATGTGTACTGGGCAGGGAGACTCAGCGGGAAAATAAACTATACTAAGAAAGGTTCTCGGATGACAGGACTAAAGAGTCATACCATACGCCGTGTGAAATTCAGGGATAGCCATTCCTGTTTCTCACGCGGGATTTTTATTAGAACCTGCCAAATATCGCAATGAGCGGAATTCCGGAACCGCGTCCGTACGCCGGGACTATGATATCATTTGTAGATTTTGCCTTACTTATGTTACGGTGAACCGTAACATAAGTAAGGTGGAAATTCTTGAGGCCTCCTACTTTTGTAGGACTACAATCTCTTATAATTGGCTTTAAAATGTCTTGATAGAGTCGAAATGGTCCATGAAAGGATACATACAAGAAAGGAGCGTTATAATCAATAACTTTTGAAAAAAGTAAGTTAGGGACAATATCCCACCATTCAACACAACCCCCAATTAATCTACAAAAAATTCCAAGAAAACATTTACTTTACCAATTGACAATGGATAACTTTGGATGGTATTATCTGAATTGTGGGCAGAGGTTAAGGCCGAAAGCTTCACTTCATTTGATGACGAAGGGAATGTTAGTGCATGCAAGGTAAAGTAAAATGGTTCAACGCAGAAAAAGGTTACGGTTTCATTGAGACTGAAGATGGCGGCGACGTATTCGTACATTTCTCCGCAATTCAATCCGAAGGATTCAAAACTTTGGAAGAAGGTCAATCCGTAGAATTCGACATCGTCGAAGGCGCGCGTGGACCGCAAGCAGCTAACGTAATCAAATTATAATCATCCGGACAATCCGACCTACATATATGGTTAGATGGTTACCAAATTGAATTATCGCTAGCATCAGACTCCGGTATGTTCCGGGGTCTTTTTTTGTTTCAATAGATTCGAGATTAAGATCATTCCGGGAACAGTATTTTTGTGAGTTTAATAGATTATAGCAGTAGATCCAAGAGGTCGAGTGAAGTTCATTTTACATATTAGATTGAGGTGGCTCAAAAACGGTTAATTACATCATCAAGCGCCTAATAATTCATACCAACTAAATATTCGATTATGGCTGAATATGATGAAATATCGCGAAATATGGCGTTATGCCTATGTTGGCAGATGTGGCTTCAACAGATGTCATTATTCGGTCACCGGGAGTTTTTACATGGCGCTTACATTCGTGTTATAATGAAGTGGCAAAGGAAAAAGGAGGAGTGCCCTATGAATTTAAGTATTCGAGGTCAACAAATCGAGGTTACTGATGCTTTGAAGGATTATGTCGACAAAAAGTTGAGTAGACTCGAGAAGTATTTCGATGCACCCCTTAACTCTGACGGTGCTGTTACATTGAGCACGACGAGAGGTTTGCATACGGTAGAGGTGACGATCCCTTTGAAAGGCATTGTGCTCCGCGCTGAGGATGAGAGCGACGATATGTACGCATCCATTGACTCCGTGGTGGACAAGCTGGAACGTCAGATCCGCAAACACAAAACTAAAATTAACCGTAAGTTCCGCCAGGAAGGCAGCCTGAAAACACTCTTCGTTGAAGATCCAACAGGTACTGTAGCTACAGCTGAACTGGATGCGGACACGGATGAAGATGATTTGGAAGTTGTACGGACGAAACGCTTTATGCTGAAACCAATGGACGTTGAAGAGGCCATCCTCCAAATGAACATGGTTGGTCACAATTTCTTCGTATTCTCCAACATTGACAGTGAAGAAGTTAGCGTGGTTTATAAACGGAACGATGGTAAGTACGGTTTGATCGAACAAGGTTAATTTTAACGTACAGGATCATCGGAACTGAATAAGAATATCTAAATTTTAATAATGAACTCAGGAACTGTAGTTTCCTGGATTAGAGTTAACAAGAGCTTCCATCCCTTAGGGGATGGGGCTCTTTTGTGCGTAGAGGGACGGGGAAATGACCTTTGGAAATAAAATGGTGAAACTATTCCCTATGCTGTTGCGTCTAATAGATAGTATGAAGAATCAATAATCGGTACAATTTAACCACCAGATTCCGATGGTTACGAAAATATTCGTACACCTAATATCGAGAACTTAATTTTGAGATTATCATCCAAATTTACCATCAAAATTCGTTGACAGGGCAGTCTGCCTTGTAAAATGAAACAAGACAATCGAACGCTTCCGCTAACGACTATGATTTTTTGCACTTAAACTCCATTTGATATGTCTCAGAAGTTCAAAGAAGTGTGCCGTGGCGTGTTGCGGCGACCCTTACAAACTGTTACAATTTATGCAAAGAGAATCATTGTCCTGATGAGGAATTGTCAACGAATGATCGCTAATCATAATCAATGACAGGCACAGCACCATGAACATGATTCGCAAGGCGCGGGCTTCGGCTAGTTTCTAATAACCGAATCCGTCTGAACACCGAATCAGCTTCATGAGGAACCCTTGGCAAGCCTGGAGTTGATTCATCATATTACTTATTAGCATATGATTTGAATTTGATTTTTACACGGATGACGAAGAGGGCAGAAATGACCTGTAGAAGCGAAGCGTTCGCCTGAAAGCTTTCTGAAAGAAAGCTACATCGGAAGCATACGCTTATCCCCGGAATTCCCCCTCTGAGAAGAGAGTTTAAAAGAAATCAGGGGATAACAGCGATCAAAAGGACATTCTGGCAACTGAGTTGATGAAGTGTAACCTTCATAAGCTCAAATTATATTGTTTGTCACCCCCGGGCAAGTGGAGCAACATCCATCCGATGGTGTCGCGTGGCGGCAACAGGGGGTCTATTCTGTTTTGCACGAAAGGGGTATACCATGCTAGGACTTGTCAAAAAGATCTTCGGCGACATGAATGAACGTGATGTTAAACGTCTGATGAAGACGGTCGATGTGATCAATAAACTGGAACCACAATTTCAGGCGTTGTCTGATGAACAACTGAAAGGTAAAACGGAGGAATACCGGGCTCGTATCGAAAAGGGAGAAACAACAGATGAGCTTCTTCCAGAGGCATTTGCAACTGTACGTGAGGCATCACGCCGTGTACTGGGCAAGCGCCACTACGATGTACAGATGCTAGGCGGTATCGCGCTGCATGAAGGCCGTATTTCCGAGATGAAAACGGGTGAAGGTAAAACGCTGGTAGGAACACTTCCGGTATACCTGAACGCGTTGATGTCCAAAGGTGTTCACGTGGTTACGGTCAATGACTATTTGGCACAGCGGGATAGCCAGGAAATGGGACAAATCTACGAATTCATGGGCATGACGGTAGGGGTTAACCTGAGCGGTATGGACCATGCTTTGAAACAGCATGCATATGCATGTGATATTACGTACGGAACGAACAATGAGTTTGGTTTTGACTATCTGCGTGACAACATGGTGCTATACAAAGAGCAAATGGTACAACGTCCATTGTTCTTCTGTATCATTGATGAGGTGGACTCCATCCTGGTCGATGAGGCGCGTACGCCACTCATTATCTCTGGACAAGCTCAGAAATCGACAGATCTGTATTATGCGGCTGACCGTTTTGTGAAGCGTTTGGTACCAGAGGAAGACTTTACGGTAGACATTAAGGTGAAATCCGTAGCGTTGACTGAGGCGGGTGTGGCCAAAGCAGAGAAAGCATTTGGGATCGAGAACTTGTATGATCATGCCAACGTTACGCTCAACCATCACATCGTACAGGGCTTGAAAGCGAACGTAATCATGCGTCGTGACGTGGATTATGTAGTCAGTGACGAAGAAGTTATGATCGTTGATGAATTCACAGGTCGTCTGATGTCTGGACGTCGTTACAGTGATGGATTGCACCAGGCGATTGAAGCCAAAGAAGGAATTGAAGTACAAAACGAGAGTATGACGCTTGCTACGATTACCTTCCAGAACTATTTCCGGATGTACCGTAAACTTGCGGGTATGACGGGTACAGCGAAAACCGAGGAAGAAGAGTTTAAAAAAATCTACGGCCTCGAAGTACTGCAGATTCCAACCAACCGTCCGAACAAACGGGATGACATGGCAGATGTCGTGTACAAGAGCATCGATGGCAAGTTCAAGGCGGTTGTAGAAGAAATTGTGGAGCGCCACAGCAAGAATCAACCGGTTCTGGTAGGTACAGTATCCATCGAGAACTCTGAACGCTTGTCTGATATGCTTAAGCGCCGTGGTGTAAAACACCAGGTACTGAACGCCAAGTACCACGCGGAAGAAGCAGAGATTATCTCAGGGGCTGGCCAAGCGGGTGCAGTAACGATTGCTACCAACATGGCAGGACGGGGTACAGATATTATCTTGGGTGAAGGTGTAGCTGAAGTAGGCGGCCTTCATATCATCGGTACAGAGCGTCACGAGTCACGCCGGATTGATAATCAGCTGCGTGGTCGTGCAGGACGTCAAGGTGACCCGGGTTCAACACAATTCTACCTTTCACTGGGTGATGAATTGATGAGACGTTTTGGTGCAGACAATGTATTGAACATGATGGAGCGTCTTGGTTTTGAAGAAGACCAACCGATTGAGAGCCGGATGATTACCCGTGCAGTAGAATCGGCGCAAAAGCGTGTTGAAGGTAATAACTTTGACGTGCGTAAAGTCGTTCTCCAATACGATGATGTCATGAACCAACAACGTGAAATTATCTATAAACAGCGCCGCGAGGTACTGGAGTCCGAAAATATCAAACAGATCGTTATGGATATGATCAAACCTTCCATTGAACGTATCGTTGAAGCACATTGTAGTGACGATATTCCGGAAAACTGGGAGTTGCAGGAAGTTGCCGATTACATGAACAGCAAATTGCTGGATGATGGTTCGGTAACGAAAGATGATCTATGGGGTAAGGAAGCAGAAGAGATCATCGAGTACCTGTTCACGAAAGTTCAGAACAAGTACAATGCACGTGAAGAGCGAATTGGCGAAGAGATGGTTCGTGAGTTCGAGAAAGTGGTTGTGCTGCGTGCAGTAGACAGCAAGTGGATGGATCATATTGATGCAATGGATCAATTACGTCAAGGTATCCACCTTCGCGCTTACGGCGGTACAGATCCACTGCGTGAGTACCAGTTCGAAGGCTTCGAGATGTTCCATCAGATGATCGCTTCAATTCAGGAAGAAGTAGCGACTTATGTGATGAGAGCACAGATCGAGAGCAATCAGGAGCGTCAAGCGGTTGTTGAGGAAAGTCAGATCTCGACAAGCGGTGAACCTGCTGAGAAACGTCCAGTGAAGGTTTCTGACCAAATCGGACGTAACGATCCATGCCCATGCGGTAGTGGCAAGAAGTTCAAACACTGCCACGGTCAAGAGTAGTACAACGATTTTTATATACACGATGACATGAACGGCTCCTCGCAGCCGGGTATTCCAGAGGATGAAGTGAAGGATGCAAAACCGATGAATGGTGCATAGTTATAATAATATGACCATGATCACGGAGGAGAGATATACTGATACAACAGTAGTCTCAACACCAGGGTGGTGCATCTGATACCTGATCTGAAGGAATGCCCTGGATGCGGGGAGCTTATCTTAATGAAAAGAGGAATTGCACATGATCGATCCAAATGTGAAGCATGACCTGCGTGAAATAGGCAAGAAACTAACAAACCTTAGGGGGTCTCTTTGACTTAGATCTGAAGCAAGAGATGATTGGCAACTTCGAAGTGAAGATGTCTGCCCCGGATTTTTGGGACGACAGTGACAAGGCGCAATCTGTAATCGCTGAGCTGAATGCGGTAAAGGGATCTGTAGATCAATACACCAAACTTCAGCAGGATTATGATGATGCAGTGATGATGATAGAGCTGGCGGATGAAGAAGGCGACGAAGATCTCGCTACCGAGATTGGTAACAGTATTACAGCGATCGTGAATAAGGTTGCAGAGTTCGAGCTTCAGCTTCTCCTGAACCAGCCATATGACAAGATGAATGCGATTCTGGAGCTTCACCCGGGTGCGGGTGGTACCGAGTCTCAGGATTGGGGCCAGATGCTTCTTCGCATGTACACACGCTGGTCTGAGAAGCGAGGTTTCAAGGTGGAGGTACTGGATTATCTGCCAGGTGATGAGGCTGGGATCAAGAGTGTTACGTTGTCGATCAAAGGACATAACGCTTATGGTTATCTAAAAGCCGAGAAAGGTGTACACCGACTGGTGCGGATCTCTCCTTTTGACTCATCTGGCCGTAGACATACATCCTTCGTATCCTGTGATGTGGTACCGGAGATTGATGACACGATTGAAGTCGATATCCGTACAGAGGATCTCAAGATCGATACGTACCGGGCAAGTGGCGCGGGTGGACAGCATATCAATACCACCGACTCTGCCGTACGGATTACTCACCTTCCAACAGGTGTAGTTGTAACGTGTCAGAATGAACGTTCACAGATCAAGAACCGTGAGCGAGCGATGACGATGCTTCGTTCGAAATTGTATGAGCGTAAAATTGAAGAGCAAAAACAACAGCTGGATGAAATCCGAGGAGATCAGTCGGATATTTCATGGGGGAGCCAGATTCGCTCCTATGTGTTCCATCCCTATAGTATGGTAAAGGATCACCGTACAAGTGTAGAGACAGGAAACACAGGAGCAGTAATGGACGGCGACCTCGATGCATTCATCGATGGTTATTTGCGTAGCCAGATTAAAGTAGAAACCGATTAATAGAAGTTCCTGTATGGACCCATGCGCGTAGGCGTATGCTGGTATATACAGGAGCTTTTTTTTGGATCTTTTTATAAGATATATAGAACATGAACGAACAACTGATCAGTCACAACAAAGGAGAGCACGAGAACATGCAACAACGATCACAATTTCATAATAATCGCAAAAAGAGGTTATCCAGCCTCATCCCCCTAAACGGACCATGGAGAAACGTCGTGGATACGTTATCCATTATTGTAGGTTCGTTTTTAATTGCAGTAGCCTTTAATTTGTTTTTATTACCGAATCAGATCGCTTCAGGCGGGGTGTCTGGTTTATCGATCCTGGGCAAGGAATGGCTTAATTGGGAACCGGCATATACCCAGTGGGCGATTAACATTCCACTTCTGATTGCAGGATTTTTGCTCATTGGTAAGCAGTATGGAATTCGCTCAGTCCTCGGCAGTATTGTCCTGCCATTATTAGTCTATCTGACGAAGGATTGGGCCATTCCAACAACAAACCCGTTGCTTGGTTCACTGTATGGCGGTATTGGCGTTGGTCTGGGGATCGGCATTGTATACCGCGGTCGAGGATCAACAGGGGGCATGAGCATTCTGGCCAGAATCGTGCAGAAATATAGTGGGCTGAGTTACTCAATCTGTGTGGTGATTATGGATGCTACCGTTATTATTATGGCTGCATTTGTATTGTCATTAGAGCAATCTCTCTATGCACTGATTGGATTGTATGTTACGGGGAAAGTGATCGATGCCGTTGAGATGGGGCTGGGTTTCTCCAAGGTGGCTTATATTATCTCCAACCAGACTGAAGCGATTAGCAAAGTGATTTTGGATGATCTGGATCGCGGTTTGACGAAGCTTGAAGCTAAAGGTGGTTACACCGATGATCAGCGAACCGTCCTGATGGTGGTGGTTGGGCAAAATGAGGTGCCGAGGCTCAAAACGTTGATCCGGTCCGTAGACCCGGGGGCTTTTGTCATTATTAGTAACGCGCACGAAGTGCTCGGCGAAGGTTTTAAACGGGGAGAGCATGTGTGAACGGTGTGAGAATTAGGTGAGTGAGCCGTTGTAGTGCTCATACGTTTGGGGATAAAAATTCAAAAAAAGCAGGTACATCCTTCTCTGCAATGGCAGAGAGGGAGTACCTGCTTTTCTACTATTAAAAGTTCAACTTAACATTTCACATAACGGAGAGGACAGAAATGTCCTGAAGAAGTGGAATGTTCGCCTGAAAGCTTTCTAAAAGAAAGCTACTTCGGAAGCATATGCTATCCCCGGATTTTCCCCTGTCATCGGAGTGCCTACCGCCTACAGAATCGGAGACAGCAGACGGGAAATGGCTTCTTTGAAACGAATAATCAGACTGCGTTTTTGGTACTCCTCGAGTGTCATCTCGCGCGATACATGCAGGTCGTGCTCAAAGGTTTGTACAAGTGCTGTTGCAATCGTTTCATCGTACATAAAGGCATTCACCTCAAAGTTCAACCGGAAACTGCGGTAGTCAATATTGGCGGTTCCCACGGATGCAACCAAACTGTCAATGATAAGTGTTTTGGCATGAATGAAGCCATTGTCATATATAAATACCTTGGCGCCAACCTTCAACAACTCGCCAATATAAGATAACGTTGCCCAATAGACGAAAGCATGGTCTGGTTTATTCGGGATCATAATGCGAACATCGATACCGGACAGACACGCGAGACGAATCGCTTCGAATACGCTGGCATCCGGGATAAAATAAGGCGTTTGGATCAGAATCGAATGTTTGGCACCATTAATCATCTTGAGATAACTGTTCTTGATATGCTCAGTCTCTGCATCCGGTCCACTGGAGACAATCTGCATGGCCGTATTGCCCGTACCCTCAATATGAGGGAAATGTGCCGGAACATATGGTGTGTCGTGTTGTTTGGACGCTTCATTCCAATCCAGGAGGAAACGGGTCTGCAATGCATGAACGGCATTCCCCTGAATACGCAGATGTGTGTCACGCCAGTAACCGAATTTTGAGTTCAAGCCAAGATACTCATCTCCAACATTAAATCCGCCCGTGTACCCCAGGTTACCATCAATGATGACAATCTTACGGTGATTACGATAGTTCATACGCAAGTTGATCAGACTGAATTTGGATGGGAAAAAGACTTCAACCAATCCGCCTGCTTCGCGCAATTCTTTGAAAAAGCGTTTGGATACCCGCCGCGAGCCGAGCGCATCATACAGCAAACGAACTTTGATGCCTTCCCGCGCTTTGCGGATGAGTGCATCCCGAATTCTTTTGCCCAGTCGGTCGCCTCTATAAATGTAGTATTGCACGTGCACGTGATCCTTGGCCGCTTCGATGTCATCCAAGAGCCGCTGGAATTTGTCAGTTCCGTCCGTAATGATCTCAACCGCATTATCCTCGGTCAGCAGGGCACCGTTCTGCTTCAGGTTCATATAGATCATGTCTTGGCTACTCTCGGTTGCCTGGTTGCGGAAAGGGGTACGGTTATCATGCAACTGTGCGAGCTGAGCTTCAATACGTTCCTCCAGCCCGAGTTTTTTGCGTTCCTTCCATTGGAAAAGCCGGTATCGGGTCAGATTCTGACCGGTTAAAAGATAAAGTACAAACCCAAACACCGGAATAAAGTTCAAGACAAGCAGCCAAGCCCAGGAAGCACTAGCATCCTTCCGTTCGAAGAAAACAACGGCTGCCGCAAAAATAATATTCAGGCCCAGGAGTACAATAAGTAAAATGGATTCGATATGCACTATAGTCCCCCACGTCTCATAATGACCATCATGAATCTATTCATATGTCCTTGATTAGCAGGTTAGTTATGAATAAGACCCTGATTGTAATGTTTCCTACTAATACGTATTTTAACAGAAGTATACCTGTTCGTCCCGGATGTTAAAAAAGATATGTTCGGATTGGGTGGAAATCCATGTGAAATTGATGATAGAGTGTTGTATTTATATAACCAGAGTCGTATAATAATACACAAATATGCATATAAGCGACGGAATTGCTGTGTTCGAGCCTGATTCATGCAAGAACATAGCACAAGTAGCGCATACATCGAGATTGGGGGAGCGAGAGTGAATAACAAATTAAAAGTAGCAATCGTCGGTTCCACCGGCTACGGCGGGGTGGAGCTGATTCGTTTTTTCCAGAACCATCCGCAGGTTGAAATCACATCGGTGATCTCATCATCGAGCAGTGGTGAATCCATCGCAGATGGGTTTCCGCATTTGACGGACGTGATTCACAGGCCACTTGACGGCGTAGATCCGGCTGAGATTGCGAGTCGTGCGGATCTGGTATTCACAGCGACCCCGTCCGGCGTAAGTGCGAAGCTCGTACCAAGTTTGCTGGCAGCAGGGCTTAAGGTCATTGATCTGTCTGGCGATTTCAGACTCAAGGATGGAACGGTGTATGAAGAGTGGTACAAACATCCGGCGCCTTCATCTGATTTGCTGGAACAAGCGGTGTACGGCATGGCTGAGGTGTACGGTGATAAGGTGAAGGGACAGAATTTCATATCTAACCCAGGCTGTTATCCAACGGCTACACTTCTTGGACTGATTCCTGCAGTAGAGGCAGGCTGGATTGATCCTTCTACTATTATTATAGATGCCAAATCAGGTGTATCCGGAGCAGGACGCGGAACAAGTCTGACGAACCATTATGCAGAGATGAATGAGAATTTCAAAGCCTATAAACTGAACAAACACCAACATATTCCCGAGATCGAGCAAGTGCTTGGCAACATAACGGGAACGCCCGTTACGGTTACCTTCACCACACATCTGGTGCCAATGACACGTGGAATCATGAGTACGATGTATGCAAAACTCATTGGGGAACACAGCGACCGGGAGATCGTGGATTTATATCGCAAATATTATGAGAACAGACCTTTCGTACGTGTACGTGAACCGGGCATCTGGCCTTCTACCAAAGAAGTGTACGGATCCAACTATTGTGATATCGGATTTGCGATAGATCCTCGCACAGGGCGTTTGACGATTATTTCGGTCATCGACAACCTGGTGAAGGGTGCATCCGGGCAAGCGATTCAAAATATGAACCTGATGATGGGATGGGAGGAGAACCTCGGGCTGAACATGACACCTGTATATCCATAAGGATTGGAATTCAGAAGGCACTGGAATATTCAAAGTTAAAGTAAGAGTGCATTCTTGGAGTGAACTTAGGGAGATCGGATCAGGTTAAGCAGGCGGATCATCGGCATATAGCTGAACGCATACGGGGGATATGATATGGGAACGAATGTGGAGCAACAGAGTTTTACCGTGATTGAGAACGGAACAATTGTAACCCCTGGGGGATTCACTGCTGGTGGACTTCACTGCGGATTGAAAAAAACTTCTCGTAATGACATCGGAGCGATCCGATGTGATGTACCGGCTACAGCTGCTGCTGTGTATACAACGAATGTGTTTCAGGCCGCGCCACTCAAAGTAACGCGCGAAAGCTTGAACAACGGACGACTCCAGGCTGTTATCGTTAACAGCGGTAACGCTAATGCATGCACAGGGCAACAAGGGGAAGAAGATGCATATGCGATGCGCTCGGCTGCTGCGCGAGAGTTGGGTGTGGCAGAAGAGGACGTGGCGGTGGCTTCCACAGGTGTCATTGGGGAATTGCTCAAAATGGATGCTGTGCATTCAGGCATTACCGGACTTCCAGCGCATATGGGCAAGGAGCCGAATGAGGCGGAACAATTTTCACAAGCGATTCTGACAACGGATTTGGTGAAAAAGGAAGCCTGCGTCTCCGTTCTGGTTAACGGCAAGACGGTTACGATTGCGGGAGCCGCCAAAGGCTCGGGAATGATTCATCCAAATATGGCGACGATGCTCGCTTTCATGACCTCTGACGCGGTCATTGGTGCAGAAGCATTGCAGCGCCTGCTGCGCCAGGCAACCAATCACACATTCAACATGATTACTGTAGATGGGGATACAAGTACGAACGACATGCTGGTAGCCATGTCCAGTGGATATGCAGGCAATGAAGAGCTGACAACAGAGCACCCGGATTGGGACGCTTTTGCAGCCGGCTTCACCTATGTATGCCAAGTGCTGGCCAAAGCCATTGCTCGCGATGGTGAAGGAGCAACCAAACTGGTTGAGGTAGAAGTTACGGGTGCGGTAAGTGATGAATCTGCGCAAGCGATTGCCAAAACGGTTATCGGGTCCAGTCTGGTGAAATCCGCCATGTTCGGCGCTGACGCCAACTGGGGACGGATTATCGCAGCCGTAGGGCGTGCAGGGCAACCAGTGAACCCGGATACGGTAAATATTCGGTTGGGAGAGATCTCGGTACTTGAACAGTCTCGTCCCGTCGTTTTCGACGAAGAAGCAGCATTGGCCTATTTGCAGACCGATACAGTACGCATTGTGGTGGATCTGCACCACGGCGAAGGAACGGCAACAGCCTGGGGCTGTGACCTGACGTATGACTACGTCCGAATTAACGCAGCATACCGCACGTAATAAGCCTTAGCATTTATTCTATTGAAGCTAACAGCTTCCCTATGAGAAGCTGTTTCGTAAATATATAGAAAATCTTTAAGGATTGAACTTTATTTGGTCTTTGAGATAACTGGCGAAGGCAGTGGAGAAGACGGAATCGATTCTGTAGAAGCGAAGCGTTCGCCTTTGTCTCCGGGTTTCCTCTTTATAAAGTGAATCAAAAAACCTGGAGACAACAGCGATCAAAAGAACGATCCGGATTCGGAACGGTCAGCCAACGAATATCGCATCTTGTTAAGCCTTTAAGAATATTTGAACGAAAGGAGCTTGCCCTCATGAATTCAACAATGCCAAACAAAAGTACCGCAACGGAAGCGAGCACAGAGAAACAGATGTTTGTCATGAAATGTGGAGGCAGCACACTGGCGGCATTGCCAGAGTCCTTCTTTGCGGATCTGCGTGATTTGCAGTCTCAGGGCACACAGCCGGTAATCGTGCATGGTGGAGGCCCTGCAATTTCGGATAACCTGGCGAAGCTTGGTATCGAAACCGAATTCGTTAATGGCCTGCGCAAAACAACTGAACCTGTGCTGGACGTAGTGGAGATGGTGCTTGCGGGCAGTATCAACAAACAGATCGTGCGCCTGATCCAACGTGTGGGCGGTCGTGCACTAGGTTTATCCGGCGTGGACGGTGGTTTGATCCAGGCTAAACCTGTTACAAATCACGCAGAGATCGGCTGGGTAGGCGATGTCACGGGTGTGAATGCAGAGATTATCCAAGGCATCGTGAACATGGGTTACATGCCGGTTATCGCGCCAGTTGGTGTGGATGCCACTGGACAACGCTACAACATCAACGCAGATACAGCTGCGGGTGCTGTGGCGTCTCATCTTGGCGTAAGCCGGATGATTGTCGTAACCGACGTTCCTGGCATCATGAAGAACGTAGGCGGCGAGAAAAAAGTACTGCCATCCGTCTCTGTACAGGAGATCGAGGATATGATCCAAACCGGAGAAATCTATGGTGGCATGATTCCCAAAGTGCGTGCAGCTATCGCATGTATTCATGGTCAAGTACGTGAGGTTATCATCGTAGACGGAAGCGAACCCCAGATCCTGAGCCGAGTGCTCGGCGGAGAAATTATCGGAACAAAAATTATCCGTATGCAATAATTATTCTCAGTGCGCTAGGGTCTTCATGGTCTTATATTAAATAAAAAATATGTGCACGGCATTTTTATGTGAAGATTGAACATCACACAATAACGTAGAGGACAGAAATAACCTGAAGAAGCGAAGCGTGCGCCTTTATCCCCGGATTTTCCCCTTTAAGGGGTAATCAAAAAATCCGGGGATAACAGCGATCGGAAGGTTGTTCTGGCATCGAAGTGAAAAGTGTAAAGTTAAGGTGTTCTCATAATTAGTGCCGTTGCACCAACCAATAGGAGTGATATGGTGATGGCAAAAGGCAACGAACAGCCAGGTTCTGGCACAGCGGTAGCGGGCGCAGCAGCAACAGGTGCAGCGGCACAGACGGAAAGCTCGCTTTTTCAAACATATGCGCGTTATCCAATCAGTCTGGTCAAAGGTAAAGGAAGTTGGTTGTGGGATGACCAAGGCAACCGTTATCTAGATTTCATGTGCGGACTCGCTGTAACCAGCCTGGGCCATGCACCAGAGAAAGTCGGTGCCAAGCTGAAAGCTCAGATTGATGAGCTGTGGCATGTGTCCAACCTGTTCCAGATTCCGGGCCAGGAGAAAGCAGCAGCACTGCTGACAGCCAATACATGTGCTGATGCCGTGTTCTTCTGTAACAGTGGTGCCGAAGCGAACGAAGCGGCAATCAAAGTAGCACGTCGTTATCACCAGAAAGTGAAAGGAACAGATCGCTATGAAGTGATCACCTTTGCCCAGTCCTTCCACGGACGGACACTTGCAACATTGACGGCAACTGGACAGGATAAGGTGAAAGAAGGATTTTTGCCATTGCCAGCCGGATTTGTAACTGTACCTTTGCATGATATTCCTGCACTTGAAGCGGCAATTGGACCTAAGACGGCAGCAATTATGCTGGAAATGGTTCAGGCCGAGGGCGGTGTATATCCAGTTGAGCCGGAATTCGTCAAGCATGTACGGAAACTGTGTGACGAGCACGGATTGTTACTCATTGTGGATGAAGTGCAGACTGGAATGGGACGTACTGGTAAATTGTTTGCACACGAACATTATGGCATTGAGCCAGACGTGTTCACCGTTGCCAAAGGTATCGGCAGTGGTTTCCCTGTAGGCGCGATGCTGGGTAAAGGCTTCCTGCGGGATGCGTTCACGCCAGGTAGTCATGCGACCACCTTTGGTGGAACACCACTTGCTTCATCCGTTGTGATTGCGACCATCGAAACGATGTTGGAAGATCGTTTGCCAGAGCGTGCAGCGGAGATGGGTGAATACCTGATGAGCTCCCTGCGGAATCGTTTGGCAGGCAATTCCTTTGTGAAGGAAGTACGTGGCATGGGATTGCTCGTTGGTATTGAATGTGCTGAGCCGGTAGGTGATATTGTGCTTGCTGGGCAAAAACGCGGTATTTTGTTTGTCTCTGCAGGACCGAATGTGATTCGTTTGCTTCCGAACCTGTATGTGAGCAAAGAAGAGATCGACGAGGCCGTATCGCTGGTAGGCACATTGATCGAAGAATACGTAGCGGCGAAAGCCTAATATAAAAATGAGAACCTTTCTGTCTCGGGGCCATTACCGGCCTCGAAGCAGAATGAGATGATGAATCCCTGTAGCCGCGTGGTGAACTTGCGGAAGGCGGCAATGATTACACAACTTTAGAGCACTCAGACAACTTGTCAACGTTGCTCTCTCTTCTGCCCATGCGGGTGCAGGGAACCGGAAATAAGGAGGACATTATAGATGACAGCACAACAGACGGAAAAGATTCAGAAGATTGATCTGAGAGGCCGGGATTTTATCGAATTCACGGACTACACAGCAGAGGAGATTCGTTATCTGCTTGATCTCGCGATCGAGATTAAAGGCAAGCAAAAAAGCGGTGTACCGTTTCAACCGTTGAAAGGCAAAACGATCGGACTTATTTTTGAAAAATCATCTACACGTACGCGTGTATCCTTTGAAGTAGGCATGTTCCAATTGGGTGGACACGCGCTCTTCCTGAGCAAAAATGATATCCAGCTGGGTCGCGGGGAAACCACACATGATACAGCCAAAGTTTTGTCCCGCTACCTGGACGGCATCATGATCCGTACCTTTGGACACCATAATGTAACTGAACTGGCAGAGCATGCTGATGTTCCAGTCATTAACGGCCTGAGCGATGCAGCGCATCCTTGTCAGGTACTGGCCGACTTCCAAACGGTGCTGGAGCACAAAGGCAAGCTCGCAGGTCTGAAAATGGCTTACATCGGAGATGGCAACAACATGGCACACTCCCTGATGCTCGGTGCAGCGAAGATGGGGATGCACGTCGCTGTAGCAACGCCAGAAGGTTATGAGCCGGATAGTGCAGTAGTGGAGCAGGCGCGTATTATCGCACAGGAGAGCGGCTCTGAAGTGACTGTAACGTACAGTGCACAAGAAGCCGCGAAAGATGCAGATATCGTGTACACGGATGTGTGGGCAAGCATGGGCTTTGAAGAAGAGCAGAAGATTCGTGAGCAAGCGTTTGCGGCATACCAAGTGGACGAGGAACTGATGAAAGGTGCGAAGCCGGACTACATGTTCTTGCACTGTCTGCCAGCACACCGCGGCGAAGAAGTGAGTGCCGGTGTAATTGACGGACCGAACTCCCTGATCTTTGATCAGGCGGAGAATCGCTTGCATGCACAGAAAGCATTAATGGCTGCGTTAATGAGCGAATAGATGCTGTTTGCCTTTATGGGTTGATTTTAGGCGCAGATTTCGCGATGATAGATTCATCTATAATGTACTTTAAAAAGTTAATTAAACAAGAAGCTCGTAGGATTCAGTGTATGAAGGCTCTGTTTTAACTTAACTGATCTTGGGGAGGACCACTGAACATGGCTAAGGAAAAAATTGTACTCGCGTATTCAGGCGGGTTGGACACATCTGTAATTTTGAAATGGTTGAAAGAAACATATGATGCTGAGATTATCGCCTTCACAGCGGATATCGGACAAAAGGACGAACTGGATGGCTTGGAGGAAAAAGCACTCGCTACTGGCGCTTCCAAAGTATACATCGACGATCTGCGCGATGAATTCGCGAAAGATTTCATCTATCCAATGTTCCAGGCAGGTGCCCTTTATGAAGGACAATACCTGCTTGGCACAAGTATCGCTCGTCCACTGATCGCTAAACGCATGGTGGATATTGCTCGTGCAGAAGGCGCTACAGCCATCGCTCACGGCGCTACGGGTAAAGGGAATGACCAAGTTCGCTTTGAGTTGAACGCGGCTGCGCTGACACCAGACATTAACGTCATTGCACCTTGGCGTCTGGAAGAATTCCGCAACCAATTCCCGGGACGTGCCGAGATGATTGCTTACGCTGAGAAACATGGTATTCCGGTAACCGCATCTGCGGCTAAACCATACTCCACAGACCGCAACCTGCTTCATATCAGCTATGAGAGCGGTGTGCTCGAAGATCCTTGGTTCGATCCAAGTGCGGACGAGAACAAAGACATGTTCCTGCTGAGCAGTGCGCCTGAAGATGCACCGGATCAAGCGGAATATGTCGAGCTTGAATTCGAAAAAGGCGACTGTGTTGCACTGAACGGTGAGCGTTTGAGCCCATTGCAAGTGATGGAGCAACTGAACGAGCTGGGTGGCAAACATGGTATTGGCCGTGTAGATATGGTTGAGAACCGTTTTGTTGGTATGAAGAGCCGTGGCGTATATGAAACACCGGGTGGAACAATCTTGTTCACAGCACATCGCAAAATGGAATCCATCACGATGGACCGTGAAGTGATGAACCTGCGTGATAGCCTGATCACACGTTACAGTACATTGGTGTACAACGGTTTCTGGTTCGCACCGGAACGTCTTGCATTGCAAGCGCTGGTAACTGAGAGCCAGAAGAACGTAACAGGTACGGTACGTGTGAAACTGTACAAAGGCAACATCATCGGCGCAGGTGTGAAAAGTCCTGTCAGCCTCTACAACCCGGACATCGCAACGATGGAAGCTGATCCAACGCAAGCTTACGATCAAGGGGATGCAACAGGCTTTATTCGCCTGAATGCACTGCGTTTGAAAGTAAACTCCGGCGTTGAGCAAAACAAAAACTAAGTTCAACCTGCATACTAGAGCTACATTAATATAATTGACAAGGCAGGCCGTTCTTGCACATCTGGCAGGAGCGGCTTTGTCCATGAGCGAAAGGGGAGTACTCACTGTGAGCAAGCTGTGGGGAGGACGTTTTACGAAACAAACCAATCATTTGGTTGAGGAATATACGGCATCAATCAATTTTGACAAAGCTTTGGCTGAGGAAGACATTCAGGGTAGTCTGGCCCATGTAACGATGCTGGGCAAATGCGGTATTCTGCCTGCGGAAGATGTGGAAACGATCAAAGAAGGTCTGATCACTGTTCTGCACAAAATCCGTGCGGGCGAAGTGGAATTCTCCGTATCGGACGAAGATATCCACATGAATATTGAGAAAAACTTGATCGATACGATTGGCCCTGTAGGCGGTAAATTACATACAGGCCGTAGCCGGAACGACCAGGTTGCAACGGATATGCACTTGTATCTGCGTGAGCGCGTGGTTGGTTTTGTAGGCATGCTGCATTCCTTGCAGGAAGCATTGATTGGACAAGCAAAAGATAACCTCGATACCATCGTACCGGGTTATACGCATCTTCAGCGGGCACAGCCAATCTTGTTCGCCCATCACCTGATGGCGTATGTATCCATGTTCCAACGTGATGCGGAGCGTTTAATGGACAGCTACAAACGAATTAACATCCTGCCACTGGGTGCAGGTGCGCTCGCGGGCACAACATTCCCGATTGACCGTCATTTTGTGGCGGAACAACTGGGCTTCGATGGCGTGTACGAGAACAGTCTGGACGCAGTAAGCGACCGTGACTTTATCGTTGAGTTCCTGGCGGCAGCTTCGCTGATTATGACTCACTTGTCCCGTCTGAGTGAAGAGCTGGTATTGTGGAGCAGTACAGAGTTTGGATTTGTTGAATTGGACGATGCGTTCTGCACAGGCAGCAGCATTATGCCTCAGAAGAAAAACCCGGACGTTCCTGAACTCGTTCGTGGTAAAACAGGACGTGTGTATGGCAACCTGATTGGTTTGCTGACTGTACTGAAATCTCTTCCACTGGCATACAACAAAGATATGCAGGAAGACAAAGAAGGCATGTTCGATACTGTAGCAACGCTGGAAGGTGCACTTCAACTGTTTGCTCCAATGATCGCAACAATGACTGTGAACAAGGATCGGATGCGTCAAGCGGTCAACCAGGATTTCTCGAACGCTACGGATATTGCCGATTTCCTCGTAGGGGAAGGCTTGCCTTTCCGTCAGGCGCATGAAGTGATTGGCAAAACGGTGCTTTACTGCATCCAGAACAGCAAGTATTTGCTGGATCTGACGATCGATGAATTCAAGCAGTTCTCACCACTGTTCGATGACCGGATATATGATGTACTTCAACCGGAAGCGGTAGTGAACGCTCGTAACGTTTACGGAGGAACAGCTTCGGGTCAAGTTGCCGAAGCCATCGCACGCAGTGAGAAGGTATTGGAAATTACCGAGCAATGGATTACGAACCGCGGTTAATACCACGGTCATTATAGGGATTTGTACAGATACGACAGGACAATAAAGAAGCAGGCCAGAGAACTTTGTTCTCAACGGCCTGCTTTTTTGTGTTTTACAGCGATTTGATGTGGATCATTCCAGCTCCATAGCAACAGAAGGTTGTTGCCATCTGAATGCCAGTCTTCATTGTCTGCAGCGGTTATTAATGCTCTACTAATCTCGCTTGGGCAAAGGCAACCATTTCAATACATCCTGGATCTTGGCATCCCAGTAGCCCCATTCATGTTCACCAGGCCCTTCCTCGTACGTCAATTCGAAGTTTGTTTGTTCGCAGGCTTGACGGAAAGTTTGATTATCCTCATACAGGAAATCTTCCGTTCCGCAACATTGGTAGAGCAAAGGTCGTGGGCTTTCGCCAGATTGATTTTCTTTTAACAGATGGATTAGATCGTTCTCTGTACCTGTCACATCGGGTCCGAAAATCCGCTGTAACTCCGTTTGTTGTAAGGCCGAGGATGCGTTTCTATCCATATGTGCAGACATATCGAGAGCTCCAGACAAACTGGCAGCAGCCGCATACTGCTCTGGTTTACGAAGGGCCAGCTTGAACGCTCCATAACCACCCATGGATAATCCAGCAACGAAGTTATCCTCACGCTTTGGTGACAGAGGGAAGAAAGAACGAGCAAGTTTAGGCAGTTCTTCGCTGATAAACGTCCAGTATTTTCCGCCTTCGACCATATCTGTATAGAAACTGCGATGTACTTGCGGCATAACAACGGCGATTCCTAGGTTGGCTACATAACGTTCAATCGATGTGCGGCGCAGCCAGATGGAATCATCATCCGATAGACCGTGTAACAGGTACAGGGTTGGATGAAGTCCTTTGCCAGTCACGTTCTCCATACCGATCTGATTGTGGGTTTGTTGCGGCAGAATGACATGCATACTGGTACTCAGCCCAAGTGTATCGGAGTAAAAATCACATTTAATAAGTGCCATGAGTATAAGAAACCCCTTTCATAAGTTCGTTAACCACGTGTTTTTGACTTGAGAGGATGAGCCGGGATTGCTCCCTATTAGCTTTTAAGTATCCATATTTAACAGGTTATACGCATTGCTGGTGCAATGCAATAACAAAGATGCACATTAAAAAATTATGCAGAAGTATCTCTAAATTGTAAGGTTTCAACAGGCTAAGCCAGATGAGTGGCGTGGAGGGAAGATCAACATTGTTACGACGTTATTTACAACGTAACAATGTTATGTTACACTGATTTCACGATAAAGGGGGACCATATATGACGGATGATTTGATCTCCAAAAAAGAACTGCTGGACCTGACAGGAATCTCCTACGGCCAGTTATACCGCTGGAAGCGGAAAAATCTCATTCCGGAAGAATGGTTTATTCGGAAGTCGTCCTACACCGGACAAGAGACCTTTTTTCCCAAACAACAGATTTTACTGCGCATTGACAAGATTCTCAATATGAAAGACGGATTATCGCTGGATGAGCTGGCGGACGTGTTCTCACCTACGTTGGGTGACGTGGAGATGTCTGCCCAACAACTGTTAGAGCGAAACATTGTTTCGCAAATCTCGTTGGATTTGATGAAAGAAGCAGGTCGGGAACAATCGTTATATGCTTTAGAGCAGATCATGATGCTCTACGTCCTTGATAAGCTGTTAATGAGCGGAGATATTACTCGGCAAGAGGGTGTGTTGCTAATCGATGTGATGTCCGAACATTATTATCGTTTTACAGGCAAACCCAGCGAACTGGTGCTTATTCGTAAGATGGGTGTTCCTTCATTCATGCTGGTAACAGCAGGAACGGAGTTTTATTTTGACAATGGTGTGAAGGTGGTTGTTAGGCAGCCGATGGGAACATTTATGGAAGAATTAAAACTCGAATTGGGATAAGGAGAGGATCATCTATGGAAGAACGAAATAAGCGGAATGATCTGAATGTATCGGGTATGAGTCAAACGGCAGGTGGGGAGTTTCACCGTGTATCGATTGATGGCATGGCTAAGGTGAATGGTAATCTGGACTGTACCTCTATGGAAGTGAATGGAACATTGAAGATGCACGGCGCTTTAAGCTCCGAGAGTGCGACGATTAACGGCATGTGTACGTTGAACGGCCCTTTGACCAGTTCGCGTGTTCGTGTGGATGGCATGACAACAATTAACGGAGATCTTCATAGCCCTGAGCTTGAAGTGAACGGGAAATGCACCGTACGGGGACGAGTGGATGCGGAACGAATTGATATTGGCGGTGTGATTGATATTGAAGGTGATGTGCAATGTGAGTCCCTGAACGTACAGGGAAATATCAAGATCAGCGGCTTCCTGAATGCGGGAACAGTGGAGATCAGACTTCACACCTCTTCTTCGGCTAAAGAGATTGGCGGAGAGCGTATTGATATTCGTCGCAAGGAACAACAAAACGGGTTCTGGAAAAGTATTGGCCTGGGCGGAACTCCATCATTTAAGACATCCTTGATTGAGGGCGATGAGATTGTGCTGGAAGATACCGAAGCTGATATTGTTCGGGGGAGTAACATTTTCATCGGTCGCGGCTGTAACATCAGGCTGGTCGAATATTCAGGTGAACTTGAGGTAGATCAGGATGCCAAGGTGGGCAGCAGTCAGCGAATTTAAATTTTGGATATGGAGAGAAAGGGATGAGATCGACATGAATAACAATCCTGGGCGTTCATTGGACAACAAAATGGATATCAGCATCGTTGGTGATGGCAGTTCTGCTGGGGGCGTGTATGGCAAGGTTAAGGTCATAGGGGATGCGTCCTTTAACGACAATCTATCTTGTGATCGTTTCAAATGTACGGGTACATCGGTCATATACGGATCGCTTGAAGCCACAGAGATTAAAATTACGGGAACCCTTACTTTGACAGATCGAGCTGTCAGCAACGATGGTGAGGATGGAATTCAGGCATCTGGCCTGCATGCCAAAGCTGAGCATATCAAAGTGGTTGGTGAGCTTCATTTGTCAGGGGATTGTCAGGCAGAAAATATCAAGCTGAACGGACGGTTGACGATAGCGGGGATGCTCAGCGCTGAACACATGACACTCAAGATCATGGGTCCATCCGAGGTCAAGGAAATGGGCGGTTCCATCATCTCGGTGAAGAGTGGCCGGTTGAATGACTTGTTCACGGGGAATAAGTCAATTCTCAAGGCACAGATTATCGAAGGTGACGATATTGAATTAGAAAATACCGAGGCCGAGATTGTGCGTGGCGATAAAATAAAAATCGGTCCTGGCTGCCGGATCGGTAAAGTGGAATACCGTTCATCTCTGCAAATTCATCCGCAATCGGAAGTTTTACTGCAAAGCAATCGGTCCTTGGACTGATTAACGAAAACTTCTTTTCGGATATACTAATGCAGTCATATGAATAGAGCGTGAATGGAGAGATTGAGTACAATGGTTGCACGTAAAAACAGTATTGGATTGGTGCTGGCAGGGTTACTGCTCAGCATACTAATGGCTTCGATGGATAATACCATCGTGGCAACAGCTATGGGGGATATTGTCGGGAAGCTGGGTGGGCTCGACAAGTTCGTCTGGGTTACCTCCGCGTACATGGTGGCTGAGATGGCGGGGATGCCAATCTTCGGTAAGTTATCCGATATGTATGGACGGAAGAAGTTTTTTGTCTTTGGTATTATTGTATTTATGCTTGGCTCAGCACTGTGCGGAACGGCAACGTCTATTGTGGAATTGACGATGTACAGAGCAATTCAAGGTATTGGTGCAGGTGCTTTGGTACCGATTGCCTTTACGATCATGTTTGATGTCGTAGCACCAGAATCTCGTGGTAAATTGGGTGGATTGTTTGGAGCGGTCTTCGGTCTGTCCAGCGTCTTTGGACCACTGCTGGGTGCTTACATTACTCAGTATGCGACATGGGAATGGGTATTCTATATCAACCTGCCGCTCGGCTTGATTGCATTTGTGTTTATTGCCTTCTTCTACAAGGAGTCTCATCAGCATCAATCCCAACAGATCGACTGGCTGGGTGCTGTAACACTGATCGGTGCTGTTGTGTGCCTGATCTTTGGTCTGGAACTGGGCGGCAAGACGTTTGCCTGGGGTTCATGGCAGATTCTTGGCTTGTTTGCCGGATTCGTAGCACTAGCGCTGCTGTTCCTGTTTGCAGAAACAAGAGCGAAGGAACCTATCATCTCTTTCGGCATGTTCCGCAACCGGGTCTACTGGTCCAGTAACGTTATTGGGATGTTCAGTGGTGCGGCGTTCATTACAGCATCCGTGTACATTCCGATCTTCATACAGGGCGTACTCGGTGGTAAAGCGACCAACTCCGGTCTCGTACTTTTACCGATGATGCTGGGGTCCGTTGTGACGGCATCCCTGGGCGGGGTGCTCATGACCAAAATCAAATATCGCAATATCATGATTCCTACGTTGGCCTTACTTGTCATTGGACTGGGATTGCTGACTACGTTGGATGAGAGTTCTTCCCTGTGGACGATACGTACTTACATGGTGATGGTTGGTCTGGGTGTCGGGGCTTCGTTCTCGGTACTCAGCAATGCAGCCATGAACGCATTTGAACCGCGAAGACGCGGAGCAGCAAGCTCCACGCTTAACTTTTTGCGGTCCCTCGGCATGACGATGGGTATTACGATCTTTGGTATCGTGCAGAGCCAGGTATTTACGCGTAAAATGAATGATGCTCTCGCAGGAGCAGCTGCGGAGACAGGTGGTGCTTCCGCGGGTGGTATGCCTCAGGGAATGGATCTGACCGATCCACATGCGTTGCTCTCACCAGAACTCAGACAGGCGATTCCGCCTCAGGTGCTGGATAGCATCACACATGCTCTATCTTCTTCCATCGTGCAGTTGTTTGCTTGGGCCGTGATTCCAGCTGCACTCGCGTTGGTTGCTTCTTTCTTCATGGGAAAAGAGAAAATGGTCGTAGGCGAAGAGCAAGGCGAATACACAGGCGGTCACTAAACCGTAATGCAGTAAACCTCTGATTACAGAGGTAAGCCTAGTTTATTAAGATTCCAATATCCTAAACAAATGAAAAGACACACTTCTGGCGTATCCTAAAAAGGGACGGGAAGTGTGTCTTTTCGTTTGGGTTTGTTTCGAACACATCCTTTTATGGTCGCTTCGTATCGCTGATCCCGTCCTCAACCACAGAAGGTTCTTGTGGATCAGGCAGGCTGCTATGACCTGAGCGGGCAATCAGACGATTCTGAGCTTTGTACGTATCTCGTGTAATCGTTTTGGATTCGACCACTTTGCCGTCCAGCCTCTTGGTTCTTACCGTCTCGACAATATAACCAGGCTGTCCGTCTTGCAGCACCTGTTGAACGCCATCAGGCAGTACCGCACTGGACACATATTTCACCGGAACACTTAATGTTTCAATGGTGCGAGATTCAAGTGCATAGCTGACATTCTCCGGGAATGTGCCGAAAAATTTCACTATCAATTGGTGGTTCTTCACTTCTGCATGAATGAGTAAGGATTTTCCAGTATTGTTCTTGAAGCGAAAGTTAATGGCTCCGGAGGCAAAGGTGGCATCCAGTCCTTTCGGCAAATATTTGACCGGCAGGGAGTGGTTGCGACGCTCAATAATATCAAGACCCGTCAATAGCGCTGCGTTATACACCGTACTTGATACCTGGCAGATTCCCCCGCCAATCCCGGGGGTCAGTTTTCCATTGACAATGACCGGGGCCTCACGAAACCCATAATCCTTCTCCGCTTTTCGGATGACCTTCTCATAATCGAATGTGGCATTCGGTGGCAGAATCATGCCGTTAATCGCTTCCGCCGCTGCGCTGACATTATGTATCCGGCCTTCACTACTATTGCCCAGACCTGTGGAGAACTGGATGATCTTTCGGTCAATGCCTTCATGACGTAGCGAATCAAGGGTTACTTCCGGCTTCAGCGTATACAGTGGTACCTGGATCAGCAATGGGGTGGGTTTCTCATCCGGGCTCAGTACACTGAAATCCCTGTGAAGCTTCGCCTGAATAAGACTTGCGAGTGTTTCCCAATCAATTCGGCGGACACCCTTTTCCGGGATATACTGCACTTTGTCACTTGTGGTAATGCGCCGAACAGCGTTCGAGGGAGTGCCGAAGGTTTCTTTTTCCCAAGCAGGGCTTAGATGTTCTTTAAGTGGTTCTAAGTTGTAACTCATATGAAGGGAGAACTCTTTCGGAAAATGATAACGTGCATATGCGCGTTCCCACAGGTTACCTTCCTCCAGCTGCTGTATGGCGGATTCCACGCTTTTAACGTTGTAGCTCACCCCCACCTGATTTGCGGTATACGTCATCATCTGGGGATCGGGTTCAACCACTTCAAAGGTGACAGGCCAGTCCTCCAGCTTTTGAATCTGTTCGTTCAATTCATGCAATACGTTCTTACGATTGCCTTCCACCAGCATGCCGCCAACATGCACATTCTTGGGCAGCGCAGGCTGGTTCACATACATATACAGCAATCCATATGACGCGGAGCCGATCAAGAGGATGGAGAATAGAACAATGACCGTTAAATGTATTTTTTTCATAACCGTACGCTCCTTTATACTTCTGTTGTTCCCGATTTTGTAACACTTTCTATATATATGATCCAATGCAGGAAAACTTTCGGGTACTCAATAGGTAACAAATTTGTTACAATAAACTTCATATGAATCCATGCTTCACCATCGAAACAGGAACGAAGTGGATTTTTTCCTGATGAAATTCAGGTCTTTTTAAAGGAAATGCCGGGATTGTGTCGAAATGATAATGGCTAACTATGCGAGCAGGAAGTGATGATGTGATAGAAATGCAGGACGTGTGGAAGACCTACGCCAATGGGACCCACGCATTACAAGGGGTGTCGGTGAAGATCGACCGCAATGAATTTGTCTATATCGTCGGTCCGTCCGGCGCAGGCAAATCGACATTTATGAAATTGATGTACAGAGAAGAAGTTCCGACAAAAGGACAAATATCCATTAACGGATTTAATATTGGTAAGTTGAAGCCAAGAAAGATTCCTTATGTGCGCCGTAACATCGGCGTTGTGTTCCAAGACTTCCGTCTATTGCCGAGAATGACGGCTTTTGAGAATGTGGCATTTGCCATGGAAGTCATTGAGGCGCCCAAGCGGCACATCAAGAAACGGGTCATGGAAGTACTCGACTTGGTGGGATTGCGCAGCAAAGCGAATCGTGAACCTTCTCAGCTCTCAGGCGGGGAACAGCAACGTATTGCCATTGCGCGGGCTATCGTCAATAACCCATCGGTTATTATCGCGGATGAGCCTACAGGTAACCTCGATCCGGAGACGTCGTGGGGCATTATGCAGCTGCTGGATGAGATTAATTTCCGGGGAACAACCATTGTTATGGCAACCCACAACAAAGATATCGTGAATACGATGCGTAAACGGGTTATCGCCATTGAACGTGGACAGATTGTACGGGATCAGATGAGAGGGGAATACGGTTATGAATTTTAGTACTCTCTTGCGCCATCTGCGGGAGGGATTCAAAAACGTATTCCGCAACGGCTGGATGTCTGTGGCCTCCATCATGTCCATCATTGTGTCGCTATTGATTCTTGGTGTGTTTATGCTGCTGGTGCTTAATGTGAACTCCATGGCGAATCAAGTGGATAGTCAGGTGGAGATCAGCACGTTTCTCGAACTGAATGTGGACGAGAACCTGCGTAACACATTGGAACAAGAAATCAGCGCGATGCCGGAAGTAAGTGAGATTCGTTTTGTTTCCAAGGAAGAAGGACTCAAGGAATTCCGTGATCGTCTTGGAGAGAGTGCAGATAATGTGCTTAGCGGTTTCGATGTGGACAACAACCCACTGCCGGAGACCATTGAAGTTGAGGTCATTGAACCGGAAACCGTCACTTTTGTGGCGCAAAAAATCGAAGCTTTGAACGAAAAACACCCGGAGAAGCCAATCATGAAAGTGAATTACGGCAAGGAAACGGTGGAAGTGTTGTTCAAATTTACGAAGCTTGTTCGTAACATTGGATTTATTTTTGTTGGGGGACTGGGTCTCATGTCCATGTTCCTGATCTCGAATACGATTCGCGTAACGATTCTGGCCCGTCGCCGGGAGATTGGTATTATGAAGCTAGTTGGTGCAACCAACACCTTTATACGTTGGCCTTTCTTTATTGAAGGTGCACTCATTGGATTTATTGGCTCTGTGATTACGGTTGCGGTACTGTTCGTCGGATACAGCCAGTTGATGTCCACGATTGGTCAGGATGTCTTCATGCAGATGCTTAACTTGATTCCGCTCAGCGATATCTGGCTGCTGTTTGGAACCCTGTTGATCGGACTCGGTGTGCTGGTAGGTATTTTGGGAAGTACACTGTCCATTCGAAAATCACTTAACGTTTAAATTTTGTTTTGAAACGATCAAATTGCAGAATATGTCGAAAAGAATGGTAAAGCAGGTTCATTAATGGGCGCTGTTTGACGATATGTAGGAAAGACGGAGTCTTTAAGATGGAAGAAAGCAAAGAACATGCTGTTCACCACCTGTGCAGGTTGCTTTCTTGTGAAATCATAGGATGGGGGATCATCATTTTGAAAAAAACTGCTTCGCTGCTGGCCTTTACGTTATTGGCCAGTTTGACGCTTCAACCTTCTGACGGATATGCCAAGAGCAGCATCAGCGATATTGACCAACAGATTCAGCAACTGGAGAGCAAGGCAGCTTCTGCCAAGCAGGAGCAAAAAAAAGCGGCTTCCAACAAAAAGGAAGCGCAGCATTACAAAAACAAAACCAACGCTTATCTGAAGGTTGTCATGGAACAGATTAATGTCGTTAGTGATGAACTGGCTAGTGTATCCTTGCAAATCGAGAACACGGAGGAAGATCTCCGTACAACGAAGAAAGATCTGCAAGCGGCAGAAGAACGCATTGTTGCAAGGGAGAAATTGTTGGAGTCACGTGTACGCCTGATGTATACAGACGGTGCTGTATCCTATCTGGATGTATTGTTGTCCTCCACCAGCTTCACTGACTTTCTGACCCGTGCGGATTCACTCAAAACGATCGTGGATCAGGATCAGCATCTGCTGGATGAGCACAAAGCGGACAAGCAACTTGTCGTGGACAAAAAGGCAGAATTGGATGTGCAATATGCGGAAGCCAAGAGCCTGTATGCACAGAAGAAACAGCGTAAGTCCCAATTGAATGAAAAAGAAGCGGAAAAGCAAGTGCTTCTCGCTTCATATGATGCTAAAATCGAAGAGTCAGAAGAGTTGACACAAGAGCAGGAAGACGTATTGATGCAGATTGCCAGCAAACGTTCGGCCCTTCTTCAAGAGAAAAATAAATTGCGTGAACAGCAAGCAGCCGCAGCGGCCAAAGCCAAAGCAGCAGCTGCTGCCCGGGCGAAAGCTGCTGCCAAGGCACCAACCAGAGTCAGCGCGGATAGCAGCAGTGAGGTTACCTATTCATCCGGTAATGGTATCTTCTCAAAACCGGTATCTGGAGGACGTATTTCTTCTGGATTCGGTCCCCGTACCCATCCAATTACGGGTGTAGTGGGTAAAATGCATGCCGGTGTCGATTTTGCTGTTCCTCAGGGAACTTCAGTTCACGCGGCCTCTGGCGGAATCGTGATCATGGCTGAATGGTATAGCGGTTATGGTTATACCGTTATTGTGGACCATGGCGGTGGTCTTTGGACGTTATATGGTCACTTGCGCGAAGGTGGATTTAAAGTCAGCAAGGGAGACACTGTAAGCAAAGGTGATACCATTGCTGAGTCAGGTAATACAGGAAACTCCACGGGACCTCACTTGCACTTTGAAGTAAGAGATAACGGTACCGCGGTAAATCCGATGAACTATTTGTAATTATTGCTCCATTGACCGAATGGAAAAAACATATTCCGTACAAGCTAGACATATACTAAGCTGGCATGTTCAGGGAATGGGTCCAAGCAACAATGGAATCGGACACGCTTTAAAACGAAAGGCGGTGACAAACGGATGATGAAAAAAAGATCGGCGCTACTGCTTGTCATTTTGGGTCTTCTGGGTGGTAGTTTGCTAACCCTGGTACTTATGACTTACCCGGGAATAGCGAACCAGACCACAGCTGGCGAGGGTTTGCTAGCCAGTGTAACCGGCAGTACGCAGCAGAAGAACGATTTGAAGAAGATTGAAACCGCGATGGATTTGATCTCAAGCAACTATTATAAAGACGTGGATCAGACCAAATTGATTGACGGTGCGATCAACGGCATGATGGAATCCCTTGGTGATCCGTACTCCAACTATATGGGGCAGGAAACGGCTGCTCAGTTTGAAGAGTCGATCGAAGGTTCATTTACCGGTATTGGCGCAGAGGTATCCTCACAGGATGGAAATGTCGTTGTTGTTTCCCCAATCAAAGGATCACCTGCCGAAAAAGCGGGTATTCGTGCGAAAGACATGATTATGTCAGTCAACGGCGAATCTCTGCAAGGGTTGGAACTGAACAAGGCTGTCAATAAAATCAGAGGTCCTAAGGGTAGTGAAGCGAAGGTACAGGTCAAACGTGCCGGATCTACCGAACTGATTGAGTTTGTTATTGTGCGGGATGACATTGATCTGGAGACCGTATATGCTCACATGGAGGATGGCGGAATTGGCGTCATTGCCATTACTCAATTCTCTTTGAATACAGGCGATCGCTTCAAGGAAGAGTTGGCGAAGCTTGAGAAGCAGAACATGAAAGGTCTGGTCATCGACGTACGGAATGACCCAGGCGGTGTATTGCAAGTCGTGATTGATATTGCTGAACAGTTTGTTCCTAAAGGCAAGGTTATTGTGCAAGTCGAAGACAAGAACGGCAAAAAGGAACAAAGCAAATCCAATGGATCAGCCAAAGCTTATCCAGTCACAGTCCTGATGAACAAAGGCAGTGCCAGTGCGTCGGAGATTTTGGCCGGTGCATTACAACAGTCAGCAGGTGCGAAGTTGATTGGTGAAAATTCCTTTGGTAAAGGAACCGTGCAGACGAGTTATGACAAGCAAATGGGTGACGGCAGCTTGCTGAAGATTACCATTGCCAAATGGCTCACGCCGAACGGGGACTGGATTCATGAAAAAGGAATCAAACCGGATATTGCGGTAGACCAGCCGGATTATTTCTCGGTGGCACCGATTAATAAAGAGAAGTTACCACTGAAATATGACAGCAATAGCACGGATGTGAAAAGTGCGCAGACGATGCTGAGAGGACTCGATTTCAAACCGGATCGTGTGGATGGATACTACGACCAGAAGACGGAAGAAGCGGTCAAGGCATTCCAGAAGCAAAAAGGCATTCAGGCCACAGGCCAGATTGACGAGAAAACCGCTGAATCACTGGAAGCGGCTCTGATTGAACGTATTGCCAATCCTCAATATGATGCACAGCTGAAACGCGCGATCGAAAATGTCTCAAAGGATATTTCGTCCGCTGTGTCGAAGCCATAAAGAAGGCTGATTTTCAGCCTTCTTTTTTTCTGAACCGGCTGAAAGAGAGGGGTGAAGAACCACGATGGAATGGGTATGGCCGTGGTTAACTACATTAGGCGAAGCAGTGTTGCAGTTGTTTATTCAGCCGTTTTATTATATTGCGGTGATCCTGATTGCGCTCATCTATCATCGTCAATTACTGCAGGAGCGTAAATTGTTTCATGTTCGTTTGCAAAGCTCAATTACACAGACGATTCGTGCCGTACTGGGAGGCATACTCATTGGTACCATCGTCTCGATTGTATCCCTATTCCTCGGTGCACATCTTACACTGGGAAGCCTGATATGCATATGGGCTGCAACGTTAATTCTATCCTTGTTTCGTATCCGGTATCTGTGTTTTGCCTACGCGGCCGGGTTACTGGGTGTGCTGCAATTTGGTTTGAATCTGGCTTCAGGCTGGCAACCTTCAGGTTGGATAGGGAGTATAACGGAAACGTTACGTACCTTGGATATGCCTGCACTGCTTGTCCTGGCGGCCCTTCTACATATGGGTGAAGCCCTGTTGGTACGCATGCAGGGAGTATCCATGGCATCACCGCTTCTCTTCGAGGGAAAACGCGGGAAACTGGTTGGTGGATATCAACTGCAACAGTTCTGGGCTATTCCCCTACTGATTCTTGTACCAGTCACAGGTAATGGCGCGGAACTGGCTTGGAATCCACTCATGAATGCCGGCCAGAGCTATATGCTGTTTACGTTGCCCATCATGCTCGGATTTGGTGAGATAACGCAGAGTATGCTTCCGGGACAAAAGGTGCAGATCTCATCCAAGCGATTGATGATGTATGGGGCAACTTTGCTCGTGTTCAGTTTACTTGCTGCATGGTGGTCTCCACTCATGGTGGTTGCGGCGCTGATTGCATTTATTGGACATGAATTTCTGATATGGTACAGTGCATTTGAAGAGCAAAACCGCAGTCCGGTATTTGTCCATCCGCAGCATGGGTTGAAGGTATTGGCTGTTATACCGGAGAGTCCTGCTGCAGATTTGGGGATTGAAGCAGGAGAGACATTGTACAAGGTGAATGGCAAGTTGGTTCATTCACCGGAAGAGTTGCATCGTGCCCTGCGGATGAACCCGGCTTTTTGCAAGCTCGAGGTACGAAATCACCAGGGAGAAAGCAAATTCATGCAGCGAGCAATCTATGAAGGGGAACATCATCAGCTTGGGGTCATTATGGCACCTGACAATCACGAGGTCTGGGCGATTCGGTTGCGTCCACTGACGCTGTTCCATATCATCAACCTCAAGTTGCTTGCCCGTCTGAAAAAACCACACAGGGACGAAGCTCCCTTGGCATTACCGCCAGCTCCTGTGGCCAGTGATAAAGGGTCCGTTGAGATGTAACTAACATACGTGATGAAGTATGTTGCATACATCAAGCAATGAAAAAGGTATTTCCGAGCGCCGTCGCAGGCAAGGGAAATACCTTTTTGTTATTTTTTTAACATGAAGATAGCGATTTGGGTCCGATCACGCAAGTTCAGCTTGCCCAGAATATCGGTGACGTAGTTCTTGACCGTGCCTTCACTGAGGAACAGTTTGGCGGCAATTTCCTTGTTGGACAACCCCTCCGATATGGCCTCGGCAACCGCCAGCTCCATACGGGTCAGTCCATAGGCTTCGATTGGGTGATGTGTCTGGGAAGTTGGAGAAGGACGAAGAAGGCCTGTTAGCTTGCGGGCAATATCCGGATGGATTAACATATCGCCGTTATGTACGGTTTTGATGCCTTGAATAATCCGTTCAGGCGGCACATTTTTAAGCAAATAACCGCTTGCTCCATTCTGTAATGCCTGAATGATATACTCATCGTCGTCAAACGTAGTCAGCATGAGCACCTGAATTTCAGGAAAGCGTGCCTTGATCAGCCCAGTACCTTCAACTCCGTCACATTCCGGCATCCGAATATCCATCAACACCACATCCGCAGGTGTGCCTGCTTCAAGTAATTCCAACGCTTCCTGTCCATTTGAGGCCGTACCTGTAACGCAAATGCCAGAGTCGAGTCCAAGCAACACTTTCAGGCTCTCACGGATGAAGTAGTCATCATCGGCGAGAAGCAGCCGAATAAGTGGGTGCTGGGCTGAATCCTTTTTGTTGTTCACATCATTCCGTTCGGACATGAGCACATTCACTTCCTTTTTTCAGAGTAGATCCATCTGGTTCGTTATTGGAATGCGTGTAATCACGGTATACGGATAAGCTGATTGAATCTCCAAGGTTCCTCCCACCATTTGTGTACGTAGACACATGCTTTCCTGTCCTATGCCACTTGTTTTAGACGAATGCGGATTAATTTTGCCATCATTACTTACGCTCATACAGATTTCCTGATCCCTGAATACCAACTCCAATGTGATAGAAGAGGCATTTCCATGTCGTAGTGCATTCGTTACGGCTTCTTTGGCATTTTTGTATAAAACGATTTGTATGCTGGGGTACAGCACATGGGATGCGCCTTGAACTTCAAAATGTGTCTTCACCCCGGTATCTCTGCCCACTTCCTCCAGAAGACGATCCAGTGCATAGGCATTGGAACCATAGGAATCCGGTCGCAGTTTGTGAAGTGTACTTCGCATATCATCCATACTGGTGGCCAATTGATCACGAATCTGTCTCACCATTTCCGTTCCTTTTTCCCGATCTCGGGGGAGAGTCATCAGAGCGGCTTCCGACATCATTTTGGTGCGAATCAGTCGATGTCCGATATCATCATGAAGCTGTCTGGAGATACGTGTGCGTTCCTCTGCCTGAGCTACTCCTTCAAGTTGCTTTGTAAATAACAGCAGCTGTGCACGTGCTTCTTGAAGCTCGTAATGTTTACTGCGGAGCTCGTCATAGACTTGTTCCAGTTGTCCGCGGCTGCTCGCTGTTCTTGATCCCTGCCAGGAGAGAGCCGCTGTGATGAGCAGAAGCAGGTTGCCAAGGACCATCGTTGTTGCCTCTGCGGAGAATAATGTGGTGGTGATTGTATTTAGTGTGGTTAACCCTGGCTGCGTTACCCGTGGCACAGAATAATACCATCCCAAAGCAACATTGCTTGCGGCAAGCTGAATGGCAAACATCAACCATCTCCGGTTTCCCTCGAGTCTGTATATATACACGTAGAGCACGGATAGAGAGAGGAATAGCAGGATGGGTCCATACGAAGCAATCAGCCAACAGCTCCAGAGTATTTCGGCCAAAAGCAACAGCCACTGCTGTGTACTTGAACGGTTGAAATCTTTCCACACGGAGAGTCCGAGCGCGATGATGATATATAGGGTGTAGACAGCTTCGTTTTCCAAGGGCAGCATCAACATGTATAGTACGGCTGGAATGATAATTAATCCGTATTGCAGAAACCGCATCGGCATAGGGTTGTGACATCCTTTATATAAAAAGTGGAGTAGAAAATCTCTCGGTAATGCGCCCTTGATTATACCATAAGCAGCATTCGAAGCAGGAGATGACTTAAGTCACCTTCGATTCATGACTTTTCGTACCTTCGCTAAAGAGTGCGATCCGTTACAATACAAATATGAAATCCAGCGGCAGAGGCCGAAACGGAAGAGGGGCGTAAAAGGGATGGGTATACTTGAAGTACATCATGTTGTGAAACGATACGGCAGCAGGTTGTCCGTGGATCATTTGAACCTTAGTGTTGGCAAAGGCGAAATTTTTGGATTACTCGGTCCCAATGGAGCAGGAAAAAGTACCACCATCAGCATGATAGCCGGGCTCCTGAACATGGATCAGGGGGAGATCAGATTAGATGGTATATCGGTTAAGGAGCAGCCACTTGAGGTAAAGCGCAAAATTGGACTGGTTCCGCAGGATCTGGCTTTGTACGAAACGATGACGGCTGCCGAGAATGTAACCTTTTTCGCCCGCCTGTATGGATTACGTGGCAAATTGCTCAAGGAAAGAGTGCAGGAGTCCCTTGAATTTGTAGGGTTACAGGATAAAGCAAAGGATGCTCCCTCGACCTTCTCCGGCGGGATGAAACGCAGGTTAAACATCGCATGTGCGATTACACATCGCCCGGATCTCATTATTATGGATGAGCCGACCGTTGGCATTGATCCACAATCTCGGAATCATATCCTTGAATCGGTGCGCACACTCAACAAGATGGGTTCAACGATTATATATACAAGTCATTACATGGAGGAAGTGGCGGCGATTAGTCACCGGGTTGCGATTATGGATCAAGGGCGAATCATTGCCTGTGGCACGGAAGCAGAGCTGAGAGAACGGGTGGCATCGGAGGAAAAAGTAGTGCTCTCCACTTCCGGTATCGGTCCGGGCGTCGTGGAAGAATTGAAACTCCACCCTCGCGTGCGATCGGTAGACGTTTCAGAGAATACACTGACCATTACGCTGCCTTCGGCACAGCAGGATCTCCAGGATCTGCTCTTCATTTGCAGCAAACATGAAATATCCATTCAGTCACTCAAGGTCGAAGAGCCGGATCTGGAAACATTGTTCCTCAATCTGACCGGGCGTACGCTGCGGGACTAGGGGGAGCAAGAGATGAATATATGGCATATTTGCATCTTTGAGTTAAGACGTATTCTTAAGATTCGATCTGTGGTATTGAACCTGTTCATCCTGCCGTTGTTACTGATTTTTATATTGGGCACGGCTCTTTCCAGTACGATGGGTACCGCGGATGATGTTATTCCAGATAGTGTACGTGTGGGAATTATCCATTTGAGTACTGAATCTGGTGGAGGATCAGATTCGCTTAATCAAGCGTTGGATACATTCGTTCATTCCCCAGCGGTAGCTGAGATGGTCAAAGTGCAGGACTTCAAGACAGAAGAAGAGGCTGTCCATTCGCTGCGTACCGGCAAGCTGGACTTTGCTGTAATGATTCCTTCGGATTTTGAGGAAAACGTGATGAGGGGGAAAGAGGCCAGGTTACAGTGGATACGAGGAAAGGACAACACGCTTAACACATTGGGTGAAACTTTGTTCACGCGATTTACGGATGAATGGAACCGACAGATGGCGATGACCAGAGTGCTTGGTCCGGAAGTGATTGCTGCCATGTCCTCTTCTTCGAAGTCTGGTGCGGAGAGTTCCACGTCCATAACTGTCGTCAATCCCGGAAAAACAGGCACAGCCTACAGCGCTTCTCAATACTATGCCGCATCCATGCTGGCCATGTTCATGCTGTACTCGGGTATGACGACAAGTACCAGCCTTTTTGGAGAGCGGGATAACCGAACGTTGATTCGCCTTCAGGCTGCGCCGATTGGTAACGGAGTTATTTTCGCTGGCAAAATTGCAGGCAATAGTCTGCTCGCTTTCTTGCAGGCAACGACGATTATCCTTATGACGTCTTGGTTCTACGGTGTAGATTGGGGAACCCATCCCTGGTATATTGTGCTGACTTGTGTAGGAATCACATTGGCATCCATGACCCTTGGCGTGATCGTGGCATTAATATGCAAAACCACGGCATCGGCCAGCGCAACCATCCAAGGTATCATCATAGCTATGACATTCATTAGTGGCGGGTTTAGACCCATTCCGATTGATTTTGTACAACGGCTTAGCGAATTCACGGTTAACCACTGGGCGCTCCAGAGTTTTCTGAGAATGATGCTGGATGCACCAGTAGGCGAGATTGTATATAGCATTCTGATGTTAGGCGTGGTATGCGCTGTATTACTGTTGATCTCAGGATTAATCTATAGAAAGGCAGGATACCGATATGAATAGTCTGCACATCGCCTGGTTGATGATTAGACGTACACTAGGTCGTAAAATGGGCTTCATTACGTTTCTACTTCTGCCTTGCCTGGTGGTTACAGGGGCGGTTGCTCTTTTTGGAAACGAGCAGAGTGCACGTACTGTTATCCCCTATGTCAATGAGGATGGAGGGGCAGCAGGAGCGTGGATGATTCAAGAACTTGCTGGCAAAGAGGAGTACCTGCTCAAGCCGATGACTAACGAAGCAGAAGTGAAGGAAGCCATGGCTCAGCAAAAAGGAAGTTCTGGCATCATTATTCCAAAGCGATATACGGAAGATCTCTTACAAGGCAAGGCAACTGAAATTCAACTGGTGGAGCTGCGGATAAGCGAAGCTTCCTACACACTGCGAGCAGCTGTTGAAGGTTTGGCGAGTGGATTGCAACAATCTGCTTCAGCTATTACGTTGGCCGCAGGTCCTGTCTCAAGTGAGACTGATAAACTATCGAGTATACAGAAGCGATTTGAACAGCTTTTACAGGAGATAGGAAAGCATCAGGTTGCTGGTGAAGTTACCGCTCTGCAGATCTATCCCAAGCCAGGCCTGAACAATGTGACTGGATTTACAATCATGTTTATGATGGGGCTGCTGACCAGTGCAGTGGCTGTGATCATGGAAGATCGCAGGAAACGTACGATGGCGAGAGTATATACGGCACCCGTTCGTGCATATGAGATTGCGCTTGGCAATTTCCTGGGTAGCTTTGTCATTGGTATGATTCAGATTGTAATCGTTTTGGGAGTCAGCAGGTGGCTGATTCATTATGATGCCGGTATTCCTTTTGGCATTCATTTCCTGATCTTGGCAGCATTCATGTTGGTCTCCATGGGGCTCGCAAGTACCGTGGCAGGATTAATCCGTAATCCCAAAAATGCGAATATGCTGAATTCACTTGTCATTATGCCTACCTGTATGATAGGCGGTTGTTTCTGGCCCATCTCGTTCATGCCTGACTATATGCAAAAGCTCGCCAACTTTGTTCCGCAGAAATGGGCGATTCAGGCGGTGGAGACGATCTCTGCTGGTGGTACACTGTCGGATATTACACTGCCACTATTGATTTTGTTTGGCATGGCTGCCATTTTGCTGACTGTAGGCTCGGCTATTCTGCGTCCTAGCCAGCCAGGAGTAGAGGCATAGGCATAAGGTGTAGATCAAGATCAAGACGAGTTTTGGAGAGCTAATGTCAACCGAAAAAGATATCAAACAAAAAGCACGTTCTGCCTGAACTTGATTCAGCAGAACGTGCTTTTTGTTTTTTGTTTTAAATAAGAATGAAGATTGAAGAATGTTAATGATGCATTAAACGAGATATAGATGATTAAGGTTGGAGTTGACGCAAGACAGTGATTTCGACCCGACGGTTCTTTTGTCTTCCGGCCGCTGTGGTGTTGTCACCCGTTGGGCGAGTATCCGCATATCCGGCATACTGGAATCCGTCCGGGTTAAGTTTCTCTGTATCCAGAAAAAAGCGTAATACAGACAGTGCGCGTTCCCCGGAAAGCTGCCAGTTATCGGTATAAGCGGAGTTTGCTCCGACAGGAACGTTATCGGTATGACCTTCAATGCTGACAACGGTATTTAGATCCCGGAACAGGCTGGCAAGCTTACTGAGCGTTGGTGCTGCACCGTCCTTCAGAGCGGCTTGTCCCTGATCAAACAGGAAGCGGTCACTAAGTGTAATGGATAGGCCCTGTGGCTTGTCCGCAACAAAAATCTGATTTTCCAGTTTATTATCCTCGATATATTGGGTAATCACATTGAACAGATTTTGCAGTTCCTGCTCCTGTGATCTGAATTGTTCTTCCCGTTCTGTGAGGGGCTTGTCATCATCATCTGGCGTTACAGTCCCGGAGTCGGAAGGGTTTCCTTCACCTTTTGAAGAATCTTCCCCTTGAATTCCGGATGGTGGAGTCTCTGTAATTGTCTGTCCGGGTTTCTCACCGAGTCCCTCACCAAGCTCAAGGACAGAGTCAGACGCATTGAATGTATTTTGTAACGATTGCGTAACGACGTCATATTTACCGGAATCCAGATTGCTCATGGCGTACATGATGACAAAAAAGATCAGAAGCAGCGTTATGAGATCGGCATAAGTAATCATCCAGCGATCCCGATGATCAACTGTTTCACGTTTTCCGCGCCGTTTACTGCGCCGACTCATCCAATCCCTCCTTTGCTAGGGGGCGTATAGGCTGACGATGCGTAAGGGTGAAAGACTCCAGTCTTTTGCGTACAAGCTGGGGATTCTCACCGTTCTGAATGGCAAGTACACCCTCAAGGAGCATTTCCATGGTCTGCACTTCGTCAGCACCTCTGGATTTGATTTTGGAGGCAATGGGCAAAAAGATAAGATTGGCACTGGCGACCCCATACAGGGTTGCGGTAAAGGCAACAGCAATAGCAGGTCCGAGTCCGGTGGGATCGGTCAAACTGCCAAGGACCTGAATAAGTCCCATCACGGTTCCGATGATTCCCATGGTTGGGGCATAACCGCCAGCAGATTCGAAAATTTTGGCGTAGCCCTCATGTTTTTGTTCAATAGAGTCAATCTCCATCTCAAGGATCTGGCGAACCACATCCTGATCCGTACCATCGACAACCATCTGAATACCGTCTTGCAAAAATGGATGCGGATGATCCATAACCTTGCGTTCCAATGCAAGCACACCTGAGCGGCGTGCGATCGAAGACATCTCGACCAATTCTTCAACCCACAAGCCTGAATCATTATTGTGACGTCCAAAAGCCATACGCAGGGCAGCTGGAATCGTACGAAGACGATGCGCTGGGAAACTGGCAACCACAGCAGCAATCGTTCCACCGAATACAATTAAAGCAGCCGTTTTTTGCAGAAGACCGGACAACTGGCCACCTTCCCACAAAAAACCGCTAATGACTGCGGCAATTCCGGCAATAATACCGATAAGTGTCGCAATATCCATAAATTAACCCACTCCTATCTTCATTTCACGTTTGCATCACTAAAACGAACGAGGTATAATTAAAAGGGAACAAATATTCCTATTACTATAAGTTTTCCCATATGAAAATTCGGGGAACTTCGACAATATATAGTGACTATTATTTTAGACGATAGGGTGAGATACGGCAATGAGCGATATTATAATGAGCGACAAAACGTTCGAAATCGAGTCAGAGTTTTCTCCCCAAGGTGATCAACCTGCTGCCATTAAAGAATTGGTGAAGGGTGTTCAGGAGGGGAAGAGATACCAGACACTGCTGGGTGCAACCGGTACGGGTAAGACGTTTACGATCGCCCAGACGATAGCCCAACTGCAACGTCCTACGCTGATTATTGCACACAACAAGACGTTGGCAGCGCAGCTTGCAAGTGAGTTCAAAGACTTTTTTCCTAATAACATGGTTGAGTATTTCGTCAGTTATTACGATTATTTTCAGCCAGAAGCATATATTCCGTCCTCCGATACGTATATCGAGAAGGATTCAAGTATTAATGAAGAGATCGACAAACTGCGGCATGCAGCGACAAGTTCGTTGTTTGAGCGTAGGGACGTCATCATTGTAGCGAGTGTTTCTTGCATCTATGGTTTGGGTTCACCGCACTCGTATTCAAGCATGTTGCTGTCACTTCGGGTAGGCATGGAGAAACCTCGCAATCAGATTTTGTCCCGTCTGGTAGAGATTCAGTATCAGCGGAACGATATTAACTTTGTGCGGGGTACGTTCCGTGTTCGCGGGGATGTTGTTGAGATTTTCCCTGCTTCCAAGGGTGAACATGCAATTCGTGTTGAATTGTTTGGTGATGAGATCGAGAAAATTACGGAGATTGATGTGTTGACCGGAGAGCTGATTGGCGAACGTGAACATATTGCCATCTTCCCGGCGTCTCACTTCGTAACGCAAGAAGAGACGATGAAGGTTGCGCTGGTGAACATTGAGCGTGAACTGGAGGAACGTCTTGAAGTGTTGCGTGAACAGGGGAAACTGCTGGAGGCTCAGCGACTGGAGCAGCGCACAAGGTATGATATCGAGATGATGAAGGAAGTCGGATTCTGCTCGGGGATTGAGAACTATTCCGGTCCATTGACTTTCCGTGAACGCGGCGATACTCCATATACATTGATGGACTATTTCCCGGATGACATGTTGATCGTGGTCGATGAGTCTCACGTGACTCTGCCACAGATCCGTGCAATGTATAATGGTGACCAAGCGCGGAAGACGGTATTGGTTGAACATGGTTTCCGCCTGCCGTCAGCGCTGGATAATCGTCCGCTCAAATTCGAAGAGTTTGAAGGCAAAATGGATCAGATTATCTATGTATCAGCAACACCGGGCCCGTATGAGATTGAGCATACCGATACGATGGTTCAACAGATTATCCGTCCAACCGGATTGCTTGATCCAATTATTGAACTGCGTCCAACAAAGGGACAGATTGATGATTTGATTGGTGAGATTAATGACCGGATTGCCAAAGACGAGCGTGTGTTGATTACAACATTAACGAAGAAGATGTCTGAGGACCTGACGGATTATCTGAAGGAAATTGGAATTAAGGTACGTTACTTGCACTCCGAGATTAAGACGTTGGAACGGATGGCCATTTTACGTGATTTAAGGTTGGGTGTTTTCCATGTCCTGATCGGGATCAACTTGTTACGGGAAGGTCTCGATCTGCCCGAAGTATCCCTGGTAGCCATCTTGGATGCGGATAAGGAAGGATTCTTGCGTTCCGAACGCTCACTGATCCAAACGATTGGGCGGGCGGCACGGAACAGCGACGGTCGCGTTATTCTATACGGTGACAAAGTGACCGATTCGATGGATAAGGCGATAAAGGAGACCGAACGTCGTCGTGCAATCCAAATCGAGTACAACGAGAAGCATGGAATCACACCACAGACGATTCGCAAAAAAGTGCGTGATGTGATTGAGGCAACCAAAGTTGCCGAATCCAAGAAAGACTATCTCACCGGCGCTGCCGAGAAGATGTCGAAGAAAGACCGTCAGGCGCTTATTCAGCGCCTAGAGGTAGAGATGAAAGATGCAGCCAAAAACCTGCAGTTTGAGCGTGCTGCCGAGCTTCGTGATGCGTTGCTGGAACTTCGCGCTGAATAAGACATAGCTCATTCATATGCTCCAGTAAAGATGGATCTGTAACAAGAGAACGGCCAATTGGCCGTTCTCTTGTTGAGTAAGGAAATCGTTGATATGTACCGATAATAAGAGATGTTGAAATCTTGAATTCGGGTCTATACTGATAGAAATGTTGAAATTGGTTAAAAGGTTTATAGGAAAGCAATTGGGAGTTGTGTCCCCCCTGAAAGTCGAGAGCGCCCCGCTCTTGACCTCGGAGCCGAGCCAAAGGCAATGGCGACCTGTCGCGACCAAGGCGGAGCCGAGAGCGTCCCGCTCTTGACCTTGGAGCCGAGCCAGAGGCAATGGCGACCTTGTCGCGAACGTGGCGAAGCTGAGAGCGCCCCGGTGTTGACCTTGGAGCCGAGCCAAAGGCAATGGCGACCTGTAGCGAACGTGGCGAAGCCGAGAGCGTCCCGCTCTTGACCTTGGAGCCGAGCCAGAGGCAATGGCGACCCGTCGCGAACGTGGCGAAGCCGAGAGCGTCCCGCTCTTGACCTTGGAGCCGAGCCAAAGGCAATGGCGACCTGTCGCGACCAAGGCGGAGCCGAGAGCGTCCCGCTCTTGACCTTGGAGCCGAGCCAAAGGCAATGGCGACTTGTCGCGACCAAGGCGAAGCCGAGAGCGTCCCCTCGCAGTAGAGCGGTCTGATAAGGTTCCGGCAATAGGCCGGAACCTTATCAGAAACCGCGGGCACACGGCAACCCTTCACATAGCAAGACCCGACCTCTCACCGCTGCACCGCTTGTTTCGGGTGTCCAGAGGGCTGCGCCCTCTGGGGCCCTCCCTTGGAAGGGAGGGTTTGGGAGGGATCGAAAAGCCTTTTAAAAGGTTTGGATAGTAAATTTGAGAGGATGAATACTATTGGCGAGCGATAACATTGTCATTAAAGGCGCACGAGCGCATAACCTGAAAAATATCGACATTACCATCCCGCGTGACCGCTTTGTTGTATTGACCGGCCTGAGTGGCTCAGGCAAGTCCTCGCTGGCTTTTGACACCATATACGCAGAAGGACAGCGACGGTATGTCGAATCATTGTCAGCTTACGCACGGCAGTTTCTGGGACAGATGGAGAAACCGGATGTGGATTCCATCGAAGGATTGTCTCCTGCGATTTCAATAGATCAAAAAACAACAAGTCGTAACCCGCGTTCCACGGTAGGAACCGTGACGGAAATTTATGATTACCTGCGTCTGTTATTTGCACGTGTGGGCCATCCACACTGTCCGGACCATGGCGTGGAAATCAGCTCCCAGACCGTAGAACAAATGGTTGACCGTATCATGCAATACCCGGAGCGTACCCGGCTACAAATACTGGCACCCATTATCTCGGGACGTAAGGGTGAGCACAAAAGTGTATTTGCCGATGTGTCCAAGCAGGGCTTTGTCCGTGTACGGGTGAACGGGGAACTTCGTGACCTGTCAGAAGATATCCAATTGGAGAAAAATAAAAAGCATACGATTGAAGTCGTTGTTGACCGGATCGTTGTTAAGGATGATGTACAGGCGCGTCTGGCCGACTCTATTGAAACAGCACTTAATTTGTCCGGTGGACAACTCCTGGTGGACATTATGGGTGAAGAAGAGTTGCGCTTCAGTTCCAACTTTGCCTGCCCGGTGTGTGGATTCAGTATTGAAGAGCTTGCACCACGGATGTTCTCATTTAACAGTCCCTTCGGCGCTTGCCCGGATTGTGATGGGTTAGGTGTCAAAATGATCGTTGACCCTGATCTGCTCGTACCGGATCGCAGCAAGACGATTGAAGACGGTGCTTTTGATGCCTGGACAGGTGGCACATCTACTTATTATCCGCAGTTTTTGAAGTCGGTATGTGAGCACTTTAACATTCCGCAAAATGTACCTGTCGAAGATCTACCCGCTGAGCAGATGAACAAGTTGCTGCAGGGTACGGGTTCGGAGAAAATCCGTTTCCGATATGAGAACGATTTTGGACAACGCAAGGAAGCACTGGTTACCTTTGAAGGTATCGTGAACAATCTGGAGCGTCGTTACCGTGATACAGCATCGGAAGGTATCCGTGAATTCATTGAGGGTTACATGAGTGCAAAGCCTTGTGGTACGTGTAAAGGTCAGCGTCTGAAACGCGAGAGCCTTGCAGTTACAATCAATGATCACAACATGGCCTATGTGACTAGTTTGTCCATTGGTGAAGCCGGCCGATTCTTCGAAACATTGGATTTGACGGAGAAGGAGCGGACGATTGCCAAGCTTATTTTAAAAGAAATCAACAGCCGTCTCGGCTTCCTGGTGAATGTTGGTCTGGATTACCTTACACTGAGTCGTGCTGCCGGAACCTTGTCTGGTGGAGAAGCCCAGCGGATCAGACTGGCTACACAGATCGGTTCCAGCCTGATGGGTGTACTGTATATTCTGGATGAGCCGAGTATTGGTCTGCATCAACGGGATAATGACCGTCTGATCTCAACGCTTGCGCATATGCGTGATATTGGTAACACGTTGATCGTGGTTGAACATGATGAGGATACGATGATGGCTGCGGACTATATTATTGATATTGGGCCGGGTGCAGGTATCCACGGAGGCACCATTATGTCACAGGGTACACCGGAGGAGATCATGAACGATGAGAACTCCTTAACCGGTCAATATCTGAGTGGTCGCAAGTTCATTCCTGTACGTACAGAGCGCCGTAGTGTAGGAGACCGTTGGTTGGAAGTGCGCGGAGCCAAAGAGAATAACCTCAAGAATCTGAACGTGAAGATTCCGGTAGGTGTATTTACGGCGGTAACAGGTGTGTCTGGCTCAGGTAAATCCACATTGATTAATGAGATTTTGTACAAAACGTTGGCACGTGATCTGAACCGTGCCCGGGTACGTCCGGGTCAGCATAAAGAAATTCGTGGTCTCGAACATATTGATAAAGTTATCGATATTGACCAGTCGCCAATCGGGCGGACACCACGTTCCAACCCAGCTACGTATACAGGCGTCTTTGATGATATCCGGGATCTGTTTGCCCAGACGAACGAAGCCAAGGTACGTGGATACAAGAAAGGCCGATTCAGCTTTAATATCAAAGGTGGACGTTGTGAAGCCTGCCGTGGAGACGGTATTATCAAAATCGAGATGCACTTCTTGCCGGACGTTTATGTGCCTTGTGAAGTCTGCAAGGGCAAACGATACAATCGGGAAACGCTTGAAGTGAAATACAAAAACAGAAATATTTCCGATGTGCTGGAAATGACGGTGGAAGATGCAACCCAATTCTTCGAGAACATTCCGAAGATCCATCGTAAAATGCAGACTCTGATGGATGTGGGCCTCGGTTATATCAACCTGGGACAACCTGCAACGACCTTGTCTGGTGGTGAAGCCCAGCGGGTGAAGCTCGCTTCCGAGCTGTATCGCCGCAGTACAGGGAAAACCATCTACATCCTCGATGAACCGACGACCGGTTTGCATGTCGATGATATCGACCGTTTGCTCAACGTATTGCACCGTCTCGTTGATTCAGGTGAATCAGTCTTGGTGATTGAGCATAACCTAGATGTAATCAAAACAGCAGACTATGTTGTTGATCTGGGTCCGGAAGGCGGTAGCGGTGGAGGAACCATTGTTGCAACGGGAACCCCTGAGGACATCATCAAAGTGGAGGCTTCGTATACGGGCAAGTACTTGAAGCCAGTTCTGGAACGGGATACCGAGCGGAGCAAAGCACTGCAATTGGTGGACTAAGATTCTCTAACCAGTAGTTAGAACCATATGAATGACAGTATTGGCCCTTCTTTTCGAAATGGTTGAGACGTTGGATTACGATCTAACGTGCTCTGCTTCCGGGAAGAAGGGCTTTTTTAAGTTTGAATGATGCACAGTTTTGATCGGTCTGAGGTTATCGCGTGAAAGTGTTTACATATGCATTATGACGAGCGTTACAGGAATATTCGGCCAATTTGGATTTTTTTCATTTTTATGGATGATAGGGCTTGCATTACAAGCAGGGTACAGATAACATAGAGGAAGATATTAGGGTATGCGTTAGCTGTTCAACTATGGTAAGGAGGTCTGTCTATCCATGCTGTTTGCAGAAGCTGCCACGGCGAGTACATCGAATTTTAATGCATTTGATATTTTTGTCATCTTATTTACGATCCTGATTTTCATCGGAGTCGTTCGGCTTCTTCGGGCACCGAAGAAGAATCTGTTTGCGATCGGATTTGCAGTAGTCAGTCTGCTTGTATTTTTGATGACGGATTATGCAATGATAACCGGTTGGTTTGCTCAGTAGAAAGGCCACTGAAGTGAAGGATATATAAGCGATTAGTGCATGTTCAAAAAGATCGGTTTTCAGTGCCGAGAAGATGGAATGAAGCTAGAAATGGAGTAGCGGAGCGTAGGCAAACTACGTGAGCAACGGACATTTCGGCTGAATTTCAACTTCGATGCTGATGATGCCACTAGGCATCCTTCGTAATCAAAAGCGAACTTATTGAACAACCTCTAAAAGAGGTATGAAGAAACACTTTCCACGGGAGACATGGAGGGTGTTTTTTTTCGTTTATACTGAGCTGTTAATCAAGATTCTATCTTCTCTACTAAAATAGGACTTAAAACAATTGTATATCCAGATTTTGTATGATACATTGAAGGATACCGGAATTGCAGATGAGAGAAAGAGAAAATAGATTCAGCGATGAATCCGATGTCGAGTCGCGCAAGAAGGATGTATAGAGAGGGTCAGGTGAGAATATGAGCGTGTTGGGTAAAAAGGGAATAGCCATACTGATGGCTGCTGTACTCTCGATTAGTGTAGCGGCAACGGCCGGTGCGGCTGAATCCAAAGCGGCAATGCAAGCGAAAGTGGTGGACGGTCAAGTCTACGTGAACACCAAGGATCTGCTCAAGGCAGTTGGTGGAAGTGGACAATATGATGCCAAATCCGGAACGTACACGTACAAGGGAAGTGAAGCCATTCCCAAAGTGATCGAAAAGGTATCCCCTTCGGTTGTAGGCATTATTGGGAAATCTACCGAAGTGCAGGAAGGTGCATCATCAGACAACCGATATAATCTTGCACATGGCACAGGTGTTATTATCCGGTCCAACGGATGGATCGTAACGAATGCCCATGTGGTGGATGGATTAACAAACCCTGTGGTCGTAACGACGGATGGCAATACATACAAAATTACGAAAACATACAGTGATGCACTCAGTGATCTGGCACTAATCAAAATCAATGCCAAATCACTCAAACCGGCAAGTTTCGCCAAAGCTTCACAAACCTCTGTTGGTGAAACGGTGATTGCCTTAGGTACGCCGATTTCCTTTTCTTTGCGCAACTCGGCAACGGTAGGGGTCATTAGCGGCTTGAATCGTGGTGTTGAGGCGACCTATCGGTTAATTCAGACCGACACGGCCATTAACCCAGGAAATAGCGGAGGACCGTTGGTCAACCTGAAGGGTGAAGTCGTCGGTATCAATTCCATGAAATTTTCTGCGGTCGGCGTAGAGAGTTTGGGATTTTCGATTCCGGTGGATACCGTTCAATACATCATCGATCAGTTTTTTAAATATGGCAAAATAAAACGTGCAAGTCTGGGATTACAGCTGGAAGAAAGCTGGTCTGCGATTGTGGGCCTTCCTACAGAGGATCCTTTAACGATCACGGGTGTACTGTCTCCTGAAGCGAAGAAAGCCAAAATCAAAGAGGGAGACTTCATCTATAGTGTGGCAGGTACGCGTGTCTCCTCTGTAGTAGATATCAATGAGCTGCTCAAAACGTATCTGCCTGGGCAAAAGGTAAAGCTATTGATGCAATCGGATGGCGATATCGTCACCCGCACGTTGGTACTTGCTGATCGCGCAGACATCGTAGACGAGGAAGATGAAGCGTTCCTTGCAGATGAAGAACAATAAAGCCCGGCGATCAGCCCGGATGGAGAGAGGACGAAAGAACGGAATGAAAAAGTCATGGATACGTGTGCTAAGCACAGGTGTATTAACCGGGATGCTGACCATTGGAGCGGCATTACCTGTATGGGCATCTGATCTGACGACAAGTGAATTACGGGTCAAAGCGGGCAGCACGAGCGCTTATATTAACGGTGATAAGCAGGCCATAGCCAAACCTTACAAGATCAAGGGTGTGACGATGGTACCTGTCGGTGTATTCAAAAAAGCATTTGGCAGTGAAATCCGGCTGGAGAAAAATGATATTGTCAAAATCAAGGAAGGTCCGCACACGGTTACCCTAACGATTGGCAGTTCAATTGCCTGGGTAGATGGTGTAAAGCATGAGATGGGTGCCGCTCCGAAGATGGTGAATGGCGTACTTATGGTTCCACTTCGTCCGGTTGCCGCCGGGATTGGAGCAACGCTAGCTCCGAACAGTTCCGGAGAAATGGTGATTCGTCTGTTGCAAACCGATGATTCGGTAGACGATGAGGACGGCCTTCATCCTGATGAAGGCAAAACCAGAATTGGCAACAGCTTTTACGGCTGGTCCATTAACTATCCGGCAGACCTTATGGTTTTCCAGACCGGTGAGCAGGAGCGCATGATGACTTTTGGCGCTGCGGACAACAGTTATTATCTTGAGGTGTACGTCAGCGATCAGGACGTGGCTCTGGATGCGGATGATTTGTTGCAGCAACTTGTCCAGGAGGCCAAACAATCGGGAGATACGGTGCTGGATCGTGAAGCGGTGTCGAAAGGTAAAACGCCTTATGCACGCATCATTGTGAAAGATGTAGATGGCATGTTGTGGGAGATGCGTCAGTATCTGAACGAGGGCCGTCAATATGATGTGTACCTCGCAGATTACGAAGCCCTGAATTATAAGGATCTGGGCAAACGTGCAGGGCTGCTCAATTCATTCCAGCCAACCTATGCGGAATCGGATCGAACGATCAAGGATCTCTCCACTGTAGATAACGGCATGCGCTCCGCATGGAATGATGACTATGGTATTGAATTGAAGATTCCTGCCGGCTGGTCGATGGACAACAATCAGATGACCTATGAAGCCAAAGATGGTGCATATCTGCAATGGCGTGTCACTTCGGCGAAGGCAGGTACAACGGTCAAAGACTGGAGCGGCCAACTGGATAAGTGGATGCGCGAGACATTTACACCAGAGAGTTATGAGCCAATTGGCTCATATACGATGGATATCTCGGGAGAGACTGCCGAGGTGAATGAATTCCGTTATAACTTTGGCGGCGGCTGGCAGACCGAGTTCGATGTTCTTTTGCAGAAGAATGGGTATCGATATTATGCAGAGTATACATTCCCGGAAGAGCAAAATGCTGATCGGGCATGGTTTGAACGGATTATGAAGAGTGTCGAGATTGATTTTGATACGGTTGCCGATAATTTCGGTCAGCTGGATGAAGATCCGTATTTGACAGACAAAACGAAGACACTTACACGTACGTCCAAACGTTATAAATACAGTGTGGATATCCCCCGTTACTGGACGCCTTACAGTGATCGATTCGAGTATTCACCTGTGGTATACACCTTCACGGGCGGAGAATTCTCCATTGCGGCGAGCGAGGACAAGTCGATCGAGATGACGGTCAGTCAACTGAGAGAAGCTTACGCTGAAGCCACCAAAACGCGGAAAAACTTTCAGCTGCTTCGTAGTGAGGAACTGACGTTTGCAGGTGTGCCTGCATTTTCCTTCACGTATCATGAGCTAGACAAAGGCGTGCCATATGCGGGTCGCCAGATCGTGTTTGAAAAGGACGGAACGACCTATACGATCACAAGTGGTCTGAATGATGCCAACAAGACAGAAGTTCAGGCGGCAGCCTTGGAAAAAGCAGTGAACTCATTTACTTTTATTAAATAAAATTGTAGTGAAGCCGGAGGGTCTAATGACCTTTCGGTTTTTCGTCGTGCTGGAAATGAAAATGGTAAACGGTTTTTTCAGGAAAACGTAGAAGAGTCGGTGCAGAAGTGGTACACTATACTAGTTCAGGAGTTATGACTGCTGATCTGGTAAATATGAATGACTGTAAGCTTGGAGTTCAGGCAATACAGACATAATAGATAGATATGGTAATACTTTGACAATGCAGGTGTACCCGATAAGGTGCAGTCTCAAGATTAGTATGTTCAGGCGCTTAAGGATATAGGGATGAAATCCGGCGGATAGCCGGCTATGGGGAGGATCTACATGAAAACAGCAACAATACGAAGAGAAGACGTTGAACTTCTGGCACCTGCTGGTGACTGGGATTGTATGCGTTCGGCGGTAGCCAATGGCGCAGATGCAATTTTCTTCGGAGTCGAAAAGTTTAATGCACGGGCACGGGCGAACAATTTCCGCATGGACGAGCTGCCGGAGATTATGGCGTTTTTGCACAGTTATGGCGTAAAAGGTTTCTTGACCTTTAATATATTGATTTTTGAAAATGAATTGACGGATGCCAAAGAACTGATTGATGCATGTGTCGATGCAGGTGTAGACGCTGTAATTGTTCAGGATTTGGGTCTGGTGAAGATGATCCGCGAGATCTCGCCGGATTTCCCGATTCACGGTTCAACACAGATGACGATTACGTCACCGGAAGCGGTCGAGTTTACGAAGCCGTTTGATATGGAACGTGTCGTTCTGGGACGGGAGAACAATCTGAAGCAGATTCAGAAAATCGGCGAACAGGCGAAGCTTCCCATGGAAGTATTTGTTCACGGTGCGCTGTGTGTCTCATACTCGGGGCAATGTCTGACTTCCGAAATGTGGGGAGGACGTTCGGCGAACCGCGGGGAGTGCGCACAAGCTTGTCGTCTTCCATACGATCTAATGGTGGATGGAGTGCACAAGCCGATGGGTGATGTAGCCTATCTGTTGTCTCCGAAGGATCTGGCAGCGATTGACCTGATGCCGGAACTGATCGAAGCAGGAGTGACTTCTTTCAAAATTGAAGGACGTCTCAAAACGCCGGAATACGTAGCGAACGTGGTAAGCAAATATCGTAAAGCGATTGACCGTTATTTTGATGGAGATAACACACCGCCAAGCAAGGAAGAAGTTCGCGAATTGCAGCAAAGCTTCTCCCGTGGATTCACGCATGGTTTCCTGAGCGGTACGAATAACAAAGAACTGGTGGATGGAACATTCCCGAAAAGCCGTGGCGTCTACCTTGGTCGTGTAGATCAAGTGTTGCGCGATGGTGTGGTCCTGAAGCTGGATGCACCCGTGAAACGTGGAGACGGGATCGTATTTGACGCTGGAGACCCAACGAAGAAGGAAGAAGGCGGACGGGTATACGATGTGCGTCGCAAAGGTGTAAAACTCGAAGGCGAAGCCGAAGAGGGCTGGATCGTTGACGTTGTGCCAGGCCGCAGTGACGTGGATCTGCGGCGCGTGAAAGTTGGCGACAAAGTGTGGAAAACGAATGACCCGGCGCTGGACAAACGTCTGCGTCAAAGCTTTGAGACCGAGAAACCGTTCCGTGTATTCCCCGTGAAGGTGAAGGTCATCGGCAGCCCAGGCCAGCCGCTTAGCACGTGGTGGACAGACGTGCAGAAAGGTACGACTGTCCGGATTGATTCCGAGATGGAACTGGACATTGCACAGAAGCGTCCAATGACACATGAATTGCTCGAAGAGCAGTTCGGACGTCTGGGAGGCACCGTGTTCCAGTTGGAGGGAATGGACGTCAACTTGCACGGTGATGTCATCATCCCGATGCGCGAGTTGAATAACATTCGCCGTCAGGCTGTAGAACAACTTGCGGGTGAACGTCCTAAACCACCTGTCTACGTGAAACGGGCGGTCGATGTGTACGGCGATTCGGTTAAACCGGCATCGCCAGTCGCTCGCGGTCAAGCCGAGTTGACCGCGCTCTGTCGCAGCCTGCCACAAGTGGAGGCAGCGATTGAAGCCGGAATCAGCATGATCTATGCCGACTTCGAGTTTATCAAGCAGTTCCCGGCAGCTGTGGAAGCTGTGCATGCCGCTGGTCGCAAGATCGCGCTGGCAACACCGCGTATTCACATGCCTGGGGAGAACGGCTATCACAACAATATCTTGCGTCTGAAGCCGGATGCGGTATTGGTACGTAATACAGGTGCACTGTACTTCTACCTGCGCCACCGTATGGAAAACCCGGACGCAACGCACCCGGAACTGATCGGCGACTTCTCATTGAACATCGCCAATCACAAAGCCGTTGAATTGTTCCTGGAAGCCGGATGTGACTGGATTACGCCATCCTATGACCTGAACATTCAACAAATGGTTGATTTGCTGGGTCACTCCCGTACAAGTCAGACCGAAGTGGTTATCCATCAGCATCTACCGATGTTCCATACCGAGCACTGTGTGTATTGTACGTTTATGAGTGAAGGAACGGACTATACGAACTGTGGTCGTCCTTGTGAGGAACAACGTGCATCTCTGCAAGACCGAATTGGTATGTCCCACCCGGTACGTGTGGATGAAGGTTGCCGCAATACGGTATACAATGCAGTGGAGCAGTCAGGTGCAGAGTACCTGACTAACTTTATGGATCTGGGTGTATCGCGTTACCGTGTGGAGTTCCTGGAAGAGACACCGGATCAGGTGCGCGAAGTCATTGATCTGTACAACCGTGCATTGCGCGGTGAGATCAGTGGTACACAAGTGTGGAAAACACTCAAAGCAACGAACCAACTGGGCGTTACACGTGGTCAATTGGTGAAATAATTAGATTGTATGGTACAACAACAGTTACAGCATGAAGGAACCCCAATCTCTGCTTCAAGGAGCTCTTGGGGTTTTTTTACATCATGACACAGGAGGCGAAGAAGCGTGGCGCCATTCACAATTATGGATATCAAATTGCTGTGCGGGGTCACGGCATTCAAGCGCGGAGAAGATTATAACCAATCTGGCAGGGTGACCAATCTGGTGGTCAGTAAGGATCAGCTTCATTATGAAGCACAGGTACGTGGATCGGAGCGCTATCAGGTGACGGTGGATATAGATGAAACGGGAGAGGTTGTGGCAGGCTGCAGTTGTCCGGGTGACGGCAGGCATTATGACTATTGTAAACATGTGGCTGCTGTCCTGTTGGCTATTCACGAATGGGGTGAGCAACAGGAGCGTAATATCACAATTGAATCTGGGAAGCCTGCTCAATCTGCTACAGGTCAAGGCGTCAATACCGGTTCTAGCATAGGTTCCAAGTCCAGGGTTGGGACGCTGGTCGAAGAGAGCAAGTGGGAGCGCCCCCAGTCTTATTCACAACGAGAGCAACTGGATGATCCTTCAGAGCATCCGCCCGTTCACTTTGCCCAAGCAGGTCGTCCAAGTTCAGCTTCGGGGTGGGGCCGCTCGGCAGATAAACCTTCGTACCGTACGGCAGATCAGATTCTGTCCATGTTTGCCAAGGATCGGAGACCACTGCATGGAAATGATCGTAAGTACACGGCTCCTGTCAGCCGTTCCTCCCTGCGGGAAGAATTGCAGGTCCAGTTTATATGCAAGCTGACACAGGTTCACAAGGGTGGTGGGAAACTTGCTCTTGAATTGAAAGTGGGTAACAAACGTCTGTATGTGGTGCAGAAAGTAAAGCAGTTCCTGAATTGCATCGAAAAGGGCGAGCCGATGGCATTTACCAAGCTGTTCCACTATGATCCATTGATGCATGTGTTCACTCCGCAGGATCAGGCCATTCTCTCAATGCTCATTCGAATGAGGCAGAGTGAAGAAGCATATCGCCAATCCATTTCCGGTTATTTGGGAGCGTCGGACGGACGGGATATACTGATTGCTCCGCTCGTATGGAAGCCATTGCTGGAATTGCTACTACAGGCCGACAGTCGGATGGAGGGTACAGGATTTGCCAATGGACCACTCACACTCGGTGAGGGTGTATTGCCTTTATTTTACCGGATTGCCCAGGGAACGAATGAAGGGTATCAGCTTGAGATTTCCGGACTGCGTGAGCTGATTCTTCTCCCTGCTTATGATGCTGCTGTGGTGGAAGGACAGTTGCACATGTTGGAGCCGATGCAGATGCGAAGTCTGGAGGACTTGAGTGCGGCACTCACTTCATATGGGATTAAGGAGAGCATTGATATTTCGACCCAACAGGTGGATGAATTTGTGCAGCATGTTGTGCCTGAACTGCGTACGCTTGGACATCTGTCCATTGATTCGCAGGTGCGTGAACAGATCGCGGAACCGGAACTTAGACCGAAGTTATACATCGACTTCTACCGTGAACGTATTACAGCGCGTCTGGAATTCGACTATGAGGTCATGGTTATTAATCCGCTGGCAGAGTACTTGATAGATGAAGAAGAGAAAAAGGTTATTTTGGTGCGTGATCGATACAAAGAGCGAAACTTGATTGAACGGCTTGATCGATCCTTTCTCGAAAGGGAGGGTAGTGTCTGGGCGAGCGAACGCGAAGATGCGATCTATGATGTCATGTATCATCTGTTGCCTGAGCTTGAGAAACAGGTCGAGATCTATATGCCAAATGCCGTGAAGGCGATGGTGCAATCCTATCCAACACCGCCGAAAGTACGAGCAGATTTGGGAAGAGGATTGGACTGGCTGGAGATTTCATTCGAGATGGAAGGTGTGGACGAAGAGGAACTTCAGGAACTCATGCGCCGCATTGTGGAAAAGAAACCATATTTCCGTCTCAAGAGCGGTGTCTTTCTCTCGCTTGAAAATGAAGGTGCAGACAGCTTCGCTCACATGGCTGATTCGCTTGGACTTGGAGCAGATGACATCAAGAGCAGCCATATCCGGCTGCCAGCTGTTCGGGCGTTGCAATTGCCAGGCAGGGATGAGGTTTCTGGTCATGTGAAGTGGGGAGGCTCCCTGAAACGTTTCCTCGATGATCTCCGAGATCCCGAGCGGATGGATTTTGCATTACCAAAAGCATTGACCCCCATCCTACGGGATTATCAGAACAGCGGATACCAGTGGCTGCGTACCCTCGCTTATTATCGGTTTGGCGGCATTCTCGCGGATGATATGGGACTTGGCAAAACGTTGCAAAGTATCGCCTATATCACAGCGGTACTTCAAGAGAAGCCCGAGTACAATACGGACAATGCGGACGTTGATAAATACCGGGAGAGTGGCTCATTATGGGGCGGTGAAACGTTGGCGACTGCCGGCATTGATCCCGAAACTGGGCTCCCTTTGGATAAGATGACTTCAGAGAATACGGATGGCTCATGGTCCACGATGCAGCAGGATGGATTGACGGTCCGAACGAAGGTTATTCATCCTCCGGTACTTGTCGTGGCCCCTGCTTCGCTGACCTATAACTGGGCGAATGAGTTTGCGAGGTTTGCCCCGCATCTGAACGTCTTGATCGCAGCCGGGCAGAAAGAAGAACGAGCCAATATGCTTTCAGGCATGGATGAGGTAGATGTGATTGTTACATCGTATCCTTTGTTACGTCGGGATCTGGACACCTACCTTGGCCGAACATTTCATACACTCATTCTGGATGAAGCTCAGGCGATTAAAAATGCTTCTTCCCAGACTGCACAGGCAGTGAAACAAATTCAGGCACCGCGCCGTTTTGCACTCACAGGCACACCTGTGGAGAACTCGCTGGATGAATTGTGGTCCATTTTCGAAGCGGTATTCCCTGGACTGTTTCCAAGCTACAGAAGATTCCGCGACCTTCCACCGGAACGGATCTCGCGGATGGTACGTCCGTTTATTTTGCGCCGTCTGAAAAAGGATGTGCTGGAAGAATTGCCTGATCGGATTGAAACGGTACAGCGGTCGGAGCTTACGGTTGAACAGAAGAAACTGTACGCTGCATACCTTTCCCAGCTTCAGGATGAAGCATCGAAGGACATGGAGGATAATGGATTCCAGAAGAATCGTATCAAAATTCTAGCAGGCATCACCCGTTTGCGTCAGTTGTGCTGCCATCCGGCCCTCTTTGTCGAAGGCTATCAAGGCGATTCTGGGAAAATGGAGCAGTTGCTTGAAACGGTCGAGGATTGTTTGGCCGCAGGCAAACGTATTCTTATTTTCTCCCAATTCGCGAGCATGTTGAACCTGATTCGTCAGACACTCGCGGCACAGGGAAAAAACCTGTTTTACCTCGATGGTCAGACCCCTGCGCAGAGCCGTGTCGAGATGTGTCACAGATTTAATGAGGGTGAAGCTGAACTGTTCTTAATCTCCCTGAAAGCTGGCGGTACCGGATTAAACTTAACAGGTGCAGATACCGTTATATTATATGATCTGTGGTGGAATCCCGCGGTGGAAGAGCAGGCGATTGGTCGTGCCCATCGTATGGGACAAAAACAGGTGGTGCAAGTCATCCGCTTGGTTACCGAAGGTACAATCGAAGAGAAGATTCTGGAACTCCAGCAACGGAAGAAGGACTTGATTGCCGAAGTGATTGAGCCGGGAGACGGCGGATCAACAACCTTATCCGAACAGGATATTCGCGAATTGTTGATGGTATAATGAAGTCCAAGCATCGTAGCAATAAGAATCATTAAATATATGAAACTATACAAGATGGACTAATGATTTACACGAGAAACGTAGAGGACAGAAAAAACTGGAGAAGCGGAGCTACAAGCTTTCTGCAAGAAAGCTACTTCGAAAGCGTAGACTTCGCCTAAAAGCTTTCTGAAAGAAAGCTGCATCGGAAGCATATGTTATCACCAGATTTTAACCTTTGTAAAAGTGAATTAAAAAATCGGGGGATAACAGCGATCGGAAGGTTGTTCTGTTATCGTAGTGTCAGTGTAAATAACTTTTAGTTCAACTTGTTTAGCAAAAGGAGTGGGTTCGTGTGCGTATTCGCAAAGCGATTATTCCAGCCGCAGGGCTGGGTACCCGGTTTCTGCCTGCCACCAAGGCGATGCCTAAGGAAATGCTGCCCATCGTGGACAAGCCAACGATCCAGTACATTATTGAAGAAGCCGTTGCTTCAGGTATTGAAGATATCATTATTGTGACAGGTAAAGGAAAGCGGGCCATCGAAGATCACTTCGACTATTCGTTTGAGCTGGAGCAGAACCTGGCGGACAAACAGAAGTGGGACTTGCTTAACGAAGTACGTAAACCCTCCGAGATGGCAGATATCCATTATATCCGTCAAAAGGAACCGAAGGGACTTGGTCACGCCATCTGGTGCGCCCGCAAGTTTATCGGCAACGAGCCTTTTGCCGTCCTGCTAGGGGACGACATCGTGGAATCGGACCATCCCTGTCTGAAGCAGATGATCGAGGTCTACGATGAATTGCAATCTCCGATTGTTGGTGTACAGCCAGTTGATTGGAATGAGGTATCTCGCTACGGGATTGTGGACGGAGAGTTGTTGACCCCTACCGATGATCGTGTCTTTCGTGCTCGCCGCCTAATTGAGAAACCAAAAACTGAAGATTCTCCATCCAACCTGGCTATTATGGGACGTTACATTCTTACACCGGATATTTTTGAAATACTAGGTCAACAATCTGCTGGCGTTGGGGGCGAAATTCAGCTCACGGATGCCTTGTCCCGATTGAATGAACAGCGGCAGATTATCGCGTATCATTTTGATGGACTGCGTCATGATGTTGGTGAGAAGTTGGGTTTTATCGAAACGTCGATTCACTACGCATTGCAGCGCCCGGATCTGCGGAAAGATCTTTTGAAGTATTTGGAACAGGTTGTAAAGGGTCAATAATTGGTTACTGCATGTCCTTGAAGTCCAGCCGAAGAATGATATCGCGGCTGGGCTTTAATTTATTTTATGGAAGGGGAAATATGAGGATTATACAGGCCAATGAACAAACACTTACCTTACACTTTACATATACATAGTCAATATGAAGAAATGATGTCAACAGCAAAACGGAGGGATGTCATGAAGGTACTTCCGCTGTTTATGGATGGCGCTGCCATCTTGGAACCCAAGATTTATGGTGATCACCGTGGATATTTTATGGAGAGTTATAATGAGCAGGTTCTGCATGAACAGGGGATACAGCACGTCTTTATTCAGGACAATCAATCCTTGTCGGCTGAAGCAGGTGTTTTACGTGGGCTTCATTACCAGCTTCAGCCCAAAGCGCAAACTAAATTGGTGAGGGTTATATCTGGGGCTATATATGATGTGATCGTGGATGTCCGCACTTCATCCCCCACTTTTGGCCAATGGAAAAGTGTCATTTTAAGTGAGTACAACCAGCGGCAGCTGCTTGTTCCTCAAGGCTTTGCTCATGGATTCTGTACCTTGGTGCCTCATTCCCAGGTAACTTATAAGGTAGACGCCTATTATTCTCCTGAACATGACCGTGGAATTCTGTGGAACGATCCGGCACTCGCCATTGATTGGCCTGTGACGCAACCTATATTATCGGAGAAGGATCAGAAGCATCCTTTACTGAAAGATGCTGAACTGAATTTCGACTAATTAATCAGACTATTCAGATACTTCTGTATCTGGAGGCAGAGGGAGAGTGACAGCATGAAACTACTGGTTACGGGTGGGGCCGGATTTATCGGCAGCAACTTTGTGCTATATATGCTTCGTGAACATCCGAGTTATGAGATTATCAATGTGGATGCATTAACGTATGCGGGGAACTTGGAGAACTTGCATACGGTAGAGTCCAATCCCCGATATACCTTCATCCAAGCAGATATTGCAGATGTACAGCAGATGGAAACTGTTTTTTCCCAAGGCATCGATGTGGTTGTGAATTTCGCTGCCGAGTCTCATGTGGATCGAAGTATTCTGTCCCCGGATATCTTTGTACGTACCAATGTGATGGGTACTCAGGTTCTGCTGGATGCGGCCAAGAAGTATCAAGTCACCAAATTTGTTCAGGTATCGACGGATGAGGTATATGGATCACTAGGTCCAACGGGTTTATTTACTGAAAATACACCTTTGATGCCAAACAGTCCTTACTCTGCAAGTAAAGCTGGCGGGGACCTGCTTGTAAGAGCCTATCATGAAACATTTGGACTTCCCGTAAATATTACACGTTGCTCCAATAACTATGGGCCTTTTCAATTCCCGGAGAAACTGATTCCGCTGATTATATCCCGGGCATTGAATGATGAAGCCATTCCGGTATATGGTGACGGGCTCAATATTCGTGACTGGCTTTATGTCGAGGATCACTGTAGCGCGATTGATCTGGTAATTCATAATGGACAATCTGGAGAAGTGTACAACATTGGTGGTAATAATGAACGTACTAATATATACATTGTGGAGAGCGTATTGGAGCAACTGGGTAAGCCAGCGAGTTTGATACAATATGTACAAGATCGGTTGGGACATGACCGACGTTACGGTATAGATCCTACCAAGATACGTACAGAGCTTGGCTGGCAACCCGCCCACAATTTTGAGACAGGGATCAAGGAGACGATCCAATGGTATCTGAAGCATCAAGACTGGTGGACGAGAATTCAATCAGGCACATATCAGGACTATGTTCAGCTTCAGTACGGTAAACGGATGGGTGATTCATCCAAATGAATTATAGAGTTATGGTGACTGGCGCAGCCGGACAGCTGGGTTATGATGTGGTGAAGACCTTCGAAGCAGAGGGTCATCAGGTATTGGCCTGTGACAAGAAGCAGATGGATATTACCGATCAACAGCAGTGCACAGATATAATTACAACGTTCCGACCGCACATCATTATTCATTGCGCTGCTTTTACGGCTGTCGATCAGGCTGAGGCAGATGAGGATACAGCATTCGCAATCAATGCATCAGGTACTAGAAATATTGCAGTTGCCGCCGAGAGTGTGAAAGCAAAGCTGGTATATATCAGTACCGATTATGTATTCGATGGGAGCGGGAGCACACCATACCAGGAGTACGATGTAACGAATCCACAGAGTGTTTATGGCAAGTCGAAGCTTGCCGGGGAACGGCTGGTTCAAAGTTTGTGTACGCAATGGTTTATCATTCGAACATCATGGGTGTTTGGCGTGCATGGCAGTAATTTTGTCAAAACCATGCTGGAACTTATGGTGAAGCGTCCACAACTTCAAGTGGTTCATGACCAACAAGGTTCACCTACCTATACGGTGGATCTTGCCCGATTCATCCATCTCCTTTCCGTAAGTGAAAAGTATGGCATCTATCATGCTTCCAATTCAGGAACTTGCACATGGTACGAGTTTGCAAAGGTAATAAGAGAAGAAGCCAGTAAGCAGAGTGTATTCGAGCCTACAGCCGAACTTACACCATGCGCAACTGAACAGTTTCCGCGTCCTGCCCCTCGTCCTGCATACTCGGTCATGGATCATTTGGCGATTCGAACGAACGGTCTGCAACCTCTGAGACACTGGCGTGAGGCGCTGATTGCATTTTTGAATGAGTTGAGTGTACAGCAAAAGGACTGAGCATGTTGATGGTCCGCTATTTATCTAAAATATATCCTCTATTTAACAGCCGCCTTCAAGCGGCTATTTTGTTTTACATCTCCTCAATTCGGGTAGTTAGCTAACAAAAAGGTACTGAGGATGTGAATGTGATATGAAACGCATTGCCGCCGTGTTAATACTACTGATCGTTACCGTAGGAACACTCTTTTTCGCCTATGAAAGCGAGAGTGAGGAACAACGGGACGGATTTACCGCTTATAGATTAATTGCCCATGCGATGGGCAGCATTCGGGATCAACCATATACCAACGCCTATGAAGCGATGATTGCCAATTACGAGAAAGGCACACGTGTTTTTGAGATCGACTTTATGCTGACCTCGGATCGCAAAGCCGTAGCCAGACATGAGTGGACCGCTAATATGAGCAAAATGCTAGGACAGGACCAAGAGCTTCCCGAGGAAAAACAAGCCGGGGCGCTGACACATGATGAGTTCATGAATACGCCTATTCTGGGTATGTACCAACCCATGGATGCCGACGGCATTATAGATGTACTGGCTAAATACCCGGATATGTATATCGTAACCGATACCAAAGAACAGAAGGATGAAGATATACAGCAGGTGTTAAGATCCCTCGTGGATGCTGCCAAAGAACATGATCCCTCCGTGCTTGATCGCGTGGTTGTACAGATCTACAACGAACCCATGCTTGAAACGGTGAAAGAAGTCTATGCATTCCCTTCCATTATCTATACGTTATACGCCACACAGGATACAGAAGATCAGGTTGTTGATTTTGTGCAAAAAAATGATATTGATGCCGTGACCATGCCGGAATATAAAGTAAACCAGAATTTTGTCGCCAAGCTTAATAGTGCAGGCTCAGTTACTTACGTGCACACCATCAATGACACTGAACAGGTGGCTAACTATGAGAAGTGGGGTGTGTATGGGGTTTACTCGGACGTGCTGACGGAGCAGGAACTGGATGAGATGAATACACGGTTTGCCTGGAAACCGTAAAATGTCGTAATTACAATCATTACAAAATCCAAATCACAGGCTTTTCCATACCAGAACAGGGAAATGTCTGTGATTTTCTGTTCCCCTTTTTATACGAACATTGACACTCACTGTCTGCTGACTTAGACTTAGTTTACAAGCTTTCTAGGATGCAGAAGAACCTCTGGAGGAATGTTCGTTGATAGACATGATTAAGCAGTGGAGACATGTATTTAAGCTTGACCCGGACCGGGAGATTACGGACGAAGAACTTGATCAGGTCTGCATGTCGGGGACCGATGCAATTATCGTCGGTGGATCTTCAGGAATTACTTATGATAACACGGTAGACCTGATGTCCCGTGTGCGTCGCTATGAGCTGCCCTGTGTGCTTGAAGTATCCGATCTGGAGGCTGTTGTTCCCGGGTTTGACGGATATCTGATCCCGATGGTGCTGAATGCAACGGACAGCAAATGGATGATTGGGCACCACCAGAAGGCTATAGAGCGTTACGGTTATCTGATCCCATGGGATCTGTTGATTGCCGAGGGTTATATTGTGCTTAATGCAAACTCCACGGTAGCGCGGTTGACGGGTGCGGATACGGATTTGACGACAGGAGCTGCGGTGGCATATGCCCAGGCTGCGGAACGTCTGCTCCATCTTCCTATTGTATACATGGAGTACAGCGGAACGTTCGGAGATATGGAGCTTGTTGGTGAGACACACGGACAATTGGAGCGGGCACATCTCATCTACGGCGGCGGAATTGATGATCCGGAGAAAGCCGCGCAAGCTGCTCAGGTTGCAGATACCATCGTGGTAGGCAACATTGTGTACAGCGATTTGAATAAGGCACTTGAGACGGTGCTGGCTGTAAAAGGAACCATTTAATCGGTTTAGTTTACCATTCCCCCATTTTCCCCTTATGATCTGTTAAAATAGAACTTTGCCCTTACTAAGTTTAAGAAGTTATATGAGCGTAATGTCGTTTACACGAGTAGGAAATTCGTATAAAGGAACTATGTTTACACAAAAACGAAGTTTTCTCTTTTTTTTTACTACCCTTAAATATAAGCTAAACTAATTTTTACACGAGAACGAAGAGGACAGAAATAAGCTGGAGAAGCGGAGCGTTCGCCTTTATTACCGGATTTTCACCTTTGAAAAAGTAGATCGAAAAATCCGGGAATAACAGCGATCGGAAGATTATTCTGTCATCGGAGTGACGAGTGTAACCTATTAATTTTGCTTTATAGACCAACCAACGAAAGGAGCATGCATGCATGCAACCTGTAAATATACATGATGCCGTTGCACGGCTTAACACCCCTCAACGGCAAGCCGTCGAGGCGACGGATGGCCCGCTGCTGATTATGGCCGGAGCGGGCTCCGGCAAGACCCGGGTGCTGACACACCGGATTGCCTATCTCATTGCAACACGGAAAGCACCTCCGTGGGGCATTTTAGCGATTACCTTTACGAACAAAGCCGCTCGTGAGATGCAGGATCGGGTTTCCCAACTCGTAGGTGGCTCCCAGGGCCGCGACATTTGGGTATCCACGTTCCACTCCATGTGCGTGCGTATTTTGCGCCGAGATATTGAACGTATTGGCTTCACCTCCAACTTCAGTATTCTGGACTCATCGGACCAATTATCTGTTATTCGCAGCTGTATGAAAGACCAGAATATTGATACCAAGAAATTTGAACCCAAAGCAGTTCAATCGATGATGAGTACGGCCAAGAATGAACTGATCAGTCCGGAGCAATATGAGAAGCAGGCAGGAGACTATTTCGAGGGTATTGTAGCCAAAATATATAAGATGTATCAGAAACGGTTAAGAGCCAACAACTCACTCGATTTCGATGATCTTATTATGCAGACGATTCAACTGTTCAAGGAAGTACCGGAAGTCCTCGACTTTTATCAAAAGAAATTCCAGTATATTCACGTGGACGAGTATCAGGATACGAACCGTGCACAGTACATGCTGTGCCGCATGCTTGCTGACAGTCACCACCGCATCTGTGTTGTAGGGGATAGTGACCAGTCGATCTATCGCTGGCGCGGGGCCGATATCAGCAATATCCTGAACTTTGAGAAAGACTATCCAGAAGCAAATACGATTTTGCTGGAACAGAACTATCGTTCTACGTCCAATATCCTGAATGCAGCGAATGAAGTGATCGGCCTGAATACAGGGCGTAAACCGAAGAAACTGTGGACGGACAAAGAGGGCGGTTCGAAGATCAAGGTGTACCGTGCGGATTCCGAACATGATGAGGGGTACTTTGTAACCTCCGAGATTAGTAAAAATGTGAAGAACGGCAAATCCTATCAGAACCATGCGATTTTATACCGTACCAATGCCCAGTCCCGGGTTATAGAGGAAATTCTGATCAAGTCTGATATTCCGTATCAGATTGTCGGCGGCATCAAGTTCTATGATCGTAAAGAGATCAAGGACATTCTGGCGTATCTGCGCCTGTTATCCAACCCCGACGATGATATCAGCCTTACCCGGATCATTAATGTACCGAAGCGTAGCATCGGGGATACAACAGTTGCGAAGCTGGCGGCTGCGGCAGGAGAGCGTGGAATTTCCATTTTCCGCGTGCTACAGGTTGTGGATGATCTTGGTTTTGCTGGACGTACGCGTAATGCGTTGGTGGAGTTCTATGACATGATTGCTGCGTTGCATCAGATGGTAGAATATCTGTCTGTAACTGAATTAACCGAGAAGATCCTTGAGATGAGTCAATATCGTCTTGAGATGCAAAATGAAAATACACTCGAATCTCGTGCACGGCTCGAGAACATTGATGAGTTCCTGTCGGTAACCATGGAATTTGAGAAAAATAATGAAGACAAAACGCTCGTATCGTTCCTCACCGATCTTGCATTGATTGCGGACATCGACAGCATGAACGATGATGAAGAGGATCAGAGCGATGCGGTTACCCTGATGACCATGCACAGTGCCAAAGGTCTGGAGTTCCCGGTTGTCTTTATCGTGGGTATGGAGGAAGGAGTCTTCCCGCACAGCCGTGCTTTTATGGATAATGAAGAGCTGGAAGAAGAACGCCGACTTGCATATGTAGGGATCACCCGTGCGGAAGAGCAACTTTTCCTGTCGTGTGCCCAGATGCGTACCTTGTTTGGACGCACCACCGCAAATCCACCTTCCCGCTTCCTGGACGAAATTCCGGATGAGCTGAAGGAAGACACCTCCATGGCTCGTGATCGTTACCGTCGTGGCAGTAGCGGAGGCGGCTCATATGGTGGACGTGGACTAGGTTCTAGTGGAGGAAGTAACTTCGGTGGTGGTACCAAGCTCTTTGATCACCAAAGCAAGAGTGGTTCATCTGCTACCTCATCCACGCCAACTTCGCGTGTGACTACAAGTACTTCCCGCCCGACATACTCTACGCCATCATCTGCTTCCAAGCCGGCAGCTTCGAATGGTGAAGCTGGGTTTAAGGCAGGAGACAAAGTGCAGCATGGCAAATGGGGGACAGGCACGATTGTTGCAGTCAAAGGGACAGGGAATGACACCGAACTGCAGATTGCATTCCCGGCTCCGGTTGGCGTGAAACGTTTGCTTGCCGGTTTTGCCCCGATTACCAAAGTAGAATAAGAACGAAACCTCCTTTTGCACGAAAACGGAGAGAACAGAAATAACTTTTCTAAGGAAAACTGCTTCTTAAGCATCTTCATCGTTTTTGTCATGTCATTTCTAAGCTTGACTTGACTGATATGATTAGAAATCTGTATAAATTCAATGTAACATCGGCACGGTAACGGAGAGAACAGAAATAACTTGTAGAAGCTACGCGTTCGCCTTTATCCCCTGATTTCTACCTTTTAACATGAATTAAAAGAAATCTGGGGATAACAGCGATCGGAAAGTTGTTCTGTTATCGGAGTGTCAGTGTGGGTAATCATGAATTGAAATTATATAGTGACACCAGTGATTGAAAAGTTATTCTGTTATCGTTGTTCAAGTGCAATAGGAGTGTTCGTTCTACATATATAGATCAAATTAACGGAGGGATGGCCCTGTATGGACCCGATGCACCGGATGGAGCAACTCGTTACCGAGCTGAACCAGCATAATTATCAGTACTACACGATGGATCAGCCACAGATCAGCGATAAGGAGTATGATCTTCTGTACGACGAACTGGTTACGCTGGAACAGGAAAGCGGCATGGTTCTGCCTGATTCTCCAACACAGCGTGTGGGTGGTGAACTGCTCAAGGGATTTACCCCACATCGCCATTTATCCCCATTATGGAGTCTGGACAAAGCGCAAAATATTGAGCAGCTGCGCAGCTGGAATACCCGTGTACTGAAACTGATTAATGATTATAACAGTAAAAATCCCGATACGCCTTTACCGGAACCAGGTTATGTCATTGAGTTGAAGTTTGACGGATTGACGCTGAACCTGACGTACACCAACGGTGAGTTGGTGCAAGCCTCTACACGAGGGAACGGTACAGTAGGCGAAGGTATTTTGGCTCAAGTAAGAACGATCAGATCGGTTCCGCTCAAAATCCCTTACACAAGCGGCACAATTGAAGTACAGGGTGAAGGTATCATGAACCTGTCTGTCCTGGAGCGATACAACGAGACAGCGGCAGAACCGCTCAAGAATGCGCGGAATGCAGCAGCGGGAGCACTGCGTAACCTGAATCCAAAGGCGACGGCTGAGCGTAGACTGAATGCTTATTTCTATAACGTAGGTTATTCGGATGACATTCAGTTCGCCAATCATCAGCAGATGATGGATTTTTTGCGTGAGAACCGTTTCAAGGTGAATCCATCGATTACTTATTTCCATGAGTTTGATGATGTGATGGAACAATTGGCTGCGATTCAGGAGAACCGGGGTCAGTTAGACTATCTGATCGATGGAGCTGTTATCAAAATTACAGACATGCGTACCCGCGAGGTATTGGGTTATACCGATAAATTCCCTCGCTGGGCAGTGGCATATAAATTCGAGGCAGAAGAGACCACGACAGTTCTTAATGCTGTGGTATGGAATGTGGGACGTACTGGCAAAGTAACTCCGCTGGCACGCGTAGAACCGGTTGAACTTGCCGGGGTAACGGTACAGAACTGTACCCTGAACAATGTTGGCGATATTGAGCGCAAAAATCTGAAGTTCGCTCTGGGCACTCGGGTCTTTATTCGCCGCTCCAATGATGTCATTCCAGAAATTTTGGGTAAAGTGACTGAGGAAAGTGATGGCGAGGAGATCGTCTTCCCTGAGCAGTGCCCAGCATGTGGATTCCCGCTCGAGCAACGTGGAGCGCACCTGTTCTGTAACAACAGACTGGCATGTAAACCACAGACGGTGGCGCGTATTTCCCATTTTGCTTCCCGTGATGCCATGGACATTGAGACATTCAGTGAGAAAACAGCGATTCAGCTGTACGATGAATTGAACGTGCGTGAGCCTGCTGACCTGTATACGTTACAGTTTGATGATCTGGTGAAGCTGGAACGGTTTGGCGAAAAGAAAGCGAACAACCTTCTCGCTGCGCTAGAGCTCAGTAAGGATCGTGATCTGGCTTCGTTCCTATACTCACTGGGTATTCCGAACACAGGTAAATCTACCACACGTATGCTTGCGGATCATTACCGAGATCTGCACGCCATTATGAATGCAACTGTAGAAGAATTGGTTGAACTACCTGACGTTGGTGGTATTGTGGCGGAGAGTATCGTAACTTTCTTTGCAGATCCGTTTACACAGGCTGCGATTGAGAAGATGCTCAACTTGGGTGTGAAAGCCCAGGCACCTGAGGTGTCAGAAGTTGTTGTTGTGGAAGATTCCTTCTTCAGTGGTAAAACGGTCGTCCTGACCGGAACGCTGCACCAATTGACGCGGGAAGAGGCGACGCAGAGACTGGAAGCGCTCGGAGCGAAGGTGACTGGCAGTGTATCGAAAAAGACAGATTTGGTTATTGCCGGAGAGAAGGCAGGTAGTAAACTAACCAAAGCCCATGATCTCGGTATTCCAACGATAGAGGATGAGGACGAACTTGTACGCCTTTTGAACCCACAGGGTTAGAGGATAAACGAACAAAAGAGTTTCTATAAGAAAGCCCCCGAAGACACGGATACGTGGTCGGGGGCTTTTGCTGTTATTGAAATGATTAATACAACGAATGAACAATCAATCAATTTTAACTGAACCGATCATGATCCAGTTATATTATTAGGGATGCGCTGAGATGCGCCTGTAAGCCATGCATCCTTGTCATATCCTCGCTCTTCCCAGTAACCAATATGTTCACTGTCGATGAGTTCAATGCGATTCAACCATTTTACTGATTTGTATGCATACATTTGAGGGATGACGAGCCGTACCGGACCGCCAAGATCAGCTGGGATGGGTTTGCCATCATGCATGACAGCCACCATAATATCCTCCATTTGTGCTTGATCCATTGTAATCGCATCTGTATACACACCATCACCGGAATAAAACTTCACACTATGAGCCTCGGGTTTGACCCCGGCTTGCTTCAAAAGCTGTGCAAGTGAAATCCCTTCCCAGGTATTTTTATACACAGACCATCCTGTTACACAGTGGAAATCACTAACCTGTACGGTACGCGCGAGCTTCACGAACTGTTCCCAGTTCCAGACCTGTGCCCGTTCAACCAATCCATCAATACGGAAAGACCAGTTAGCATTGGAGAAGGACGGTATGGGCGTAACCGTATATACGCGGAAATGACCTTCAGCTCCGCCTCCAATGGGAGGTGAAGATGCAGACAGCGGTTGTGGCAAAGGAACCATACGGTTAGGATCGTTCTCCAGCATACTGTCGATACTGTTATCAATTTTGAGATTGCGTCCTACCCAGGATATAAAAGTAGGTCCGAGTGTGACGGCAAGACCAACCCCCACGGCAGAACGGATGAAAGCTCGGCGTGTATACACAGGTTGAGGTCGCTGCTCTGGTTTGAGAGGACCTCTTTCGGGATTACGATCAAACTGGGAAGAAGATATAACAGCTGGAGTTTCTTTTTCATCTAATATTGAATCGGCTGGATCAGCTGCATTTTGAGCTCGTGTTGAAGTTGTAGTGGTTTTAACCGCACGACGTGCAGGGTCCTTTAACCATTTGGTCCGAGTTATTGAGTGATAGATAATATAAGGTAAGCCCACCCAAGTCAGCAGGTCATGGATCAAGAGTGCAGCATTCGACCATCGGGGTCCAGCCAGCTTGAACTGCCATAATACTATACCTGAGAGTAGCCATCCTAACAGCAGCGCAAGAACAAAGAGGGTGTTCACCCTTTGCCAAGGTCTATTACGAAGCTGTTTCCAGTGCTTTCCGGCCAAAATCAAGTAATATACGACGGGTGCCAGCATAGCCAGCCCAACGATGATATGCAGCCATTTTAACCATACACGCCCGATTCCAAGGATCTCACGCCAAAAGCCTCCAACTAACATAAGACCTGATATAGCAAGGATTACAACAATCCAGGCATTCCAAGCATGAATGGAAACCAACTTTTTGCCGTAACCTTTGCGTCTATTCTTCAGCCATTGTTTCAAGTGTGATCACCCCATATAGATTTAGTAATGCGTTTATTCAGAAATTGGTTATGTAATAGCCGGTTGTGAATGGAGTGCGATATCTGAGTTAAAAGTTCGTATGAGACAGTTAACGTATGTTTAGGAATTAACCACACCACATGAAGAGTTATATTTAATTGCTTACCTATCCTATCCCTATATCTATATACCTTATTATAGAGTTTTTGGATCACTTTCTTCAAACCAACAGGAGGGCAAGGGTGTTATACCGATCGGGGCTCTAGCTAATCTTTATTTAGATCCTTATTATTCGTGGTTATAGAAGTATACAATGTATATAGAAATGATCGTTTCCTTAGATATAGAGCAGCCTTTCTAAAATCTCCATCTTTGTTTCAGATATTGTGTTAATGTGTCGCATATAGGTTGGAAGCACGGTGCCGTTTAAGAAGATTTTATGATAATAGATGGTTGATAAAAAATGCTTGCTAAATAATGCTTGCTAAATAAATCATGACATGATATATTATTTCTTGTCGCTTCAAACGAATGATTGTCATAATCACTTGAAAGGTGACAAAAACAAAGTGTTGACAGTAAGTTAGTTAACATGATATGATAAGATTCCTGTCCGGTTGACAAACATCAACAAAAACGGACATACAAGTTCCTTGAAAACTGAACAAATGGATAGTAACTTTTGATTCACAATGAATCGTCAGATTCAAAATGAGCTTATCGCTCTTTTCAATACTTTATTGGAGAGTTTGATCCTGGCTCAGGACGAACGCTGGCGGCATGCCTAATACATGCAAGTCGAGCGGAGTTGATAAGAAGCTTGCTTCTTTGAGACTTAGCGGCGGACGGGTGAGTAACACGTAGGCAACCTGCCCTCAAGTTTGGGACAACTACCGGAAACGGTAGCTAATACCGAATAATTGTTTTCTTCGCCTGAAGGAAACTGGAAAGACGGAGCAATCTGTCACTTGGGGATGGGCCTGCGGCGCATTAGCTAGTTGGTGGGGTAACGGCTCACCAAGGCGACGATGCGTAGCCGACCTGAGAGGGTGATCGGCCACACTGGGACTGAGACACGGCCCAGACTCCTACGGGAGGCAGCAGTAGGGAATCTTCCGCAATGGGCGAAAGCCTGACGGAGCAATGCCGCGTGAGTGATGAAGGTTTTCGGATCGTAAAGCTCTGTTGCCAGGGAAGAACGCTTGGGAGAGTAACTGCTCTCAAGGTGACGGTACCTGAGAAGAAAGCCCCGGCTAACTACGTGCCAGCAGCCGCGGTAATACGTAGGGGGCAAGCGTTGTCCGGAATTATTGGGCGTAAAGCGCGCGCAGGCGGTCATTTAAGTCTGGTGTTTAATCCCGGGGCTCAACCCCGGATCGCACTGGAAACTGGGTGACTTGAGTGCAGAAGAGGAGAGTGGAATTCCACGTGTAGCGGTGAAATGCGTAGATATGTGGAGGAACACCAGTGGCGAAGGCGACTCTCTGGGCTGTAACTGACGCTGAGGCGCGAAAGCGTGGGGAGCAAACAGGATTAGATACCCTGGTAGTCCACGCCGTAAACGATGAGTGCTAGGTGTTAGGGGTTTCGATACCCTTGGTGCCGAAGTTAACACATTAAGCACTCCGCCTGGGGAGTACGGTCGCAAGACTGAAACTCAAAGGAATTGACGGGGACCCGCACAAGCAGTGGAGTATGTGGTTTAATTCGAAGCAACGCGAAGAACCTTACCAGGTCTTGACATCCCTCTGATCGATGCAGAGATGTATCTTTCCTTCGGGACAGAGGAGACAGGTGGTGCATGGTTGTCGTCAGCTCGTGTCGTGAGATGTTGGGTTAAGTCCCGCAACGAGCGCAACCCTTGATCTTAGTTGCCAGCACTTCGGGTGGGCACTCTAAGGTGACTGCCGGTGACAAACCGGAGGAAGGTGGGGATGACGTCAAATCATCATGCCCCTTATGACCTGGGCTACACACGTACTACAATGGCCGGTACAACGGGCTGTGAAGCCGCGAGGTGGAACGAATCCTAAAAAGCCGGTCTCAGTTCGGATTGCAGGCTGCAACTCGCCTGCATGAAGTCGGAATTGCTAGTAATCGCGGATCAGCATGCCGCGGTGAATACGTTCCCGGGTCTTGTACACACCGCCCGTCACACCACGAGAGTTTATAACACCCGAAGTCGGTGGGGTAACCGCAAGGAGCCAGCCGCCGAAGGTGGGATAGATGATTGGGGTGAAGTCGTAACAAGGTAGCCGTATCGGAAGGTGCGGCTGGATCACCTCCTTTCTATGGAGAATCGTTTCCCGAGCGGAAACATTCAAATATGCAGGTTCTTAGAACCTGCAACAGCAACATAGTTACTTATCCATTTGTTCAGTTTTGATGGAATTTGAGGGGCCATAGCTCAGCTGGGAGAGCGCCTGCCTTGCAAGCAGGAGGTCAGCGGTTCGATCCCGCTTGGCTCCACCAAACAATTTCATCTATTTGGCTTGTTCTTTGAAAACTAGATATCGAAACGAAAGTAAATGCGAATTAGAACATTCCTTTTTTAGCTGAACTTGTGTATAACAAGTTTCAATAAAAACGGTAGTTAATTGCTGTTGCGATGGTATCGAGTGGGAGCGACTTTTGGCTTTGGACGCAGTCCAAAACAAGGGAAGCGAGCGATCGAAACCGGAGCAATTTGGTTAAGCTACTAAGAGCACACGGAGGATGCCTAGGCGCTAGGAGCCGATGAAGGACGTGGCGAACAACGAAACTGCCTCGGGGAGCTGTAAGCAAGCTTTGATCCGGGGGTGTCCGAATGGGGAAACCCAGCTGGGGTAATTTCCAGTTACTCATAACTGAATACATAGGTTATGTAGAGGCATACCAGGGGAACTGAAACATCTAAGTACCCTGAGGAAGAGAAAACAATAGTGATTCCGTCAGTAGCGGCGAGCGAACGCGGAGAAGCCCAAACCAGAGAGCTTGCTCTTTGGGGTTGTGGGACGTCTCACATGGAGTTACAAAGGAACCGGTTAAGCGAAGAGGTCTGGAAAGGCCCGCCAAAGAAGGTAAAAGCCCTGTAGTTGAAAGTCTGTTCCCTCCGAGACGGATCCCGAGTAGTGCGGGGCACGTGAAACCCCGTATGAATCCGGCAGGACCATCTGCCAAGGCTAAATACTTCCTAGCGACCGATAGTGAAGCAGTACCGTGAGGGAAAGGTGAAAAGCACCCCGGAAGGGGAGTGAAATAGAACCTGAAACCGTGTGCTTACAAAAAGTCAGAGCCCGTTTTAGGGGTGATGGCGTGCCTTTTGTAGAATGAACCGGCGAGTTACGTTCCCGTGCAAGGTTAAGGTGAAGAGCCGGAGCCGCAGCGAAAGCGAGTCTGAATAGGGCGACATAGTACGTGGACGTAGACCCGAAACCGGGTGATCTACCCCTGTCCAGGGTGAAGGTGCGGTAACACGCACTGGAGGCCCGAACCCACGCACGTTGAAAAGTGCGGGGATGAGGTGGGGGTAGCGGAGAAATTCCAATCGAACTCGGAGATAGCTGGTTCTCCCCGAAATAGCTTTAGGGCTAGCCTCGGAAAACAGAGTCGTGGAGGTAGAGCACTGATTGGGTGCGGGGCCCGCAAGGGTTACCAAGCTCAGTCAAACTCCGAATGCCATAGACTTACTTCCGGGAGTCAGACAGTGAGTGCTAAGATCCATTGTCAAAAGGGAAACAGCCCAGACCATCAGCTAAGGTCCCCAAGTGTGTGTTAAGTGGGAAAGGATGTGGAGTTGCACAGACAACCAGGATGTTGGCTTAGAAGCAGCCACCATTGAAAGAGTGCGTAATAGCTCACTGGTCGAGTGACTCTGCGCCGAAAATGTAACGGGGCTAAACACACCACCGAAGCTATGGCTTGATGCTTGCATCAGGGGTAGGGGAGCGTTGTATAAGGGTTGAAGGTGTACCGTAAGGAGCGCTGGACATTATACAAGTGAGAATGCCGGTATGAGTAACGAAAAGATCAGTGAGAATCTGATCCGCCGAAAGCCTAAGGGTTCCTGAGGAAGGCTCGTCCGCTCAGGGTAAGTCGGGACCTAAGGCGAGGCCGAAAGGCGTAGTCGAAGGACAACAGGTCGAAATTCCTGTACCACCGTAAGCCGTTATGAGCAATGGGGGGACGCAGTAGGGTAGTGACGCGGACTGATGGATGTCCGTCTAAGCAGTGAGGCTGATGTGTAGGCAAATCCGCACATCATAAGGCTGAGCTGTGATGGGGAGCGAAAATTGTAGTAGCGAAGGTCATGATCTCACACTGCCAAGAAAAGCCTCTAGCCAGGTGAAGGTGCCCGTACCGCAAACCGACACAGGTAGGCGAGAAGAGTATTCTAAGGCGCGCGGAAGAACTCTCGTTAAGGAACTCGGCAAAATGACCCCGTAACTTCGGGAGAAGGGGTGCCCCGGTAGTGTGAATAGCACGAGGGGGCCGCAGTGAAAAGGCCCAAGCGACTGTTTAGCAAAAACACAGGTCTGTGCGAAGCCGTAAGGCGAAGTATACGGGCTGACGCCTGCCCGGTGCTGGAAGGTTAAGGGGAGTGGTTAGGAGCAATCCGAAGCTGTGAACCGAAGCCCCAGTAAACGGCGGCCGTAACTATAACGGTCCTAAGGTAGCGAAATTCCTTGTCAGGTAAATTCTGACCCGCACGAATGGCGTAACGACTTGGGCGCTGTCTCAACGAGAGATCCGGTGAAATTTTAATACCTGTGAAGATGCAGGTTACCCGCGACAAGACGGAAAGACCCCATGGAGCTTTACTGCAGCTTGATATTGAATTTGGGTACGATCTGTACAGGATAGGTGGGAGCCTTTGAAGCGTGAGCGCCAGCTTGCGTGGAGGCAACGTTGGGATACCACCCTGATCGTATCTAGGTTCTAACCTGGTACCGTAATCCGGTGCGGGGACAGTGTCAGGTGGGCAGTTTGACTGGGGCGGTCGCCTCCTAAAGAGTAACGGAGGCGCCCAAAGGTTCCCTCAGAATGGTTGGAAATCATTCGAAGAGTGCAAAGGCATAAGGGAGCTTGACTGCGAGACCTACAAGTCGAGCAGGGACGAAAGTCGGGCTTAGTGATCCGGTGGTACCGCATGGAAGGGCCATCGCTCAACGGATAAAAGCTACCCTGGGGATAACAGGCTTATCTCCCCCAAGAGTCCACATCGACGGGGAGGTTTGGCACCTCGATGTCGGCTCATCGCATCCTGGGGCTGAAGTAGGTCCCAAGGGTTGGGCTGTTCGCCCATTAAAGCGGTACGCGAGCTGGGTTCAGAACGTCGTGAGACAGTTCGGTCCCTATCTGTCGTGGGCGTAGGAAATTTGAGAGGAGCTGTCCTTAGTACGAGAGGACCGGGATGGACGTACCGCTGGTGTACCAGTTGTTCCGCCAGGAGCACCGCTGGGTAGCTATGTACGGACGGGATAAACGCTGAAAGCATCTAAGCGTGAAGCCCCCCTCAAGATGAGATTTCCCAGTATGTAAGACCCCTTGAAGACGACGAGGTAGATAGGCTGGGGGTGGAAGTGCAGCAATGCATGGAGCTGACCAGTACTAATCGGTCGAGGGCTTATCCAAATATGCAAGTGATAATTCGCATCTTTCGTTTCGAATCTAGTTTTCAGAGAACGATCTCTGAAATGTAAGCTATGCGTTTGGTGGCGATGGCGGAGGGGTTCCACACGTACCCATCCCGAACACGACCGTTAAGCCCTCTAGCGCCGATGGTACTTGGACCGCAGGGTCCTGGGAGAGTAGGACGCCGCCAAGCGAAGAACCACTGCCGATGTTATTCGGTGGTGGTTTTTATTTGTTTATTTTAAGGGATGCGCAAGCATCTCTTATTTGACTTTATAGGAATCCTCTGACACACTCAAAGGGGTACATATATCAGATATCAGGCCATCATGGATTGATAACAACTCTAGTGAATGAGGTGTAGGAAGACATGGAAATTCAAAAATTGACGGTAGATGATTTTGAACCGGCGATGGCACTCTCCGAATACGCTTTTCAAGTAGTAATGAGTGAAGAACAAAAAGAAAAACGGCGGAGTCAATTTTCGTCACAGGATATATGGGGTGTATATGAGGACGGGCAGTTAGGAGCCAAACTTCACATTATTCCTTTTCAAACCTATATTCATGGTAGATCGTTCGAGATGGGCGGTATTGCGGGTGTAGCCACCTGGCCAGAGTATAGACGCAAAGGCTGGGTAGCGGGTCTGCTCAAGCATGCGTTGGAAGAAATGAATCGAAACAAACAAAGTATATCGTTCTTGCATCCATTCTCTTTTGGTTTCTATCGAAAGTATGGATGGGAGACGTATGTTGAATTTAAACGGTATAAAGTACCTACAGCTCATTTGCCTCTGAAAAAAGCGACACCTGGAACAATTCGGCGTGGGGATCCGGGCCTCAGTGTATTAAAGGAAGTATACAGTGCTTATGCTGAACGCTATAACGGAACGCTGGTTCGGGACGATGCAAGGTGGGAGAATTCAGTTCTGGTTAATGGAAGCAGCCAGAAGGCTGTATATTACGATGAAGCTAATGCAGCACAAGGTTATCTTTTATATGAGGTTAAGGAAAATAAGTTTACCATTAAAGAGATTATCTATCTAAATGAAGAGGCTAGGCAAGGACTATGGACCTTTATTGCTAACCATGATTCCATGATCCAGGAAGTTACGTTACAGGCACCTGCCAGTGATACGCTTGCCTTCCAATTGGATAACCCACGGATTCAGCAGGAGATCGTACCTTATTTTATGGCGCGTATCGTTAGTGTGGAACAGTTTATATCTCAATATCCATTTGCAAGTCAGGACTCACCAGTTCAGATTGTTCTACAGGTAGAGGATTCCCACGCTCCGTGGAATGAAGGAGTATGGCAATTGAACGTAGCAATGAATGGAACAGCATCCATATGGAAAACTTCGGAGCCAGTTACTGATGATCAGACTATTAAGGTAGATATTCAATCCCTTACTGCGGTGCTGATGGGATATCGCAGACCAACAGAAATGGCACGAATGGGAAGAATTCACGGACCGAACACAGCTATCAAGGCTTTGGAACAAGCGATTCCTGAACGAGAAACCTATTTACTCGATTTCTTCTGATGACTACTTCCACTACTCGATTTAACTGGATTAGCTTATGTAGAAATAAGGCGTAATTGAAAGACAAAAGGACTTCTCCAGCAATTTTGGAGAGGTTTTTTTGTGTCTGGGGAATATTTCGTGTAAAATCGTAAAAAATGAATAGTGACCCCACTTGGCAAACCCACAAAATATGCTATAATGTATATAAAGTCAAAGAAAGTCAAAGTCAACTAAAGGTTTAATACTTAAGTAGCTTTCTTTCTACAATCTGATGCATGATCGCCACTATACGTGATTCATCTCATCGGAGGATCAAGGGAATATTAAAGGACCTTCGTGCTTCCTTCGCTCTCCTGTTGACTCCTGTGGAAGCAAGATTCGCTGTTTCCCTGATTGGTTAAATGGGTAGAGAAGGTGTACTCTGTGGGGGCGTGTGGGTCCTTATTGACTTAACGTTTCAGACAGTGGAGGATGATTGGATGCGTAATATCTCTGATATTATCGAACGATATCTGAAGAGTATTTTGCATGAAAGTCCCGAAGGAATGGTTGAAATTCAGCGTAATGATCTGGCAGATCAATTCTCATGTGTACCTTCCCAGATCAATTATGTCATCAGCACACGTTTTACACTCGAGAAGGGATACCTGGTAGAGAGTAAACGCGGCGGTGGTGGTTATGTTCGCATACAGCGCATTGAATTACCAGCCCAATCAGCTCTGCATAACCATTTGCACCATAGTATTGGTGATGAGATCGGGCAGACAGCTGCCGAAGGTTTGATTTATCAATTGGAAGAAGCACGTTTCTTGAGCAAGCGTGAAGCTGGGTTGATGCGAGCTGCTGTATCTAGAGAGGTTATATTGGTCAAACTTCCTTACCGGGATCAAATTCGTGCCAGAATGTTAAAGGCGATGCTAATATCTTTGCTCGGTAAATGAAAACTATCGGGGTCAAAGGAGGTACATCATTATGCTGTGCCAAGAATGCAATAAACGTCCGGCGACACTGCATTTTACGAAGATCGTAAATGGAGAGAAGACGGAATTCCATATTTGTGAGTCATGTGCCCGTGAAAAAGGGGAAATGATTCCTGGAACAGCAGGTGGATTTTCCATTCACAACTTGTTGTCCGGGTTACTTGATTTTGATCCAGCCGGCAAAAGTGGATCGGCAGGAACACCACCTGCAAAAGCACTTCAGTGTGAAGAGTGCGGTATGACGTACGCACAATTCAGCAAGATAGGCCGATTTGGCTGCAGTTCATGTTATAAATATTTTGACAGCCGTCTGGACCCTTTGTTCAAGCGGGTTCATGGTAGTACGTCCCATGTAGGTAAAGTACCTGCACGAGCTGGTGGTCGCATCAAGGTGAAACGTCAAATTGCTGATTTGAAGCGTGAGCTCCAAGAGAGCATCGCCCAAGAGGAATTTGAAGAGGCGGCTCAGATCCGTGACCAGATTCGAGAACTTGAAAAAGGAATAGCTCAGGAGTAAAGTTTGTCATGAGTAGGAGGGATGCGTAATGCCTAATCTGCGCTTTACAGAGAAGGCGCTCAGCGACTGGATGCGCAGTGATGCGGCTGATTCCGAAATCGTCATAAGCAGCCGTGTCCGGATTGCGCGCAACCTTCAGCATGTTCCGTTTCCGATGCTGGCTTCCAATGAGCAATCGGAAGAGGTGCTGAATAAGCTGAGCGAAGTACTTCAATACGATGACGTTCATGCCTTTGGGGATTTTCATACTTTGGATCTAATCGATATTGACGAACTCGACAAACGGGTGCTGGTGGAGAAACATCTCATCAGTCCAAGTCTTGCGAATGAATCCAGACATGGTGCGGTTATTCTCAGTGAGGATGAGTCTGTCAGTATTATGATTAATGAAGAGGATCATCTTCGTATCCAGTGCCTCTATCCGGGGTTCCAGGTGAAAGAAGCCTGGGAGAAAGCTTCCGCAATAGATGATGCTTTTGAAGCGCACGTGGATTATGCTTTTGATGATCGCAGAGGATACTTAACCAGTTGTCCTACGAATGTAGGTACAGGTGTCAGAGCATCTGTCATGATGCACCTGCCTGCCCTGGTGATGACGCAGCAGATTGGCCGTATATTAACCGCAGTTTCCCAAGTGGGATTGACTGTAAGAGGCATATACGGTGAAGGCAGCGAAGCTATGGGTAACCTGTTCCAGATCTCGAATCAGATTACACTGGGACAGACCGAACAGGAAGTCATCGAGAACCTGCATGGTGTTGTGTTACAGATGATTGGTCATGAACGTACAGCCAGAGAACGGTTAATTACCGACTCCAGACTTCGAATTACGGATCGTGTCATGCGTTCTTACGGCATATTGTCTCATGCAGCTATTGTTGATTCCAAGGAAGCAGCACAGCGCTTATCGGATGTACGCCTTGGCGTGGATCTCGGCTTGTTGGATGGACTGTCGATCACGGTCATGAATGAGTTGAATGTGATGACACAGCCGGGATTTTTGCAGAAAACATTCGGGGAAGATATGCGCACAGATGAGCGTGACATCTATCGAGCTCAGTTGATTCGTGATACGATCAATGCAGCGAAGCAGTCCTAGCTTACTCTGATATTGTATTGAATTATGGTTTCATGCCGCATTGCGGCTTTTATATAATAAGGCATGTACGATGCCGAATGACTTTATTCGCAGCACGGCTGCAAACAAAAATGATATGAAGAATACGATGGGGATGTTTTGAAACCCCTCGTTTTATCCAAAACCATGGAGGTGCAGGAGATATGATGTTTGGAAGATTTACGGAACGGGCCCAAAAGGTGCTCGCACTCGCGCAGGAAGAAGCTGTCCGTCTCGGTCATAATAACATCGGTACTGAGCATATTTTGCTCGGCCTCATTCGTGAAGGCGAAGGCATCGCAGCCAAAGCACTGATCGGCCTGGGACTCGGATTGGAAAAAATTCAGGATGAAGTAGAAACGCTGATTGGCCGTGGCCAAGAGCAGCCTACCAACATTGCATATACGCCACGTGCGAAAAAAGTAATTGAGTTGTCTATGGATGAAGCTCGTAAATTGGGCCATACCTATGTAGGCACAGAGCATATCCTGCTCGGATTGATTCGTGAAGGCGAGGGTGTTGCAGCACGTGTGCTCAATAACCTGGGTATCAGCCTGAACAAAGCACGTCAACAAGTGTTACAGTTGCTTGGCAGCAGTGAAGCTGTATCCAGCCATAATGGAACACCTGCCAATGTCAGCACACCAACGCTGGACAGTCTGGCACGTGACCTCACGGCATACGCCAGAGAGAATAACCTTGACCCGGTTATTGGACGTAGCAAAGAAATTGAACGTGTCATCCAGGTACTCAGCCGTCGTACGAAGAACAACCCGGTATTGATCGGTGAGCCAGGTGTAGGTAAAACAGCGATTGCTGAAGGCCTTGCACAAAAAATCATTGCCAATGAGATTCCCGAAACATTGCGCGACAAACGTGTAATGACCCTGGATATGGGTTCAGTAGTTGCTGGAACCAAATATCGTGGTGAGTTCGAAGATCGTCTGAAAAAAATCATGGATGAGATTCGCCAAGCAGGTAACATTGTCCTGTTTATCGACGAATTGCATACCTTGATTGGCGCAGGCGGAGCTGAAGGTGCCATCGATGCTTCTAATATTTTGAAACCGGCTCTGGCCCGTGGAGAATTGCAATGTATCGGTGCAACAACACTGGATGAATATCGCAAATACATCGAGAAGGATGCAGCGCTTGAGCGTCGTTTCCAACCGATTACTGTAGATCAGCCTTCTCCGGAAGAAGCGATTCAGATCTTGCACGGCTTGCGTGACCGTTATGAGGCGCATCACCGCGTGAAAATTACGGACGAAGCGATTGTGCAGGCGGTTAAGCTGTCTGACCGTTACATCACAGACCGTTTCCTGCCAGACAAAGCGATTGACCTGATTGACGAGGCGGGTTCCAAAGTAAGATTGAACTCTTACACGATCCCACCAAACCTGAAACAGCTGGAGAGCCGTCTGGAAGATATCCGCAAGGAAAAAGACGCTGCAGTTCAAAGCCAGGAGTTCGAAAAAGCAGCCGCTCTGCGTGATACGGAACAAAAAATCCGTGAAGAGCTGGATGTAACGAAGAACCAATGGAAAGAAAAACAAGGTCGCACGGATTCCGAAGTAACACCTGAGGATATCGCACAAGTGGTAGCCAACTGGACAGGAATTCCGGTGAACAAGCTGAAAGAAGAAGAGACACAGCGCCTGATGAATCTGGAATCCATTCTGCATGAACGTGTCATCGGCCAGGATGAGGCTGTGAAGTCGGTCAGTCGTGCGGTTCGTCGTGCGCGTGCAGGACTTAAAGATCCAAAACGTCCGATGGGTTCATTTATCTTCCTCGGTCCTACAGGGGTAGGTAAAACAGAACTTGCTCGTGCTCTGGCTGAAGCGATGTTTGGTGATGAAAATGCAGTAATCCGTATTGATATGTCCGAGTATGGTGAGAAGCATTCGACTTCCCGACTCGTCGGTGCGCCTCCAGGATATGTTGGATATGAAGAAGGTGGCCAGCTGACAGAGAAAGTTCGTCGCAAACCATATTCCGTTGTCCTGCTCGATGAAATCGAGAAAGCACATCCGGAAGTATTCAATATCTTGCTGCAAGTGCTTGAGGATGGTCGTCTGACCGATTCCAAAGGTCGCGTTGTTGACTTCCGGAATACGCTGATTATCCTGACATCCAACGTGGGTGCTGAAGCGATCAAACGTAACTCGACACTTGGTTTCACAGCAGTTGTGGATGCAGGTGCGGATTATGATAACATGAAGGGTAAAGTCATGGATGAGCTGAAGAAATCCTTCCGTCCAGAGTTCCTTAACCGGATTGATGAAATTATCGTATTCCACTCTCTGGAACAGAAACACATTGCAGAGATTGTTACGCTCATGAGTGAGGAGCTTCGCAAACGGCTGCGTGAATATGAGGTTGACTTCGAACTTACCGACAATGCCAAGGAATTCCTTGCCAAAGCAGGCTTCGATCCAGCCTACGGTGCGCGTCCGCTTCGTCGGGCAATCCAGAAGCATATCGAGGACAAATTGTCTGAAGAGTTGCTTACAGGCAACGTAACCAAAGGGGATTCACTACTCATTGACGAAGAGAACGGTGCACTGTCAGTAACGAAAAAAGACGTGATTGTTCCTTCTAACGAGGAAATCGAAACCAAATAATATGTAACAAGCTATGGAGAATGAACTCAAGCTTGTATTGATTGTTAATCCTTCTCGGCTTCGGCCGGGGAGGATTTTTTGCATTTTGGACAGAAGACGGACATGATTATGTTAGGAACATGTGTAAAGTTTGCGATAATCCTTTACGAAAAATCTCAAACAATGGTAAACTTTTAGTGACCCTGCACGTCAGGGAGTTTGGGCAAAATTCGTCGAATAATGCAAAATGCTGTTATAAAACTAAATTATAGGAGTGCTGAAGTGGCCAAAGTTAAAACCAAGTTTCAATGTACGGAATGCGGCTATGAAGCCCCCAAGTGGTACGGGAAGTGTCCGGGTTGTCAGTCATGGAATTCAATGGTGGAAGAAACAGAGACGGTGGTCAAAACACAAGGGAGAAATTCTCCTCTGTTTGACAGTAAAGATAAACCGCTTCCTATCATAGATATAGATAGCGGTCAGGAACCGCGTGTACAGACTGGAATCGGCGAGTTGAACCGGGTATTGGGTGGCGGAATCGTTCCAGGTTCACTCGTTCTGGTGGGTGGAGACCCAGGTATCGGTAAATCAACGTTGATGTTGCAGACGTCTCATGCTTTGACGCATTCGGGTCTACGTGTGTTATATGTTTCTGGTGAGGAATCAGTCAAGCAAACCAAATTGCGGGCGGATCGTCTCGGGGCACTCTCTGCCGAGTTGTATGTGCTGTGTGAAACCAATATGGAACGTGTAGAGGAAGCGGTGGATCAGATCCAGCCGCATTTTCTTGTCATCGACTCCATTCAGACGGTGTATCTTCCCGAAGTTACCAGTGCGCCGGGTAGTGTAGCCCAGGTAAGGGAATGTACGTCTAGGTTCATGCGGATTGCCAAAGGCAGAGGCATTGCAACGGTTCTTGTGGGGCATGTTACCAAAGAAGGTGCCATTGCCGGTCCACGTATGTTAGAACATATGGTGGATTGCGTGCTTTATTTTGAAGGAGAACGGCATCATACGTATCGACTGTTGCGTGCGGTGAAGAACCGTTTTGGTTCAACCAATGAGATTGGCATTTTTGAGATGGGCGAGGATGGACTTCGTGAGGTGGGCAACCCGTCAGAACTCTTTTTGTCGGAACGGCCACTGGGTGTAGCGGGTTCTACGGTAGTTGCCAGCATGGAGGGCACACGTCCTTTGCTCGTGGAATTGCAGGCTTTGATCTCGACCACCCATTTCCCTTCTCCCCGCCGTATGGCAACAGGAGTAGACTTGCATCGATTAAATCTGATCATTGCCGTGCTGGAGAAACGGATGGGCATGTTTTTACAAACCCAGGATGCATATCTTAACGTGGCTGGTGGAGTAAGGCTGGATGAGCCCGCGGTAGATTTGGCGGTTGCGGTCAGCATTGCCTCCAGTTTGAGAGATGTACCGACCAAGCCGGATGACGTCATCTTTGGCGAGATTGGTCTCACAGGTGAAGTTCGAGCCGTATCACGAGCAGAACAACGAGTGAAGGAAGCCGCGAAGCTGGGCTTCAAGCGTGTTATTTTACCAGAAAAAAGCTTAAAGGGCTGGAAACATCCTCGCGGGATACAACTGATCGGTGTGAATACCGTGGCAGATGCACTAGCGGTTGCTTTAGATTAGGGGGCATAACAAGATGAAAGATTCGAGCCAATTGGATAATATGAATGAATTATTAAGGCTGATCGCACCAGGTACACCTTTCCGCGAAGGTCTGGAAAATGTGCTACGCGCCAAGACGGGCGCACTGCTTGTTGTAGGATACAGCCCTGAAGTCATGGAAGTGGTGGATGGGGGATTCTCAATTAACTGTGACTTCTCCCCCAACTATCTGTACGAACTCGCTAAGATGGATGGAGCCATTATTCTTAGCGAAGATTTGAAGCGTATTCTTTACGCCAATACCCAGTTAATTCCCGATTCCTCAATCTCTTCATCAGAGACGGGCATTCGTCACCGGACGGCGGAGCGTGTAGCGAAGCAAACGGGTAAATTGGTCGTATCCATATCACAGCGCCGGAATATCATTACCTTGTATCAGGGAACACTTCGTTATTCCCTCAAGGAAATCGGGGTTATTTTGACCAAAGCGAATCAAGCGATTCAAACCCTGGAGAAATACAAAGCGGTATTAACACAGTCCCTTACGAATCTGAGTGCCTCTGAATTTGAGGAATTGGTGACGATTCCTGAAGTGGTCAATGTGATTCAGCGTACCGAGATGGTGATGCGGATCAAAACGGAGATCAAACGATACATTCATGAACTCGGGAATGAGGGACGACTCATCTCCATGCAAATGGAAGAGCTTGTGGGTACAACGGAAGAAGAAGCCTGGTTGTTGTATAAAGACTATGCTCGTGACGACAGTGATGACAAAATCCGTGAAATTATAGTAGGACTGAAAAGATTGTCGGACGATGAATTACTGGATGCACACCATATTGTCCGTCTGCTCGGTTATCCTTCATCAGCGGCCACGTCAGAGGATTCGGTTGCACCTCGCGGATTCCGGGTATTAAATAAGATCCCCCGTCTGCCCAATGTCATTATCCATAACCTGGTGGATCAATTTGAACAACTACCTCATGTTATTATGGCTACAATTGAAGAACTGGACGAAGTGGACGGTATTGGTGAAGTTCGAGCCCGGACCATTAAGGAAGGCCTCAAACGTTTGCAGGAGCAGATGTTTATCGACAGACAGATGTAAGGTTTTGCCTATATAAAGGCTTGAAATGGATGAGGTGAAACAACGATGCTAACCAGATTCATTCCGAATCTCTTTACCCTGGGTAATCTGTTTCTTGGAATGATGGCAATTTTGCTTGCGATTGATGGAAATTACAGTTTGGCTGCCATTATGGTCATTGTAGCGATGCTGCTAGATGGTCTGGATGGCCGAGTGGCACGTGCACTCAATGCCCAGAGCGAATTCGGCAAGGAACTTGATTCCTTGTCTGACATGGTTTCCTTTGGTGCAGCACCAGCCCTGATCATATTTATGGTGTCGTTTCAAGATTCGATGCCGATCCTCGCCTGGATTGCAACAGCGGCTTTTCCGATCTGTGGGGCGATTCGTCTTGCCCGGTTTAATGTTCGTCCGGGGATCCCCGGGTACTTCACAGGTTTGCCGATTCCGGCAGCTGGCGGAGTGCTAGCCACATTGTCCTTGTTTAACAAGGATATCGGTCCCATCAGCATGATGATTGCTACTTTGCTGTTATCGTATCTGATGGTCAGTTCGCTTAAATATCCCAATTTCAAAAAGGTCGGGTTGCCACGCAAGGCAATCTGGATTGCCCCATGGGTTGTGTTATTTGCCATAGCCGTAGCCGTGATTTTCCCGGAGCAGCTATCCAAATTGATCTTTATTCCGTTGGTGTTATACGCCTTGTATGGAATGAAGCATAACCTGCGAACAGCGGCCTCGCGTAGTCGGGCGAAAAAGCGCAAGGATGAGAAATCATCCCGTCCTTCCGATCGTTAAGTAACCTTGGTAACAGACACTAGACAAAGAAAGCACGTACTCTCCTGCATTGGAGAATGCGTGCTTTTTGTTTATTCAATCTATTTACGGTAAAAGAAACCCTTGCGAACGACCTACATATCTTCTTACGACAGATTAAACATCCCTAGCGTTGAACACTTCTGTGATTCGTGATTTACGACCTCTTCCATGTTAATGTCCAGTAGATTGCAGAGAGCCGACATGTAGAACAGATTCCGCCCTAGTTCAGAGCTGATGACCTCTCGGCAATTCTCACACAATTCACCTTCCACATGCGTTTCCAGCAGGCCCTTGGTTTGAGCGATATCGCTCTCCGGGGCATATTTCTGCTTGGTGGCGTGCAGCTCGATGCAGCCGCATTCGGTAATGGCTTTGGACACGGCACGGTTAACAGACGCTCCGGCTTGTCCCGTTTTGGACAGTACATCAATCAGGCTGCGATGACGCAACAACAGTTCAGAAACTTGATCCTGGAAAGCCTGTAAACTTAGCGTACTCATTTTTGCCAATCACCTCGGGATATGAATTGAATTCATTATATGCCAATAATTTACCTACTTTCAACTGACGATTGCAACATTTCCAAAAAGTTCTTCCGGAAGGGATTAGCAAATTAGGAATTGGATCATACTGGATATCAAGATCAAGATACATTGAAGGAGGTGCAGGGACTAATGTGGAAAAAAGGCATTTTAACTTTTACAGGATTGTGCGGTGCATGGTTCGGCTACACGGCATATCATCTGGCAGGAAAATCAGTCCCATGGATGGCGGAATGGATTCAGTCCGCAGGATTACTGGGAGCTGGTATATCGACGCTGCTGGGAGCTGTAATGTTTATGGCTGTATGTAATATTGGTGGAACATTGATGGCAGACAGACTGCATAGTGGAATCGAATCATTGGCAAAAGTACCTATGAATGAACTGGCGGCAGGTGCCGCAGGTACCGTTGCTGGCTTGCTGGTGGCTTTGTTGTTATACCCTGTTGTGGGATGGATGGGAACGGCAGGAGAAGTGCTACAAGTGGCACTGACGGTGATTGGTGCTTATTCCGGCTACACCCTTGCCATGGCGAAGAAAGACGATCTGGGGGCATTCTGGATGTCTGGGCGATGGGGTCATCCCGAGGTGGATGAGGATAGACGAATGGAAGAACATAAAATTCTGGATACCAGTGTTATTATTGATGGGCGTATCGCGGATATATGCAAAACCGGATTTATTGAAGGCACGATCGTCATTCCGGAATTCGTTCTGGAGGAGCTGCAGCATATTGCCGATTCATCGGATCTGCTCAAGCGGAACAGAGGACGGCGAGGACTGGACATTTTGAACAAAATCCAGAAGGAACTTGATGTAAAAGTCCTGATCTACGAAGGGGATTTCGAGGAAATCTCCGAGGTGGACAGCAAACTGGTCAAACTGGCTAAAGTGCTTCAGGGCAAAGTGGTCACCAATGACTTTAACCTGAACAAAGTGTGCGAACTCCAAGGTGTATCTGTGTTGAACATTAATGATCTTGCCAATGCGGTGAAGCCGGTTGTTCTGCCAGGTGAGGAGATCATGGTGCAGATCATCAAGGATGGCAAGGAGCATGGTCAAGGTGTAGCCTATCTGGATGATGGTACAATGATCGTTGTGGAGGGCGGACGCGAGTATATTGGCATGATGATGGAAGTGCTCGTGACCAGTGTGTTGCAGACTTCAGCGGGACGAATGATTTTTGCCAAGCCGAAACTGTTGGAAAAAGCCCAATAAAGCGGTATGATGGGTAGTGTATCGTTGAATGATATTGTGTATCTTTGAACGATAAACTGACAGACAAGGCAGGGATTGCGGCATGGATAAAGGGTGGGGCGTTGTCATTGTGGCAGCAGGTCGCGGAACCCGGATGGGGACGACCGAGAGCAAACAGTTTCTGTTGCTGCAGGACAAGCCCGTTTTCATACATACGCTTGAGGTATTTGCTGCGCTGGACGAGATCCGCGAGATGGTGCTGGTCACAGGAGCTGCAGATGTTGAACGCTGCCAGGATTGGGTAAAAAAATACCAACTGGATTCACGTGTCCATGTTATCCCCGGAGGGAAAGAGAGACAACATTCTGTCCATAAAGGCCTTGAGGCACTTGGGACGGATTGGGTTCTCGTTCACGACGGGGTACGTCCTTTTGTGAACCATGAGCAGATCAAGGGATGTATGGCGGCTGCCATAGCCGGTGGTGGAGCAGCTGTACTGGCGGTTCCCGTGAAGGATACGATCAAACAAGTGAATGCGGAGGGAGTCGTTACGGCGACACCAGATCGCAGCAGTCTGTGGAGCATTCAAACCCCGCAGGCTTTTCGTCTTTCTTCCCTGCTCTCCGCCTACGAATCAGCCGAGCAGGACGGATTTCTGGGAACAGATGACGCCATGCTGGCTGAACGTCAGGGTATGTCGGTCAAGGTTGTGGAAGGCAATTATACAAATATCAAATTAACAACGCCGGAAGATTTGCAATACGCTGCGTTTTTGCTGGGGGGAGAGAAGAAGCGATGATACGTGTAGGACAGGGATTTGATGTACATCAGCTGGTAGAGGGACGCCCGTGTATTATTGGCGGAGTAATGATTCCTTATGAAAAAGGACTGCTGGGTCACTCGGACGCAGACGTGCTGTTGCACGCGATAAGTGATGCCATTTTGGGTGCGCTGGCACTTGGGGATATCGGCAAGCACTTCCCGGATACCGATCCGGAATTCAAGGATGCCGACAGCCTGAAATTGCTGGAGCATGTATGGCAGCTTGTGAAGGATCGCGGATATCGGTTAGGCAATATCGATTCAACGATTATTGCCCAGAAGCCGAAGATGGCTCCTTACATCCCGCAGATGGCTGAGGTTATTGCCAAGGCATTGGAAGCGGATGTAACACTGGTGAACGTGAAAGCAACAACGACAGAGCAACTGGGATTCCCGGGACGGGGAGAGGGCATTGCTGCTCAATCCGTTGTTTGCCTGGTTCGTGTGTGATATCATCAATTAATTCATGACGGAGGGGATCATATGAGCACGGAAATTCGTGTGCGTTACGCGCCGAGCCCAACAGGACATCTGCATATCGGAAATGCCCGTACGGCGCTGTTTAACTATCTATATGCCAAACATAATAACGGTAAATTCATTATTCGTATTGAAGATACGGACGTAAAACGGAATATTGCCGGTGGTGAAGAAAGCCAGCTGAAATACCTGAAATGGCTCGGAATCGAGTGGGATGAAAGTATTGATGTGGGCGGAGAATACGGACCATACCGTCAAACGGAACGTCTGGACCTCTATCGTAAATATACACAGGAATTGCTGGATAAAGGTCTGGCTTACCCTTGCTTCTGCACGGAAGAGGAATTGGAGCAAGAGCGTGAGGAGCAGTCAGCACGTGGAGAAACACCGCGTTATTCAGGCAAACACCGTGATCTGACTCCAGAGCAGATTAGTGCATTTAAAGCGGAAGGCCGCGTAGCGAGTATTCGTTTCCGTGTGCCCGAAGAGCGCGTATATACGTTTGATGACATGGTTAAAGGTACAATTTCATTCAACAGCAAGGAATCCGGCGACTTTGTCATTGTGAAAAAAGACGGCATTCCCACGTACAACTATGCTGTTGCTGTGGATGATCACTTGATGAAGATCTCCCACGTCCTGCGTGGGGAAGATCACATCTCAAACACGCCGCGTCAACTGATGATCTATGAAGCGCTGGGCTGGGAGCCACCGCAATTCGGTCATATGACGCTGATCGTGAATGAAAATCACAAGAAGCTGAGTAAACGGGATGAGTCCGTGATTCAGTTTATTGAGCAGTATGATCAACTCGGCTATTTGCCTGAAGCGATGTTTAACTTCATTTCCCTGCTCGGCTGGTCGCCGGAAGGGGAGGAAGAGATTTTCTCGCAAGAACAACTGATCTCCATTTTTGATACGAAACGCCTGTCCAAGAGCCCGGCCGTATTTGATACACACAAGCTGGCTCACTTGAACAACCACTATATCAAACATGCTGACCCGGAACGGATTGCCGAAATGGCCATTCCTCATCTGCAAAAAGCAGGACGTCTTCCTGGGGATCTATCCGCTGAGCAAAAAGAGTGGGCGCATACCCTCGTACATCTCTATCAGGAACAGATGAATGCCGCATCCGATATCGTAGAATTGTCGGAAGTGTTCTTCCGTTTAGAGATTGAGCTGGAAATTGAAGGTGCCGCAGTTCTCGCTGAAGAGCAGGTGCCGACTGTGCTGAAGGCATTTGCCGATAAAGTGCAGGCAAGTGAAGAGTTCACGCCAAGCAAAATGGCTGCATTGATCAAGGAAGTACAGAAAGAAACCGGCTTTAAGGGCAAACAGCTCTTTATGCCAATTCGTGTAGCCTTGACCGGACAGACGCATGGACGGGATCTGAATCAAACGATCGTGCTTCTGGGTCGTGATACAGTGATCGAACGATTGCTCGCACAAGTAAAATAAGATTATCCGAGGGGCATTCCGTTTAATCGGAATCTGCACAGTCTGTTCAGGTATGGATTACGTAGGAGACTGTTGTCAGTCTGAGGCCTTTTCGCTATAATAACAACACAACGAATAATTGATATGATTTATCTAATAGAACAGCAAAGATCGGGAGGAGTAGACTGACCCGGGCAGATTCAGAGAGGATGGTCCCGCAGCAAAGAAAGATTTCTTTGATTGCGGTGGCTGTGAACCATCCACTGTCCATCAGTCGAAATGCGCCCGTGAGCTGCACAGCCGAATCCAGCCCCGCCTTTGTCGATCATGACATGGGAAAACGTTAGGATAGGTTGTGACGATTGGTTTCCGTTACCAAACCGCTTGAGGGCTCATTCTATTTAAGAATGGACCGAGCAGAGTGGGACCGCGATAAACGCCTCTGCAGCTAAATGCTGCAGGGGCGTTTTTTGTTTAGGCGAGTGTGCAGTACACTACCAAAGGAACGCGCCGTCCGGTAAGCCGGAGGACGGGAACCTGAACAAGAGGGGAACGAGCATGTTCAAGAAGATCAGATCAGATATCCAGGCGGTGTTTGAAAACGATCCGGCGGCCCGAGGTTGGTTTGAAGTGGTACTAACCTACTCAGGGCTGCATGCGATATGGGCACACCGGATGGCTCATTTTTTATACAAGCGAAGATGGTTCTCGGTTGCCAGGTTCATTTCGCAGGTTAGCCGTTTTATGACAGGGATTGAGATACATCCTGGAGCTACGATCGGGAATCGGTTGTTTATTGACCATGGAATGGGCGTCGTTATTGGAGAAACATGTGAGATTGGCGATGATGTTGTTATCTATCAGGGGGTTACGCTTGGCGGAACAGGGAAAGAAAAAGGAAAGAGACATCCGACCATTGGTAATAATGTGGTTATCTCATCTGGAGCAAAGGTGCTGGGTTCATTTAGCGTGGGGGATCAAAGCAACATTGGGGCGAACTCTGTTGTGCTTAAGGAGGTCCCTTCCAATAGTACCGTGGTAGGTATACCGGGCAGAATTGTTAAACAGGATGGCCGACGGGTAGACCGCCTCAGTCAACAATTGCCCGATCCGGTCGTTGACTCCTTGCGTGGTATGCAAAAAGAACTCGAACGATTGCAGGAAGAAGTACGTACACTGCAGAATGCCCGTGCAAATGAGACTGTGCATGATACGTGATACAATAAATAAAGGCAGTATAGGATGAAAGGATAAGTGACCATGACGCTTCAGATTTATAATACGATGAGTCGTACAAAAGAAGAATTTGTTCCCCAAGAGCCAGGGAAAGTAAAAATGTATGTCTGCGGACCAACGGTATATGACTATATTCATATTGGAAATGCACGCCCGGTTATCTTTTTCGACACGGTTCGTGGATACCTGGAACAGACAGGACATGATGTAAACTATGTGGTGAACTTCACGGATGTGGACGATAAGCTGATTCGCAAAGCCGAACAACTTGGAACAGACGTTCCTCACGTCGCGGAGAAGTTTATTGCAGCCTACTATGAAGACCTTGAGGGATTGGGTATTCCCAAGGCAAGTAGCAACCCGAGAGTAACGGAAAACATGCCGCTCATTATTGATTTTATCCGTGAGTTGGTTGAAAAAGGTTTCGCATACGAAAATGGCGGTGACGTCTATTACCGTACAGGCAAATTCAGCGAGTATGGTAAGCTATCGAAGCAAAATTTACAGGAGCTGCAATTTGGAATCCGTGTAGGTGTGGACGAGCGCAAAGAGCATCCCGAAGATTTCGTGCTCTGGAAGGCTGCAAAACCAGGTGAGATCTATTGGTCCAGTCCTTGGGGCGATGGTCGACCAGGTTGGCATATTGAGTGCTCCGCCATGGCTAGGGAGTACCTTGGGGACACACTGGACATTCACGGGGGTGGACAGGATCTGCAGTTCCCGCACCATGAGTGCGAATGCGCCCAATCCGAGGTGTTAACAGGTAAACCACTTGCGAACTACTGGATGCATAATGGTTTCATCCGGATTGATAACGAGAAGATGTCGAAATCACTCGGTAACGGTGTTCTTGTTAAAGATTTGCGGAATCAATATAAACGCGAAGCGATTCGTTACTTTATGTTGTCTACCCACTATCGTAACCCGTTGAATTTCACGGATGATACGATGGAGCAGGCACAGAATAGTGTGGACCGGATTGCGAATGCTGTAGGTAACCTGAACCATCGTCTGAGCGCGGTAACCGTAGATCAGGATATCACAGCAGAGTTTGCGGCAAGACTCGACCAAATCCGTCAGCAATATCATGAGAAGATGCAGGATGATTTCAATACTCCTGATGCGATCACTGCTATGTTTGAGTGGGCAGGGGAAGCCAATCAACTGTTACAGCAGGAAGTTGTCAATGCGGCAGACATACGTGCGCTCCTTGAATTGTTCAGTGAATTGAATGCTGTGCTTCGCATCTATACAGATGGAGAGGCAGAACTTCTAGATGAGGAAGTAGAACAGCTGATTGAAGAACGTGTAGAAGCGCGCAAGTCCAAAAACTGGGCAAGAGCGGATGAAATTCGTGATGAGTTGTCTGCACGGGGCATTCTGCTTGAGGATACGGCGCAGGGTATGAGATGGCGGCGCAAATGAGCGAAGGACATCCAAATACACCAAAACAACAGGAGCAGGTCACGGAGGGAGGATGGTTCCCGTATTCTCCGTCCAGACCTGCGAAGTTGATTCCACCTATTGCACTGGCCTATATTGGTGACGCGGTATATGAGGTAGCTGTTCGTCAATATCTATTGTCGAAAGCCAACATGCGTCCCAATCATCTGCACCGTAGTGCAACCGGATTGGTATCAGCGAAGGCACAGAGCCGCATTCTTGCAATGATTGAGGCTGAACTGACAGAGGAAGAACGCGATATTGTCCGGCAAGGGCGGAATGCCAAGTCGGGTAGTGTACCCAAAAATGCAGATGTGTTGGAGTATAGACATGCCACGGCTTTTGAATGTCTCATTGGTTATCTCTACAGCAGTGGTCATCATGATCGCATGATTGAACTGATTAGGCTTGGCATTGAACACGCGGAACAACAATCGTCTTCGCCGACAAAAAAATAGAAATTTCAACAAAACAACGCATTACAGAGAGGAACGAACAACGATGGAAGAAGAATGGATCGCGGGTAAACACTCCGTGACGGAGGCGCTGCGTTCAGGCCGGACCATTAATAAAATATGGATTGCCGATACAGCACAGAAACATCTGACTCAACCTATTATCTCGGAAGCCAAAAAACTAGGTATTGTCATTCAACATGTGGACAAGCGTAAGCTGGATCAAACGGTACCAGGCATTCAGCATCAGGGGGTAGTTGCACAAGCTGCACCATACGCTTATGTGGAGGTAGAAGACATTCTTGCCGCAGCGAAAGCGAAGAATGAGCATCCTTTCCTGATTCTGCTGGATGAGATCGAAGATCCTCATAACCTGGGGTCGATTTTGCGGACAGCGGACTGCACGGGTGCACATGGCGTTATTGTACCCAAACGTCGCTCGGCAGCAGTAACAGCAACGGTATCCAAAACGTCAGCAGGCGCTGTGGAGTACGTGCCAGTGGCTCGTGTAAGTAATCTTGGTCAGACCATTGATCGCCTCAAAGAGGAAGGTGTATGGGTTGTAGGGACAGATGTCACGGCTCATGAAGGTGTCTTTGGTAATGGAGTCTTTACTGGCCCTGTTGCACTGGTAATCGGGAATGAAAACAAGGGAATGGGACGACTTATTCGTGAGAAATGCGACGTACTGATCAAATTACCGATGCAAGGTCAGATTAACTCCTTGAATGCTTCCGTGGCAGCGGGTATTGTCATGTATGAAGTGCTCCGCTCGCGTCAAGCGCAGGAATAGAAGGTATGGCTGATTCCCGTGATGTGCTTCTTGTAGACGGGTACAACATGATTGGCGACTGGCCGGAGTTAACCAAACTGGCAGAAAGTGGGCTAGAAGAGGCGCGCAACAGGCTTCTCTTTCGTCTTGCCGACTATCAGGCTTTCTCCGGCCGGCGAGTCATTGTTGTGTTTGACGCCTACCTCGTGCCTGGACTCGGTAAATCCTTTACACAGAGCAAAGTGCAGATATATTTTACAAAGGAAAAAGAGACGGCAGACGAATGCATTGAGAGACTCGTTCGGGAACTAAGCATGCGAAGACGCCAAATCTATGTGGCTACGAGCGATATGGTAGAGCAACATGTCATTTTCGGACAGGGAGCGCTACGCGTATCTGCAAGGGAACTGCTCATTGAGGTTGAGCAGAACGAAAAAGAATTAAAAAAACGACTGGAAGAAGATCAGGCGAAGACCACGCGTAACACACTCGGGGGCAAGTTGAGTCCGGATGTATTGAAAGAGTTTGAACGGTGGCGCCGGGAATAACAGTTCGTTTTTACAAAAATTAGAATATTGAAACTCTTGACATTTATGTTATTGATGTTCTTTTTTAGGCAGAGCGTGGTTGACGGTGTGAGGTACCATCATATATACTGATCCTATATTTCATAGAGTAGAGTAACGGGGTACCTTGCGTTGCAGCCGGAGGGATTGTCTGTGAGTGTCGACCTCAAAGATATCATGTTATCTAAGTATGATTACCAAAGTGACGAAGACATTGTCGAAGCTTTCCGTGAAGGCGAAAGCGAAGCGTTAGAGTTTTTGATTAACAAGTATCGTAACTTTGTACGCGCCAAGGCTAGATCTTATTTTCTGATTGGGGCAGACCGGGAAGATATTATTCAAGAAGGAATGATTGGCCTCTATAAATCCATTCGAGATTTTAAAGGGGACAAGCTGGCTTCATTCAAGGCTTTTGCTGAACTGTGTATTACAAGACAGATTATCACGGCGATTAAGACAGCAACACGTCAGAAGCATATTCCGCTTAATTCTTATGTATCTCTGGACAAGCCCATTTATGACGAAGAGTCTGATCGTACGTTACTCGATGTGATTTGTGGAACCCAGGTCAGTGATCCGGAAGAATTAATCATCAATCAGGAAGAGTTTGTGGGCCTGGAAGATAAAATGTCCGAGATTCTAAGTGATCTGGAACGTAAAGTATTGATGTTGTATCTGGACGGGAGATCTTATCAAGAGATTGCAGTAGATTTGGACAGACATGTGAAGTCCATTGATAATGCACTTCAGCGCGTCAAGCGCAAACTTGAAAAGTACCTGGAAGTTCGAGATAATTGAACACATGTTGTCGTTGATGGAAAAGGCTCGGTGTTTGAGTCTTTTTTTACTGTCTCAAGTTTATAAAATCAAAGAATGTTTATACTAGTAATCGCTCGGTCCGTATAGGAGAAGAGAAAAACAGAGATGCGAAACGAATGTACGTTGTACGGAAGTAATACCCAATGAATGAAAGGCTATTCTTTCATTGACATGGTTATACCCTTGTGATAAAGTGTTTTAGGTAGGCCTAAATTTATGGCTTTTTTTCAGGATCAATTTAGAGACTCTGCTTGAATGTGGAAGTCTTCGGGAGGTGTACATCATGCGGGTAATTATTACTTTGGCTTGTACTAACTGCAAACAAAGAAATTACACTACGACAAAAAACAAGCGTAATCACCCCGACCGCATGGAGATGAAGAAATTTTGCAAGTTTTGTAACGAGCAGACTTCTCATCGCGAAACCAGATAGTTTTTGGAGGTGTCGGCGTGAAACGAAGTTTCAAATCTCTGATTTCCTTTTTCTCAGAAAGCTGGGCTGAACTTAAAAAAGTTCGCTGGCCTAATCGTAAAGAGCTGACCAACTACACATTGATCGTACTTGGTACTGTTGTGGTTATGACGCTGTTTTTTTGGGTCATTGACATTGGCATCTCCTTTGTGATCGAAGCGATTATTTAAGAAGGGTTCCGGTGGCTTGATATGGAAAAAAGATGGTACGTCGTTCATACCTATTCAGGGTATGAGAACAAGGTCAAGGCCAATTTGGAAAAACGCGTCGAGTCTATGGGCATGGAAGACAAGATATTCCGCGTTCTTGTTCCTATGGAAGAAGAAGTGGTAAACAAGGACGGTAAGAAAAAAACCGTTATGCGTAAAGTTTACCCGGGTTATGTCTTGGTGGAAATGGTACAGACGGATGATTCTTGGTATGTTGTTCGCAACACACCAGGTGTTACAGGATTTGTCGGTTCGACAGGTTCTGGGTCCAAACCAACTGCTTTGTTGCCTGAAGAAGTGGAACAAATTCTGAAGCACATGGGCATGGTTGAACCTAAGCCGAAAATTGAGTTCGATATTAAGGAATCCGTGCGTATTAAAGTCGGTCCTTTTGCGAATTTCGTAGGCTCCGTGGAAGAAATTTTGGTAGACAAAAGCAAGTTGAAAGTGCACGTGAACATGTTTGGACGGGAAACACCGCTTGAGTTGGAATATACGCAAGTGGAGAAGATATAGTTTCTTCAAGTTTCTTGTGGGAGGGCTGCAAGGCCCGTTAACCACTATTTTGCAAGGAGGTGTCAATCATGGCAAAAAAGGTAATCAAAATGGTAAAACTGCAGATTCCAGCAGGTAAAGCAAATCCAGCGCCACCAGTAGGTCCAGCTTTGGGTCAAGCAGGTGTCAACATCATGGCATTCTGTAAAGAATTCAACGCTCGTACAGCTGATCAAGCAGGATTGATTATTCCAGTTGAAATTTCTGTATTCGAAGACCGTTCCTTTACTTTCATCACTAAAACTCCACCAGCAGCAGTTCTGTTGAAAGTGGCAGCTAAAGTTGAAAAAGGATCCGGAGAACCGAACAAGAAAAAAGTTGCTACTGTTAAACGTGATGCGGTTCGTCAAATCGCAGAAACAAAAATGCCTGACCTGAATGCAGCAGACGTTGAGTCCGCTATGCGTATGGTCGAAGGTACTGCCCGCAGCATGGGTATCACCATCGAAGACTAATTTTCATAAGAAACATGGCTTCGTAAAACCGGTCGATTCGCGACCGGTTGATGTGGGAGGTATATCCGCTAACACCACAAAGGAGGAATAAAACATGGCTAAACACGGTAAAAAATACCTGGAAGCTGCTAAGCTGATTGACAGCGAAGCAACTTACGAGCCTTCAGAAGCTGTAGAGCTTGTGAAAAAGGCAGCTACTGCAAAATTCGATGAAACAATCGAAGCGGCAGTTCGTTTGGGTGTAGACCCTCGTAAGCAAGACCAGGCTGTACGTGGTGTTGTTGTCTTGCCACACGGCACAGGTAAAACACAACGCGTATTGGTATTTGCAAAAGGTGACAAAGCGAAAGAAGCGGAAGCGGCTGGCGCGGACTATGTTGGTGATGCAGACATGATCAACAAAATCCAACAAGGCTGGTTCGAATTCGACGTCTGCGTAGCGACACCAGATATGATGAGTGAAGTAGGTAAATTGGGCCGACTGCTCGGCGGTAAAGGTCTGATGCCTAACCCTAAAGCCGGAACGGTAACTTTCGATGTAACTAAGGCTGTTCAAGAAATTAAAGCCGGTAAAATCGAATATCGTCTGGATCGTGCAGGTCAAATTCATGCACCGATTGGTAAAGCTTCTTTCTCTTCTGAGCAACTTAATGAGAACTTCAAAGCTCTCATGGAAGCTCTGAATCGTGCTAAACCAGCGGCAGCAAAAGGTGTTTATCTGAAGAATGTTAGTCTTTCTTCCACGATGGGCCCTGGAGCACGCGTGAACGCAGCAGCTTTTAGATAATATCTCTTGACAGGCTTGTCCTGTTTTTGATAAGATATAAAAGTTGTGAGTCCGAGTGACTGACCGTTGACATTTGAATATGCTTGCCGTAGACAGTAGGTGCCATTAGGCTTAATTTCCTGCCGAGGTGTGATTATAGAACTTAGAACGATGCAAATCGATGATGAGTATATATCAAGCCTTCGTGATTCTACGGAGGCTTTTCTTAATGGGATAAATTTGACCAGGAGGTGTACAGATTGGCAAACGCAAAAGTGATTCAAGCAAAACAAGAGTCCGTTGATGCAGTAACAGCAAAATTGCGCGAGAGCGTTACAACTGTTGTTGTTGACTATCGCGGATTGAACGTTGCCCAAGTAACTGAGTTGCGTAAGCAACTTCGTGAAGCAGGGATCGAATTCCAAGTGCTGAAAAACTCGTTGCTTCGCCGTGCAGCTGCAGCAGCAGAACTGACAGAACTCGATAGTGTTCTTACAGGTCCTACTGCAATTGCATTCAGCGCAGACGACGTTGTGGCTCCCGCTAAAATTCTGAACGACTTCGCGAAAAAGAACGATGCACTGGAATTGAAAGGTGCTATCGTAGAAGGTCGCGTAATCGGAGTACAAGAAGTTAAGGCGTTGGCAGAATTGCCATCCCGCGATGGACTCCTTTCCATGCTCCTCAGCGTGCTTCAAGCGCCAGTGCGCAACTTCGCGCTTGCGGTTAAAGCAGTTGCAGAAAAAGAAGAGCAAGGCGCGTAAGCAACTTGATCTGAACGCTGCTTAGGCGGCAAATGAATTAAAAAAAATAATATTATATATGGAGGTTCACTCATGAGTAAAGAGCAAATCTTGGAAGCAATCAAAGGCATGACTGTACTGGAATTGAACGATCTTGTTAAAGCAATCGAAGAAGAATTCGGCGTAACTGCTGCAGCTCCAGTAGCTGCTGCAGGTGCAGGCGCTGCTTCTGCTGAAGCTGAGCAATCCGAGTTCGACGTAATCTTGACTAACGCTGGTGCTTCCAAAATCAACGTTATCAAAGCAGTTCGCGAAATCACAGGTCTTGGCCTGAAAGAAGCAAAAGAACTGGTTGACAACGCTCCAAAAGCATTGAAAGAAAAAGTTGCTAAAGAAGAAGCAGAAGCGGTTAAAGCTAAGCTTGAAGAAGCTGGCGCTACAATCGAAGTTAAATAATTTAGCTTTTATAAGCTAGATGAACAAAACAACAAACCCCTTGACTTATATCAAGGGGTTTGTTGCTGTAATTGTAAATGGAAAGTGAGTGAGGACATGTCCAATCATTATTATTCGGACAAACCGCAAGTAGCGCATGATCGCAGAGCAACTGAAGCGATTCTTCGCGGATTCAGTCTGCGATTCGTGACGGACGCCGGTGTGTTTTCCAAAAACGGAATCGATTATGGCAGCAGAGTATTGATTGATGCGATAGAGTTGCCATCAGGGGCTCATGTTCTCGATGTGGGTTGTGGATATGGACCGATGGGTCTTACAGCAGCCAAACTTGTACCGGACGGACATGTCACCATGATCGATATCAACGAGAGAGCCGTTGAACTTTCCAGGGAAAATGCAAAAGCGAACGGGATTAACAATGTTACCGTATTGCAAAGTAATCTACTGGCTGAAGTAAAAAAGCAAGATTTTGACGTTATCTTAACCAATCCGCCTATACGGGCTGGGAAAGAGACGGTTCATACTATTTTCGAACAGGCACATCGTCATCTGAAGGTAGGTGGTTCGTTGTGGATTGTCATTCAGAAGAAACAAGGGGCTCCATCAGCAAAAGCAAAGTTGGAATCTTTGTTTGGAAGAGTGGAAGAAGTGACGAAGGATAAAGGCTACCGGATTTTCAAAGCGATGAAATCGGAAGAGGATTCTACTAAAAGCTGAATCCGAGTTTGTAAAGTAAGCAGGGGATCATTTTTTTTGCAATAGGACTATTGACTTGAAATTCAGGTCGTGGTATTATTGTAAAATGTCAGTATTAAGATGCCCTACTTGGCTTTAGCTAACTAAAAATGTCAACCTTTTTTTACGCCGAACGGGCTTATTATGCCTACGTTTGGCGTATAATATGTACATTTTGGGCAAACTGGGGATAAGAATGTTTTGGAAAGACATCCGCCGATCAAAGTTGCTCTTTTTTCGAACGACATTTCGAGTAAGGGCTTTTCTTTATTTGTGGATGCATTGCTTTGCTCTGTATGTGTACCATTATAAGGTTACAAACAGAGGTTCGCAACGAAATTTTTAAAGTGAGTAGACATTGAGGGGTGAGTTTAAGTTGGCAGGACATCTTGTTCAATATGGTCGACGCACTCGGCGCAGTTATGCACGAATTAACGAGATACTCGAAGTTCCTAACCTGATTGAAATTCAACAAAAATCATATGATTGGTTTTTGGAGGAAGGGTTGCGCGAAATGTTCCAGGATATCTCGCCGATCCAGGATTTCACAGGCAACTTGATTTTGGAATTTATCGATTACAGTCTCGGTGAACCGAAGTATACAGTAGATGACGCGAAAGAGCGTGACGTTACTTATGCAGCACCGCTTCGGGTCAAAGTCCGGCTCATTAATAAGGAAACCGGCGAAGTCAAAGAGCAGGAAGTATTCATGGGAGATTTCCCGCTGATGACCAACACGGGCACATTTATTATTAATGGTGCGGAACGGGTTATTGTCAGCCAGTTGGTTCGCTCTCCTAGCGTTTACTTCAGTACCAAAGTAGATAAAAACGCCAAAAAAACGTATACCGCTACAGTTATTCCTAACCGCGGCGCTTGGCTCGAACTGGAGATGGACGCGAAGGATGTTGTTTACGTCCGGATCGACCGTACACGTAAAATACCGGTTACGGTTCTCCTGCGTTCACTTGGTTTTGGCACAGATGCTGAGATTCTGGATCTGCTCGGTAATGACGAATATATCCGCAACACACTGGACAAAGACAACACGGATTCCACGGAGAAAGCACTCATTGAGATCTACGAGCGTCTTCGTCCGGGCGAGCCGCCAACATTGGATAATGCGAAAAGCTTGCTCGTAGCACGTTTCTTTGATCCAAAACGTTATGACCTTGCTAATGTAGGTCGTTACAAAATGAATAAAAAACTTCACATCAAAAACCGTTTGTTTAACCAACGCTTGGCTGAATCACTTGTTGACGCTGAAACAGGTGAAATCATTGCTGAAGCAGGCCAAATGGTTGATCGTCGTTTGTTGGATGAAATCATGCCGTATCTGGAGAAAAGCGTTGGATTCCGCACGTATCACGTGGGTAACGGCGTTTTGGATGCCAATGATATCCCTATGCAAACGATTGATGTATTCTCACCAACTGAAGATGGCAAAGTTGTTAAACTGATTGCCAATGCAAACATTGACAAGTCCGTTAAAAACGTGACTCCGGCGGATATTATTTCGTCCATCAGTTATTTCCTTAACCTTCTGCAGGGAATTGGTAGCACGGATGATATCGATCATCTGGGTAACCGTCGTTTGCGTTCAGTGGGTGAACTCCTGCAGAACCAGTTCCGTATCGGTTTGTCCCGTATGGAGCGTGTGGTTCGTGAGAGAATGTCCATTCAGGATGCCAACGTCATTACACCACAGGCATTGATCAACATACGTCCTGTTATTGCATCCATTAAAGAGTTCTTTGGTAGCTCTCAATTGTCACAGTTTATGGATCAAACGAACCCGCTGGGTGAGTTGACACATAAACGTCGTTTGTCCGCACTCGGACCCGGTGGTTTGACGCGTGAGCGCGCAGGTATGGAAGTGCGTGACGTCCATCCATCCCACTATGGCCGTATGTGTCCTATCGAGACTCCAGAGGGACCGAACATCGGTTTGATCAACTCCTTGTCAACGTTCGCCCGTGTGAATGAATATGGCTTCATTGAAGCTCCATATCGTTGGGTTGATCCGAAGACAGGTATTGTGACCGAGCAAATTGATTACCTGACAGCGGATGAAGAGGACAACTATGTCATCGCGCAAGCGAATGCGAAGTTGAACGAAGACGGTACATTTGAAGAAGAAGCGATCATTGTACGTTACAACAAACAGTCGGATAACATCCTTACGATGCCGAGTGAGCGAGTTGACTACATGGACGTATCTCCTAAACAGGTTGTATCCGTCGCTACAGCGCTTATCCCGTTCCTTGAGAACGATGACTCCAACCGTGCACTCATGGGATCTAACATGCAGCGGCAGGCGGTTCCACTCTTGATTCCTAAAGCACCACTTGTAGGAACAGGTATGGAGCACAAAGCTGCAAAAGACTCTGGTGTATGTATTGTCTCCGATTATGACGGAATTATTGAACGTTCTTCTGCGAACGAGATTTGGCTCCGTCGTGTTGAAGAAGTGGACGGTCAGGAAGTTAAAGGCGATATCGTTAAATATAAATTACACAAATTTATGCGTTCGAACCAAGGAACATGCATTAACCAGCGTCCGATTGTCAAAAGAGGTGCTGCTGTCAAAGCTGGCGATATCCTCGCTGACGGTCCTTCAACGGAAATGGGTGAATTGGCTCTGGGACGTAACGTTGTTGTTGCCTTCATGACTTGGGAAGGTTACAACTACGAGGATGCGATCTTGCTCAGTGAAAAACTCGTTAAGGAAGATGTATACACATCCATCCATATCGAGGAGTATGAGTCTGAAGCACGTGATACCAAGCTCGGACCTGAAGAGATCACACGTGACATCCCTAACGTTGGGGAAGAAGCGTTGCGTAACTTGGATGAGCGCGGTATTATCCGCATCGGTGCTGAGATCAGTGCTGGCGACATTCTGGTTGGTAAAGTAACACCTAAAGGTGTAACAGAGCTGACAGCAGAAGAACGTCTCCTGCATGCGATCTTTGGTGAGAAAGCACGTGAAGTACGTGATACTTCCTTGCGTGTACCACATGGTACCGACGGTATCGTAGTAGACGTGAAAGTATTTACCCGTGAAAACGGTGATGAACTGCCTCCAGGTGTTAACCAACTCGTTCGTGTATATATCGCTCAAAAACGGAAAATTTCCGAGGGTGATAAAATGGCCGGACGTCATGGTAACAAAGGGGTCGTGGCCCGCATCTTGCCGGAAGAAGATATGCCTTTCCTGCCAGACGGTACACCGGTTCAGATCGTTCTTAACCCACTGGGCGTACCGTCCCGGATGAATATCGGTCAAGTACTTGAGGTTCACTTGGGTATGGCCGCAATGCAACTGGGTATTCACGTAGCAACTCCTGTATTCGACGGAGCGAAGGAGTATGATGTCTTCGATACGATGGAAGAAGCAGGAATGCAACGTAATGGTAAAACCGTCCTGTATGATGGTCGTACAGGTGAAGAGTTTGAACGTGAAGTTACCGTTGGTGTCATGCACATGATCAAATTGGCACACATGGTTGATGATAAAATCCATGCCCGTTCCACGGGTCCTTACTCACTTGTTACGCAACAGCCATTGGGTGGTAAAGCCCAATTTGGTGGACAGCGTTTCGGGGAGATGGAAGTATGGGCGCTTGAGGCGTACGGTGCTGCTTATACACTGCAAGAAATCTTGACTGTTAAATCCGATGATGTTGTTGGTCGGGTTAAAACATATGAATCCATTGTCAAAGGCGAGAATGTTCCTGAACCAGGTGTTCCTGAATCATTCAAAGTATTGATCAAAGAGCTGCAAAGCTTGGGTATGGACGTTAAGATTTTGAGTGAAGATGAGCAAGAGATTGAAATGAGAGAAATGGACGATGAAGATGACGCTGCGAGCGATAAGCTCAGCCTCAACCTTGAGGGTACAGAGGTCGGAGCGGAATAATTCGCTTCGAGCGCATGATGACCGGCGTTTTTCATCAGGTTCGCGTCTTGCTCCGGCTTCGGCCGGAGAGGGCGTAACCTAGATTACAGGAATTGGTTAAGGAGGGTTGCTCCTTGTTGGACGTCAACAATTTCGAATACATGAAGATCGGGCTTGCTTCCCCAGAGAAAATTCGTTCTTGGTCCCGCGGAGAAGTGAAAAAACCGGAAACGATCAACTATCGTACGTTGAAACCGGAAAAAGAAGGGCTGTTCTGCGAAAAGATTTTTGGCCCTACAAAAGACTGGGAATGTCATTGCGGTAAATACAAACGCGTTCGTTATAAAGGCGTTGTCTGTGATCGTTGTGGCGTTGAAGTAACACGTGCGAAAGTACGTCGCGAACGGATGGGCCATATTGAGCTCGCTGCTCCGGTATCGCATATCTGGTACTTCAAAGGTATTCCGAGCCGTATGGGTCTTGCTCTGGATATGTCTCCAAGATCTCTTGAAGAGATTATCTACTTTGCATCATATGTTGTAACGGATCCAGGAGAAACTCCACTGGAGAAAAAACAACTGTTGTCCGAGAAAGAATACCGCAGCTACCGTGAAAAATACGGTTATGGTTTCCAGGCTGGCATGGGTGCAGAAGCGGTTAAAAAACTGCTTCAAGATCTTGACATAGACAAAGAGCTCGAGTTCCTGAAAGAAGAGCTCCGGACTGCGCAAGGACAACGTCGTAATCGTGCAATCAAACGTCTGGAAGTTATCGAAGCTTTCCGTAATTCTGGCAACAAGCCAGAGTGGATGATCATGGATGTACTTCCTGTTATCCCGCCGGAACTTCGTCCAATGGTACAGTTGGACGGTGGACGTTTTGCAACGTCTGACCTGAATGACTTGTATCGGCGTGTAATTAACCGGAATAACCGTCTGAAACGTCTGCTTGATCTGGGCGCGCCAGATATTATCGTGCAAAATGAAAAACGGATGTTGCAGGAAGCTGTTGACGCATTGATCGATAATGGTCGTCGCGGTCGCCCGGTAACGGGTCCTGGTAACCGTCCATTGAAATCCCTCAGCCACATGCTGAAAGGTAAACAAGGACGTTTCCGTCAGAACTTGCTCGGTAAACGGGTTGACTATTCTGGTCGTTCCGTTATCGTTGTCGGACCTTATCTGAAAATGTATCAGTGTGGTCTGCCAAAAGATATGGCACTTGAATTGTTCAAGCCTTTCGTTATGAAAGAGCTTGTAAATAAAGGGCTTGCCCACAACATCAAGAGCGCGAAACGTAAAGTTGAGCGTGTAAGTCCTGAAGTATGGGATGTTCTTGAAGAAGTAATCAAGGAGCATCCGGTTCTGTTGAACCGTGCCCCTACGCTTCACAGACTCGGTATTCAAGCGTTTGAACCGATTCTCGTTGAAGGGAAAGCAATTCGTCTTCACCCACTCGTATGTACGGCATACAATGCCGACTTTGACGGTGACCAAATGGCCGTGCACGTTCCGTTGTCCGCTGAAGCTCAAGCGGAAGCACGTATTCTGATGCTTGCATCAGGAAACATTTTGAACCCGAAAGACGGTAAACCGGTTGTTACTCCTTCCCAGGATATGGTGCTTGGTTCTTATTACCTCACTATGGACAACAAGGAAGAAAAGGGCACAGGTATGATCCTGCGTACAGTGAACGAAGCTGTATCGGCATACCAACGTGGTACTGCTGGTCTGCACGCTCGTGTAGCTATTCCGGTTAAGGCGCTTGGTAAAACAAGCTTCACGGAAGAGCAACAAGAAGGAATGTTGCTGACTACTATCGGTAAAATTATCTTCAATGAAATTTTCCCGGCAAGCTTCCCGTATATCAATGATGCGACTCGTGCGAACCTGTACCAAGGTACTGCAGATCACTCATTTGTATATGAAAAAGGTGCTGACCTCAGAGAGGCTATTATGAATGCTCCTCTGGCTGGCGGTGTCGGCAAAGAATATCTCGGTTCCATCATTGCACGTTGTTTCGAAATTTATCACACAACGGAAACAGCCGTTATTTTGGATAAAATCAAACAACTTGGATTCACATACTCTACCCGTGCCGGTATCACGGTTGCGGTATCTGATGTTATCGTTCCGCCTGAGAAGTTTGAAATTCTTAGACAGTCTGAGGATAAAGCACAAATCGTTACGAATCAGTACCGTCGTGGTCTGATTACGAATGAAGAGCGCTATGACCGTATCATTGATATCTGGTCAAAATCCAAAGATGACATCACTGAGATTCTGATGAAGTCCATGGACCGTTACAACTCGATCATGATGATGGTAGACTCCAAAGCACGGGGTAACAAATCGCAAATCACCCAATTGGGCGGTATGCGTGGTCTGATGGCCAACCCGTCTGGTCGAATCATCGAACTCCCAATCAAATCGAACTTCCGTGAAGGTCTGACAGTACTCGAGTACTTTATCTCCACTCACGGAGCGCGTAAAGGTTTGGCGGATACAGCCCTACGTACAGCCGATTCAGGTTACCTGACTCGTCGTCTCGTAGACGTAGCCCAAGACGTAATCGTGCGTGATGATGATTGTGGTACAGATAAAGGCTTTACGGTAAGTCGTATTCAGGATGGTAAAGAGGTTATTGAAGATCTCTATGACCGTATTGAAGGCAGATACTGCTTCGAGACAGTTCGTCATCCGGAAACGAAAGAAATCATTGCAGGTCGTAATGAATTGATTGACTCCGACAAAGCAGAGGCAATCATCAAAGCGGGCGTAACCAAATTGCAAATCCGTTCCGTACTCAGCTGCCGTGCAAGTCATGGTGTCTGCAAGAAGTGTTACGGTCGTAACCTTGCGACAGGTAAACATGTGGAGATCGGTGAAGCAGTTGGTATTATTGCAGCACAATCCATTGGTGAACCAGGAACACAGTTGACAATGCGTACGTTCCACACCGGCGGTGTAGCCGGAGACGATATTACGCAAGGTTTGCCGCGTATCCAGGAGTTGTTTGAAGCTCGTAATCCTAAAGGTCAAGCAACGATCAGTGAAATTGATGGTGTAGTTAAAGAGATTCGCGAAGCGAAAGATCGTCGTGAAATCGAAATTCAAGGTGAAGCGGAGTCCAAAGTATACTCTGTTACCTACGGTTCCCGTGTGCGCGTAAGCGAAGGCATGGAAATTGAAGCTGGTGATGAGTTGACAGACGGTTCCATCGATCCAAAAGAAATGCTGCGCATTAAAGGCGTACGTGGCGTACAAAACTACATTTTGCAGGAAGTACAGCGCGTATACCGTAACCAAGGCGTAGAAATCAATGACAAACACGTTGAAGTTATGATCCGTCAAATGCTGCGTAAAATCCGCATCGTAGATGCAGGGGATACAACGCTGTTGCCAGGGTCGTTCGTAGATACGCATGAGTACGAAAGAGCTAACAAAATTGCGATTCTTAGTGATAAAGAGCCAGCGGTTGCTAAACCAATCCTGCTCGGTATTACGAAAGCATCCCTGGAAACAGACTCGTTCCTCTCAGCGGCTTCGTTCCAAGAAACTACACGTGTACTGACAGATGCAGCGATCAAAGGTAAAGTCGATCAGTTGCTCGGTCTGAAGGAAAATGTAATCATCGGTAAATTGATCCCTGCAGGTACAGGTATGCACCGTTACCGCAGCATCAAGTTTGCTGAGCCAGAAGATGGCCAATCTTCAGTAGAAGAACTCGAGCCAGTTTCGGTTGATTAAATAGATTTCTTCTCATTTAGAGAGGATGAAAGTTTTGTACGTCAGGAGGTGGACGCTTGTATAGTGCAGGCGGACGAATCCTGATGTACGTAAACTTTTATAAAATCTTTTAGGATTAGCATTGACAATGCTTGCGCTAGATGCTAATATATCAAAGGTGCGTGGGCAGCTGATTGTACATGGTTCTATTCGGAGGAATGCACAATGTCTAATGAAAAAGCCTTGCAAGATGCTCATGTCAAAATAGGTACCAAACAGACCATGCGGATGGTGCAGACAGGTATGGCTTCTGAAGTCTATGTCGCAGAAGATAGTGATCCGCAGCTCACTTCCAAAATCATTGCCTTGTGTGAACAACACAATGTAAAGTACACGAAAGTGGATACAATGAAAAATCTCGGCAAAGCTTGCGGGATTGGAGTGGGAGCAGCTATGGCTGCTGTCGTAAAATGATAGTGTAAGGAACGTTTTTGTCCGAGAACTTTTAGGGATTCTCCAAGGCAAAAACTTTTCATTTGTCTTTTTATGAACCGCCTGGGTCTGTGGACTTAGCGAAAAGAGGTTTATAAAGAAACATGAATATTTGAGGAAGGGGGTGGCAATCACATGCCAACTATTAACCAACTGGTTCGTAAAGGACGTCAAGCAAAAGTTGAGAAGTCAAAATCTCCAGCTTTGCAAAAAGGATTCAACGCTTTGAAACGTGAATCTACTAACATCAGTGCCCCACAAAAACGTGGTGTCTGCACTCGTGTAGGTACAATGACTCCACGTAAACCAAACTCTGCACTTCGTAAGTATGCCCGTGTTCGTTTGACGAACCGTCTCGAGGTAACTGCTTATATCCCGGGAATCGGACATAACCTTCAAGAGCACAGTGTGGTATTGATCCGCGGAGGTAAAGTTAAAGACCTTGCAGGGGTTCGTTATCACATCGTTCGTGGAGCTCTCGATACTGCAGGCGTAAACAACCGTATGCAAGCTCGTTCGAAATACGGTGCAAAACGTCCAAAAGCTAAAAAAGCCTAAACCATTATAAGCAGAGAACCTGAAAGCCTTCTGGCTTAGGTCTGGAAGGTACAGGGTCTGCTGAACAAGAAAGAAAGGGGGATATCCATGCCACGCAAAGGTCCAGTTACGAAAAGAGACGTGTTGCCAGATCCGGTATACAACTCCAAGTTGGTTACTCGTTTGATCAATCGCATCATGCTCGACGGAAAACGCGGTGTTGCTCAAAGCATTCTGTATAATGCGTTCAAGTTGATTCAAGAACGTACGGGTAATGACCCGATGGAAGTATTTGAAGCAGCAATCAAGAATATCATGCCAGTCCTGGAAGTTAAAGCTCGCCGTGTCGGCGGTGCCAACTACCAAGTACCAATCGAGGTAAAACCAGAGAGACGTACTGCTCTGGGACTACGTTGGCTCGTGAACTACTCCCGCAACCGCGGTGAGAAAACAATGGAAGAGCGTTTGGCGGCTGAGATCATCGACGCTTCCAACAACACAGGCGCTTCCGTTAAAAAACGTGAAGATACGCACAAAATGGCTGAAGCGAACAAAGCGTTTGCTCACTACCGTTGGTAGGATTCAGTTCACAATAAAAAACTTCTATTTTGAAGGGAGACCCATTTCATGGCTAGAGAGTTCTCCTTAAAAAATACACGTAATATCGGGATCATGGCTCATATTGATGCGGGTAAAACCACGACAACTGAGCGGATCTTGTTCTACACAGGACGTACGCACAAAATCGGTGAAGTACACGAAGGCGCTGCGACAATGGACTGGATGGAACAGGAACAGGAGCGCGGAATTACGATTACTTCCGCTGCGACTACCGCTGCTTGGAAAGGCCACCGCGTTAATATTATTGATACCCCGGGACACGTTGACTTCACTGTTGAAGTTGAACGTTCCCTTCGTGTATTGGACGGAGCAGTTGGTGTATTCAGTGCGAAAGAAGGCGTTGAGCCTCAGTCTGAAACTGTATGGAGACAGGCTGACAAGTACGGCGTACCTCGTATCGCATATGTAAACAAAATGGATATCATCGGTGCTGACTTCTTGAACGTTGTATCCGACATGCGTGATCGCCTTCAAGCGAACGCTGTTGCGATTCAGCTTCCAATTGGCGCTGAAAATGATTTCATCGGTATTATCGATATTGTTGAACAAAAGGCTCATATGTACAAAGATGACCTTGGTCAAAATATCGAAGAAACAGAAATTCCTGCGGAATTCAAAGAGCAAGTTGAAGAACTCCGTAATGAATTGATTGAGCGTGTTGCAGAACTGGATGAAGAATTGACAATGAAGTACCTGGAAGGCGAAGAAATCTCTATTGAAGAGATCAAAGGCGCTCTCCGTAAAGGTGTTGTAGATGTTAAGATCTTCCCTGTTATCTGTGGATCCTCATATCGTAACAAAGGTGTTCAACTGATGTTGGATGCTGTTATCGACTACTTGCCAGCTCCAACAGATGTACCTTCAATCACTGGTCATCTTGAAGATGGAACTGAAGCAGTTCGTAAGTCCTCTGATGAAGAGCCATTCTCCGCATTGGCATTCAAAATCATGACTGACCCTTACGTTGGTAAATTGACATTCTTCCGCGTGTATTCCGGTATTCTTCAATCCGGTTCATATGTATTGAATGCAACTAAAAACAAACGTGAGCGTATCGGTCGTATCCTTCAAATGCATGCGAACAGCCGTCAAGAGATCACTGAAGTTTACTCCGGTGATATTGCAGCTGCCGTAGGTTTGAAAGATACCGGTACAGGTGATACACTATGTGATGAGAAAAATCCGGTTATCTTGGAGTCAATGAACTTCCCTGATCCGGTTATCGAAATCGCCGTTGAACCTAAAACCAAAGCTGACCAAGACAAAATGGGTGTTGCTCTCGGTAAGTTGACTGAAGAGGATCCAACTCTTCGTGCTCATACTGATGAAGAAACAGGTCAAACTATCTTGGCAGGTATGGGTGAGCTTCACCTTGATATCATCATCGACCGTATGCGTCGTGAGTTCAAGGTTGAAACTACTGTGGGTAAACCACAAGTAGCTTACCGTGAAACATTCCGTGCTCCAGCGCGCGTTGAAGGTAAATTCGTACGTCAATCCGGTGGTCGTGGTCAATACGGTCACGTATGGGTTGAATTCGAACCTCTCGAGCCGGGTACAGGCAGCCAGTTCGAAAGTAAGGTTGTCGGTGGTTCCGTTCCTAGAGAATACATTCAACCTGCACTGTCAGGGATTGAAGAGCAAATGAAAAACGGCGTTATCGCAGGCTTCCCGCTTGTTGACGTTAAGGCTACAATCGTAGACGGATCTTACCATGATGTCGATTCCAATGAGATGGCATTTAAAATTGCCGGATCAATGGCGCTTAAAGCGGCTAAAGACAAGTGTAAACCAGTTCTGCTTGAGCCTATCATGAAAGTAGAAGTAACAGTTCCAGAAGAGTACATGGGTGACGTAATGGGTATGTTGAACTCCCGTCGTGGCCGCATCGAAGGTATGGATTCCCGTAGTGGAGCTCAAATCATCCGTGCTAAGGTACCTTTGTCTGAAATGTTTGGTTACTCTACAACTCTTCGTTCCGGTACTCAAGGACGCGGCGTGTTCTCCATGGAACTCTCTCACTATGAAGAAGTTCCTAAGAGCATCGCTGAAGAAATCGTTGCCAAAACAAAAGGCACCGAGTAGTTTTCTCACACTGGATGTAAGTGCATAAGAATTCATTTCGGAGCACTTCATTCAGTGAAAACATAAAATTATAATTTTAAGGAGGCCACGTTCAAATGGCAAAGGCTAAATACGAACGTAATAAACCCCACGTTAACATCGGTACTATCGGTCACGTCGATCACGGTAAAACAACTCTGACTGCTGCAATCACAACTGTATTGTCCAAAACTTACGGTGGTGCTGCTGTAGCATTCGACCAAATCGACAAAGCTCCAGAAGAGCGCGAGCGCGGTATCACTATCTCCACAGCACACGTTGAGTACGAAACTGACACTCGTCACTACGCTCACGTAGACTGCCCAGGTCACGCCGACTATGTTAAAAACATGATCACTGGCGCGGCACAAATGGACGGAGCTATCTTGGTAGTATCCGCAGCTGACGGCCCAATGCCACAAACTCGTGAGCACATCTTGCTCTCCCGTCAAGTAGGCGTACCTTACATTGTTGTATTCTTGAACAAATGTGACATGGTCGAAGACGAAGAGTTGTTGGAATTGGTTGAGATGGAAGTTCGCGACCTTCTTAACGAATATGAGTTCCCAGGTGACGATACTCCAATCACTCGTGGATCTGCTCGTGAAGCACTGGCTAACCCAGATGGCGAATGGGCTCAAAAAATCGTTGAGATGTTCAAAGAAATCGACACTTACATCCCACTGCCTGAGCGTCAAACTGACAAGCCTTTCTTGATGCCTGTCGAGGACGTATTCTCTATCACTGGTCGTGGTACTGTTGCTACTGGCCGTGTAGAGCGTGGTACTGTTAAAGTCGGCGAAGAGATCGAAATCGTTGGTATCACTGAAGAAACTAAAAAATCTGTTGTAACTGGCGTTGAGATGTTCCGCAAATTGCTGGATTCCGCTCAAGCAGGTGACAACATCGGAGCACTTCTTCGTGGTGTTGACCGTAACAACATCGAGCGTGGCCAAGTTTTGGCTAAACCGGGTTCTGTTAAGCCTCACACAGAATTCACAGCTCAAATCTACGTTTTGACTAAAGAAGAGGGCGGACGTCACAAACCATTCTTCACTGGTTACCGTCCACAGTTCTACTTCCGTACAACTGACGTAACAGGCATCATCAACTTGCCTGAAGGTACTGAAATGGTAATGCCTGGTGATAACATCACAGTTACTGTTTCCCTGATCTCCCCAATTGCGATTGAAGAAGGAACTAAGTTCTCCATTCGTGAAGGTGGACGTACAGTAGGTGCCGGTTCCGTAGCATCGATCCAAAAATAATTCGGCTTAACGCTGAATAAAGCATATGCAACAGTGTACTGGAACGAGTAACATTGTATTGTAACGAAGCTTCGGAAGAGTTCTTTATCCGACATCGGATAAAGAACTCTTTTATTATGTGTAAAGTTTCGGAACCTGCGTCATATAAAATGAACATCATTTACGAGTTTAGAAGGATTGGCAAGGCAGCCTGGATATTGAAGATAAACACTACAATAAACGAAGTCATTTCATCAGAAAAGATAAGTTTAAATGTTTTTCTTAAATATGCTTGCAATACGCCTATCTTTTCTATATAATAATGAATGTTGTTCTGTGACGTTGCGATGATGTGAGAGGTTACTGGCACACCCGGCCCCTTTGCCATGGGACAGTGGCTAGAAAATTTTCACGGAGTATGTCCGATAAAAAATTGGGCGATAGAAGGAGGGACTAAAATGGCAAAGCAAAAAATTCGTATTCGTTTGAAAGCTTACGACCACAGAATTCTTGATCAATCCGCGGAGAAAATTGTTGAAACAGCAAAACGTTCGGGTGCAGGTGTATCCGGTCCGATTCCGCTTCCTACTGAAAAACAAATCATTACTATTCTTCGTGCGGTGCACAAGTACAAGGATTCTCGGGAACAATTCGAACAACGCACACATAAGCGTTTGATCGACATCGTTAACCCGACTCCACAAACTGTGGATGCCTTGATGCGCTTGGATCTGCCGTCCGGTGTAGATATCGAAATTAAATTGTAATACAAGCTACAACAAAGACCATGTATAGAGGAAAAGAGGTGTCAACATGAAAGCAATCTTAGGAAAAAAACTCGGAATGACTCAAGTATTTACTCCTGAAGGTAACGTTGTTCCAGTAACGGTTATCGAAGCAGGCCCTTGTGTTGTTTTGCAAAAGAAAGACATTGAGAACGATGGCTACGAAGCAATTCAAATCGGTTACTCCGATAAGAAAGAGAAAAATGCTAACAAGCCAGAAGCAGGTCACGCTAAAAAAGCGAACACTGCCCCTAAGCGCTACGTTCGTGAAGTTCGCGGTATCAACATCGCTGAATATGAAGTTGGCCAAGAACTGAAAGCTGACATTTTCGCTGAAGGCGAATTCGTTGACGTAACGGGTGTTTCTAAAGGTAAAGGTTTTGCCGGCGTAATCAAGCGTTGGGGACAAAGCACTGGACCTATGTCTCACGGTTCTCGTTATCACCGTGGCCCGGGTTCGATGGGTTCGATCCAAGCTAACCGCGTTCCTAAAGGCAAACGCCTGCCAGGACACATGGGACATGATACAGTTACAATTCAACGTCTTGAAGTAGTTAAAGTAGACGCTGAGCGTAACGTGTTGCTCGTGAAAGGTTCCATTCCTGGACCGAAAAACAGTCTCATCAAAGTTAAAGAAACGGTGAAAAAATAACCACTGAAGAAAGGAGGAACACAAAATGCCAAAAGTATCAGTTTACAATGTAGATGGTAGCCAAGTAGGCGAAGTAGAATTGAATGATGCGGTTTTCGGAATTGAACCGAACCAACACGTTCTGTACGATGCAGTTCTTATGCAACGCGCTTCCCTTCGTCAAGGTACCCACAAAGTAAAAGGACGTTCTGAAGTACGTGGCGGCGGACGTAAGCCTTGGAAACAAAAAGGTACAGGTCGCGCTCGTCAAGGTTCAATTCGTTCACCACAATGGAAAGGCGGCGGTATCGTATTTGGTCCAACACCACGGAGCTATGCGTATAAACTGCCTAAGAAAGTTCGTCGTTTGGCGATCAAATCAGCCCTTTCATCCAAAGTGCTTGACAATGACATTATCGTTTTGGACGCTCTCGCGTTGAGCACGCCTAAAACTAAAGAATTTGCAGCCATCTTGAGTAACCTCAAAGTGGGACGTAAGGCTTTGATCGTAGCTCCTAGCTATGATGATAATGTAGCTCTTTCCGCACGGAATATTCCAGGCGTGAAATTCGTAGCTGCTGACGGCATTAATGTTCTTGACGTGCTTTCGCACGACAAATTGATCATTACGAAAGAAGCAGTTCAGAAGGTAGAGGAGGTGCTCGCGTAATGAAGGATCCTCGTGATATTGTAAAACGTCCGATTATTACGGAACGTACTGCTGACATGATGAATGACTTGAAATATGTATTTGAAGTCGATATCCGTGCAAACAAAACCGAGATCAAAAAGGCAGTAGAAGCTATTTTCAACGTAAAAGTGAAAAACGTGAACACGCTTCGTGTTCCAGCTAAGCCAAAACGGTACGGACGTTATTCCGGATATACAAGCGAATGGAAAAAAGCGTTTGTAACGCTGACAAAAGACAGCAAAACGCTTGAGTTCTTTGAAACTGTATAATTGAATTTTTGAAGTAAGGAGGGAAACCCAGTGCCAATCAAAAAGTATAAACCAACATCCCCGGCAAGACGGAACATGTCCGTTTCTACATTTGAGGAAATCACCACAAATCAGCCGGAGAAATCGTTGTTGGCCCCGTTGAGCAAACAAGCAGGCCGCAACAACCAAGGTAAAATTACAGTTCGTCACCATGGTGGTGGACACAAACGTAAATACCGTATCATTGACTTCAAACGTACTAAAGATGGAATACCGGGCCGCGTTGCTACGATTGAGTATGACCCGAACCGTACATCTAACATCGCTCTGATTCATTATGCTGATGGTGAAAAGCGTTATATCATCGCTCCTAAAGGTTTGAAAGTTGGAGATCAAGTATTCTCCGGACCTGAATCAGACATTAAAATTGGTAACGCACTGCCACTCGAAAACATTCCAGTAGGTACCGTTATCCACAACATCGAGTTGAAACCAGGTAAAGGCGGACAATTGGTTCGTGCTGCTGGTACAGAAGCTCAATTGCTTGGTAAAGAAGAAAAATACGTATCCGTTCGTCTCTCTTCCGGAGAAGTTCGTCGTATTTTGAAAGTTTGCCGCGCGACAATCGGATCTGTTGGTAACCAAGACCACGAGCTCATCAAAATCGGTAAAGCCGGTCGTAGCCGTTGGTTGGGTAAACGTCCTGAGGTTCGTGGTGTAGTAATGAACCCTAACGATCACCCACACGGTGGTGGTGAAGGTCGTGCTCCAATCGGACGTAAATCGCCAATGTCACCATGGGGTAAACCTACTCTTGGTTACAAAACGCGTAAGAAAAATAAAGCTTCTGATAAATACATCATTCGCCGCCGCACGAAGTAATACACACTGTGCATAACTTCGTGAGGCATCTGCGGATGCATAATAGCTACGTTTGAAGGGAGGATCTCCACATGGGTCGCAGTTTGAAAAAAGGGCCATTCATTGATGGCTACATGCTCAAAAAGGTAGAAGAGATGGAAGCTTCAGGTAAGAAGAACGTTATCAAAACCTGGTCCCGTCGTTCTACAATTTTCCCACAATTCATCGGACACACATTTGGCGTTTACGACGGTCGTAAACACGTGCCAGTGTATGTAACTGAGGACATGGTTGGACACAAACTGGGTGAGTTCGCTCCAACCCGTACGTACAAAGGCCATACTGATGATGATAAGAAAACAAGAAGATAAATGAACATCTTTAATGTTTGAGAGGAGGTTACACAATGGAAGCAAAAGCACATGCTAAGTTTATCCGGATTGCTCCTCGTAAAGTTCAACTCGTTGTTGACTTGATTCGCGGCAAGCAAGTAGGTGAGGCGGTTGCCATTCTCCGTCACACTCCGAAATCCGCTTCTCCAATCGTTGAGAAGTTGCTTAACTCCGCTATTGCGAATGCGGAACATAACTATTCTTTGGATGTTAACAACTTGGTTATCTCGCAAGCTTACGTGAACCAAGGACCGACAATGAAACGTTTCCGCCCTCGTGCAATGGGACGTGCAAGTCGTATTAACAAACGTACTAGCCACATTACTTTGGTGGTATCTGAGAAGTAGAAGGAGGGGAAATGTGTGGGCCAAAAGGTAAATCCAGTCGGACTCCGTGTCGGAATTATCCGTGACTGGGAATCTAAGTGGTATGCAGGCAAAGACTTCGGTGATCTTTTGATGGAAGACGTGAAAATTCGTGAATTCCTGAAAAATAAATTGAAAGACTCCGCTTTATCTCGTGTAGAAATTGAGAGAGCGGCTAACCGCGTAAACGTAACGATTCACACTGCTAAACCAGGTATGGTAATTGGTAAAGGTGGTTCGGAAGTTGAAAATCTTCGTAATCAAATTACGAAAATTGCTGGCGGTAAAAAAGTACACATCAACATTTCTGAAATTAAAAACCAAGACTTGGACGCTATTCTTGTAGCTGAAAGCATTGCACAACAATTGGAACGTCGCGTTTCTTTCCGTCGTGCTCTGAAACAAGCGATTCAAAGAACTATGCGCTCCGGTGCTAAAGGTATCAAAACTCAAGTAGGCGGACGTCTTGGCGGTGCTGAGATCGCACGTTCTGAAGGCTACAGCGAAGGAACTGTTCCACTGCACACACTGCGTGCTGACATTGACTATGGTACAGCAGAGGCTCATACTACTTACGGACGTATTGGCGTAAAAGTATGGATCTATCGTGGAGAGGTTCTTCCTACGGCTAAGAAACAAGCTGCTAAGGAAGGAGGCAACTAATCATGTTGGTACCAAAACGCGTAAAACACCGTAAGCAACAACGTGGACATATGAAAGGCCAAGCTAAAGGCGGAACAACTCTGAACTTTGGCGAATACGGTCTGCAAGCTACGGAACCGGCTTGGATTACGAACCGTCAGATCGAAGCTGCTCGTATTGCAATGACTCGTTACATCAAACGTGGTGGTAAAGTTTGGATCAAAATCTTCCCAGACAAACCAATCACTCAAAAGCCTCTCGAGGTTCGGATGGGTAGCGGTAAAGGTAACGTAGAAAAATGGGTTGCAGTAGTGAAACCAGGTAAGATCATGTTTGAACTTGCTGGTGTACCGGAGGAAATTGCACGCGAAGCAATGCGTCTTGCCGCTCACAAACTGCCAATCAAAACGAAGTTCGTGAAACGTGAAGAATTGGGTGGTGAAGCAAATGAAAGCTAGTGAATTTCGCAACCTAACCTCTGCTGAAATCGAGCAAAAGATTGCCGGATTTAAAGAAGAACTCTTTAACCTCCGCTTTCAATTAGCTACCGGTCAGCTGGATAACCCGACTCGCATCCGTGATGTGCGGAAAGAAATAGCTCGTGCTAAAACCATTATCCGTGAGAGAGAATTGGGAATCGGTTAATTAGGGATAGGATGGACAATCCGTCCGTAATCAGGAAGGAGGCCAACAATGAGCGAAGAACGTAACGCACGTAAAGTGCAAACTGGTAAAGTGGTCAGCGATAAAATGGACAAAACAATTGTTGTTGCTGTAGAAACTTACAAAAAACACAACTTGTACCATAAGCGCATTAAGGTTACTAAAAAATTCAAAGCACATGACGAAGAAAACACTGCGAAAATCGGTGACACGGTGAAAATCATGGAGACTCGTCCGCTTTCGAAAGATAAACGCTGGAGACTTACTGAAATCGTAGAAAAAGCGGTTATCATCTAATGCTCAGCAGCACTGCTGAAAGGAGGAATACTAAATGATTCAACCATTTACACGTTTGACTGTGGCTGACAACTCCGGTGCGAAGGAACTGATGTGTATCCGCGTACTCGGCGGTACGGGACGTCGTACAGCTCAAATCGGTGATCTGATCGTTTGTTCTGTTAAACAAGCAACACCAGGCGGCGTTGTCAAAAAAGGTGATGTAGTTAGAGCGGTTGTCGTTCGTACGAAACGTTCTGTACGTCGTAAAGACGGTTCCTACATCGGTTTTGATGAAAATGCAGCGGTTGTTGTAAAAGACGACAGAAGCCCACGTGGAACACGTATTTTCGGACCAGTTGCTCGCGAACTTCGCGATAAAGACTTCATGAAAATCGTTTCCTTGGCTCCAGAAGTAATCTAAAGCTTTAATCTCGTGATGTTAGAAACAGGAGGTGTACGAAATGCCAAGAGTGAAAAAAGTTCTGGAATCCCATAACAACAAACTTCACGTTAAAAAGGAAGATACGGTTATGGTGATCAGCGGTAAAGACAAAGGTAAAAAAGGCCGTGTCATCGCTGCTTATCCTCGTGAGAACCGCGTCCTTGTGGAAGGTGTTAACATGGTGAAAAAACACCAGAAGCCTAACCAGCAAAACCCGCAAGGCGGCATTATCGAGAAGGAAGCTCCGATTCACGTTTCCAACGTAATGCACATCGATCCGAAGAGCGGAAAAGTAACCCGTGTAGGTTACAAAGTTTTGGATAACGGAAAGAAAGTGCGCGTTGCTAAACGTTCCGGAGAAATTATCGACTAATTGAACCGAATGAGAAAGGAGGGCTATGATTCATGGCATCAAGAATGAAAGAACGTTACCTGCAAGAAATCGCTCCTGCTTTGATGCAGAAGTTTAACTATACAACGGTAATGCAAGTGCCGAAAATCGAGAAAATCGTTATCAACATGGGTGTGGGCGACGCTGTCCAAAACTCCAAAGTGTTGGATTCCGCAGTAAACGATTTGCAACTGATCGCAGGTCAAAAACCTGTAATCACTCGTGCAAAAAAATCAATCGCAGGATTCAAACTGCGTGAGAATATGCCTATCGGTGTGAAAGTAACATTGCGCGGCGAGCGTATGTACTTCTTCCTCGATAAACTGTTCAACGTTACGCTTCCTCGTGTCCGCGACTTCCGCGGTGTATCGAGCAAAGCTTTCGACGGACGTGGTAACTACACACTGGGTCTGAAAGAGCAATTGATCTTCCCAGAGATCGAGTATGATAAAGTTGATAAAGTCCGCGGTATGGATATAGTCATCGTAACAACGGCGAAAACAGACGAAGAGTCCCGCGAATTGCTCACGCAAATGGGAATGCCTTTCGTTAAGTAATGTTGGCATAACGTTTCCGGGTGTCTGGAAAGACTCCCTTTTCTCCGAAATTATTTAGGAGGTGTCAGGCTAAGTGGCAAAAACTTCGATGAAAGTTAAACAACAACGTACACCAAAGTTTAAAGTACGTGCATATACACGCTGTGAGCGTTGCGGACGTCCACATTCGGTCCTGCAAAAGTTCAAAATTTGCAGAATTTGCTTCCGTGAATTAGCTTATAAAGGCCAGATCCCTGGCGTGAAAAAAGCAAGCTGGTAAAAAGTCCTGAACGGGAAGGAGGTTAACTCACAATGACTATGTCTGATCCAATTGCAGATATGCTTACTCGTATTCGTAACGCGAACACTGTTCGTCACGAAACGGTAGAAATGCCTGCTTCGACAATGAAAAAACAAATCGCCGATATCCTGAAGCGTGAAGGTTTCATCCGTGACGCTGAAGTTATCGATGATAACAAACAAGGGATTATCCGTGTTTTCCTGAAATACGGTCAAAATAACGAGCGCGTTATCACTGGTCTGAAAAGAATCAGTAAACCTGGTCTTCGTGTTTACACGAAAAGCAATGAAGTACCTCGTGTACTTGGTGGCCTGGGAATCGCGATCATCTCGACATCCAAAGGTATCATGACGGACAAAGAAGCTCGTCAATCGAAATCCGGCGGAGAAGTCGTTTGCTACGTTTGGTAATATAACGTCACAAGATAGGAGGTGCAACATATGTCTCGTATTGGTCGCAAACCAATCACAGTACCAAGTGGTGTAGACATCACCCTGGACAACACCGTTATTACGGTAAAAGGACCAAAAGGAACTTTGACTCGTGAGCTTCATAAAGACATGAAGGTTACAGTTGAAAATAACGAAATCACAGTTGTGCGTCCTTCCGATAACAAAACTCACCGTTCTTTGCACGGCACAACGCGCAGCGTTGTAAACAATATGGTGAGCGGCGTTACTGAAGGATTCGCGAAATCTCTGGAATTGGTTGGGGTCGGATATCGTGCAAGCAAATCCGGAGATAAAATCGTTCTGAACGTTGGTTACTCTCACCCGGTTGAAATTACACCGGAAGCGGGAATTGAATTCGAAGTACCTTCGAATACAAAAATCATCGTTCGCGGAATCGACAAAGAGCGTGTAGGTGCTTACGCTGCTAAAATCCGTTCCGTACGTGAACCTGAGCCATACAAAGGTAAAGGTATTAAATATGAAGGCGAGCGTATCATCCGTAAGGAAGGTAAAGCCGGTAAGAAGAAATAAGATTTCTCTTACCGCCTTTGCGCGGCTTTCGGCTTGCTTGCTTCGTGTGTTTCTAATATACCCCGTGGCTTCTGCTTTGAAGCCAGCGAGGTAACCTGAAAGGAGTGAATCTTTGAGATGATTACGAAACCAGATAAAAATAAGGCTCGTCTGAAAAGACACCTTCGTGTTCGTAAGAAAATCCAAGGAACGGCAGCACGTCCTCGTTTGAACGTATTCCGTTCTGGTAAACATATGTATGCTCAAATCATCGATGATGTTGCTGGTGTAACAATCGCTTCCGCGTCTACCGTAGACAAAGAATTGAGCACTGACATCAAAAATGGTGCATCTGTTGAATCAGCTCGTAAAGTTGGCGAACTCGTTGCTAAACGTGCGAAAGACAAAGGTGTTTCCAACATCGTATTTGACCGTAGCGGATATCTGTACCATGGTCGTATCGCAGCTTTGGCTGAAGCGGCTCGTGAAGCAGGACTTGAGTTTTAAGATATTTTTCAAAAGGAGGTTAACGACTTGCGTGTAGATCCGAATACTTTGGAACTGACTGAAAGAGTTGTAAATATTAATCGCGTAGCTAAAGTAGTAAAAGGCGGACGCCGTTTCAGCTTTAGCGCACTGGTTGTAGTCGGCGACGGCAACGGCTGGGTTGGAGCTGGTATCGGTAAAGCGGGCGAAGTACCTGATGCAATTCGCAAAGGTATTGAAGACGCTAAGAAAAACCTTGTACACGTTCCACTCGTAGGAACATCGATTCCTCACTTGGTAACAGGTAAGTTCGGCGCAGGACGCGTGCTGTTGAAACCAGCATCTGAAGGTACTGGTGTTATCGCTGGTGGTCCTGTACGTGCGGTTCTCGAACTTGCTGGTGTAGGTGACATTTTGACAAAATCTCTGGGTTCTTCGAATTCCATGAACATGGTCAATGCGACTTTGGAAGGTTTGTCCCGTTTGAAGCGTGCTGAAGACGTGGCTAAACTGCGCGGAAAATCCGTCGAAGAGCTTCTGGGTTAAGGAGGGAATTCTCATGGCTAAATTAGAAATTACCCTCGTCCGCAGTTTGATCGGACGTCCGGAGACGCAAAGAACAACTGTGAAAACATTGGGTTTGCGCAAAATCAATAGCAAAGTGGTTCAAAACGATAATCCTGCCATCCGTGGTATGATTAACAAAGTAAGCCACTTGGTTGCTGTTAAAGAAGTAGAAGCTTAAAAACGGGTTAATCCCACAAATCTTTAAGGAGGTGCAACGAACGATGAAGTTACATGAGCTTTCACCATCTCCTGGATCCCGCAAAGAACGTAAACGTGTTGGTCGCGGTCCAAGTAGTGGTACAGGTAAAACATCAGGTCGCGGTCACAAAGGACAAAATTCTCGTTCTGGCGGTGGAGTTCGTCCAGGCTTCGAAGGTGGACAAAATCCATTGTATCGTCGCTTGCCAAAACGTGGTTTTGTAAACCCAACTCGCAAAGAATATGCAGTTGTGAATACTGAAGACCTGAACAGTTTTGCAGCGGGTACTGAAGTAACTCCAGAATTCTTGATGACGAATGGCGTAGTTAAAAACGCTAAATCCGGAATCAAAATTCTGGGTAACGGTGATGTCACTGTGAAGCTGACTGTTAAAGCTAACAAGTTTTCTCAATCTGCTATTGAGAAAATTGAAGCTGCTGGCGGTACAACTGAGGTGATTTAATGTTCAAGACCCTAAAGAATATCTGGCGGGTTGAAGATCTGCGCAAAAGGGTATTATTTACCCTTTTTGTACTGATCATTTACCGCATCGGCTCCTTTGTCCCCGTGCCGGGAGTTAACAAAGATGTGTTCGAAGCGACAAATTCTGCGGGTAAAGAAGTTTTTGGACTTCTCAATACGTTCTCGGGTGGAGCGCTCTTCCAGTTCTCGATATTTGCGCTCGGGATCGTGCCTTACATCACTGCGTCTATCATAGTACAGTTGCTTTCCATGGACGTTATTCCTAAATTAGCGGAGTGGGCAAAGCAAGGTGAACAAGGTAAGAAGAAATCTGCACAGTTGACCCGTTATTTAACCATCGGGCTGGCATTGATTCAAGCGTTTGGTACGTCGATCGGATTCAACCGCTTGTACAATACAGAGATGGTGCCTAACGCTACATTTGCAGATTATATCTTGATCGCGATTGTACTTACGGCCGGTACTTCATTCCTGATGTGGCTTGGTGAGCAAATCACCGAGAAGGGCATAGGAAACGGAATTTCGATCTTGATCTTTGCAGGTATCCTATCTACGGTGCCTAATATTATCAAACAAACGATCGAATCTGACTTCATCCAACCTGACCAACTGTTTATGAATATTCTTAAAGGTGTAATCATCGCAATTGTTATTGTGCTGATCATCATAGGGGTCATTTACATTCAGCAGGCGATTCGGAAAATTCCTGTACAGTACGCTAAACGTGTCGTAGGTAACAAAATGTACGGTGGACAGAATACACATATCCCGCTGAAAATTAATGCAGCAGGTGTTATCCCTGTCATCTTTGCTTCATCGCTGTTGATGTTCCCAACGATCATCGCCAACTTCTGGGCAGATCGCATCTGGGCACAGTGGATCGGACAGAATCTGACTACACACAAACCTCTGGGTATGTTACTGTATGTTGTGATGATCTTCGGTTTCACATTCTTCTATACTTTTGTACAGATGAATCCACAGCAGATGGCTGATAATATGAAAAAGAACGGCGGTTACATCCCAGGCATTCGCCCGGGTAAAGCAACCGAGAAATATCTGACCCGTGTCATGACTCGTTTGACAATGGCCGGAGCCATCTTCTTGGCAGTCATTTCCGTTCTGCCTGTATTCTTAGGGGCACTTTCTGGTTTGCCTCAATCTGCGCAAATTGGAGGAACATCCCTCCTGATCGTTATCGGTGTTGCGCTGGATACGATGAAGCAAATCGAAAGCCAATTGATCAAACGCCACTACAAAGGTTTTATCAATAAATAGGCAATAGGTACCGGTCGAGTGAAGATTTACTTGCCGGCACCTATTGTGCTGTTTGTTGATGTAGGGTAGTCTTGGAGGGAGTGACATAACGTGAACATCCTATTCATGGGCCCTCCTGGGGCAGGAAAAGGAACACAAGCAGACGTCATCGTGAAAGAGTTCGGTATTCCCCATATTTCAACAGGCGATGCATTTCGTCTAGCGATCAAACAGGGAACTCCCATTGGCCTGAAAGCCAAGGAATATATGGATCAAGGATTGCTTGTACCAGATGATGTAACCATTGGCATCGTTGAAGAACGTTTGCAGCAGCCTGACTGCAGAGAAGGTTTCCTCTTGGACGGATTTCCAAGAACCCTGTCACAAGCAGAAGCGCTCGATGGCATTCTGGACCGATTGAACTCAGGTCTCGATCATGTAATCAACCTGAAAGTGGATCGCAACAAATTACTCGCTCGTTTAACGGGTCGTCGGATTTGTAAAAACTGTGGTTCCACTTATCATGTGGTATTCAATCCGCCTAAGCAGGAAGGTATTTGTGATAAATGCGCTGGTGAGTTGTATCAACGCTCTGATGATAATGAAGAGAGTGTAGGTACACGACTGGACGAGTATATCAACAAAACAGCACCACTCCTCACGTTCTATGAGACTAAAGGTCTTCTTCGTCAAGTGAACGGAGAACAGGATATCGATCAAGTTTCTCAAGAAATCGTGTCCTTACTGAGAGGTTAATTGATGATCATTGGTAAGTCCGAAACGGAACTGGGCTTGATGAGGGAAGCAGGGAGAATTGTTGCGGAAACGCATCGTCTCTTGGCAGAGCATATCGCTCCCGGTATTACGACTGGTGAACTTGACCATATGGCTGATCAATATATCCGCAGTCAAGGAGCTGTGCCGTCTTTCAAAGGTTATAACGGTTTCCCTGCCAGTGTGTGCGCTTCAGTAAATGAAGAGTTGGTACATGGATTTCCCGGCAAACGCAAGTTGAACGAGGGCGATATCGTTACGTTTGACATTGGCGCGCAGTACCAGGGGTATCATGGAGATTCCGCCTGGACTTATCCGGTCGGCCGTATTTCCGAAGAAGCCCGTCGTCTTCTGGACGTTACCGAGGCTTCGTTATACGCAGGTCTGGCGCTGGTAAAACCGGACGTTCGCTTGTTTACAATATCTCATGCGATTCAGAAATATATTGAAGATGAAGGGTTCTCAGTTGTTCGTGAATATGTCGGTCACGGCATAGGCGCAGATCTGCACGAAGAACCACAGATTCCGAACTATGGTCTTCCCGATCGGGGACCACGGCTCAAAGCGGGCATGGTGCTGGCCATAGAGCCGATGGTTAACGTAGGAAGACGGTATGTGAAAACGTTGGAAGATAACTGGACTGTCGTCACGGTTGATGGAAAGTTATGTGCCCACTTTGAACACACCGTAGCAGTTACACCAGATGGTATGGAAATTTTCACGAAACTGAATGCGTAGGTGATGAGGCATGAACAGTCAGTCTAATCCGCAGCTCGGTCAACTTGTGAAGATCCGTAAAGGCCGCAATGCGGACCAAGCCGCAGTAATTGTTGCTATAGCGGACAGTAAGTTCGTATATATCGCGGATGGAGACAAACGTAAGTTTGATCAACCCAAGAAGAAGAATCTTCTTCATCTTGAACTCCAGCCCATGATTAGCAGCGAGGTTGTGAACAGTTTAAACGAGAGTGGTCGGGTGACAAATGGAAAGCTCCGCTATGCGGTCCATTCATTTCTGGAATCCACCAACATTCAAGCTGAAGAGAAAGGAGACTGACTAATGGCCAAGGAAGATGTCATTGAAGTGGAAGGTACGGTTCTTGAACCGCTACCGAATGCAACATTCAAGGTTGAGCTTGAGAACGGTCATCAAATTCTCGCTCACGTTTCCGGAAAACTACGGATGCACTTTATTCGTATCCTGACTGGAGACAAAGTAGTTGTTCAGTTGTCGCCTTATGATTTAACAAAAGGTCGTATAACTTACCGTAAATAGTAGTAGACAGTTGCAATGAACTGTGAAGCTTATGAAGCGGGTTTTGCCCGGCAAAACTTGCGAAAGCTTCGAAGCCGGTTTTACAATAGTAGAACAAGGTCAATGCTTACGAAGAGGGTTTTGCTTAGCAAAACTTTGAGGAGGTAATTCACATGAAGGTAAGACCTTCGGTCAAGCCGATTTGCGAAAAATGCAAAGTCATTCGCCGCAAAGGGAATGTTATGGTTATCTGTGAAAATCCGAAACACAAACAAAAACAAGGTTAAAGAAGGGGGTGTAGCGTAAAATGGCACGTATAGCTGGTGTGGATTTGCCACGTGATAAGCGCGTTGAGATCGCCTTGACTTATATTTTCGGAATCGGTAAAACGACTTCCCAGAAAATTCTGAGCACAACAGGCATCAATCCGGACACTCGTGTTCGTGATTTGACGGAAGATGAAGTCAGCAAATTGCGTGAAAGTATCGATAAAGAGGTCAAAGTAGAAGGTGACCTGCGTCGAGAAATCTCTTTGAATATTAAACGTTTGACGGAGATCGGTTGTTACCGTGGAGTTCGTCATCGTCGTGGTCTGCCTGTTCGTGGACAACGTACGAAAACGAATGCTCGTACTCGTAAAGGTCCTCGTCGTACAGTAGCGAACAAGAAGAAATAATAAGGGGGGATAAGAGAAAATGGCTAAACCGAAAAAAGTCGTACGTACTAAACGTCGTGACCGTAAGAATATTGAATCTGGCGTGGCACATATCCGTTCCACTTTCAATAACACTATCGTTACTATTACGGATCCTCACGGAAATGCAATTTCGTGGGCAAGCTCCGGCGGTCTCGGATTCAGAGGTTCCCGTAAATCGACTCCGTTTGCTGCACAAATGGCTGCTGAGACTGCTGCCAAAGCTGCAATGGAACATGGGATGAAAGCCGTTGAGGTTATGGTTAAAGGACCAGGCGCAGGCCGTGAAGCAGCGATCCGCTCTTTGCAAGCTGCTGGTCTTGAAGTTAACCTGATCAAAGACGTAACTCCAGTCCCGCATAACGGATGCCGTCCTCCAAAACGTCGTCGTGTCTAATGAGATTTGCCCCTGCGTGTGGTATATTTCCGGCACAATCTGCTAATAATGGTTGTTTAGGCATACTACTACATGTTTTCGCAAGAGAAGGTAAATGTTTCATAGAGGACCGACGTTTTGAAGGAGGGGTATTGCAGTGATTGAAATCGAAAAGCCGAAAATTGAGACGGTAGACGTCAACGATGATGGCACCTATGGGAAATTCGTAGTAGAACCGCTTGAGCGCGGATACGGTACGACGCTTGGAAACTCGCTTCGCCGAATCTTGCTCTCGTCACTGCCGGGTGCGGCAGTGTCTTCGGTTCAAATCGATGGCGTTCTGCATGAATTTGCTACAGTTCCTGGCGTAATGGAAGATGTTACGGAGGTTATTCTTAACCTGAAAGCTTTGTCGCTTAAGATTCATTCGGATGAGGAGAAAGTGCTCGAGATTGATGCTGAAGGCGAAGGAGCAATTACGGCTGGAGATATCCGTGCTGACTCCGATGTGGAAATCCTTAACCCGGATCTGCACATCGCTACGCTCGGACCAGGTTCGAGACTTCACATGCGTATTTTTGCCAATCGCGGTCGCGGCTACGTCCAGGCAGATCGGAATAAACGCGATGACCAGCCGATCGGCGTCATCCCAGTCGATTCCATCTTCACCCCGATCAGTCGCGTTAACTACGCTGTGGAAAATACGCGTGTCGGTCAAGTGACCAACTATGACAAGCTCACGTTGGAAGTTTGGACTGATGGAAGTATTCGTCCTGAAGAGGCTGTAAGCCTTGGCGCTAAAATTTTGACTGAGCATTTGATGCTCTTCGTGGGTCTTACAGACGAGGCGAAAGATGCAGAGATCATGGTCGAAAAAGAAGAAGACAAAAAAGAAAAAGTACTCGAAATGACGATCGAAGAGCTGGATCTCTCTGTTCGTTCCTACAACTGCCTCAAACGTGCCGGTATTAATACCGTGCAAGAGCTGACTACGAAAACGGAAGAAGACATGATGAAAGTCCGTAACCTCGGACGCAAGTCTTTGGAAGAAGTTCAAGAGAAGCTTGAGGAACTTGGTTTGGGACTCCGTACAGAAGAATAGACAGCCGAGTGCTTGAAGTGAAGGAGGGAAAACAATGGCATACCAAAAGTTGGGCCGTAATTCCAGCGCACGTAAAGCTTTGTTCCGTGACCTGGTAACCGACCTGTTCTTATACGAACGCATTCAGACAACTGAAGCGAAAGCAAAAGAGGTTCGCTCTATTGCTGAAAAACTGATCACTAAAGCGAAAAAGGGAGATCTTCATGCCCGTCGCCAAGTGGCAGCTTATGTTCGCCGCGAAACTATCGATGGTGAGCAAGATGCAATCCAAAAACTGTTTAGCGAATTGTCCGGTCGTTACGCTGAGCGTCCAGGTGGATACACTCGTATCTTGAAACTGGGACCTCGTCGTGGTGACGCAGCGCCAATGGTTTACTTGGAACTGGTAGACCGCGCGTAAAACAGATGAGATGAGGAAAGGGGACAGAATCAACGATTCTGGATTAACCCTTTTTTTCTCTTCATTTCGGAATTCGTGCTGTAATAGAAGCTCCGTAAGGGGCTTCTTTTGCTGTTCGGGATAGGGATATGTATAGTATGGAACAAAGGTGTGGTATTAATGCGGAACTTATGTATGACGTTAACTTATGATGGCACTGCCTATTACGGCTTCCAAGTACAGCCGGGTGGGAATACCATTCAGGATCATCTTGAAGATGCGATTCGTGCTTTAACCGGTGAGAAGGTTAAAATTACAGGTTCAGGCCGAACAGATGCAGGCGTTCACGCTCGCAGACAGATCTTCAATTTTCCTACGGAATCCCAGATCCCGATTGAACGTTGGTGTATTGCACTCAACTCCAGATTACCCTCCGATATTGTCGTTATTGATGCGATTGAAGTTTCGGCTGATTTTCATTCTCGCTATGCAGCGAAAAAGAAAACATATCGTTACACAGTCAATGCGAATCAGTTTCCGGATGTATTCAACAGAAGACTGCAGTATCATCATCATGCGAAGCTTGATATTACGGCAATGCAGGAGGCCTTACGACATTTCATAGGGACCTATGATTATACCTCTTTTGCTTCACGCAAGTCTCAGAAAGAGAATCATGTCCGTTCGGTATACGAAGCATGGATTGAAGTGGACCGATCAATGTGCAGAGACCATCCGCGTGATCAGGGTGTCATTCACATTTATGTGAGTGGTAACGGTTTTTTGCAGCATATGGTTCGAATCATTGTAGGCACACTGCTGGAAATCGGAGAGGGCAAACGGAAAGCCTCTGATGTACCGAATATGATTGCTGCATGTAATCGATCTGCTGCAGGACCTACTGCAGTTAGCTGCGGTTTAATGCTCTGGGATCTTGAATATACAAAGGATTAAAATTGGTGAGTGAAAAGCTTAATTAACACTTGCGATTTAATCGCCTATCATGTAATATAAAAGTTGTGTTTTCTTAATGGCTTTCCCACAGCCCCAATTAAGAGGTTCACATCAAATTTACAATCCATCAACACCTAAAGTAATAACTTAACGAACGAAGATAAATGAAAATGATGATTTTGAACATTTTAAGGAGGAACTTTTCATGCGTACTACGTACATGGCGAAGCCTAACGAAGTTGAGCGCCAATGGCACATCATTGATGCTGAAGGCAAAACCCTCGGACGTTTGGCGAGCGAAGCAGCTGCTTTGATTCGCGGCAAACACAAGCCACAATTCACTCCACATGTGGACACTGGCGATTTCGTTGTTATCATCAATGCTGAGAAAATCGTATTGACTGGTAAGAAAATGCAAGGTAAAAAATACTACCGTCACTCGATGCACCCAGGTGGTTTGAAAGTAACTACTGCTGAAGAGATGGTTAAAAACAAACCTGAGCGTATGTTGGAATTGGCTGTTCGCGGTATGCTTCCTAAAACTCGCATGGGCGAGAAAATGAAGTTGAGACTTAAAGCGTACAGAGGCACTGAGCATCCACATGCAGCACAAAAACCAGAAGTTTACGAACTTCGCGGTTAATTAAAAGGAGGACAGTTTCATGGCACAAGTACAATACTATGGGACAGGTCGTCGTAAACATTCGGTAGCACGTGTTCGCCTTGTACCGGGTGAAGGACGCATTGTCATCAATAAACGTGATATTAATGAATACTTCGGTTTGGAAACACTCAAACTGATCGTAAAACAACCACTGAACTTGACAGAAACGCTCAACAACTATGACGTTCTTGTTATTGCTCATGGTGGCGGAATCTCCGGTCAAGCCGGCGCAATCCGTCATGGTATCTCCCGCGCTCTGCTCAAAGCAGATCCGGAATACCGTGCATCCCTGAAAAAAGCAGGATTCCTGACTCGTGACCCACGTATGAAAGAGCGTAAAAAATACGGTCTTAAAGCGGCTCGTCGCGCACCTCAGTTCTCCAAACGTTAATATTAAAAGCCTTTGGCCTCGGCCAAAGGCTTTTTTATATCTTCATGAAGATTTTGCATATAATATATATATCCGCTTATGCCATAACACTCATATGTGTCCGCATGACTGTTCATTGTCGCATCATATGTGTTAAATATCTTCATTAATGTTCCTTAATACAGTTTTTTCATATCTGAGTTAATACTTCTTATTAAACCTCACTACACCTCATAAATCGTTTATGATGATACGCTATGCTCATTCCCATCGTTTCCCACACGTTCTAAAACAGCTCTTTATAAAATCATCTATTAGGGCTCAAGCCTGCTTTATTGAATGTATTCGGTTTGCTCTTCAAAATTTATTCTTCACTTTAAATTTCATCAGTTTTTCTTATGGAAACCATAAAAGTCTCTCACATATCATATGATATATGTTGTCACGCTGAACTCCTTATAACTTCTTCTTCTCTTTATTTCATGTTAATCGATGATTGATAATCTGATGCTTTTCCTGGCGATATAAACTGTTCAAACTCAGCACCAGCAAAGCATTTCTAGGCTATGAAATGTATTCTACCCAGCCCAATGACTTGGGCCAAGTTCATTTTTTATCTCATGAACAGAGAAAAGGATAAATTGAACCAAATTATTTGCGATAGCAACGATCAAAAAGAGAAAAAAATGATCTATTTTACCATATGGCAGGCATTGACATCCGCAATGAAAGATTTATACTAAACATAATTCATATTAGATTAGTCGGCTTTAACGTGTATTGAAATGCAGAATGGGGGAAAATACGCAGATGAACTTATTGGAGAAAGAAGAATTGGCGCGCACGAAGGCAGAGGAACTGGAGCTTGCGAGTCCAGAGGATATTATTCGGTATGCTATTGAAACATTTCCTAATATCACTTTTGCATGTAGCTTTGGTGCGGAAGATGTTGTACTTGTAGATATGTTGCAGAAGATCAGCCCATCGACAGATATTTTTTATTTGGATACTGATTTCCACTTCAAAGAAACATACGAAACACGGGATAAGATGCAAGAGAACTACAACCTTGAATTTGTACGCGTGTCTCCTAAGATTACTCCGGAAGAACAGGCAGCTCAACACGGTGAAGAATTGTGGAAGTCTGATCCAAATGCGTGCTGTAACATTCGCAAAGTCGAACCGTTAACACGAATTCTTTCTCAGTATGATGCATGGATTACAGGTATTCGTAGAGATCAAGCACCAACTCGTGCAAACTCCAAGAAGGTTGAATATGATACTAAATTTGGCCTGATGAAGTTTAATCCGATTGCGCATTGGACCACAGAGGATGTATGGCAATATATTCGTGATAATAACGTTGTGTATAATCCTCTTCATGATCAGAACTACCCGAGTATTGGCTGTGAGCATTGCACACGTCAGGTTATGCCTGGTGAGGACCCTCGTGCTGGACGTTGGTCTGGTAATGATAAAACGGAATGTGGCCTTCATAAATAATAGATACACAAGGAACTGACGAGATGACATCAATTCTGTCACATGGAGGTACGCTGGTTCAGCGTGTCGTACAAGGAAAAGAACGGGAGCAATTGTTGGAAGACAGTAGTCGGCTTTCAGACACGTAATCCGGTCCAGCGGGACTCATGAGTACATTCAAAAGAGCGCTATGGAGATTGTAGACGCACTAGGCATCCAGCAAAACTTGTCCACATGATAAGAAACACCATATGGCGCTTTCCGGCACCGAAGTACGTGGGTTGCTCCGAGACGGTCAGTGCCCTCCTCCTGAATTTACACGTCCTGAGGTAGCTGAGGTGCTGATTGAAGGAATGGCGGAGCAAGTCCCGTCCTAGCGGTATAATTGTCCATCTTGTCCCATATAGATGATTAGAGTCATTTATAGGGACGAGGTGGTTTTTTATGCGTAAAAATATGGGGAAACACTTTGTAGTCTGGATTAGGTTAAAAACAATCAAAAGGGCCATGCTGAGCCTCTGTCTGCTGGCCATGTTAGTGGCGGTGATGTCTTATGAGCTGCCTTCTGCCAAGACGTCAGGCTACTGGAGTTTACCGATGGCAGGAAAAGTCATTGCTATTGATGCAGGGCACGGAGGTCCAGATGGAGGAGCGGTAAGTAAGCAGGGGGTTATTGAAAAAGATATTAACCTGTCTATCGCCTTGTATGTGAGAGATTATTTGCAGCAGGCAGGGGCCTTGGTGGTTATGACACGAGAGATAGACACGGATTTGGCAGAAGCGGACACCAAGGGGTACTCCAAACGCAAGACGGAAGATCTGAAACAAAGAGTACGGCGCATAGAGGATAAGCAAGCAGATCTCTTTATTAGCATTCACATGAACAGTGTCCCATCCAACCGATGGAGTGGAGCGCAGGTTTTCTATACACCTAACCATCCGGATAACGAAGGTTTGGCTAATCTGCTTCAACAAGAGATGGTTCGTAATCTGGAGAATACAGATCGAATCGCCAAAACGGTAAACACGATTTACCTGTTACAGGCTCTGAAGATTCCTTCAGCACTGGTAGAAGTGGGCTTCCTTTCTCATCCGGAAGAGGCACGTATGCTTGCTGATGAAGCTTATCAACGCAAGGTAGCTGCATCGATCTATAATGGGATTCTCAGATATTCCTCAGGAGAACGGCCTAAAAGTTAGTCAGAATAAGAAAGGTAATGATATAATTGGATCAGCATACCTAATTACATGCCAATAGATAAAGCTGAGGTGCTGTCTGATGTTATCAAAAGAACAGATACTTGAACTATTACAGCCATTACAAGAACCACAATTGGGAGTAAGTCTGACCGAACTGGAATGGGTTCGAGATATTATGGTGAAAGAAAATCATGTGGCTCTGACCATAGTGACACTGGAAAATCGACCTGAGGATTCAACAGCCTTGAGTGATGCAGCACGTAATTTGTTGTCCCAGCACGGACTGAGGGATGTACATATTCGCGTACGTGCAGCTTCTGAGCATGATCGTGAGAGCCTGAATATGGGACAACCTGATAAAGAGCCGGATCGGGACGAAGTGCTCGTAAAAGGTCACGCAGCGGGTCTGGATGGACATGAGTTGTTAAGTCCTGAATCAGGGGTTCGTTTTATTGCAGTGGCCAGTGGTAAAGGTGGCGTTGGTAAATCAACGGTGACCGTTAATCTCGCTGCAGCCTTGGCACGTCAAGGCAAGAAAGTAGGCTTGATTGATGCGGATATCTACGGCTTCAGTGTACCTGACATGATGGGGATTGAAGAATATCCGGTCGTTGAAGATGGCGTTATCCAACCGGTTGAACGTTTCGGAGTCAAAGTGATGTCCATGGGCTTCTTTATTCGGGAGAACAATCCAGTGATCTGGCGAGGACCCATGCTCGGCCGGATGTTGCGTCAATTCTTTACTGATGTCCAGTGGGGCGAGTTGGATTATATGTTACTGGATTTGCCACCAGGTACGGGAGATGTTGCTTTGGATGTGCATCAGTTGTTGCCACAGAGCAAGGAAATTATTGTGACCACGCCACATGCAACAGCAGCTTTTGTCGCTGCACGTGCGGGTGCAATGGCCATTCAGACCGATCATGAGTTGCTTGGTGTGGTTGAGAACATGGCTTATTATGAATGTGGCCGTTGCGGCGAGAAGGATTATGTCTTTGGACGTGGAGGCGGGGGAAGACTTGCGGAAAGTCTGCACACAAGCTTGCTTGCCCAGATTCCACTAGGCACGCCGGATAATCATCCTTCTGAGCCTGATTTCTCACCTTCCGTTTACAAAGCAGATTCTCGTATAGGGGTTATCTACGATGAAGTGGCCCGGTCCATTGAATCCCAGTTTTAAGGGCTGGGTGTTATAAATACAAGTAAAGCCTGCGTCCACTTGGATGCAGGCTTTTCAGTATCTGTGGTGCGCAATTAAACACCTACTGTTTAAGAACCTCCGCTGCCCGAATCTCCACTGCTTCCACCATCTCCGCCATCACTACCACCTTGGCCCTGACCGTCTTGCTGTCCGCCTTGCTCTTCCCCCTGTTTTCCGCCACTTTCCACTTTCGGTTGCAACTCTTCCTGTACAACTTTCTTGAGCAAAGTGAGTACTTCCATGCGGAACAATGGGTTTTGCATCACTTCCTGCATGACAGTCATCGTCTGTTTACGGTAATCTGGAGTCTTTGTCATATCCATGAACATTTTGGATACCTCAGGTGACTTCATGATGTCTTCAACAGACTTTTGATATGTGGGATCTTTAATCAATTGCATATGAAGTTGTTTACTTTGTGCGTTGATCACCTTGGCAAATTCCCCCGCAAACTGCGGATCAGTCATAATCTTTTCGAATTCCTTCTTATATTCGGGAGCTGTGATGGTATCTTTTACTGCAATACGTATTTGTTCCGAAGATTGCACAGGCATTAACATTTTCATACCAATGGATCCCGAAGCACCACCCGAACCGCCACCTTCTTCCGAACTGCTGTTTCCGCTGGATGAGCTCTGACCTGTAAGAGCTTCCTCCACTGCTTTCTTGCCTTCGTCACTTTTCAAAATATCTACAACCATTGTTTTCATCTCTTTATAACTGCCCTGAGGAGGCGAAGAACTCTGATCTGAACCGCAGCCGGCAAGCATGACGGATAGCCCCAGTACGACACAGCATAGCTGCCACAAAGGCCGTTTCATGTGTACAATCCCTCCTTGATTAGATACTGGATGTAGTATGTGATGGGAAAGGGCGAAATATGTTGAGCTATGATGGTTTTTTGCTGAGAAGGTTGGTAAAATAAACACTCGGGGGTGGAAAACATTTGAATTTACGTAAATGGTTTTTCCTGTTTTGGACAGCCTTGCTTATTGGGGCAGCGGGAGCATTAGGTACAGGATTGATTATGATGCTGGTGAACGGGGAGAAAACAAATGGATTAAATGATTTTCTTCTGTATCTTTTGATCCTATTTGGATCAGGGGTTATGATCAGCGTGTATTCACAAATGGGTTTCTTTGCATATCTGATATTGAATTACATGGGTAAAGGTGTATTTCCTAAGCGTAGTTGGCAGATCGTGCAGATTGTACTAACGGTTCTAGCGCTGCTTGACGTAATGTTTTTACGCCTGTTTGTTGGCGGAGACCGGGAGCGCATGTCGGATATTGTGTTGGGTATCATTATTTTGGCGGCTGCAATTGTTACCGCTTACGTTAAAGTGAAGCTGACTCATCTCTCCGCGCTTGTACCTACACTGTTCTTCATGATTGCGGTCACCATAGTGGAGACGATTGGCGTATTGCGTATTGATGTGAATGCGGCAACCATATTTATTGTGGTACCCTTGCTCTTATGTAATGCATACCAAATGCTGATATTGCATAGGCTTGTGGATGTAGCAGCGAAGCCCAGCGTAAGTGGAAAGGCAGAACAGTTGAATGAAAGTCGAGCATAAATTTCGTTTAGTATAAAACATACCAAAAAGAGCTAACCTGGTTAGCTCTTTTCAACTTTTAAACTCGTTTAGAGTCTGTAGATCCGGCAATCTGCCAATTACTGACCACTGGCTTGATCACGAACTTCCTTACCTTCCACACTGGAATGGTTAAGCAATTCAGATACAGTTACGAATTCATAGCCCTGATTTTTTAATTTGTCGATAATGACAGGAAGTGCCTCATGAGTCTGTTTAGAAGAATCGCTTGCATGCAGCAGTACGATGTCCCCTGGATGTGCTTTGCTTACTACGCGATCAACAATGGTCTGTACGCCGGGGTTTTTCCAATCCAAAGAGTCGGTATCCCACTGAACAACCTGATAATTCAGACTATTGGCTACCTGAAGCACCCGCTTGTCAAAGTCCCCGTTGGGCAGACGCAGTAATTTCGGTTCTTTTCCCGTTAAATCGGTTAAAATGCTATGAGCTGTCGAAATTTCTTTGCGAATTTCGTCCTCGGTCAGGCTGCTGTAGTTCTCATGTCTGTGACCATGGCTGCCAATTTCATATCCTGCCTCTTTGATGGCAGTAACAATTTCGGGGTGTGTCTTGCTCCAGGGGGAGGAAAGGAAAAAGGTTGCCTTCTGCACTTTATTCTCCTGAAGAACTTTCAGAATCGGCTCTGTCCGTTTATCTCCCCAGCTAATGTCAAAGGTAAGTGCAATTACCTTCTTCTCGGTTGGAACGCTGTAGACGGCTGATGGTGCTTCCTCCGAGAATACGGAGACATTGCCTCTCTCCAGATAAATAATACCGATCGCAAAGATGGCAGCAACGAGGACAATCAGGTACCGTTTAATCTTTTTGCCGCTAAATACATAGAACGAGTTCATTTCAATAAGCGCCCCTCTCCCATAAGAAATGCTTGTTTACTCTCCAATGTATGCTCGTACTCCCCAGTTATTCGTAACGGCACCTTGTTTGTCCAACATTTTAGATTCTACAGGAGGTTATTATGTTAAAATTCAGTACATTTCTTAGAGATCTTGGTTCCATCCGCAGTGCATTAATCTGGTCCGTGGTATTGTTTGCTGTTGGAATAGGAACAGGATGGGTGAGCACAGGGCCACTGGAAGAACTGTTGTTGAATCAAATCGGAGGATTACGTGAAGTTAGTGAGCGGCTGGAGCAGGGGGGGAATGTGCAGTGGAACTTCTTCCTGTTTATCTTTTTTAATAATGCAATCAAAAGTGTGCTCGTCATCTACGCTGGTATATTTTTCGGTATTCTGCCGGTCATCTTCCTGCTAATCAATGGGATGGTCCTTGGATTTGTAGTGCACACCACCATGAATTATGGAGCAACTTTCTATGATATTGTGGTTAAAGGCCTGCTTCCGCATGGCATTATTGAGATTCCCGTCATTATTATTGCTTGCGCATTCGGACTGAAGTTTGGTGGTCTGGTTATTAAAAGTCTTGTAGAACTTGGAAGTGACAAACGAAATACGTTGGGTACCCGGTGGAGAGCATTCATGAATAGGACGTTAACGGCATCCTTCTGGGTTGTTATCTTGCTTCTTGTTGCAGCAATCATTGAAAGCACACTTACCTATACTCTGGTGAGGGGTTAAAATTTTGTGATGGTTGGCATTCATAAATTTTCAGAAAGTTGACCATAACAATAAAACGGGTTCCAGCAGCACTCACAAAAGCGAATGCACGGGGTGCTGCATGGAACTTGTGAAGGTGTGTGATAAAGAGGCTATGCACAAAAAGGAGAACTCTAATGCTGGGTATGCTGTTTAACGAGAAGGAATGCAAGGAACTAGACTATGTGCTGCGTAAAGAATTAGATGAGATGCTTTTTGATCTGAGTGATAATCGTCTTGACCAAGAGATTAAATACGCCATTGCGAGCCGATATAAGACTGTGTTCCGCATGTATGCGCGATTTGCCCCGCCAAAAGAGTTGTCCAAGTATGCAAGAGGTGGGAAGCTGAAAAAGTCGAAGCCTTAATGCTGCAGCTAGTCATATATTCGATTCACAGTAGTTGAAGTGAGGTGCGGCTCTTGATAGCGGGGGCTGTACCTCTGAACCGTGAAAGTGTGAAATTGTTGAGGGGATCATACTTTTTGTCGAAAAAGGGTTGACCTTTCTAAATTCATATGGTAAATTAATTTTCGTTCCTTTTTTAGGAGCGGTTCGCCAAAACAAGCATGAAAATGAAACGATTGAAAATAATCGAAAAATAATGCTTGCAAAGAGAACTTGAACATGATATATTATAAAAGTCGCCGCTGAAACGACGACAACATGAAAAACAGCACTGAATTGGATGTTTGATCTTTGAAAACTGAACAACGAGTGAGTAAACATTCTGCTTGCAGAATGAATGCGAAAGTTTGAAACAAGCCTTGGCTTGGATCGACTGGAGCACAAATGAGATGTTTAATCTCGTCAGATTCAAAATGAGCTTATCGCTCTTTTCAATACTTTATTGGAGAGTTTGATCCTGGCTCAGGACGAACGCTGGCGGCATGCCTAATACATGCAAGTCGAGCGGAGTTGATAAGAAGCTTGCTTCTTTGAGACTTAGCGGCGGACGGGTGAGTAACACGTAGGCAACCTGCCCTCAAGTTTGGGACAACTACCGGAAACGGTAGCTAATACCGAATAATTGTTTTCTTCGCCTGAAGGAAACTGGAAAGACGGAGCAATCTGTCACTTGGGGATGGGCCTGCGGCGCATTAGCTAGTTGGTGGGGTAACGGCTCACCAAGGCGACGATGCGTAGCCGACCTGAGAGGGTGATCGGCCACACTGGGACTGAGACACGGCCCAGACTCCTACGGGAGGCAGCAGTAGGGAATCTTCCGCAATGGGCGAAAGCCTGACGGAGCAATGCCGCGTGAGTGATGAAGGTTTTCGGATCGTAAAGCTCTGTTGCCAGGGAAGAACGCTTGGGAGAGTAACTGCTCTCAAGGTGACGGTACCTGAGAAGAAAGCCCCGGCTAACTACGTGCCAGCAGCCGCGGTAATACGTAGGGGGCAAGCGTTGTCCGGAATTATTGGGCGTAAAGCGCGCGCAGGCGGTCATTTAAGTCTGGTGTTTAATCCCGGGGCTCAACCCCGGATCGCACTGGAAACTGGGTGACTTGAGTGCAGAAGAGGAGAGTGGAATTCCACGTGTAGCGGTGAAATGCGTAGATATGTGGAGGAACACCAGTGGCGAAGGCGACTCTCTGGGCTGTAACTGACGCTGAGGCGCGAAAGCGTGGGGAGCAAACAGGATTAGATACCCTGGTAGTCCACGCCGTAAACGATGAGTGCTAGGTGTTAGGGGTTTCGATACCCTTGGTGCCGAAGTTAACACATTAAGCACTCCGCCTGGGGAGTACGGTCGCAAGACTGAAACTCAAAGGAATTGACGGGGACCCGCACAAGCAGTGGAGTATGTGGTTTAATTCGAAGCAACGCGAAGAACCTTACCAGGTCTTGACATCAGCATGACCGGGCTAGAGATAGTCCTTTCCTTCGGGACATGCTAGACAGGTGGTGCATGGTTGTCGTCAGCTCGTGTCGTGAGATGTTGGGTTAAGTCCCGCAACGAGCGCAACCCTTGATCTTAGTTGCCAGCATTTCGGATGGGCACTCTAAGGTGACTGCCGGTGACAAACCGGAGGAAGGTGGGGATGACGTCAAATCATCATGCCCCTTATGACCTGGGCTACACACGTACTACAATGGCCGGTACAACGGGCTGTGAAGCCGCGAGGTGGAACGAATCCTAAAAAGCCGGTCTCAGTTCGGATTGCAGGCTGCAACTCGCCTGCATGAAGTCGGAATTGCTAGTAATCGCGGATCAGCATGCCGCGGTGAATACGTTCCCGGGTCTTGTACACACCGCCCGTCACACCACGAGAGTTTATAACACCCGAAGTCGGTGGGGTAACCGCAAGGAGCCAGCCGCCGAAGGTGGGATAGATGATTGGGGTGAAGTCGTAACAAGGTAGCCGTATCGGAAGGTGCGGCTGGATCACCTCCTTTCTATGGAGAATCGTTTCCCGCGTGGAAACATTCAAATATGCAGCTTAGCTGCAAAACACTCACTCGTTGCTCAGTTTTGAGAGCTCAAACTCTCAAACGTTTGGTGGCGATAGCGAAGGGGTTCCACACGTTCCCATCCCGAACACGACCGTTAAGCCCTTCAGCGTCAATGGTACTTGGACCGCAGGGTCCTGGGAGAGTAGAACGCCGCCAAGCGTAACCCATTCTGGGTTCAAAAAAAGTATATATAATGTGGGCCCTTAGCTCAGTTGGTTAGAGCGCACCTCTGATAAGGGTGAGGCCGGTGGTTCGAGTCCACCAGGGCCCACCATCTATACCTTTAAAACTTTATATGGGGCCATAGCTCAGCTGGGAGAGCGCCTGCCTTGCAAGCAGGAGGTCAGCGGTTCGATCCCGCTTGGCTCCACCAAAAATGTTTTACAAGTTTGTTCTTTGAAAACTAGATATCGAAACGAAAGTAAATGCGAATTAGAACATTCCTTTTTAGCTGAACTTGTGTATAACAAGTTTCAATAAAAACGGTAGTTAATTGCTGTTGCGATGGTATCGAGTGGGAGCGACTTTTGGCTTTGGACGCAGTCCAAAACAAGGGAAGCGAGCGATCGAAACCGGAGCAATTTGGTTAAGCTACTAAGAGCACACGGAGGATGCCTAGGCGCTAGGAGCCGATGAAGGACGTGGCGAACAACGAAACTGCCTCGGGGAGCTGTAAGCAAGCTTTGATCCGGGGGTGTCCGAATGGGGAAACCCAGCTGGGGTAATTTCCAGTTACTCATAACTGAATACATAGGTTATGTAGAGGCATACCAGGGGAACTGAAACATCTAAGTACCCTGAGGAAGAGAAAACAATAGTGATTCCGTCAGTAGCGGCGAGCGAACGCGGAGAAGCCCAAACCAGAGAGCTTGCTCTTTGGGGTTGTGGGACGTCTCACATGGAGTTACAAAGGAACCGGTTAAGCGAAGAGGTCTGGAAAGGCCCGCCAAAGAAGGTAAAAGCCCTGTAATTGAAAGTCTGTTCCCTCCGAGACGGATCCCGAGTAGTGCGGGGCACGTGAAACCCCGTATGAATCCGGCAGGACCATCTGCCAAGGCTAAATACTTCCTAGCGACCGATAGTGAAGCAGTACCGTGAGGGAAAGGTGAAAAGCACCCCGGAAGGGGAGTGAAATAGAACCTGAAACCGTGTGCTTACAAAAAGTCAGAGCCCGTTTTAGGGGTGATGGCGTGCCTTTTGTAGAATGAACCGGCGAGTTACGTTCCCGTGCAAGGTTAAGGTGAAGAGCCGGAGCCGCAGCGAAAGCGAGTCTGAATAGGGCGATGTAGTACGTGGACGTAGACCCGAAACCGGGTGATCTACCCCTGTCCAGGGTGAAGGTGCGGTAACACGCACTGGAGGCCCGAACCCACGCACGTTGAAAAGTGCGGGGATGAGGTGGGGGTAGCGGAGAAATTCCAATCGAACTCGGAGATAGCTGGTTCTCCCCGAAATAGCTTTAGGGCTAGCCTCGGAAAACAGAGTCGTGGAGGTAGAGCACTGATTGGGTGCGGGGCCCGCAAGGGTTACCAAGCTCAGTCAAACTCCGAATGCCATAGACTTACTTCCGGGAGTCAGACAGTGAGTGCTAAGATCCATTGTCAAAAGGGAAACAGCCCAGACCATCAGCTAAGGTCCCCAAGTGTGTGTTAAGTGGGAAAGGATGTGGAGTTGCACAGACAACCAGGATGTTGGCTTAGAAGCAGCCACCATTGAAAGAGTGCGTAATAGCTCACTGGTCGAGTGACTCTGCGCCGAAAATGTAACGGGGCTAAACACACCACCGAAGCTATGGCTTGATGCTTGCATCAGGGGTAGGGGAGCGTTGTATAAGGGTTGAAGGTGTACCGTAAGGAGCGCTGGACATTATACAAGTGAGAATGCCGGTATGAGTAACGAAAAGATCAGTGAGAATCTGATCCGCCGAAAGCCTAAGGGTTCCTGAGGAAGGCTCGTCCGCTCAGGGTAAGTCGGGACCTAAGGCGAGGCCGAAAGGCGTAGTCGAAGGACAACAGGTCGAAATTCCTGTACCACCGTAAGCCGTTATGAGCAATGGGGGGACGCAGTAGGGTAGTGACGCGGACTGATGGATGTCCGTCTAAGCAGTGAGGCTGATGTGTAGGCAAATCCGCACATCATAAGGCTGAGCTGTGATGGGGAGCGAAAATTGTAGTAGCGAAGGTCATGATCTCACACTGCCAAGAAAAGCCTCTAGCCAGGTGAAGGTGCCCGTACCGCAAACCGACACAGGTAGGCGAGAAGAGTATTCTAAGGCGCGCGGAAGAACTCTCGTTAAGGAACTCGGCAAAATGACCCCGTAACTTCGGGAGAAGGGGTGCCCCGGTAGTGTGAATAGCACGAGGGGGCCGCAGTGAAAAGGCCCAAGCGACTGTTTAGCAAAAACACAGGTCTGTGCGAAGCCGTAAGGCGAAGTATACGGGCTGACGCCTGCCCGGTGCTGGAAGGTTAAGGGGAGTGGTTAGGAGCAATCCGAAGCTGTGAACCGAAGCCCCAGTAAACGGCGGCCGTAACTATAACGGTCCTAAGGTAGCGAAATTCCTTGTCAGGTAAATTCTGACCCGCACGAATGGCGTAACGACTTGGGCGCTGTCTCAACGAGAGATCCGGTGAAATTTTAATACCTGTGAAGATGCAGGTTACCCGCGACAAGACGGAAAGACCCCATGGAGCTTTACTGCAGCTTGATATTGAATTTGGGTACGATCTGTACAGGATAGGTGGGAGCCTTTGAAGTGGGAGCGCAAGCTTCCATGGAGGCAACGTTGGGATACCACCCTGATCGTATCTAGGTTCTAACCTGGTACCGTAATCCGGTGCGGGGACAGTGTCAGGTGGGCAGTTTGACTGGGGCGGTCGCCTCCTAAAGAGTAACGGAGGCGCCCAAAGGTTCCCTCAGAATGGTTGGAAATCATTCGAAGAGTGCAAAGGCATAAGGGAGCTTGACTGCGAGACCTACAAGTCGAGCAGGGACGAAAGTCGGGCTTAGTGATCCGGTGGTACCGCATGGAAGGGCCATCGCTCAACGGATAAAAGCTACCCTGGGGATAACAGGCTTATCTCCCCCAAGAGTCCACATCGACGGGGAGGTTTGGCACCTCGATGTCGGCTCATCGCATCCTGGGGCTGAAGTAGGTCCCAAGGGTTGGGCTGTTCGCCCATTAAAGCGGTACGCGAGCTGGGTTCAGAACGTCGTGAGACAGTTCGGTCCCTATCTGTCGTGGGCGTAGGAAATTTGAGAGGAGCTGTCCTTAGTACGAGAGGACCGGGATGGACGTACCGCTGGTGTACCAGTTGTTCCGCCAGGAGCACCGCTGGGTAGCTATGTACGGACGGGATAAACGCTGAAAGCATCTAAGCGTGAAGCCCCCCTCAAGATGAGATTTCCCAGTATGTAAGACCCCTTGAAGACGACGAGGTAGATAGGCTGGGGGTGGAAGTGCAGCAATGCATGGAGCTGACCAGTACTAATCGGTCGAGGGCTTATCCAAATATGCAAGTTGTAATTCGCATGTTTCGTTTCGAATCTAGTTTTCAGAGAACGATCTCTGAAATGTAAGCTATGCGTTTGGTGGCGATGGCGGAGGGGTTCCACACGTACCCATCCCGAACACGACCGTTAAGCCCTCTAGCGCCGATGGTACTTGGACCGCAGGGTCCTGGGAGAGTAGGACGCCGCCAAGCGAACTCTTTCATCATACATAGAAAACAGGCTCTGCATGTGGACGTTGTACGATGAATTGCATTTGCCCTGCAAATGCATATTATTCCCTGATAGCTCAGTTGGTAGAGCACTCGACTGTTAATCGAGTTGTCACAGGTTCGAGCCCTGTTCGGGGAGCCATTTGCTCTCATAGCTCAGTAGGTAGAGTGCATCCATGGTAAGGATGAGGTCACCGGTTCGATCCCGGTTGAGAGCTTTGGAAATGGGGCCCGTTGGTCAAGGGGTTAAGACACCTCCCTTTCACGGAGGTAACAGGGGTTCGAATCCCCTACGGGTCATATAGATGGAGGCTTAGCTCAGCTGGGAGAGCATCTGCCTTACAAGCAGAGGGTCGGGGGTTCGATCCCCTCAGCCTCCACCATCTAATTATTGGGGATTAGCCAAGCGGTAAGGCAACGGACTTTGACTCCGTCATGCATAGGTTCAAATCCTATATCCCCAGCCATTTTATGAGTCATTAGCTCAGTTGGTAGAGCACCTGACTTTTAATCAGGGTGTCGAAGGTTCGAGCCCTTCATGACTCACCATTATATGCGCGTGTGGCGGAATTGGCAGACGCACTAGACTTAGGATCTAGCGTCTTTGACGTGGGGGTTCAAGTCCCTCCACGCGCATCCTTTATTTGCGGAAGTGGCTCAGCGGTAGAGCATCGCCTTGCCAAGGCGAGGGTCGCGGGTTCGATTCCCGTCTTCCGCTCCAATATTTGCGCCCTTAGCTCAGCTGGATAGAGCGTTTGACTACGAATCAAAAGGCCGGGAGTTCGAATCTCTCAGGGCGCGCCATTATTTTCATTAATATCGGGATGTAGCTCAGCTTGGTAGAGCACCTGGTTTGGGACCAGGGGGTCGCATGTTCAAATCGTGTCATCCCGATTGTTATTATGCGGGTGTAGTTCAATGGTAGAACTTTAGCCTTCCAAGCTAATAGCGTGGGTTCGATTCCCATCACCCGCTTACATTATTTATAAAAAACTCTCCGCATATGTGGAGGGTTTTTTATTTTTTTATGCGCGAAGAAGCAGTTATATTATTTAGCTTTACAGGTTTATTATAAAGAGCCAAAACGACCTCGGTATGCAAAATAGGGTCGCTTGGCTCTTTTGTTTACTATTTGGGAAGAAGATGCTTTTAGAGCATCAGTTATAGTACTGGGAACTGGGCCAATTAGCGCTCGTTGTGATCGGTTACTCTTCTACGCATGCCTGCTAAACCGAGGAGTCCCAGCAGACCGAGCCAGCCCCAATCCATGCCATTATCCCGATTGGTTGTTGCGGCGTTAGCACGAACACTGTTCGTACGATAGTCACCATTGTTGCGGTAGTTCCCATCCATGTTCATGTTCATGTTGGTATTTGTGCGATTCATGTAGTTGCTGTCCTGATAAGACTGGACACGTGAACCGTTGGTGTCCATTCCTTTGGTCATATGATTATCAGCAGCAGCAGGACCAGCTAAAGAGGCGACGAGAAGCACAGAAGCAATAATCGTTGTAGCTTTTTTCATTAAGTTGAGTCCTCCTTTTTTTTAGAGCTACAGATTAATCTGCCCAAGAGGACAAGAAAACTATGTAGGAATGATCTGTAAAGTTATCCCTTAATTACAGTATGTTAGGGCGAAATACATAAGAAACTTTTCTAAAAAGCAGACTGTACTATGAAGAAAATTATATTTACATCTTTAATTTATTGCGTCACTGTGGTAAAGTATACAAAAGCTTGCTTTGCCGGTCATGTTTCTTTGTATGAACCTGGTTACAAATAATGAAATTATGCAGTTTTACCTTATAAACATGTACGGTTACTCATATCTAAATTAATTGTATATTTATGAGTTTTTAGGTATAGGTATGAGACTTTAGGTTTATCTAAAGTATGTGAAAAAGGTATCATGCGACAGCATATGACCATTAATTGAAGCAGAACAAGAAAATGAATAAAAAAGCGTGTTTTTGTGCTGTAAATCGGGGATAATCCCCATTTTTTCTAGTAGAAAAATGAAGATTTTCGTACCATTTTATTGTATGATGTTATGAAGGTGTCAAATTTGCGTGTACGAATGGAACGATCAGATGGGAGGATAAGCATGACTGAAACTATGGTAACCGCCAGCAAAAGCCAATCCAACAACCTGCTTCGGCGAGACGTGCGGTTCCTGGGCAATATACTCGGAGAAGTTCTTGTCCATCAAGGCGGCACGGAGCTTCTAGATATCGTTGAGAAGATTCGGGAAACGAGCAAATCGTTGCGTGCAGAATTTCTGCCAGAACTCTATGCAGAGTTCAAAACGATGATCCAGGAATTAGACTCGGACAATCGTCATCAGGTTATTCGGGCATTCGCTATTTATTTTCAATTAGTTAATATTGCTGAACAAAACCATCGGATCCGGCGTAAACGGGATTATGAACGTTCTGCAGGGGACGCTGTGCAGCCAGGATCGATTGAGAAAGCAGTACAGGATCTTAAGGAACGTGGATTGTCTCATACAGAGGTGGAAGAGATTCTCGACGATTTGTCGCTGGAACTCGTTATGACAGCTCACCCAACCGAAGCCATGCGCCGGGTTATTCTGGACATCCACAAACGGATATCCGAAGATGTCATGCTACTTGATAATCCTACGCTGACGTTGCGTGAACGTGAACAGTTGCGTGAGAAACTGCTGAATGAGGTTATTACTCTCTGGCAGACAGATGAACTTCGCGACCGCAAACCGACTGTACTCGATGAAGTGCGGAACGGGATGTACTACTTTCATGAAACGTTGTTCCACGTACTTCCGGATGTATATCAGGAGCTGGAACGCTGCCTGAACAAATTTTACCCTGACCATGACTGGCATGTGCCGACGTATTTGCGGTTCGGTTCCTGGATCGGTGGAGACCGGGATGGAAATCCTTCGGTAACTTCAGATGTAACATGGCAGACGTTGTTGATGCAGCGCAAGCTCGCTTTGCGTGAATACCAACGGATTATGATTGAACTTATGGGCCATCTCAGCTTCAGCACGAACATCATCCACGTATCGGATGAGCTGGTGCAGTCGATTGAGCAGGACCGTAGTTGTGTAACGTTGAAAAAAGTGGATATGTGGCGGAATGAAAAAGAGCCATACCGCATCAAATTGGCCTATATGATTGCCAAGTTGAACAATGTATTGGATGAGAACAAATTAGGTCAGGCTGACCGTTATCATAGCGCTCAGGATTTGATTGATGATCTGATGATTATTGATCGAAGTCTGCGCCATCATTTTGCCGATTACGTAGCGGATACAACTATTCGCAAAATGATTCGTCAAGTTGAGTTGTTTGGTTTCCATACCGCAGCATTGGATGTGCGTCAGCACAGTCAGGAACATGAAAATGCGATGTCGGAGATTTTGGCGAAAATGAACATTGTAGAAGATTATGCGCGTCTGACTGAGGACGGTAAAATCGATCTGCTTGCTCGTTTGCTTGATGATCCGCGTCCGCTTACTTCTCCTTATCACCAATACACGGAGGGAACCAAAGAGTGTCTGGATGTTTTCCGTACCATTAAGCGTGCCCAGAACGAATTTGGGACCGGCTGTATCACAAGTTACCTGATCAGTATGACACAGGGCGCAAGTGACTTGCTGGAGGTTATGGTATTTGCCAAGGAAGTAGGCTTATTCACCAAAGGAAACAATGGTGAGGTTGTATCTACACTTCAAGCGGTACCGCTGTTTGAAACGATTGATGACCTTCATGCGGCTTCGGACATTATGCAGAAGCTATTTAACCTTCCTGTATACCGTGCAAGCGTAAAAGGACGGAATGAACTACATGAAATCATGCTAGGTTATTCCGACAGTAACAAGGATGGTGGAGTGGTTACAGCCAACTGGGAACTGCGTGTAGCAATGAATGCGATCACGGCTGTAGGTAATGAACACGGCGTTAAGTTGAAGTTCTTCCATGGACGTGGCGGAGCTCTTGGACGTGGCGGCATGCCACTCAATCGCAGTATTCTTGCTCAACCACCACATACCATTGGTGGAGGCATCAAGATTACAGAGCAGGGAGAGGTTATTTCTTCTCGTTACTCCCTTCAGGGAATTGCATACCGTAGTCTGGAGCAGGCAACTTCTGCACTGATTACAGCAGCACTGAATGGTCTTGAGCCGCAAGAATCAGAATCCGAGCGTCATTGGGACAGCATCATCAAAGAGATTTCACAAGTATCTTTGACGAAATATCAGGATTTGATTTTCCGTGATCCGGACTTCTTTACCTTCTTCAAGGAATCCACACCGCTTCCAGAGGTGGGTGAACTGAATATTGGTTCGCGTCCGTCCAAACGGAAAGGTAGCGACAAGTTCGAAGATCTGAGAGCAATTCCTTGGGTATTTGCTTGGACGCAAAGTCGTTATCTGCTTCCAGCATGGTATGCGGCAGGAACAGGGCTACAAAGTTTCTATCAGGATAAAGAGGAAAATCTGGTTGTCCTAAAAGAAATGTATGCAAGCTTCCCATTCTTCCGCACGCTGATTGATACGGTTCAGATGGCTGTAGCGAAGGCAGATCTGGTAATTGCCAAAGAGTACTCAGCTATGACTTCCAACAAGGAAGCACGGGATCGCATATATGGACAAATCGAATCTGAATTCAAGCTTACAAAAGAGCTTATTCTGAAAATTACCGGAGAAGCTGAAATTCTGGATGATGTACCAGTTATTCAAGAATCCATTCGTCTTCGTAACCCTTATGTTGATCCGTTGTCCTACATGCAGGTCCAGCTTCTGAGTGAGCTCAGAGATATGCGTGAACGTGGTGAGGACGATACGGAACTGCTCAGAGAAGTGTTGCTGACAATCAATGGCATCGCTGCAGGGCTGCGTAATACAGGTTGAGGATTTAACTGCTGCATCTGAAAAATTATATGTAACAAAGTACCCATTATGTTGTTGAATAATAGCTCCATTCTCTACTCTACGGAGTGAGAGATGAAACGGGACTCCTGAGGGAGTTCCCGTTTTTACTGTTTTTGGCGGATATTTGTCATACAGTCTTGATTTTTGACCAAAGTTGATTTACGATTTGATTGGTGAATTACAAGTGTGGACGGGTATCAGAAGACGGAAGACCCATCAGCATGTCTGGGGGAATAAGGGTGGACAATTTGGAGAATAGGCTTGTGAGACTGGTGCTTAAAGGCGACCAGAGAGCCTTCGCAGAAATCGTTGAACTATATAAGGACAAGCTGTTTCATTTGGCATATCGGATGCTGAACAATCGTCATGAAGCTGAGGACGTTGTGCAGGAGACGTTTTTGCGTGTGTTTCGCAATATGGAGAAGTATGATCCGAACCAGAAGTTCTCAACCTGGATCTACCGGATCGCGACCAATCTGTGTATTGACCGACTGCGCAGAAAGAAACCTTCATACTCTTTGGATGCTGAACTGAATGATCAGGAAGGATCGGATGGTTATGCGATGCTTCCGAGTGATGATCGTACACCAGAGAGTGAGGCACTGCTGTCAGAGACGCAAACGCTCATTCGTGAAGCCATTGACAGTTTGCCAGCCAAGTATAAGTCCGTTATGATTCTAAGGTATTTACAGGACTTGTCGTTACAGGAAATCAGTGACGTGACAGGTATGCCCGTAACAACGATCAAGACACGCGTTCATCGGGGCCGTGATTTTCTACGTAAAAAATTGGAATACAAGTTATAAATGTTATACGCCTTGAAATATGGGCAAAATTATTTGAAACATATCCGAAACGGATGCGTATGTAATGTATGCAAGTCTTATGCGTGCTTTTTAATGGCTCATGGACTAAGTGATTTAAGAAAGGATTGGCTCTCATATGGATTGCAACTCGGCCGTCTCTTTAATGCATGAATGTTTGGATGAGTCGTTGTCCCCGGCCCAGAAGGTTGAATTAAAAAGTCACCTGGTGATCTGTCCGGATTGTCGCATGCGCTTTAAAGAGTTGGAACAGACGGAAATGCTACTCTTTGCCATGAAACACTATTCACCGTCTGCCTCTGATGAGCTGACCAATCGAATTATGAATGCTCTGCCCCAGCCCAAGAGACAGCAAATATGGCTCAAATGGGTCAAAGGACATCCCGCGCTGACGGCGGCAGCCTTCTTTTTGGTCGTGATGCTCTTTAGCGCCTTGAATTTCTGGAATCAGAATAACGAAATGGTTGTTAAGGGAAATAATCTGGACCAGATCGTGATTCAGGGTAACACGGTTATTGTTCCTGAAGGTAAGTCAATTGCTGGCGATCTTACGATAGAAAATGGAACCGCACAAGTATATGGTGATGTGAACGGCAATCTGACGGTTATCGACGGACAACTGTTTCAGGCTTCAACGGCGCATATTTCGGGTCAGGTGAAAAGTATTGATCAAGCGCTGGACTGGGTCTGGTACAAAATAACCAATATGGTAAATGAAGTGGCTTATCGCTAGAACAGGGTAAAATCTTCAATGGTATATACCAAGCAGGGTACCTCCAGATTGCATGGGGTACTCTTTTTTTATACGTAAACTTTGTAATTCATGGTAAATGTGATGTTTATGTGCAGTTTGAGACTGCCGTAACTTGCAACCTGAACGTTAACGTTATAACCTAGATACTAAAGAGAACATACTACTACATATAGATAAGCATTTTGTATATATCGAATGATGCAAAAATGCGTAGACAAAGGATTATATAAAATCCTAATGGGTTAATATGAGATCAGGGTTTACTCATCAATGGGGATAGCGGGGGCTGGCTTATGAATTATTTTGCTGACTTAACGTGGACAGAGTCCATTAAGGACGTTATCGATATATTGATCGTTACCTATATTATGTACAAACTGATTTTGCTTGTGCGGGGTACACGTGCTGTTCAGCTCCTGAAAGGAATTCTGTTCCTTGTGCTGATCTGGGCATTAAGTACGTGGCTAAACCTGTATACGCTCAAATGGTTAATGAACCAAATGTTTACGTTTGGTGTCGTTGCGGTGTTCATTATCTTTCAGCCGGAACTGCGTCGTGGTCTGGAGCAATTGGGACGCGGTAAGCTATTTGGTCGTTCAGCGGCAGCGAGTGATGAAGAGTTAACGGTGTTAATTGGTGAGATTATTAAGTCTGTTAATTATCTGTCACGGCGTAAAATCGGCGCATTGGTCGTATTTGAACGTGAAACGGGTCTGAACGATTACACAGAATCGGGTATTAAGATGCACTCTCTGGTCAGCTCGGAGCTGATGATTAACATCTTTATTCCAAATACACCGCTCCATGATGGAGCCGTCATTATACAAGGGAAACAGATTTCGGCGGCAGCTTGTTATTTGCCATTATCAGAGAATCCGTTTATCAGTAAAGAATTGGGGACACGCCATCGTGCAGCCATCGGGATCACCGAAGTTGCAGATGCGATCTGTTTGGTTGTCTCCGAGGAGACCGGACAAGTATCACTGGCGATGAACGGACAGGTCGTTCGTGATATTAAGGAAGAATCGCTGATTGCCAAACTGTATGAGGAGTTGCGCCCTACATCCAATCTGAAAAAGAATGGTTGGACAACCTTCTGGAAACGGAAGGGAGGACGTAACAATGGATAAGTGGTTTAACAATAATAACTTTGCCAAAATACTTGCGCTTGCGGTGAGTCTGCTGCTCTGGTTCATGATTCATCTGGATGAAGTACCAACCACCCCTACGATTACAACAGGCACAACCAACAAGGTTGTGGAACGTACGGTGCCTGTTCAACCTTATGGATTAGACAGCAACAGCTATGTGCTTACTTCATTAAGTACGGATGAGGTCCGGTTGGAGATTAAAGGACAGCGCTCGATGCTCACATCGATCTTTACCAATGACGATTACAAGGTACTGGTGGATCTGAGCCAAGTGAAAGATGGGTCGAATACACTGCCGCTTGTACCTGATTTGCCTTCCGGGGTGGAAGTAGTCAGTATGGAGCCTTCCATGGTTACCGTGAATGTAGAAAAATTGGGCACCAAATCCTTCAATGTGAATATTGTACCCGAAGGGGAACCATCCGCCGGATACAGCGCTGGGACGCCCGTGATTGAACCTTCGACGCCGGTCAAGGTAACTCTGCCCGAAGGGCAACTCGAGGCAGTAGCGAAGGTCCAGGGCAGTCTGAGCGTAAAAGATGCCAAGGAAGATGTCATACAGAAAAAAGTGAAACTTCAAGCATATGATGCTGAAGGTAAGGTCCTTGAAAACGCGATTATAACGCCTCAAACGGTTGAAGTCCGAGTTCCGGTCAGTCAGCCCTATACATCTATACCCTTAAGAATCAAATACTCGGGACAGCTACCAGAAGGCCTGGTTCTCTCCACAGTAGAGCCTAGCGTGAAAGAAGTCTCGGTTTATGGATCTGAGGATGCGCTTGCGGGTATACAGTCCTACGACCAAGTAACCCTTGATCTTACCCAGTTTGATCAGTCGGGTACATCGACAGTTAACGTGGACTTGACGCCGCCTTCCGGTTTTGAGAAAATCGAGCCTAGTTCGATTCAGCTCAAGGTAACCATATCACCATTTGACGAGGCAGAGGAGACAACGAAAGTCTTTCCGAACGTCCCCATCACACTTACCGGTGCGGGAAATGGACTGGAAGGGACGCTGGTTACGCCTCGAAGCGGCGGTCTGAACCTTACACTCACAGGCTCACCAAGCATGCTCGAGGGTCTGAGTAGTGAGGATATCAAGTTGACAGGTGATCTTGCTGGACTTGCGGTTGGAACGCATGAGATCGAGCTTGAAGCCGACCTGCCCCGTTTTGCCAAACTGGATGAATCATCCAATGCTCTGAGTGCAACGGTCAAAATTAGCGAAAAGGCTGAAGACACAACGACTACTCCTAGCGAAGAGCCGACTGACGAGGGAACGGTAGCACCTGACCCTTCACCAGCCGAGGTCGAAAATGGGGGAACTGAGCCTGTTCCTGATGAAGAAGAAACGGAATCGAATACGGATACTCAGGATCAGGGCCAACAGGGGAACACAAACAGTCGAGGTAATTTAAATAATAATAACAGCGGTACTGGCAGTAAAAGTGGCACGAATCCGTAAACGTTCTAATTTTAAAATTCTCAAAAAATAATATTAGTGCTCGTATATGATGCGAATAGAAGGAGTTAAATCATGGGGAAATATTTTGGTACAGACGGTGTAAGAGGAGTTGCCAATAAAGAGTTAACGGCAGAGCTTGCTTACAGCATTGGACGTTGTGGTGGTTACGTGCTTGCAGGTGGTGTGGAAAGACCAAAAGTGGTTATTGGCATGGATACTCGTATCTCGGGATTGATGTTGGAATCCGCACTGGTTGCAGGTCTGTTGTCCATTGGCGCTGATGTAATTCGTCTGGGCGTTGTATCCACTCCGGGAGTAGCATATATTGCACGTTTGCTGAAAGCTGACGCAGGTGTGATGATCTCGGCTTCCCACAATCCTGTAGAGGATAACGGTATCAAGTTCTTTGGGGGAGATGGCTTCAAGCTGTCCGATGAGACAGAGAACCGGATTGAAGAGCTGATGGATGCGGAGACAGATCAATTGCCACGACCAGTGGGTGGCGGTCTAGGTACAGTAACGATGGATGAGGAATCCCGTTATCGTTACCTCGACTTCCTGAAAACGACGGTTAATGAGTCGTTCTCTGGTCTTAAAATTGTTTTGGACTGTGCGAACGGAGCAGCTTATGAGCTGGCACCGAAATTATTCAGTGAACTTGGTGCAGAAGTCATTGCCATTGGCGCTGAGCCAAACGGCCTGAATATTAATGAGCAATGTGGCTCAACGCATCCAGAGAACCTGAAACAGGAAGTGCTCAAACATAAAGCGGATCTGGGTCTTGCTTTTGACGGGGATGCAGATCGTCTGATTGCTATTGATGAGACTGGCGCTGAGGTGGATGGAGACTTCATTCTGTGTATCTGTGGTGATGCCATGAATCGTGCAGGCAAGTTGAAGGACAGCACCGTTGTATCAACGGTTATGAGTAACATCGGATTCTACAAAGCAACAGAGAAACTTGCACTGAAAACAGCTAAAACTGCAGTAGGTGACCGTTATGTGATGGAGGAAATGCGTCGCGGCGGTTACAACCTAGGCGGAGAGCAATCTGGCCATGTTATTTTCCTGGATTACAATACAACGGGAGATGGTATGCTGACTGCGATTCAACTCGTGGATACGCTCAAGGCTTCCGGTAAAAAACTGAGTGAGCTCAAAGCGCTAATGACCCAGTACCCACAAGTATTGGTGAATGTGCGTGTTGAAGATAAGAGCAAATATGAGGGCAATTCTGCAATTGAGCAAGCTATTGCTACAGTAGAACAACAACTTGGCGATAATGGACGTGTGCTCGTTCGTGCTTCTGGGACAGAATCTCTGATCCGTGTTATGGCGGAAGGACCAGACAAAGACGAACTTGAACAATTTGTGTCTCAAATCGCAGATGTAGTTCAAAAAGAATTGGTATAGGATTGGGGATTGGTACGTGTTCAAAAAGTCTGGTTTTCAGTACCGAGAAGATGGAATGAAGATAGAAATGGAGTAGCGGAGCGTAGGCAAACTACGTGAGCAACTACAATGTTTCAATAGGAAACATACTTCGTAAGCTCCCGCTTATTTCGGCTGAATTTCATATTCGATGCTGATAATGCCATTAGGCATGATTCGTAATCAAAAGCGGACTTTTTGAATTTCCTCTATTCATGAATATTCCTGCGTCCCGGCCTGATGAGACCATAGGTCCGATTATCCGGTCGGGATTGTGGGTAAATATGCTGAAATTGTCACAGGTACTTTGCTCCATTGCAAAATGGACCTGACGTGCATATAATGAGTGGAGTCGTCATTCAGACACAGAAAGTGAGGAACGTAAGGTTACAGTTACACAAGCGCCAGAGCTTGGAGTTGCGCGGGATGATGTTGATCAGGATTTCTTCTAGGTTGAAGAACGGCTGATTAACATCAACGGCAATCAAGCTGACGAGGTGGAGGTGTTCGGATTGTTCGGCGGGGACCTCCCGGTGAAGCACCAGAGCCGTAAACCGGATTGCGGAAAATGGATAGGTGACTGTCCACACAACGCGCCGGTGCAGGTGCAAGAGTCATACTAAAATTCAAATGAATGTGCGTGAAGAGCGTAAACAGTACGCGGACGGGAAAATGATGTACATTCATGATTGCATTCATAACAGCTTATGATGACAGCGGGGCGACACGAGGTCGCTCTGATCATTGATAATTGAATAAGTACCAAGTATTCATGAAACGCTAGGCAATCACTCATTTTTCCGATATGCCGCCTCTGCCTGTTTCTCTTCGTGACACAGTATTCATATACAAACGGAGGAAATAAACTATGTGCGGTATTGTTGGATATATTGGTAATAAGAACACTCAATCGGTATTGGTCGAAGGATTGAAGAAACTCGAGTATCGTGGTTATGATTCTGCAGGTATTGCGGTATTCACACCAGAAGGTCTGCAAATCACGAAAGCTCTGGGTCGCCTTGCGAACCTTGAAGCCAAGCTGGATGGTGCACCACTGGTAGGTAATGCCGGAATCGGACACACACGTTGGGCTACTCATGGTAAACCATCGGATGAGAACTCTCATCCACACACAGATGGAAGTCAGAAGTTCTCTGTTGTGCATAACGGTATTATTGAGAACTACCTGGATCTGAAGGACGAATTGATGGCTCAAGGTCATACGTTCACTTCCGAGACAGATACTGAGGTTATCTCTCACCTGATCGCACGTGAATACAATGGTGATATCGTTAAAACAGTACAAAAAGTGATCACGTTGTTGCGTGGCGCATTTGCACTGGGTGTGTTGACTGAGCATGAGCCTGAGAAACTCGTAGCTGTGCGTCAAGCAAGTCCATTGATTATCGGTATTGGTGAAGGCGAGAACTTCATTGGTTCCGACATCCCGGCAATTCTGGAACATACACGTAACGTGTACATTCTTAATGATGGTGAAATGGCTGTATTGACACATGATGCTGTCGAATTGATGACGATTGAAGGCAACTTTATTTCTCGGGAAATGATTCGTGTCGATTGGGATGCTGTAACCGCAGAAAAAGGCGGATTCGAGCACTTCATGCTGAAAGAAATTCATGAGCAACCAAAAGCATATCGTGATACTATGCTGGGTCGCATCGATAATGAAGGCAAAAAAGTTCAACTTCCTGAGTTGAAAATGACTGAAGAACAAATTAAAAATATCCGTAACGTTCAAATCATTGCATGTGGTACAGCGTACCATGCAGGTCTGGTTGGACGTACAGTGATTGAGCAATTGGTGCGTATTCCGGTTGAAACAGATGTGGCTTCCGAGTACCGTTACCGTTCTCCAATCGTGCACAAAGATACTCTCGTCATCGTAGTTAGCCAATCTGGTGAAACTGCCGATACGCTTGCTGCATTGCGTGAAGCACAATCGAATGGTGCACATGTACTTGCAATCACAAACGTCGTGGGCAGCTCGATTGCACGTGATGCAGATGACGTTATCGCAACATTGGCAGGTCCTGAAATTGCTGTAGCTTCTACCAAAGCGTATACTTCACAGTTGATCGCGTTCAACTTGCTTGGTCTGTACCTTGCCCAAGTTCGTGGTACTCAAACTGCTGAAGAGATTGCACACACGCTGGCAGCGATGCAAGCATTGCCTGAGCAAGTAGAGTCCATGTTGGAGCAAGCCGATGCAATCAAAGGATATGCAGAGCAAATCTCCAAACATGAACATCTCTTCTTCATCGGCCGTGGTCTTGACTATGCAGTAGCTCAAGAAGGGTCTTTGAAGTTGAAAGAGATCTCTTATATTCACTCCGAAGCTTATGCTGCGGGTGAGTTGAAACACGGTACGCTTGCACTGATTGAAGACGGTATTCCTGTTATTGCCCTGGCAACGCAGGAGAACGTACTTGAGAAAACAGTGAGCAACATTAAGGAAGTAAAAGCACGTGGCGCAGATGTATTGGCAATTACGTACGAAGAGCACGTAGCACCATTGCTGAAATCCGTAGACCAAGCGTTTGCCATTCCTAAGACGCTACCACTCTTGAGCCCGGCTCTGTCTGTAGTTGCGCTGCAATTGCTGGCATACTATGCTTCACTCGCACTGGGTCACGATGTGGATAAACCACGTAACCTGGCGAAAAGCGTAACGGTTGAGTAAGGTTGATTCTGGATTATTTTTTAACAAGTAAATAGATATTCAAAAAGATGATATGACTTGGTCATATCATCTTTTTTTGTTATCCAGTATACTGATCATAGGAATTTTCATCATCAATAGATCTAAGTTGAATGAACATATTGCAAACGAAGAGAGGTTAAAATGATGGAGATATATGCGGATGTGTTGATTGTTGTCGATCTACAAAATGGCGTTTGTTATGATGGAAATCATTTGGATGATTTGAATAACTTACTGAATAGAGTGAATAGAAGAATTGCTTTGTATAGAGAAATACATAAACCGATTATATTCGTTCAACACTGTGATGAAACATTAGTGCCAGGAGAAGAACCATGGGCGATACATGCCGATCTTGATGTTCAAGAGCAAGATTTTTTTGTGCAGAAAATGCATGCGAATTCGTTCTATGAAACAAATTTGAAAAGTCTATTGGACCAATTAGCTGTAAGTCGTATTGAGTTCTGTGGCGCCCAAACAGAATACTGTATGGATGCTACAATAAAATATGCTCATGGATTGGGATACGACAACTATATGATACAGAATGGCACTTCCACTTTGGATAATCCATGGATGTCTGGAAAAGAAACCATTTCTTTTTATGAAAACATATGGAACCATAGATTCTTGAAATGGATAGATGGTGGATCGTAGAACAACGGATCGTACAAAACTCGCCACATAAAATCTCTAAATAAGACCAAATCTCTGTATCACTAACATAAAATTGAAGGCATATAGAAGAGGTCCTAATGACATTGAATATGGTCATAGGACCTCTTTTTTATTTAAATACAAGTACGCGTTTTCTATATTAACAGTGGTCTAGATAAGAAGGAATGTGTAAAGCTATGGGTTACGCCCAACTCGTAGTCGTTTCAACCGGGAGACGATAGGAAGGATAGCCATCTTTGGCTGCTTTACCTATGGAAATCAACATCACGGGCTGGAAACGCTCTTTATCCAGGCCGAAGGCCTCAGCAATCTGGGCTTTATCATAACCGGCCATAGGATTCGTATCATAGCCATGAGCACGGGCAACGAGCATGAGTTGCATGGATATGAGGCCTGAGTCAATGAGGTTCATATCACGCAGTTCGGCTGGAGTTATGTTTGCATAATAAGGTTGTACCTGCTGCATCTGCATATCCATGATGTCTTGTGGCATATATCCAAGTTCCACCGATTTGCTGAAAATCTCCTCCATGTACTCCACATTGTTAGCGTCGTAAAATACGGCAATGACAGCGGAAGACGTTAGTGCCTGTGTCTGGTTAAAAGAGGCCAGTGGTGCAAGTTTTTCTTTGCCTTCAGCACTGTCGATGACAAGAAAACGCCACGGTTGCATGTTAATCGCCGAGGGGGCACGTGAAGCTTTCGCCAATATTTCGGTCATCTCCTCGCGGCTGATTTTCACTTCAGGGTCGTAAGCTTTAACGGAATGGCGCTCCAAGACGATGGTATCAAAATCATTGGTTTTGTTGAATTGGCCGGTAATTGTATTCATATCGATCTCTCCTCATATCTATATTGGTGAGATTAGGATATCGGTGGTTATATCTGCATCCGTCTCACTATGAGGATTGTAAACTATGAAGTATACTTTATAGCAAGAAGAAGAAACGGGGCGATTTAGATGAAGATTAGTGAAGTAGCGAACAGTGTAAACCTTCCGATTTCCACGATTCGGTACTATGAGAAAATAGGTATTATCACGGATGAACATGTGCTTAGAGATCAAAATAACTATCGGAAATATGCGCAGAGCATTATTCAGCATCTGGATGTGGTGAAACAATGTGTGGCTGTAGGCTTTACGATTCATGAGATCCAATCGATGATCTCTAAAAATGGGTTTTCAAGTAAAGATCAGGCAAGCATCATCCAAGCGAGAATATCAGAAATTGAAGAGGTGCAAAAAAAATTAGAGAATTCCAAACATACTCTGTACGAGCTTCTTAAATCGGATATCACGTGTGAGGATGGATTTGGTAAGTACTGAGCGGGACGTACCTCTTGAGCTTCTCAGTCAGTATATTTTTACATCATATTGAAACAATAGAGTACCGACCCTTTTGTAAATGTAGATTACCGGGCTTGCCAGCTTCCACCTTCACCTCAGTGGCAAATACACCGGGCATCCGCCCGTCTGGGAACCAGGGCATCTTTTTATCAATCACAATAAACATACCTTCTGCATCACCCGTGGGGGAGAATTTCTTCCCATCTCCCGCAAAGGGATTAAGGTGATAATGCTCATTCAATGTGCTCATCGTCTCAGGAACATCATCCACAGGCAGACCGATTTCACTAATACATATCAGATGCTTCGCTTCGAAAGCTTCATCGACTGCATTATCGAGTGAGTGGTGAGCGATGAATTCCATCAAGTTGCCGTTTGGGTCATAGAAATAGAAGGCTGTTGCATCCCAGTAGGGGAAATAAAATTGATCTTGTCCATTCTTGGAAAGCAACGGAATGTTACGGTTTTGGGCCCACTTTTTTGCATCAGCGAGTGTATTCGTTGGAATCGTAAACGCTATATGATAGTATGGATTCTCTTCCTCCGGTGCCTTCTTGAATGCAAGGACCGAGTCTCCTGCACGGAATGAAACGAATGTTGTATCATCCTCCACAAGCTCCAACTCAAGTAGTCTACCGTAAAACTCTCTCATGGCCTCGATCTGATGTGTCAACAAACTAACTTCTCTTATTTTCAATTCAATACCTCTCCTTCTAAACTCATCATTGATTGAAATACTCGATCGTTTTCTCAATAAATGCCTTAGCCGATTGCGTCAGGTAACGGTCGGACCGATGGATGATCTCAAAGTGTCGGTATGGTGGATCATCTGTAATTCGAATGCATCTTAGCGTGGGTTCATTCATGGCTTGGATCAGAGGATAAGGCAGCAGTGTTCCTCCAACGTTGGCTTTGACCAGACTAATGATGGAGGTTGCCGAACTGGTCTCCATGATGGTATTAAGGCTAAAACCATATTTACGACAATAGTCATCGACTAATTCCCTGCCGGTAAATCCTTCGGGGAACATCACCGTTTGAATATCACGTAACTCCTGAATTTTAATCGTGCTGCGGTCAGCCCAATCGTGATTCTCGGAAACGACAAGTACATATTCTTCACTGCACAAAGGAATGCGTACAAGCCGATCATCAGGGGCAGATGTGATCTCTATACCGATGTCGACTTCATTCTCCAACACTTGATTCACGACATAGATCGAAGAAATAACCTTCAATTGCACCTTGGGGAACCGGGCATGAAAATCAACGAGCAATGGAGTGATACGGTAATCCAAATCGGATGGAAGAACACCGATAACCAATCGTCCCCGCTGATCATTGCGGAATTCTGCTAGCGCATCCTGGGTATTCTGTAAATGCCGAATCATCTGTACACAGTGCTCCAGAAATAGGGTACCTGCCTGGGTCATCACAATTTTTTTGCCGACACGGTCAAACAAAGGAACACCAAGTTCATCCTCCAACCCACGTATTTGTTGACTCAACGTAGGTTGAGATATGCCAAGTTTCTCAGCCGCCCGAGTAAAATGAAGCTCCTCGCACACGGTAATAAAGTTTTCCATCTGACGAATTTCGATGGGGAATCACCTCGTATCATTGGTTTTAGTAATCATTTTAATAGAAATAATAGTATTGTTCAATCATTCTAATGATTCTATACTTAATCTTATACCACTCGAAGATCATGTCATTAATGAATTGGATTTTGGATGAGGGTAAGGATATTACTACCATGAGGTGATTCATAATGAAACTACTTTATATTGTATTGGCACTGATTCTGGCTTCACTAAACTTAAGACCATCCATTACCTCGATATCTCCTCTGATGAGTACCATACAGAATGATCTGGGTTTGAGTGGCATGACGGCCAGTCTGTTAACAACACTACCGGTATTATGTATGGGCATATTCGCTCCGTTCTCCGTAAGATTAAGTCGAAGGTGGGGGAACGAGGGTGCTATTGTACTGGCTTTAATTTTTATTGGGATAGGTACAGGATTACGATTGTTCGTGGGTGCAACTCCGTTGATGATGTTTACTTCTTTTTTGTCCGGTGTAGGGATTGCATTGGCAGGGCCGCTGTTGTCCAGCTTCATTAAGCAATATTTTCCTAACCGAGTAGCAGCCATGGTCGGCATCTACTCTACTGCGATGGTGATGGGGGCCAGCATTAGTGTAGGATTATCCGTTCCGCTTCAGCATATGCTGGGTGGATCTTGGAGAGGGTCTTTGGCCACATGGACATTACTTGCAGTCATTGCATTGCCGATCTGGTTAAAGTTAGCCTGGTCTGCGCGTACAGATCGACAATCCGGACAAACTTCGTCTGTCATTCATGCGCCACTACCAGTGAAGAACAGGCGTGCATGGGTGCTGACCTTATTCTTCGGACTGATGGCAGCGATCTTCTATTCATTAACCGCTTGGCTTGCACCAGCGATTCAGGGTCTGGGATATAGCCAAGAGACTGCTGGCAACGTCCAAACGTTATTTACGTTAATATCACTGCCCTCAACGTTATTCATTCCCATGCTTGTACACCGGTACCAAAGACGTGTGTTCTGGCTTGTTGGATGTGCGTTGTTGGAATTGATAGGGGTCCTGATGCTGAATCTCTCTGTCAGTCCGTGGCTCGCGGCGATTCCGCTTGGGATTGGTGCAGGTGGGTTATTCCCGATTGCACTGATGCTGCCGATTGATGAGACAAGCAATGCTCAGGAAGCCAGCAGCTGGTCTGCCATGACGCAATCTGGTGGTTATATTCTTGGCGCACTTGGGCCGCTGGCAATTGGTTGGCTTCACGACCTGACAGGCAGATTTGTGCAAGCATTCTATGGTTTGGCTATCATCATTGTGCTACAGATCATCGTGCAAATAGCTATTGGCAATAAGAAGAGCACGGGAGTTGTTGGCCAGAAGCGGAGCTAAAAGTCATGTGAAGTAAAATGGGTATAGAAATATAGTCTTTATACATGATCTAACAAGTCCATATAATACTGTCGCAATGATTCTTTTAACGTGTCGGGTTCCATAATTCGAATGGATTTACCGAATCCTGCGAGGTATCTCAATATGAAATTAAGTTCATGAGGCTCATACGAACCTGCAAGAAGCATGTGTGCCTGTTCACTGCCCGATTCGTTGACGTGTATGATCTGCATGGAGGGAAAATGTTCTTGCCGGAAAAGTTCAACCCCGGCTTCGTCAATCCGACATTGAAATGGAATAGCATCTGGTGATGGTTCCCATAACAAATGGGTATCCTGTGCATGAAGCTCAATCACGTGAGCCAAAGGTTCAATGTCGGACACTTCGGCTGATATGATCCGGTCACAACGGAACACCCGGTACGCTTCTTTTTGCAGATCATAAGCCTGGCAATACCAGTAGCCTTTCCTCGCATAGAGTGCTATGGGTTGGATGGTGCGAATACTGGTGTTGGACGTGCGGGATGATGGATCTGATTGTTCAGACTCTGCAAGATTCGCAGGGGATGGCCTATGATCAGGGGATATCCGCTGATTAGCGTAAGTAACCTGGATCACTATATTCTGCACAGCAGCCATCAACAGAAACTCCAAATGTGCACTATCTCGGATCTGCTCCGTATGTCGGAAGGAAACCCGGTGTTGGATATTCTCAATATTTTGTCGTTGCTTGTCGGATAACGCACTCATAAATTTCTCATGAATGGTACGGAAAGAGACCTCAAAGGGTAAGCTGGAGAAGCTTCGGAGAGCCTGCATCGCAAAATAAAGGGCATGAAGCTCACCCGTATTGAACGAAATGGGAGGCAGCTGCATCTGTTGCAGCAGTCGATATCCGCCGTAGCGTCCATATTCGACATAGATGGGCGCACCCAACTCTTCCAATGAAGCGATATCTCTAATCGCGGTTCGTTTGGAAATCTGAAACTCCTGCATAAGATCTTGCAGGGTGAACTGTTGTTTTTGATTAATATAGCGCAGCATCTGGTTCATGCGTTCTGATTTTTTCATATCTAACCCTCTTAATGGTGCCATGGTATGGCACCTTTCGTTGTTATAGTGATAAGTGTAATTCAATAGGAACAAGGAGGCAATAACATGAACTTTGAAGTGGTACCATTTTTGTCGATGAACGGGGATGCGGCGGCAGCCATTGCTTTTTATGAGGAGTTTCTGGGCGCTAAAGTCATATTCAAAAAAAGTTATCAAGAGATGAAGGAGATGAACCCGGGCTTCGAGTACCCTGCCGGTCAAGATGAGTATATTACACACTCGGTACTTGAGATTGGGGTTAACAAAGTCATGATTGCGGAAGAAGCAATGGACACGGAGAGAGCATGGCAGCTAGGGAACAACACTTCATTATGTATCCAATCCAAGGATAAACATACGATTGATCAACTGTATCATTCTCTGATGCAACATGAGGGCGTGAAGGTACTGGTACCTTATGAGCAAAATGAATTTAGCCCAGGTTATGGCATTGTACGGGACCCGTTTGGCATTGCGATTCAGCTATGTGTGACGGTACATGATTTTTAACTTAAAAAACATCAAGAAAGAAGAGCCATGACATCATATGCTCTTCTTTCTTCTATATCTATACAATGTCGTTTGAGCAACCAAAAGTTTGGGAAATCCAAATGTCACTGGATATCAAATATCGAGAATTACCGATCATTTATTTGCTAAGCGTTACCGCTTGAGCTTGGTCATTCTTTTCACTGAAAATCAGAGCTAATGCAGCGAGCATCAGGATAAGTGAGACAGCTCGCTGCCAAGAGAATGCAATGAATTCACCACCGAAAAGCCCCAGGGCGTCGATGATAAAACCGGCAACAATCTGACCTACAATCGCCGTAAGATTAGCAGGGGTCACGCCCAGTTTATTTACAGCCAATGTGGACAGGAATAAATATCCGAAACCAAGGAAAACCGCAGAAAGCTGTAATTTGGGCGCATGAAGTAAGTCGAGTACATGTCCACTGCCAAAAAAATTAATGAGTACAGCCAGAATCAGTGTACCTGACGCAAACGTGAAGAAAACCGTCTCCAGCAGACCGATATTTCGGCTAATCGTACCATTGATCGAGGACTGCGCACTAAGTACAGCTCCACCCACCAAGGTGACAACAACAATCAATAAACCAATACCCATCGTAATCCTCCTCTAGAATAAAGTAAGAGCTAGCGCACCCAGCATAAGTACCAAGGCGGCAATTCGTTTGCTTCCTACTGCTTTGCGATTGCTCCCCAGCCATCCGTAATGATCGATCAGAATACTGGTCACCATCTGCCCGACAACAATGGCAATCATGGAGATCCCTACACCCACAATGGGAACACCAATGACTAATGTAAGCAGATAGGTGACCCCAAGCAAACCACCAAGCAGGTTCCACTTTGGAAATTTGGTGATGGCAGCGAGGTTTCCTCTACCGAAGAAAATCAGCAGAATCAGTGAAATAATTGCCCCCATGAAGAAGTTATAGAAATCAGCTTCGAGTGTGCCGACTTGTTCTCCAAGTTTGCCATACAGTGCCCCTTCAAAGCTTAGAAGAGCTCCTGTTGCAATAGCGATGATATAAAAAATCAGTTTTTTCAATCTACCTCGACTCCTTGACATGGTATGGATAAAAAGGTGCATGACTCATCATAAGAAAATGGGGAAGGGAAGACAATAAAAGATCTTGCTTTATTTTTCTGAGAAATTATAGATCTTGCTGTGGTAAAAGGGGTATATTAATACATCTAGAAAATAATTCAGACACGAATGCAGGAGGAGACAGGAATGATCGATACAAGCAAAGAAGAATCCTCCAGATTGTTATATATAGGAAAAGTGCAGGGCAATCCCAATTGGAATTTTCCAAGTCACATGCATGAGGATATCAGTGAAATGGTGTATGTGTCCGATGGAGAAGGTGTTATTAAAATTAACGGATATCCATATACGGTCAAAAAAGGCGATCTGTTAATCTACAACCAAGGTGTAATTCATGAACAATGCACCTCTCCCAAATGTCCACTCAGTCTTTATTATTGTGGAATAGCGAATATCTATTCGGATGGAACGCAAACAGAGCATATCATTCCTGAACACGCGTCTCCGTATATCGAAACGAAGGAATACGCTAGAAGGATTGGCGATCTGTTCGAGTTCATGTATGAGGAATCCTCCAATCAAAAGACGGGCTATGACAAAATCTGTGAAGGACTGCTTGGCGTAATGCTTGCCATAGTTCAGCGGTTAGCTCAACCCAATGCCTCACAAAAACAAGATTCGGATCATCTCGCCGTACGGATCAAGGAATTTCTCGATGATAACTATCTTCAGCACCTGAAGCTTCAGGACATCGCTGCGTACTTTCATATGAATCCTTATTACTTATCTCATGTGTTCAAGGACAAATATAATGATTCTCCAATTCGTTATATTGTCTATCGAAGAATGGGAGAAGCGAAGCGGCTGCTAACCTCATCGGACATGAAGGTAAGTGAAATTGCACATATTTTGGGTTACCAGAATGCTAATTATTTCACTATTTTGTTCACGAAGACGATGGGCGAGTCACCCACCCAATATAAGAAGAATGAAAAGGTGGAACGTGTTGATCTGGAGACTTGAACCCCGAGATGTAATGTTCCCTTGATGGCACATGGGAGGGGAATGAGTGATGGCAGTTAGTTTGTGTATGGAATGGCGCCGAGGGGCATGCTGATCGAACTGATCTCCTACCCTGCGGACATACAGTATCTAAGGGTAATAGCGGTTACTAAAAAACAGAAAAAATGTTAGAAATACAGAAGTGTATGCTGCTTTGCTTTATGTTACGATACGTAAAAGTAGATACAGAGACATTTTACGGATGGAATAAGTGGTTGTCAGCGGATATAGTGCAGCAGTTTCTCTTATAAAAAAATAAATGACAACAGGTGATCCAAAATGCTGCAAATTGGGTATCAATAGTAGAGTCATTAGAACCTGATGGATACATATGTTGTTGTGATTGTTGTTTTGCTAGTTAAAGGCTATCTATTATGGAATGAACTGTGGGGGTTATCAAGTGCCTATATTAGCTATGGAAAAGAAAGATGTTGTAACCGATGCACTGGTCATCAAGGCGATGGAGAAAAGTCTGGCTATTATTCGATTCGATCTGGATAGACGGGTAACTTATGTGAATGAAGTTTTTGCCCAGACCATGGGATATACGGTAGATGAAATGTACGGAATGAAACATGAACATTTTTGCTTCGGGGAGTTAGCGAAAAGTTTGGAATATGAGGCTTTCTGGAAGAGCATATATAGTGGAGTAAGCTTTCAAGATAAGGTGAAACGCAAAGATGCAAAGGGGAATCCCGTATGGCTTGAGGCGACGTATATGCCGGTGTACGATGAGACGAATCAGAAGATACTGGGTGTCTCCAAAATCGCTACCAACATCACCAACCGTCAGAAAAACATCTCAGTCGTAGTGAATGAGCTGAAAACGATGTCACATGAGCTGAATGGGCAGGCAGATGTAGGCATTGAACGGAGCCAGGAATTAATGTCCAGTATCTCCTATATCTCAGAGGTGTCGGCCACTAACCGTGCGACCCTGACTCATCTTCAGGAACAAGCGGGATCGATTCAGGGCGTGGTGCGAACCATACGCGAGATTTCATCACAGACACAGTTGCTTGCATTAAATGCCGCCATTGAGGCTGCACATGCCGGGGAATACGGACGAGGATTCGATATTGTGGCAAAGGAAGTCAAGAAACTATCCGCAATGGTGGAGAGTTCGATCAATGAGATCCGTGATAGTGTGACTGGAATAACCAAGGAAATTGGTAATATTACAGGTGGCACCAAAAAAGTAGAGGAATACGTCGAGCGGAGCCAGCAGCAGATTGAAATTGCTTTGAATGACTTCATGGCAATCGCTGCATCGGCTCACTTGTTAGATGCCAAGGCAGAGCATGTAACCAGAATCGTATAAGAATATAATATTATTAATTGTTAGCGGTTCCTCACAGAGGAACCGTTTTTTGTCTTTGGGTAGATTACTACACACACAATGAGATTACGGGTTTGTCTTTGACGCATTTTAGGTTAGATGGTCCGCAAAAAAACGGGAATTATTGTGATCAAACAGGGACACAATACTTGGGAATACCTGCAGCTTCGCATGCAGAGAAATGTTGGGGTGGGAACATGTGGTCAACAATTCTATCCTACGTGCCAGAAGGGCCCATATGGATTCAGGCATTCCTGGTTTTCATTATTCCAATTGGCATTACCATGACTACGCGCTGGATCAATGCCGCCATTAAGCGCGGAAGCTTCTCTCGTTCTAAGAAACCCTCGATATCCTCGAAGGATATCTCTCCAGCAGCCAAAGGACAGGGTCAAGGAACCGAGACAGGCCATTATGCCAATATTAAGTTAACGGAGAAGTATAGTACCAATCTGATTAGCGTGAAAGAAAGCTTCGGACAAAATGCAGATGTTCATATTCGGGAATTTACGATTAGGGGAACGAATACACGGGCTGCAGTCATCTATACCGAAGGTCTGGTAGATCAGGACTTGGTAGATGATCACTTGATTTCCCCGTTAATGTTAGAGGGCGTTCCCCTACTTAAGCAGGAGGGGTTTCTTCATCCAGACAATGCACATCTGTTGTCGGCATACCTGAAGGATCAATTACTTCCTGTCAGCCTGGTTGAGGAGACTTCGTCTCTCCAAGAGCTCTCAATTGGCGTGCTTTTCGGAAAAAATGCACTGTTGGTTGATGGGTTGCCAGGTGCTTTATTAATTGGAGGCCACAAGATCAAAAGTCGAGGTGTGAATGAGCCTCTGTCAGAGGGATTGATTCGTGGGCCCCGGATTGGTTTTACAGAGCAATTAAGCGATAACACAGGCATTTTACGTCGTTACGGAAGTGATCAGAGTCTCTTTATTCAAAAGTTTGAAGTGGGTTCACGGATCAAAAAAGAATTGGCGATAGCCTATATTCAGGATATTGCCGATCCCAATCTCGTTACTGAAGTCTGTAAGCGAATCGAAGAGATGGATATGGATTCGATGCTGGAATCAGGTTATGTGGAGCAACTCATCGAAGACAGTACCCTGAGTCCTTTTCAACAGGTACTAAATACGGAGAGGCCTGACCGGGTAATGGGTGCTTTGCTGGAAGGTAGGGTGGCTATTTTGTTGGATGGAACGCCATTTGTACTCGTTGTACCCGTGACCTTTAGCATGCTGCTTCAATCTCCCGAAGATTATTATGAACGTTGGATTCCAGGAACCTTTTTACGTATGCTGCGTTTTGTAGCTGCGATGCTGGCATTGCTCGCTCCTGCACTCTATATATCGTTTATTTCGTTCCACCCTGGTCTTATCCCGACCAAGCTGGTTCTGACGATTATTGAAACGCGGACAGGGGTACCGTTTCCTTCGATCATTGAAGTACTGATCATGGAAATTTCCATTGAAATTCTGAGAGAGGCAGGGATACGGCTGCCTAAACCGATTGCGCCAGCGATGGGTATCGTGGGAGGTCTGATTATTGGACAAGCAGCAGTACAAGCAGGAATCATAAGCCAATTCCTGGTTATTGTCGTTGCGGTTACGGCGATCTCTTCCTTTACCATTCCTGTCTATAGTGCAGGGCTAACTCTGCGAATTCTGAGATTTGCCGCAATGTTTAGTGCCGCAGTTCTTGGTTTGTATGGCGTGGTTATGTTCTTCCTGCTTGTGTGCACGCATCTGGCACGGCTCTCAAGCTTTGGCGTACCTTACGTAGCTCCGGCCGTCCCTTATCACATCAATGAATGGAAGGATTTCGTTATTCGTGCTCCGTTGAACATGATGAGAATGCGTCCCAAAATGACAAATCCGATCGATGAGGATCGTAAAAAGTAATCAAATTTTCCATCTACAGAAGCTCTGGAGGTGAACTAAAGTGAATGGCTCTCCACAAAAGATAACCACGACACAGGCCGTTATAATTATTGTGAATTACATGCTTGGTGCCGGGATCCTGACGTTACCTCGAACGACCAGTAAGGCCGTCGGAACACCGGATGTCTGGATATCCATTATTCTGTCGGGACTGATTATTGCAGGTGTCGGCATTGTTCTGGTTACCTTGTGTCGCAGATTTCCGGGGAAAACGGTATTCCAGTTCACCCGTGAAATTACGGGGAGCTGGATTGCTTACATATTGGGATTTGCCATGATTATGTATTTTATGGTGATTGCCGCATTCGAAATTAGAGTCATGGCTGAAGTAACAGGGATGTATCTGCTTGAACGTACGCCCACATGGGCGATTGTTATGGTCTTCATGTGGATCGGTATATATATGATCTCAGGCGGACTTGGTGTCATAATACGGGTGTTCGAGATTATTCTACCGATTACAATCATTATATTTGTCATTGAAATTCTGCTGAGTAATCAGCTATTTGAGATTGGAAATCTTAGACCAGTGCTCGGCGAAGGTCTTATGCCTGTTTTCAAAGGACTTAAGCCTTCTCTATTATCATATACGGGGTATGAGGTGATGCTAATTATGACTGCTTATATGAAAAATCCGAAGAAAAGCAATAAGGCGATGAGCTGGGGCATACTTATATCCACCATTATATATTTGATTACGGTTGTCATGGTTGTAGGTAGCCTGTCCCTGGATGGAATCAAAACTCGAACCTGGCCAACGCTGGATTTGGTGAGAAGCTTCGAGATACAGGGATTAATATTCGAACGATTTGAATCCTTATTGCTGGTCATCTGGATTATGCAGATTTTTTCGACTACCGCGATCACACATTACTGTGCTTCGGTGGGTATTCGTGATTTGTTCCGTTCCAAAAAAATGAAGGGGATTATGTATGGTCTGCTTCCATTCATTTATGTGACAGCCATGATGCCCAAAACGGTTGATGATACTTTTGCACTTGGAGATATGCTGGGTAATGCATCTGTGTTTTTATTTGGCATTCTTCCTATGGTGTTACTGTTGATAAGTCTGATTCGCAAAAAAGGAGGCAAACATGCATGATGCCATTTCGTATGCTCTTACGTTTAGCTTCTGCCTTTTGTATTCTGTTGACGCTGTCCGGATGCTGGAGCAGTCGAGAAATAGAGGATCTAAGTCTCTATGTTGGTCTTGGAATCGATGTAGGCAAAGAGACGGAATTCGAGAGAGACATTGCTGCTCAAGGAGGCTCATATCCTAAGAAGAACTATGTAACTGCCACGGTGCAGATCGCTCCGGGCTTCTCCAACAGTCAATCGAGCCAGCAATCCGGTTCTCCTTCTTCCGGCAAAACATCCTATTCCAATGAACAGCTCAGTGGAGATTCCATGTTGCAAATCTTCCGTCAGTTTGCGTTAAGGCGGGATCGGCCACTTATTGGACATCATCTGAAAGTTATCGTTGTCTCCAAGGATATCGCCAAAAAATATGGTTTGGACCAATTACTTGATTTTGTACTACGGGATAATGATATTCGACCGAACTGCCTGGTGCTGATCAGTCATCATTCTGCATTAGATGTGTTGACTTCACAAGATCCGTCTCGAATACCAGCATTCTATCTCACAGGCATTACGAACAACTCTTATATATCCAATAAAATACTTGATCCGGTTCTGCTGTCCAAGTTAGACGCACAAATGCAATCCGGATCGAGCTTCCTGCTCCAGAATGTATTAAACTCCGATGGAGAAGATAAGTTCTCCGGAGGGAGCATCTTTGATGGGAAAACGACCAAGTTCATCGGAGAACTTAGTCAAACAGATCTGGAAGGGTTGTCATGGCTCAATTCCAAAAAAAAGGGAGGCGTCTTGAAGACTCACAATAAAGAAGGATTCACCGTGTTGTTCGAAATGAAGAAGAAAAAGGTTAAAATTACGCCGAAGGTAGTTGGCAATGATATTTCATTCCATGTGAAGACTGAATCCGAAGGCTGGCTGATGGAGGATTGGCGCGCTCCCGAGGAAGAGGAAAAGGGTGAATATCTCAGAGAATTGGAAAAGGATTTTGCTGAACTGGCCGAACAACAGATTCGTCAGGTATTGTACAAACTTCAGCATACCTATAAAGTCGATGTTGCGGACTTTCGGGATAGCTTGCGTATTAAACATCCAAAAACATGGAAGAAGGTCAAGAACGATTGGGACCAAATCTTCAGCACCGTGCCAATTACGTATGATGTCAAGATATCCATCACCAATCCGGGGTCTTCCACAGAATAGCGAAGTATCCACGTATTATTTAAATGTTGACACACTCATGAACAATCGCTATATTTATAAAAAATCATTTTCTTATCCAGAGAGGTGGAGGGACTGGCCCTTAGAAACCTCAGCAGCAGATCTGAAGGATACTGTGCTAATTCCAGCGGGTGAACAGCCTGATAGATAGGAGCGTTTGTTTTTATTTGTCAGTAACGGCGCACTCTTTAGGAAGAGTGGGTCTTTTTTGTTTTTTCTGGATGAAGAAGTAGGGAGCAGCAGGTATGGAGAACAACAACGACAAAGGGCATTTTCAGCGGAAAATGCAGGCACGGCATGTGGTCATGCTCTCTCTGGGTGGCGTCATTGGAACGGGATTATTCCTGAGCTCGGGTTATACGATTCAGCAGGCGGGACCACTGGGAACTATTCTTTCCTACTTGATTGGAGCGATCGTAGTATATCTGGTGATGCTCTGTCTTGGTGAACTGACTGTTCATATGCCAGAGACGGGAGCATTTCATAGTTATGCGGCAAGATATATTGGACCAGCAACAGGCTATACGGTAGCTTGGTTGTACTGGTTAACCTGGACTGTTGCGCTTGGCTCTGAATTCACAGCCGCCGGTCTGCTGATGCAGCGTTGGTTCCCATCGGTAAATGTATGGATATGGAGCGCACTTTTTGCACTGATGATCTTTTTGTTCAATGCTTTAACGGTAAAACTTTTTGCGGAATCCGAGTTCTGGTTCTCATCTGTCAAAGTAGTTACCATCGTAATCTTCATTATTATCGGTGGTGCAGCCATGTTTGGGTTCATTCCCATGGCGGATGCTGAACCGGCTCCATTTCTATCAAATATTACCGCATCCGGGTGGTTCCCTCATGGGGCTACAGCGATATTGATGACTATGCTTGCTGTTAACTTTGCATTCTCAGGCACTGAGTTAATCGGTATTGCCGCCGGGGAGACGGAGAATCCAGAAAAGACGATTCCCAAAGCTATTTATACCACACTGTGGCGTTTGGTTATTTTCTTCATCGGAACGATTGTTATCTTGTCGGCCTTGCTGCCCATGTCGGACGCCAGTGTATTGGAAAGTCCTTTTGTAGCGGTAATGGAGCGGGTGGGTGTACCCTACGCTGCAGATATTATGAACTTTGTTATTCTGACGGCGATTCTCTCTGCTGCCAATTCGGGCCTCTATGCATCTTCACGGATGCTCTGGTCTCTGGCTGACAAAAGAACGATCTCTCCGTGGTTTGCCAAATTGACCAAGCGCGGGGTACCGCTGAATGCACTTCTGATCAGTATGGTGGGTGGTGCACTGGCTCTGCTGTCCAGCATTATTGCGCCAGGTACGGTGTATATTACGCTGGTCTCCATATCAGGTCTGGCTGTCGTTGCCGTATGGATGAGCATCAGCGCTTCCCAGTACATGTTCCGCAGACAGTATATCCGGGAAGGACATGCGGTCAAAGATCTGGTCTACCGTACACCACTGTATCCGGTGGTACCGATTGTTTCATTTATATTATGCCTGGCTTCATGTATAGGTATTGCTTTCGACCCGACACAGCGAATTGCGCTGTATTGTGGGATTCCATTTATCGCAGTATGTTACGCAGCTTATTATTTGACAGAACGTGTGAATAAGAAAAGAGGACAAGTACATGACACAAACACAACCGACTAACCCCATAGAACAGATCCTTCGTGAACATCCGGTCATGATTCTGGATGGAGCGCTGGCAACAGAACTTGAACAGCATGGATGTGATCTGGATGATCCATTATGGTCTGCTCGTGTGTTGCTTGAGAATCCGGATGTTATTGTTCAGGTCCATACGGATTATTTTCGAGCAGGAGCCGACTGTGCGATTACATCCAGTTATCAGGCGACAGTGGATGGCTTCCGCAAGAGAGGCATCGGCGAGCAAGCAGCGTTGGACCTGATTCGCAAGACGGTGGAACTGGCTGCACAGGCGAGAGATGACGTATGGGCAGAAGTGCAAACCTCTGATATCTCGGTGACAGGATTCTTGGCTCGGCCACGACCGTTGGTTGCTGCATCCGTTGGACCCTACGGCGCTTATCTAGCTGATGGATCGGAGTACATCGGTCACTACGGTGTATCAGATGAAACGCTGGCTGCATTCCATCGTCCGCGGATGGCCGCGTTGCTTGAAGCGGGTGCTGATATTCTGGCTTTTGAGACCATACCATCCTTGCAGGAAGCACAGGTGCTGGTTGATTTGCTGAAGGAGTTTCCTCATGCCTATGCCTGGCTATCCTTTTCATTAAAAGATGGGACAAGCATCAGCGAAGGTACGCCGCTTAAGACATGTGCACAGACGTTTGGCTCCGAGCCGCAGATCACTGCGATTGGCCTGAACTGTGCTCCTATGGAAGTGGTGACGGAAGCCGTGAGTATTTTGAGCCGTGCCAGCGATAAACCTGTTATTGTGTATCCGAACTCGGGGGAAGTATACGATGCAGCAACGAAGACGTGGAGTGGGCAGGGTTCCTGTGGCAGTATGAGTGATGCTTCGGAACAGTGGGTTGCTGCGGGTGCACGGATTATTGGCGGCTGCTGCCGTACAACACCGCATCAGATTGACGAGCTTGCGAAGAAGTGGCGAAAATAAATCATATCATTATGAGAAGCCCTTTCACATCCTATAGAGGTGTGGAAGGGCTTTTTTATAATGTTAGAGAATCCTTATTAGATTATTCGATAACCAGCATACGTGGCGATGTTTCCCGAATGATCTGGGAAGAGAACCATGAGCCAAGACCTGCTGCAACGATGCTTAGGCAGGCGAACAGTATCATTCCACCCCAATGCAGGATCAGTGGAAGTTGCACGATACCATAACCGGAAAGGACCATTTCGAGCAGAAGAGGCAGTACATATACGCCAAGAAACATGCCTAGTATGGCTCCCATAGCGGATAGCAGGACCATCCCCATGGTGACTGATAACCGAATTTGACGGGATGTCATTCCTAGCGATTTGTATATCCCGTACGTTCTGCTCTCTTTGCGGATATTGATCCGGCAGGTACTGAAAATAATGATGAACGTCACAAGGATAAACATCAATCCAATCAGGCTCATCGGATAGATCAGGATGTTTGCAGCTTCCGCGTAAACCGAATCAAGCAATGTCTTCTGGGTGATTACCGAAGCGAAGTCCTTAAATTGCTCATTCAACTCCCCGACAACCTTATCCGCTTGTGCCATATTATTAACATTAATGAAGATAGCATCAAATTCACCATAACCCGGGTTCACACTTCTCATGGCATCAATGGTGATTCGACCTGAAACAGACATGTTGGCGATGGCCTGATAGATGCCTGTAATGAGGAATGTCCGCTTTTCTCCTTCAATATAGATGTCGATGAGATCACCTATATCTTTGTTCGATGTTTTGGCGATACTTACTCCAATGGCAATTTCGTTCACGTGCTGTGGGTTATTCCCTCTCAACGTTTCGAATCCAAGCTCCTGATAACTCCCGTCTAGTACACTCAAGTTAAGACTAATGGATTGACCCTTTACTGTTGCCGAAGACTCCGGGCTAATTACACCAGTGATGTTCCCTTGCCAGCCTACATTGCTTATCCTTGAATCCTCTTCTAACGCTTGCTTCAGCTCAGCCTTCGGGAATGTACTTCTGTTTACCACTACTGCTGCGATGTTGGCATTGTCATACCCCCATTTAGCTGCTGTCTGTTCAATTCCGATTATACTGGTCAGCAGCACATATCCTAAGACCAGTACAGAGGAAGCCATGGTGGTCAGTAAAAGTGTAAGAACAGAACTTTTGGTGTTTTTGAAAACATGTCGAAGTCCGAGGACCGCGGTCACAGGCATTCGTGTGAACCCGACCCAGTGTTGTGCCCATGGCGAATTCATTCTACTGGCCATCCGGCTGTGATCTGTTTCCGACATACCATAACGAATCGCCTGAACGGGTTGGATGCTGCGTGCTTTTTTGGCGTATAACACAGTAAACAAAATCACTAAAGCAAATAGAAGCACACCAGCCAGTATGGCCGCGTCCAACCCTTGGACTGGAATGTTCTGATTGTTCACTCGAAGAGAGGACGCGGATATATTAATGATCCACTTGGAGATCCATACGCTGAGTGCAAGTCCTGGGATAATGGCTGCGATAGATAGCATCGCATATTGAATAACATAGGTGCCTATCGTTCTCCGGGCAGTTAGCCCGAGTGATTTGAGAATACCTATCGTTCTGTAATTGGCCAGTATGGCATCCGAAATTGTGAACCCGATAGTCATCAAAGCGATGGAGAGCATGACAACGCCCATGAAGATCATAATGAAGCCAATAACCTGGTTAATAATCAGATAGAAAGAGGAGATCGCTTCGAACTCCATTTTGGATTCCAGAAACGGAGTTCCTGTCTCACGATTGTATCGTTCCCAATACTCCGAATTCATGCTGTAATCGTTAAAATGGATGCCGATCATGTGATGTTCGTTGCCTGCGAGTGTCGCGAAATCATGTTGATAGTCGGTAGGATTCATCCAGACCCGTGCTGTATTGGAGAAAGGGGCTCCGTATGGTACATCGATTACAATTCCGGACACCTTCAGATTCAGTGTACTTGAGCCGGTTTTGAAACCAATGGTATCGCCTACCGAGATTTGGTAGGCATTCGCCATGGACGTTGGTATCCAGACGGAGCCTTGCTCGGGAAGTGTAGTAGGCATCCCACTTGAGAACATAAGCTCATCCACATCCCATGGCGGTAAAGGCGTATTAAACATATATAGATACAGGTTGGGAATGTCCGTTTCATTAAAAACGATGCCTGATAATGTGCGATACGTTAGCAATGGGGATACCTCAACCCCATCTTGGGAAGCCCACCAGGCGTGCACAATTTCTGGGTCATTCAGTCCTTTCTCAAACGTCAGGATCTGATGAGATCCATGGGTACGGGTATGCATTTCCTGAAACTGATTGCCCGTATTCGCCAGTATGACAATAGCTGTAGATACAAGAAGTGTCGAGAGTAGCAGGAGCAGCGCAATTAACGTATTTTGTATTTTATTTTTACTCAGATACGACAAACTAAGTTTAAACATGACTGCCATAGGTTACTCCTTCCCCGTAACCAAAGCGAAGATGATCGCTTCACGATCCTGAATTTGATGTTCGTCATAGGTGTCAAACTCAAGGATTCCGCCTATCTTGCCGTCCTGAATATAGATCAGACGATCTGCCCGGCAGGCTGCCTTAATATCATGCGTAACCATAACTACGGACTGTCCTTTTCGATGAATATCCGTAAGGATATCCAGAACGGCGGTGCCGTGTTCCAGGTTCAAACTTCCGGTCGGTTCATCCGCAAAGATGATATCCGGCGAATTGATCAAAGCTCGTGCAATGGCTGCTCGTTGCTGCTGTCCTCCAGACGTCTGGGAGGGGAGGCGGTTACGCTGTCCATCAATATCCATGACATTCATCAGCTCAGTAGCCCTGGATTGGATGTCTTTCTTTTTGTTTCCAGCGATATATCCCGGTAAAGCAATGTTCTCTTTGATGGAAAGGTCCGGGATCAAGTTTATACTTTGATAAATATAACCGATTCGGCGCGTGCGGAAGTCTGACATTTCTCGTTCACCATAAGCGTCGATCCGCTGGTCACGAAAATAAACCTCACCAGCTGTAATCTGATCCAGTCCGCTAAGCAGATATAAGAGGGTTGATTTGCCAGAGCCAGAGTTACCCATGATGACCGTGAATTCCCCTTCATAGATATCGAGATCGACATTACGGATGGCATGATGTTGCTCACTTCCGCTGTTGTACGTCTTGCACAGATTCTGTGCACGGATAATCGCTTTCTTAGGCAAGTCGAATCACTCCCGAGTGCAGTATAGGATTCATTCTAGCGGAGGGATATTGAGGAAGCCTTATCAAATTATGAATAAAGTATTACTGACTTCCAAGTTGAAGCTGAAATTAAAGGCATTTGGTAAAATAGCCACGCCAGTGTGGCTCAGCAGATCGGCAGATAGAATCGGAAGGTCGTACCTTCTCCTTCTTTGCTAGTGAAGGAAATATGGCCTCCGTGTGCATCAATAATGCTTTGGCAGATGGAAAGTCCCAGTCCCGTACCTTCCTGCACACGTTGGTCTGCATGACTCGCTTGTCCTCTGAAATAACGCTGGAAAACAAACGGCATATCCTGCACACGTATGCCCTGACCCGAATCGGCGATGGTCACTTTCAAGTACCCGGATTCCAGTTCCGTGGCTATACGTATCGTGTCTCCGGGAGCTGTATGCTTGAGAGCATTGGCGACAAGATTGGAGATCACCTGTTCAATTCGGATAGGGTCGATTGCGACCAACACATTGGGGATATGGTTGGAATGAGGTCCGTCGTAGATCAGACCTTTCGTAACAACAACATGTTTAATAGGCTTCAACATAGCTTCAAGGACAGGACCAATGTACATTTCACGAGGTTCCACAGAGATCTGCCCTAGTTCCTGAAGTGCATGAACCAGTAGGTCTTCCACAAGTCGGGCCGTTTTATCCGTATGTGTCCGCATCACTCTCATATATTCCATCAGCGTTTCCTGATCGTTACACAGCCCTTCCTCAATAGCTTCTATGTATGCTTTTATCGTGGTAATCGGTGTTTTAATATCATGAGATATATTAGTGATGAGTTCCTTTTGTGCTTGTTCCTGCTGGATGCGCAACTCGTTCATATGTTTGATTTCTGTGCGCATCAAATCCAACATGGCGTAAAGGCCGCCCATTTCGTCTGTCCTGTTGTACTGGATCTGATCATCATAATTCCCTTTGATGATGGATTCCGCATGGAGCTTCAAATGATGAATGGGAGAGAGGAGCAGCTTGTCCAGAATTCTTTTCATCCAAAATAAAAATAAGCCCAGGATCATTGACAGGAGTAGTAGTACGCTAATCCATATAACCGTAAAAGTCATCGGTTTCTGAACAGTAACCATAGCTTGGGGGATGGAAAAGATAGCATTGCCGATCTGACTTCCCACGGGACCGTCCATCACGGGAAACGCAATATCAAGTGATTCACTATCGTCCACAGTCTGCGCGGCATGAGGCAGATCATAATGAAGGGAAGAACGCAGATTAACCTGGGTTCCTTCAGAGGTGGGATCGGAGGACAGAGCTACGGTTCCATCCAGGTTCACATAGGTAAGTAGAATCCCGCTTTCTCTGGCAATGGAACGTATGTCTTCTCGGGTAGTTTGTTTGTCCAGGTGTTGATGATTTTGCTCCAGAGCGAACAGAGTTGGATTAATCTTGAGCCGAACCTGATTTATGGACGGATTGGATTGTTCCGAATTTCGGTTTTGGAATAGTATTAACGCCAGTGCGAGGATACTTATAATAATCAGAAGGCTAAGTGTTGTTAACAGCCAGCGTCTGAACCAGGTGTTTAATGACATGTGGATGTCTCCAATCTCGATTATTCATAAATGAATTTGTAACCGACACCCCACACTGTCTTTAGAACAATTGGATGTGAGGGGTCTTCCTCGATTTTTTCCCGCAGTCTGCGAATGTACACGGTTACGGTGTTTTCATCACCATAGGTTGCATATCCCCAGATGGCGTCAAGCAACTGGGCTTTGGAGAATACCTGATTTTTATGGCTTGCCAGATAATGAAGTAACTCGAATTCCTTGGCAGACAGAGACACTTCCAATCCGTTCAATGTAACTTTGTAGGCTTTTTTATCGATCACAAGATTTCCAAGGCGCAGTAGATCAGTTCTGTCCATGTCTGAGGTCATGCTGTCGTAACGTCTAAAGTGGGCATTAATCCGTGCTAAAAGTTCACTCAGCGAGAAGGGCTTAGTCATATAGTCATCTGCGCCAAATCCAAGACCAAGTACCTTATCCGTATCACTGCCTCGGGCACTTAGAATGAGGATGGGGATATTATTGCGCCGTCGAATCTCGCGGCACACCTCGATCCCGTCCATGTCCGGAAGCATAATGTCCAGAATGATGTAATCTGGTTGAATAAGCTCCATAATCTGAAGCCCATCTTGTCCAGTGGCTGCAACAACAGCTTCATATTGATTTTTGGTCAAATAATCTCGCAAAATACGTGAGATATCCGGTTCATCCTCGATGATGAGGACTTTGCGCGGGTGGGTTAGCATATGTATCGCTCCAGTACTAGGGTAATCTATTATAATTGTGTGATTGTTTGAAACTGTAAGAAGCCTTTGGTTTTAACTATACAGGTTAGATTGGGATGCGTCATGAGGGAAATATGAAAAATAAAATGTGATTCTTTGAATTCATAAAAACCCGCCTCTTCAAAAGAGCGGGTTTCTGTCTAATCATAAGTTAAGGGAAAGACAACATTATTTCAAATTATACTTGGAAATATTCTTTTCAATGTTATCTAATAAGTAAATTTGAGTTCTGTTATTTAAAATGAAGGAGTATCTGTCTCCCATGTGGTCTCTATCATTCATATTAAAAGGAATTCGGGATATAATCTTTAAATTACTAGAATCAATTAGTTGGTGTTCATAATTATTTCCTTTCTTAACAGTGTACATAAAACTCTTCTGATCGCTGGCAATTTTAAAGACTTCTATAAAATCTCTTATGTAATCATACTTATAATCAAATGGTTTACTTGCTAATAGAGCACCTTTGGAATTATAAAGAGTGAGTTTGTTTTTCTTTCTGTCAAATAACAAGAAGTTGCTTTGAATAATTACAAGGTCAGTTTTGGAATGTTCATACGAAAATTTTTTATTCCATTTCAATGTTCCCTTAGGGCTATAAGCTTTGACGTGCAGCGTGTTTTTGACGATATTCTGATAGAGAAGTGTACCATCTCCCATAACAGAAACAGGGACAAAATTTTTTCCATTCGGGAAAGTTCTTATTTTTTTGCCAGTATCCAAGTTTATTACGTAGGTATTGGGATCATCACTATAAGTTTTAGCGAAGAGATAATCTCCATCAATCTGAATTTCCGAGTATGGCAGGGTGTACTTTTTAGTTTTTCGACCTTCTGAATTATAATGATAGATTGTACTACTTTTCCCATCGCGTGATGCAATAGTTGCATATAACGTGCCATTCTTGCTTGGATATTTCTCGCCATAATAGTTATAATCTTTAAATTCAGGCGGCAGTTCTCTAGTCCAAATCGTGTAACCTGTTGCCAGATTCATTACGGTGATCTGATTATTCTCAAACATAAATAGATAACCATCATTGGATACATTGTAAGTTCCATTCAGTGGTATGGACCACTTTATTTCACCTGTTTTTCCATCCATATTTTCTAGAAAACCTTGATTTCCTTTTTCCTTTAAGCCAATGATATGCTGATTTCCTTCTGCATCTGTTGTAATTGTTGGCGATGTGTACTGACCCGTGCTCCATCCGCGATCGGGAATCGTGCTTGTCCATTGTGGTGCAGGCAGACTTTTAAAATTGGCGAAACTACTCAGTGCCAACATTGAACTAATCATACTTGCGATCAGCAAGCAATTTAAAATTTTCATTCTCAAAGAATAAACAACTCCTTTTAATTAGGTATATTCTACTATAATATATCATATAAAACGTTCATATATGATTCCAAGGTCACGTTCGCTGTTGTAATGCCTCATCCTGAACAATGATATGCTCTTTGTCCCGATACTCGGCCGGAGACACACCGAAGTGTGCCCGGAATACCCGGTGGAAATAGGAGTAGCTCGCAAATCCGCAGGATTCGGCAATATGCTCCAGGGTCATTTCACTGTATTTCATGCGTTCCAGCGCCGCATTCAGACGGATCTCAATCGCGTATTGAATCATGGTCTGATTGTAATGTTCCTTGAATAAACGGACTGCACGGGACAGGCTGAGTCCGGCATAACGTGCCGCTTCCTCAAGCTTGAACGTAACCGTGGCATGCTCCTCAATATAACGTTTTAACTTCAGCGCAGAGGAAACTGCCCGATCGGTCTGAATATTCTCTTTGATTGCCCGGTCAATATATAGACATAATCCGCGCAGTAACGCATCCTTTAGCTCCGCATTTTCCTCAAGAGGTCCGCGACGTTTCTCAAGCAACATATTTCTCCACAGGCTGATGAGCTTATCATCAAGTCCAATCCGGCTCACAGTAGAACGTTGCTGCCTTTTCCACCAGTTCTCGATCCAACTGCCCTCGCAGAACAGATAATAATCTCCGCTGGACAAGCGTCCTTCCTTATGTGGTTCATCCACCACGAGATGATAGTCGTCGCCAGGTTTGAGCAGCAGCAGATCCCCGCTGGTCATCCTGAATTCTTCATCCTGTACATAAACTTTACACGAACCTTCGGTCTGCAGACGGAACAGATAGGTTTGCAGCTCGCCCTTCATATTATGAGTGAACGCTTTATAGTGGTATGAGTAGTCACAGATCAGCACAGATGTCGCTAACGTATCCAAAGATAAAATCCCCCAATATGTACATCCTGCATGCATTCAAATGGGTACATTAAAATAGATGCAAAATGATGGAAATAAAATTTGACCAGATAGTTCATGTTCTGACTATATTGTATATGTTCATTCTAGCCTGTTTTGCGTTAGGATGATACCAGATAGAGCAATGAAAGCAAATTTGAGAACAGAGGTGTATCCTACATGAAAAAACTTAATATTGGTTTGCAATTGTTTACACTCCGTGATGAAACTGCAGCAGATTTTCGTGGTACGTTGCGTAAGGTAGCGGCCCTTGGATATGAAGGTGTGGAGTTTGCCGGATATGGTGATATTCCAGCTGAGGAAATGAAAGCGCTACTAGATGAACTTGGGCTGAAAGGCTTCAGCAGTCACGTTTCACTACATGCGATGCGCGAAGACTTGCAAAAACAAATCGATTACCTGAAAACAATTGGTGCACAATATATCATTTGTCCTTACCTGATGCCAGAGGATCGTCCTGAGAATGCAGAAGGCTGGACCAAGCTGTTCGCCGAATTGCAACAATATGGAGCTGAAGCAGCGAAGCAAGGATTGATCTTCGGATACCATAACCATGATTTTGAATTCCATGGTCAGGTTGGCGATGCCAATGCCTTTGACGCCATGTTCGCTCAAACATCACCGGAAGCGGTAAAAGTGGAAATGGACGTATGTTGGGTACAATTTGCGGGACAAAATCCGATCGAGTATATTAATAAATATGCGGGTCGCTTGCCGCTGCTGCATCTGAAGGACTTCAGCAAAGATGAACAGGGCCAGATGAAAACGCTGGAACTGGGACAAGGTTCGGTTGACCTGCCAGCTGTTATTGAAGGCGCTACGAATGCAGGCGTGGAATGGCTGATCGTGGAACAAGACGTATGTCAGAATCCGCCGCTTGAGAGCGTATCCAATAGCTACAACTGGCTGAAACAGAACTATCTGAACCAATTTTAATCTAAGATTTATGCTTAATCCAAGAGCGAATTGAATCGAATTATGAAAAATGCTGAATCTTATTTGTCAAAGGAGACTTATATACATGAGTAAAATTAAAGTTGCTGTATTCGGCTGTGGAGCCATTGCCCAGCGTAGACATATTCCGGAGTACGCTGCCAATGAGAACGTAGAACTTGTCGCTTTTGCCGATCCGATCGTGGAGCGTGCGGAAGAAATGGCCGAAACTTACGGAGGTAAAGCTTACTCCAGTTACGAAGAATTGCTTGCTAATGAAACGGTGGATGCAGTCAGTGTGTGTACGCCGAACTATCTGCATGCGCCAATGGCGATTGCTGCTGCCAATGCAGGCAAGCATGTATTGGTTGAGAAACCAATGGCAGTATCCACTGAAGAAGGCGAGCAAATGATTGAAGCTGCCAAGAAAAATGGCGTGTATCTGATGGTTGGACACAACCAGCGTCTGATGCCTCCTCATGTCAAAGCAAAAGAAATTCTCGACTCCGGCAAACTTGGTAAAGTCCTGAATTTCCGTACATCATTTGGTCACCCGGGTCCGGAAGGATGGAGTGTGGACGGAGCGGATAGCTGGTTCTTCCGTAAAGAAGAAGCTATCATGGGCGCGATGGGTGACCTGGGCGTGCACAAATCAGACTTCATCCGTTACTTGCTGAATGATGAAGTATCTGAAGTGGCTGGTTTCATCAGCACACTGCACAAGGAAGGTACTCAAGTTGACGATAACGCAACTTGTTTGCTTCGTATGAAGAGCGGAGCGATCGGAACACTTGTAGCAAGCTGGACACAATACAGAGCTGGAGATAACAGTACAGTGCTGTGGTGCGAGAATGGCGTTATGAAGATCGGAACAGTGGAAGGCGATGAAGTTATCGTTGAGCTGACCAATGGTACAGTTGAGACGTACAAAGTTGGTGCCATGGCTACCAACGAGAAACAAGTGCCGAGTGGTGTAATTGACGCATTTGTAGAGTCCATTGTAACGAAAACACCTCCAGCGATTTCCGGGGAAGAGGGCTTACGTTCCCTGCAAGTGATCCTGGCAGCATTTGAATCCGAGAAAACAGGTCAGATCGTTAAACTTTAATCCATACGAATGACAGTGCAATTTCTAACATTCTATATGTCTTAATCCATGATATAAGGGACTTACCTTCAGAGATCTGTTCTGAGGTAAGTCCTTCTATATTTGTCTCCAACCGAGAGAGTGAAAGAGAACAGTATACAGTAATTGTGCAATAGGGTTTACAATATTGGATCGTTTTTTTTACACAACAGAAAAGGCTGATTATCCGCGCTATCGCGGATAATGAGCCTCTTAGAGTCATTATTTTAAAAATGATAGAATGTCTAGCTCTCTTTAGATGCCAGCAGGTACATCACTTCCCAGATCCAGCCATGCGATTTCAGCAGGAGTCAGCGTGATGCGGGACCCTTCGTCACAGGAGAGCAGTTCCGCCTGATTCTGAGCACCGATCAGGGCACAGGTTGGGAACGCCTGATTCAATACATAAGCGAGTGCAATCTGAATGGGTGATGTTTGCTTCGAATTAGCCAATTGTTCAGCCCGGCGTAACCGTTCCCAGTTGCCATCACTGTAGAATACACGCACCAGATCTTCGTTATCGCGAACTTCAGGTGTGAATCTTCCCGTGAAGAAACCACGCGCTTGGGAGGACCAGGATAGCAATGGCAGCTTGGTTTGCTCATGCCATGCTAGTGTCTCTGCATCTGCCGACACACAGCCTGCCCAGAAAGGTTCGTTTGCTTTGGCGAGACTGAGGTTCGGACTGCTGAATGTGAAGCCCTTCAAGCCATTTGCCGCAGCGTACGCATTGGCTTCCTCGAGACGTTGCCAGGTCCAGTTGGAGGCGCCAATTGCGCCGATTTTGCCGGAATCAATATGTTCGTTTAATGCTTCAAGAATAACACTGACAGGAGTGTTTGGATCATCCCGGTGCAACGCATACATCTCTACATGATCTGTCTGAAGACGCTCCAGACTTTCCATCAAGTCACTGCGGATGGCATCAGCGTTCACGCGTGGTCCATTCTGGTCATGATGTGCGCCTTTGGTAAGAATGACGATCTGGTCACGGTTACCGCGTTCCTTCATATAACGACCAAGGACTTCTTCACTCTGTCCACCACAATAGATATGCGCTGTATCGACAGTGTTACCGCCAATCGACAGAAAAGCATCCATGTTCGTAGCTGCTTTATCGTAAGCACTATGCACGAAATAATCGGTTCCTTTAATCAATCTGGAGACGCGTTTACCTGCACCAGCAATTTCGATATATTCCATAAGTCAGTTCATCCTCTCAATTATAGTGTAATTCGTGTACGTTCTTCCGCTGAACGAAGGCAAGCTTCCAGCACTTTCATATTAGCTACTGCATCGGAAGGGGCGAAGCGCAGATCCTTGCCTTGAAGTACGGCACGTGCCATATCATCTCCCTGCAGAGAGTAGTGGTTCACTTGCGGAACTTCAATCTCTTTGCGTTCACCGCCAGCCGTTACATAGAAGTTGGAACTGCGATCCTGACGACCGATAAAGGCCGATGGTACCTCAATGATGCCATCAGAGCCTAGAACTTCGAGCGTGTTGCGGAAGGCTGCCCACATGCTGCTGTCAAACGTCACACCAACGTGATTATCGAATTCCAGCAATCCGGAAGCCATCATATCGACCTGATCATGCTGTGGGGAGAACATGCCAATAACGGTAACTGCGTTTGGTTCCTGACCAAGTAGTAGACGTGCTACGCTGATGGAATAACATCCGATATCATACAGTGCACCTCCGCCCCACTCTTTCCGAAAGCGGACATTGCCGGATGCATTGGAGTTATTAAATGAAAATGTGCTGTGAATACCACGGATCTCACCGATCTCACCGCTGGCGATGATATCCCTGATCTGCTCATAACGTGGATGATGACGGTACATGAATGCTTCCGCGAGATGCACACCTGCATCTGCACAAGCTTGAACCATCTCCTGAGCTTCCTGCTCTGTCAGAGCCAGTGGTTTTTCGCACAAAATATGTTTGCCTGCTTCTGCAGCCCGGATCGTCCATTCCCGATGCAGATGATTCGGCAGTGGGATATATACGGCATCAATGGAATCGTCAGCGAGCAAAGCTTCATAACTGCCATAAGCCTTGTCGATCCCAAGTTGTTCGGCCGTTTGTTTGGCTTTATGTTCGTCTCGACTGGCAATCGCGGTTACTTCATTCAACTCGGATTGCTGCAATCCAGGAATGACGGATTCCACAGCAATGCTAGCGCTACCAAGAATGCCCCAACGCAATTTTTGAACTGAATTCATGTGTTGTATCCTCCTGTGTATAAATGTATATTGTGATTATAATGAATAGACCAATGAATTAAAATGATAATATATTGAATTTAGTTAACACAATATTGTTGATCAAGGAGAACCGGCTATGATGAGACAAACCGTATTGCTTACCCTGCAGGATATTCCATATTTTTGTTATCCCGAATCCGTTGGACACTATATGGATCATCCCCAGCATTCCGTATTACGGGAGGCAGGTGTGCTAAACAATTTTAATATTCACTATGTTGCTTCGGGCAAGGGATATGTGGAAGTGGACGGGGTAGAGCATGAACTTCGTGCAGGTCAGGCCGTACTTTATTTCCCGCAGCAGCGACAACATTATTATAGTAGTGAAGATGATCCATGGGATGTACGATGGGTTCATTTTTACGGTGAACGTCTGCATGATTATATGATTGAACGGGGGTTACATCGTAATCTGTTATGGACATTGCGGCAGCGCAGCTCTTGGGAAGAGGCTCATCTGGCCTTGCTGACTGAAGCGGAACAGAATACCATGCTGCGTCCGGCTCAGCTATCCACATTGACCTATTCCGTACTCGCCGAATTCGTGCAGCATGCGGTACCTTTAAAGAACACACGTACCACAAGTAAGGCGGAGAGTCGGGTACTTGCGCTTCTTCCACAGATGCAGCAAGAGGCCTGTCAACCTTTCCTGTTACAGGACTGGGCAGATCTTGCAGGTGTGAGTTCGTATTACTTTTGCAAGATGTTCAAGAGTGCTGTAGAGATGACGCCTATGGAGTTTATCACTCGTTCACGACTACAGATGGCGAAGCAATGGTTACTGGAACGACCTTCGGCCAACATTGGACAGATTGCAGAGGAAGCGGGATATCCCAATGCCAGTTATTTTAACCGCCAGTTTATGGCTCATGAGGGGATGACACCTACGGATTATCGCGGATTGTATCACAATTAACTCTTACCCTTTCGATGTTGTCAGCGCTTGAAGTGTAGTAGTTTGACAGAGAGCCCAATCAAGTCTATTATGGATAAATTAAATCCGTGTATAATGAGGTGCCCTCATGAAATATTCAAAAGCAACAAATTATGCTTTGCATACCATGCTTCATCTTGTAAGCACTGCCCCTGAGCAACTGGTTAGTGTTCACCAACTTGCAGAATTGCAGAAGGTATCACCAACCTACCTGTCTAAAATTTTGACCAAATTGGTTAAGGCGGGTATGATCGAATCCACATCCGGTGCCAATGGTGGTTATCGGCTTAGTCGTAAAAATCCTGATCCTTCTTTCCTGGAGATCATTCATGCGATTGAAGGTCAGGCATCCCTGTTCGAATGTTCCCAGAATCATAACGCAGGCTGTTTGATCCAGCAGGTAATGGTTCAGGCGGAAGAAGAGATGGAGAGTTTCCTGAACAATAAGAAAATGTCAGAACTCGCTTCCCAGATGAAAAGTTGGAGTGCACAGCAGTAGCTTGGGGCTGGAAGTGAGGCTTGAATTGATGGGATTAACTCGTCTACCATAGGTATATCCAGATCTTTCCTCAACCTCACAAGAGGTAAGGGAAGATTTTTTTGTATCGTTGTGCCTAATAGAAGTCGAATGGTACAATAAGGAAGGTATAGGTGCATACATAATTGATCCGATCTTATATCACATTTTACATCTCTGGAGGGACAACACATGAGCCAATCAACGATCACAGGACTGGAACAATTGCTTGCGCTGGAAAACATTCGGAACACCAAGGCGCGTTATTGCCGCTATATTGATACGAAACAATGGGACATCTTGGGTGATGTGTTTGCCCCCGATGCAGTGGCCGATTTCAGCACAGAAGGCAATCCAATTCCGGTATTAACAGGTCGCGACACCATCGTACAAGTATTCCGTGATCTGGTGGATGTTGCCGTAACCGTACATCATGTTCATAGCGCGGAAGTTGAATTTGTATCCGAGAATGAAGCGAAGGTTATCTCCCCAATGGAAGATTGGGTGACGTTCCCGGAGGGCAATGAGAACAAATCCTTCCACGGATTTGGGCACTACCACGAAACTTTTGTCAAAATCGACGGTCAGTGGTACATCAAACATACAAGTCTGAAACGTCTTCGTCTGGACCTGTTTGAATAGGATAATCAGTGTAGAAGAATAGAGAAGTCGATCAACCCAAAAACAGCCCCGAGTAGCGCAATGAATGCGCCCTTGGGGCTGTTTTTTTGGTTATTGGAGTAGAGTAGCTGACTTTAGATCCGACTAGTTGATTCTGTGACTTTCCGTGACTGCATTCTAAGATACACCTGAGAGAAAATAACGGATGCCAGTGCTACTACGGTCATACCCCAGAAAATATTGGTGTAAGCCGAGGAGAGTGGCAAGTTCTGCATAGCTGTTAATGCTACACCAGTAACTGCAACGCTGAAAGCACCGCTGAAGAACTGACTGAGTTGGAACAGTCCCATACCTGCGCCCACCTGATCCATGGTCAGGTTACCAGACAATTCATTGGACACGCTGGTGGTCAGGGATGAGAAACCAACGCTGAGCAGGACATACACAGCCATAATGGCGTAGATGTTATTGTCTGCAAATAAGGCGAACAAGCTGGCAGCGGCCAGGAGCAACCATGGTGCAAACTTCAGTAATAATGTATTGCCGTGGCGGTCAATCATTCGACCGATTCGATTGGACAACAGCATGGACACGACTGCGCCCGGGAAGATGACAAGTCCGGATTGAGCAGGGGTCAGTCCATATAGATGCGCCAAAATTTGCGGCAGCAGGAACAGCGTTGAGAAGTTATTGATATACGATACAATCCCCAGCGAGCTGAGCATCATATATTTTTTGTTTTTGAACAAAGCAGGCTGAACAAATGGATCTGCCGCGCGCCGAATTCGGAGCCAGAACAGAAGCAGTGCCGCTACACCGATAACAAGCGTGAACCACTGACGTGAAGTCAGGAATAACAATACACCGGTAGTACCGATCGCAAGAAGCACGGCACCCAGCAGGTCGAATGAACCTTTTTGCGGGGTTTCCCGAGGAAGCAGTTTAAAAAATACAGGAATCAAGAATAATGTTAGTCCCGTAACGATAAACAGATCATGCCATCCCAGAAATTGAGTAATGCTTCCTCCAATGACGGGACCGAGTCCAAGACCCAGTGAACTGGCGGACATGATGACAGCCATCGATTTACCCCGGCGATCATTGGGAATGTATCGTGTAATCAGTACAATGGCGAGACCCGGAACAGAAGCAGCACCCGCAGCCTGAATCAGACGTGCAATAAGCAAAATGATGAAATGATTACTGAAGAACCCGAGAACGGATGCTGCACCAAGTAACGTAAGCCCGGTTGTGAATAATGTACGAATGGGTATGAAATCCGATAGACGTGAGAACGTAATCGAGGAGATGGCAAATACAATGGAATACCCTGTAACAATCCATGAGGAAGCGACGGAAGTAAGCATGAATTCGGCTGCAATTTTGGGTAGCGCCAGATTAAACATCATTGTATTCATAACAACGAGTACAACGGTGAAGCCAAGCAAGCCTACAATTAATCTTTCCTGTATTCCGGTCCGTTCCCCTGATGATGCGGTTGCGGTGTTGTTCATAAAAACCTCCTAAAGTGATGTGTATTTCGCAACATTTCAGAAACGGTGTGTAACATTTGCAAAATGTAGTATGATGTCAATCCCGTGCCTAACAGCAGGGGTTACATAACGAAATCATTAAAGTTCGATTGGTGTCGAACATTAGAAATATATCATGGATCTGTGTTAGAATACAATGCATAGTCTGAAAAAAGGAGACTACCGTATGAAAATTTTACATCATCCACAGGTGTCGGATATTGAGCTTTCCTCCGTACTGTATGCGCTGAGTGACCCGACTCGCCTTGGGATTGTTGCGGAAGCAGCCAGAAGCGGGGAGCAGCCGTGTAGCCATTTTCATGCACCTGTTGTGAAGTCAACGATGTCACACCACATTCGAACTCTGCGGGAAGCAGGAGTTATTCGAGTCAGAGTGCAAGGCACCCAGCATTTTCTCACCCTGCGGTCCGATGATTTGGAACTGCGCTTTCCAGGACTCCTGCAACCATTATTGCAGGCCGCAGCTCAGTCGAGCACAGATCTTTCCTAAATGTTGTCCTTTCTTCAGGTCGAAGAGAGGACATTTTTATTTTCTGAAACACCTCTAATACTGCTGCGACATTCTGTGTCGTACCATGCCCTATATAATAACGGTGAACACACAAACCATATTGAAAAGAGGTTCACAACCATTGGCAAAAACCAAAAGAGGACGCGTCTTGTGGAGTCTTCCTTCCAGGGGCCGGGGAACATGCCCGGTATGTAGCAGTACCCGAATAAAATTGTTGTATACGCAAACAAAAACAGACGGTACAAGTCTGAAAGTATGCAAGAAATGCTCCAAAGCAGTGCAATCCAGAGTGGATAAGGCACACGTCTGACATATCAGGCCTGTTCTTCGGAACAGGCCATGTCTTTTGATATAATAAGTGAAATAGGATCGGAAAAGATCGGGGGCGGGAAGATGAGTAATATGCATCGGATTCACTGGTTTGACGAACAGATTCGGGGTGGACGTTTTCCGAATAGCAGCTGGCTTGCCCGTGAATTTGAAATCTCCCGTCGTCAGGCTCAGCGTGATATTGAATATATGGCAAGTTCCTTGCGAGCCCCTTTGGTGTATATGGCAAAATATCGGGGCTATTGTTATGAGGATCAGACTTTTCGATTGCCCCATTTGTATATGACAGAAGAAGAGCAACGTGTGTTGAAATATCTGGCGCATCGATATCGACATTACGATTATGATCAAGCAGACGCGGTGAAACGTGTAGCACATTTGCTGGAGCGTTTTACGTTGGAGGAACAACAGATGGGAAGTAGCGAGCTTCCGGTGTTTTCGGCGCAACCGAAGCAACTGCAATTCTTTGAATTATTGTCCCATGCCATAACTGACTTGCGCAGAGTACATATTCATTACAGGGATCATGATGGAGAACGGCAGTTTTCCTTGTGCCCATTAAAGATGATATCCCAGTTTAACGCCGATTACGTGGTGGGTTATGAAGCAGACCCCGTGCAGCAAGTGGCCATTCGATTGGAGGGTGTTGTCCATGTATCAATATCGGATGAGAGATTTGAGTATAGATCAGACGCCTTGCTAGGTGGATGGGAAGAATCATTGCCTGTGCGAAAACCGTTTGTAGCTGAGATTCGTTTGAAGGAAGTGCAGCAAATGGAGATGTGGCAGGGGTATCGTATTCGGGCAAGCCACGATCGGATTTATTCGGTTGAATTTTATGACACGGACGCTTTCTTGCAGCATTTGTTTATTAGCGAATGGGAAGAGCTTTTGTCTCCTGGGTGGCTTAGACGCAAGCTTCAGCAAAGCGCAGAAGTGTTGATCCACAGGCTTGGAACATAGAGTGAGTCTGTAAACAGGCAACAAACGAGCAGATGCAGAGCAAGCTGCTGTTTCTCGTAAATACATCAGGCAAACCACCATGGAGAGGAGCTTTTTCTTTGGCTGAAGTCGTGTTAAATAACCTCATCATGAAGCGGGAGTCCAAATCATACGTGGATAGTCTGCATGCGATACTAACCCATACGGGCCAGTTTCAAGGTTCCAAATATGTACTTGCCGGATATACAGGCATGGCTTTCAAGCTGGCGGTGCATCGCCGACTACTTCCCATGTCGGTTACAGCGTATGGACAATGGGGGGAAGCACATCGTCCCGGAGTTGATAACCTGGGGATATTCACGATCTGGGATGGGGGACGTACACGTCATTCCACGTTTGGTTATTACCAGCAGGATGCAGTGAATTGGGTGAGACGCAGTATTGATGAAGGTACTGGTGTGATCTACTGGATTCCTGAGTTCGGTGTTATTTCTGGATATGATGACCGTGACCGCATCTTTTATGTGCAAGACGGATGGAGCAAGGAACCGCAGATTTTGTTGTATGACAATTTCGGTTTAAACTTTACCGGATTTTGGTATTGTCAGGTATTTGGTGGTCAGGTCCGCATTTCTGAACAACAGATGCTGCTGGAATCCCTGCGACTGGCGATAGAGGATTGGGATATTCCCTATCGTCTGTTACCTGATCAGAATATTGCTTCAGGTAGAAAGGCATATGATGAGTGGGTGCTGGCTTTACGGAGTGGGGATTTTGATGAGTCGGGTGCGGGTTATATTTTGGAATCTTTCTGCCATTCGCGAACCGAAATAAGAATGTATCTGCAGGATGTTCGAGGGATATGGAACGAACTGGATCAGGCTTATACATGTTATGAACAGCTTGGGACGTTAATTGACCAAATGAAAGGATATATGGTTCAGCAGGAGAATAGACGTGTCTTGAGACCAGATATCACAGAAGATCTAGCACAGTTACTAGTGAAGGCGAAAGCACTGGAAGAGCAGGCTATTGATTATTTTCGATTGATATCCAGGAAGTATCCTGACCGTAAAAGGTCTACTATACCACGGTGGGGAGCACATTCAGCACGATAGGATGAGAGAGGAAGGGAGTGAAGGATGATGGCGACAAAAGTAGTATTGCAGGACTGGATTCGCTTCCCGCAAGCCCCAACCTCTGCTGATGCACACCTATCATGGAATGGTGTGGGTTCGTATACAGATGCGATGTACCGTATTTTATTGCACACACAGTGGATGGATTTCCCTCACCACATGATTGCAGGTATGACGGCAAGTGCATTCCGATTAGTGGTGGATCGGCGTCTGACCGCAGAATCAATCTCGGCATACAACTGGATGGCAGAGAACTTTGTGGCGGCTGATTTTCTTGGCGTAACTACGGGACAGCATGGTGGATTTTCATTTGAACCGACTTTTCCGCTCTATCAGAAGCAGGCCGTGCTGGACATCAAGGCGTCCATTGACCGGGGCGTAGGTGCGATTCTCTGGCATGATCAATTTGTCATTGCAGCCGGATATGATGATGCGGAGCAGGTGCTATTCATCTGTGAAAGTAAAGGCAATGAAATCATTCGTCTTTCTTATGATTCATTTGGCAGGAACATTACGCCATACTGGTACTATCAGGTGCTGGAATCTCATGAATCTGTGGATCTATGGGAAGTTTGCAAGGAATCATTAATTCAGGCCGTATACAAATGGGAAACCCATGACTACATGCTGCCCTCCCAGGATTATGCCTGTGGAGCGGCTGCGTATACGGTTATGGCTGCTACTTTGCAGGCTGGAGCATATGATACAGAACAAGCGGCGACTGTACTGCGCTATTATGCCAGATCAAGACTGGACATTGCCTCTTATGTTGCAGGGCTGGCGTACCTATCAGATCGGATGGTTCATGTCATGCATGAGTATGCATTGCTCGCAGAACTGTATTCGGAAATTGTTGATGTAGTTAATGATTCAATCTCATGGAATACGAAGGAACCGAAATGTGTGCAAAACGTGATTGAGCTTATCCGAGAGGCAGGAGTGACCGAACAACGTGCCATTGATGCCATTAAACGTGCCTTTCCAGAGACGATACACAATCGCTTTGATGACGTAGGTTTAAGATGAATGAAGCATGATAGCTAACATATTGAAAAGCTCAGCTGAATAAAACCGGAGAGGCGACAGCCGATCCGGTTTATTTGATTTGAACAGATGTGTAACATCAGTTCATGTGAACCCCGCAATAATCAATTTCACAAGAAAAAATAACCAAAATTTTAATTTTGGGGTAATCCAAACCCCCTATTGTTCCGAATATTATATTAGATGGTCTTTTTTGGATGATGATATTCAAGGATAACAGGGGGCGGGAGTATGGTACATAATCCGGAAACCATTCAGGAATGTATCGAACATGCACGGCAAAGGCTCTACCAGATTGCTGAGCAATATGCGGAACTGTGGCATCCGGAGGTTATTCGCCAATCCATGGTGCTGGATGAATTAATTAATGAATATAACAACGCTATTCGCGGCAGAAAAATCCCAAAACAACTGAAATAATGAGCTTATGGAGTGCACTTATACAACGAAGAAGAATCCCATGACGGGATTCCATGTGTTTGCCTTACTCTTTTACCGCCCCGAGCACAATTCCCTTAACGAAGAAACGCTGCAAGAACGGATACACGAGCAGAATCGGCAGAGCGCCAATAAAGATCTGAGCCGCATTCACCGTACGCTGAGACATGTTCTGAAGCTGTGTTGCATCCACGTTCATGTTGGAGAAATCCTGCTGTACGATTATGGTCTGCATTAACGTGGCGAGTGGATATTTGGAAGCATCATTCATATAGATCAGCCCGTCGAACCAGGAATTCCACTGACCTACCATGGTGAATAAAGAGATCGTCGCAATCGCGGGCATGGAGACTGGCAGATAGATTTTGAACAGGGTCGTGATATGATTGGCCCCATCGATGAATGCAGCTTCTTCCAGTTCTTTCGGTACGTTGCGGAAAAAGTTCATCATCAGAATCAGGTTCCAAACAGCGACCGCTCCCGGCAAAATGAGAGCCCACATCGTATTAATCAGTCCAAGCTTCTGAATCAAAATATAGGACGGAATTAATCCCCCGCTGAACAGCATCGTGAAGATGAAAAACCATGCATATAACGAGCGCCCCTTGAAGTGCAGACTCTCCTTGGATAATGGATAAGCCGTCAGGAAGACAAGTGTCATACTGAGCAGTGTGCCCAGAACCGTACGCTGGACTGAGATCCAGAGTGCACTGAGAAAGTTACTGTTACCAAATGTTTTGGTGTACGCGTCCACCGTAAAATCAATCGGCCAAAGTGTTACCAGATTGGCGGATGCTGCCGCCTTACCACTGAAGGAAACGGCCAGAATATGGACCAGCGGCAGGATGCACAGGATCGAGACGGCCGCGATGAATATCAGGTTAAAACCATTGAATATACGGTACCCGGTTGTTTTGTGATACACCTTGATTCCCCCTTAATGCATTATGCTAACCCTTTTAGAAAATACGATAATTGGCGATTTTGTACGCCATTCGGTACGCGGAGATGACCAGGAACATCGCGACAAATGATTTGAATAGTCCAACAGCGGTCGCAAAGCTCATTTTGCCATTCAGAATCCCCATCCGGTAGACAAAGGTATCAATAATATCGCCTTTCTCATACACCAGCGGATTGTACAGGTTAAAGATCTGGTCAAAACCTGCATTCAGGATATTGCCCAGTGATAACGTACCTACCACGATAATCATCGGCACAAGTGCAGGCAGGGTAATATGTAATGTCTGTCTGAGCCGCGTTGCTCCATCTACCTCAGAAGCCTCATACAATGCGGGATTAATGCCTGCAAGTGCTGCCAGAAATACAATCGTGCCGAATCCAAATTCCTTCCATACATCACTGACCACCACCGTTACACGGAACCAGTCGCCATCCCCCAGAAAGAAAATTGGTTCAACACCAGCCGCCGCCAGCACCTGGTTTACCAGTCCACCTTCCGGTGATAACATATCGAGCAGAATGCCGCCCAGGACTACCCAGGATAGGAAATGGGGCAGATACACCAAGGTCTGTGAGAAACGTTTGAACGTGGAGTTCCGAACCTCATTCAGTAAAATGGCAAATACAACAGGGGCGATAAGTCCGGCCACAATTTTCATTGAAGCGATCAGTACCGTGTTCCAGATGACCTGAACGCTGTCGGGATATTCGAACATGAACCGGAAGTTGTCCCAGCCCACCCATTTGGAGCCAGTGAACCCCAGCCAGGGTTTAAAATCCTGAAAAGCAATAATAATGCCGCCCATGGGCACATAGGCGAACAGCAATGTGAGCAGTACAGCAGGCAGCAGCATCAGATGCAGCGGCCACGTGCGTTTGAAATTCCAGCGGGTACGTTTGCGTGGATGAGGTGTCATTTTTCGTCCCGGCGTATGGGTTGTTAACGGTTGTTCGATAGCCATCAGGGTCCCTCCTTTATCTCGTCCAACCCTGAAAACATTAGGCGAGCAAGCCTCTGCACAGAGTGGAGCAACTGAATTATAGCAACGGAAAAGGGCGGACTATAGAACAACATTTCAATGCGGATGTTGAAATATTAACTTGTTAATGGAAACAGGGGATTACAAGTTGCAGGAAAGCGTGCGAATATAAAATCAACTAGAAATGTAAGGGTTTTCAATATAAAATAGGACTTCGGTATAGAAGGACTTTAAATTCAGGGACAGGGTGAAACGATGAAATTCACAGTATTTGCGAAGACGGTCATTCTCTTAATCTGCCTGCTCGTACCCATTCTGCTGCTCTATACGTACGCGAACCAGGCAAATGTGGATATGGTCGTCGAAGAGAAACAGCAATCGAGTCTGAACCAGTTCAATTATTTCAGTTCTCAGGTAGATAAAAATATCGAGCAGCTTTCGCTGTATGGCCTGACGTTGCTGCGAGATCCGAGTATTCTGCATTACCGCTACATGACGGACTCAACCAGCCAATATGAGAAAAACAGCATCTATCTGGATATTCTCGACAAATTATCGTTGTACCAGTCCACCAGCCGCTGGAAGAACGATATTACCATTGTGCTGCCGCAAGCGGAACTTGTGTTGTCCACCATGTCCAGCCGGACGGTTTACGATGAGAAGATGTTGACGTTCCCGCAACCTGGCCAATGGCAGCTGGAGAAGGGGAGTTTCACCTACTTTTTCACGGATAACTACGAGTGGAATGAAAAACCGGTGAACGCAGGCGTGCGAACGGTGATGGAGATTGATTTTGACCCGATGAACATCGTTGCCATGTTGGATGATTTTAAAGAAACGCAGGGCGGAGATCCTTTCTTGCTCGTACCAGGTAACGATCCGTTGCTGAACCGTACGGCAGACCCCGAACTGGTCGAAGCGATCATGCGAGATATCCCCTTTAACGGACCGGAGAGGGAAGGTAATCATCAGCTGGAGGTGGGCGACAAACAGTATCTGGTCAGTTACGTGCACTCCAAACAACTGCAAGCAGTGTACGTGAACCCGGTGGTATTGGATGATCTGCTGAACCCGATGGATAAGAGCCGAAATATGTTTATTACCTCCATTCTGTTATTGCTCGTGCTGAGTATCGGGGCTGCATTACTTTTGTATCGAAAAGTTCAGGTGCCCATCCATCGCTTGATGAGAGGGCTGCAACAGATTCGCAAAGGCCAGTTGTCCACGCGGATTCCAGTCGATCACTCCCGTGATGAATTCGCGTACCTGACCCAGAGCTTCAACCATATGGCGGAGCAGATTCAGGAATTGATCGAGAAAGTATATGAGGAACGTATCCGGTCACGGGAAGCCACACTGAAACATCTGCAATCACAGATCAATCCCCATTTCCTGTACAACTGCCTGTTTTATATCAAAAATATGACCCAGCTTGGCAACCGGGAAGCGGTGATTGCCATGTCGCTAAGTCTGGGAGATTACTATCGCTACATTACGCGGGGCGAGAATGACATGACGACAGTGGAGGAAGAGATCCGGCTATTAGACCATTATCTGTCCATCCAGCAGATGCGGACCAACCGGCTGACCTACGAGATTGCCGTACCACAGCACTTGATGCAGCTCCATATTCCGCGGCTGCTCATTCAACCCATCGTAGAAAATGCGGTGATCCACGGCATTGAGCCGATGGAGGGCAGTGGGCATGTCGTCGTAACGGGGATGGCGGTACCCGAACATATTGAGGGGCGGAAATATACAAGATATAGCCTGTTTGTAGACAATGACGGTGTCACGCTGACAGCGGAAGAGATTGCGGAATTGGAACGGGAGATCAATGAACCGATGGGCGAGGAGATTGGAACAGGCACGTGGAATGTGCACCAGCGTCTCGTTACGCGTTATGGGCTGTCGTCTGGTCTTCATTTTGGAGCGATTCCCTACGGTGGACTTAGTGTAGAAATTCGATGGTTTGAGGAGGAACAACCGCATGATGAATCTGATGGTCGTGGATGATGAACATTCCGCAGTAGAGTCGATCGCTGTCTCCATACCGTGGAGAGAACACGGGATTGGCCAGGTATTCAAAGCTTATTCAGTCAAAGAGGCACTGGAACATATGGCAACACATCAGGTCCATATTATTATCACGGATATCCGCATGCCGGGTATGTCCGGTCTGGATCTGGTCAGTCACATTCGGCAAAAGTGGGAACAGACCAAATGTATTATTTTATCGGGGCATGCTTCCTTCGATTATGCGAAGCAGGCGCTCAAACATGGGACAGTCAGTTACTTGCTCAAACCGGTCCGTGATGAGGAACTGATCGAATCCGTGCAGCAGGCCGCAGTGCAGATTCGCCTGGAAGGTGAGAAACAAATGCTGCATCAGCGGGCCATGTATTCGGTAAGGGAGCATCTGCCCGAGAAGCGGGCGGAGCTGATGAAGGATGTACTGTTAGGGCATAAATTTGCGGATGCTGAACTCGAAGGCAAGCTGAGGCAATTGGAGATCGGGTTCCGGCCACAGGATAAAATGCAACTGCTGCTCATCCGGTATGATGACCATCAACCCACACATAGAGCATTTCGACTGATGAAGTACGCCATCTCCAATGTGGTGGAAGAGATCTACGGCAGTACCTATCATCTCTGCCATACGGATGACGCCTATGATGATCTGGTCTTTATGGCCAGTCCCAAACAAATCCAAGCCGAACCGGAAATGCTAATGGGCCGACTTGGAGAACGGTTGCTTCACAGTGTGAGGCAGTATCTGAATGCGACCATTTCTCTGTCCGTTAGTCGTATGGGACGTTTTCCAGATCAGGTGCCTCAGCTATATCATCAAGCCGTCAGTGCACTTCGCAAGCAAGCCGATGTGGGCAAAGGATTACATCTGAATCCGGCAACGGGAACCAATGGAGCCACGTTGAAGTCACTTGCGGCGCTGTATGAACCGCCAGGTCTGACGGCGCTGCTGGAAGCGGGGCGCATGGAGGATGCACACCGCAAGATCGATCAGATCTTTGCTGAACTGTCGAACAGTGTGTTCCCGGAACATGTGTATGTGGCTTTTCATTATCTGGCGGCGGCTTTCTCCTATATGGCTCATCGGGAAGGAAGGCAGTTAGCCGAAGTGCTTGGCGAGCAGTACCAGCAGTTGCTCAAGGATGGTTATGGCATCTCACTGCGTAGTCTGGAAACGTGGACTCGGTCTGTGATGCAGCAGTGGGCTGAGAGCACTAGCGATGCGGGTCAGGATGCCGGATCAACGCTGATTCGGCAGGTGCAGCAATGGATTGATCATCATCTGGGCGAGGATCTGTCGTTGCAGGTCATTGCCGGAGAGGTGCATCTGCACCCGGTATATCTGTCCAAAATGTACAAACAATCCACAGGCGAAGGCATTAGTGATTACATTATCCGTTCCAGAATGGAACGTGCGGTTCATTTGCTTAAGCATACGGCGATGAAGATCTATGAAGTCGGTCAGGAAGTGGGGTACAACAACACGCCTTATTTCATTCAGGTGTTCCGCAAACATTATGGACTGACCCCGCAGGATTTTCGGAACGGTTAACAAATCGATATGAACATTGAAATTGTGATATATGTTTGCCTCCCCGGCTGCACTATCCTTTTCATGTAAGGTGCATTTGGCACATAAGGGTATCCAAGTTACCTGAGGAGGGGTTAGTTCATGTATAGAAAAATGATGACGGCATTACTCGCAATAACGATGGTTGCTGTAACGGCATGTAGTTCGGGGGCCAAGGAAGAACCGGCCAAGGAAGCTGCTGCACCACTTGCTCTGCAAGACGGGAAGTATGAACCTGCGGTACAGATGAGTTATCTACGAGCCTGGAATGATGATACGAAATTCAAGAATGGGGAAACCGCACAGAACAATGTGCATACGAAATGGGCCAAGGAACGACTCGGCATCGATCTGACCACACCGTGGGCTGTATCGGTAACGAATGATGCATTTTACACGAAATTGCGCCTGTCCCTGTCGGCTAACGAAGAACTGCCGGATATTGTATCCATTCGGGGAGACTACAATCTGGTGCGGGAATTAATTGAGTCCGGCAAATTTGCGAATGCAGGCGAGTTGTTTGACAAGTATGCTTCGGACACATGGAAACAGGCATCCGAATCGGCACCGGAAGAATGGTATCCGTACATGTATGAGGGCGAGCGTTACGGTATTCCAATCTTCGATTATGCCTACAATGGTGATTCGGTCATGTTTATCCGGGAAGACTGGCTGAAGAAGCTGGGACTGGAAGAACCGAAAACGATCGATGAGCTGGTTACGGTCATGGATGCTTTTACGAATCAGGACCCGGATGGGAACGGCAAGAAAGATACGTATGGTCTGACGGTGGGCATGAAAAATGCGCTGAATACCTGGATGACGGAATCCGGCTGGATCTTCGGCATGTACAACACGATGCCCGGACAGTGGAATGATGCTGGAGACGGAACACTGCAATATGGCTCCATTCAGCCAGGCGTGAAGGAAGGCCTCGCGACAATGAAGGATTGGTTGTCCAAAGGTTACCTACCCAAAGAAGCTGGCGTGTATGACGAGATCAAGGCAGCAGAACTGTTTACCGCAGGTAAAGCAGGCATTATCGTTGGACCACACTGGATGCCAAACTGGCCGATTGATGATGTGAGGAAAAATGTGGATGGTGCCACGTACAAAGCCATTGCATTACCTACTGGGCCAACAGGTGAGAGCCACCAACATGGATCTGGTGCAAGCAATGGCGTTGTGTTGATTAACAAAGACATGGCGAACCCGGAGATTTTCTTCACATATCAGAATTATCTGTTCGACAATTTTGCCAACCCGGAAGTAGGCAGCGAGTTCGAGCATGGCTTCGCGCAAGGATATGACTATGACATCGTGGATGGCAAAGTCGTTGGTGAAGCTGAAGTGAAGGATGGCGTATCACCACTCAAATATACGATTACGTATGATGGTGCCCGAATTCCGAATCTGATGATGGATACGCTGGCGGAACTTGCGAAGGGCAAAGAGCCAGAGACTCCTTTTGAGAAAAATACGAAGATTGCCAACAAACCTGAAGTATTTGCGGCCGCTGAAGTGGTCGTTGCGAATAAAGATAATGCGATCAAGAACAAATTCACGGGAGCTCCAACCGAGACGATGAAAATGAAGAAGGACGCAATCGACAAGCTGGAGAAGGATACGTTCAGCAAGATCATCTATGGCCAGGTGGGCATTGAGGAATTTGATGCGTTTGTGACGAAGTGGAAATCCATGGGCGGCGATGATATTACCGCCGAAGTGAATGAGTGGTATAAGACAGTTAATTAATATTCAAAGCAGGTTAGAACTGATGAATTCATCAGTCTAACCTGCTTTTTGGTATGTCTCAGATATATTATGACTCGCAGCGGACAAAGGTAACGTTTTTGCCTAAAATCACATTATCCACCTTCCATCCGGCATTTAACCAGGATAGCGCCTGTGTATGATTCATGGCATTATTCACCCACCATTGCTCGCGATTATAGGCTGTCGGGGGTAACTTAAATCCGAGAATTTCCTCAAGCTCTGCATATGTAAGGGTGATTGCAACCTGATTCAAATAGTTTTCCAAAGGGAAGTATTTGCTGTAGCTCATTTCGTCTGACCTCCTGAAAAGGAATATCATGATTATACAACGTGGGCATGATGATAGCGAGGGCATACCGAGAGCCTACATAGATGTGAAAGGCATCCGTAGATCTCTTTGACTAGGGCATGTCTTAAATACCACTTATGGTTATCTTTCACCACCTTTTCTCCCCCTGCTGCCTTATTGTTCCCCATGTACTTGAGAGAGTAAAATAATAGGTAGTATACGAACATCAATACGTATTTATAACAGAGATGCCCCGGATTGGTCCGGGATTCATAGAGGTTCAAGTTTGGTTGATGAACATCATTAGATGCATGGGAAGGCAGGAGATTCGATGAGTACACTTTATGACCAGGCAATGGAAGAGATGATGACGACAATTCATGAATGGTTTGATGAACAGGAACAGCGGGATGACTTGGAAAGTGTTGTGAAGCGAACTACGCTGCAAATGGGCATTTTCAATGATATTTTGCTGGATTATAGACCTGGACGGACTACAGTAGACAGTGTAGATCTGGGTTTGGATGATGGTCTGAAATCGAAGCAGGCAGGAGCCTTTACCGAGGAACAGGTTCGTAACGAGATTGGACCTAGGCTAGTAGAGGTTGTTCAGGGAAGACTGGACAAGCTGGCCGATTCCCCGTTGATTGACTATCGATTTACCTTCCGTGGTAAATTCCCTACAACAGAAGGAAAGCTGCAACTGACTTTGCTGGAATATATCAATGAAGAGAAAAAGCAGCAGTTGCTTGAGCGTATTCATACATACATTGATCAGAAGCTGGAGAATGGTGCATATCCAACAAAGCCGTTAGAATCCTTTTTTTTGACGCGTCATCTGCTTGACCCTAAACTGTTTCCTGAACTGGATGTGGCATGGATTCTCAGGCAGTATGACCGGATTCAAGAGTTGAATCAGGGTCGCCCGGAGGCGCTTGTCGAACATCGGGGTGATATTACTCGTGCGTTGAAGGCATGGGCGGAGAGTCAGTTCTTGCCACAGTATTATGATGTGCAGTCTTCTGCATATCGTACCAATGAATATTCGCTTAAGCCAGGAGCGACGTTGGAATGGGATGTTGAATCACAGGCAGACCAATCGTCGGATAAGAAGCAGAAGGCGCAAGTAGCCGGGACTCAACCGATAGATCTACTGTTATACGCGGCGGTGATGATTCTACGATTTGAGCCGAATTATAGCAAAGCCGAAGGTCAGACTTACCTGGAACTCGCGAAGCAACTCGGCAGCAGACGTGCGGCACTGATGATGACGGAAGGCAGCGGGACGTATGCGAAAGAGGATATTCATGTGAAAACGGAAGAAGTGGAATGCAAAGCAAATGATGTATTCGCTCTGATGACCATTCACATTCGGAAGGAAGAGCCTGGTGCCTATCAGCAGGCACTTACCTTTATCACTCATTTGTTGAAGCAGGGCTTTCCAAAAAGTTATAAGATCAAGCTCAAGTCCAGTGTAAAACAATATTTGCCGATCAAAGGACTCGCCAAGTCGGATACGCACCGATTCTTTGCCAATGCATTGAAGTACCCGGGGCTATATCCACTCCTGGAAGAGTATGCGCGTGAGGCTATCCAGGAGTTTGAGTTTTACGAGGATACCGAGGGAGAGAAAAATGGTATGCCAGGCAGTTATGCAACCTTTGGACTTGGTCTTGTGGATGAGCGGTATTTCCCGCTGATTGAATATTACATGGGCGAAGTGGATGATGAGCATCAGTTAATTCAGGATAAGTTCATTGCGGCATTTGTGGAACAACAGGGTGTAACGGCTCAGTCCATACCTGCGTTAGTCGCCAGCTTGCGTCGTTCAACGGATAGTCTGAAGCTGAAGATTCAGCCTGAGCTGGAGAATGATGAAATACTCGAACGGTTGGTTAGGCAGATTCAAGGACTTGAGCATTACGAAGTGGAACGTGTACTTTACCCAATCTTCGGCAAGGTGGAGAAGCTCACAACGCTCGCTCGCAAAGCGGAAGGAAGACGGAAGGAATTATTGCTGAAACTGTTGCAGGCCGCAGGCAAATAAAAATGTAAACAGGGCAAGGAAGATTGTACTGGGCCAGACAGTGGAGCATTTTAGCGAATTGAAAGTGCATTAGGAGAGGCGGGGGAAGTTGTGGAAGCTTTGAGTCGAGACATGTGGCAGGAGTTGAATGCACAGGACAAAGAGGCTTGGATGCGTAAGCTGATTCATCAGTTACCGGAAGGTATGGTATATGAGGGTCTCGAGACATTTGAACGTTTCGGTCAGCGAATCCAGACAGGTGTGTTTACGCATGAAGAGGAGAGGTTTGTATTTGTGCCTGGGAACCGCATAACCCTCGGCTGGGATCGTTGGCAATATGGAATGAACGAAGAGACCTCAGCCGACCTGCATGAAACGGTCAGTGAGTATGGTGTGGAGGACGTGGATTCGTTTCTGGCGAGTCAGATGTCACCTGTCAGAACGGTTAACATTGCGCCCATGCTCGTGGAATGTGAGAACATTTCGCTGGGCTGGATTGAAGTGTCCGAGGAGGAAGCCTTCGCGCAGGAAGATTCTGATTTTCCGGCAGCACTGGAGCAGTTTAAACAGTCGGAGATCCGTGAATATGAATTGCATCAACAATTCCGTCTGATTCGCCAAAGTGAAGATGAAGTGCGAATCCTGTGGTTCAACGAGGGAATAGAACTGGAAGACGTCGTGAGAGAGGAAGCAGCGGCGGGCTTTGGTCTGCTGACTGAAGACGAATGGGAGTATATCTATGGTGGCGGTTGTCGCACGTTATTCCCTTGGGGAGACAGCTTCGACTATACGATGAGATTGAGGCATTTTGGAAGTGTGGAAGGCATGGATGAAACTGTGGATGGATCGGCAGAGACGGCCTCTTCACGAGTTGAAGAAAAGGATGATCGTGCTTATGATCTGGAACTGCCGAATTTCTTTGGCATAAAGTTTGCTGGTGATCCCTACAAATATGAGCTTACGCTCGATTCGGCTGGGGATGTGATGCCCAAAGGCGGAGACGGCGGGAGTCTGATATGTGGTGGTACAGGGCCTCTGGTTGGTTTCTTGCCTGCTGCTGCGGTCTATTATCGAGACGTTAATGCCAGTGAACTCGACTGGGAGGATCTCATGGATGCGATGGTGTATCGCAGGGTTGTTCGTTTAACGGAGTTGGTACTTTAATTATGATGAAACGTATCTATCAAGCTGTTGCTCCATATACGGATGAGGAAATTCAGATCATCATGGAGCGGCAGTTGTTGGAAGAGTTATTATATCTGCCCTTATCCGTTGGCATGTTTCATCAGGACTGGAGGGTCGCACAGAATATATGTCTTCGGGTGGCAGATCATCCGAATGCCAATGTCAGAGCCAGTGCAGTCATGGGTTTGGCTCATACGGCACGTACCAAAGGAAAATTAGAAAAACGGCTAGTAAAGCCTGTTGTGCTGAAGGAACTTAGGGAGAATAGTGCATTTAGGGGAACTATCCTAGACGCCATCGAAGATATCAATATGTTCATGAATTGGAGACTAGGGAGAAAGCATTTGGAGAAAGGAGAGCACGATGTTTAAAAGATATTTCCTCACATACATTGCGACACATAAAGGGCAAGGATAAAATACACATCAAATCAGCCCCAGCTCATAGAGTGGGACCAAAATGATGTGTGTTTATATTCCCTATTTCGATCTAAGGATCGCGCATCAATTATTTCACTTTTTGTACGGATACCGCCATTTGCTCCAGTTGAGTGTGAGTCAATTGGTTATTCGGTGAGCTGAGGGTTACATAACGATCATCCAGCTTGAACGTGAGCATATCCGTTTGGTCTGGTGTATACCATTTGGCGGATATGCCATTAGGCAGTTTAACCGTTTTGCCATCATAGCTGAACGAGTAGTCTTTAGGAGATACCGTGACATTCATGCGATTAAAAACAAAGTTTACACCATCGCCGCCTGCACCTACGCTTTTGAACGTGTCTCCGGCAACCATATGTTGTGGGGCATAAGCTGTTGTAAACCCGTCAAACTTCGCAAATGCTTTGCGAATGTTATCCAATTGTTGCTTGCTGTAGTTCACATCTGCGAATGCAGTGATCCCTTGATCATTGTTGCTGTTAGATTTTTGAACAGAGACAGCGACTTGTTGCAACTGAGCTTGACTCAACTTATGATCCGGCGAGCTAAGGGTAACGTAGCGATCATCCAGTTGGAACGTGAGCATGCCCGTTTGGTCTGGTGTGTACCATTTGGCGATAACGCCATTGGACAGTTTCACGTCTTTGCTCGTATAACCGTCCGAATAATCTCTTGGAGATACATCCACTTTCATATGGTTGAAAACAAAGCTGACGCCGTCGCCACCTGCCCCTACACTTTTAAACGTGTCACCTGCAATCATCTGCTGAGGAGCATAAGCTGTCTCGAACCCATCGAATTGTGCAAAAGCCTTTTGAATTGCCTCTTTTTGTGCTGCGCTATACGTTACATTCGTCAAGGCCGAAGGATTGCTCGTGGCTTGGCCGATAATGACCTGACCTTTTTTGCCGTCATAGGATACAGGCACATGCAGCGCATCGGCAAGCGCACGTACAGGCAGATAAGTAGAGTTGTTATAGGTAATTGGAGCCAGTTTTTTGCCATTGCCATCGGTTGGTGAGTAAGCCGCGCCATCTACATTGAAGCTGATTCCATGGTTAAGGTATGCCGAGATCTTCTCCAGCTGCGTTCCGGCAAATACGCCCGTTGCTCCTGTTAATGTCATGCCCAGTACCATCATCGTTGCTACGGATTTCTTCATGTTTTTTTTCATCATATATCTCTCCTTCAAGTTGGGGTTTGGTTTAATTTAATGGGCTCGCTGTCCCTTATGGCTTTATATTAAACCCCGAACATATCCAGAATAATTCTGAATTATCTCCAACTTGTAAACATGTGTGTAGAGACGGAGGATGTAGAACGAAAACGGAAGCTGCTAGGCATGTTTGAACGTATTCTTTGCTGAATTGAAACATTCTAGTTGAAGAGATAGAGGACTAGTCCGCCAAAACCAAGTACAATCGCACCAACGTATACATAGGAAAGTTTACTGAGGTTTTGCTTTGTGCGTCGATCATATTCGGGGTTGCTGGTCTGATTGGCTTTGGAATTACCGATAATCAGGGTAGCAATACCCCCAAACAAGGCGATACCGACAATTAAAACATAAGGCAACCAGGTCATGAATGGACCTCCTTCGCGAATAAGTTGATATGTCTTCATTGTACTTCAGGATAACCTTTGATGTAAGCTTTAATTGAGAAATATAGGGAAATAAAGTATCTGTCTTACAGTATGTAGGTAGTCTTGGAACGGAAAGATCACTATAATTTTAGTTTTTTTTAATTCAAAAAAACCTTGATACATCAGGCATCTACAGCTTTCTTCACTGAAGGCTGTAATTTTTTTTGCCCACAGAGTGATCCAGAATAGAAAACCCTGCGTTACACCCTATGAAGACGACGACGAGGAAAGAAATTATACACAAAACATAATCGAGGAGTGAACACGTAATGAAAATGAAGATGAAGAAGTTTATCGCACCTGTACTTAGCTTGACACTGTTGATGCCGGGGATCGCTGGAGCAGCATCCGCTCCACAGACACCAATGACAATGATGAAAGCTTCCGTGAATACACCTGCGGCTGACTTGAGAGCAAACCTGGACCACCTGCTGTCCGAGCACTTTGCACTCGCAGTAACGGCAATGGCCAAAGCATATGACGGAGCAAAAGATGCAGATGCAGCCTACAAAGCACTCGACCAGAATGCACTGGATATGCAGCCAGCAATCGCTTCCCTATATGGTGAGGCAGGTGCCAAAGAATTCGAACGTATCTTCCGTGCTCATAACAAATACACCGATGATTTGGTGAAAGCAACCAAAATGGGCAACCAGGCTGGGATCAAACAAGCACAGGCAAACATCAACGGTTTCGTGGATGAGTTCTCCACGTTCCTGAGCACAGCTACCGAAGGTAAATTGCCAAAAGCAGCAGCCAAACAAGCTCTGCAAGTACATGAAGATCTCGTGCAAAAAGTATTTGATGAGTATGTAGCTGGAGATTACGCTGATGCATACAAGGCTTACCGTGAAGGGTTCAAAGAAATGTTTGACGTAAGTAAGGCACTTTCCACAGCAATTACTACACAAATGCCTGAGAAATTCGAAAATAGCAAAGCAGATACAAAAGCAGCTGATCTGAGATCTGCACTCAACCATTTGGCTTCCGAGCACTTTGCGCTTTCGGCTCTGCAAATGCAAGAGGAATATGATGGACGTACAGCCGCTTCCAACGCACTGATTACAGCTGAAGCTGGAAACACAGCTGACTTCAAAGCAGCGATTGCTTCCGTTTACGGTAACGATGGTGCCAATGCTTTCGAGAAAATTTGGGTAACCAATCACGTTAATGCGCAAAGCGATTATGTAAAAGCTGTGAAAAACAACGATGCTGCGGCTCGTGCAGCAGTAGAGAAACGTATTGACGGATTTACAACAGAATTCGCAGCATTCTTGGATTCCGCAACAGCTGGTAATCTGCCAAAAGCAGCAGGACAACAAGCGCTGACAACACATGAAAATCAAGTGCAAAACGTATTGAATCAATATGCAGCAGGCAATTATGATGCTTCTTATACAACCAATCGTGAAGGCTTCAAAGTGATGTTTGGTGTAGGTCAAGCCTTGGGTAACGCAATTGTGACTCAATTTAACGACAAATTCCAAGAGCCAGCAACACCTGCACCAGCACCAGAAATGACAACGGTGTGGATGCAACTGAACAGCAAAATGCTGAAAATTAACGACAAAACAACCAACATGGATACCACACCAGTGCTTTGGAAAAACACAACCTACATTCCATTGCGTTTCTTGAGTGAAGGTATTGGCGCAACAGTGAAATGGGACAAAAAAGCACAACAAGTAACGGTAATGGCTGGCGATGATACCCTTGAATTCTGGGTGAACAACAACGTTATGGAAGTGAACGGCGTGAAGAAAAACGTGGGTGCAACGGTATTCGTAAACAAAGATGGACGTACGCAAGTACCTCTGCGTTTCATTGCTGAACTTCTGAACTGGGATGTAAAATGGGCACAAAAAGATGGTTCTATTACACTGACTAAATCCATGTAATACAACGTTTTTTATAACAGAATCAACCAAAAAGAGCTGCCCCATACGGCAGCTTTTTTGGTTTCACCCATAAGTTCAAATATTTGGTATAATCATCGAGAATGAAATACATAACAGCTGGAATAGCCGATGAAGTCCAGAATGAGGTATGATAATTTGGCATAAGCAAAATGAAGAGGGGGACAGAGGAATGAGTACATCATCAAAATCGGAGCGTCCAGCGAAAAATGTGGATACCCGGTTATTTGTTGCTTGGGCGGTATCGGTTATTGCAACAGGGGGGAGTCTCTATTTTAGTGAGATCAAGGGCTATCTTCCATGTGATCTGTGTTGGTATCAGCGTATATTCATGTATCCACTAACCATCTTGCTGGGCATTGCCTACTTTAAGGATGACGTGGGCATCACGAAATACGTACTCCCACTTAGTTTCGTCGGTGGCGGCATTTCGTTATATCATGTAACGATCCAGCGTATTTTTTCGGCTACAGGTAATGCCGTAGCGTGTGGCAAGGTTCCATGTTATACCGACTATCTGAACTGGTTTGGTTTCATCACCATTCCACTACTGGCACTGATCGCCTTTATTATCATCATTGTGATGCTGTGGGGTATCGGCAAAACACCCAAATCTTCTTGATAAGAAAGGATAGATGGTGATGAGCGGACAAGCTAGTTGGTTCATGCCCTTTTTGGTGCTAATGTTTTTGGTCGCTGGCTGCTCCTATGAGGAACAGGCTGCTTCCGGGGAGATGCCAGAGATGGTCCGGGTGAAACTCGACGTTCCGGAGAAGGCTACTCTTCATAAACCAACACGGTTGCAGGTGAAGCTTACACAGGGAGATGCACCGTTAAGTCATGCCGACAATGTGCAATTCCAGATCTGGAATGAGCTTGATGATTCGCCTTCTGTATCTCCGGAGCAAGGTATGATGACAGCTGAAGAACTGGAGAATCAGGGGGCTATTACTGCCAATGAGACAGAGGAAGGGCTGTATGAAATCCAGCATACCTTTGAAGAACCAGGTACGTATGTGGTACAGGTCCATGTTACGCACGGAGCAATGCATAGCATGCCGAGAGCGAGAATTGTAGCGGAATGAAGCAGCAGGCGGGTATCAAGGGTTTGGTTCAAGTTTAGCAATAGGTTTATAATGTTAAAGGTATGAAGAATGTTGTAGGAAAAGAGGCTGTTATGGCAACTATTCATGATGTTGCACTCAGGGCAGGAGTTTCTGTAACTACCGTCTCGCGTGTATTAAACAACCGGGGATATATCAGTCAGAAGACTCGGGACAAAGTGTATCAAACCATGGACGAACTGAACTATCGACCCAACGAAATTGCTCGTTCTCTTCTGCGTAAGCAATCCAATGTGATAGGCTTGATTATTCCCGATGTATCTCATCCGTTTTTTGGAGAACTGGCTAACTATGTTGAGTACCATGCATACCAGAATGGATTTAAAATTATGTTATGCAACTCCCACATGGACCCTTCCAAAGAGCGTGAATATGTGGAAATGCTCAAGGGGAATCGCGTGGATGGCATTATTATGGGAAGTCATACATTGGAAGTCGATGAGTATATGAACCTGCATTCCCCAATTGTGACCTTTGATCGTAAGATCGGTGAAGACATCCCTTTTATCTCATCTGATAATTATCAGGGAGGGGTTATGGCTGCTGAATTGCTACTCTCGAAGAACAGACGGCATTTGGCACATATTTGCGGTAATTTGGAATTGCAAATGCTCTCCAATCGCAGGACGACAGGTTTCGTTGATACATTGCAGGCTCATGGAGTCAAGCCGGTCATGATTCATGAAACCGATCTGAATGTGTTTGATCAGCATCAGTATACGGAATTGGTGGATAAGCTGCTTGCACAACACCCGGAGGTGGATGGGCTGTTTGTAACGAGTGATCTGATGGCGGTGCATGCGCTGAAGCAGATCGTGTTAGGTGGGCGCAAGGTACCTGATGAGATCGCTATTGTAGGTTATGATGACAGTCGTGCGGCAGGGTATACGGTGCCTGGCATAACAACGATTAGGCAGCCGGTGGAGGCTATGGCTAAGCTGGCGATTGATCTGATTCGGCGTCAGATCGCGGAAGAGAAGATCGGAATGGAGCATATTTTGCCAGTTACCTTAGTGGAGAGAGAGACGACCTGATACAGGTCGTTTTTTCCTGTTTGTCCTTTTGCCTCGAAAAAATCAAGGCGCAATATTTTTTTTAAATGGTATGTCAAAGGATTGACATGTCAAACCTTTGACATTATAATTCGATTTGTAAGCGTTTCCTTTTAAACTACTGATCGGGGGCCATAACAAGATGAAAAGAGAACAGAGATGGATGATGAAATTATCGGTATTGTCTTTGATTATGATGCTTGTATTGTCAGCATGTGGAAGTAAAGCAGCGACGGAGTCCAACACCTCCTCAGAGGGGAGCAGCAGTGAGAGTGTCAAAATCACCTTGCTCAATTCCAAGTCGGAAATTAACAGTCAGCTGGAGCAAGCGGCTAAAGACTTCCATGCCGAAAATCCAAATGTCACACTAGAAATTGTACCTGTAGGCAGTGGACAGTCTCCGTTTGAAAAAGCGTCTGCTTTGTATGCTTCCGGCAGTCCTACAACGATGATGATGCTGGATACAGGGGATGTCGAGAAATTCAAGGATCGTGTTCTGGATCTCACATCCGAGTCTTGGATGAAGGACGCTGTGGAGAATAGCACAGCGGCTACGACGTTTGATGGCAAAAATTATGCCTTCCCGTTCTCTATTGAAGGATATGGATTCATCTACAACCAGAATGTTTTGGATCAGGCGGTAGGTGGAACATTTGATCCAAAGTCTGTACAGACCACTGCACAGCTTGATGAGCTGTTCCAAAAGATCGCTGCTACTGGAAAATCACCTTTGATTGTATCTCCGATGGATTGGTCGCTTGGTGCGCATTATCTGGGGCTTGCATATGGTGGGCAGTCGCCGGACCGTGCGAAGGTGGATCAATTCATAACTGATCTGAAGGCAGGTCAAGTGGACCTTGCTTCCAACGCCGTGTTTAATGGCTTGTTAGATACATTTGATCTGATGAAAACCTACAATATTGACAAGGCTTCTCCCCTGTCCGGAACTTATGAACGTGGACCTGAGGTGCTTGGCAAGGGTGAGGTTGGCATCTGGTTCCAGGGCAACTGGGCATGGCCGCAAATTTCAAGCTTTGATACAGCAGATGGAAAATACGGCTTCCTGCCAGTACCTGTGAGCAATAATGCAGATGATTTCGGTAATACGCAAATCTCTGCTGCCGTATCCAAACGAATATTGTTGGATAAGGAAAAGAGCACACCAGCACAACAGGAAGCTGCGAAGAAATTTTTGGAGTGGATTGTTTATAACGAAAAGGGTCAGGATTTCCTGGTGAATCAAGCCAGTATTATTCCGGCATTCAGCAACATTACACTGGAGCCGACCGATCCGCTTGGCAAGTCCATTAGTGAATACATCAAGGCAGGCAAAATCGAGGAATCAATGAGTACACTCCCTGCGGATCACTGGTCCAAACTGGGTGCGTCCATGCAGAAATACTTGGCTGACGTCATTGACCGTGCCGGACTTGCCAACGAAATTCAGGCATACTGGAGCAACGTGAAATAAAGGATAAAGGAATTAATTTTAGCCCTGAGCAGCACATAGAGAGAGACTTGCGGTAAGCCGGAGATGATGAATGTACAACTTGCACACGAGGTCTGTTCGTTGTTTCCGGTATAACCGTTAGGCTAATTATTTGGATAGAGTGGAGGTTGACAATGCTGACCGAAAAAGGATTATGGACACGTCTGCGAACCCGCCTGATCTTTACTGGCCCGACATTATTTGCGTTTGCTACAGTGATGATTATTCCATTTCTGTATGGTATTTATTTGACGTTTACGAACTGGGATGGCATTGCCATCGATCAAAACTTTGTTGGCTGGGATAATTATATTGGTGTGTTCAAGGACACCGTGTTCTGGAAATCATTCGGGATGACGCTGGAGTACGTATTTATTACCGTTGTGCTCACCAATGCGGTTGCTTTCCTGCTCGCTTACGCGGTAACCCGGGGAATGAAGGCGCAGGGCTGGTTTCGGGCCGGATTTTTCCTGCCGAATCTGGTGGGTGGAATCGTGCTTGGTTTCATCTGGCAGTTTATTTTTAATCAGGTACTCGTCTTTGCAGGACAAAAAATGAACCTCACTCTGTTTTCCACCTCCTGGCTGGCTGACCCGGACAAAGCTTTCTGGGCACTCATTGTGGTGACTGTTTGGCAGTATGCCGGCTATATGATGGTTATCTACATTGCAGGACTGATGAATGTGCCGAAGGATGTTATGGAAGCAGCCAGCATAGATGGGGCAAGTAATCGCAAAATGTTGGCGCGCATTGTATTGCCGCTGATGGTTCCTTCGTTTATTGTCTGCATCTTTTTGTCACTGCAACGGGGTTTCATGGTGTATGATCTGAACGTCTCCCTGACCAGTGGCGGGCCCTTCAAGAGCACCGAGATGGTATCCATGCATGTCTATGAGCAGGCCTTTCTTGCTCGTGACTACGGATTGGGGCAGGCAGAAGCCTTTGTGCTGTTTATCCTTGTAGCCGCCATTACACTGCTCCAGGTTTATTTCAGCAAAAAACTGGAGGTCGAGGCATGATGGCTGGACAATCGCGCATTCTTAACTGGATCAAGTTTAGTGCATTAATCGTTGTAATGATTTTGTTTGTATTTCCGTTTGTACTTCTCATCGTCAATTCGTTCAAGGCTAACCAGGCAATTACTTCCGATCCGCTAGGGTTACCAAGCTCCTTTCAATTCGATAATTATGTCAATGCGTTTGACAAAATGGGATATGTATCCGCCTTCAGCAATTCGTTGCTCATAACCATTGCAGGTGTATTACTGATTGCTCTTTTTGCGGCGATGACAGCTCATTACTTTGTTCGTCACAATAGCAAGGTGAACCAGTATCTCTTTTTCCTGATGGTAGCTGCGATGATTATTCCGTTTCAGGCTATTATGATTCCGTTGGTTAAAATATACGGCTCGCTCAGCCTGCTGGATAACAAGTGGTCGCTGATCTACATGTATATTGGCTTTGGCAGTCCGCTCGCCGTATTTATCTATCATGGCTTTATCAAAAGTATTCCCCTGGAGCTTGAAGAGGCGGCTCTAATGGATGGCTGCGGCAGGGTGCAAACCTTTTTTCGCATTGTACTGCCGGTGTTACTGCCAACAACCGTAACGATTAGCGTGCTGAATGTATTGTGGATATGGAATGATTTTCTGCTGCCTTCCCTGGTGCTGACTTCATCCGAGCAGCGTACGCTGCCGCTGTCCACGTTTTATTTTTATGGGACATACACAGTTGATTACGGTCCATTGATGGCTGGTCTGGTCTTGACCCTGCTGCCAGTACTGATCGTGTATCTGTTTGCGCAGAAGTACATTATTCAGGGGGTCATGCAAGGGGCTATCAAATAAGTTCAGTTGGGTGATATAGAGAGAGACAGGAGTGAAGGACATATGAACCAGGAACGACACGAGAAACAGGAAATAGACACAAGGCAAGAGACAGACCTTGGACTGACGAGTGCTTCGGCTCACACGAAGGAGAGTTATACACTCGCCCGGGCCAACGCATATATCAAGGAACATCGGCACCAGGTTGATCCAACCTATCGAATGGCCTATCATTTGATGCCAGAAGTGGGCTGGATGAATGATCCCAACGGCTTCATATACTTCGGTGGGATGTATCATATGTTCTATCAGCATTATCCCTACGAACCGGTATGGGGGCCGATGCACTGGGGCCATGCGGTGAGCCGTGATTTGGTTACGTGGTCTTATCTACCTGTTGCACTGGCACCCGATCAGAGCTACGACAGTGGAGGCTGTTTCTCTGGAAGTGCAATCGTGCAGGATGGCAAGTTGGTGCTGATGTACACGGGGCATGTGGTGACTGGACCCGACAAGGATAACGATTACTTGCAGACACAGAATATCGCTGTCTCGGAGAATGGAATTGATTTTGTCAAAAGCGCAATGAACCCGGTCATTCGGCTGGATCAAATCCCAGAGCATACCAGTCCGAAGGACTTCCGTGATCCGAAAGTGTTTGAACGAAACGGTGTGTACTATTGCGTCCTTGGATCGAATGATGCTGCGGGCAAAGGTGTCATTCTGTTATACCGTTCAGTGGACTTGCTGGATTGGAGTTATGTTAACATTATGGCCCAGAGTGACGGGACGCTTGGCGACAATTGGGAATGTCCCGATCTGTTCACACTGGATGGCCGAGATGTGCTGATCATGTCTCCGCAGCGTATGCCTGCTCAGGGAGATAACTATCGCAACTTGCATTCAACCGTTTATATGATGGGAACGCTGGATGAAGACCAAGGTGTACTGAAATACGAGGAGTACGTTCCGCTGGACCGTGGCTTCGACTTTTACGCACCTCAGACGATGGAGGATGCACAGGGACGACGAATCATGGTGGCTTGGATGGATACGTGGGAAACGGAAATTCCGACACAAAAGTCTCATGCCTGGGCTGGAGCGATGACTCTGCCGAGACAGCTAATTCGTAGAGGAGACCGACTGATATTCCAGCCGCTTCCCGAACTTATACAGTACAGGTTGGATGGCAACGAACAGTACGGTATACATCTAAATGGTGATGAACATGATCTTGATCTTGGAATCAGCGGAGACCGTTACGAAATGTATGCTGTATTCGAAGCGGAACAGGCACGACAATTCGGATTGAAGCTGCGCACGGGTGAGGATGAAGAAACCGTGATTTCCTATGATGTGCAGCAGCGTCGTCTATGCTTAAATCGCGAGCGAGCCGGACAAGGGCCGGGGGGAGAACGTGCTGCGACCGTGGAACTGCTTGACGGGAAACTGGAGCTTCATATTTTTATGGATGTCAGCTCCATTGAGGTGTTCATTCAGCAGGGAGAGCAGGTAATGACAGGGCGGATATATCCTGGGCCGAACTCAACAGGTATTAAGGCTTTCGCGTCCGGAACGTGTACATTGACCGAACTTCGCAAATGGGATATACGAATTCCTCGATAAATTGTTTCTAAAATTCAGCCTTGACCTTGAAGTATACTTCAAGGTTTATTCTGGTTTCATCAACAATGTTTGGAGGATGAATGATGAAACTAATGGAATGGATACTGGTACTTGTAACGATTGGCGCAGCGTTGTGTATACCTATGTACTCAAAGCGTCGGAAACTTGCGGCAGGAATGTCGGCTGCCTTGATATTAGCATTGCTGCTTCACGGTATATTAGATTCGTTTCGCGTGATGCTGCTGCCAACGTATCTTGTTGCAGGCATAATCTTCATCGTATTAATCATTAAGGTAGTGAGAGAGTATCGTAACAGAGTCACTGGATATTTTGCAGAGAAGCAGAAACCGAGATGGCGTTCTTGGCTTCAACTCACGCTGGTTGCGATGCTGGCGCTGGTCTCCGGCGCTGGCTCAGGACTGCTCACTTGGTATTTTCCAGCATTTAAGATACCTGATCCTACGGGGAAGTTTGCGATCGGTACTTTTTCGCAACAATTGGTGGATGAAACCCGTGAAGAGACGTTTACACCCGAAAGTGGGGACAAACGGGAACTGATGATTAACGTGTGGTATCCAGTGAACCCGGAGGATGCAAAGGGAATAACTCCTGAATCTTACCCGTCTGAACTTGGAGAAGCCATCAGTCTGGTATTTGGGATCCCGCCCAAGGTGTTCAGCTACCTTGATACCATTCCGACACATGTGGTTAAAGGCGCAGCCATATCAGACGCAAGCCCTTCTTATCCGGTGGTGCTGTTCTCTCCCGGTGTCCGTTCTGCCCGTTTCCAGAGCATGACTGCTGTCGAGGAACTGGTCAGCCATGGCTATATTGTTGTTGGTATGGATCATCCGTATACCTCAGCTCGCGTTACCTTCCCCGATGGGCGTAAAGTGTCTTATGAAGCCGGACCTGAATTTGCAACGTCAGAAGAACTGTATCAATATAATGTGGAGGGAGTAGGCATTCGTGCAGCGGATGCACGATTTGTACTCGACACGCTTGAACAGTGGAATCTGAATGATCCCAATCAGGTGTTGGAAGGCAAGCTTGACCTGAATCATACAGGCATTATGGGGCACTCTTATGGCGGGGCTACAACAGCCGAAGCACTCGCACAGGATGAACGTTTACGTGCAGGACTCAGTTTGGAAGGCGGCTTCTGGGGCAGCGTCTCCAAGACGGCATTAAAACAACCCTTTATGTACATCATGTCTGGCGAAACGGCTAAAAGCTTCGATCCGAATGCTACATCCAAAGATAACGTGTTCTACCCTGAGTTTGAGCCAGATTTGGACCATGTGATGACAAGCAGTCTGAATGATACCTATTATCTGACGGTGGAGAATTTCTTTCATCAAAGCTTTACGGATATTTCATTGATTTCACCGAAAATGTTTGCCAGAGGCATGACGCCAGAACATAATGTGGATATAACAAGATCCTATGCGCTCGCATTCTTTGACCGGTATCTCAAAGGGGAGGAGCAGCCGTTATTGCAAGGCCCTGCATCTCAATTTCCTGAGGTCACTTACGATGCCAAATATACCAAGATACGTAACGAACAAGCACAATAAGTCTGCAGAAGGGTGGAGGGGTAGGCATGGAAACCATGACAAGAGGAATGTTGGCCAAGCGTACCGGTGTGAGTATGGCAACCCTCCGTTACTACGAGGATAGTGGTATTCTGCCTGCTCCCCGTCGTTCCTCCAACGGATACCGGGTGTATACCGAGGATTATCTGGTCAAAATTAAGTTCATTAAGGATGCCCAGTTGCTGGGTTACTCCTTAAAGGAGATACAAGAGACCCTGCAACTGCTTAGCCAGGAAGACATGGAAAAGGATACGTTAAAAACACTCGTCCGTGACCGAATCGCTGATATTCAGAAGCATATTGAGCATCTGGAAGAGATGCAGATTCATCTGGCTAGACTGTTGCATACACCAGAGGACGATATCGACAATTATATTCAATCGTTCAGGGTGCAAAAGAAAGAGTTATAAACTGTAAAACCTCGGACAAAGAGCGCCTTAAGATGTACTTCGGGCACGCTCTGTTCGAGGTTTATTTTATCTCTATCTTAATGGTCTTAATCATGACATGCCCGCTTCACGCAGAAAATGGTGCACAATCTCCGTTTGATACTTGATACGGGTCGCGCGCTTCAGACTCCAGCAGGTCTCCACGGTAACAGAACGGGCTTGTAGTACTCTTGAAGCCGCTGTACGGGCAGATCCCGGCAATTCATGCTGCTTCAGGTTAAAATGACGATCACGAATGGCAATCGACCGATTCATCCGTTCAATAACTTTCCTGCAAGCTGGAATGGTGCGACTGCCGGGATTGGTGATCAACGTCTGTCCAAGCACTCGGGAACTCAGTTGAGACAGGCCATTGGCTTCATGCAGATCAAGCCACCAATCGGCCCGATGTTCACGCGCCAACCGAAAAACTGCCGCAGCGAGCGGATGCTTGGCCTTGCCTGACATACGGCGTGGAAACGTACGATTCAGATCTGGCTTGCCTCTGATTTTCTTGGCGTAGGCTTGCTGGTTCACACGTGGCACGATAATTAACAGCCCTCGCCGAATGCTGTGGCGACCAGTCGCACAATCATCTGCGAGTTTTTGCGCAGCAGCCATGCTCGCCGTTTCGTTCCCGTGAACCCCGGATGTAATAAACATTACCGGTCCCGGCATCATGCCACGTACGATGAAATAGGGAGTGGCGTGTACACTGGATGCTGCAAGGACATGTTTGGTCACAAGCATGACGCTTCACCTCCATTAGTACAGTACGCCATGTCCCTCTCTCATGTAACGGCGTAAGAACAGGTCTTCATCCTATTTCCTCACAAAATGGGCAAACTAATACACCCGGTGGATGATATCTTCGAAGTCGGGTTCCTTCATCTCCACATCTTCAATCTCACCCCATTGTTCAAGTTGCTTCAGAATGTCCATCGTTCTCCATTCCTTCCGGTTAACTTCCACAGTGACAATCTGCCCTTCCACTGCTGTGATCTGAATGGGGGACGGTATGATATCAGGCATAAGAAATGAACCCCGATACGTAACTCGGATAAGTGTCGGCAGACCGATAGTGTCACGCAGAGAAGGGATCGAGCCGTCATATGTAAGCTGACCATGGTTGATCACCATGACCCGGCTGCATAACTGTTCGATGTCGTCCATGTCATGGGTGGTCAACAAAATCGTTTTGCCAAACTCCTCATTTAATGTACGTAGAAATTGGCGTATGTTCCGTTTGGCGTTCACATCCAGTCCAATCGTGGGTTCATCGAGAAAAAGCAGTTCGGGATCATGCAGCATGGAAGCTGCGAGATCCGCACGCATGCGTTGTCCAAGCGAGAGCTTGCGGACAGGCGTGGCCCAGAACGATTCAAGGTCCAGCAGCTCGGCGAACTGGGACAGCCGTTTCTTTTTGTCCTCGGTCCGGACGCCGTACATCTCGGCCAGAATATCATATGAATCTTTCACGGGCAGATCCCACCAGAGCTGGCTGCGCTGTCCAAACACGACGCCGAGTCGACCAACGGTTCTGCGCCTGTCCAGATGCGGGTTCATACCGTCAAGCCGTACCTCGCCCGAGGTGGGGTGCAGGATACCTGTCAGCATTTTGATCGTTGTAGATTTGCCGGCCCCGTTTGGACCGATGTAGCCTACAAACTCACCTGGGCCGATATCAAAACTGATATCGCGTACCGCTTCCTTGGACACATACTCACGTGAAAATAATGTACGTAATCCGGAGAAACGTCCTTCGCGAATAACAGGAGTTTTGAATTCCTTTTGCAGATGTCGTGCTGTGATCATGTTCATAATTCTTTTCGCCTCCTTAGCTACCTGTACTTTGATATTTGGTCAAGCCGAATTGCCAGAAACGCAGACTTGCAGCCAAGCTCAGTACGGCAACCGCCGCAACAACAATAAGAATCCACGCTCCTCCTTCACCCCGCAGTAGATAGAGTGATGGGATATAGTTGACGAACCCTACGGGAATCACCGTTAGCAGAATGCCAGACATCCATTTGGGATATAACGTTAGCGGATATTGGGCAGCCGTTCGTGCTGCATCTTCAGTAATCGTCTGTAATTCCTCGATGCGTGTGGTCCAGAATCCGAGTGTGGCAGTCGCGAGTCCGATAGAAAAGAGAATGACTGCTCCCGTCAGAATAATGAGCAGGGAGAAGGGAATGGCGATCCAGCCGATCTGTCCGCTGTGCATCATGCCTGTCAAAGACCAGCAGAGAATGAATCCGCCTTGTAGGACTTCTCCAGCCATGATGCGGAAGTTTTGCGGCAGCAGTGCCAGCAATATGGGCATGGGACGTGTTAACAGTTGATCAAGCTCACCATTAACCAGATATTTTTCCAGATGATGCACCTCATTGCCGAATGTCCGATACAGTGTTTTGGATAACGTCATGATCGCAAAGAGATAACCGATCTCATGGAGGGACCAGCCCTTAATTGCTCCGAATCGGTGCAGTACAAGAGCAACCATCAGGAACTCGGAGATCTGAATTAAAGCGGCCAGTACGGACGCCATGATGAAATTGAACTTGTATTGCATCCGGCTGCGGATGCTTGTTCGAATGAGCATTTTATATAAATGGAACCAGGAAGTTCGCTTCATCCGCCCTGCACCTCCACTTTACGACGTAACACTTGGGTGATCACAAGACAAATCAACGTCATAAAGACGCACCAAAGCAAGGTTCCCCATAACAAGGAGCCATCTTCGAAACCAAGATAGATTCGGGTAGGTACATAGAGAAGGAATGGGTAGGGGGATATCCAGGCAAGTTGTTCAAGCCAGTTCGGCAGCCATTCCAGCGGAATGAAAAAACCAGCCAGCAGATTCATCATCGCGTGATTGCCCCAGTGAAGCCAGGAGGACTCTGTGGTCCACATCGACGTGACACCAATGATGTAGTTCATACAGATGGACAAGTATGCGGCGCCGGCAAGACCAAGTGCAGCATAACCAAGTGTTGAAACGTCTGAGGGCCAATGCAGGGAAAAGACAATGGAGAAGAGCAGGTAGATTGGAATACTTTTGTACACGAACTGGTAGGCAATCTGCCCCCATTCGCGTGCCATCAGGTGGGTGAACAGATGAACAGGCCTCATCAGATCCAGTGCAATCTGCCCTGTCCTGACGGATAGGGGAATCCCCAATCCATTCGTGAGAAAACCCGAGATCCAGAGAGAGGATTGCGTGAATGCAATGTAACTGATCATCCCCTGTGTCCCGTATTCCCCGAGCGTATGGTCGGCCCCGATGCCGATCCAGAGGCAGGCATACATGTAACCAAACATGGCGCTTGCCAAGTTATGTACCATGTGTGCCCCGCGGTATTGCAGATTCCGGGAGTAGGCTTTGGAAGCCAGAGTGAAATAAAGCATGTGACACCTCCGATAAGTGGATTGAACGGCGTTTCCGTTCACTTCAGTCAAGGCGAAAAAGAGAGAAGGACAACAGCATACCAATTTATTCCTTCACAGGCAAGACATTTTTTTAGCTAATAATGGGATTAATAGGGGCGTTCATGATTGCGCCACAAGACAACGGTCTGTCCAGTCATTTATAATTGAGGGGCAGTATCGCAAACGTTTACAATGTAAAATATTCAAATTTTAAATAAACCGCCGGGCTTGTGCCTGACGATTGAGGATACAGAACGAACAATCCGGCAAGAGAGAAGGATGTCATGAAGAAAATTGCATGGGTCACCGATAGTACCAGTACACTGGATCCCGTTTTTGCGGAGCAAAATCATATCTACATCGTACCGCTGCGCATCGTATTTGGAGAGGAATGTTACCGGGAAACCGATGACATTACATCTGAAATGTTCTATGAGAAACTTGCGGAGGCTTCACGTGCGAGCAGTTCGCAGCCACCTATTGGCGAGTTCATTGAACTGTATGAATCGCTCAAAGACAAGTACGATGAGATTATTACGATTCATTGCTCTACAGCGCTTAGCGGAACGCTGCATACGTCCATGCAGGCTGCAGAGATTGCAGGAGTGACGGTGACCGCAATTGATTCAAAGGCAGGTGCCTATCCTCTTCGTGAGATGGTTATGCAAGGATTGGAATGGCAGAAGCAGGGATGTTCGGCTTCCGAGATCAAAGTAAATATTGAACAAATGATTGATAACATGTCCTTTTACCTCATACCAGCGAGCCTTCAGCATCTTCATCGCAGTGGCCGGGTGTCCGGCACACAGCTGATCATCAGTCAACTGCTCAAGATCCATCTGCTGCTCCGATTTGAAGAGGGCAAAGTGGTTGTGAATGAGAAGATTCGCACATTCAAGAGAACGAAAGATCGCATGTTGGATATGCTTAAGCTGGATATGGAGAAAGTAAAGCATGTATGCATTATGCATGCGAACAATCAGGAAGAAGCCGTCACGATCAAGAAGCAGATTGCCAATCTGCTCCCCAAACTAAAGACCGAAATCATGCCGTTCATCCCTGTGGTGAGTATCCATGCAGGTGCAGGAACCATTGGACTATGCTGGATACACAGCCAGAACGGATATTGAGATTAAACGAACAAGCAATCATCTATAAACGCTCATAGACCTGGCAGGAAAACACACTTTATACCCAAGTGTACTTCCTGTCAGGTTTTTTCGTATGTCATTGCCAATTCAACCAAACTGTGAGGTAATATAGGAAAAATGTTCATGTTGGAGGGAAACACGTGTCAAGTCACCGCTTGTTGTTTGTTGAAGATGATCGTTCAATTAGTGAAATGGTCGGACCTTATCTGGAAAAAGAGGGCTACGACGTCACGTATGCATATGACGGCTTAGAAGCAGAACGCCAGTTCAGCCAGTCACAACCGGGATATGATCTGGTTATTCTGGACCTGATGCTCCCTCGCAAGAGTGGGATGGATGTACTGCAAACCATTCGGGCAGTGAGTTTGGTGCCTGTGCTCATTCTGTCTGCGAAGGATGGGGAGGTGGATAAAGCGCTCGGTCTGGGCTTCGGCGCAGATGATTACTTGAGCAAACCTTTCTCGTTAATCGAACTGACCGCCCGCATTAAAGCTGCCATTCGTCGCGCCAATTATACCGCTCAGCCTGCGGCAGAAGTGGCTAAAGATCAGCGTATTCACATTGGAGGACTTGTTGTCGACATGGAGACGTACGAGGTGGAGCGTGAAGGTACACCCGTCAAGCTAACCTCCAAGGAGTTTGGCATTCTGAAGCTATTGGTCACCCATCCGGGCAAAGTGTTCACCAAGGCCCAGATCTACGCCTCGGTCTGGGATGATCATTACTATGGGGACGAAAATATCATTAACGTACATATGCGTCGTCTGCGTGAGAAACTGGAGGCTGATCCTTCAGATCCCCAGTATATCAAGACACTCTGGGGCATCGGATATAAGCTGGAGGCGGAGCAGACATGACACTGATTTTTGCTATTACAACAGGTATTCTAGCCATTCTGGTCATTGGATTGTGGATGAGATTGCGGAAACGCAGCCAACACCTGTCCTATATTCATCAGAAAATATCCGCAATTCTGGATCAAGGCACCTTTGAGCGTTTGCTTGTATTCAACAGTGATGAGCAGGTTAGCCAGCTTCTGAAAGACATGAACCAGCTGTTGGACCATGCGCATCGCGCTAAGGCCGGTTATACGAATCAGGAGAAGGAAATGCGCAATATGCTTTCCAACATTTCACATGACCTGAAAACGCCGCTCACAGTTGTGCTGGGTTACAGTGAGACCTTGCTGCACAGTTCATCACTGACCGATCAGGAACGGAAGATTATGACGGAGAAAATCCAGGATAAGGCGCAGGAAGTTTTGCGTTTGATCCATTCCTTTTTTGACTTGGCGAAGCTGGAATCCGGAGACACGGAGCTGGTGCTTAGTCGGGTGAATATAAGCGAATTAAGCCGCGTGAAGATGCTCTCCTTTTATGAAATGTTGACGAAGCTCGGGTTGCACGTTCAGTTGGAGATACCTGAGGGGGATATCTTCGTACAAGCGAATGAAGAAGCTCTGGACCGAGTGTTGGATAATCTGATTACCAATGGGATGAAATATGGAGCAGAGGGTAAGGTGTTGGGTCTATCAATTGAACGATCGACAGATGGACATGTTACGCTGCAGATCTGGGATCAAGGCAAGGGGATTCCGGAAAGTGAGCATAATCGTGTGTTCGAACGCATGTATACGCTGGAGGATTCCCGTAATCGACTCTATCAGGGCAGCGGTCTTGGTCTAACGATCACGAAGCGGTTAGTTGAGCGGATGGGTGGAAGCATTCATTTACATAGTGTGCCACATCAACGGACGGTATTTTCAGTGACCTTCAAGGCTTGGTAGAGCTGTTTTGGTGTTATCGGGCAAGCTTAAGGTTTTTGTAAGATTTGATTAATAAAAAAGCAGACTTTTCTCTTTACAATACAGATATAGGAACCCGGACAGGGGACGTAAAGGAGAACAAGACGATGAATTATATCGCACGAACGATAGATGTGACCAAAGTATATGAAGGGGCAGAGGTTGTATCCAACGTCAATATGAGTATTAAGCAAGGTGAGATCTATGGGTTTCTTGGTCCGAACGGTGCAGGTAAAACAACCATCATGAAGATGCTGACCAATCTCGTCAAACCCACCTCAGGGGAGATTGAATTGTTTGGGGAGAAGCTTACGCCGACCTCCTATGAAGTGCTGAAGCGAATGGGCAGCATTATTGAATATCCTTTTTTCTATGATAGACTGTCTGCTCGCGAGAATCTGGAGCTTCACTGTGAATACATGGGATTCTACAACAAAAAGATCATCGACAACACGATGGAGATGGTAGGGTTAAAGGATACGGGCAAGAAATCGGTCAAGGACTTCTCCCTGGGCATGAAGCAGAGGCTCGGACTGGCTCGTGCACTCATAACCACACCTGAACTGCTCATTCTGGATGAACCGATCAACGGATTGGACCCTGTAGGGATCCGGGAAATGCGAGATTTGTTCAAGCGCCTTAGCAACGAGTATCGCATCACCCTGTTGGTCTCAAGTCACATCCTTGGCGAGATAGAGCAGATTGCCGACACGGTTGGTGTCATTCGCGGTGGTCGCTTGGTCGAAGAAGTATCGATGGAGAGCATTCGGGGAAGTCAAAATGAGTACATTGAGCTACAGGCGGTAGATATCCGCAAAGCGACCTATGTCATTGAACATCAACTTGGTTTGAGTAATTATAAATTGGTCGATGACCACACGGTACGCATTTATGATCCGGGAATCATTCCTTCGGAACTAAACACCAAGCTGATCCAGTATGATATTGAGATCGAATCCTTATCCAAACGGGCTCATTCCCTTGAGGAACACTTCATGAAGCTTGTGAAAGGGGATGATGACGTTGCTTAAACTGATCAGGCTTGAGATGCGGAAGCACCGCTTTTCGCGGAATTTTGCAGCTGCAGGTATTGCCAATGTGGGCATTCTTCTTTTTCTGATTATGATAGGATTTGTGGATATTGGAGCAGACGATTATGCCTATGCCGATTATCAGATGGCCTTTATGATTATTGATACGTTTGTGAGGGCAACCTTTATCGTGTTCGCAGGAGCTTTATTATCCAAGCTGGTGATCAGTGAGTATCGAAATAAAACGATGAACGTGATGTTCACCTATCCAATCCAGCGTCATAAAATCATTGCAGCCAAATTGATTATCGTGTTTCTTTTCACCTTTGTGATGATTATGGTTACCGACCTGTTGATGGGCTCACTGCTGTTGATTGCTAATCAATTCTACCCTTTCATTCCTGGCTCGTTGACATATCAGGATATGTTGGGATTTCTGTTGAAGTATGGTATTAGTTCCTTATCGGCAGCAAGCATGGCACTCATTCCCTTATTCTTTGGTATGCGTAAGCATTCAGTTACAACTACAATGACCTCTTCTCTTCTGCTAGTGTTGATTGTCTGCTCCGGATTTAACGGGTCGGAGTATTCCATTCATTCACTGATTATTATCCCTCTGACCCTTGGAGCTGTAGGGATATGGATTGCTTCGTTGTCCATGTTTCGTCTGGAGACCAAAGATGTGAACTGAATCATCCTGAAAACCATGCTCCGTATGGCTTCAGATGCCATTGACATCCGCTCGTACAAGGGATAGGATAATGTCAACTGAGACACGAAGGAGAATGCAACGATCATGACGATTCCAAAAACATTAACAATAGCTGGTTCGGACACGAGCGGCGGTGCAGGGATTCAAGCTGATTTGAAAACTTTCCAGGAGCTGGGTGTGTATGGTATGACCGTACTGACTACAGTTGTGGCGATGGAGCCCGATACATGGGATCACCAGGTCTTTCCTGTGGAATTAAATGTGGTTGAAGCCCAGCTTCGCACGGTTCTGGACGGCATCGGTTTTGATGCCATGAAGACAGGCATGCTCGGTTCTGTAGATATTATTGAATTGGTGGCAAAACATATTCGCCGCAGTGGCCTGCCACAGATCGTTATTGATCCCGTGATGGTCTGCAAAGGTACAGATGAAGTGCTGCAACCTGAAAATACGGAAGCGATGATCGAATTCCTGTTGCCAGGTGCGGATCTGGTTACACCTAATCTGTTCGAAGCATCTCAACTGGCGAAAAGTGGACCGATTCGTTCCAAGGAACAGATGGAAGCAGCAGCAGCAACCATTCATGCCCATGGTTCGAAACATGTTCTGATCAAGGACAGAGGTGTAATTAGCCCGGGTAAAGCAATGGATCTACTCTATGATGGAACCAACTACGAATGGTTTGAAGCCGATGTTGTCGGCTCTGGATATACGCATGGTGCGGGCTGCACTACGTCTGCGGCGATTACCGCAGGCTTGGCTCGTGGTCTTTCAGTGAAAGAGGCTGTTCGTGAAGGTAAAGCCTTCGTGACTAAAGCGATTGCCGGCGGATTCCCGTTGAATCGTTTTGTTGGTCCTACACTGCATGTGGCACACCGTCTGGAGCAACAACGCTAAGTGTTACCTGTGAGCGCGCAGTAGCGCTTCAATTCTGGATAACACACGTCGATTTCATCCAAGTAGCTGTCAATGAGCAAGAGCTTGCTCGTTGACGGCTTCTTTTTTGTGCGAATTTTGATAAAAATTAGTAACTTTTGGCTTATATTAATCGTATATATCATGGAGTTCATTCCAAAACATGTCTGGACACATGAACGACACATGGAATAGGTATGTTATCATCAGAAATCTAAAAAGGAGAGTCGGCCATGATCAGAACAGTGCTTCTGGTGGAAGATGAAAGCCGCATTCGTGAGATTGTGGCCGATTATTTCATAAAAGAACAATGGAACGTTATAGAAGCAGAACATGGAGTACACGCATTGGAACTGTTGGCTCTGCATGAGGTGGATCTGGTCATTTTGGATGTTTTGATGCCGGAAATGGATGGATGGACGTTATGTGAGCATATTCGATCCCAATCCACCGTACCTATTATCATGCTGACTGCACGGTCCGAGGATGACGATAAAATTCATGGATTTCAGCTGGGCGTAGACGATTACGTCACCAAGCCGTTTAGCCCACGTGTGCTGGTTGCACGTGCAGAGACATTAATGAAGCGTGTTGAAGGCGCAGTTGGACGAGAGCAAGGTGTCATTCGCTTCGGACAGGTAACGCTTGATCCATGGGCTCGGCGGCTGGAGAAGGACGGAATTGAAGTCGAGCTTGCGCCAAAAGAATATGAGCTGTTGCTTTATTTGGTGCGAAATGCAGGAATTGTGTTGTCCCGAGATGCCATTTTGAATCGGATCTGGGGATTTGATTTTGAAGGAGACTCACGTGTTGTGGATACTCATATCAAGAAGCTGCGCGGCAAATTAGGTGATGAAGCCAAGTGTATTCGGACGGTGATTGGCACCGGATATCGTTTCGAGGCAGAAGCATGAGAAGAAATGGCGTAACGATGAAGCTTTTCCTGGTCATGGCAGGATGTCTGGTTCTTCTATATGGAACAACGGTATTTGCCCAGTTGGTCTGGTTCCCGGACTTCTATCAGCATCAGAAGGTCAGCAGTATGAAGAAAAAGCTGTCCAAGTTCGAACAGCAATACTCTAATGGCCATTGGAGTGATCTGCAGCTAGCCAAGGAAACCGGTAAGTTCATGCGTCAGAATCAGTCACATCTGGTGATTCTGACCAATACCGGAAGACTGGTTAATGACCCGTTCCATATTACGTTGTTACAGCAGGATGGGAGTCACGTGAAGGTGTCCTTGTCCTTGTTTATCAATAGTGAGAATGCTGGCTGGATTACATCTCATCTGAAATATGGGCAGGAACTCACGGTGAAAGGCCCGGCCAGCGGGTCCATGGTCTATCCATACAAAATCCAGGATGCTACTTCTGCTGCATGGGGAACAGAAAGCTTTCAGGAATCCATTGAACCGGTAAAGGAATGGTCAGGCGTACTGACCGAGGTAGTTCTTCCCAATCTGGCAACGTGGAGCCAGAGGCAGGGATTGCTGGTGCAGGCACTGGATAGTCGGTTCCCTTTGTCCACAGAAGACCAACTTGCGTTGGCCAACGGCAAAATGCTCAACGAAGAATGGATGGATAGCTGGAGTGGTGTTCGCAATGTGATCACTATTGCTCCAGTGCATCGTTCCGGACCTGAGCAGCAACTGATTTTCTCACTCACCTCTCTACAGGAGATGAGGGAAGCAAATGAGGCAACACGTTTGTTCTATGCATATTTTGGCATTGGGGCATTTATATTGATTCTGTTGCTGGCGTTGCTCCTGTCCCGAATTGTAACGAAGCCGCTCTTGGCCTTGAACCATGTTGCCAAGAAAATGTCTACGCTGGATTTCACGGTGAAATCACCCATCCGGCGTAATGATGAAATCGGCAGTCTGTCTAACAGCCTTAATGCTTTATCGGGGACATTGGGTCAGACACTCGAAGAGCTGAGGCAGGCCAACACACAGATGCGTACAGATATGGAAATGAAGCAGCAGATTGAACAGCGACAGCGAAAGTTTTTTGCCGATGCATCCCATGAACTCAAGACACCAATCAGCATTATTAAGGGATATTCCGAAGGGCTGAAGGACGGCGTGAGTGAGAGCAAGCGGGAGCGCTACATTGAGATCATTGCCGATGAGGCGATCAAGATGGAAACGATGGTTGAGGAGATGCTGGATCTGGTGCGACTGGAATCCTCAGCGGTTCAATTGAATACGGATGCTGTTGCACTAGCTGACATGATTGAAGATATCGCCGGCCGTCTGGGTCCGCAACTGAAGGACAAAGGGTTGGATGTGGTGCTTGTATCCACAACAGAACAGACGGTTGAAGGTGACCGCAGCAAGCTGGAGCAAGTTATTTTCAATATCATGATGAATGCTATACGTCATGCAATACCACATACCGATATAACTATTGAGATCAGCAGGCGTGAAGGTTTTGTCCATATTTCCATTGAGAACAAGGGCGAGCACATTGCTGAAGCTGAGCGGCAGTATATATGGGAGAGGTTCTATCGGGTCGAGCGCTCACGTAATCGCAAAATGGGGGGAACCGGGCTCGGTCTGGCCATTGCGAAGCAGATTCTCGATCTGCATGGGTGCAATTATGGAGTGGAGAATACACCGGATGGAGTCCGTTTTTATATTATTTTTCCTAAAGCCTAGTACGAAAGGGAGTCAACTCTTATGAAGTCTTTACCATCGATTTTAACCTTGGGGAATCTGAGTTCAGGCATGTTGGCAGTCATTATGGCTATTCATGGTGAATTTGCCCTGGCTGTGATGATGATATGGGTAGCGATGTTTTTTGATCTGTTTGACGGCTATGCAGCCCGCAAATTGCACTGTGAGGGTGAGTTCGGGAAAGCCCTGGACTCGCTTGCGGATGTAGTTTCATTCGGAACAGCCCCTGTGCTGATTCTGTACCTGAACTCCATGAATGAAGTGAGTGTGCTGGGAATGGCACTGACCGCATTGTTTCCGGTTTGCGGTGCATTGCGCCTGGCCCGTTATAACTGTCAGAAGACAGCAAGCAGCGGTTTTGTCGGGATGCCGATTACATTTGCCGGAGGTCTGATGTCCTTTTTCGCCCTCTGGAGTCCTTATTTTACACACGGTGTAGCCTATCTTGTCATTATTGTATTATCCGGTCTCATGGTGAGCCAAATCCGATTCCCGTCTCTAAAACAAGTGCTAGCCTCACATGAGAAGGATATTGTGGAACCGAAATAAGGAGCGAGTCAGTATGGAATTTGCAAAAGAATTTATTGGTCAATATGGTTATTTCGCAATATACGGACTACTGGCTCTTGGCGTTATCGGGATGCCGATTCCGGATGAGGTGATGATGACGTTTGTCGGTTATCTCGCCTCCATCTCGGTATTGAATTACTCCGTATCCATCGCCGTCAGTTTCGGTGGCGCATTTACCGGAGGGCTGCTCAGCTATACGATTGGTAAGAAGGCCGGCCGACCACTGATTGAAAAATACGGCAAGTGGGTCGGCGTGAATGCCAAACGATTTGGCAGGGTGGAGTCATGGTTTCTCAAATATGGGTATTGGTCCATCATCCTGGGTTATTTCATTCCAGGCATTCGTCATCTGATGTGCTGTTTCTCCGGGATTAGCCGTATGGCGATTGGCAGATATGTAGTGGTATCCAGCATCGGCGCATTTGTATGGTGTGCTGTCTTTATTTCAATTGGTTTTTATGTTGGCGTGTTAACTTAAAATGGGACAGCCTGCTGTCAGAACGGGCATAGATGGAAGACCTCTTGAGTGTAAGGTGGTCTTTTTTTGTTTTTTCTGTAGGATGGGAGGCCTCTTCTAAGTAATTTAATCAACTTCAAGTAACTTACTTCTCGGAACTGTAGACTATCCCATAAGCTATTGCAGGCAGTTCAAGTTCAGAGCTAATCCAGCTATTTCTCTGATTAATTCTTCGTATAACAATTCATATAACAATCCAAGTAACTCTCCATATAACACTCCAAGTAACTCTATTATGTAACTCTCCATGTAACTCTTCGTGTAAATTTCCGTTTAACTCCCCATGTAACTCGTTAGTGACTCATGGATCTGAAACCCCAGTAACTCCAGTGGTTCGCATTGAGCTTTTGAGCTTTAAGAGTAGTCTAGTAACTCTGAGCGTTTCAAAACGTTTCAAAGGGCATATCCAAAAATGCTGACGAACTCAGGTGAGCTTATTATCGAGATATGAGGCATGTTGGAATTCTAACGAATCCGGTAAACCTTATTTCACGAAAATGCCCCTCCAATTGCCCTGATTTACTCCATATCATCATAATAAGGTGTCCTGAGTTCGTTAAAAAATGAACATGTGCCGTACGGGTGAAATAGCGTGTCTCATGTTCGTAAGATGTAGGTTCGATATCGTTGTGTGCCACTTGCGACATGTAATACCTCTTGAACAATTAGACTGTGAAGAACTCTTCGAGCGTGCTGATCTGTGATTCGCAGATGCGTAGCAAGTTCCGACGGGGCAAAGGGACGGATAATGCGTCTGGCATAACGAACAGTCTCGGCTTCCAGCCAATTAAGGGACGGTGGCACATCTGTGGCCATGAATTTTCCCATAAAAGACAGCACTAGCTGCTGGCACCGTTTCGGTTCATCCTTAATGGAGAGATACGCGATCGGCAGAAAAATCCAATCATCCAACGTCAGCAGACAATGTCGCCAGCATAAATCTTTGAAACGCCGTACATCCAGATCACGAGCATGTGGCCCGTAACCTTGAATCTCAATCCCCCCTTTGATACCGTTTCCTGGCAGGTAAGCAAGATCCAGATACCGATAGCCGTTATGAAAATCACGAACCTCCCATTCGGGTTGCAGATGGTTAAAGTTTTTCATCACTGGAAACCAAACGGAACGCAAAAATTCCAATGTGCTATGTTCCAGTCCATTTTCTATTCTGGAAAGCACTCGGGGGTTCGTCTCCTTCTCCAAAAGGGAGTGCATCCAAACTTCATAAGCCTCGTCAAAATCAATGCTCATCGTCTTTCATCTCCTCTAAAAATAAAATAAATTAAAACGAACGTGAATAGTGCTTCAAGTCGTTATGTGAAAATACAAAAAGCCGCTCTGACCCTCTCCAACCTTCATGTCGAAGGGGAAGAATAGATCAAAGCGGCGTGTGCTTCACGACCGATATATTGCTTTTCTAAATCAAGTATAGCTTCAAATACGGAATGATTTCAATACCTTTCAACTAGACCGTATCTCAGCCCTTAGTCTGAAAGCCAAATCGAGACTGGCGTATTCGGATCTGATAAGTGCTACACTTTGAACGTGTAAGAACGTGTCTTAATGTACGAGCGAACTTTAAATTTTTAAGGTTAAGTTTTGGCCTGCGACGTCCCCTTACCCATTCAAATATGATTCTTCAATTCCTTTTTCGACTCGCTTTTCACCCTTTTTGCGTGCAAAGGTAATTTTGAGCAGAGGAGGCGTGACCAATGTGGTCACGATAACCATGATCACGACGCTGGTAAAGTACTCCGAATCAAGCAATCCGGAAGCAAGGCCCGTTGACGCGATAATGAGTGCAACCTCTCCTCTAGAGATCATTCCTGATCCAATAGCCAAGGATGACGTACGATCAAATCCGGTAAGACGTGCACCGGCTCCTCCACCAAGAAGTTTGGTTAATATGGCAATTATACTGATGACAACAATAAACCAAATCTGTGAACCCACCCCGTCAAAGGTCACATTTAAGCCGATACTGACAAAGAACACCGGAACAAAAATTCCGTAGGCGATTGGTTCAAGTTTGGTTTCAACTTCATGTTTGAAGTTGGTTTGAGAGATCGCAATACCTGCTGCAAAAGCACCAATAATTCCTGCAACACCCATCCACTCCGCAAAGTAGGAAAATCCGAAACAAATGATCAGTCCCGCAGTAATAACGGTTTCTGTTACCTTCAATGGTGCCATCCACTTCATGATGCGTGGAACAAGGAACCAGCTGGCAGCGATAATGATAACAAAGAATAATAACTTCTTACCAATGAGTAGAGAGATCGAAGTATCTCCACCGCCTGTACCTAGCAAGCTCATCATAACAGCGAGAATGACAACGACCAGGACATCATCGACGACAGCTGCACCAAGGATTGTTGTCCCCTCACGTGAGCTGAGTTGATCCATGTCTTTTAGTGTCTGAACCGAAATGCTTACAGACGTTGCACAGAACAACAGTCCAAAGAACAGAGCATGCGTTTGCGACATTCCGAAAGCAATGGCGGAACCATAACCTCCAATGAAGGGTAAAATGATACCACCTACAGCAACAGCAAACGCTGCTTTCCAGTTTTTCTTCAATTGTTCCAGATCAGTTTCAAGTCCGGCAATAAACATCAGAAGAAGTACCCCGATCTCGGCCATATAATGGACGAAATCACTCTGTTGAACCCAACCAAGCAGCGCAGGTCCGAGGATGACACCGACGATCAGTTTCCCTAAAACAGAAGGTTGACCGAGTCTAACGGACAAATCACCCGCAAGTTTGGTGAAGATCAAAATAAGTGCAAGAACCAAAACAAATTCCATAAGTGTGCTCCTCTCCAGCAGTTGCGTTTTATAGGATTACCAGCCCAAGGGCTATCCATTCTCAGCTTCAAAAAACAAAAAGACACAGAAAGGCATTAAGAAAAGTGCCGTTCTGTGCCTGAAAAAGACAAAGAGGGGCCCTTGGTGACAGGCTCCTCCGGTTTCAACGCGTATGTGATTAATTGCATTAATTATACCACAAATAAAGACTTGGGTAAATGGGAGCTGCGGTGGATTTGATTGAAAACAGCCGCAAAGGGGCATTTTATAGGGGAGTGCAACGGTTTTTGTTCAGAGTGTTGTCACTTAACAGCCCGGAATTGCCGAGATATAATGATATAGAACATAGAAGTTAGGATATGAGGAGGATTTTGCATTGGGCAAAAATAACAAAGGGGAGCCGAACATTCCATCCCCGACGAGCAATAAAAATTTCGCAGGCATCATTATTACGATTTCCATTCTCGCTAATGTCATTATTTTATTATTGTTCTTCGCACCGTCCATTGGATACAAAGGTGATGTGACCTTTGATATTACGGTGTTGCCACGGTTTAATGCCGTGTTTAACAGCTTTACCTTCATCTTCCTGCTCGCAGCGCTTATTGCTATTATCAAGCGGAATGTGAAGTTGCACAAACGATTTATTCTTGCTGCATTCTCAACAACACTTTTATTCCTCGTGACCTATCTGACGTTTCACTACCTCTCACCAGAGACGTCCAAATATGGCGGCGAGGGCATCATTCGTTCCATCTATTTCTTCATTCTGATTACCCATAGTATACTGGCAGCCCTGATCGTTCCGTTGGCGTTGTTCACACTTGTGTGGGGCTGGACGAATCAATTGAAGAAACACCGCAAAATTGCACGTTGGACGATGCCAATCTGGCTGTATGTCAGTTCCACAGGTGTCGTCGTATACTTGATGATGGCACCGTATTATTAATGTAATTAAGCATATCTTGCTCATCTTGAGGGTAATGTTTCCATGGAAGGAGGGTTCACGGTTATGTACAGAGTTGTTTTGATTCGTCATGGACAGAGCATGTGGAATGTAGAGAATCGTTTTACGGGTTGGACGGATGTCGATCTCACAACAGATGGTTACGGAGAAGCTCGTAAAGCTGGGAAGATCATGAAGGAGCAAGGGTTTGATTTTGATTATGCCTATGCCTCCGTCTTGAAACGTTCCATCCGTACACTGGATATTGCGCTCGATGAGATGGACCTCATGTGGATTCCCATTACGAAGACCTGGAAGCTGAATGAACGTCATTATGGTGCGCTGCAAGGACTGAATAAACAGCAGACTGCGCTGAAGTATGGGGAAGACCAAGTGAAGGAATGGAGACGCTCCGTTAACGTATCTCCCCCTGCATTGGATGAGACCGATGAACGATATGTACAGGATCTGGACAAGTACAAGCGGCTCGGGTGCACCATCCCCGTTACAGAGAACCTGATGGATACATCCAAGCGTGTGCTGGAGTACTGGAATGCGGAGATTAAACCGATGGTATCTGCGGGCAAAAGAGTGCTGATCTCTGCGCATGGTAACACGCTTCGTTCACTCGTCATGCATCTGGACCAATTGTCCGAGGCAGACGTGGTGGCGCTCAATATCCCGACAGGCATCCCGCTTGTCTATGAGTTGGACGAAAACCTGCATCCCCTCGGACACTTTTATCTGACCGCGGATGGTTCAACCTACAAACATGAAGAAATGACCCATATGGCAACACCGTCCGATTAAGCGGACGGCAAATGTGGCTTGAAAGATGACCTCTGAACGATTCGGAGGTCATCTTTTTTTGTGTGATCAAGCCTGTACTTCGTTTCGTTTTGCTCCCAAAGGGTAATTGTCAAACAAGACACGATGTACATTTATCCTGAAGGAGGAGAAGCACATGTCTAAAAGAAGAGGAATACTTATGACGGCGATCGGCGCAGGTGTGACTTATCTGATGAGGAACAAACAAGCAAGAGATAAGCTGTTCAGCACGGTCTCGGGTATGATGAAAAGCTCCAATTCGTCCAATGGAACAAGTCAATCCAGACCACGCGTGGAAGTGAAATAGATTTTGATCGTTCGTTTTTCGTTTGAATGAACATGATGATCATGAGAAACCTGGAGATGAAGTCCTTCCAGGTTTTTTTGTGCAATCTGAGAGCAACCCCTTGCTTTCATCTATAATGCGATTTTTACCAGCAAGAATGATACAATGGATACTTGCAGAACGTATGGAGGGAGATGCACGTATGAAGAAAAATCGTCTGGGTACATCCGAACTGATGGTGTCGGAGATTGGGCTGGGATGTATGTCACTTGGAACCGAAATGGAACCCGCAATGGGCCTGATTCATGAGGCTTTGGATCATGGGGTCAACCTGTTGGATACAGCCGATCTTTACGACGCAGGACGTAATGAAGAGATTGTAGGACAAGCTATTAAGGGGCGCCGGGACCAAGTCGTTGTGGCGACCAAAGTAGGAAATCGTCGTCTGCCCGGCAAAGAGGGTTGGTCTTGGGACCCATCCAAAGCCTACATTAAGCAGGCTGTACATGAAAGCTTGAAGCGGTTGCAGACCGATTACATTGATTTGTACCAGCTGCATGGCGGCACATTGGACGATCCCATCGAAGAGACAATCGAAGCGTTTGAGGAACTGAAGAAGGAAGGACTTATCCGATATTACGGAATTTCCTCCATTCGTCCTAATGTGATTCGGGAGTATGTAAAGAGGGCATCAATCGTCAGTGTGATGAACCAGTACAGTGTTGCTGACCGCAGAGCGGAAGAAGAGGTGCTGCCTTTATTGGAACAAAAGGGAATCAGTGTAATTGCCCGTGGGCCCGTAGCTAGCGGTGTGCTCGCCGATTCCGGATCTGCCAAGGCAGACAAAGGTTATCTGGACTATACGCCAGAGCAACTATATACCATTCGGCAAGGGTTAAGTCGTCTTGTTACGGACCAACGCAGCATGGCTCAGACGGCTATTCGGTATGCGTTATCCCATCCTGCGGTTGCAGCCGTTGTCCCTGGTGCTAGCTCGAGAGACCAGTTGCTGCACAATATTGCCGCTTCGAATTCGCCTGCACTTACCACCGTAGAAATTCAGCAAATACGTGAGCTTAGTCCCGCTAATCTATACAAGCAGCATCGCTAACGCCATTAAGCCTATTTTCAATTGTAACTATACAAGGTACAATGAAGATCAGCCATTAAAAGCAACATATAAGGGAGAGAAGACATATGGAAAGAATTCAAAGTGAACAGCAATATTTGGATACAATCAACTCTGATGGTTTTACCGTCATTAAATTTGATACAACCTGGTGTCCAGACTGCAAAAACCTGGATCGTTTTATCGGGGATGTTATCGACCAACATACGGACAAAACCTTCTATGCCCTAGATGCAGAAAAGTTCCAGCCGTTTGCTGAAGAAAATGGTGTACGCGGTATTCCAAGCCTGCTTGTCTTCCAAAACGGCAAGAAAATCGCACATCTGCATAGCAAATGGGCTAAAACACCTGCTCAAATCTCCGAGTATCTGGAGACGCTTGAATCCAAAGTTTAAGCGTATGAAGGCAAAAGCAGCTTGTTAATTAACTTAACTACGGAGACCTCTTCTTGTCCGACGACAGGAAGGGGTTTTTCTGCTTCATTCCAGCACGCAAAATGTTTATTCGAATAAGTGAAGTTGAGGACTAGCGCTTGTTTAGAATTTGTTCAGTGCTCCCATGTATACTGTGAGAACAAACTGAATATTTGGAGTGAACAAGATCCGTATGAAAAATGAAATTTTTGAGGAAATGCACCAATTAAGCCACAATGATGACCGAAGATACCGATTGTTGATGATCGGAGTCAAGCAATTGCTGCAGCAACAAAAGGAGAATAGATATAATCTGCGTGAAAGATTAAAATATTGGAAGAAACACCGGAGCATTCAAGTGAAAGAGTGGTCCTAAACCAGACTGTTTTTGGAGAAGTGAACATGAATCTGAATGTCCACGATACATAGTGAACCTAGTCGGCATCACCAATGGTCCCACCCAACCAAAAAGGAAGTCACGAAGAGCAAGACTTCATCTAAGTACAGCTATTCCTGTTTCTAAGCAGCCCAAAAATCATAGATCAACGGAATCGTGAATGAACAGAAGCATAACATTGAGCATAAATATGGCGGCCTCGTTCCAAATGGAATGTGAGGCCGCCATTGATTTTGCCTGTCTTAATTCATTGCAATGTAAGGTTACATTAAAATAATAAAGAACACGGCTGCCAAGACGAAGCGATACACAGCAAAGACGGTCAGGCTCAATTTTTTCAAAATGGACAGGAACGTCTTGATCGCAAGCATGGCGACGATGAAAGCAGCGATGAATCCTATCGCAAAGATCGGGAAATCACTGCCGTTCAGGTGATCAATACTTTTGTACAGGTCATATCCCGTAGCACCAATCATAATTGGCACAGACACGAGGAATGTGAACTCCGCAGCGGCTACGCGGCTTACCCCTGCAAAGAGACCGCCTGAGATCGTTGATCCGGAACGGGAGAAGCCTGGCCACAATGCCAAGATCTGAAATATACCCACTGCGAATGCCTGTTTGTAAGAAATATCATCGACATCATGGGTAGTAATTCGTTCACTCTTACGGCTCCAGCGTTCGGCCACGATCATCAATATACCACCTATAACGAGGCTGTACAGCACTGTCTCCGGACCAAACAAATGTGCCTTGATCCAGTCGCGGAATACAAGTCCAATGACTACGGCAGGAACCATCGCCAGGAAGATATGTCCCAGATTGAGGCGGCGGGAGTAAGGTCTGCTGCCTCCGGTGAAGCGGAACATATCAATGAATTTGTTCCAATACAGTACAACAACAGCAAGTACAGCTCCGAGTTGAACAACCACCTCAAACGTTTTGACTGACTCGTTGTCCTCCGATAAACCCAGCAAGTGGGCAGTCAGAATCATGTGTCCAGTCGAGGACACGGGCAAAAACTCAGTCAAACCTTCGATGATGCCCATAATAATGGATGATATAATGTCCAATTCTCTTCCTCCTTGAAATGCAGGTGACAGCACAGGCTGTCCTGCTTGACCATGCCTGTTCATTTGAACAAGGCTATCACCTATTATGATCACAAATGCACTCAACTTCAACTTATGCTCGTAATCATTTGTTTAAAACTATATTGACAAAAACCTAGTTATCCCATAGGATATACATTAACTGACTGACTCATCAATCGGGAGGGTTACAGCAATGACCAAAATCAACGGTTTGGAACCCGGTGAAGAACGGCGGGACCAAATAATACGCATAGCAATGGAGCGTTTTGCAACCCAAGGTTACCATCAGACGAAAATTTCCGATATCGTCCGTGAGGCTGGTGTGGCGCAAGGGACGTTTTACTGGCATTTCAAAAGCAAAGAAGCCATTGCTTCAGAAATTATATTAACGGGCAAGGAGGAATTGCTTGAGGCGATTGGACAAGGGTACCGCAAGGATGCCGGATCGGTAGAAGATATGGTGAAAGCATCGGAGAGGCTATTCACTGACCTGTTCATCTTCGCCGCACAGAATCGATATTTTATGGAACTGTTGCTTAAAGGCATCGTGACCGAAGAATCCGTACAACGTCTGGTCGAGGAGACACGTAATGCCGTCGAGACTGCGTTCCGCCACAATATGGAACGTGCCATCGAACTTGGCATGTTGCCCCAAGGCATGGATGTACCGCTTCGAGCAGCGCTGTTGGTAAGCATGATCGAAGGTATGATATCGCGCTGGTTGTTCGGTTCGGCTGATTTGCACAGCAAGTTCTCCGCCATGACAGCTTCTTCGTTGGCAGCTGAGGCAGCAAGCTTTGAATTTTACGGACTATTGGGTACATAAACATGTGCAAAGTCCGCAGCTTTATTTTTCAACGAGAGACCAGAGATTCACATGATTACACAACTAGCAGGGAATAATGGGTACAACTGCTGTTTGATCACAATAGCGTAACCAAATGTACACCCAGATCAATACACGAATGAGAGGAAGTTAACGTAATGAACAAAACATATGGATCGAAAACGCGTAAAGGCTGGTCTTTGACAGCGATTCTGCTGATGACTGTGCTGGTACTTAGTGCTTGTGGAAGTAAGGCAACAGACAATGGGGGCACGAATGGTGCACAGGCAAGCAATGAACTGGAGCAGATCAAGTCTGCTGGCGTGATTAAAGTGGGCATGATGGGCACATACGCACCATACAACTTCCTGAACGATAAGAAAGAAATGGACGGTTATGATGCAGATATCGCACGTGAGGTTGCGAAGCGTCTTGGGGTTAAGGTTGAATTTGTATCCCAGGAGTTCTCTGGTCTGACACCAAGTCTGCAAGCGAAGAAGCTGGATGCCATTATCAGCCAGATGACCATTACCGATGATCGTAAGAAAGTTCTCGATTTCAGTGATCCGTATATTACGAACCAAGTGAAAATCATTGTAAAAGAAGACAATAATGATATTACCAAGCTGGAAGATTTCAAAGGAAAAACAATTGGCGTAGGTCTGGGTACAAATGATGAGACGTATCTGCGTAATGAAGTGTTGCCTAAAGTGGGAGACTTCACGATTAAAACCTATGACGATGTCATCTCTTCACTGAAAGACCTGAATGCTGGACGGATTGACGCCACAATCAACAACATGTACGCACTGAAACCGATTGTTGATGCCAACGGATTAAAGATCAAAGCTGTAGGCGAAGCAATCAAGAGTGACCAAGCAGGTATCGCTGTTCGCAAAGACAATCCGGAACTCGTTGCAGCATTGAATGACGCGCTCAAAGGAATGAAAGATGATGGCACATATAACACCATCTTCAAAAAATGGTTTGGTGAAGAGCCTGCGCAATAATGAACTGGCAAGGCGAAGGGGAGATTTAACCCATGGAACTGGTATTTGAGAATATCCCCTTCTTTCTGAAGGGGGCTTACTATACGTTATACGTAACGGTGATCTCGATGTTTTTTGCATTCATCATCGGATTACTTGTTGCTATTGCTCGTCTAAAGGGACCGATGTGGCTTAGGCTGATCGCAAGGTTTTATGTATCCATCATGCGGGGAACCCCGCTGCTGGTGCAATTATTCGTCATTTATTACGGATTGGTCGATTATGGAGTGACCCTGGGGTCCCTTACAGCTGCCTGTCTGGGACTAAGTCTGAATGCAGGGGCGTTTCTGTCGGAGACGTTCCGTGGAGCGATTCAGGCTGTACCGAAAGGACAGATGGAAGCTGCATACGCAACCGGAATGACCCCGGCTCAAGCAATGAGACGCATTATCTTCCCGCAAGCTGTGCGCATCGCCATCCCGCCGATGGGGAACACGTTTATTGGCATGTTGAAGGAAACATCACTTGTGGCTGCGATTGGTGTTACTGAGTTGCTGCGCTCGGCACAACTGCTGGTATCACAATATGCGGTGAATATGCCGTTTTATCTGGCGATCGGTGTGATCTACTGGATTATGAGTATCGGCTTCTCGGCCATTCTGGAACAAGTGGAGCGCCGGTTAGCCCGCGCTTACTGATGGGAGGAGAGAACCGATGATTACAACAACCGGACTTACCAAACGTTTTGGACAAAATGAAGTGCTCACGAACATCGATCTTCATGTCGATGCCAAAGATATTGTTGTATTGCTCGGTCCGAGTGGTTCAGGCAAAAGTACCTTGCTGCGCTGCCTGAACGGACTGGAAGAACTGTCTGGAGGACAGATTGAAGTGAACGGTGTTGTGGTCAACAGTGCTGATTCGCTGCGTGTACAGCGTGCCCGGGTATTGGAGATTCGCCGCCAGACCGGCATGGTATTCCAGCAGTTCAATTTGTATCCGCACAAGACGGTGCTGGGCAATGTCATGGAAGGTCTTGTGACGGTGAAAAAAATCAAGCGTGACGAAGCGGCCGAACGTGGCCGGATTCTTCTGGATCGCGTGGGCCTGTCGGACAAGCAGGATGCATATCCATCCCGATTGTCCGGTGGACAACAGCAGCGGGTCGCCATCGCACGTGCACTTGCGATGGAGCCTGAAGTGATGCTGTTTGATGAGCCAACTTCTGCCCTTGATCCCGAACTTGTCGGAGAGGTACTTTCCGTTATGAAGGAGCTGGCAGAGGAAGGCATGACGATGCTGGTCGTGACGCATGAATTGAAGTTTGCCCGTAATGTGGCGAACAAAATCGTCTTTATGGCGGATGGATCGATCGTGGAAGAAGCAAGTCCACAAGCATTCTTTGAACATCCGAAGCAAGAGCGCACCCGCCGTTTCTTGCAGCAAATTACTGAATTTTGATGAAGATAACAGCGATCGGAAGAACGAACGTATCCTAAGCGGGTATTTAAGGTCGTGAACGATATCAGTTCAACTAAACTTTTTGCACAAGAACGGAGAGGACAGAAGAAACCTGGAGAAGCGGAGCGTGCGCCTTTATCCCCTGATTTTCTCCTTGAAGAAGGGAATCAAAAAAATCTGGGGATAACAGCGATCGGAAGGTTATTCTGTCATCGGAGTGGAAAGTGCAAACCTTTTTCGCTTGAACTTAACCTATTTTAAGAAAGAAGGATAACATCATGAATGTAACAACCGTATGGAAAGGCAAACGCGCATTTACTTCCGAAGGACCGTCTGGCTACGCGGTTGGCATGGATGCCACTGCTGCTTATGGTGGTGACAGCAAGGGTGCAACCCCGATGGAATTGTTACTAGCGGGTCTCGGCGGCTGTATGGGAATCGATATTACGATGATTCTGGACGCATTCCTGGACAAAATTGAGTCGATTGAGATTGAAGCGCAGGGGACACGCAGCGAAGAGATGCCGAAAGGCTTCACATCCATTGATCTGATCTTCAAAGTCGATGGGGATATCCCAGATTACCGTATCTGGAAAGCCATCCAAATGGCTGAGGAAAAATATTGTGCAGTTTCCGCTTCACTGAACGCCGACATTCATCCGAAGCTGATCCTGAACGGCGTAAGCACACCTCGTCCTTAACAGCACGCGCATAAAATTTATACTTAGCAGGCACTTCCAATTGTGGGAGTGCCTTTTTTGGCTTTTTTAACCGATCCATAGTTCGTAGATAAAGTCAGGCTGAATGTTGAACAAGGTTCCAGATGCCCATGAATTCCGTGATAGCCTCATCGATCGTTGCAAAAGGAACGCCATCGCGGGCTTGTGTAGATATGCCTTGCATAAAGGTATCAAATACGGTGGTTAGCATGGCTACATTCGTGGAAGCAGGAATTTCACCGACATCCACAGCACGCTGGATGCAATCCTGCAGGCGGTTACGAGTCAGCTTTCTTTTCTCAGCGGCAATGTCACGAATATGATTGTTTTTGGAAGAACATGTGCTAGCTGACAGCACAATTAAACAGCCAGATGGATGCGCGCTGTCTGTTTGCATTTTTGCGGTACTTCTTAGTGTTGTTTCAATCGCTTCTCTTGGTGAGAGTGTGAGATCCGAGAAGCTTTCCGTCACACGTCCAAACGTAACCATATATCGTTCTACTGCTTCTTTATACAGCGCTTCTTTGGAATCAAAGGCTGCATAAAAGCTGGCTGCTGAAATATCCCCCATGGCTGCTCGAAGCTGAAGTAAGGAAGTGGCCTCGAATCCTTGCTCCCAAAAGAGCATCATCGCCTGTAATAGGGCTTCATCCCGATCGAAAATGCGTGGACGTCCCGTTCTCGCCATAAAATATTCCCCCTTTTTCTTAATTATATACTAATCGATCCAAAAGTCATTGACAAGGTGAGACAGTGTGAATAATATAAGGAATGATCGATCCACAATTCAATTATTTGTTCCATACTACCTTAAAAGGAGCTGCACAAATGTCGGATATATCTTCTCATCGTTTTCCATGGTTGGGGCTGTTGGCCCTGGCTATGGCGGGTTTCATAGCCATTATGACCGAAACACTTCCTGCGGGTTTGCTGCCGCAAATTAAAGAAGGGCTGCAGATCTCTGAGGCAGGGGCGGGGCAGCTTGTCACCTTTTATGCTGTTGGGTCGCTGGTTGCTGCCATACCTGTGGCGGTGCTGACAAAGGGCTGGCGTCGTCGTCCGCTTTTTTATCGGTTTTCTTGTCTTCAACACCATTACTGCCCTTTCGTCAAACTATGTGCTGACACTATTCGCTCGTTCCTTGGCCGGTGTTGCAGCCGGTGTCTCCTGGGGCCTGATTGGTGGTTATGCATTACGGATGGTACCTGAGCATCTCAAGGGAAGGGGGATGGCTGTGGCTATGATTGGCACGCCGATTGCCTTATCATTTGGTGTTCCGGCAGGTACGCTGCTGGGTTCATTAATGGGTTGGCGCTCGGTGTTCTGGCTGATGTCATTGCTGGCGTTTATACTGATTTTCTGGGTGCTTTGGAAAGTACCCGACTATCCGGGACAGTCAGAGGATAAGCGTATCTCTGTCATGCAAGTTCTGTTTACCCCCGGTGTAATTCCCATTTTAACTGTCGTTTTAGCCTGGATGTTGGCTCATAATATTTTATACACGTATATTGCTCCTTTTCTTACCGATGTCGGTTTGGAATCCAAGGTTGGACTCATTTTACTTGTATTTGGTCTGATGGCATTGGTGGGCATCTGGATTACAGGTATTTTCATTGATCGGTGGTTGCGTATGCTGGTTCTTCTGAGCCTTGCGGGTTTTGCTTTGATTTCCCTTGTATTAGGTCTTTGGAGTGAGCATGTGGTCGTCATCTTCGGTTCTATTGCACTGTGGGGTCTGACATTTGGAGGTGCGGCTACCCTGTTGCAGACCGGACTTGCTCAAGCTACGGGCGAACAAGGTGTGGATCTCGTCATGCCGATTAATACAACCGTTTGGAATCTGGCTATTGCCCTTGGGGGAATGGCGGGAGGTGTTCTTCTGAATCAATGGGGAGCTTCGTCATTTAACTGGGCCATCTTGGCTTTAACATTGGTGGCTTTGGTTGTTGCATGGCGTGCGAAAAGATATGGATTTCGCCCATCTAGGAGTCACTAAACTTCTGGCAGCAGAAATAATTCGGTAAATTCGGCCGCCATGTTAATGGCGGCTTCTTTTTTTAAAGACTATTTTTAGAGACTATGCTGGCTTGTTACCCGACAACAGATATATCCATTGTGATGACAATCCGAATTCTGGCGGTTATGTGGTATGATTAATTTAGAGGACAGAACATCCTGATCCTGCTCTTTATATGTAAGCGCTTATACAGATGACGGAAGGTGCAGACATGTTTAAAAGGCTAATACGAACCACCAATAATCTCAAATTAAAGCATAAATTGCTCATTTCCTATGTACTGGTTGTCATGATTCCGGTATTGATTGTTGGCCTTGCTGTGACAAGTTATTTTCGCCAGCAGGCCCTGGACAATGCGATAGGGCAGACAATCATCAATGTGGACAAGATCAAGAGCCAGACGGCGACGATGCTGCGTGTACCAACGGATATATCCAATCTTTTAATGTTTAATGCGGATCTCAAGGAGATCGTGAATAAACGGTACAAGAGCGTTGTGGAGCTAACCTCGGCTTATCTTGCGTACAAAGACTTTCAGGAGTACAGGCGTTTGTACCGTGAGATCGCCGGCATTCGTTTTTACTCAACTAACCCAACATTGATCAACAACCTCGAATTCATCCCGGTAGACAAGCAGACGGAAGAGAGCTACTGGTACCAACAGGCATTGAAAACAACCAGCATCGGGTGGTTCTACATTCCAGACAAGGAAGATAATCCTGTACACAAGCTCAGCTTGGTACGCAAAGTACCTTTTGCCGAATATCGGACCGAGGGCGTATTGATGATTGTCATCAATCAGGATGAACTGAATGGATTGCTCCGTCAGGAACAGTTTGAGACGATGATTACGGACGAGCAGGGGTATGTGGTTGCAGCCAAGAATACCGAACTGGTAGGGAAAACGCTGGACGAGCTTGATTTTGGCGTTGATTTGCAGAATCAGGCAAAGGGAACCATTGAAGCTGATTTTCGGGGGGAGCCCTCCAACATTGTTATTGATGAGTTGGGCCCTGGATCGAGTATGAACAGCCTGAAGGTTATTTCGGTTTTTGCCACCAAAAATATCGTCAAAGACGCGAACACCGTCAGCATGATTGGCATGATTTTCATTATACTTGTGCTCGTTATCGCCCTATTGTTCGTATATATCATCTCGTTCCTCACTTCCAACCGATTGCTCCGGCTGAGTAAACACCTCAACAAGCTGGCATTAGGTGATCTGAACGTGACTTCGCGGATTGATGGAAACGATGAGATTGGACAATTGTCACGACAGTTCAACTATATGGTGAAAAGTATCAATGAACTCATGACACAGGTGGTAGAAGCGACGGAACAGAACAATCAATTGGAAATCGCCCAAAAAGAGATTAAACTGAAAATGATGGCGAGCCAGATCAATCCACATTTCTTGTTTAATGCACTGGAGTCCATTCGGATGAAAGCGCATATTAAGGGAGAAGCGGAGATTGCCAACATCGTCAGACTGCTGGGCAAGCTGATGCGCAAGAGTCTGGAGATTGGCAGTGGAAAAACAACCTTCCGGGCTGAACTTGAAATGGTACGTTCCTATTTGGAAATTCAGAAATTCCGTTACGGCGACCGTCTTGCATTCCAGATCGATATTGATCCCGAGGTGGAGAAGATGTACATTCCGCCTCTCATTATTCAACCTTTGGTTGAGAATGCGATTGTCCATGGTCTGGAGAACAAAGAGGGCACAGTCCGTGTTCATATAAGTATTCGTTTAGTAGAGAACATTGTGCAGATCCGTGTGGATGACAATGGTGCAGGCATAACGCCAGAACGACTGGCTGAGGTGATGCAGTTTATCTGTGGACCGGAGGAACAGGAGAAGAGTCGGATCGGCATGCGTAATGTACATCAACGCTTAACATTGACGTACGGGGAGCCATATGGATTGCAGATGAAGAGTGTATATGGGGAAGGAACAGAGGTTTCTTTCACCTTGCCAGCAGGAGGGGACCAACATGTATAAAGTGTTTTTGGTGGATGACGAACCGAGCATACGTGAGGGACTGACAACCATTATCGATTGGGAAAAATACGGATTCCAGGTCATCGCGACAGCTGCCAGCGGGCGTGAGGCTATCTCCCGGTTTGAGGAATTGGAGCCTGATCTGACGATTATTGATATTCGCATGCCCGGTATGACCGGGCTGGATGTGATTGAAGAAGTGCGCCGGAATCATCCGGATTCGCACTTTTTGATATTGAGCGGTTATGCCGATTTTGATTATGCCAAGAAAGCCATCAGTTTTGGTGTGGATGGCTATCTGCTCAAACCGGTGGATGAAGATGAGATCATCAGTGAACTGGAGCGGATTGCTACGATCCTGACCCGTGAACGGGAGACAATGGCACGTCAAGCTGGTGAAGATACTGTCTATCTGGAGCACCAGATTGAGGCGTTGCTCTTTGACAGTTTGGAAGGTGCGGGCAGCATGGAAGAAGATAGCCTGGGGCTGCACTGGCCTCATTATCAGATTATTCTGCTTGAGATGCATGCGGCCCCCGATCTGCAACGAGGAAGTGTTATGAAACGCAAACTGATTGAAGCATTTGACCAGAAAGACCGGGGCATCGTATTCTCGTTCCATTCCGGTCTGGGGTTGTTAAGCAAGGAAACAATCACATCCGAGTCATCTGCAGGAATTCTTTATGATGAGCTGGAAGGACTTCTGGGAGAATGGGAGGTCCACATGTATGGTGCTGCGGGTGAACCCGTACATTTCACTTCTGAAATTGCGCGTTCATTCACGCAGGCGAATCGTACACTCGGTGAACGCTTCTTGTTCACAGAGAAGCGCATCATGCTGTGGACTGAAGGTAGCGAAGGCAAAGGCGTTGCTAAGCCAGGAGCTGAAGCTGTGGATGGAACACATGAGCCCGTTGAGGACGAACTCGGTGACAAGCTGTATTATGCGTTAGACATCCGTAGCAGTGAGTCCGTTATGCGGGTACTGGCTGAGATGGAAGAGCGCTTGGTCCCGTATCACCGAACAGAGCAAGCGATCAAAACGGCCTTCTCACAAGTGTTCTCCCTAGCGTTCAACAAGCTTGCAGCTACGAATCAACATATGCACTCCATTATGCAGGAACATTCGGTTCTGATTAATGAAGTCTATCATCAATTTACGATGTCGGATCTCAAAGTCATGGCATTGGAACATTTTAATCGCCTTATTCAACGTATGGGTGGGGGGAGCAAGGATACTGTATTGAAACAGATGATTGAATTTATCCAACGTAACCCTGGCGAAAATCTCAAGCTGGAGGTCCTTGCTGAAGTGTTTAACTATAACAGCAGTTACTTGGGGAAGTTGTTCAAGAATCATACTGGAGAGTATTTCAATGCATTCCTGGACAAGGTTCGTATGGAAAAGGCCAAGGAATTGCTGGATGAAGGATTGAAGGTCCATCAGGTCGCGGCGAGAGTCGGGTATGCGAATGTGGACTACTTCCACAGTAAATTCAAGAAATATGTTGGGGAATCTCCTTCTGCTTACAAACAGGCGAGAACCCAATCTTCGTCCAAAGCATCAATGGCTGACCTAAACGAGGAATGAGTACGAAGTAATGGGCCTTGCCCCTGCTTATAAAATAAAACGTTTTCGACATCACTGACATGTTCCAGCTTCATCATATTGTCCATGCACTTCCCATGATAAGCAATGGTCACGGAGGGCACTACATCATAGACTGAGTTTACAAGAACTCAGGTGAAGGGATGGTTATACGATATGAATTTGTCTGATATAGCTAAGGCACGTCATACATTGAACTTCAATGGAACATGGCAGTTTCGATTGGATCTGGAGCCCGATGAGCATATTGCACAAAAGATACTACTGCCTTCACAGTGTGAAAATACATCATGGGAGACCATTCAGATTCCCGGTTCATGGGAAGAGCAAGGATACGGAGAAGAGCCTGAATACGAAAGGCTCGATACCTGGACCAAAATACGTGAGTATGAAGGCTCGGCCTGGTATGCTCAAGATGTTCATATTCCTTCAGATGACCCTGGCTGCCAGTATGTATTTCGACTGGAAGGGGTTCGCTGGACAACGAATCTCTGGATGAATGGGCATTATGCCGGGCAGCAGGATAGTCTGGTGAATCAACAAAAGTGGAATGTCACCTCTCTGGTGAAGCAGGGAGAAGTGAATCGGGTGGAGATGCGCGTGGATAATACGATGAAACTTCCGCTGGCCGGAAGCCATATACATTCATTGCATACAGCTACAGCCTGGGGTGGAATTACCGGTGGGGTTTATCTGGACTGTCTGCCTCCATGTCGACTAGAGACGTTACGCATTCAACCCGATGCTGAACATGGGACCATTCTGGTGGGCTGTACTGTAAGCGCTCCCGCAAGTAAAGCGGATAGAGCTGTTCAATTACATGTGGATATCCAGCATCCTGATGGCACGTGGCTTGATCGATATAGTTCTCATGTGAAGCTGGAAGCTCGACCGCCAACTGATCCAAGCTCAGTAGGTTCAACTGAGTGCCAAGCTGTAATTGATCATTGGCGATTGGAACTTGGGGCAGAGAAGTCTGTCGCCAGATGGTCGGATGAATCTCCCAAAATGTATAGAGCCGTGGTCCGTCTGTTTGATGGTGAACGGGAACTGGATCAGGTAGAGCAAACATTTGGTGTACGTTCTCTGGTTGCAGATGGTAAGCAGCTCAAATTGAATGGAACGCCTGTCTATTTACGCGGCTATGTGGATTGCTGCATCTTTCCACTCACAGGTTATCCCGTCTGGGACAAGGCACATTACATTCGCCAGTTTCGAGTCGCCAGATCGTATGGCTTCAATCATGTCCGGCTGCATGGGTGGAGCGCGCCGGAGCCTTTCTGGGATGCGGCTGATGAAGAGGGCATGCTGGTGCAGGCAGAGCTGCCCCATTGGTCTCGATTCTTTGAAAAGTCAGATCAGTCAGCGCCGGCTGAAGTGTTGACCTATCTGACACAGGAACTGGATGGGTTGCTCCTGTCATTGCACAGACATCCTTCATTTGTCATGTTCTCCATGGGGAATGAACTTATCGGTGCGAATGGCCATCCGGAACTTAATGCATGGGTCTCCAGGGCAAAAGAGATGGACCCAACCCGTTTATATACGGACAATACAGGTTTTGGACAGCTTCCAGCGCAAGGGCGGGAAGGGGATTATTATATTCAGTCGTTGAACTGGCATCCCCCGCTGGAGTCTGCGTATTCTGCTGTACCGGATACAACACTGGACTATCATGCCGTTACCAGACTTGCAGAGCATCCCGTAATTGGACATGAACATGCACAGTACACCATGTATGTGCGGCCTCAGGAAAGAGCCAAATATACGGGCGTTCTGCGTCCCTCCTGGTTGCTACCCATTGAGGAATCGCTTACTCGCAAAGGAATGATGGCAGATCTGGAACATTTTCAACAAGCCAGCGGTACACATCTGGTACGATCCTTAAAAGAAGCCATGGAGCGGATCAGACGAACACCGGATGCTGCGGGCGTGCAATTGCTGGATATCCGTGATTTTCCGGGTCAGGGACATGCTACGACGGGTATTCTGGATGTATTCTGGGACGACAAAGGCATTACAACACCTGAAGAATTCATGCAATTCAACTCCGATGTGGTCGTGTTGCTAAGCTGCAAGGAGCGTACATTTTACGCTGGAGAATCCATTGATGTGGATGTTCGCATATCTCACTATGGTAAAGTTCCACTTGAAAATGTATCCATACATTGGAAGTTGATTAGCGATGAAGTGGTACATACCGAAGGGGAATGGAGAACCGGAGATATTCAATGTGGGTCCGTCATTTCAATGGGAAGCATTGTTGCTACTGCGCCTCGTGAGGGGGCGGCAGCGTTTCGGATTGAAGCAGAGCTGCGGTCAGGTGATTCGGACATTCATGCAACCAATGTATGGCATGGCTGGTCGTTTCCTTTGTATCAGTCCCATCCGGGTTCGAATCGGATCTGGAATACAGTTGTAGAGTTGCAGCCATTCCTAGGTGAAGCGCATAATGATCGCGTAGATCACATCGATGGATTCCGGTTGTTGAAACATGGAAAGATCGACTTGGTTATCGCTCAGTCCTTAACACCCAATGTTGTTGATTATGTAGTCAACGGTGGAACTGTTTGGCTACAGCCAATCGCAGAAGGGCTATATGATTCAGTGGAGACCAAATATTTGCCTGTATTCTGGAATTACCTTATGTTCGCTACACAGCCTGGTGCAACGATGGGCATGTATTTGAGAGATCAGGTACCACTGCTGGGCTCTTTCCCTCATGATGGAGCTTCCGACTGGCATTGGTATCATCTTGTAAATGGTACACCAGCGATATGTTTGGATACTTTGCCAGGAGTGGAGCCGCTGATCGAGGTGGTGGACCACTTCCATCGGGCCAAACGACTTGCTTATGCATTTGAGGCAACTATAGGGAAGGGCAAGATTCTGGTGTCCTCACTTCCTTTTACTAACCTGTCGTTAATGAAGCGTCCGGAAGCCTCCTATTTATTTCAGGAAATACTTGCGTATCTGCATGGAGATCACTTTCAGCCGGAAAGCTCCATATCGGTTGCACAATTGCTCGGGATCGCCAAACTGCAGACCATTCAATTTACATTGTAGACACGGGGACCTTCAAGGGTCCCTTTTGCGTGCCTTAATGTTGAAGTAAACGATTACTATAAAACGTTTTCGAATATTACATATAAAACTTAATTTTACCTTTATATTGCTTTTAATGCATTTGAAAGTAGAATTTATCACTGATTTTAACGAAATAATGTCTGATTATATATGCCTATATCTAATTTTTATATGATTTTCTCTAAAATCCAGATGGTATTTTGAAAACGCTCTATCGAGTATGATTATTCTATAAAACAGAGGAGGGGGAACGGAGATGGAAACGCTAACAAAAAAATCCGCTTCCGCGAACAGAAGCAGTGACCCCAAACCGCCTTTAAAGAATCGGCGGAACGGAATTTGGGACAGAATGAAACAGCAGAAATATCTCTATCTCATGTCATTGCCATTCGTAGCTTGGGTTTTCGTATTTAACTATCTGCCACTATGGGGATGGACGATGGCTTTCCAAAATTATAAACCTGCCAGATCGTTTGGTGATCAAGAGTGGGTTGGTTTTAAACACTTTGTAGAGCTGTTCAGTGATGAACGTTTCTATCTGGTACTTCGGAATACGCTTGCAATGAGCTTGATGGGACTAGTTGTCGGTTTTATCGTACCGATCTTCTTCGCTATTCTCCTGAATGAAATGAGAGGTATGTTCTTCAAACGTGCCGTGCAGACAGTATCCTATCTGCCTCACTTTGTATCCTGGGTCGTTGTAGCCGGGATCATTACCAAAATGCTCTCCACCGATGGAGGGATTATCAATGACATTTTGGTAGGCCTGAACATTATTGACCAGCCGATCCAATTCATGGCCAAGGGGAACTTGTTCTGGTACATTGTAACCGCTTCAGATATGTGGAAAGAAACCGGTTGGAATGCCATCATCTATCTTGCGGCAATTACCGGTATTGACCAAGAGTTGTATGAAGCTTCCCGTGTAGATGGAGCGAACCGCTGGAGACAAATGTGGCACATCACGCTGCCTGGCATTCGGACCACGATTTCCGTACTTTTCATCATGTCGATTGGACATCTTATCAGTATCGGTTTCGAGAAGCAGTTCTTGCTCGGCAACAGTCTGGTCACAGACTACTCGGAAGTCCTTGATCTATACGCGCTCAATTATGGTTTGAATATGGGACGATTCTCATATGGTACAGCCATAGGTATATTCAACTCCGTTGTCAGTATCATCCTTCTGTTTACTGCGAACGGCTTGTTCAAAAAATTCACCAAAGAAAGCATCATGTAGGGAGGGGACGACATTATGGCGAACAAAGCATTCAATGCTACTCGGGGCGATAAACTGTTCGATATATTCAACATCCTCGCGATGACCATGGTGCTGATCGTAACACTATATCCATTCCTTAACGTACTAGCCATCTCACTCAATAACTCGACAGATACAGTACGTGGCGGGATTTACTTGTGGCCTCGCGAATTCACATTACAGAACTACAAAACGATCTTCCAATATGATGGATTGTTACAAGGTTTGCAGATCTCCATCCTGCGTACACTTGTAGGTACTGTGCTCGGATTGATCAGTTCCTCCATGATCGCTTTTACACTGAGCAGACCTGACTTTGGACTTCGTAAGTTTGTTTCTACAACACTTGCACTCACGATGTATTTCTCCGGTGGTCTAATTCCGGTATACATCCTGATGCGTGACCTGAACCTGATCGGTACATTCTGGGTATATGTATTGCCAGGCATGATCAGTGCATTTAACGTCTTCATTATCCGTTCATTCATTGATGGTCTGCCGTATGCATTGCAGGAATCCGCGAAGCTGGACGGTGCGAATGACTTTACGATCTATTACAGAATCATCCTTCCACTGTGTAAACCGGTACTTGCAACCATCGCATTGTTCCTGGCTGTAGGTCAATGGAATGCATGGTTCGATACGTACCTGTATAATGGTTCGAAGGCACATCTGACCACGCTCCAATATGAGCTGATGAAAGTACTGCAAAGTACGCAGCAAGGCTCAGGTGCTGGACGGAATGCCAATGACATGGCACAACAGATGACACAGATTTCACCTGAATCAATCAAGATGGCGATTACGATCGTTGTAACGGTTCCAATCCTGATTGTATATCCGTTCCTACAGAAGTACTTTGTTGGCGGTATGACATTGGGCGCAGTAAAAGCATAAGCAAGCTTGTATAGGCTGCCACATAGAGTGGCCGTACATCTACAAATGAAGCATCAGGATACCCGAAGCGCAGCCATTTGGTCTGCGCTTCACCGTATAGGGCTGCGGTGTGGTATTCATGAAGCTATAGACAGGGACAAAAAAGTCCCGGACAAAACAGACATATGAAACAGGGAGGATTACCATTATGGCAAGTTCCAAAATGAAGATTGCACTGGCACCAGTGCTTGCAATGTCTTTACTCGCAGGTTGTGGTGGAGGAAGCGGCGGTGATACGTCGTTCAAGGATACCAGCGCAGAGACAACTCCACTTACTTTCGATTTCTTCAGTGTTGATCCCAGTCCGAACTGGAATGGCATGAAGGATGAAGTGGGTAAAGTCCTTACAGAAAAAACAGGGGTAACGCTTAACGGTGAATTTGCCGTTAGTGGTGGTCAGGATAAGATCTCCTTAATGGCAGCGAGCGGAGACTATCCGGATATCGTGTCACCCAAAGGAGAACTTAGCAAACTGGTGGATGCCGGAGCAATGCTTGATCTGACAGATCTGATCGACCAATATGCTCCCAATCTCAAGAAGCTGTATGGTAATTACATGGACCGGTTGAAATACAGTAATGAGGATCAGGCTATTTATGTGCTGCCGACGTATTATGCGGTAGACCAGAAATACTTTGATGCAGGTGGTGGATTTGGAATTCAGCACCGTGTACTGAAAGAACTCGGATATCCGGAAGTGCGTACACTTCAGGATTACGAGAATGTTTTGAAGGCGTACAAAGAGAAACACCCTACGATTGATGGTCAGCCAACCATCCCGTTAACACTGGATGCGGATGATTGGAGAATCATGATTACCGTAACGAACCCGGCATTCCAGGCAACGGGTGCACCGGATGATGGTGAATATTACATCGATCCAGAAACGTACGAAGCAATGCTGCATTACAAACGTCCTGAGGAAAAAGAGTACTTCCGCTGGTTGAACCATATGTATAACACTGGATTGCTGGATCAGGACAGCTTCATCCAGAAAACAGACCAATACAAATCCAAAATTGCAAGTGGGCGTGTTCTTGGTGTTATTGACCAGGATTGGGGATATTCCGATGCAGAGAATGCTTTGAAATCCGCGGGCAAGTCTGAAGCGACGTATTCACACTTCCCGGTTACCCTCTCCGAGGATATCAAGGATCAAACCTTCCAAGACCCTGGTTTTGTATCCGGTTGGGGTGTAGGGATTACAACGACCAATCCGGATCCGGTTCGTACGATCAAATTCTTCGATTATCTGGCTTCTGAAGAAGGGCAAGTATTGATGAACTGGGGAATTGAAGGTAAACAGTATGAAGTGAAGGACGGCAAACGTGTCATTCCTGCCGACATTCAGGACCAAAAAACGAATAATGCAGCTGTGTTCCAGAAAGAGACGGGTATAGGACTGTACACCAATATCTCTGGGCACTATGGAGATGGTGTGAAGGATTCAACGGACAATTACTACACTACGAATTTCCCTGAACAGATCGTGGCGGCATATTCCGATGCTGAGAAAGAAACACTTAAAGCTTACGGAGCTACAACTTGGAAAGATATGTTCCCTAGTGAAGACGAGTTCCCAATCAAACCATGGGGAGCAGCATACAATCTGCCAACACCAGGGGACTCCAACTACAACGTCATCTTTAAGAAAACCCAGGATATCATCCGGAAACGTATTCCGGAAGCCATTTTGAGTACTCCTGAGCAGTTCGATGCCATCTATGATGGCATGATTACAGAAGTGAACCAAGCAGGAGCAGAGGACATGGAAAAACAATATACAGAACTCGTTCAAAACCGTGTTCAGTTGTGGAGCGGTGAAGAGGCTAAATAAACAATAAGCAAGACAGATTTAAAAAGAGAAAGAACCCGTATTATATGGGTTCTTTTTTTATCTAAAACGTTTTCTAAAAAACGTTTTCAATTTTATAAATTCACTATTGACAAGGACTTTAAGAGGCATTATTATTCAATTATGAAAGCACTTACATTTGCTTGTGCATCATGTGATATGTAGCCTGATTGCAGGGTGAAAATTCCCTAAGGGGAAGGAAGTAAGGTAGTGTAGGGCAGTTTTTCATTTTTCAGAAAACGCTTCTAATGTTATAAGAACAAGAAAATTACATTCGTTTCATCTGGTCACGGTATGTGCAGGTCAGCCTGTTATACAAATATACAGCTTCATTATATCCATAAGGGGGATTACACATGAAGGGCAAAACACCAAAAACATTCGCAATGCTTCTGTTAGCCAGTGCTCTTGCAATTACAGCAGGATGCAGCAGCAATGGAGGAGGAAGTAACGCTTCAGAAAAGCCGGTTGATTCCGGAGACACAACCAGTCCAGTAACCTTTACATTCTTTGGTGCAGATGCAAGTCCGAACTGGAACAACATGAAGGATGCTGTCGGTCAAGAGATTACCAAGGCAACGGGAGTTACAATTGAGGCTGAGTATGATGTGAATAATGGTGGAGATCAAAAGATTCCTTTGATGGCTGCGAGTGGTGATTACCCTGATATTATCTATCCTAAAGGCAACTTGTCGAAGCTTGTGGATGCAGGCGCGATGCTGGACCTGACCGATCTGATTGAGGAGCATGCTCCCAATTTGAAAAAAATCTATGGTGATCAGATGAACCGTCTGAAATATAGCTTGGAGGATCAAGCGATCTATACGATTCCGACCAATATGGGTGTAGATAACGTTGCATTTGACGCTACGGGCGGATTCGAGATTCAACAAAGAGTATTAAAAGAGCTTGGCTACCCTGAAGTGAAAACGCTTGAGGATTATGAAAACGTACTGAGAACGTATTATGAAAAACATCCAACGATTGATGGTCAACCGACTATTCCGTTGACATTAAACGCAGATGACTGGAAGATCATGATCACGGTAACGAACCCTGCATTCCAAGCTACGGGTGGACCGGATGATGGTGAGTATTATATCAATCCTGAGACCTATGAAGCCGTTCTCCACTACAAACGTCCTGAGGAAAAGGAATATTTCCGTTGGTTGAACAAAATGTACAATGAAGGTCTGCTGGACAAAGACACATTTGTTCAAAAAGATGACCAATATAAATCCAAAATTGCCAGTGGCCGCGTACTTGGTCTGATCGACCAGGAATGGAACTATGGTGAGGCGGAAAATGCTTTGAAATCGTCCAACGGTGGCGATAAAACATATGCTCACTTCTCCGTGTCCCTGAACAAGGACATTGTGGACCATACATTCCAGCCGACAGGTTTTGACGGTTACGGCATTGGAATTACAACTTCAGCCAAAGATCCGGTGCGCATTATCAAATTCATGGATTGGCTTGCATCTGATGAAGGTCAAGTCCTGAGAAACTGGGGCGTTGAAGGCAAGCACTACCAAGTAGAGAATGGCAAACGCGTTATCCCGGCAGAAGTACAAGATCGCAAAACCAATGATAACTCTGCCTTCACGAAAGAGTCTGGCGTGGGTATGTACAATATATTCAGTGCGAGATACGGAGATGGCGTGAAAGATGCTACGGATAACTATTACACAACCAACTTCCCTGAGCAGATTCAGGCTGGATACACTGCAGCAGAGAAAGAGACATTGAAAGCTTATGGTATTACAACTTGGAAAGATTTCTACCCTTCCGAAGATGATCTGAAATTGAAAGATTGGGGCGCAGCATATAACATGCCTGTACCTTCTGACACAGATTACAACGTAACGTTCCAAAAAACACAGGATATCGTACGCAAACGTATTCCAGAGGCGATCCTTGCCAAACCTGAAAACTTCGACAGCGTATACGATGGTCTCTTGGCTGAACTGGATAAAGCAGGTGCAGTGGAGATGGAAAAACAATATACGGTATGGATTAAAAATCGGGTATCCCTCTGGACTGGTAAAGACGTGAAATAAGGTTGAAAACCAAGCATTAAAGTGAAGGATTTTCATAGCGAAAAAAGCCCTTGAGAAAGGGCTTTTTTTATTGTTGACGTAAGCGGATGGATAGCCTATAATCTATCATGTAAGCACTTTCAGTAAGCGTTTTACAGTATGTTTCGAAAACGTTTTATGTGTGTTATAAGAACATTGTTGTAAAATAGTTGCTGCTGACAATTATCTTTGAAAATCAGGCTTTTACAGCATAAGTCGTAAGCGCATTCAAAAAAAGTGGTATCCTCAGGCATAAAGCCTGTTATACAGATAAAACCTTCATAAATAATAGGGGGAACTAGACAATGAGAGGCAAGATGAAAGGTAATACACCCAAGACGTTTGCAATGTTGATGCTCGCAAGTGCAATGCTGGTCACAGCTGGATGCGGGAATTCGGGAACAAAAGAAACTACGGAGTCCAGTGGAACTGAACCAATTACAGTGACGTTCTTCGGTGCAGATCCAAGCCCGACCTGGAACAAGATGCAAGATGCAGTCGGTAAAGAGATTACTAAACAAACAGGCGTTACGATTGAAGCTGAGTATGATGTGAACAACGGTGGCGATCAGAAGATTGCACTTATGGCGGCCAGCGGTGATTACCCTGACCTCATCTTCCCTAAAGGTAACTTGTCTAAGCTTGTGGATGCAGGTGCAATGCTGGATTTGACCGATCTGATTGAAGAGCATGCTCCGAACCTGAAAAAAATCTATGGCGACCAGATGAACCGTCTGAAATATAACACGGAAGATCAGTCGATATATACGATCCCAACAAACATGGGTGTAGATAATGTTGTATTTGATGCAGGTGGCGGATTCGAAATTCAACAAAGAGTATTGAAAGAGCTTGGATACCCTGAAGTGAAGACACTTGAGGATTATGAGAATGTACTAAAAGCTTATTATGAAAAACATCCAACCATTGATGGTCAACCAACCATTCCGTTGACATTGAATGCAGATGACTGGAAGATCATGATCACGGTAACGAACCCGGCCTTCCAGGCAACAGGTGCCCCTGATGATGGTGAATACTACATTAACCCTGAAACGTATGAAGCGATGCTTCACTACAAGCGTCCAGAAGAGAAAGAGTACTTCCGTTGGTTGAACAAAATGTATAATGAAGGACTGTTGGACAAGGATACATTTGTTCAAAAGGATGATCAATATAAGTCCAAAATTGCCAGTGGCCGTGTACTCGGTCTGATCGATCAAGAGTGGAACTATCAAGAAGCTGAAAATGCACTCAAATCAGCAGGCAAGGACGATGCCACATATGCTCACTTCTCCGTGTCTTTGAACAAGGATATTGTAGATCATACGTTCCAACCAACCGGATTTGACGGTTACGGCATCGGGATCACAACTTCGGCCAAAGATCCGGTACGTATCATCAAATTCTTGGATTGGCTTGCTTCTGATGAAGGACAAGTGTTGAGAAACTGGGGTATTGAAGGTCAACACTATAACGTCGAAAATGGCAAACGTGTGATTCCTGACGAGATTCAGGATCGCAAAACCAATGACAACTCGAATTTCAGCAAAGAAACAGGTATCGGGATGTATAGTGCCTTTAGTGCAAGATACGGCGATGGTGTGAAAGATTCTACGGATAACTATTATACAACGAACTTCCCTGAGCAGATTCAAGCGGGTTATACTGCAGCCGAGAAGGAAACGTTGAAAGCCTACGGTATTACAACATGGAAAGATTTCTATCCTTCCGAAGATGATCTGAAGCTCAAGGAATGGGGAGCAGCATACAACATGTCTGTACCTTCAGGTACAGATTATGAAGTAACGTTCCGAAAAACACAGGATATCGTTCGTAAACGTATTCCGGAGGCTGTTCTGACTTCACCAGCAAACTTTGACGCAACCTATGATGCTTTCCTGGATGAATTGGACAAAGCAGGTGCAGTGGAGATGGAGAAACAATATACCGTTTGGGTGAAAGACCGTGTCTCCCTTTGGACAGGAAAAGATATAAAATAACATGCATTGTCCTCAACCCATGCTGAAACAAAAAAAGGCCCCTTTAAAAGGGCCTTTTTTTATGTGGATGAGGTGTGATGATTTACATTGACGCAAATTTGGAAATCACATATAATCTCCTTAATGTAAGCACTTACCGAAAACGTTTTATGACATAAATACTTCGATAGCTAATTGAGGAAAAGGAGTTAATGATGTCCCTACACAATAACCTAACTAAAATCAACCGTTTATGGTATCGACAACCGGCAAAACGCTGGGAAGAAGCACTACCCATCGGAAATGGCCGTCTTGGAGGCATGGTGTATGGCGGCGCAGCGGATGAACGAATTCAGCTCAATGAAGATACATTATGGTCAGGATTTCCGCGGGATACGATTCAATACAGCAGTCAGCGGTATTTGAAGCAGACGCGTGAGTTAATCATGTCTGGACAGTATGGTGAAGCTGAGGATTTGTTGAACCGAGAGATGCTCGGCCGTGACGTGGAGGCTTACCAGCCAATGGGGCATTTTCTGTTACACCATGAGGGTCTGGACGATCTTTCGTATGAAGCATTTGAGCGTGAACTTGATCTGGAGTCGGGTATTGCTACCACGACGTATTCACGGGAAGGAATTCGTTATGTACGTGAAGTGTATTCCAGTGCTTCGGATAATCTGATGGTTTGCACATGGACTACGGATCGAAAGGCTGCTTTGAATGCCAGCGTTACGCTAGACAGTCCCCACCCTTATTGCGTTGAGACCTCAGGAGATGCACTCACGATGTTTAGCCGTTGCCCGAGTCACGTGGAATCCAATTATTTTAGAGATCACCCGGAATCCGTCCTGTATGAAGAAGATCGGGGAACCGCATATGCAGTACGTGTAGCAGTTACGGCAACAGGGGAGCACGCAAAGGTCTCCAACCTGGAAGGCAAGTTGCACATTCAGGGTGCTGATCAGGTTGTTTTCTATCTGGCAGCGGCTACGTCCTTTGAAAGTTACGATGTGTTGCCTGTGAAGGATAACCGGTTGCTCGAAAAGGAATGCGTGGATATGATCTCCAAAGCGATCACACATGGTGCGGAAGTGCTTCGGGAAAGACATGTACAAGATCATCGCGCATTGTTTAACAGAGTCTCTATTGATTTAGGTGCATCGGTTAACGCAGAATTGCCTACGGATGAGCGGCTACAGGCCTATCAGGCAGGGGAACAAGACCCCGGGTTAGAAGCACTTTATTTCCAATATGGAAGATATCTGTTAATGGCTAGTTCGCGGCCGGGCAGCCAGCCTGCCAATCTGCAGGGAATCTGGAACCATCAGGTAGAACCGCCGTGGCATAGTGACTATACCATCAACATCAACACGGAGATGAATTACTGGCCGGCAGAAGCCTGCAATCTGAGTGAATGTCATGAGCCGCTGTTTGATATGTTGACCGATCTCAGTGATACAGGACGCAGAACGGCGCGTATTCTGTATGGAGCCCGTGGATGGGCTGCTCATCATAATGTAGATATCTGGAGAACCTCTACGCCGACAGGTGGAGATGCAAGCTGGGCTTTTTGGCCGATGGGCGGTGTGTGGCTTACCTCGCATCTATGGGAGCACTATCAATTTACCGGTAATCAACGTTTTCTTGAGGAACGTGCCTACCCCATCATGAAGGAAGCGGCGTTGTTCTGTCTCGACTGGCTGGTGGAAGGACCTGAGGGATATCTGGTTACAATTCCATCCACTTCACCAGAGAACAAGTTTCTGACAGAAGCTGGAGAGGCACGCAGTATATCCATGGCTTCAACGATGGATATGACTTTGATTCGTGAATTGTTTAGCCGTTGTATTGAAGCCTCGAAGCAGCTAAATATAGATGAATCGTTGGCAAGCGAGTGGAGTGAGGCGCTGGACAAACTCTATCCATTCCGTATCGGAAGTGAAGGACAATTGCTGGAGTGGTTTAAGGATTTTGCCGAATCCGAGCCAGGGCATCGTCACGTCTCTCACCTGTATGGACTGTATCCCGGGGAGCAGATCAATCGAGTGCATTCACCAGAACTGGTGGAAGCAGCACGAATATCGCTGGAACGTCGTATCTCACAAGGTGGTGGGCATACAGGATGGAGCTGTGCATGGTTGATCAATCTGTATGCACGACTGCTGGATAGCAGCCATGCACATCAGTTTGTGCGCACGTTACTGGCCCGATCCACACATCCGAATCTGTTCGATGACCATCCACCATTCCAGATCGATGGTAACTTTGGAGGTACGGCTGGAATCGCCGAGATGTTATTACAGAGCCACTTGAACGAGTTACATTTGCTACCGGCACTGCCTGAACTCTGGACTCAAGGTCGTGTTGAAGGGCTTCGTGCTAGAGGTGGTTATACGGTAGCAATTACGTGGACGGACAACAAGCTTGCGTCAGCGGTTATCAAAGCAGATCGAAGTGATTCACTAACCCTTCGCAGTACTTATCCGCTACGTGTGGAAGGAAATGAACAAGCGAAGGCAGAGCTTACGCCCCAGGGCGATTATGTAACTATTTTAACAATGACCGCAGGACAGACGATCCGCGTGTCATCATGAGACGGAGGAGCTAACCATGACCATTTTTCAATTTCCACAAGATTTTCGATGGGGGACAGCAACAGCTTCCTATCAAATAGAAGGAGCTGCACAGGAAGGTGGACGCGGGGTATCCATCTGGGATACATTTGCTCGCACACCTGGCAAAGTATTTAACGGAGACAATGGGGATGTCGCATGTGACAGTTACCACCGGTATGAGGAAGACATCGAACTGATGAAGAAACTCGGGATTAATACGTACCGGTTCTCCATTGCATGGCCGCGCATTATTCCTGACGGAGATGGAGAGATCAATCGGGAAGGACTGGACTTCTACCATCGCTTCGTGGATGCATTGATAGAGGCGGGTATTGAACCGTTCCTCACCCTGTATCACTGGGACCTTCCACAAACGCTGGAGGATGACGGTGGCTGGGGCAACCGCAGAACTGTAGACGCTTTTGTGAAATATGCCGAGGTGATTTTCAAGGAATTCTCGGGCAAGATCAACTTTTGGCTAACGTTTAATGAACCCTGGTGTATCGCATTCCTGTCGAACCTTCTTGGGATTCATGCGCCAGGAAACAAAGACCTGCAAACATCAATTAATGTAGCACATGGATTGCTGGTTGCTCATGGTAAAGCCGTTCAATCGTTCCGTCGCCTGGGAACAACCGGTCAGATTGGTATCGCTCCGAACGTGTGCTGGGCTGAGCCGTACAGCAAATCTCCTGAAGACCAGGCAGCGTGTGATCGATCCATTGCGCTTAATACCGATTGGTTCCTAGACCCGATCTACAAAGGCACGTATCCGCAATTTATGGTGGACTGGTTCGCAGAAGCAGGAGCTACGGTGCCAATCCAGGAAGGCGATATGGAGATTATCTCGCAACCAATCGATCTGCTCGGCATTAACTATTACACGATGGGAATTAATCGCTTCAATCCGGAAGCGGGTGTTCTTCAATCGGAAGAAGTTGATATGGGCTTGACCAAGACAGATATCGGCTGGCCGGTGGAATCACGCGGTTTGTATGAATTCATGCATTACTTGCAAAAGTACGGCAATGTGGATGTATATATCACGGAGAATGGTGCTTGTATTAATGATGATTTGGAGAATGGCAAAATTAACGATGATCGCCGGATTTCATATTATGAGCAGCATTTGGCCCAAATCCACCGCATCATTAATGACGGTATTAACCTGAAAGGGTACATGGCATGGTCATTAATGGACAATTTCGAATGGGCAGAAGGCTACCGGATGCGCTTCGGTCTCGTTCATGTCGATTATCGTTCACTTGTAAGAACACCGAAGGAGAGTTATTACTGGTATCAGAATGTCATTAAGAATAATTGGCTGGAGACAAGGAACTAAGGGGGTCCCCAATAAATGTAAAAGTATTTTTAAGGGGAAATCAGGTTCGCATTATACATGGATACCTTATTAATGAAGAAAAAGACGGTAACATTGGAGTATTCCAATGCACCGTCTTTTTTGTATTTTTACAGTTATCAAAGAGTAGTTCATAAAGGTTTCATAAGGTCAAGTAGAGTTCCTGTTATGAAAAGACGATTTTTGGGTTATAAGAAGTATGAGTAAATTGAATAATGTTTTGTCAACAGTTGAAAATAAAATAAAGTGTCCAAATTGCGAATAAAATTTGAACATTTGTTGACTAAAATTCATACTGATGTGGTATATTGGTATAAGGAAAGCACTTACAAAAAGGGAAAAGGAAGTGTTTACTATGGCATCGAAGACAGCAATGGTCAGCCAATTGGAGCGCAAAGACAAAAATATGCGGCGCGCCGTCTTGACGATGACAGTTCTGGCATGGGTCGCACTCATTACGGGAGTGGTCATGTGTCTGATCAATTTGAATGATTTTAATGATCGTAATCTTGGCTTGATGGTCGGTATTGGATTCCTTGTAGGTAGTGTGTTTATTTACGTAATTGCCAAAGCAATTGGCCTTGTTCATACACGCCGGGAAGACGAAGGCGCCGATTGATTATAATCCTGCGTTAATTCGTTCATAATAAGACTGGATAAGTACCCGGAATCCAGTCAATAAAGCCCTTTGCGGATTCGTTGACACTGATCAACGGGACTGCAAAGGGTTTTATTTTGTGACTTGATGTGTAAAGATTACAATGTACAAATATCAACCGTGCAAGCGATTTGTGAGAAAAAATTCACACATTTAAGGTGTAAAATCGACAAATTTGTTAACAAGAACAAAAAAGTTGTTCATTTCTGATATCTTTAGTAGGAAGAGAGTAGTATACTGATTTTTCAGTATGAGCGAATTTAAGGAGAGGGGATCAAAATGAACAAGAAACCTAGGTCGCTAATCCGGATTATCATTCCGGTTGTCCTGACGTTGGTTACAATTGCATTGATTGTCTGGCCAATGCTGGCAGGCGGACAATACGTTGTTCTGGATCCGAAGGGGCCAATTGGCGCTTCGCAGAGAGATTTGATTGTCATCTCGACAATTTTGTGTGCTGTCATCATTGTGCCAGTACTCATTTTGTCTGCCGTAATCGTATGGCGTTACCGCGACAAGCCGGATAACAAAGCTGCTTATGAGCCTAACTGGTCTCATAGTACGAAGGCGGAGGCAATCTGGTGGACGGTTCCAATTATTATTATTGGACTGCTTGCCATTGTTACTATTCGTTACACGTATGATCTGGAGCCTTCGAAGCCGTTGGCTCACGAGAAAGCACCAATTACCATCCAAGTGTCTTCACTGGATTGGAAATGGTTGTTTATGTATCCTGAGCAAGGGATTGCAACGGTCAACACGCTGAATATTCCGGCAGACCGGCCCGTGAAATTTGAACTCACTGCGGATTCACCGATGAACTCATTCTGGATTCCGCAACTTGGAGGACAGATTTATACGATGTCGGGTATGGCGATGACCTTGTATCTGCAAGCAGATCATGAAGGCAAGTACTGGGGTTCAGGCGCTAACTTCACAGGTGAGCATTTTGGAGAAATGCGTTTTGATGTGAATGCTACATCGGACGAAGATTTTGACAAGTGGGTCGCTGAAGTGAAACAGAATTCTCAGGAATTGACTACAGAGGGTTACGCTGCACTGGCTGAACCAGGAACAAGCAATGTAGCTTATTATTCTGCCTTCCCAGAAGGATTGTTCCAAAATATTGTGACCAAGTATGTTGTCGATGGTCAAAGTGCTCACAGTAAGCATGGAAGTTCAAGTGAAGCTTCTGGAGCCATTCAAAGTCAAACAGATGTGTCCAATCAAGATGAGGACAAGAGTGCTAACTAAAGATTCGAAAGGAGGCCCCCAATGTTAGAGAGACTTAAAGAGTTCGCATCGGAGTTTTTCGTAACTGGCGACCCGCTGATCTATGGAGCAGACGTGGCCATCGGTATTACGATGATAACTATCGTAACGGTGCTGACTTATTTCAAAAAATGGGGCTGGCTCTGGCGTAACTGGTTAACTACCGTCGATCATAAAAAGATCGGTATTATGTATATCATTGCTTCCATTATCATGTTGTTCCGTGGTGGTGTGGATGCATTGATGATGCGTCTGCAGCTGGCTATGCCTAACATGGATTTCTTACATCCTGAACATTATAATCAGGTCTTTACAACTCACGGCACGATCATGATCCTGTTCATGGCGATGCCATTCATGTTTGGTTTATTTAACGTTATCGTGCCATTACAGATCGGAGCAAGGGACGTTGCCTTCCCGTTTCTGAATGCATTAAGCTTCTGGTTATTCTTCCTGGGAGCAATGCTGTTTAACCTGTCCTTCGTTATCGGTGGTTCACCGGATGCAGGATGGCTGAGTTATCCACCTCTATCGGAGCTGTCACACAGTCCGGGGGTCGGACAGAACTTCTATATATGGGGTATACAGATATCGGGTATCGGTTCCCTGGCTACCGGTATCAACTTCCTGGTTACCATCATTAAAATGCGTGCGCCAGGTATGAGATGGATGAAAATGCCGATGTTCACATGGTCGGTATTCTCCACATGTATCATTATCTTGTTTGCTTTCCCGATCTTGACTGTGACACTTGCATTGCTATTCCTCGACAGGTTTGCCGGGGCGCATTTCTTCACACTTGATCTGGGCGGTAACCCAATGATGTATATCAACTTGATCTGGATGTGGGGTCACCCTGAGGTATACATTGTCGTCTTGCCGGCATTCGGTGTGTTCTCCGAGATTGTAAGTACCTTCTCGCGGAAAAAACTGTTTGGTTACAAGTCAATGGTATTTGCAATGTTAATCATCAGCTTCCTGTCCTTCTTCACATGGGCGCATCACTTCTTCACGATGGGTTCAGGAGCGGACGTGAATGCATTCTTCGCCGTAACTACGATGTTGATTGCTATTCCAACAGGGGTTAAGATATTTAACTGGCTGTTTACCATGTATCGAGGAAGGATTCGCATGGCGACTCCGATGATGTGGACACTTGCCTTTATCCCGTGCTTTATTGTCGGGGGTATGACAGGCGTTCTGTTATCCGTTGCTCCTGCTGACTTCCAGTTCCATAACAGTTACTTCCTGATTGCCCACTTCCACCAAGTATTGATCGGTGGCGTTGTCTTCGGATACTTCGCTGGTCTGTATTACTGGTGGCCTAAAATGTTCGGTTTCCAACTCGAAGAGAAACTGGGCAAATGGGCATTCTGGACTTGGAATATTGGTTTCTATGTCTGCTTCATGCCGCAGTACGCTGTCGGTCTGATGGGTATGACACGTCGTCTGAGCACATACGGCTGGGACACTGGCTGGTGGGAATTGAACTTCGTATCCACAATCGGGGCATTCCTGATGGGTGTCGGATTCTTGTTCCAAGTTGCACAAATTGCAGACGGTATTCGCAAATACAAAACACTTAAAGCTTCCGGCGATCCATGGGATGGTCGTACGCTCGAGTGGTCGATTCCTTCACCAGCTCCAGAGTACAACTTCGCTGTTACACCGCGCGGAGATGATATTGATGAGTGGTGGGAAGAGAAAGAACGTCGTGCGAAAGGCATTCATCCGCCTGAGCCTGTATATGAACCAATTCATATGCCGAAGAATTCTTCGATTCCGTTCATTATGTCTGTCTTCTGGTTTGTAGCCGGCTTTGGCTTCGTATTCGGATGGCTGTGGATGGCGATTCTCGGACTTGCTGGCGTAGGCATCTGTATGATCGCCCGTTCATTCTCTTACGATACGGATTATTACATTCCGGTCGACGAAATTAAGCGTACCGAAGCGTCGTTAAGGGGGTCGGTATAGATGGCTCAAGCAGCCGCTAAGCACGGTGAGAATCATGCGCATGGTCATGACCATGGCCACCATGATCCACAGGAAATGAAAATTCTCGGTTTCTGGTTCTTCCTGATTTCCGACGTTATCTTGTTCTCCGTATTGTTCGCAACCTTCATTGTGTTGCGTGACAATTCGGCGGGCGGACCGATTTTGTCCGAACTGATCAAAATGCCTGGCGTTATCGCCGAGACATTTATCTTGCTCACGAGTTCATTTACGAGCGGACTTGCCGTTCTGGCAATGAACCAGGGTAAAGTGAAACAATTGATTAACTGGCTGATTGTTACAGCTGTTCTGGGTGCAAGCTTTATCGCCCTGGAGGTTTATGAGTTTATTGAGATGGTTCACGAAGGATTCAGCTACACGACGAGTGCAGCTTCGGGTGCATTCTTCACCCTCGTGGGTACTCACGGACTTCACGTATCGCTTGGTCTGATCTGGATGATCGGACTCATGTTCCAACTGAAAAAACGTGGGATTACCGACGTTACTCGTGGTAAGATCAACGTTATCAGCTTGTACTGGCACTTCTTGGACGTCGTATGGATCTTCCTCCTGTCGATCGTCTATCTCATGGGGGTGATGTAGATGGCAGAGCACAACTCACATGATTCCCACGGCCATGAACAACATGGCTCACTGAAGTCTTATGTCATCGGCTTCATTCTGTCCGTCGTACTGACAATCATTCCACTTGTGGTGGTTCTGAACGACATGATGGGCAAAACAGGAACACTTATTGTGATTCTGGGTACAGCAGCACTTCAGTTTGTGGTTCAACTCTTCTTCTTCATGCATATTCGTGAAACAGAAAAACCACGCTGGAATGTAATGGCACTTATATTCGGATTGCTGATTATGATGACCATCGTAATTGGTTCGATCTGGATCATGCTTAACAACGCTGTTGCACATTAATATGTGAATCAAAGAAGATCTCCCGGTCTGTGATACAGACTGGGGAGATCTTTTTTTGTTCTTATTAAGAAATAAACATCGTTAATTATTAATGAAATAAATCATTTTAAAAATAAAGGTACACAAAAGATACATAATGAACTAAAATGAACTTATATGAACATGTTCAAACTCAATTCCAACTAATTTAAATGACGAAAGGAATGGATTAATAATGGAAAATCGTTATGCTGCACATCCCAATGAAGTGAAAACGTATGATACATCTCGCCTGCGTGAGGAATTTTTGATGGAGCAACTGTTTGCAACCGATGAATTGGTAACAGTATATTCTCATGTGGATCGTTATATTGTGGGAACGGCTGTACCTGAGAGCAAAGACATTACCCTTGAAGTGAACCTGAAGGATATCGGAACGAACTTTTTCCTGGAGCGTCGTGAAATCGGTATCATTAATGTAGGTGGTCATGGAACAGTAACAGCGGATGGCCAAGGTTATGAGATTGGAGCAAAGGAATGTCTCTATATCGGTAGAGGTGTGAAAGAAGTTGTGTTCACGAGCAGTGACAAGGCTCAACCTGCACAATTCTATTTTGTATCCACACCGGCTCACCATACCTATCCAACAGTAAAAGCAACACAAGAGCAGGCTCAGCCGAATCATCTGGGCAGCATCGAAACTTCCAATGAGCGTACGATCTATCGTTACATTCACCAAGGAGAAGGTGGAATTCAGAGTTGTCAGCTGGTAATGGGTATTACTGAACTCGACAAGGGTAACATGTGGAATACCATGCCTGCACATACCCATAACCGCCGTTCCGAAGTATACTTGTACTGGAATCTGCCTGAGGATGGCGTTGTATTCCACATGATGGGTGAGCCAAACGAAACGCGGCATCTGGTTGTACGCGACCGTCAGGCGATCATCTCCCCAAGCTGGTCCATTCACAGTGGTGTGGGTACGAGCAATTACACCTTCTGTTGGGCGATGGCTGGTGAGAACCAGACGTTCGAAGATATGGACGGCGTAGCGATGAAAGACCTGAAATAATAAATTACAGATGTCTGAGTTAAATTGACAGGGTAGACACTATAACGGAGGGGACAGAAAGGACCAGAAGAAGCGAAGCGTGCGCCTTTATCACCAGATTTCTCCCTTTAAATAAGGGATCAAAGGAAATATGGGGATAAGAGTGATCGGAAGGTTTTCTGTACCCGAAGTGTAAGTGTGAAACTGCCATTTGACTCAGGTGGTATAGGAAGTTGATCAGGATGAATCCATTGAAAAGACATGAAAAAATTATGGAGGCTCTGCTGGAGCGCCAGGAAGTAACCGTCAGTGATCTGAGTGAGCTGTTGCAGGTGACTGGGAAAACAGTGCGAGAGGATCTCGACAAGTTGGAAAGTATGGGTCTGCTCGTACGTGTTCATGGAGGTGCTATGCTGGCTCAGAATGACCAGTATGGCATCTTGAACAGCCGGGGAGTTACCGAGAAACATCAATCGGAGAAAACGGAGATTGCTGAACGGGCCCTTGCTTACATTCGACCTGGCGATATCGTTGCTCTCGATGGCGGAAGCACCACGTTGGAGATGGCTAAACGTCTCGACAATCAGCCGCTGACGGTGGTGACCAACGACTTGTTCATTATTGCGGAGCTTACCAAGAAGGAGCAAGTACGACTGGTTGTGCCTGGCGGGGCTCGTGTACGGAATATGCTCGTGGGGGATGACACGGCTGCATTTATCTCCGGTCTTAACATTCATAAAGCCTTTATATCCACGACAGCACTTCATCCGGAATTTGGTTTATCCATATACACGGGAGATCTGGTTCCCTTGAAAAAAGCAATGATATCTGCCTCCCAGCAGGTATATGGTGTTGTGGATCATTATAAATTCGGACAATTTGCACTGCGAACTTTCGCCCAGTGTTCGGAACTGGAATATATTATCAGTGATCATCGTTTGGATGAAGAGACAGTTGCCTTATACGAGCAGAGCGGTGTCACAGTGGATTATCAAAGTTAACCTCATTCATGATTCATGGGATTAAAGAACGAAGGATCTATGGATTGCATATCAAAACCATGCGGAGGAATCATTCATGAACCCATTTGATTTAAGCGGACAAGTTGCAATGGTAACAGGTACTTCGGGAGGACTTGGACAAGGGATGGCCATTGGTTTGGCGGAAGCAGGCGCTGATGTGGTGCTGGTCTCTTATTCCAAACCTGCCGAAACGGCAAGTGCCATTGAAGCACTCGGACGCAAAGCTTATGTGATTGAAGCGGATTTAAGTCGTGAAGATGAGTTGGCGGCTGTGTTCGAACAGGCGCTTGCGTTCCAAGGCAGAATTGATATTCTCGTCAACAATGCGGGAATCATTCGCCGCACACCTGCGGCTGATCATGCAGGGAAGGACTGGCATGATGTCATTGGTCTGAACCTGAACACGGTATTTTTCCTAAGCCAATTGGCTGGCAGACATATGATTGAACGCGGAAGCGGCAAAATCATTAATATTGCATCCATGTTGTCCTATCAAGGTGGGATTAACGTGCCAGGGTACACAGCCAGCAAACATGGTGTTGCCGGTTTAACCAAAGCACTCGCCAACGAATGGGCAGGGAAGGGAATCCAGATTAACGGTATCGCACCTGGTTATATGGAAACCGATAATACTACTCAGATCCGTGCGGACGAGAATCGTTACCGGGATATTACAGCCCGTATTCCTGCGGGGCGTTGGGGAACACCGGAAGATCTAAAAGGCCCGGTTGTCTTTCTGGCATCTGCCGCTTCGGATTATCTGAATGGTCATGTGCTGAATGTCGATGGTGGCTGGATGGCACGTTAATCGCTTGATCATCGGATTAGCATAAGGAGGCAGTGAGATGAAACTTGGTATTCTGGCACATACATTTGGTAAACAGCCTACAGCACAGCTCGCGCAGACCATTGCAGATAACGGATTCAACTCTGTACAGCTGGCACTTGCCAAAGCATTATCCGATGTGGACTCATCGAATGGCAAGCTGAGCCCCGGTCTGGCGAATGAGATTGGAGATCAATTTGCACAGCGCGGAGTGAAGATTGCGGTACTGGGCTGTTATATTAATCCGATTGACCCTGATCCGGTAAGCCGCCGTGCGGATATTGATCGATTCAAGGAACATCTGCGTTATGCCCGGGATTTCGGTTGCAGCATGGTCGCAACGGAGACCGGAAGCTTGGACACCTATCAGGATACGCATCCGGATGGATATGAAGAGAAGGCGTGGAGTGTGCTGAAAGAAACGGTTGAGGAGTTGGCCGAGGAAGCGGAGAAATGGGGCGTGCATGCAGCGATTGAGCCTGTGTCCACACATACCCTTCATACTCATGAACATATGACACGTTTGTTTGAAGAGATTCCTTCATCCAATCTGGGAATGCTGTTCGACCCGTGTAATCTGATCAAACAACCACATGCAGCAGATCAAGGAGCTTTCTTGCGCGAGGTGATGGAATCGCTATATCAGCGCATGATTGTGATCCATGCCAAGGATGTCGCCTTCGATGCACAGGGAGAGAAGTTTAATCCGGTACCTGGGGCAGGCATACTGGATTACCCGTTATTTTTTGAATTGCTAAAAACGTATAAGCCGCATATCGATATTTCACTTGAAGGTGTAACTGCGGAGCAAGCTGTGCCTGCGGCCAAACATTTGCGTGAAGTATGGGATGCAGTTCGAGTCTAAAAGACAGTCGGTTTGAAAAGTGATGCAGCGCATCTTCATCAGCAGCCGAAAAACCTTTGCGAGGGCAAAGGTTTTTTTGGTATAGAAATGATAATATACATATTTAATATTTCTCATCGGAAAAATCGGAAATAAGTCTTTTCAAATGCGACATCTTGTGAGAGAATATGGAAAACATACACCACCATGTCAAGACATCATGAACTTATAGAACGTATATATCAAGGGAGGATTCAGATTTATGTCAAACGAACGTGAGCTTTCATTTGAAACATTGGCAATTCATGCAGGTCAGGAGATTGATCCAACTACCAACGCACGAGCAGTTCCCTTGTATCAGACAACATCCTATGGCTTCAAGGACACTGAGCATGCAGCTAATCTGTTTGGTTTGAAAGAGTTTGGCAACATCTATACCCGTCTGATGAATCCAACCACTGACGTATTTGAGCAACGGATTGCTGCGTTGGAAGGCGGAGCTGGGGCGCTGGCTACTGCTTCTGGTCAAGCAGCCATTACGTTTTCGCTTCTGAATATTGCCGGTGCAGGCGATGAGATCGTGTCTTCGGCGAGTTTGTATGGAGGTACATACAATCTGTTCTCGACAACTTTGCCGAAACTGGGTCTGGACGTGAAATTTGTGGATTCCAGTGATCCTGAGAATTTCCGGGCAGCGATTACGGAGAAAACGAAAGCACTGTATGCCGAAACGATCGGTAATCCAAAGGGGAATGTACTGGATATTGAAGCGGTGGCAGCGATCGCTCATGAACATGGCATTCCATTGATCGTGGATAATACGTTCCCGAGCCCGTACCTTCTTCGTCCAATCGAACATGGAGCAGATATTGTCGTTCACTCTGCAACGAAATTCATTGGCGGTCATGGTACATCCATTGGTGGCGTTATCGTGGATAGCGGAAAATATGACTGGAAAGCAAGCGGCAAGTTCCCTGGTTTGACGGAGCCGGACGCCAGTTATAACGGTGTTGTATATACGGAAGCAGTTGGACCGATTGCTTATATTATTAAAGCTCGTGTACAACTTCTCCGTGACTTGGGTGCAACGATCTCTCCATTTAACTCCTGGTTGTTGCTGCAGGGACTGGAGACATTACATCTGCGCGTAGAGCGCCATAGTAGCAACGCCCTTGCGGTTGCGGAATTCCTCGAGAAACATGAGGATGTGTCCTGGGTAAGTTATGCGGGTCTGCCAAGCCACGATTCTTACGAGCTTGCCCAGAAGTATCTGCCAAGAGGGCAGGGCGCCATTCTGACCTTTGGAATCAAAGGTGGTGCGGAAGCGGGTCGTAAATTGATTGAAAATGTTAAACTGTTCTCTCACCTTGCAAACGTGGGCGATTCCAAGTCACTGATCATTCACCCGGCAAGTACGACTCACGCGCAGTTGACTGAAGATGAACAAACTGCCGCAGGGGTTAATCCGGAGTTGATTCGTCTGTCTATTGGCACAGAGAACATTCAAGACATTATTCATGATCTGGAGCAAGCGATCAAAGCAAGTCAGGGAGCAGGTGTAGGCGCATAAATGGTATGGGGTGGATGTGAAACATTCACTTAAAGCGATATACTATAAAATTGGTCAAACGCCTATCAATAGATGCTTTAAGCCGCTGTCTTTATGGAGAGCGGTTTTTTGTCTTTTTGAATATGCATGTAGGAGTAAAAGTAACCGTCCGAAAAATACCCATTTACAAATGAGGATTACAGGCATATACTGATTAAAAGTTGTATTGGGTAAAAATAATTGCATATGTACAAAAATGATTATCATTCTCATTCGAGATGATTGCAAAACCATTCACAAAACCATGCTGCTGCGGGATTCCCGCAGCAGCATGTGTCATTTTTAGGGCATTAACAATGGCTCTCATTCTCAATACAACTTCATTTCTGGGAGCGGAATAGGCAGACTCGTCATCCGCAAATCTAACATTCGAAAGGATTGTGATTTATATGCAAGCGATACATCAACCTCTACACAGACAGAAACCAACAGAACAACGCTCGTCCCAAACACCTGGCCCCAATCGCGGCAAAAAGCCTGATTTTCGAGCCATGGTACAGAATAAAGAGATGCAATCTGCATTGGGCAGCGGGCTTTTAATGCTGATTGCCTGGGGAACTGCACCGTATTTTGGTACCTTATCCATCATGCTCTACATTGTGGCGTATGCCGTGGGGGGGTGGACCAAGGCGAAGGAAGGCATCGAGACACTGGTCAAGGACCGTGATCTAGATGTAAATCTGCTGATGATTGCCGCATCTCTTGGGGCAGCAGCTATTGGTTACTGGAATGAAGGCGCGATGCTGATCTTTATTTTTGCACTCAGTGGTGCGTTGGAAAGTTATGCGACAGAGCGCAGTCATAAGGATATCTCATCGTTGCTCGCGCTGAAGCCGGAGACAGCACTGCGTATTGAGGATGGACAGATGAACCTTGTGGCTATTGATGATCTCCAGCCAGGTGATCTGCTGTTGGTGAAACCGGGAGAACTCATACCAGCAGATGGGGTCGTGTACCGGGGGAGTTCTTTTATCAATCAATCGTCCATCACCGGAGAATCCCTACCTGTGGACAAAGTTGCGGGGGATGAGGTCTATGCAGGTACGGTAAACGGGGAGGGCGCCTTATACGTAGAGGTCACCAAATCGGCTGAAGGGTCACTGTTCGGAAAAATCATTAAAATGGTGGAAGAAGCGCAGGCAGAAGTGCCGGATTCCCAGCGTTTTATGGAGCGGTTTGAAGGGATATACGCACGCATTGTTGTAGGGGTGACTTTACTTGTGATTGCAGGAACTCCACTGCTGCTTGGCTGGACATGGAACGAGGCATTTTATAAAGCGATGGTATTTCTGGTTGTTGCATCACCTTGTGCATTGGTGTCTTCGATCATGCCTGTCATGTTGTCCGCGATGTCCAGCAGTGCGCGCCGTGGCATTCTCTTCAAGGGTGGTGCCCATATGGAGAATATGGCACGCACGCAGGTCGTTGCTTTTGACAAAACAGGTACATTGACCATGGGCACCCCGCAAGTTACAGATATTATTACTGCTGAAAAGATAGATCGCGCCCAGCTGTTAGCTGCGGTAGCAGCGATTGAGAACATCTCCATGCACCCCCTGGCTCGTGCGATCGTAGATCAGGCGAACAAGGAGAACCTTACACTTCAGGAAGCGGAGCATGTACAGTCCCTAACGGGTTGGGGTATCGAAGGAACGGTAAACGATGTGCTCTGGCGTATTGGCAAAACAAATGTAATGGAATCGATGCAGTCAGAGAAGATGAAGGATGATAACGTTGATGGTTCAGATAAACAAGGTGTTAACCGTGTGAAGGTATCTACAGCGTGGAACGAAGTACGCTCCCGTCTTGAGGGGGAGGGAAAAACGGTATCCGTTGTTATGGCTGATGGTGAAATGGCTGGGCTGATCGCCATGCGGGATACGGTACGCCCTCAGGCAGCAGCTGCAGTGAGAAGGCTTGAAGCGATGGGGGTTAAAGTTGCGATGTTAACAGGCGATCGAGCCAAATCAGCCTCTGTAATTGCACGTGAAACGGGGGTAAGCATGGTCTATGCAGACTTACTGCCAGAAGATAAAGTGAAGCAGGTCCAAATGCTCCGCAAACAGTATGGTCCAGTGCTAATGGTGGGAGATGGTGTCAATGATGCTCCGGCACTTGCAGCAGCGACTGTGGGTATGGGAATGGGATTGTCCGGCAGTGGAACTGCATTGGAGGTTGCTGATGCGGTGCTGATGAACGACAATATCGAAGAGATCGCTTGGGTGATTGGGCAGGCGCGCCGAGCACAGCGTACGGTAAAGCAGAATATGTTTTTTGCCATCACCGTTATTCTGGCCTTAATTGCAGGTAACTTCCTCCAAGACGTCGCATTGCCTCTCGGTGTGGTAGGTCATGAAGGCAGTACAATTCTGGTTATCCTGAATGGACTTAGGCTGCTACGTTAATCGGATTTGGAGATGAAAATGATTCATTGGTTTTGCTGGTTGTATACGACTGGTTGAACGGCTCACGTTTGAACCTTGGGTCAACGGGTAATGATTCGAAGAGAAAGTTGCAATCATTCGAGGACAAAGGGAGCTGTGAAATATGGGACGTTATGTACAAGTGGAACCGAATGTAAAAGTATATGTTGAAGATATCGGTGAAGGCACTCCGGTTGTCTTTTTGCACGGCTGGCCTGTTAATTATAAAATGTTTGAATATCAATTGAACGTACTTCCGAACCATGGCATTCGTGCCATTGCGATAGATTTTAGAGGATACGGCTTATCAGATAAGCCTTCCACCGGATATGATTATGATCGGATGGCAGACGATGTTCGTGCTGTTATCGATGATTTGGAGCTGAAAGACGCGGTACTCGCAGGGTTCTCCATGGGTGGAGCGATTGCAGTACATTACATGGCCAGACATAAGGGACATGGTGTCTCCAAGCTGGCCTTGTTATCTGCGGCAGCTCCTGTGTTCACACAGCGCGAAGGTTATCCGTATGGATTGACTCCAGAGCAGCTGAACGAGCAGATCATTGAGCCGATTTTTGCAGATCGTCCGAAGTTGCTGGAGACATTTGGCGGCATGTTCTTCGCGAAAGAACACAGCCAGCCATTCATGGATTGGTTCCACGCGCTTGGTATGGAGGCTTCATCTTATGGTACCATTCGCAGTGCAATTGCCCTGCGGGATGAGGATCTACGAGGTGACCTGAGTTCAATTCAGGTGCCGACGGCCATTTTGCACGGGAAAAAGGATGAGATCTGTCCGTTCGAATTCGCAGAGCAGATGCATAAAGGCATCGCTTCGTCTCAATTGATTGCTTTTGAAGAGAGTGGTCATGGTGCTTTCTATGATGAATTGGAAAAATTCAATTCGGAATTGATTCGTTTCATTCAATCCTGATCAGAAGAGGGCATCATGCTCCTTACAACCTATCCCATTAATTTCATGGAATCTTCATTTGTGGCTAAAAAAAAGAACCCGGTCGACAGCTTTAGGCGCTGTTCGCTCGGGTTCTTTTTTCTGTACTGTAAGAGTCTTAAACAAGGTTTAACGTGCATAGTAAGTATACATTCTTCAATTAAAACAGTTCGGTCAGACCGATCATCGTGATGAGTCCGAGTAAAAACGAGATAGTTGCCACTCGTGCATTGCCGTCGCCGTGACTTTCGGGAATGAGCTCTTTATACACAATGAACATCATCGCACCGGCTGCAAATGCCAGACCATAAGGGACAAGGCCGGATACGAGACTGCTTAATGTATAACCAATCATCGCTGTAATAATCTCTACTGCTCCGGTGAGGGTGGCAATGCCCAGTGCTTTGAAGCGGCCAATATTCTGGTTCACTAGAAAGAGGGCGACCAGGAATCCCTCCGGCGCATTCTGCAATCCGATGGAGAAGGCAATAAGATTGCCCAGGTTCTCATCCGAGCTTGCGTAGCTGACACCAACTGATAACCCCTCTGGCAGGTTATGCATGGTAATAGCCGCAATAATCATAAAAGCTTTGGCTTCAATTTTGAAAGGCATTTTCTCGGGATTCTCCAGATCGACGTGTGGAATCTTCATCTCGAGCACCAGTAGCACCAGGCTACCAAGCATAATACCAAATGCGAGTACAAAGAGATTCGATTGGCCGAGCGCTTCCGGAATGAGATTATAAACCGAGGCTGAGGTCATAATACCTGCAGCGTATGCCAGCAAGATATCACGCAGACGGTGCGATATTTTGCGCATAAATAGAATCGGTACGGCCCCTAGGCCGGTAGACATGGCTGATATAATACTGCCAATGAGTGCATCGTTCATGCTTCCATTTTCCCTCCTGATGAAGACTTCTTCATAATCGCTGCCGAGCATTGACACCGTACATAAAAGAGATCATAATGAACAACAGATTAGAATGATTATAAATTAGAATTCCGTTTCTGCATAGGATTATTGTCATTACGCAGGCAGGTCTTGTGGACATGATCTAGGCTTTTCGTTCTAGTGTATGCAAAAGCAACAGCTTTTGATGCCGGAGGGACTAACCTTTTTGCAGAACCCGGGGGAGGAACTATACATGTATAAATCAATTATTATTGGAACAGGCCCTGCAGGGCTGACAGCAGCAATCTATCTGGCACGTGCCAACTTGAACCCGCTCGTTATTGAAGGTCCACAACCTGGTGGCCAACTGACAACAACGACGGAAGTGGAGAACTTCCCAGGTTTCCCTGATGGCATCATGGGTCCTGAACTGATGGACAACATGCGTAAACAAGCTGAGCGTTTCGGTGCAGAATTCCGCACAGGCTGGGTGAACAACATCGACATGAGCGAGCGTCCATTCAAGATTCAAGTTGAAGGTATGGGGGAACTCGTATCCGAAACATTGATCCTGTCTACAGGCGCATCTGCTAAATACCTGGGTATCCCTGGTGAAGAAACGAATGTGGGCCGCGGTGTCAGCACATGTGCAACATGTGATGGATTCTTCTTCCGTAACAAAGAGATCATCGTTATCGGCGGTGGTGACTCTGCTCTTGAGGAAGCAAGCTTCCTGTCCCGTTTCGGTTCCAAAGTAACGCTGGTACACCGTCGTGAAGAACTGCGTGGCTCCAAAATCATGCAGGATCGTGCACGCAGCAACGAAAAAGTAGAAATGGCTTTGAATCGTACACCACTTGAAGTCCTTGCTGGTGACAACGGCGTAACAGGTCTGAAAGTATTGAACAACGAAACAGGTGTAGAAGAAGTGATTCCGGCAAGCGGCGTATTCGTAGCTATCGGTCACACACCAAACACTGGTTTCCTTGGCGGACAGATCACTACGGACGAACATGGATATATCCTGACTACACCAGGTACATCCGAGACAAACATCCCAGGCGTATTCGCATGTGGTGACGTGCAGGATACACGTTACAAACAAGCAATCACAGCTGCAGGTAGCGGATGTATGGCTGCTATGGACACCGAGAAATACATTGAAAGCTTGGAGCACAGCGCAGTTGTTCTGTAATAGAATGAGCTGATTCCACTGATTTCAACCAAACGATAGAATAATATAAACCATATGAGGTGAATTAAACATGGAAAACGTAATTGTATATACATCAACGAACTGCCCGAACTGCAAATCCGTAAAAACATTCCTGGCTGACAAAGGGATCTCTTATGAAGAGCGCAACATCGAAACTAGCGATGAATTTGCACAACAAGTGTGGGACATGGGTGTACGTGCCGTGCCATTGACTGTCATTGGTGAACACCGCATTCTGGGTATGAACAAAACGCAATTTGCCAAAGTATTGGACGCTTAAATTACGCTGATCATCTGGAACATGATGTGTTGAAGAACGTTTCAATTCATATGAAATTCCGGTTTTCGCGAGCCGTTAGGATATAGAAAGAACCGTACCCCGAAGGGTACGGTTTTTTGTGCGTTTTCTTTGAATGGATCGGATGGTCGTAAACATCATTCAGAATTGTCCAATATACAGAAGTACGAAATCATTTTTCTAAGACGCAGAGCATAATTGAGGTGAACAAGCAGCATGATTATAAGATTAAGAGCAGCATTTTCGATTCTGGTAACAGTCGAGTTAGAGATATCCACGCTCACATACTAGTTAAAACAACTGGAATTAAGGCCAGTATTATTATAACCGATATTACTATTTTTTTTGTTCGGGATTTGATCATTAATTTTCGCGAAGTATACCATTCTCCAAAATTATAAAATCTAGAATGAATAAGAAAAGTTATCAAACAATTAATTACAAAGAATATCAAAATATAGTCTTTTGGATTAACACCCATCCTAGGATAAACTTGCAGTTCTATACCCCATAGTAAGGTTATACCAACAAAATAAAGAATAGAACAAAGTATAAAATCAAACAGGAAACCAAATGTCTTTTTAAGCATATTAAAGCTCCTCTCTTATCTAGTGGTAAATACAATATTAATTTCCAACTAACAATCATTTTATAGTAAAAAGGTAAAAAAAATCAAATAAGCTTCCACTATATGGTTTTTTATTGTATAATATTAGGACGTCGACGTAAAAATTATAAATTTGGAGGATCAAATTAATGAAAAAAGCTATTATATTATTATTAACATTAGTATTAACAATATTACCTGTATTATCTGTGAGTGCCGAATCTAACGCTCAGGAATTAGATAGTCAGGCAATCGCTGAAAGGTTTGATGAAATAAATTCAAAATATGAACTTAATGAGAAATTCAGTGAGGAAGATGCGGAGTTTGTTAAAAAGTACGCTATACCAGCTCAGCCTTCACAATCTTCACAATCTGAAGTATCTATAAATAGTTTTTGGGATGGTAATACTAAGTTCACTCTAGCTGGTTATGGTAAAGTAGGCCAAAACAGTTATGTAAAGACTGTTGGATTTATTGAAGTTCAGTTAGGTTTAGTAAGTGGAAATATGAACTTTAGTATGACTTCTAACGATGTAAATAAAATCTATCATAGTACGTTTACTAACGAAGTTAAAATTGCTGCTTATGGAGTAGTAGGAAGCGATGGTATAGGTCTAACATTAGATAGAACTTATACAAATACTTTAAATAATGCTAACTACAATAAATATCTTGATACTGATTCTTATCTAGCTAATATGGCTTATTATCAAGTTAGTGCTTCAGTTAAAGTTAAAGATACTGGTTTGACTACTTTTGTACCGATAACTATGACTAAAGAGTAAGAGAATTCAATGAATGATTGTTTAGACTGTACAATTCATGATACCTACTATTAAGGAAAAACAATTTGATATGCTTTGAGCATTGGCAACCATATGTTTTGAACATATGGTTGTTTTATATATCATTTATGTATCCTTAACTTAGGAAATCCTCTTTTCGTAATGGGAAAATCCAGGATATTCCTTTATATGATGGAAGAAAGATTTCTCGATTTGTCATAATCCAGCATCTATGTTAAGAATGGGAAAATAGAAGCAAAAAAAACCTTGCGCCCGTAATTCAGAGTACATGATCACGTGTACGATTGAATTACTGCGAAAGGAATTTTGCATAAAATCAAATGATTACTCTAGAAAAAAATACTCATGAAAGTCTGAAACACAACATATACCAGCACTCCTGACAGCATGTACATGAAACCAGCCTTCCTTTTGCTCTGGAACAATCGGAGTATGCCAAGGCTGAACAGGGGCGCAAGCACAATCAGGAACAGGAGGACGGTGACAAATACTGGCGCCGAGATATCTGAAGTATCCACGTAGGTCACGCTTCTTTTCACTCCGTTTCGTTATCGGAATTAACACAGCTATATCGACACAGCCATGACAAAAATCACATAACCCCATTATACATCTGGATTTCTTTAACAAAAAGGGAGGAAATGGGGCGAAATGATGTCAATTTTCATCTGTTATTAGACTGAAACTCTTATTTTACCTAAAAATTGGGATATTGCAGAGTAAGCGGCACCAACACGGGTGGAACGGCTGCCCAGAGCTGCCCATTCAATCTGCAAACTGCGACGGTGATAAGGTAATGTACGTTCCTCCACAACCTGTTTTAACGCGGTTTCTATCCAGGGACCTGCTTCAGAGAGCGGACCACCAATGATAATACGTTCCGGGTTGAAACTGTTGACAATATTGGTAATGCCAATCCCCAATTTGCGTCCAATCGTGTCGTATAATTTCTGAACAGTTTTGTGGCCTTGCTCCGCATAATGGATCAGCTCACGTGTGGTATGAGCAGGTAATTTCAGCTGATGATCCGGGTGTTCATAGGCTTTTTCCGAAGCGTATAACTCCCAACAACCACGATTTCCACAGGAACAAGGCAGACCTTCCGCTTCAATGGACATGTGGCCTGTTTCCCCTGCGTAACCCCACGCGCCTTTGTATAATTCACCATCTACCATGATGCCTGAACCAATCCCCATGCCTGCACTGATATAGATCATGTGACGGACACCGATGCCTGCACCAAAATTCAACTCTCCATGAGCGCCAGCATTGGCTTCATTGTCGATGGTGACAGGCAGTTCAAATTCTTCTTCAAGCATGGAGCGCAGCGCTACCTTCTCCCACCCCAAGTTGGGTGCAAACAGGACTGTTCCTGCCTCATCGACCATGCCGGGCACTCCGATACCGATGCCTATGACACCGTGAGGAGAAGCAGGAGCTGCTTCAATGAGCTGTTTTGCTGCCAATTTCAATTGCTCCAATACAGAGGACACGTCATGATGTTCCAATGTCACTGCGTATTCTGTAATGATGTGTCCTTCCAGATCTGTGAGCACGCCTTTTAAATGGGTCACACTGAGTTCCAGGCCGACTGCATAGCCGGATGTCCCCCGAAACAGCAACATAAGTGGTTTGCGTCCGCCACTGGATTCCCCAGGGCCAATCTCCTGCACCAGATCATCACTAATCAGATCAGCAACGAGGTTGGATACCGTTGCTTTGTTCAGCCCCGTAACCTCGGACACTCGCGCGCGAGAAAGAGGGGCATGGCGCCGGATCGTATCCAGAACGATCGATTTGTTTATTTTTTTGACCAGCATCTGGTCTCCGGTTATTTTCATATCGTTAAGGCACTCCTATTCTTCTGATCAAAGGGTTCTGACCCACATCCGAAACAAGTTATTCGACTATTATAGCGTAAACAAGCGTGTAAAAAACAATTTTATTTTACTTTGTTTAACCAATAGACAAAGTAAATTCGATGTGTTAGGATAACGGTGTAAACGATTTCTTAAAACTATTGAGGAGGCATTTTACACATGGCCTATTTTGAATCCGTTAATAAAATTTCATTCGAAGGTAAAGATTCCAAGAATCCTTTTGCTTTTAAACATTATAATCCAGAAGAAGTGGTAGCCGGCAAATTGATGGAAGAACATTTCCGTTTCGGTATGGCTTATTGGCATACATTAACTGCAGGCGGAAGTGACCCGTTTGGTGCAGAGACAGCTGTTCGTTCGTGGGATAAATACTCGGGTCTGGACCTCGCTAAAGTACGCGTGGAAGCGGCATTTGAATTTTTGGAAAAAATGAATCTCCCGTTCTTCTGTTTCCACGATGTGGACATTGCACCAGAAGGCAACAACCTGCGCGAGTTCTACAGCAACATTGATACAATCGTTGATCTGATTGAAGATCATATGAAATCCAGCGGCAAAAAACTGCTCTGGAACACGGCGAACATGTTCTCGAACCCACGCTTCATGTTTGGTGCAGCTTCGACTTGTAACGCAGACGTGTATGCTCATGCTGCGGCACAGATCAAGAAAGGTCTGGAAGTGGGTAAACGTCTGGGCGCTGAAAACTATGTATTCTGGGGCGGACGTGAAGGTTACGACACATTGCTGAACACAGACATGCAACTGGAGCAAGACAACATTGCTCGCATGTTCCACATGGCTGTAGACTACGCGAAGGAAATTGGTTTTGACGCACAATTCCTGATCGAGCCTAAACCGAAAGAGCCAACGAAACACCAATATGACTATGATGCAGCAACTTCCATTGCTTTCTTGCAAAAATACGGTTTGGACAAACACTTCAAACTCAACCTGGAAGCGAACCATGCTACGCTGGCTGGTCACACATTTGATCACGAAATCCGCGTTGCTCGTACCAACGGTATGCTCGGTTCTCTTGATGCGAACCAAGGTGATATGCTGATCGGTTGGGATACAGATGAGTTCCCAGTTGATATGTACGATGCGACACTGACAATGTATGAAGTATTGAAAAACGGTGGTATTGGCCGCGGCGGTGTGAACTTTGACGCGAAAGTACGTCGTGGTTCCTTCGAAGCAGACGATCTGTTCCTGGCACACATCGCAGGTATGGATACGTATGCCAAAGGTCTGAAAGTAGCTGCAAAACTGATCGAAGATCGTGTATTCGATGACTTCATCGAAAAACGTTACAGCAGCTTCAGCGAAGGCATTGGTGCAGATGTGGTTGCAGGTAAAGCAACACTTGCTTCCCTTGCTGAGTATGCACTCAACAATGAAAGCCCACGCAAAAACCAATCCGGACGTCAGGAATTGCTGAGAGCACAACTGAACCAGTACATTCTGGCTGATTAATAGTGGATTAGGCAGGGTTGGTCACGTCGACCACCGATGGTTATTCAACTCATATGTGTTGGACATCAGTGTCCAAACTAGCCTATGCACAAGATTAGCTTGTACCATGGAACGCCTGAACAAGCATGACATTCGGACCGTCCCCGACTTTCCCTTGGGAAGACGGGGGCGGTTTTTTGATGAAACATACAACGTGGTTTTTAAATTGCCGATATAAATGTTCTTCTAAAATTGGTACATGCAAAACGGAGTGAGCAGAAAGTACCCGAGGAAGCAAAGCGGTCGCATTTATCCCCGGATTTCTCCCTTGCTAAAGGGGATAAAGGAAATCCGGGGGTAACGGCGATCCGAGGGTTTTCTGATCACGGAGTGGCCACATGAGCATCAAGGGTTTCATTTATAACCAATGACGAATCAAGGTCATTGGATCATCTTTTCGCTACAAAAACGAGTATGTTTTTACTGTTTTGATATAAATGTTCTTCTAAAATGGTACATGCAGAACGGAGTGAGCAGAAAGTACCCGAGGAAGCAAAGCGTTCGCATTTATCCCCGGATTTCTCCCTTGATAAAGGGGTTAAAGGAAATCCGGGGGTAACGGCGATCCGAGGGTTTTCTGATCACGAAGTGATCACATGAGCATCAAGGGTTTCATTTATAACAAATGACGAATCAAGGTCATTGGATGAATCTTTCTGCTACAGAAACGAGTACGTTTTACTCGTTTGATATCCATGTGTATCCAGGATCATGCATGCAGAACGGAGTGAGCAGAAAGGACCCGAGGAAGCAAAGCGTTCGCATTTATCCCCGGATTTCACCCTTGCTAAAGGGGTTAAAGGAAATCCGGGGGTAACGGCGATCCGAGGGTTTTCTGATCACGGAGTGGCCAGATGAGCATCAGGGTTTCATTTATAACCAATGACGAATCAAGGTCATTGGATCATCTTTTCGCTACCAAAACGAGTATGTTTTTACTGTTTTGATATAAATGTTCTTCTAAGATGCTACATGCAGAACGGAGTGAGCAGAAAGGACCCGAGGAAGCGAAGCGGTCGCATTTATCCCCGGATTTCTCCCTTGCTAAAGGGGATAAAGGAAATCCGGGGGTAACGGCGATCCAAGGGTTTTCTGATCACGAAGTGATCACATGAGCATCAAGGGTTTCATTTATACAATCCTGTTACAAACGAGAGGAGTTAACCTATGAGTTACGTAATTGGTGTCGATCTGGGAACCAGTGCGGTTAAAACCGTGTTGGTCAATCGTGAAGGAAAAGTGGCATTTGAAGCATCGGAGGCATACCCGTTGTACCAGCCCAAGGCTGGATACAGTGAACAAAATCCCGAAGATTGGGTAGAGCAGACGATTGTTTCCCTGCGCAAATTGCTCGAAGTATCTGGCGTGCAGCCTTCGGAAATTGAAGGTTTGAGCTTCTCCGGACAGATGCATGGACTGGTTTTGGTGGATGCCGAAGGTAAACCACTGCGGAATGCAATCTTGTGGAATGATACACGCACAACGGCTCAGTGCCGCCGGATTGAAAAAGTGCTGGATGGCAAGCTGTTAAGCATTGCCCGGAACCGCGCCCTTGAAGGTTTTACCTTGCCAAAAATTCTGTGGGTTCAGGAGAACGAGCCTGAATTGTTACAGCAAGCATCCTTATTCCTGTTACCCAAAGACTATGTGCGTTATCGCCTGACAGGGGATTATGCCATGGATTATTCCGATGCAGCAGGTACCTTGCTGCTGGACGTTGCGGGCAAGCAGTGGAGCAATGAGATTGCAGAAGCATTCAAGCTGCCGATCTCCCTATGTCCACGTCTAGTGGAATCGTTTGAGGAAGTGGGTACCCTGTTGCCGGAGATTGCGGATCAAACAGGTCTGGCAGCTGCGACGAAAGTATACGCAGGTGGCGCGGACAATGCATGCGGTGCCATTGGCGCAGGCATTCTGAGTGAAGGTCAGACGATGTGCAGCATCGGAACGTCCGGGGTGGTGCTTTCCTACGAAGAGCGTAAAGATCTCGATTTCGAAGGCAAAGTACACTTTTTCAATCATGGGGAGAAAGATGCCTTCTATATTATGGGGGTAACACTTGCCGCAGGATATAGCTTGTCCTGGTTCAAGGATACGTTTGCAGCGGACAAATCCTTTGATGTGCTCTTACAGGGCATTGATCAGATTCCGGCCGGCAGCAACGGATTATTGTTCACACCTTATATCGTTGGGGAGCGTACACCTCATCCAGATGCGAATATCCGGGGCAGCTTCATCGGTATGGATGCCGGGCACAAGCTGGAGCACTTTGGACGTGCGGTGATGGAGGGCATCACCTTCTCGCTGCGTGAATCCATTGATATTTTGCGCGGCGCAGGTAAAACCGTTAATGAAGTCATCTCTATTGGGGGTGGTGCCAAAAATGAAGCCTGGTTGCAAATGCAGGCAGATGTCTTCAACGCCACAATTGTGAAGTTGGAGAGCGAACAGGGTCCGGCTATGGGGGCAGCAATGCTGGCTGCCTATGGATGTGGCTGGTTCTCGTCTTTGCAGGAATGTGCAACGGCGTTTATTCGTCCGGCGAAGTCCTATGAGCCGAACCCGGAAACGGTTGCTGTCTATGATGGATTGTTCGCACTGTACCAGGAAGTCTATGGACAGACACGTAGTCTCAATGATCGTTTGGCTGAATACCGTTAATTCATCACATGAAACATGTATATCATACATGCAGAAGCATCCGCACAGGCGGGTGCTTTTTTTTGTCGTTCAACAAGATTAACCCCGTGAAAGGTTTCCTTGTCCTGCATATCCGCATTCCGGCTCTGCATAGATTGAGAATAGAGGATTGTGATCTGTCCAGACATCGGGTGTCCGGCGATTTTAATAGGAAGAAGCTTGAGCATGGGGGTGAAGCTTTGGATGAACATGAGGTACATGGAAGACCACATATTACCTTGTCGATGATCGTTCGTAATGAGGAGAATCGTTATCTCAAGCAGGCTTTGGAGACACATCGTGCCTGGATTGATCGTGCAGTAATCATTGATGATGGAAGCACGGATGGAACGGTGGCGATGTGCCGGGAACTTCTGGACGGTATTCCACTTGTATTGGTGGAGAACGCTTCTTCACGTTTTGCAGACGAAGTAAGCTTGAGGAAACAACAATGGGAAGAAACAGTGGCGACCGATCCGGAATGGATTTTGAATCTGGATGCGGATGAGATTCTAACCAGTGACTTTGGGGCTGTACGCGATCTGCTGCTTCGTGGCAACGAGGATGCGATTTATTTCAGATTGTTTGATATGTGGAGTGATACGCATTACCGGGAAGATGAGTTCTGGCAAGCCCATGCCTACTATCGGCCGTTTCTGATTCGTTATCATCCGGGGATGAGCTATGAATGGAAGGAAACACCCCAGCATTGTGGGCGTTTTCCGTTAACGATCCAGCATTGGAGTTATGGATGTCATGCTCCCCGGGTGAAGCATTATGGATGGGCGCGGGAAGAAGACCGCATCCGCAAATATGAGCGCTATCAAGCATTGGACCCTGAAGCAAGATACGGTTGGAAGGAACAGTACGAATCGATATTGGATCAAGAGCCACGACTGTTGGCATGGGTCGAATAAGGAGAGGGGGAGTGAGCACGTTGAGCAAGAAAGACCCGTTACACCAATCGCAATCGCAAGAGGAATCCCAACCTCCAATAGAGCCGAATTCCCAAATAAATGGGGAACAGAAAGAGAAGCAACATCAAAACCAACATGAAAGCCATGTAGAGAGCCAAGTAAAGAGCCAGAGTAATCATCGACCGTCCAGGCGTTCTGTTATATCGAAGGAAACCCGCCAACCGGAGAATCTTGAAACGCTTGTCCAGGAAAGAATACTGATTGCCAGCCCGGTTCGTCAGACAACTCCGGTGCTGCGTGAATTTTTGGATTCTCTGCATGCACTAGAACGAACAACAGTGAAGACGGATTATCTGTTTGTTGACGATAACGAGGAAGAAGCTGCGTCGAATATATTACGTGAATTTGTGCTCCAGCATGAAGGGACGGTTATTCAGGCAGATGAACATAGCAGCGATAGTCCTGACAACAAAGGGTTGTACACCAAGGATGAGGGAGGCCACTATTGGCAGGATGAACAGATTTGGCGTGTAGCTGGTCTAAAAAACCGCATTTTGAATTATGCACGCGACAACGAGTACGATGCTGTTTTCTTGATAGACTCTGATCTGGTGCTGCATCCGCGGACATTGGAACAACTCGTATCGAGTGGCAAAGACATCGTGTCCAATATCTTTTGGACCCGGTGGCAGCCGGGGGCCAGGGAAATGCCTCAGGTATGGCTGCAAGATGAGTATGCTTTGTATCGTCGAGGCGGCAAATCTTCAGCCGGAAATGAAGCGGAAGACGAGGGCGCGCAAACGACTGCTTTTCTGAATCAACTGCGGATACCAGGTTGTTACGAAGTTGGAGGGTTGGGGGCATGTACGCTCATTCGCAAAAATGTTCTGGCCGCCGGGGTTTCCTATGACCAGATTCCGAATGTATCCTTCTGGGGAGAAGATCGTCATTTCTGTATCCGTGCGCAGGCACTTGGTTTTCGCCTTTTCGTTGATACGCATCTCCCTGCGTACCACATCTACCGTTTGTCCGAACTGCCGGGGGTAGCTGCCTTTAACCGCAGAGCCAGACGTGGGGAAGAGACGATCAGCATTACGCTCTGTATGATTGTGAAAAATGAAGAAGCATCCCTCGCCAGATGTCTGGACTCGGTCAACGGCATTACCGATGAGATTGTGATCGTTGATACCGGTTCAACGGATCGTACCCGTCAGATCGCTTCCAGATATACGGATCGTATCGTTGATTTTGAATGGGTGGATGACTTTGCAGCAGCACGCAACTTTGCCTTCGATCAGGCGAAGAGCGAATATATTCTGTGGCTGGATGCCGACGATGTATTTGAAGCGGAAGATCGGGCGAAGCTTATTGCCTTGAAACGTTCGCTGGACCCGGCTGTTGATAGTGTCACAATGGATTACAATCTGTCATTTACGGCAGAAGGCAAAGTATCCTACAGTCTGCGCCGGAATCGCCTGGTGCGTCGAGATCGGCAATTTCGCTGGATTGGCGCGGTGCATGAATATCTGGCTGTAGCAGGCAATCTGCTGCATAGTGACATAGCGGTTACCCACAAGAAAGATAAGGAGTATACCGATCGGAATCTGCGGATCTATCGCAAGAGGGAACAGACCGGAGAGGAATTCTCACCGCGTGACTTATACTATTTTGGCAATGAACTGAAGGACCATGGACAGCATGAGGATGCGGTGAAGTACTATGAAAAGTTTCTGGACACCGGGCTGGGTTGGGTGGAAGACCAGATTGCGGCTTGCCAGAAAATTGCGGATTGTGAAGCTGCACTTAAACGATCAGAACAGGAAGTAACAGCATTGTTCCGATCATTCGCCTATGATCTGCCAAGAGCCGAGATTTGCTGTCGATTGGGTGGTTATTTTGCCGACCGTGAAGATTATCGCAAAGCCCTGTTCTGGTATGAACAAGCGACTCGTGCTGTACGTCCTGATGATCCTATGGTGGTGCTAAATGAAGCAGCCTGGACCTGGATGCCGCATCTGCAACTATGTGTCTGTTATGACCGGATGGGTAACCGTGCCAAGGCCCGGGAACATAATGATATCGCACTCGCCTATCATCCAACACATCCGAGCATGTTATATAACGATCGTTACTTTAAAGATCTGGAGAAGGATAACGTATTGGAAAAGGCTTAGCATGAAGGTCTCAATGATGCCTCTTTCGTGGAATTGAATGGGTGAATCATCCCCATGTCCATGGAGAGGTTTTTTTACGTTGCAATGCAATGACTTCTTAGTACTGATCAAAAGACGGATTCAGTTTGGAAATGGATTAATGTATTTCATCCAGGGGAGGATATGCTTTACAATAATGAATAACGGAAAAGCAGTGAACATGATTACCTGTCTTCGGCTGCCGAATTGATGAAATAAGGGGAACTGGATATGAATCTGACGGAAGTACTATTGGAGTCGAGGCTGGTCGCGATTGTGCGCGGTATTAGCCGTGAAGCGGCAGTAACAGCTGGACAAGGCATGACGAGTGGTGGAATTCGACTGATGGAAGTCACGCTGAACACACCTGGAGCACATGATATTATTGCAGACTGGCGTGAGCGGCATGAAGGAAAGGCTTATGTCGGAGCTGGTACGGTACTGAATGTGCAGATGGCGAAGGAAGCGGTCGCTGCAGGAGCACAGTTTCTGGTGTCCCCCAATGTCGATCTGTCTGTCATTGAATATGCTGTAGAACATGGTGTCGAGATCTGGCCTGGAGCCATGACACCAACGGAGATTGTCGCAGCCCATGAGGCGGGAGCACGTGTTGTGAAGCTGTTTCCGATGGCGAGCCTGGGCATACCGTATCTGCGGGAGATTAAAGCTCCGCTGAACCATATCCCACTGTTGGCAACAGGCGGCGCTACACTGGAGAATATTGCTGACTATTATGCAGCAGGTGCTGCTGCCGTAGGTCTGGGAAGTGCACTTTTACCACGTGAAGCCCTTGTAGCAGGAGATCATGAGCAGATTGCAGCATGTGCACGGAGATTTGTGGAAGCAGCTGAAGTTTAGACTTCAGCGAAAGATGAGGGATATGTCCATTTGGGTATATATTAAGGTAGCTTTAGATCAATTGCTGGATTATTCGTTATCATAAGAACCGATGTCGTTTAACGTGCCGTTCATTCTAGTGTCGTATGATGGATGTATGCCAGAATTCGGAGAGGAGAGATGCCCTGTGAAAGCTAAAACAATGATTGGCGGCATGCTGGCCGTTGCTGCAGTAACGGCAGGTGGATTATGGAAGGCGGCGGTAAAGAGCCAGACACCCAAGAAGATTCCGATCACACTGACACCTCCAATGCCATTTGAGGATGTGACCTTTGACAGTGGGGGAGGTCGGGTGCATGGGTGGTTCATCCCGGCCAGAGCTGATATTCCGAAACCATGGCCGCTCGTGATTATTGCACATGGCTGGGGCTCCAATCGCTCTCGTGTTCTACGTTATGCGAGGCCGATCTGGGAAGCAGGATATGCCCTGTTTATGTATGATGTCCGCAGTCATGGGGCCAGTGATCCAGTTCGTGCTGCATCTGCCTATCTGTTCCGGGATGATCTGCTGGCGGCATTGCAGTATACGTCTGCACGGCCAGAGATTGATTCATCTGCTATCGGAGTGCTTGGACATTCACTGGGTGGACTGGGTACGATTCTTGCAGTGACTGAAGGCATTCCGGTATCAGCAGTAATTACGGATTCCATGCCATCGCAATTTGAGGTTATTGTCAGTTCGGAGCTGAGACGCCGACGTCTGCCTCTGTTTCCCCTGGCCCAGTTAATTCCGAGAATCTGGTTCTGGCGACTGGGTGAATCTCTGAAATCCTATCGTCAGCGCGATCCGGTGATGATGCTGAATGAACGGCGCAGGGGGATGCAACTCCCGTTGCTCATGGTGCACTCCAAGGGAGATAATTTTATTCCTCCGAGTGAGCTTGAATATTTTATGTCCAAAGCCGATCCGCCTGTGGAACATCTATGGGTTAATAGCGGAGGTCACAGTTGTTCCGAGGAAGATCCTGCCTTCTGGGATACCGTTATTCCATTTCTGAAAACCCATGTTCATGGTCAGGCGAAGTTGAATGATTCGTCTATAGCGAGTAGTTAACAGGATAGAACAGCCTACATAAGCGTGCAGGCTAACAGAGAAAACGCCAACGTGGTTGGCGTTTTTTTTGCTTTTATGAGCAATATGCAGAAATTCACAATTGTAAAATTGACGGGAAAAGACGATTAAAAAGGAAGCTTATGGTATCATAGAGTAGACTGGCAATATTCATGCGAGGTTATTTGTTATGCTTCTTTGTATGAAATTGAAGGGAGAGGTCCAGATTTGAGTTTGAATTGGAAGTTCAATGTACGTATCAAAATGTTCGCAACCAAAGCAACAACTGCAGCGATGGCAACACTGCTGCTTGCTTCGCAAACACCAGGTTTTGCAGGCAGCGCATCAGCCGCGCAAGCAGAGCAGGTGAACGAAGCAACAACGGGGGAAAATGAACAACTAGACGCAACCAGCAATGACGTGCCAGAGGGAGCGAAAATCTCATCCAGGCAAGCCAGTGAAAATATACTTAGATTATTTCCATTGTTAAAAAAAGCAACGATCTCATCTGCACGATTCGATTCACCTAATTCCTATCCACCGCCAGACTACAAGGCATGGGAGATTGGATTCCAGATTACACAAGGCAATCATACATCGGGATTCAGTGGGACTGTACATGCAGGCACAGGGGAAGTGTTAAGTGTACATCTACCATCGGATATTCTGGATAAACATGTCTCGGGATCGGATGTTAAGCTAACGAAAGCTGAAGCTGAAGAGAAGGCCGTGGCACTGTTGTATCAAGCGATTCCAGGCTTGAAGGATACGGAGTATGCTCCGCTAGGAGATCTGTATTCTTCCATCGAACAAGAGTCTTTGTTTGGCAGAACAGAATACCGATATGCTTACCAGTTAAAACATGACGGATTGTTATCTGACGCAGAGACAGTCCACATCAATGTGGATGAAAGTGGTTTGGTGACAGGTTACTCACGAGGTACTACATCTGCTAAATATCCTTCATCGAAACCGACAGCTTCGGAAGAGAAGGCCAGACAGCAGTTTGAAGAACAGTTTGATGTAGAGCTGGCTTATATCTCCAAAGATCGCTCGTCTTCCAAACAGGGTCAGCAGTATTACCTTGGATATACACCGAAGAATATCAGTATTGTTCCGATTGAAGCCAATACGTTGGAACGGATTAATACATTAACAGGCAAAGCAGTGGACGAGGATTCTTTACAGCAGGATACGAAGTTGCAAGGGGACGTGACGCCTTTTGTTCCAAGCAATGGTACAAGATTAAATGTACAGCAGGCCGCCAATCGGGTGGTAACGAACTTTGATATTCCCAAAGGTTACAAGCTGGAGCATAGCCAGTTAAGCAAAGGTTTTTTTGCAAGTCCGAACAATCAGGTATGGAGTCTGAGCTGGAGTGATCGAAGTGCCAATACGTCCTATATGTTCATGCGGGATATTTCAGCACAGGTGGATGCAGTGACTGGGCAGATCTACAGCTATACGATGATGCAACGCATTGGACCAGAGCAGGAAAAGCAGACTGAAGAGAAAACAGGCAAATTAATTACCCGAAAGCAAGCTGAGAAACTGGCGATGAACACGGTGATTGCGTTAGTTCCAGATGCAACGGAGCAATTTAGATTGGCTAACGTTATTGAGGTAGACGATGCTCGTACGTTTATGTTCCAACGCTATCTGAATGGAATTCCGGTGAAAGATGATACAGCACAAGTGCAGGTGTTGAACGATGGAACCGTGAACGAGTTCTATACACGCATTGCAGCAACGCCTGAACAATTGCCAGCAGATGATAAGCCAGCCATCAGTTATGAAGAGGCCAAGGCGCTCTATCTGGAGGAGTTCAAGCTGATCCTCGCATATTCCCGTTATGGCGGGTATGGTCTGAATAATGGTCAAGTTATTCCGGTGGGAGTTAACCTTGCTTATATGCCAACCCGTGATGAGAATTCCATCTATGGCACTTATGAAGTACTGGATGCTAACACGGGAGAGTGGAAGCTTCAATACGGGGAGACAGGTGCTGCAAGCAAGACAGAACCTACGGATATCTCAGGCCATGTGGCCGAAGATGCGCTTCGCAATATGACACAGCATGGCGTGTTGCTAGCGGATGAGCAGGGACGTGTATTCCCGGATCGGGTGATCACCCGAGGAGACTGGTTTAACTATTTGGCAAGAGCGATTAACCCGAATATGGATCTGTATTATAGTGGGGACGGAGATGACAAGCTATACGCTGATGTAACCCCTGACAGCCCTTATTATAAGGCAATCAAGGTGTTAATCGATCAACGCTGGCTTGCCGGAGCGGACCCAGAACAGAATCTGAACCCGCAAGAAGAGATGACCCGTGAAGAATTGGCGGTGCTGCTTGTACGCATACTGCGCTATGAGAAGCTGGCCGGATTCTACACATTGCCATCGGATCTTCCCAATATCGCAGATGCCAGTGCCATTTCGAGTAAAGGGGCGGTTTCCCTGAGTTTGAAGCTGGGATTACTTCCTTCAATTGAGGGACGTTTCATGCCTGCACGCAAAGTGACGGTAGCTGAAGCTTCACAGGTACTGGAACGACTTGCCAAACTTCAAGGCAAGACCGATACGTTTATGAGTGGCAATCGTCTGTATTAGACGAGGAATCACACATATTACGCCCGTCCGAATCATAGGATGAAGATAACGGGTACTCGTGATTCAACGAATTGAAGATCAAAGGGACCTTCCATAGAAGGTCTCTTTTGATTTGCTTTTACAAAACTAGAATGACGCCAGAGCCTTTTGTGATACAATAAGGCGTGAGAACTTTGCAAAGAAGGGTGGGTTCCTTTCATGGGTAAGAACGGGAAACGAATTATCACCGTACTGCTGGCAGGCTGTCTGATTGCTGTAGCGTTACCACGTACGGTTGATCTGGATCAACTGTACGCTGCATCAGGAACATCGGATATATCCACGGCAACGGATTTGCGCCAGACCTTGCTTACCGCAATGTCACAGCGGACGGAGGAACTTGTTTTTACATACAAAGGCAATGTGAAAGGCCTCAAAAAACAATTACAAACCTCCATCGATGAGGCAATGAAGAGTGACCCCTATATCCAATATACCGTTAAAAGTTACGCATTTAATTATAAAGGCTCCAATGTATCGGCCGAAGTACATGTGACGCTTTCCTACCGGGAGACCAAGGAACAGACCGATTATGTGAATCGTAAAGTTACGAATGTGTTGAAAGAAATCATCAAACCAGGCATGACGGATCATGAGAAGGTCAAGGTCATCCATGACTGGATTGTACTTAACCTGTCCTACGATACTTCGCTCAAGAAATATACGGCCTACGACGGGCTTGTTACAGGCAGTACCGTCTGTCAGGGATACTCATTGCTGGCTTATCGAATGCTGGAGCGAGTAGGCATCGATAACCGGATTGTGGAAGGTACAGCAGGCGGGCAGCTTCATGCCTGGAATATCGTGAACCTGGACGGCAAGTGGTATCACATGGACACCACCTGGGATGATCCTACTCCTGACCGGAAAGGTAAGGTAAGCCACAGCTATTATTTGCTGAGTGATGATGAGATGGCACGTGACCATATCTGGACAGGCAAAAGCAAGTACCCCGCTGCGCCAGCCCCATATCGAGAAGCTTTATTAAAGCTCGTGAAGGCCGGAGATAGCAAAAAGGCCGCTTATCAGAAGCTGTACCATGCTCTGGACTATTCCCTGTATGATGAACAGGATGCCGTTAAAGGTCATGCTGCGCTGAAGACCAAGGTTCAAGGTACACTGAAGGAAGGCGGAACCTCGCTCACGTTCAGGTACAAGGGTACGGAGGCTGGACTGATCGAAGATTTACAGGATTTGTACCAGCTTGGCATGAAATCGATATCTTATTATGTGTCCAAAATGGAAGGTACTACGGATCTGCGCGTCAAAATTAACTGGACGTTATAATTGTTTTGAACAGGATGCTCCGCTTGAGGAGTGTCCTTTTTTGCGTTCAATTTGTGTTCAACGACGAGGGTTTTAGTGTTGTCTATTTTTTGTATATGTCGCTTTGCTATTCTATTCTTCGGCGCATGCCAACATTACGTACGAGGAGGATATGCAAAAAATGAGGAAAAAAGTGAGCATAGTGATCATTGCTCTGTTGCTGGTCACACAAATGATGCAGGGTTGGATATTAACACCAACGATGCATGCTCAGGATGAATTAACTAATTTGCCAGCCAGTGCAATCAGTGATACAGCGGTAGAAGACGGTTCGGCAGGTTCGGGAGAAGTGAAAGAAGATCCTGCCATTCCGGAAGAAGATAAGGATGTCAGTACTCCGGAAGATCAGGAGGATAATACGATGCATCTGCTTGGTGCAGCTGCAGGTCCGGTAATTACAGAGCAATTAATTACGAGTGTGCAGATGTACAATCAGGCACCGCAAGATAATGGAAATGGAACGATTGATATCAAAGGCGATAAGATTGAGGATATTCGTCCATCCATTCAGGATGAGGTGGCTGTCGTCTTTACATGGGGGCTTGCAAATGACACCCACAACTACAGCGATGGTTCCACGTTTACCTTCAACTTGCCGGATAAATTCATCATTGGATCACAGCTTAAGGGCGATCTGGATGGCGGTGTTGGGGAGTATGTGGTGAATCCAGATGGCACAATCATCTTTACCTTTAACGAACTGATCGAGCATGCGCAGTTGGAAGGCAACTTCTACGTGTGGATTAAGTTTGATGAGAGCAAGATGGAAGATGGATTGAAACAACAGATAGACTTTAGCTCTGTAGGGCAAGGCAGCATTAATGTGCATTTTGCCAACACAGCCATAGATAAATTGAAGAAATCGGGAAGCGCAAACAAAGACAATTTCAACTCGGATGAAATTAAATGGACTGTAGATTTTAACCAAGGCGAGAAGGCTTTGAAAAATGCGTTTCTTACAGATACATTGCCAACAAACCTTGAACTCAAGGGCAATATCGAAATTCGTGAATTGGAAGTGCAATTGAATGGATCTGTAAAAGAAGGTCCAATAGTTCAAACGGAACCACAGTTTCCAATTGTATTGGGAGACACGGATAAGGCCTATCGTGTAACCTATACGACAAGTGTTAAAGCACCAACCACTGCTCCGTTCACCAATGTGGAGTTTCAAAACCAGGTTGCGCTTACAACGGATCAGAGCGAGCATAACGAAACGGATATTGGCCGAGTTCGTGTGAGTTTTAACGAGCCTTTGAACAAGTCCGGCCAAGATAGTGCGTATGATCCGGTGACACAGACAATCACATGGAAAGTGCAATATAACTACAATCAGCAAGAAATCATGCAAGCGAATGCATGGATTGAAGACCGTTTTGATACGGCCAAACAGCAACTGATCAACAATTCCGTCAACGTATACCAAGTTGATATTAATGCGAGCGGAGCGGCTTCGAACAGAACGCTGGTGAATCCGAATGAATACACACTTGAAACGATAAATACAGGTTTTGATGACGGCTTCAGATTACATTTTAAGAACGACATTACCAAGGCCTATGAGATCGAATATGATACACAATCCATTCATCGTGTCTATACAAACGATACTATTACGAACACAGTGAACATGTATGATGGTACTTCCAAAACAGGCCGGAAAGACATTCGGGAAGTCATTTTTGCCAAAAGCGTAAAAAGTGAAAACTTCAACACCAAAGAAATTGAATGGCAGATGGTGTTGAACCGTGATTTGCAGGACATGACGGATATCGTCATTACCGACAATTATGAAGGCAGACACATGAAGCTAATTCCGGGTAGTCTTCAAGTGACTGGGGTTAACAAAGACGACTTTGAATTGACTCCAGACCCGGCTGATCCTACGTATGAAAAAGGATTCTCCGTTCGCCTAAAGGACGGCGTTACCATTAACACGGAACATGTCATTACCTATACGACAAGCTTTGATCCGACGGCAGGTATGCCAACGGATAATGAATATCGCAACTCGGCCAAGGTCGATTGGAAAGAGTCCAATGTAGCACAGACTGCGATTACCAAGTCGGCTATGGTCAAACCGCAAGAGTACACCATTCAAAATGGTAACAAAAAGGGCGAATACAGCGCCAAAGACAAAACGATCACGTGGACAATTGATGTAAACTACAACTTGTTTGATATTCAGGAGGCTATCCTTAAGGATGCCTACACGGGTAACCAATCTTTTGTAGACGGTTCATTAAAAGTTCATGAGTTAGAGTTACAGGGAGCCAATAATGTTACTGCTGTAGGTAGCGAGGTTGCGCTCACACCTGGTCAATTCCAGCTGAACCCGGACGGTAAAGGTTTTACATTGGACCTGGGGAACATCGGCAAAGCAGCTTATCGCATTCAGTATCAAACGAGCCTGGATGGACCTTATTCCGTGGAAGGTACGTATGCCAACCAGGCCGTACTAACCGATGGTGAGGGCGGTGAAGAGCGCTTTAACAGATCAGCGAGCATCACGCCAGTTCATGGGGGTGTGTATGTTCAAAAAACAGGTCAACAGATCGGTACAACGGATAAAGCATCATGGACGGTAAATATCAATCCAAGTCAATCTTATGTTCCAGCGGGTACGCCATTAACAGATACCTTGTCGGAGAATCAAATTTTATTGGCGGACTCCTTAAAATTATATGCAACGAACCTGCCTGCCAACAATTCAGGCAATGTATCCAACAAAGCTGGACTGGTTGATCCGGCAGATTATGAATTGACCGTTGAAGGTAATACATTTACCCTCACCTTCAATAAAGATATCCATACGGCATTCATTCTAGAATATCAGTCCTATATTAATGCCGATCATGGCGCCCGAATTGAGAATAAAGTTGAATTTGCAGGTCAGTCCTCCTCAGTGGTGGGAGAAGGCAATCAGGTGGGTATCAAAGTTTCATTGGCTGGAGCGGGTGGAGGAGCCTCTACTGGTCTGGGCAAGATTAGAATCCACAAAGTCAGTGATACTGGGCTTCCACTGGAAGGAGCCATATTCGCAATCTATAATGCGTCTGGAACTACGCTCCTGGAAACATTGAAACCAACGGACGAGAATGGTGTGGTTGAAAGCTCCAGAAACTATCGATTAAACAATCTAACCAACGGTATACCTTATAAGTTAAAAGAATTATCTGCACCGGCAGGATACATGGTTGATCCAGAGTATGGCTCTGCCTCAGGTAAAACGATTGAATTCAAGGATGCGGATATTGCCTTTGACATTGAAAATAAAAAGATTCGACAAGGCTTCGAATTAACTAAGGTAGATGCCATTGAATCATCCAAGAAGCTCCAGGGTGCAACCTTTGAATTGTACTTGAACAATGGCGCAACCCGAGAGAAAATAGACGAGTTGACGACAGGGGAAGATGGGAAAATCGCCAAAGGTGATCTCTTACCTGGGGATTATGAATTGGTAGAGGTTGTGGCACCCGAGTTTTATCAGTTGGATGCTACCCCGATTCCCTTCACCATCGTAGAGAATCAGACTCAGATTATTACACTGACGAAGTCGAATGCCATAGGGGCAGGTGGCAAACTTGTCGTTACCAAAGTCAATGCGAAGGATCAGTCCGTATTAAGTGGAATTGAATTCGAATTGCGTGATCACTCCAATGCGATCATCGATACGAAAGTAACGGATCTGAACGGGGTCATTGAATTCGATGGATTAACCTATGGTTCATATACATTGGTAGAGACCAAGGCAGAAGGTTTTGTCATTGAACAGCCGGAGACGCTTGTATCTATTATCAAACCGGAAACGCAATTGACTATTGAAAATAAAGAAAATAATCGTTCCGTGAAATTGATTAAAACCAATGCGGGTCGAACTCAGCATCTACAAGGTGCAGTGTTTGAATTACGGGCTCAAACTGCATTGATGGATGCAAATGGGAATTGGGAGTTCCACAAGGTAACAGGTCTGGATGAAGCCACACTGACAACCAATCAGCAAGGTGAAATTGTACTTAAAGACCTGGATGTCAATAAATATCAGTTGGTCGAAATAAAAGCACCTAACGGATATATCTTGGACACAACACCTGTACCATTTGAAATTACGAACATACAAACCGAAGCCATAGTTGTAGAAAAAACAAATCAGGCTATCCCGGTATCGGGCGGTGGATCGAGTGGACCTTATAATCCGGGGACACCTACTACGGGTGTAACACCAGATCCGGAGAAACCAGTAACACCGGGACCAGAAAAACCAGGAACGTCTGTCCCAGGTACAGTGGTTACTGGACCTACTGAACCTGGAGACGGAACCGAGCTTCCAACAGATGAAGATAACGGAGTAACTCCTCCTTCACCTGGCGTCTCCAACGGTGACGACACTGCACCTCCAGTGGGGGATACAGATACAGCGGATGGGGATAGCGCATTGGCACCTTCTGCGGGAACGGATACAGATGGATCGCAGGGGACTGGGAATTCTGCATCACAGCAGACCGGAAACTCTGCATCACAGGGAATGCTGCCGAAGACAGGCGAAGAGAGCACATGGGCTTTCACTGTGGCAGGCATGATGCTGATGGCATTGGGTAGTGTGGGATACGTTTACTTCCGACGTAGACAACTGCTTCAGCGTTAGATCGCACGCAGCACGTAATGCAGGAATAGATCATTTTCAGATAAAACAGATAAAAACACCCTCTAGCTTCACAAGTGACCCAGAGTCACGGTGTGAATATACTAGAGGGTGTTATATTTTATTTCGGTTGAACCTTAAGGAAGATCAAATCCAGCAACGTCAGGATTTACTTTAATGGCTCTTACAATTAACCGATGTGTTGGATTGACGAGTGGATCACAGGTAATCAAGGTAAGGACCTGTCCAAGTCCGGGGTCTTCCAGCACGGACAAGTCATTAGGCTTCACAACGGATATCCGATCTATCTTATAATGGATGATCGTTCGATCTGCCAGGGTGACTTCCATTGAATCGCCAATCTGGAGTTCTCCCAAGCGATTGAACAGTCGTCCTTTTTTGTGGGCGCGATGAGCGGCAATGGCGGCATTACCTTTGTTACCGATTCTATTGGTTTCGACAAGGTGGGTTGCAGCTACCTTCATGTTTGCTTCCGTGGCACCTTCCAGAATCGGTAAGTGGACATCAATCTTGTCAATCGATAGTACACCCAACGTATTCGACGATGTCTCTTGCACTGGATCTGTATTTTCAGTAGTCGGCTCGGCGGAAGCTGCATCCTGTATGCCTTGTTCGAAGGCGTGATTCAGCTTGGACAAGCCGTCTTGCAGTTGCTCCAGATCGTTCATCACACGGGTTTGCTGCCAGTCATAATACGTGTCCCGTAGGAAAGGAAAGCTGATGATCAGCATGCCCAGCAGAATGAGCAGGATAGAGAATTTTTTCATTATGCATCAACTCCCGTTGTTCAAGAAAAATAGTATACCTTTATCTATTTTTACTTACAGACCTATACAAAATATGGACAGGAGACGAAAGGACGAAGAGGTACAGGAATGTTCGAAGGGGCCGTCACCAAAAAACCTCCCCGTATCGCTACAGAATGAAAACTGCAACGCCACGGGGAGGTTTTATGATATAAAGTCAATTTTATCTGTAGATGATAGTAAGTTGGAGCTACTATTTGTTACTTGGTGCATCGGTAGGTGTGAAATCACATTCCTTCAGCGGCACCACTTTAGTTTTTTTGATCCATTTGTAACCAAGCCACAACACGAGGAACAGGGGGACACTCAGATAGGCAACGATGGCTCCACTCCAGTCGATCTCGTCACCCGTAAATGCCTGATAGTTCTGTCCAATAATCACGATAATACACAGGACAAAGGCAAAGATCGGCCCAAACGGGAACCAACGTGCCCGGTAAGGCAGATCGCTTAGGTCCCTGCCTTGTGCAACGTATGCACGACGGAAGCGATAATGACTGATAGCGATACCTAGCCAAGTAATAAAACCACACATACCGGATGCATTCAGCAACCAGGTATACACTATGCCATCGCCGAACAGGGAGGCAAGAAATGCCAACATGCCAACGGCTGTGGTAAGCAGCAAGGCATTCATGGGAATGCCTTTTTTGTTCAGCTTACCGAGGAACCGAGGCGCTTTACCGTCTCGGGCAAGGGCATAGAGAACCCGGCTTGAAGCATACATGCCTGAGTTTCCGGCAGAGAGTACGGAAGTTAGAATAACGGCATTCATGACGGAAGCCGCAATGGCGAGTCCTGCTTTTTCAAACACCAGTGTGAACGGGCTGACCCCGATATTTTCCAGATCTCCTTTGAGCAGATTCGGATGAGTATACGGGATGATCAGACTGATCACGGTAATCGCCAAAATGTAAAAAATCAGAATGCGCCAGAATACCTGCCGAATGGCACGAGGTACATTTTCGCGCGGATTCTCACTTTCCCCGGCGGCTACTCCGATAAGCTCGGTACCCTGGAATGAGAATCCCGCAGCCATGAATACGCCTAACACGGCGAAGAATCCGCCATGAATGGGCGCATCACCGATGGTGAAGTTACTGAAACCAACGGCTTCTCCGCCCATAATACCAAAGATCATAAGCACACCAACGGCCAGGAAGATGATAACGGTAGCTACCTTGATAATGGCGAACCAGTACTCGGACTCCCCGTATCCTTTGACGGACAGGACATTCAAGGCAAAGATCAGCACGAGGAACAGTAAGCTCCATAACATGGACGAACTGTCGGGGAACCAGTATTTAATGAGCACTGTTGCGGCAGCAAGCTCTGCTGCGATGGTTACCGCCCAGTTATACCAGAAGTTCCAGCCCATGGCGAACCCGAGGGCGGGATCGACAAAACGTGCGGCATACGTATTAAATGAACCGGAGTCCGGCATAAAGGTAGCAAGCTCACCAAGGCTGGTCATGAGGAAATAGACCATGATGCCAACGGCCGCGTAGGCAATTAATGCCCCGCCAGGGCCTGCGGTTGAGATGGCGGTACCACTTGCGAGAAACAGCCCGGTCCCAATTGAGCCACCGAGAGCGATCATCGTCATATGGCGTGCGCGTAATCCTTTTTTCAGGGAAGGTCTAGTTGTTGTTGGGTTACTGCGGTCTTGCATGGAAACACTCCTTCATTCGATATACTGATGTTTGAGATAATTGCTTCCTAAACAAAAAGACCACAGGCATCAGCCTGCGGTCTTTAATATTTCAATGTCCGCACCATGTCCCAGATGATTAAGATAGCTCAACACAGAAGAATTCATACCTTTATACAAAGGAAATGTACTTCCGTGACAGTTCTGCGCCTTTCGACAGCAGCCCCAGCCCACCGGACCGTATAAGGAACGTCCAGTAAGCTTCGGCGGGTGCACCTTTCGGCTGATCTCATAAGCGGCTCCTTAGCGCCTCCTTCAGCGTACTGATCGCACCCGCGACCTCTACCTCACCATTCATGGATGAGGTGTATCTATTGTCTATGAAATTATGAACAACACAACTTAACACGGTGTGTTCAGTTTAGTAAACAGACAACCAGTATAACGCGCGTGCTTTTCCAGTGCAATAACAATTGTTGGATGTGAGGTTTGAGGGACGACTATTCCTCTTTTTTGTTGCGGCCGGCCATCTGTTGCCATACCGTTCCGGCAGCTTGTTCGCCGGATTCGATTCGTTCCAGAGCCATCTTGGCTTGCAGGCTGACTTCGAATTCGGGATCATCGGCTGCAACTCGCAACGCTTGCTCTGCTTCTTCTGTACCGACCTCATATAGAAAACGTGCAGCACGCCAGCGGACAAGTTTACTTTTATCCGATAATGTTGCTGTCATGGCTGGTGTGGCGGCAGGATCGCCGATATCAGACAAGGTATCCCCGGCCGTACGGCGTACCGCAGGTGAACTGTCCTGGAGCGCTTCATACAGCAGTTCCATTGCTTCCGGTGTACGAATGTCACCCAGGTATACCACGGCCAAACGCCGGATCTGCATTTTGTCATCATGCAGAGCTTGAGCTACAAGCGGCAATCTTTCTGCTGTAGGCTCCATGCCGTCCAAGGCAGCATAGCGAACATTCCAGTCACTGTTACGCAAGGCCTCTTCGAGTTCGGCACCATCCAGTTCGCGACGACGCTCAATAAATTCTTCGGAGTTGGTACCATGTTCAATCGCCTGTTGGATGACCTGCTCCAGTCGTTCTGGCGGATAGGCCGCTTCCAGCTCTTGCTCAACTTCGCGTGCGATGTCCGGCAATTCGCCGTAACGAACGCCGTAATCACTCAGTTTACGTTCTTTGATCATGGTTGCACTGGCAACTTCGGTAACGGCTTTGACAAAACGATCTGACAGCGAGATTCGTTCTTCTTTGGCTCCGGCCTTAACCCTGATTTGCATGGGTACCCCTCTAAAGAACTGAACGAATACCTGTGCTTCTCCGAAGTGTTCGCCAGATCCGTCCTCAGACTCAATCCAGTCCAGGTTGATGCCTTCCTGTCCGAGACGATTCTGGACTTCGCCCAGAATCACAGACCAGTCTGCGTTTCCTTTGCGATCAAGCGCCACGAAGTCGGTCGTGTGAAATACACTCTTCACGCCGGGAATATGAAGCATCTGGCGAATGAACGCCGGGGCGGATCGTTCGTTGTCCAGTGTATATGTTCTGCGAATTCCGTCCTCCAGACGTTCATCGAGATGCAGCATCATCGTATTTGGACTCGGTGTTGGTTCAATGGAAACAATATTCATCAGTGTAACCTCCTATAATACCAAATTCATCCTTAACCTCCCGTTAATTAAATCACACGGGTATTTCTCTATTTTACATCAATGTGTGGAATCTGCGAAATTAACCAGAAGCGATATGGACATATCTGACACTTAGTGTGAAGAAGTGCGAAATTTGTTAACACTTCTTTCATGTTCACTCACAAACATTTTTAAACGAAAATTGGCACAATAATAGGAAGAAACAACTGGAGGTTATACTTATGGAACCCATTACCGTGCTCTCGGATGGTAAACGTCGTATTGCATATGAGAATATTATTCAATTGTTCAGGAACTGGATGGAGGACTCAACATCTGGTTCTGCGATAGAAACACATCGGGGAAGTTGGGAAAATGCCCGGTATTGTATTGTTGATTATCAGATTGCCGAAGAAGCGGTGTCAGCAGCAAATGCCATTCGAGCTTTTATGCCACAACTTCCGTTACTGGTCATTACTGATTTCAAATCCCTCATTCGGAAGCGACACCTGCAACAGATTACAGGCACGGGTGAGATGAAGATGTTTCTCTGGAACGAGCAAGACCCGGATCATCTCATCAAGGAAATGGAGAATTGGTTTCATTCATCGTCTGTCCACAAATCAGAAATAGCCATACCGCCCATCTTATCCATGAGATAAAAGAGGGATGTGGCTATAGTTTTTAACTTCAATTGTTACGATCGTGATTAGATCACATATTTATAGCCTGTTCCCCAAACCGTCTTAATATAACGTGGGTTCTTGGGGTCAGGCTCAATTTTTTTACGCAGACTTGAGATATGAACATCGATGGTACGATCCAGATAGGCGCGTTCGGAGCCTTTGATTCGATCCATCAGTTCATTGCGGGTGAACACTTTACCCGGATTTCGGTACAATTCCTTCATAATCTCAAACTCAATATGAGTGACCTCGATTTCAACACCATCCACGAACAGGGTTCTTCTGTACTCATTCACATTCACATGCCCAGTAACCTCTGCCTGCTTGTCTTCCTTTGCCGGTTTATCCTGATAGGAAATGATTGATCTTCGCAGCAGTGCTTTAATCCGTGCATCCAACTCTTTCAAACTAAATGGTTTGCACAGAAAGTCATCCGCACCATTATGTAATGCGCGCAGTCGATCGTTCAGCATGGTGCTTGCCGAGATCATCAGAATAGGCACAGTGGAGTGCTGGCGAAAGGCTTCTACGAGATCATTTCCATCCATTTCAGGAAGCATGAGATCCGTTACAACAATATCCGGCTGGAATTGTGGAAACAGTTGAAGAGCCTCGCGGGCATGTTGAACCCGTTCAGTGATGTATCCTTCCTCCTCCAGAAAGAAAGCAATCATGTCGGCCAGATTTTTCTCATCCTCTATAAGAAGTACTTTGATCGTCATAGGGTCACACTCCTGGTGAAAATAATATGTTAAGAAACTACTAAAAAAACAAGGTGAATTGCGAATAAATGCCGCAAATTTTTTAATGTTTGTATTCCAAAATATAGGATGTATATGTAGAGAAGGAATAAACTTTCTTTATTGAGCTTCAATATCTTAGCATGAATGCAATTAGGTTGCCGATGACTCAGAATTTCCCAAATCTACACCAACTACTAATTACAGTATAATAGATCAGAACGAGTTAAGGGGAAAAAATGTAGATTGTATCCGCTTAAGTTTATAGGGGGAACCAACGTTGTTGTTGAAAACAGAAGAAAAAATGATTCATGAGGTTAACTGCTAATGGATCATATAAAGAAGATACAGATGCTGGATTGGGTGATCTCGAAGCTGCAGATTCCCTGGATTGGGACCTACATACTAATTATGCTAGGCTCACTAAGCACTATTTTTCCACTGACGTTATTCTATGGTGTGCAAATTATGGTGGGCAGCGCAGCAGTACTCATTGCTCTTCGTTTGCATGGGGCTATCTATGGATTGGTCACCTTTACAGTCATCCATCTGTTGAATAACATCATTGCCGGCTTCGAGCCACGGAATTTAACCGTAATGATGGCGCATTTCATTGAATTGCTCTGGATGCTAGGTTGGCAGATTCGTTGGAAGAACGGAAGCCTAATCAAGGCGAATGCTGTCTTCTGGGTAGTGATGTTACTTCCGGTTATCTATTGCGGACATTATGTGTTGGGCTTGGGTATAGAAGATTTGAAGTATGAGTATATGTATATTGCCGTGATTGGCATGGTAAATGCTCTAATTGCAGGTATTGTGGTGGATTTCTGGATCACTATGGGTGAGCAAAGATTAAAACGCACGGGAACCATTCCACTCACAAGGATTGCGTTTAAATACGTAGTCGCCTTCGTGGTATTTGTTTCTCTCGTATTGTTATCCGCCGATAGCCAAAGACAGTTGAGTCAAATGAATGATGCCATATTACGTGAGATGAAATACGCATCGAGTGCGGTTGTACAGGATCTTGATGAAGAGTATGTTACATCCGAGAATATGGAACAAAATATGGCGCGTTATCATCATCTATTGGGTGTGAATGTGATACTGCTTGATCGGAATGATACAGTCATCGCTTCTGGTTTAGATACACTTCAGCCTGGTGGGTACCTGGACATGGACAGGTTCAATATTCTGAAGTCGAAGGATAACCTCATGCTGAAAAGTTCTGCTAATATCCATTACAGCGATGTATTGAATCATTGGAGACAAGCCATCTTTATCTACGAAGCAAAAATGAAAAATATAACACCTTATCGGGTATTTATTGTGACTGACTCGTCCAAGTATTACCCCCGAATTGAATCGATATATCTGACTACGCTGCAATCCCTGTTCATCATCATTGTGGCTTCTATGATTGTAGCGGCTCCTCTCAGTAGAAAAGTCGTTAGCCCACTGTTAAGACTGACCAGAATGACGGGTTCTCTGCCCAGAATATTGTTTCGAAACGGGAAGCTGGAGTGGCCTACCAGCCATGTAACCGAAGTACAGATCCTGATTGGTAATTTGCGTAAAATGGCCGATGTGCTGCTGGAACAATTCGAACAGATTCGTCATGACAAGTTAACGCTGGAGGACAGGGTCGTAGAACGCACCAAGGAACTCAAGAATAGTGAAGAGGTCAAACGTGCAATCATTGAATCCTCTATTGATGCCATTATCGCTGTGGACTCCAATGGACAGATCGTTGAGTTTAATCCAGAGGCTGAAAGAATGTTTGGGTTACGTCGGGAAGAAGTGATCCAACAGAAGGAAGCACCGTCTCTTTTCCAGGGGGCAAGCTGCATCGAGATCAAGAAATTGTTGGAGCGATTCGATTATGTTGAAGGTAAGAGATATACGATCGTAGATGAAATTTCAGGGATTCGCCGGGATGGTTCGGTCTTTCCGATTGAGTATAAAATTGTAGAAATTCAGCTTGGCAAGAATGAGACGTTATATAATTTGTTTATCAAGGATATTACGGAGCGGACCAGAGCAGAAGAAGATCGTGTGCGTCATGCTCTTGCGCTGGAGAAGCTGAACCTGGAGTTGTTCAATGAAAAGATTGCCATTCAGGAACAGCGAGATATCAGTGAGCAATTTATTGAATCCGTACGGGAAGGGCTCGTGATGTCAGATCGATCAGGGACCATAACCATCGTCAACCGCAGGATCGAAGAGATGTTTGGTTTGGGTGATTTTCTGGGCAGATCTATTGAAGATTTGGCGCAGGCGATTGATACGATGGTATTAACGGATAATTTCAATCTGCTAGAACAGACCAAAGCATTTCTGGATGGTGAAACAGCATTTATTGAGACTGAATTTATATTTAACAATGCGGAGAAAAGTGTATTCTCGTTATATATGAAGCAGATGGATGTACCGGGGAAAAACCATGGCTTTCTGCTGGTCTTCCGGGACCGGACGGGAGAAGAACGGCTGGATCGGATGAAGAATGAACTGATCAGCGTGGTATCTCATGAGCTTCGAACGCCTGTAGCCACCATTATGGGGTATGTGGAACTCATGATGATGTACGACCTTCCAGCAGCTCAGCAGCAGGAATTCATGCAGACGATCGCTTCCGAGGGCAAGCGGCTCAGCAGTCTGCTCGATGATGTACTCGATATTCAGCGCCTCGATAATGAGGGCATGACTTACCATATGACGTATGTACCGCTGGTTGAGTTGGTAGAAGGGGTTGCTGAACAGTGGAATATGAAGTCTGCCCAACGAATCTACGTGCATACGTTTAATGGAGACTTTTTTGCTTACGCGGACCAGAACAGGATGGTTCAGGTTCTGCATAATCTGGTGGGCAACGCAGTCAAGTATTCTCCAGGAGCCGATCGCATCGATGTTACGTTATGGGAAGAAGAGGAGTGGCTATGTCTTGATGTCCGTGATTATGGAATAGGGATTGCGGAGCAAGAGAAGGACATGTTATTCAACAAATTTTATCGAGTGGATAATTCGGATCATCGGCAGATTGGTGGAACAGGAATCGGGTTGTACATTTCCCGTAAAATTGTAGAGGATCACAAAGGAACACTGACCTTTATATCTGCACCGGGCAAGGGAAGTACGTTCAAGGTACGACTGCCCAAGCAGGATGTATTGGTTTGAATGCAATGATGGATGAAGAGATGTGTCTCACTTCTTAATGATCCATATTTAAGTATGATTCCTAGGAATAGAGCCTTTGCCCTTGAGCGCGCAAGCGTGATAAAGGGAAAGGCTTTTTTTGTTTTTCAATTTTCCCGGATAAAAAAACAACTTCTTTTGCAAACTGTCTATAGAGCCATAATTTGCATCCCATGCAAAAGGAGGACGGCAGGAATATGTTCCGTAAACAAGAGAAAACACTCATCATCGTCTGTCTGGTTGCCGCTGTGGTTGTGCTGTATGCCGTTGTGAAAAGCATCATCCGAATCATGAGTTATTGAGATACACGTTCAAGCAGAGTAACTGCTGTCGTACATAACGATTATGTGAAAGAGGAGTGTAACCATGTCATCCCTGGACCCTGTTTTGCTCAGCCGGATACTAACCGGCCTGACCCTGTTCGTACACATTATTTTTGCCTCTATCGGTGTAGGCGTTCCCCTTATGATTGCTTTGGCCGAGTGGCGAGGACTACGAACCAATGATATGCATTACACCTTGCTGGCACGTCGGTGGGCACGAGGTTTTGTCATCACCGTTGCCGTTGGTGTCGTTACAGGCACCTCGATCGGATTACAGCTTAGTCTGCTGTGGCCGATGTTTATGCGGGTAGCGGGTCAGGCCATTGCCCTGCCACTGTTTATGGAGACGTTTGCCTTTTTTATCGAGGCGATCTTTCTGGGAATTTACCTCTATACATGGGATCGTTTCAAAAAAAAATACACGCATATGCTGTTGTTGATTCCGGTAGCTCTTGGTTCATCTGCCTCTGCGATTTTCATTACGACGGTGAACTCCTTCATGAATCAGCCTCAGGGGTTCACCCTGATTAATGGCATCATGAAGGACATTCATCCGATTGCTGCCATGTTGAATCCGGCAACACCAACCAAGGTGTCCCATGTACTCGCCTCATCTTACACTCTGAGTGCAGGTATCCTGGCGGGGATAGCCGCCTTCAGTTTGCTTCGGGGACGGGATCATGTGTATTACAAAAAAGCACTAAAACTCACGACGGTATCTGCGCTTGTCTTTGCCATCAGCACCGTCATGATCGGGGACTCTTCCGGTAAATTCCTGGCGAAATATCAGCCGGAGAAGCTGGCTGCCGCAGAATGGCATTTCAAGACGATGAAAGAGGCACCGCTTGTCTATGGGGGCATTTTGGATGAGAACAATGAAGTAAAATACGCCATTGAGATTCCTTATGCACTTAGCATTTTGGCGGGGAATCGTCCTGATACGGAAGTGAAAGGTCTCGAAGAATATCCAGCGGATCTGAGGCCACCACTGTCCATTCATTATATGTTCGACCTGAAGGTCACAACCGGAGTGATCATCCTGATGATTCCTGTGTTATATGTACTGCGTCGGTGGTTGCCAGGGCGCAAGCCATATCCGAAATGGCTGTTGCTCGGCATTGTCTTGCTGGGTCCTCTGGCCATGATTGCTATCGAGCTAGGGTGGATGTTCGCTGAAGTTGGCAGACAGCCTTGGATTTTACGCGGGTATATGAAGGTGTCGGAAGCAGCCACGACGTCGACTTCGGTAGGATGGATGCTGGTGTTGTTTATTTTACTGTATCTGATTCTATGTTTCTCGTGCATTCGAGTGCTCAGCAAGCTGTTCCGCAACAAGGAAGCAGAGAAGGAACTGGAGTCTCTGGGGCTTGAAGGAGGGATCGTGCATTGAGTTTCGAAATTGCAGGCATTGCGATATTGTGGACGTTTTTGTTCGGTTACCTGATTGTCGCTTCAATTGATTTTGGTGCTGGGTTCTTCAGCTTTTACAGCATTTTGACCGGGCACGAGAACAAAATTCATAACATCATTCAGCGCTACCTGTCTCCCGTGTGGGAAGTGACGAATGTGTTTCTGATCTTTTTTGTGGTCGGATTGGTCGGGTTTTATCCGGACAGCGCCTTCTACTATGGGACTGCCTTGCTGGTGCCGGGTTCTTTGGCCATTGTACTGCTTGCCATCCGGGGGGTGTATTACGCCTACAATACTTATGGCAACCATGGGCAGAACAGCCGGATCTACATGGCATTGTACGGAGCGACGGGCTTGCTTATTCCGGCGGTATTCTCCACCATTTTGGCGATATCCGAGGGTGGAATCATTGAGCAGGTGGGCGAAGAGGTGTTTTTTCGCTGGCGTGAATTTTTGACGAATCCCTATACCTGGTCGGTTGTTTTGCTTGCACTGGTCAGTGTGCTGTACATCTCGGCGATGTTTCTTTCCTATTATGCAAAACGGGCAGGGGATGAGCCGGCATTTGAGGTGCTTCGAGAGTATGCATTGCTGTGGAGCTTGCCCACCATTTTTGCGAGTTTTCTGGCATTTCTGCAGATTAACAAACAGAATCCCGCACATTTTGAGCAGATGGTGAATATCTCATGGATGTTCATTGCTTCGTTTATCTGCTTTGTCATTGCGGTGTCGCTGGTGTGGAAACGCAAATATCTGGGCTGGTGTTTTATCGCTGTCATGCTTCAGTTTGCCTTTGCCTGGTATGGTTACGGGCGATCCCACCTTCCGTATATCCTGTATCCCTACATTAATATCTATGACAGCTTTACTAATCGTACGATGGGGATTGCACTGATTACGGCGTTCAGCCTGGGGCTGCTCGTGCTGATTCCGTCGCTTGTGCTGATTATGAAGCTGTTCCTGTTCGATGCCAATTATGTACGTGGTAATTCTGGTAAAAAGAAAGGATGAGTCTGTTCATGCTGCTGAACATGTTCCTACTTATGACTCCCTTGCTGTATCCACTATCTTCTGAGGGTGTCACGGGGATACCCGGTATAACCGGGTTGAGTTTTTTTGAGACATTCACGATTATGTATGCCCCGCCACTTATCATTATGGCTGCGATTGTCTTTCTGTTCATATATCTAGCCGTATGCAAAAATCCGAAGGATTGATTAACTGGTACGTGCATTCCCGTTTGGGGTAATCTGTTGTTAAGAAATCAGGAAGGGAGGATGACCCTTTCATGCCTAAAATCCGTTATAACAACATTGATAATGTAAGTACGGACAAAACGCTGAAGGAATTCAAGCAATGGAGGGAGCAGCGGCGCAATAAAGTGAAGGACTACTCCTACACCGTGCCCAAACACCCGCCTGAACTGGATTATCTGCATGCCAATCGGGAGGACACGAGTATTACCTGGATTGGTCACTCCACGTTTTTCATTCAATATTATGGATTGAACATCGTGACTGACCCGGTGTGGGCCGAAAAAATGGGATTTCAACGAAGACTCGGTGCCCCGGGGATTCCGATTCAGGATATTCCACCATTGGATGTCATTCTGATATCCCATTCCCACTATGATCATCTGCATCTGGCTTCCCTACGGAAGCTGATTACCGCCAAGACATTGCTGATCGTACCTGATGGTCTGAAGCGCAAGATGATTCGCAAAGGTTTCCATCGGTGCCATGAGATGAAGTGGTGGGAACATATTACACTCGGCGGAGTCAAAATAACCTTTGTCCCTGCACAGCACTGGACGCGCCGGACGCTGTTCGATACCAATACGTCCCACTGGGGCGGTTATGTGTTGGAACAGCATCATCTAGCGACGACCTCTGCAGCGGAAAGTGCTGCAACAAAGAGCGATCAGGATCATTCATCCACGGCGGAATCAGGGAAGAACAAATCACCCAAAGATTCGGGTGGCCCGCCTGTGTTGTATTTTGTAGGGGATACAGGTTACTTCCAGGGGTTTAAGACGATTGGAGAGCGCTTTGACATTGGTATTACCCTGATGCCCATCGGTGCTTACGATCCAGAATGGTTCATGACTTCTCAGCATGTGACACCTGAAGAAGCACTACAGGGGTTCGTTGAAACCGGCTCTCAGCTTATGGTGCCCATGCACTACGGCACATTCAAGCTGGCAGATGATACGCCTAAGGAAGCACTGGATCGTCTGGAAGTTGAACGTGAACGGCTAGGCATTGGTAAAGAGCGGATTCGGGTGCTTGGTCATGGCGAAACGCTTCGCATTCGGCATGAAGAAGGTAAACAGGACTAACAAAAGGGAGCCAAATATGTTAATGTAGGGGTATACCCGCATGAACAGTATTTTTACCAAGTCTTTAATCAGTAAAAAGCGGCCAATTTTCGAATTTGCCGCTTTTTTGTGTTATAATATGGTGCCAGAATAGGCATCGGGATATTGAATCCAGGATTTACGCAACTTGCTATTCATGCAGTATGCAGATTAACCAATAAAGGATGGTATGCTTAATGATCAGTACAAGCGGCATCACGCTCCGCTACGGAAAACGTGCACTTTTTGAAGATGTAAATATCAAATTCACACCAGGAAACTGTTACGGCCTCATCGGCGCCAATGGAGCCGGCAAATCAACATTTTTGAAAATTTTGTCCGGTGAAATTGAGTCAAACTCGGGAGAGGTGCACATCACCCCGGGCGAACGTATGGCCGTTTTGAAGCAAAACCACTTTGAATATGATGAGTATCCGGTTCTCGAAACGGTAATTATGGGCCATAGTCGCCTCTATGCCATTATGAAAGAAAAAGATACACTGTATGCCAAAGCAGACTTCACAGAAGAAGACGGACTGCGTGCAGGTGAGCTTGAAGGTGAATTTGCAGAGCTTAATGGCTGGGATGCTGAGCCGGATGCAGCGGCACTCCTGATCGGTCTGGGTATCGACCGTGACATGCACGATAAGAAAATGAATGAACTAAGTGGTAACGAAAAAGTTCGTGTCCTGCTTGCACAAGCATTGTTTGGTCGTCCAAACAACCTGTTGCTCGATGAGCCTACCAACCACTTGGATCTCGAATCCATTCAATGGCTTGAGAACTTCTTGATGGACTATGAAGGTACTGTTATTGTGGTATCCCATGACCGTCACTTCCTGAACAAAGTATGTACGCACATTGCGGATATCGACTTTGGTAAAATCCAGCTGTACGTAGGTAACTATGACTTCTGGTACGAGTCCAGCCAATTGGCACTTGCGTTGCAACGTGATGCCAACAAGAAAAAAGAAGAGAAGATTAAAGAGCTTCAAGCCTTTATTCAACGTTTCTCCGCGAATGCTTCGAAATCGAAACAGGCAACTTCCCGGAAGAAACAACTCGACAAAATCACGCTGGATGACCTTCGTCCTTCGAACCGTAAATATCCGTTTATCAACTTCAAGCCTGAGCGTGAAGCCGGTAAACAATTGTTGACCGTAGATCGCATCAGCAAATCCATTGATGGTGTAAAAATGCTGAATGATATCAGCTTTGTCGTGAACAAAGGGGATAAAATTGCATTTGTTGGACCAAACGGGAATGCCAAGTCACTACTGTTTGACATTCTGATGGGTGAAACGGAATTGGATAGCGGCGAATACACTTGGGGTGTAACCACAACTCAAGCTTATTTCCCGAAAGACAACTCCAAATATTTTGATGGTGTAGACATGACGCTCGTGGATTGGCTCCGTCAATATTCCAAAGATCAGGATGAAACGTATCTGCGTGGATTCTTGGGACGTATGCTGTTCTCTGGTGAGGAATCCCTGAAAAAGGCAAGTGTACTCTCCGGGGGAGAGAAAGTTCGCTGTATGCTGGCGAAAATGATGCAGACGGGTGCTAACGCATTGATTCTGGATGAGCCTACGAACCACTTGGATCTCGAATCCATCACAGCGCTGAACAATGGTATGATTGATTTTGACGGCACTATGCTGTTCACATCCCATGACCATCAGTTCATTCAAACCATTGCTAACCGGATTATCGAAATTACGCCGAATGGCATCATTGATCGCCAAATGAGCTATGACGAGTATCTGGAAAGTGATGAAATCAAAGAACTGCGCAATAAAATGTATCCGGTAGAAGCTTAAACGAAGCATCAACTACGGCGCATTTTCATAGGAACACGAAAGAACCGCAAGCCTCTGTGAAGAGGGCTTGCGGTTCTTTTTGTAAGCTAATGGGTTTCTCTGCGGCCTTAAGACCTAAGATCCACCAGTACGGCGACGTTGGTTGTTAGGCTTCTTGTTGTTTTGACTCTTCATCGCTTTGGGTCCGCCTTCAAAGTAGGCGCTGGATTGGTTACCGGAATTTGCTTGTTCTTTCTTTTGCGCCAGCTTTTGGCGTATAGCATCCTGCAAACTGACCTTTTTCGGTTCGTTATTTTCGCTCATCGTTATTTCCCTCCCGGTCTTACAGTAAGCCGTCCAGATTGGACGGGATGTACCTATTTTATACGTTTTATAAAAGCCCCACAAGGGCAACCTGATAAAATGCTCAAAACCTTTGGTTTTACCCAGGCCAACATTCTTTCTCATTAACTACAGCCCTGCCGTCTGGCAACTTTGTTTCGGCTTGCCTACAGCAATGCAGCCTGGCAACACTGTTTCTGTAGACCCACACGCTCCGCATTTGGTAACATGAAAAAACCGTAATACGAAATGTTAAAGGAGTGTCGCCCGGTTGAACGCTTATGAAGAAATTCGAAAAGGGGAGCGAGGGGCTTGGGTTAGTATTGTAGCCTATCTCGTCTTGTCCGCCTTTAAGCTGATCTGTGGATATGTATTTGCTTCCAGCGCCTTGTTGGCCGATGGTTTTAATAACCTTACGGATATTGTGGCATCTGTTGCTGTATTGATCGGGCTTCGGATCTCCCAGAAACCACCTGATTCGGATCATGCCTATGGTCATTTTAGAGCGGAGACTGTTGCTGCTTTGGTGGCTTCATTTATTATGGCTATGGTTGGGCTGCAAGTATTGGTTGAAGCGGTTCGCTCCTGGTATGAGGGAGCCTTTGTTGCTCCAAACCTCTGGGCGGCAGCTGTGGCTGTAGTCTGTGCTGTGGTGATGTTAGGCGTGTATCGTTACAATCACCGTCTGGCTAAACAGATTAATAGTCAGGCCCTGATGGCCGCGGCAAAAGATAATCGTTCGGATGCCTGGGTCAGCATAGGCGCTGCCGTGGGAATTATAGGTGCGCAGTTCGGACTCCCGTGGTTGGATAAAGTAGCTGCCATTGCTGTAGGTCTGTTAATCTGCAAGACGGCTTGGGAGATTTTTCGGGATTCTACCCATCGTCTTACCGATGGATTTGATCAAAAAGAGCTGACGGATCTCAGATCCTCCGTAGCTCGTGTTCCCGGTGTTGAGAAAATCAAGGATGTCAAGGCACGTGTGCATGGAAGTCATGTACTTGTGGATGTGGTTATCGAAGTGGATGGAGGCCTAACCTTGATTGAAGGCCATCAAATCTGTGACAGAGTGGAAGAGCGTCTGAAGCGATCGCATAACATCATGCATGTACATGTACATGTTGAACCAAAGACTGAAGAAGTCACAGGGAACCCTTGAACAGGGAGTGAACATCCTGGAAAATCAAAAGAGGACAGCCGCGATTGTGCGGGCTGTCCTCTTTACTTATCGTTAGAACGATTATACGATGTTACTGGATGGCAACGTGAATCCACGCTTTGCCTTTCCAAGTGTACACTTGCACCCACTCGCCACCGTCGAATCCGTCAACCACTTCACCTGTTGTATCGATGACTTGGGAGCTCAATGCACCGATTGGTTTACCGTTAGGTGCATCATAGAACCAAGTGCGCTCCAGAAGGTTCAGCAACATTGTAGGTGCCAGAACTTCATCGCCTGGTTTTACAAGTGGCTCTTCAAACATTTTATCATCTGTAGTTGTAGCTGGAGTTTCAGTTGTTGTCGAAGTACCTGTTGCACCTGTAGTGTCTGTTGTTGTACCGGTTACTGTCTCAGCAGTACCTTCTACGGTGTCTACAGCAGGTTTGTTCACTTCAACAGCCGGAGTTGTTGTCGTTGTTGTAGCTTCTGTTCCATTTTCGGGAGTCACCGTTCCGGTAACCGCTTCCTCAGCACCAGCAGCGGCAGCCATCGAACCCATCAACGTTAAAGCAGCGGCAAAACTTACGATTTTTTTCATTTGTTTTTCCTCCTCGGTTAGGTATGTAATTTGTTGTCCTGTGTTAAAAGTAACCAAGCGAGCTACCTTATGAATCACAAATTATAACAATATTTTCTTGCATTCTCCAGTGTCAACTGGCGCATATGTGGGTATATAGCAAGCCTGTAAATATCATACTTCGGTGGGATAAAACCGGGTTGGCTATCTCAAATAAGTCCTAATTTTATGGAATTCATGGGAGTGCAGTTCGGAATAAAGCAGGAGGGAGTGCAATACATAATATAGAAAAGTTGACCTATGTCTAAAAAACGCACAAAAGCCAATCGGCTTGGTAGCACGATCGGCTTTTGTATGTATTCGTTAATATGACTCAGTCCAATTAGAGCTGAGTTTATCGCATTCGGCTGCGTCCCGTAATGAGGGAGATGACGAACAGTACAACAAAGATGAAGAAGAGTACTTTCGCGATTGAAGCAGCTGCTTCAACAATACCGAAGAATCCAAAAATACCTGCGACCAGTGCAATAATTAGAAATAATACAGACCATTTCAACATAAGGTTTCATCCTTTCGTTACTTGATTGTGGAGTGAGTTGTGTTCACCTCACCGCCCTGTGTAGTCTAACTTTAACCGAGGGCTATCCAGTTGAAACATTGGTTTTTTTTCCAAGCGTGAGCATATTTGAAGTAACATGAAATTTTGTTTCGTCCGGGAAAACGCCGGGTAACTATAGCAATAACAAACTGATGCACATATGGAAAGTGAGGTTCTTCTATGATCTATCAAATTAGCGTGGCCCTGATTGCAGTGGCATTTGCAGTCCTTGTTTTCTTTTTAATTCGTACCTTGAAATCCGCTCAGGGTTCCTTGGACAATGTCTCACAGACATTGCAGGAGGTACAGAAGACCATTGATGAACTTAGTTATGAAGTGAAGCAAACGGTAAGACACGCCAATGATATTACGGTGGATGTCCAGCACAAAATGAAAAAAATTGATCCTGTGATGGAATCTGTTGAGAATCTTGGTGAAGTGTTGAATGAAGTGACGGCGGCAGCCAAACAAGTCTCCACGACGCTGATGGCCAGATTTCAGACGAAACGAAACCATGCCGAAGATAAAACGCACGCTGAACCGTCTCATGTAACGGCACCACCTGCTACATCAACGGATCGTACCTTGCAATCCTATGAAGCTACATATAATGGTGATGCTAAGGGCGGGAAGAACTGGATGAAGTATGTCGATGTTGCCGCGAATGTATGGCAACGAATGCGTAAATAACATGATCGCTTTGTAATCCATGAAGAAACCTTCAGAGCGGTGATGAACCTGATGAAAGGGTGAGAATCATGATGAAACTACTGCTTGTGATGTTTAGCGTAATTTCTCCCTTTTCCGTTCAACCGGCAGCGGTACCCGCTGCTCACGATATGCAATGGACGGCAATGGAGGAGAAGGCGTCAGAGGTAACTCTGGCTGTTGATCGATCCGAGACTTTCCAGCATTTTCGGACTCTGAATGGCATTTCTTTGGATGACACCATAGATGACTTGTCGGCCAAGAAGGGCCAGGCGGTGTATAAACAGGAAGATCCTTATCTGGGATGTCCTGAATATCACTTTCGTGATGTGAAAGTTGGCTTGTGTGAAGATACAGATGTCATTCAATATGTGCATATCGATGCATCTGAAGATCACATCATGTTAAACGGAGAGAGGATCGAGATGAAGATTGAAGCGATCCATCATGCTCTTGGGAAACCATACTATGTGGCCGAGGACGGAGAAGTATTTCTCCGTGGAGATCAGGCGCTAAAGGTATATATGAAGTCAGGCTCTAGCCAGATTGATGGCATTGATCTTTTTGATGATACCGTATCCTGATATTGGTTCATACCAAATCGTTTCAATCCCAAATTGTATGGTTATATACTAAGTAGCTCGATACAGAAGATTAAATCAGAGGAGAGTGTAAACGATGAATTCAACCAATGAGCAAGCTTATGCTAAAGTGGTAGAAAACGGAGTCCAAGCGGTAGAAGCGGTGAAAGAATTGCAGATTACCGGATACCTTGCTGATCATATCTTTGTTCTCGCCCATGAGAAGGATCGTACAGATCGAATTGCCGATACAGCAGATGCCAAAGAAATTGGCATAAAGGAAGAAGGCGTATTTGATTCCATGGCGAATCTGTTCCGCTCACGCGGTGATGAACTCCGGGCCAAAATTGTTTCGATGGGCTTTACTGAAGCCGAAGCTGACTTTTACGAGAGTGAGTTGGATAAAGGTAAAGTACTCGTCATTGCTAAAAAGAAAGATTGATCCATATAGCGGTACAAGTTGAAGTTTGCTGAACATGGACAAACTTCTGAATCACTTAGGTAAAATGCTTAATCAAAAACATAGATAAGGAATGGGGCTTTCCCCATTCCTTATCTATGTTTTTGCAAGTTTGGAAGCGGGATCAGGACGCTGCAAAAACAGGGCGAAAAGCGGTGAAGATTACCCGTGATGGTGCCATTTACTGATAGAGTTTTTTTGTTTTTACGATTATAGTTATACTAGGAATTATTATGTCTACTGCCGTTTTGTATGAAAAATTTGTATAATTAACGTTCGTTTTTACCTAATAAGAATCGACAAACCCGGACGCCACAGATAAGGAGATATCAATGAGAATACTTATTGTTGACGACAATCCGACGAATGTCATTATCATTCGAGAAATTCTGAAAAAAGAGAACTATCGTGACATTGTAACGGCGAGTTCCGCCATGGAAATGTTTGAAGTGTTGGGAATTGGGGAGGAAAGCAACGAACTTCGTCCAAGACCGTCGGATATTGACCTGATTTTGCTAGATATGATGATGCCCGAGATGGACGGTATCGAAGCCTGCAGTATTGTGCAAAAATTTGAAAATTTGAAGGATATACCGATTATTATGGTGACTGCCATCGGGGACTCCAAGAAACTTGCCGAAGCATTGGATGCAGGTGCATCTGACTATGTGACCAAACCGATTAATAAAGTCGAACTGATGGCCAGAATTCGACTCGCACTTCGTTTGAAACAGGAGAAGGATTGGCATAAAGAGCGAGATCAACGTATTCAGGATGAACTCAAGTTGGCAGCAATGGTTCAAAATGCTGTATTAAGTCCGGCAATTAGGGACCCGTTGTTCCAAGTGCATGCCATCTATAAACCTTCTTTTGAGCTTGCAGGTGACCTGTATTCATGGTATCCGCTCGGGGAAGGGCGTTATGGTGTATTGTTGCTCGACATGATGGGACATGGAATATCTTCATCCCTGTTTACGATGTTTATCGCTTCTGTCTTGAAAGATACAGTGACCACCTACGTCGATCCAGAGAAGGTTATTCAGGAGTTGAACCGTCGCTTCAATCAGCTCCATTTAGGGAAACAATTGGTACAGTACTATTTCACCGCAATTTACCTGGTTGTGGATACACGGATGAAGCGTATTGATTATGTCAACGCAGGGCATCCGCCTGCATTATTCTTCCGAGATGACGGCAGTGTCACTACTTTTGACAGCGTCTGCTGTCCTGTTGGTTTATTTGACAAAATGGATATTGAGCCACAAACGATCCATTACGAGGGCGATGGACATATTGCGCTTTATACAGATGGCTTATTGGAAACTGTTCAGGGTGGGCAGGAGGAACAACATGAATTCCTGGTCGAAAAACTGAGCGGTTCACATCAATGGAATGAAGATGCCATGCAGGCACTGTTTTTTGACGACGAGATATCACAGGAACGTGATGATGACAAGTGTCTGGTCTGGATTACGCTGGAAAAAGGAGCGGATACTGAATGAAGATCAGAAATAAACTGCTGGTTGGATTTACCGCTCTGATGGCTATTTTGATCGTGCTCACGTTTGTGAGTTATGAACGGCTAAACAGCAGTAATCAACAGATTGATCAGATGTATCAGGAACGTTATCTCAAAGTACGGTTCACTTCAGCAGCGCGCGGAGAGGTTAATGACATTGCTAAAGTGCTGGCTAACTTGTTGTTGAATCCCAATAATTCGACTGCTGCTGCGGACGGTGACCTGAAAGACATGAAAGATCGGGGAGATGGTTACCTCGCAGAGGTAAGAAACCGTGCGGACAGTGCACCTGAACATCAGTTGGTGGATCGTGTGAATACTGCATGGGGCGCGTATACAGACTATGCCACGAAACAGATTAGCCTGATGTCTCAAGGAAGGGCGGAAGATGCAAATAACTACCGCAATTCAACAGGGCTCGCGGTGCAGAAAGAAGCCGTAGATAGTTTGAATGCCCTCTCCCGATATCAGGATCAAGAGATTGATGCCGAGATCAAGAACGCTAACGCAGCGTATACAAGAGCAGTGCAGATTACGATAAGCATCATGATTGCGGGATTGTTGCTTGCTCTGGGAGTGATCATGTGGGTGCTGCCAAGCATCACCCGAGGGTTGAATACGGTATCCATGATGATTACCAGTTTCGGTAAAGGTCGTTACCGTACCATTCGGCGTATTCAGGTCAAATCCACTGATGAAATTGGTCAGATCGCCAGTGTTTTCAAAGATGTGTCCAGTGATCTAGAAGAAAAACTGGAAGTCGAGAAGGCTTACGTACAGGCTCAGCAGGATCAAAACTGGATGAACTCCAACATCGCAAGAGTTCCTGAGCTACTTCGTGGAATTGGCTCCATTCGTCAAATCTCACAAATGTTTATCAGCGAGTTCACACCGGTCCTTGGTGCTCAATTGGGGGTCGTCTATCTGATTGATGAGGAGAAACATCCCGACGAATTGAGACGTTACGGTGCATATGCATTCGAAGAGAACGAAGACGTTGGAAAGGAAATGTACCGAATCGGTGAAGGCCTGATTGGTCAGGCCGCACTGGATATGACGCCTATTATTCTGGAGAATACGCCAGAGGATTATGTGCATATTGGATCAGCTTCAGGTTCAACACGTGCTGCAGGTATCATGATCTATCCTGTCGTGTTTGAAGATGAACTGATTGGTGTTGTTGAACTGGCTTCCTTTGAAGGGTTCAATGAACAGCATAGACAATTGTTTGCCCAACTGATCATGAACTTGGGTGTTATTTTGAACAACGTTCGTCGTCGTTTGCGTGTTGAGGAACTGCTTCGTGAATCCCAGGCACTTACAGAGGAACTACAAGTTCAATCGGAAGAACTGCAGACACAACAGGAAGAACTGCGTCGCTCCAATGAGAATCTGGAGGAGCAGACAGAAGCACTTAAACGCTCGGAGGAATTGTTGCAGCGTCAGCAAGAAGAACTGGAGCATTACAACACGGAGCTTATTGCCAAAACGCGGGCACTTGAAGAGCAGGTACGTGAAGTTGAAGAGAAAAATGACGAAATTGAGAAAACGAAGACACAGTTGGAACAACAAGCTACGCAACTGTCGATGACAAGCAAGTATAAGTCCGAATTTTTGGCGAATATGTCACATGAACTTCGTACACCACTGAATAGTCTGCTCATTTTGTCTCAGCTATTGTCGGAGAACAAGGGTGGAAACCTGACTGATAAACAGCAGGAATATGCCCAAACCATCTACATGTCGGGTGCGGATCTGCTGAAGATGATTGATGAGATTCTGGACCTGTCCAAAGTGGATGCTGGTAAGATGGATATCAATTATGAGACGGTTCGAATGGAAGAGCTGACCAGCTTTGTTCAGCAAAACTTTGGACCGATGGCAAATAAAAAAGAGCTGAACTTGAACATCGAATTCGACAGCGACTTACCGGAATGGGTGTACACAGACAGTCATCGTGTCAAACAGATTTTGCGGAACTTGTTATCGAACGCATTTAAGTTTACCAATCGTGGTTCGGTTAGTCTGATTGGACGACGGATGAAACCGGAAGAACTCCCGGGATATATGAACACCAATCAGGAATATCTCGGATTCAGTGTGAAAGATACGGGCATTGGCATTCCTTCGGACAAGACGGATCTGATCTTTGAAGCATTCCAGCAGGTAGATGGGACCACAAGTCGCAAATACGGTGGAACTGGCCTGGGATTGTCCATTAGCAGGGAGCTGGCACGTTTGCTTGGTGGCGCAATACAGGTGGAATCTTCCGAAGGCGAGGGTAGCTGCTTTACCTTGTACCTGCCGGATAATCATGAAGAGGAAGCACTGGCGGAGGAAGGGGCTTCAAAAGAAGCAGCTGTATCCTCAGAGGAGCTTTATGAACAATCCTTCGAAACACGGACCATGCTCTCAAGTCATCAGTCCATCCTATCTCCTGATCCGGAGCGAAGCGTGGGTACAGATCTGTCTCCTAGCCATACTCCGGATGTCACGCAGATCGAAGATGATCGGGAGAATCTCATGGAAGGTGACAAAATCCTTCTTATCATTGAGGATGATGTGAACTTTGCACATATTTTGATGGATATGGCGAGAGGAAGAGGATTCAAAGCACTTGTTGCCCTTCAAGGGGATAAAGGTCTGGACATGGCCCGTCAGTATCTGCCGGATGCCATCATCCTTGATATTCAACTGCCTGTTATGGACGGTTGGACCATTTTGGGTGAACTGAAGAGCAGTTCGGCAACACGTCACATCCCGGTACATGTCATCTCAGTCATTGATGATATGAAGCAAGGTTTGATGATGGGCGCCATTGCGTATCTGAAAAAACCTTCAAGCAAGGATTCACTGGATAAGGCTTTCTCGCATATCAAATCCTATACCGAGAATCAGTTGAAACGACTGTTGATTGTGGAAGATGATGAAATTCAGCGTAAAGCCATTATTGAATTGATTGGTCATGACGATGTTGCAATTACAGCAGTATCCACAGGTAGCGAGGCATTGAATGAATTACACAGCCAGCGTTATGACTGCATGGTACTGGATCTGATGTTAACGGATATGACCGGTTTTGAGTTGCTCGACCAGATTCGGGATGATGAATATCTGAACGATCTGCCGATTATAATTTATACAGGCAAAGAACTGGATTCCAAGGAAGAAATGAAGCTGCGCAAATATGCGGAATCCATCATTATCAAGGATGTGAAGTCACCGGAACGTCTGCTGGACGAAACCACATTGTTCCTGCACCGGGTAGAAGCCAATCTGCCGGAAGACAAGCGTCGCATCTTGCAGAAGTTACACAACAAGGAAACGTTGTTTGAAGGCAAAAAGATATTGCTTGTAGATGACGATATCCGTAATGTATTTGCTCTTTCAAGTGTCCTTGAAGGCTATCGAATGGATGTAACATTTGCAGAAAATGGCCGTGAGGCTCTGGAGATTTTAGAGAAAAATCCGGAATTTGATCTGGTACTGATGGATATGATGATGCCAGAAATGGACGGTTATGAAGCGATGACACGAATCAGACAGATCCCGCAGTTTGAAAAGTTGCCTATTATTGCGCTCACGGCGAAAGCCATGAAAGAGGATCGCGGCAAATGTATTGAGGCCGGAGCATCTGATTATGTGAAAAAACCGATCCAGACAGATCAATTGTTATCCTTAATGCGCGTATGGCTGTATTCGTAAGTTCATTATTCGTATGTTCATTGTTTGGGTAATGAAAGACAATACGACGAATACGCAAGTAACAAATGAAGAAGTGGAGAGAATTTATGACACCGTGGGAACCTACCGAGACGGGGGCAGATTTGGTCCGTATGCCGCAAGATGAAGAGCGCGAGCTGATCGAGATTGAGTTGCTGTTGGAAGGCATGCACCGTTTATATGGATATGATTTTAGAAACTATGCACTGCCGTCCCTGAAACGAAGAATCTGGCATCATGCACATGCTGAAGGTGTTAAGAGCATATCCGGCTTGCAGGAGCGCGTTCTTCATGACCGTTCCGCGTTTGACCGTTTTGTACAGAACTTATCCATCCCTGTAACGGAAATGTTTCGAGATCCTTCGCTTTTCCGAATGTTTCGGGAAAAGATTATTCCTATCCTGAGAACCTACCCGTATATCCGAATATGGCATGCGGGTTGCTCTACCGGAGAGGAAGTCTATTCCATGGCCATCATGTTGCATGAGGAAGGACTGTATGACAAGGCGAGAATCTACGCAACGGATATGAATGATCGCTCTCTGCAACAGGCCAAAGAAGGCGTATACGGTATTGAGAAGATGAAACTATTTACTACAAATTATTTGGAGGCAGGGGGTACCAGAGCCTTCTCCGAGTACTATACAGCGAAATACAATTCGGTGATATTTCATCCTTTTTTAAGGAAGAACATCATTTTCGCCGAGCATAATCTGGCAACAGACCGGTCATTTAACGAGTTTAATGTTATCTTTTGCCGAAATGTTATGATTTATTTTAATGATGAACTGCGGAACCATGTGCATGGGCTGTTTCATGAGAGCTTGAGCCACTTTGGTATTCTGGTTCTGGGGTCGAAAGAATCGATACATTTTACAGAGTTCAGTGATACCTATGAGCCGTTAGACCGGACCGAAAAAATATACCGGAAGATCAAATAGGGGGTTAGGGTTAGCCATGGGGCTCAATGAACCAATCCACATATTATTGGTAGATGACCGCCCTGAGAACTTGCTTGCTCTTGAAGCAGTTCTGGAATCGGAACAATATAAACTCGTTAAGGCAACTTCTGGAGAAGAGGCACTCCGCTGTCTGCTAAAAGACGAATTTGCGGTTATCGTTCTCGATGTGCAGATGCCTGGAATGGACGGAATTGAGACAGCAAAATTAATTAAGGCACGGGACAAGTCCAAGGATGTGCCGATTATATTCATCTCTGCGAATAGCAGAGAAGCGGAGCATTTGTTTGCCGGATATTCAGCCGGGGCCATTGATTACATGGTTAAACCATTTATTCCTCAGATTTTGAAATCCAAAATCGAGGGATTTGTGGAGATGTTTATCACCAATAAACGACTGAAGACTCAGACGATGCTGCTTCACCAGAAGACACAGGAATTGGAGAAGATGAATCAACAACTCATTCAGGCCAAGGAAGAAGCGGAGATTGCAGCGAATGCGAAGACCGAATTCCTGGCGATGATGAGCCATGAGATTCGTACCCCGATGAACGGTGTCATCGGTATGGTGGATCTGCTGATGGAGACGGAACTGAAGGACGATCAGAAAGAATACGCAGACATCGTTCGTCGCAGTGCGGATGCACTCGTCACGGTCATCAACGACATTCTCGACTTCACCAAAATGGAATCCGGCAAAATGGAACTGGAAGAGCATCCTTTTGAAATCGTCTCCTGTATCCGTGAAGTGCTGGGATTATTCGCTGCTGAAACAGGCAAAAAGAATCTGGAACTGGATTATTTCCTGGAAGATTCTGTTCCTGAATTAATTTACGGAGACATGGCGAGGTTGCGTCAGGTTCTGTTGAATCTTATTGCCAATGCGATTAAATTTACTGATCACGGTGGAGTGTATCTGATCGTGTCTGTTAAGGAAGAAAAGGATGGACACCTGGCATTGGAGTTTGCTGTTAAAGACACCGGGATAGGTATCGCTTCAGACAAAGTTGACCGCCTGTTTCAGCCGTTTTCCCAGCTGGATACATCAATGACACGTAAATACGGTGGAACTGGCTTGGGATTGGCAATCTGCAAGACTCTGGTTGAAATGATGGGTGGACAGATCTATCTGGATACAACAGAGCAACGGGGAGCGACGTTTGTATTTACCATTCAGGCAAAACGCTATGTCGAAACTGAACTGGTCCAGATGAATGGGGAAGAGAAGCTGACGGATGTGAAAAATGAGAACAAACACCCAACGGTATTAATTGTGGATGATCATCCGATTAACCAGAAGTTGATGTCGATTATGCTCGGTAAACTTGGGTTGCTCTCAGACATTGCTGAAGATGGGCAGAGCGCACTCGATATGGTGAAGGGTAGCCCGTCTCCCTATGACTATGTGTTCATGGATCTGCAGATGCCTGTTATGGACGGTTTGGAATGTACACGGCGGATTCGAGAAAGTCTGTCCCCGTCCGATCAGCCGGTCATTATAGCTATGACTGCGAACGTGATGGAAGGTATTCAGCAACGCTGTATGGCTGCAGGTATGGATGATTATATTAGTAAACCAGTCAAAATGGGCAATGTAAAACAGAAAATAGCCCAGTTTCAGAAACAACGAAAAAGGCTAAATTCAGGCCCTTCTGCTATGAATCAGGCCAATTGAAACAATTTCCAAACTCCTTTTTGTTTCACTCGTGCTGAAGTTGGGTTATTAGGTAAGGAAACCATTGATCAGGAGAGAGATGTCTAATGAATACAAACAAAAATGAAAAATTCAATGCAAGAACTGAAACACAGGACGGCGTGTGCACGGTGTATCTGACTGGCGAACTGGATTTGTCGGTTGCTCCTGACTTCCGCTTGGTAATGGAGCCGCTGGTGGATAACAAGGAACAGGATCTCGTGATCAACATGAAAGAACTGAAGTATATCGATAGTACAGGGATTGGTATCCTGTTATCTGTTTTGAAGGCAAGACATGGAATGGAAGCTCGCTTCGAAGTACAGGAAGTTCCTGCGCAAATTCAGAAACTTTTTGACATGACGGGCATCGCCAAATTCTTTGTCACTCAGAAGAATTCCCAATAGGAAAGGATCGAAAAAGGAATGAATGCAGAAGTTCAAAGAGTCACCCTTAATTTACCGGCGACAGCTGATTACGTTGATATTGTTAGACTCAATCTCTATGGAGTAGCATCAAAAATGGGATTTTCTTATGAAGACATTGAGGATATGAAAGTTGCTGTATCCGAGGCCTGTAACAACTCTGTACTGTATGCCTACTCACACGAAGGCGGCATGGTTGAAGTTGTATTCGAAGTGGATGGCGATACATTGTCCATTACTGTCAAGGACGAAGGTGCAAGCTTCGAGAACATGAACCCTGCTGTGTCACGTGCTGGTCTTCACGACAAAGAATTGACAGAAGCACAGATTGGCGGACTCGGGTTCTACCTGATGCAAGCCTTGATGGACGATGTCAGTGTGGAAAGTGAGACGGGCAAAGGTACGAAAGTAGTACTCGTAAAACGTCTTGCAAGAAGTGAGGAGAAAGTATGAATGAAAAAGTGACTCCCCCAGAGTCCATGTCTGAAGCTATTGGTTTGATCTGGGAATACCAGCAGACTCAAGATAATGAAATTGCAACAGTTCTCATCCGTAAATATGAACCGATGGTTAAGATGGCAGCAGGTAAAATTGCTCGGAATCGCCCCGATCTATACGAAGATCTGTATCAGACCGGGCAGATGGCCTTGATTCGTTTGCTTAAGCAATACGATATCAACCTGGGTATTCCGTTTGAACCATATGCCATGAAAAGCATGATTGGTCATATGAAGAACTATTTGCGAGACAAATCATGGTATATTCAGGTGCCCCGGAGAATTAAGGAAAAGGGAGCACTTGTGCAACATGCCATTGATGAGTTAACCGTGAAGCTGGAGCGCTCACCCGGTGTGAACGAAATTGCTGAATACCTTGATTTGACTGCAGAAGAGACGATTGAAGTTCTGGCTGGTCGGGAATGTTATCACTATGTGTCACTGGATTCTCCTCTATCTCAGGATGACAGTGCAGCAACATTAGGTGAACTGATCAGTGCGGATGTTAATGACTATGATTCGGTCGAAAAACGGATGGACTTGCAACAGGCATTGGGACAATTGAAGGAACAAGAGCAGCAGGTACTTATTCTAGCCTTTCAGGATGGCCAATCTCAGCGGGCAATTGCCCAGAAGCTTGGTGTTTCACAGATGAGCGTATCTCGTATTCAGAAGCGAGCTACAGAGAAATTGAAACAGATCATGTCTAATGCTTCAATGTTATGAAAAATGGAACCCTAATGTTGTTGAGTACGGCATAAATAAGGACACGTCATTGCACTGGAATGCATACGTGTCCTTTTTGGGATCAAAAAAGATAAGTATGCAATGAACGAACATAAGTGCAGGAGTGGATAAAGTGATTGTGAACCAAATCAAGTTGGAACGTCGCCGTGACAAGTTATCTTGTTCGGACCATTGGCAATGGTGGGATTGGGTTGCACCCGACAACAACAGCATGAACGATGCATTGGAGGAACTGACAGAGGCATTTCCGGACATGCAGTATTGGCTTCACAAAATTCCGGAAGTGGAATCGAATTATTTGTCCGTCCGTTTTGTGAACGGTACAGAGCCAGTCATATTTGGTTCCTTGTTATATGCGATCAAGAATGAGAGAGATGACCAACGTCAAGATAATCAGATGTTTTTCTACGTCGATCGCAATCATCTGGTTACTTTGAATATGGATGACAATACACGAGGGATTATGAAGACGGATGAACGTGCTCATATGTTACAGCAATGTAGCGAGGCCAGGGATGGGATGTTTGTACTTTTTCGAGCTATACTGCATTACTACCATGTGGGAATGGATCATTTTGAGATGAACCTGCGTGATCTGGAACGGAAGATGGAATCCCGCAATGCTCGCACCTTGATGGACCAGATTCTCGCCGCTCGATTTGAATTATTGTATTGGAGTAATCTGTTCATCCCTTACTCGGAACTGATGGCCGCTTCACATGAGGCTTACCTTGATGAAATCAATGAAAATCGATACTTCCAACAGCTCCAACATCGCGTAGAGCGAATGGAACGATTGTTTAGACACTACGAGAAAGAGATCGATACATTAATCTCTATTGATAATGCGATCTCCGGTGTGCGTGGGAATGAGATCATGAAAACACTGACCATTGTCACCGCTGTGTTCATACCCGCCACGGCTGCCGGCGCGATATGGGGAATGAACTTTGAGAACCTGCCCTTTATCGATAAATCATGGGGAGTTGTTCTGGTCCTTGTTGCCATTATCCTAAGCATGATTGGCATGTACGTATGGCTGATGATGAAAGGATGGACAGGGGATCTGCTCAAAGTGAAATCCTCACAGCCTTCAGCTGAAGAGATTGAGAAAAAAGGAGAAACGGAAAAACGTAAGGGATAGCTTGCGGTCGGTTAGTCTCCTTATTTCTTGTAATCTTCAATATAGCCAAGTAAGTCAGCAATATATTGACCGACAATCGGCATATTGACGAATTGGCTGAGAATGAATGCGAGCAGACCCAGAACAACAAAGGTACCTACGGTCAGACCGAGCCCTCGTGCCATACCTGCTGTGAAGTTGGTAATAATCCGCTTTTTGGGACTACTGTAATTCTCAATAATATCTTTGATCTGTGCTCTCTCCAGACTGTCCGCAATCTGGTCCAGACGTGTGTTCAATCGCTTTACCTCGTGTCGCAATTCAAAAGGATGATCGCTTGTATCGTACTGCTGTGCCGGTGTTCCCCCCGTAATTGGAGTATTACCGTTAATTGTAACTTTACTCATAATTATTCCCCCTCAACTCGCATTGGATAAAAAATAGCCAGCTGGAGTGCAGCTGGCTATTGGTCACTCGATCTATATCACCTTACAGGCTAGTCGAGTTAAGTTCTTTACGTGCATCTTCCTTCGCTTCTACGGAAGCGGCAGCCACTTCTTCAGATGCACGGGATGCTTCGTTAGCCACATCCGCGGATGCTTTTCTCACAGATTCCATGACATCATTGCGTCCTTGGTTTACTGTTTTTGCAATGTCGGAAGTTTTGGATGAGACCGTTTTAGCCAGTTCGGATGCTCTATCACCTACAACCGTTGCAACTTCTTTCGTGCGGTCAGTAACCATGCCTACTTTCTCGGAAAGGTCACCACGCAATTCTCGTCCTGGTTTAGGCGCAAAGAGTAGGGCCGCAGCCGCTCCCAGCAAACCTCCGATGAAAATCCCTTTGGCGAAAGTCGAACCCGTCTGTACAGGATATTGCTCTTCTGCTTTATTCATGTCTAATCACTCCTTCTTCAAATTAAGAAACAAATACGAAACAACGAACACCTTGTTGCCCGAATCAGGCAGCCTGTCTTAGCAGTCTGGACACAAGCCCCAGCAAGAAAACAAAGAGCGCTGTACCAATGATGGCAGGGATGATGGCAAAGTTACCGATAACGGGTCCCCAGTTACCAAGCAAAAGTGCTCCCAGCCAGGCTCCGGCAAATCCGGCAATCATTGCACCGATTATGCCTCCAGGCATGTTGTGACCGGCAAGTGCATCTCCGATCAAACCGATGATGACAGCCATCACAATGCTGATAATGATGCCCCACATAACAACCGCCTCCTTTAAACTTGATGTAGGATGTTGTCTGTTCGCGTTTGCTTACTTCGTATATAAACGCCGTGCAACCCTGTGAAACAATAAAGATGAGGATGAATGAACTGGAAATCAGAGGAATTCCTTCTTTAGTGACTTTGTTTAATACCTTTAATCATACAGAGGATCCATGCCAATCCAGCGCCAAATCCCGTAAATACATCCGTAGGATAATGTACGCCGAGCATGATGCGGCTCAGGCCAATCAAGAAAATAAAAATGATGCCGCATAGAACAGGAAGCCACATACTAGAAGAGTTGTGTCGCTGTTGCTCAATGGCCCAGATTACAAAGAGCATGCCGTAGAAGCCCATGGAGATCATGGCATGTCCGCTGGGAAAGCTGTACCCGTGAACGACCAGCAGATGATCCAGTTCAGGTCTGCTTCGTCTGAAAAATTCTTTCAATAACGTGTTCAGGATCCACATCATGGCAAAACTTCCCGTGATCGCATATCCATATATAACAAACCTTGGGCTGCGTTGTATGAAGAAAAGAAGGGCGAAACCTCCTGCGGCTACAGCAGAGATTTTGAATGAGCCCAGCGCGGTTATAAATGCAGTGTAAGGAAATAGATACAGACGTGAATCCGAATTCAGATAAAATAATTGCTGAATTTCAGCATCCAGACGAATAATAGAATCATCGCCCAACCAGGCACCCAGACCTGCCATGATGAATACGACCGAAGCACTGATAGCCATACCAGCCAAACTCCAGTTGAAGAGGGGGCGTAACGACATGCCAGAGGTCGAACCTGATGAGAATGGTGTAGACATTTTGCGTGGCATAGTGAGTTTCTCCTTCATTATGGTAGTCATGAACATAGATGATAAAGCTATACCCGAAATGCATGTCGAAAAAACTGTAAAAACGTCGCTTTTGTACTATACTATTTAAGATATCCCATGCGGCGTCGTGACGCAAAGCAGAGATGAAATTGGGAGCACAAAGGAGAGAACTCGCATGGAGAGTGCCTTGTTAATTAAAGAATACCGTGCAGGCGTCATGGAATGCGCCCATTACGGACACATAAGTATTACGGATGAGAATGGCCGAATCGTATACTCGGCTGGCGACCCTCATTTTAGAGCGTTCACTCGCTCATCTGCCAAACCTTTTCAAGCTATTCCAGGAATCCGGGCAGGGATCGTCAGTCACTATGGCCTATCTGCACAGGAGATTGCCATTATGTCCTCTTCGCATCGTTCGGAGCCGGAACACATTCGGGTGCTGGAGCAGTTATCCGGTAAAATCGGATTGGGTGAAGAGTGCCTGATCTGTGCACCAAGCTACCCGCTTAATGAAGAAAGCCGTAATCAATGGATACGTGGACAAGGAGAGAAACGCCGCATCTTGCATAACTGCTCCGGAAAACATCTGGGAATTCTGGGGTACAGTCAGATGAAGCAGGTTGATTTGGGCAGTTACGCTGAACCGGATCACCCCGTACAACGTGAAATTCTCGAAACGTTTGCCGATCTGGCAGGTATTGAGGAAAAAGAGATTAAGCTTGGGACGGATGGCTGCGGCTTTCCGGTATTTTCTTTGCCGTTATCAGCATTGTCAAACGCCTATCTGAAGCTCGCTTGTCCGGATCTTATCGCCGATCCTTCTACAAGAACAGCTGTAGAGACGATTACATCAGCCATGAATGAACATCCGTTAATGGTAGGGGGCACAGAGCGTGTAGATTCAGTACTGCTGGAAGACGATAACATTGTCGCAAAAGGTGGATTCAAAGGGGTATTCGGTTTTGGTCTGAAAAAAGAACGATTGGGAATCACCTTCAAGGTACTTGATGGTTCCGAGGAAGAGTGGGCCTTCATTACCCAATCCATCCTGAAACAGATCGGTTATTCCAATGAGAGAACCCTTGCACGATTGGCTGAAGTGTTCCCTTCCGACATCCGTAATGATGAGGGTACCCTTGTAGGTCATGCAGATAGCGAGTTCATTCTCCACTCACTTGAAGATAGCGTATAACCTTAAGAAGGGGCGTGATTAGAGTTGCCGGACCCCGGGTAAAGATGACATACCAACTGGTATTTATCTAAACAATTCATATACACGCATGGACTGCCGCAGTAATGTGGCAGCTCTAAACCCTTGGAGGTGGATGAACATGATTAAAGTGGTGACATCGGAAGAAAGGCACACGTCGGATCGAGGTTGGATACACAGTGAATTCAGCTTTTCCTTTGCGGATTATGATGATCCGAGCAACGCCCATTTTGGCTGTCTGCTGGCTCATAATGAAAACACGCTGATGCCGCAAGAAGGCTTTAAGAAACATCCACATCATGATCTTGAGCTTGTCAGTTATGTCATATCAGGTACACTCAAACATACGGATAGTATGGGAACAGAACAATTGCTTGAACCGGGTACAGTCCAGGTGATGAGTGCAGGTACAGGAGTGGAACATTCCGAGACCAATCCGTTAGCGGATGAACCGGTACGATTTCTTCAGATGTGGTTTTTGCCATCGGAGCGTATGCTGAAACCATCCTATACGAATCGGAAAATAGAGCCACAGGAGCCTTTGAATCGTTTATGTCCGATTGTATCCGGGCAAGGGGGCGAGGGAACCGAAGGCGCATTGCCTATTTCCCAGGATGTAACCTGTTACCTGTCCCATTTGGAGTCTGGGAAGAAGTTGATGTACCCGCAACATGAAGAGCGACGGACACATCTTTTCCTGATCAGTGGACATGTGGAGATTCTTTGCTCGGACGGTAACTTTAGCCTGAAGCCGGGGGATGCTGCACGAATTCGTAAAAGCTGCGATCTGCAAATTACGAGTACAGACAGTGAACCTGCCGAATTTGTTCTGGTCGATCTGCCTTAAGGATCAGATGTACTTCCTAATAACGATAGTCTTGAAACAAAAATAGGCGAAAAGGACCTGTTGCCACGTTGATGTGGAAGACAGGTCCTTTTTTTTGCTTGCTTGGACTAGGATTTACGAAGCTTACCCAGTTCAGAAGCGACAGCTTCCACTTCGGAGATACTGAGATGTTCCTTGCCCAAAATCATTTCATACAGGTCAAACAGATCTTCATATTTCTCAAGTGGGAATGACGAAGCTTGCATGGCAGCACCGCTTGCCATACGCAGTTTGGTTTTGATCGCTTCAATCATATATTCCATATTGGCTGCTGTTGCTTGTGTTAAATCCATCGTTAAATTCATCCCTTCCGTATCGGAAACTCTTGTTATTGTATCATGATTGGAAGTGCTCAGGCCAATGCTTTTGCGGGGAAACCAAGCATCGGTTACAATGATGGATACAACAACCGGTTTTCATGGAAAACAGAGTGTACTGGAGGGAATACAGCTTGGCAGCGTATAAGCGAGAAGTGGTTCGCCATCAAGGAAGGGAAGTCCGCAAAGGCGTGCCTGCAGAGAATCTGATTTTATTTTTCGAAAATATCCTCAAACTTCACGCTCTAGATGAAATCACGTTTGTCTGCATCGGAACCGATCGTTCCACCGGGGATGCCCTGGGCCCGCTGACAGGGAGTATCCTGCAAGAGAATGGAATAGGTAACGTGATAGGCACGCTGTCTTCCCCTTGTGATGCAGACACGCTGGAGAGGAAATTAGCACTCATTCCTGCACACCATGCCATCATAGCGATCGATGCGTGTCTGGGTCCCAAGCATGCCGTAGGTACATATTATCTCTCGAACAACCCACTCATTCCAGCTCAATCGGTTGGAGGGAAGCTCCCTCCTGTCGGACAATACAGTCTGGCAGCTGTGGTTAATGCCAATGGACCAAGGCCTTATTCCATATTGCAGATGACCTCGCTTCACTCGGTCATGGAGATGTCCCGAACGATTGCAGACGCCGCAATTGAAGCATGGAAATGGAGACAAACGTTTCATTCATGAGATGTAGGCTTAATAATATACAACCTGAATTATTTAATTCGCGCAGAGAGAGGGATTCATATGGAAAAAGTGATGTGTGATGGAACGACGATTTGTTATGCCGAACAAGGTAAGGGAGAAGCACTCATTTTGCTCCACGGATACTGTGGCAGTTCATCGTATTGGGATGAGGTCGTACCTGAACTGGCACGCAGCTATCGCTGTATCGTACCTGATCTGCGTGGACACGGGAAAACAGATGCACCTGTAGGAAGTTATACCATCGAACAGATGGGCAACGATGTATTACAGTTGATGGACGAGTTGAACGTGGAAAAGGCTGTCCTTCTGGGACACTCGATGGGGGGATATATTGCGCTCTCGATCGCACAACGTCACCCTGAGCGTTTGAATGCATTTGGCCTGATTCATTCCACAGCCTACCCGGACAGTGAAGAAGCCAAAGAGAAACGCCTTCGTGCCGTCTCCACCATCCAAACGGAAGGTATCGTGAATTTTGTAGATGGACTGGTTCCTGGCTTATTTGCACCGGAACATGTTGAGTCGTTATCCACGCACGTAACACGCGTGAAGGAAATTGGTTACCAGACCGCGCCTCAAGGTGCTGTTGGTGCTGCTCTTGCTATGCGTGAACGCCCGGATCGCCGCGATGTACTATCCGCCACTCCTTTACCTGTATTGCTGGTAGCAGGAGAGAAGGATGCTGTTATTCCGCCAGAACGTACATTTACAAGTGACAAGCCGTATATCGTGCAAGCTGTTATCCCGGGTGCGGGTCATATGAGCATGTATGAAGCTCCTGAAGAATTAATTCAGGTCATTAAGCAATTTATGTCTGGATTATCGAAGTAATCAATGAAGTGATTTATGTTGATTTCATTAAAATATAGTTGGGTTCCTGAATAGTGTTGATTCCTTTTGGAGAATTATCGGTTCCCATATCATTTGAACCCCTGCAACGTCCTTTTTGGGATAAGCAGGGGTTTTTGTCACTTCCATGGCCAGAGTAAAGACATGCGTCTTGTTTTTGGCTTTTTGTCATGGCATGAATTAAAATAACTACAATAGGACGTTAGGAGAGCGATTGAATGGATAAGGTCGAATGATGAGGGGGCATACAGCATGTTCAGAAAAGATTATCTGCTCCGCATGATGGAGGAAATGACTGAAGCAATAGGTAAAGTGTTCACGCTCAAACAGCAACGTAAGCACACCGAGGCATTGTCTGAACTGGATGAGCTGATGCGCAGGCAGTTTGGGCTAAACTTGTCTTTGCTGAACTCGTTACCAGCTGAGGATGTTATTGAAATGTTCCGTTTTCGCGGGATGATTGAAGTGGACAATCTGCAGCACGCCGCCAGGCTGATTGAAGAAGAAGCCTATATATATCAAGAGAAGGCCAAAGTGGAAGGGATAGAGGATCAGGAGAGAATGGACGCAGAGGATGAGGCTGTCATCCGATTGATGAGATCACTTCATTTTTACCTGTATGCATTGAATCATGGCGCTAATCCCCAGTTATTAGATGCACCGCAACGGGTGGAGGGTGTATTGGGACTTACCAAAGAATATGAGCTCCCTGCCCGGACCGAAAGACAGCTTGCCCTGTATCGTGAGCAACAGGGACATTACGACCAGGCAGAGAACAGTTGGTACAGGTTGCTCCAGCTTGGTCCGGAATTCCCTGTAAGCTACCAAGATGATGCACAGTCGTTCTATAAAAGGTTGAGCCAACTCACGGATGAACAATTGGAGCAAGGCGGTTTGCCGCGCAACGAAGTTGAAGAGGGGTTAGCCGAACTAAATCGTCAAGAGATGAACTCATAAATATGAATTGTGCATCAAGGCTTGTTACCTGCCTTCACTTGGAGAGGGAACGGAAGTGTGGTATGGTAACGGTTGACCAAACCAAACCGAAAGTGAGATGTACCCCGTGGATTCATTGCGAAAGCTTATACAAGACATCTTTGAACAGAATTCGCTGATTACAGCGACCTGGAGCCAGCTGCGCAGACGGGACAATGTCTCGTATACCAAAGTGCAAGTCAAGCCGGTGACACTGAAGAATCAGCTGCATTATCAATTTGCATTTCATTATAACAACAAAGTGCTGCACGAGAATTTGACTCCGGCTGAAGCGGCAGAGCGTATGACTTTGCTATGCGAAGAGACGTTTCGTCAAGGCCTGCTCTGTACGACTGAGGCAGACTATCAAATTTTGATCAGCAAAAAATATAAAGTATCGATTCTGACTAAATCGGCTTCCAAAACTGCGGTGGATCTGTCGCATAATCGCAAGAAGCAATATGTATTGGAAGAGGGAGTACCCGTATCGTTCCTTGTTGAACTTGGCATTATGAACGAAGAAGGTCGTGTGTTGGCCCGCAAGTATGACAAGTTCAGACAGATTAACCGTTTCCTCGAAATGGTGCAGGATGTCATTCCACATCTGCCGGAGGGACGTCCACTTACCATTGTTGATTTTGGTTGTGGCAAGTCTTATCTGACTTTTGCGTTATATCACTATCTGTCTGTACAACAACGGCGTTCACTACAAATTATTGGGTTGGACTTGAAGGCAGATGTCATTGAACACTGTAATGATCTAGCTAATCGATTGCACTATGGTGATCTGAAGTTTCTGGTTGGAGACATCGCGGACTACGATGAATTGAATGAAGTGGATATGGTTGTAACACTGCATGCCTGTGATACAGCTACCGATGCTGCTTTGGAGAAAGCGGTTCGATGGGGGGCTTCTGTTATTCTGTCTGTTCCTTGCTGTCAGCATGAACTGTTCGACCAAGTAGAGGCTTCCGTGATGAATCCATTGTTGTCCCATGGCATCCTCAAGGAACGTTTCTCCGCACTGGCTACGGATGGAATTCGTGCCAAATTGCTTGATCTAATGGGATACAAGACACAATTACTTGAATTCATCGATATGGAGAATACACCTAAAAACATATTGATACGTGCTGTTCGCGGTCAGGCGGGTGAAGTGTCAGAGATGTGGAACGAATATACGGCTTTCCGTGATTTCATTCATGCCGATCCATATTTGGAGCGGGCTTGTTCGGATTTGCTCCCTGATGATGGCAAGCAGGTTATTGGGAAATCAAAATCGAACAAAGAAACCGTCCAGGATTCCACGAATTGTGACATTTGCTAAGTGTGCCGATGCCAATCCAGGGACATACTGCAATTAGGGTCCTTGAATGTAAATTTCAATATTATGCACATACGTTGTAGCAGGCAACACCATAACTGTCAGTTATGTATCAGACAGAAGGACCCCTTATCGGGATCTTCTGTCTTTTTGTTATGCGTATCGAGCGCTGGAAGGAAGGAGGGTGGATAAGGATGAAGAATAGGGCGATAGATAAGGGAATTGTAAGGTATAAACGAGGGTATGCGGCGAGAGAGGAACTTATGGAACGGGCGTTTGAGGGGATTCACCACGCAAATGATAAAGAATATGTAGATAACAGGGATATAGATAATGGGGGCAGTAGGGACGGTAGAGGCAGTAGGATCTGTAGAGACAGTACATATAATAGGGAAGATACATACAACGAAGATGATATGTATAAAAAAGATGCTACATATCATACAAATAGAGTTATGCAAACGGAGGGGTCAGGCAGTTCTTCTCGAAGTTTGAGATGTGAACATTATTCAGGGTCGGGATGGACTTGGTCAGTGGGCATACTCTCCATTGTCTTGCTGCTCGCAGGATGTCTGAGTCGGGGACTGTATTATTCAGTGGATCTGTACCCTGTTAATCTGATCGCAGCAGGAAGCACTTTGATTATGATTGTGATAGTGCTATTTCTTACAGTCTTTCGTCCGCAGAAGGCGAGTGAACGGATACCCATGTCATTGGTACAGCGGCAGGGGAACATGGAACCAATGGTTGAGAAAATATTTCGATTGCCGGAGATTTGGCGGGTATTGTTGCCGCTAGCGATGATGACATGTTTTGGGCTACACGCATGGACAGGCTCGGTGAGTAGACAGGGCAGTATGGATGAAATGCTGCGTTGGAGCCTGCTTGCGCTGTTCACGCTGCTCACCGCAATACTGGCTGCGCGCACGGATGGTGCGCGTTGGTTGGCTTGCGGTTGGCAGATGGCCGGCGGCTTGCTTGTGCTAAGCGGCATTCTTGCCGTGTGCGGAGTATTGCCGCTGCCCTTCGGGGTAATGCGGACTGCTGACCCCGAGATCAGCTCCGCCGGAGCACGGCTCGGCGGATTATTGCAGTACCCTAATGCGTACGGTGCCCTTGTTGGCATGTACGCATTGGAGCGGCTGTCGGCCGCCGCGCGAGTCTTGGCCCGGCCTGTGCCGGCCGGGCGACTCATCGCGGCAGTGCTGCCGCTCATGCCCGCGCAAGCCGCGCTCCTGCTGAGCGAGTCGCGCGGCGCTTGGCTGGCGACCGGCTGCGCCGCGGTCGCCGCCTTTGCTGTGCAGCGGCGCGGTGCCCGCCTGCCGCTGCTGCTGGCCATGGCCGCGCCACTAGCGTGCGCGGCCTGGCTGTACCGCCAGCTGGCTGCTGCCCAGCTGGCGCCTGCACCCGTGCCCGGCCTGCTGGCACTGGCCGGGGCATGGGCAGCTGCGCTGCTCGGCACGCTGCTGCTGTGCCGCCTATGGCACAGCGGCGCCGCCAAGGCTCCGCGCGCCGCTGCCCTGACGGCCATCGTGCTGGCGGAAGCCACCGCCGCCCTGATGGCCGTGGCCTCCACCGCCGATCGCCTAGCGGCAGGTGTCGGCACGGGGGTATCCCGCCTGCAGATGTGGCGGGATGCCCTTCAGTTGTGGACCGAGGCCGCATGGCTTGGCCACGGGGGGGACACATGGCGCAACATGTTCCGCGCCATTCAATCCTCGCCTTATGTCGGAGGCGAGGTCCACAACGGCTTGCTTGATCTCGCCCTGGACACGGGCATGATCGGCATCCTGCTTGTCGCAGGGTGGTTTCTCCTCACCCTGCGAAGCACCTTTTATTTTGCACCGCAGCTTATGCCAGCCGTGCTTGTTTTTGGCCTGCATGGGGCGATGGACTTCGACTGGAGCTTCACCTTATTCTGGATGCTCTTTATTTGGCTTGGTTCATGGGCATCCGCATTGAAGACCGAAGCAGTGGAAGGCAAGCAATTGGGTGGAACTGCGGAATACACACCTTTCAGATCTGAATCCATATCCGAATCCAGATCCAGATCCAAATTCAAATTCAGAGCCAGAGCCAGAGCTCGTCTTATCCGATATTTATCAACTCAATTCAGCACATCAACTATCCCGATGCGTACCTTCTTTCATATACTTCAGCGAGTGACTGCTCGGTTAATAAGGGCATCCGCAGTGATGATCATCCTTTTCTGGCTTGGTGGAACAATGTGGCTGACCTCCCGCTTCTCCGTAGCAGAATTGCAGTACCGTCAGGCGATGACTGAACCGGAGGGAACTTCAGCACACAAGATGCATCTTATGGCTGCTTTTCAATCAAATCCGAATCGAACCGACATCATAATAACGCTTGCACGATCTCTCCCGGGGCAAGAAGCAACATCACTACTTCTGAACAGCTTGTCCCTTTCCCCGATGCAGCCTCAGAGTTACATCGAATTGGGACGATTGGCTGCCCAATTCGGCAAAGGGCAGCAGGCTGGAACATATTTTGAACAAGCGATCGCATTGAACCGGTATGATGGCAATGGTCAATCCGTCGCTTTGTATTGGATGGAACAGGCAGCGTGGCGGGAATGGAAGGCAGGATATAGAGAACGAGCCCGAGAGACTGCCGCCGCTGGTGTACAGATGTATGAACGGTATCAACTGCTGGCTGAGGAAGTGAAAGCAGGGGGGGATCGCAATGATCGCCATTTTGTACTGGAAGAACATGCTCCAGGCTATGGAGAGAACCTGCGCAGGCTTGCGGGGGCTTCTTCTCCTCCATTTTCTCCAGAGTTGACCAAGCGTAGCCCTTGACTCACTGGTGAATAGTGACGCTGACCCGAGCGATATAACAATGGATGTCAGCGTCTCTAAAGTCTCTAAAATCAGTAAATTTTGAAATCTAAACTGGCTGCCTCGCGGGGATGGTATACGTTTTTCTAAGGAACACAGGATGTCTTATTTGGCCTTTAGCTGCTCCTTTTAATTTGTAAGGAACTTCAGACACGCTATTTCCACAAATCTCCTGACAGATACCCTATAATAGGCCGAAAATTCCGATATAACATGTTTCAGATTCCTTAAATTTCTGAGAGTGTTTCAAATCCTTGAATAAGTCGCCTCAGCTTCGTTATCGCTCGTGGGCTTGAGCATAAGCATGAGCATGAACATGTAAAGATACTGCCAGCTTTTTTCACAGTATCGTTTATGTTCACACTCGCTGTTCCTGTTCATGCACTAAGCGTTGTTCAAACTCCCAGCGTTGTTCAAACCCACTATTTATGTTCGCACTCTCTATTAGGCTCATATTCTCAGCTTTGTTGCACTCCCTGTTAAGGCTCATACTCCAAGCGTTGTTCACACTCCCTGTGCTGTTCATTGGCTCCATGCTCCGTTCCAACCGTAACCGTACCCCTAAACCAGTAGACATCTCCTGACTCCACTTATAAGAGAAGTTTTTTATTCCTGCATTTCTACAGGCGATATCCGCCAAATGCATGCTGAAACGCATCTTTTAATGGTTCGACCTCTACTTCCCACAGCGCGGCAATTTCTGCACTGACATCCGAGTTCCACCACTCACATAATTTCTTGCGGTTGTCGCGATTTTCCCCAATCCAGATCAGATTCGCAATCACCTTGCCGTAATAATATTCTTCCGCCTGCTTCATCCGTTCGGGAGAGACATATACCTTTAGCCTTTTGGCTGTCCGGTACAATTCCTTGCTGCATGCCCTGCGAATTCCCCTGGCGGAAGGAAGATTTTGACCCGATTGCGTATGTTTGACCGGCGGAGTACCGGGTATTGACTTGTGTGACATCTTCTCACGCTCCTCTCCCCATACCATATGCGGAGTGCTGCGAACGGGACACTATCCCAACCTCTTGAAGTAGCAACGTATACAGGCCTGTGATAAAATAGGGACGAACATCCATGGTGCGGAGGGGCACCGCCAATCAGGATGGAGAAAGAGGGTTGAGATGGACTTTATTCATAACCTTGTCGGCCAATTGTTCGATTGGATTCAAAGTCTCGGGTACTTTGGAATCATGCTTGGATTAATGTTAGAAGTTATTCCGAGCGAAATTGTGCTGGCGTATGGAGGGTTTCTCGTTTCACAAGGTAATATCAACTTCTTCGGTGCTATGATTTTTGGTACGGTGGGCGGTGTGGTTGCCCAGTTATTTATTTACTGGATTGGCCGTTATGGCGGCAGACCTGTACTGGAACGCTTCGGTAAATACATACTCATCCAGAAAAAACACATCGACCATTCCGAGGAGTGGTTTCGCAAGTATGGTGCAGGTGTCATTTTCACGGCGCGTTTTGTTCCGGTGGTAAGGCATGCCATCTCCATCCCGGCTGGCATCACAAAAATGCACGTAGGTAAATTCATTTTGCTTACTACACTCGCTGTTATACCTTGGACTGCATTGTTTATATATTTAGGGATGATCCTTGGAGATCAATGGAAGCATATTGATGAGAAAGCGGCGCCATATGTTATGCCTATTTTGCTTGTCGCTCTCGCCCTTATGATCGTTTATGTACTTATTAAATGGATGAATGCTCGCAAAAAGAAAGGAAGTGTCTAGTTATGGGTAAACCCAACTTGTCTCACAAATTCGGTAAAGGTCTGCCACCGAAGGAATTTATCGAGAGTATGACCAAGAACCAAAGTGAATTCCAGGCCAACTATGATAGCTTTACTTGGTCGAACGAAGAGGATCGTGAGTTCTTTGAAAGCCTGAACCACCGCGACGACCTGCGTGTGTTAATTCTGGCTGCTGACTGGTGCGGGGATGTTGTGCGTAATATTCCGGTTGTATTCCAGGCGCTTGAAATCTCAGGAATCCCAACTGAAGTTCTGATTATGGAGCACCATCCTGAAGTGATGGATGAGTTCCTGACGATGGGTGGCCGTTCCGTGCCAGTCGTTATTTTTGCAGATACAGGTGGTCATGTGCTTGGTCAGTGGGGACCTCGTCCGCAGCATGTACAGGAAGTCATGGTTGAATTCAAACGCCTTAATCCAGATCGTGAAGCAGCAGATTATCAAGAGAATTTGGCTGTAGCGCGTCAAGAGATTGGTAAACGTTATGGGGAAGGAACGGAGTCACATGCGGCCATTATCCGTGAGCTGCGTGAACTGATTTCGGGTTACTAAGCCGATATGCTTAACATTCGCACGTTTACACTCGGCCCGCTTCAGACCAATGCGTATCTCTTACAAGGAGATGATCCGGGCAAAGCCGTCATTATCGATCCGGGCATGAATCCAGGGCCGCTACTTAAGGCGATTCAAGATTTGGAGATCGAAGCTATTCTCTTGACACATGCTCACTTTGATCATATGGGCGGGGTAGATGAGATCCGTAAATTGAAGGGCTGTCCCGTTTATCTTCATGACCTGGAGAGTGAGTGGCTCACGACCCCCAAATTAAATGGATCTTTGAATTGGCCACAGGCGACACCACCACTTTCGACAGATCTTGCTGAATATGCCATGGATGAAGGGCAGAAGCTGAATCTGATTGGACATACGTTTAAAGTGTTCCATACACCTGGACATTCACCAGGCAGTGTAAGTTTGCTTTGTGATAACGATCTCTTTGCCGGTGATGTACTGTTCCGCATGGGTGTAGGCAGAACGGACCTCACAGGAGGACGTGAACGGGATCTGATTGATTCGATTCAGAACAAGCTGTATACCTTTGCTGATGAGGTTAAAGTGTATCCAGGCCATGGCCCCAAAACGACCATTGGTTATGAGAAACAGAACAATCCTTACGTGTCCGCAAGATAATCCGACATGATATGTGAAGAAAGTCTGGACAAGTGACAACTTTTTCATTAGAATAGCAATTAGTTGTTACAAGCGTTAAGGCATCATCTAACTGAAGCATTACCAAGAAACACCCAACCTCGCGAAGCACGCAGACTGTGGTCTATACCCGGTTTGCGTTCTTTTTTTGTTTTCAGACCTTTTTTATCACAGAATTAGCCTTTTTTACGCTACACAGAGATGTAAGATGCGCTTCATCAAGCCAGTTTGAGACCAATAGCAAGTACAGATTGATTTAGAAATACAAATTAAAAAAACAGTATATAAGTTGAACTAATCATTTACAAGATAACGGAGAGGACAGAAAAAATCTGGGGATAACAGCGATTGGAAGGTAATTCTGTCATCGTAGTGTCAGTGTAAATAATCTTTAGTTCAACTTATATAGATCATGAGAGAGTGGGGAATATCAAAGTGGAGAAAATAAGAGTTATCTCGTTGGGACAGCGTGTCGAGCATTCGATTATGGATGAAAACCGTCGCATATTGGAAAGTGTGAAAAGAGAAACTAGTACCAAGCGAACTTTAATACATAACCCTAGCGTGACCGGTGAAGTGATGAAGTCTGAGCAGAATATATGGACAAGCCGTGTGTTAAGAAATGGAGCCCACAAGCAACCGTGGTTCGACAAGCTGCAAGATTACCGGAATCAAGTCTGATTGCCCGGGAAATTGTCGGGTTTGATTTTTTTTAATTTCATTGAACGTTTCCACAGAGCCTGTCGTATTAACTCCAGATTGAACGGGAAGCAGGTGATGACCATGATCAAGGCAGCAGAACTTGAAGAAGTACGCAGAGCGGTATCGGGAGATGATAGTGCACTCGCAGCTTTGTTACAAAGTAACTACACGTTTGTGTATAAGTATCTTGTCAAAGTTACAATGGACGCGAATCTTGCGGAAGAGACTGTGCAGGATACGATGGTTCGTTGTATGGAGAATATCCATCGATATGATGGCACGTCTGCCTTTTCATCATGGATGATTACCATTGCGACCCGAATCTATATCGACAAGACAAGACGCAGGAAGAGAGAGCAGAGCTGGCTTAGTCTTATCCGTGATCAGGCTGTACGTCGATTCCGCTGGCAGCTCGAGAGTCGGAATGAAGAATGGACAGATGTCATGGATGCGATGACAAGGCTGACACCTGAACATCGTGTGGCAGTACTGTTGAAGCATTATTATGGATACGGATATGACGAAATTGGCGAAATGTTGGGTATTCCCTCCGGAACGGTGAAGTCACGAACAGCCTACGGTCTCCGTCAGTTAAGAAAGGAGCTGGAATAAGGATGAGCAGATCAGATGATGAACAGGAACAAGAGGTTGTAGAGCGATTGCAGCAACACATGAGAGTACTTGATGATGCGTTTGAGCCGGCAAACATACCTTCATTAGGTTCACTTGAAGCCCAAGTCAGAGAACGAAGACAGATCAGACGCCGAGCCCATTGGATCGAGATGATCTGTTTCTGGTTGGTGGGATTGCTAGCCATTACGTTCGGGGCATTATTCCTCGTATCTGCTCCAGCTCTATATTTGGGTATTCAAGCTTTTGGTACAGTTGTTGCCGTGATTTTAGTTGTGATCTGGGCAGGACGGCGCCGGAAGGAGGTTCGTCATGAATAAAATGCATTATTCATTGGATGAAATTTCTCCATTGTGGCTTATACTGCTTGGCATTTTTCTCTTGGTTCAAGGCACATGGATCTTTCAGGACGCACGTAGACGTGGACGTTTCCCTTGGTTATGGGGATTATGGGGGATCACTGGATTTCCCACACCGCTCATCATATATTGGTTTGTCGTGATTCGATCACAACGCAAGCCAGGTGGATCCACAAAGAAAACATGATTGTTTTAATAGAGGTTATTTAGAAAAAATCGCTACTCCATTTCTAGCTTTATCCATCTTTTCGGTACTGTGTACTGTTCTTTTTGAACACGTATTAATAGAGAGGAAAAAGATTTTGCACAAATATGTTGTTTAATTCTAGTATTCCTAGACATCGTTATTCTTTTCTAGTAGACTATACAAATAAATATTAAGATAGACTACCAGGAGGTTAGACGATGCTGCGATTAGGAGAGAAGGTTGTCATCGTCGCGGATGCGTTTGAGCAGAATCTTCCTGTGGGGGAATATGGTTTCATCATCGCTTATGACCGGAATCCGGACAATGCGTTCGATTACGTGCTTCGAGTGCCGCAGGTGAATCGGAACTTTTTTGTTCCATCCGGCGACGTCGATCTGGAAGAGGTTCTGCTGAAGCAGGAAGCTGAGCGGGTCGAGCGAGAAGCGTTGATAGATTACGCCCTTGCGACACACAATGAGAAGCTGTTTCATCATTTGATGAACGGAGATTTTCAAGCTGTGGAAGAGGAAGAGGAAACCGCGAACGATGTTATGTCTCAGGCGGATTTTATAAAGCAGGTTAATCTGCGTGCATGGATTTAGAATTTTGAGGAGTCGGCTGATGCCGGCTCTTTTTTATTTCTACAATAATAGGTAAATCACTAAGGTTCTTTACTTACATAATACGATAACAGAGAAAAATCAATATTATTAAGGCCGTTTACATGATGTTCAGAATCGGTTCAGAGACAATTGCTAGAATATCTTGTATTGCAGAGGGGGAATCCCTATCAATCATACTTAGGAGAGGAAGGTAGATATTAAAATGAAAAGGATTCATCAAAATGGGAAAAAATTTATTGTGATGTTGTTAGCCTGTTTAGTCATGTTGGGAGGGGTTCCAATCTTTCCGACATGGGTTGCAGATCAGGCCTATGCTTCTGTTGATGAAGAATGGGCAGCGCTTGGAAATGCTGGTTTTTCTGAAGGAGAAGCCTCTGCTCCCAAGTTGGCGGTTGATCAATCAGGTAATACATATATTGCTTATACGGATATAGGTGCAGATTACAAAGCGACGGTGATGAAGTATAGTGTCTCCGATGGCTGGCAGCTTGTTGGTGAGAGAGGTTTATCGATCGGATCAGCAAGTGGAATTACACTCGTGCTGGACCAACAGGGTACTCCATATATCGGTTATCAGGACAACGGTGCTGATGGTAAAGCGACAGTCATGAAATATGGTGCAACAAATGGTTGGGAATTGGTTGGACAAGCAGGATTCACCTCAGACAGGGCAAACTACCCTTCACTAGCGTTAGACCAGGCAGGCAATCCGTATGTTGCTTTTAAGGACGGAGCCAGTGGTAAGGCAACAGTAATGGCATACAACGAATCAACAGGATGGGGTTTGGTAGGAATTAACGATGATTCCCCGGAAGTTGAAAACGCGGTATCGTTAGTTCTTGATCAAGCAGGTATACCATATGTAGCTTTTCAGGACAGTTCATCCAATACGACAGTGATGAGATATAGCTCTGATACGTGGGAAGTGCTAGGACAAGCAGGGATATCGCCCGGATCTACATCCTCTCCCGTGCTCGCACTAAGCCCCTCAGGCAGGCCGTTTATCGCATTTAGTGACGAAACATCTAAATTGACTGTAATGACATTCAAGAGTGAGACAGAAAGCTGGGAAACCGTTGGTGACCGGGGGTTCTCTCCAGATTTGATTTCTTCACCGTCAATTGTTGTGGATCAAATGGGTGTAATTTATGTTGCCTTTAAGGATAATGCAAACGGTTATAAAGCAACCGTTATGAGTTATAGTTTGCAAGAAGGTTGGCAGTATGTGGGACAAGCGGGTTTCTCAGCGGGAGTAGTATCTACGCCTGCCCTGGCACTAGATCCTCAATATGGAAAAACCTATGTGGTTTATCAGGATGCATCTAACCAATCCAAAGCGACCGTAATGAAATTTGGATCGAAACCTGCGTACACAGTCACGTACGATGGGAATGGAGCTCAGGCAGGTAGTGCACCAATTGATAATCAGCAATACAATAAACAAGCAGACGTAACCGTTCAAGATAACTTAGGGGCTTTGGGAAAAGCGGGTTATCTATTTGCTGGTTGGAACACAGCAAGTGATGGAAGCGGAACGAGCTATGGTGCTGGCGATACGTTAATAATGGGTTCTTCTAACGTAACACTATATGCGGTTTGGACACCTTCTTCTTCTGGAGGTACAGACCCGGAACTAGATGAAGACAAATGGAATATTCTTGGTCAAGCAGGCTTCTCGGAGGAAATGGCTTTTGATCAGGATATTACAGTAGATGCGAATGGGACGCCATATGTTGTATTTACGGATAGTGCTAATAGCTTTAGAGCGACTGTAATGAAATATAGCAAAGATAGTGGATGGGTGCCTGTAGGACAACCTGGCTTTACCCAGAGTCCTGCATCCAAAAATAAAATAGCAATTGACCAGAATGGAACAATATATGTTGCCTTTAGTGATGGAAATCATATTGGCAGTGCCACCGTTATGAAGTACACGGAGCAGGAGGGCTGGAATATTGTAGGCTCGCCAGGTTTCACTCAAAATAGTTTAAGGAGTCTTGATTTGAAACTCGATCTTAACGGTGAGCCTTATGTTGCACCTAATACGGGTTATGAACTTAAGGTGATGAAGTATAATGGCGAGTCAGATCAATGGGACTACATCGGTAACACGGGTTACAATCTGGCAGGCGCGGCGGGCGGCGTACTGGCAATGAGTCCAAACGGTATTCTGTATGCTGCATACAGTGACACTAATGCAGGCTTCAAATTATCTGTTACTCGATATAACGAAGCGGATGATTCTTGGTCATTGGTTGGCGATCGTGCGTTTACTGAACAAAATGTGGCTGAAATTGCACTCGCTGTGGATCAGAACGAAACGGTGTATGCTACATATACAGGTGGCTACGATGGACTTAAGCCAACCGTAGTAAAATACACGGGCTCGGGAGCATGGACAGCGGTTGGAGAGCCCCATTTCTCTGAAAACCAAGCCACTTTTCTTTCCATGGTGGTTGACCAAGAAGGAAGTCCGTATGTGGCGTATATGGACTTTGCCACTGGTAATAAAGCAACCGTTATGAAATATGACGAGGTGAATGGCTGGGAACCATTAGGGGGAGCTGGAGTATCAGAAGGAATTGCAATGGATACCAGACTGGCGATTAACAAAGATGGGGCCCTTTACCTTTCTTTTAGAGATGGAATTAGTGCACCCAAATCTACAGTGATGTCCTATGTTCCATCTAAGAGTTATCAAATTCGATATGACAGTAACGGGGCTTCATCAGGAAATGTACCTTTAGATGACCAGATGTATAAGTCACAATCGCAGGTTACCATTCTCGGTAACACAGGTGATCTAGTGAAGACAGGATATGCTTTTGCAGGATGGAATACGGCTGCGGATGGTAGTGGACATAGCTATGGTGCAGGGGATGTTCTGCTCGTAGGAAAATCTAATGTAACCTTGTATGCGAAGTGGACTGCTTCAAATCATGGTGGATCTGATGGGTCAGGAGGTTCCGGAGGTTCTGATGGATCTGGGGGTTCAGGTGGATCTGGAGGTTCTGGAAGTTCGGGAGGTGGAGCGACAGGTGCATCACCATCAGGCGGAGGAACAACCAACTCGGGTGTCACGATCTTGGTGAATGGAAAGCCAGAAACAGTTGGAACCTTGAGTAAAACTCAATTGAATGGGCAGAATGTGTTGACTTTGACCGTCGACGAGCAGGCTGTCATGCAAAAATTGCAGGTTGAAGGCAAGAGTGCCGTAGTGACCCTTCCTGTGCAAAGCGGCGATAAGGCCCGGGTTAATGGTGAATTGACCGGAAGATTAGTGAAGTTCATGGCAGATCAAGAAGCTGTACTTGTGCTGCAGACAGATGCGGCTACGTATTCCTTGCCTTCCCGCTTGGTGGATGTTAGTATGCTAGCCCAACAACTTGGCGCGAATAACCACCTTGAAGATATGATTCTTCATTTGCAAATTTCTCCTGCTTCTGCAGATCGCGTATCCGAAGTGGAGGAAGCAGGCCGTGTAAACGGCTTTAGCTTGATTGGTTCGCTGTTAGAATTCAATATCACAGCCACATATGAGGGTAAATCTGTGAGTGTAGACCGATTTAACGAGTATGTGGAACGAGCAATAATACTGCCTAATGAGAGTGATTCCATGAAGGTGACGACAGGAGTAGTTGTTGAGAAGGATGGCAGCATGCGTCATGTACCGACCAAGATTTCGAATATTAACGGTGTGAACTATGCGAAGATCAATAGTTTGACCAATAGTGTATATGGCCTGGTCTGGAATCCACGAACTTTCACGGATGTTTCGGGGCACTGGGCAGAAGCAGAAGTAAACGATATGGGCTCACGTATGGTTGTTCGTGGAGTAACAGATACAATATTTAACCCAGATGAGCGTATTACACGTGCTGAATTCACGGCTGTTATGGTAAGAGCGTTGGGGCTGCAAAGCAATACAGCTAATAACCAGTTTAGCGATGTGAGTCCAAATGATTGGTATGCAGGTGTAGTTAGCGCTGCGACTGATTATGGTCTCATCGATGGTTATACAGACGGTGCGTTCCATCCTGCACAGGATATTACTCGTGAGGAAGCGATGATGATAATTCATCGGACGATGAAAATCACTGGCTTGGATCGTAAGCTGGATATAAATGCGAGCCAAGATCTTTCACGGTTTACCGATATGAATCAAGTATCCGATTGGGCCAAAGAAGCGGTGAACATCAGTCTGCAAGCTGGAGTTGTATCTGGTCGAAGTAACGAGAACATATCTCCGAAATTTATGATTACTCGGGCAGAGACGGCTGTGCTTGTTCGACGGCTATTGCAGTTATCAGGTCTAATTTAATAAAGTAATTCCAAAAGTCCACCCTTTTTTTGAACACGCACTAGTATTAATTCTAATCAGTTTGGTAACCAAGGGCAGTGCGTTTAGCGCTGCCTTTTTGGCAGTCATGAACAAGAACGAATATTGGATAGTATGGAGGACAGGTCATTTGCATTGAATTGTCGAACTATCTCACCTATAATGAAAAAAGTTATCTTGAGACTTTAGCCCGTTAAACGAGCGATTCGTTTCAGGTCGTTTCGGGAATCAGAACGAATGAAGGAGGCATCCGCTAATGAGTATTTCGAATAATGACGTTCAGCATGTGGCCAAGCTGGCCCGACTCAACTTGACTGCTGAAGAAGAACAGACCCTGACAGGTCAGCTGAACGCGATTTTAAAATATGCAGAAAAGCTGAATGAGCTGGATACGGAAGACATCGAGCCCACCACTCACGTTCTGCACGTAAGCAATGTCATGCGTGAAGATGAGACCAAAGAAAGCCTGTCGATTGAACAGGTGATGCGCAATGCACCGGAAGAAGAAGACGGGCAGTTTAAAGTGCCTGCTGTAATGGAATAACGGACAACCGGAAGGAGGACAAACACTGTGAGTTTATTTGAACAATCGTTGCCTGAGTTACATAACAAGCTGCATGCCAAAGAGCTGTCGGTCAGCGATCTGGTGGATCAGGCATATCAGAATATTGGTGCGCATGACGATAAGGTTAAGGCGTATTTGGCACTGGATGAAGAACAAGCACGCACTCGTGCACGTCAACTGGATGACCGTCTGGTTAGCGGTGAGGAGAAGGGGTTGCTTTTCGGCCTGCCTGTAGGAATTAAGGATAACATCGTGACGAACGGACTGCGTACGACGTGCGGCAGCCAATTTCTACGTAATTTCGACCCGGTGTATGATGCAACAGTTGTCGAAAAATTGAAAGCTGCGGACACCGTGACTATTGGTAAACTCAACATGGATGAATTCGCCATGGGTGGCTCCAATGAGAACTCAAGTTTCTCCCCTGTACGTAATCCATGGGCACTTGATCGTGTTCCAGGAGGCTCCAGCGGTGGTTCTGCAGCAGCTGTGGCTGCGGGAGAAGCATACTTCACGCTCGGATCAGACACAGGCGGCTCCATCAGACAGCCTGCTTCGTATTGTGGTGTTGTTGGATTGAAGCCGACATACGGACTTGTTTCCCGCTTTGGTTTAGTTGCATTTGCCTCATCCTTGGATCAGATTGGACCTTTGACGAAAAATGTTGAAGATTCTGCTTATGTATTGCAAGCCATTGCCGGTTATGACGCGAAAGATTCGACATCTGCAAAAGTAGAGATTCCGGATTATTTGAGCGGACTGACAGGTGATGTTAAAGGACTTCGTATTGCTGTTCCGAAGGAATACATCGGTGAAGGCGTCGATCCACAAGTGAAAGAGACCGTTCTGTCTGCATTGAAAGTTCTCGAAGGACTTGGGGCAACATGGGAAGAAGTATCCCTTCCGCATACCGAATATGCGGTCGCTACGTATTACCTGCTCGCATCTTCGGAGGCTTCTTCGAACCTGGCTCGATTTGATGGCGTGCGTTATGGCGTGCGTGCAGACAATCCGGATAACCTGCTGGATCTGTATCATCAGTCCCGCAGTCAAGGCTTTGGTCCCGAAGTGAAACGACGTATTATGCTTGGAACGTATGCACTCAGCTCGGGTTACTATGATGCCTATTATCTGAAAGCACAGAAAGTACGTACATTGATCAAACAGGATTTCGACAATGTATTTGCCAAATATGATGTGATTATCGGACCAACTGCGCCAACTCCGGCGTTCAAACTCGGTTCACAGGTGGATGATCCGCTTACGATGTATCTGAACGATATTTTGACGATTCCGGTCAACTTGGCTGGTGTACCTGCCGTTAGTATTCCATGTGGATTCTCGGATGGATTGCCTGTCGGCCTGCAAATTATCGGTAAAGCCTTTGATGAAACAACCGTATTGCGTGTAGCGCATGCGTTTGAACAAAATACAGAATTCCACAAGCAGCGTCCGCAGCTGTAGACTGCCCGGAACGGAGGAATATAGAAATGTCCGCATCTAAATATGAAACGGTCGTTGGACTTGAAGTCCACGTGGAGTTGCATACGAACTCCAAAATTTTCTGTGGCTGCTCCACAGCATTTGGAGCTCCGCCGAACACCCATACCTGCCCGGTCTGTCTCGGACATCCAGGCGTACTGCCTGTACTGAATCGTCAGGCGGTAGACTACGCCATGAAGGCAGCGATGGCTCTTAATTGTACGATTGCTGATGTCAGCAAGTTTGACCGTAAAAACTACTTTTACCCTGACTCACCAAAAGCCTATCAAATCTCTCAATTTGATCAGCCGATCGGTGAGAACGGCTGGATTGATATCGAAGTGAACGGCGAGACGAAACGAATCGGCATCACGCGTCTTCACTTGGAGGAAGATGCAGGGAAGCTTACACATGTCGATGGCGGATACGCGTCATTGGTAGACTTCAACCGTGTTGGTACTCCACTGGTGGAGATTGTATCCGAACCTGAGATTTCTTCTCCGGAAGAAGCACGTGCATATCTTGAAAAATTGCGCGCAATCATGCAGTACTGTGATGTATCGGACGTGAAGATGGAAGAAGGTTCACTGCGTTGTGACGCCAACATCAGTTTGCGCCCACATGGACAGGAGAAGCTGGGAACAAGAGCCGAGCTGAAAAACATGAACTCCTTCCGTGGTGTTCAACGTGGTCTCGAATATGAACAATATCGTCAGGCTGAAATTCTGGACGATGGCGGTGAAGTGGTTCAGGAGACGCGTCGTTGGGACGAAGCTCAAGGAAAAACACTGTCGATGCGTGGTAAGGAACAGGCGCATGACTACCGTTATTTCCCGGACCCGGATCTCGTGAAGCTGCATATTGATGCAGCCTGGAAAGAGCGCATCAAGGCTACCATACCTGAGCTTCCAGACGAACGTAAAGCTCGTTACACAGCTGATTACGGATTGCCTAGCTATGATGCAGAGGTGATTACTTCTTCCAAGGCTATCGCTGATCTTTTCGAAGATAGTTTGAAATTCACTCAGGATGCCAAATCCGTATCCAACTGGATTATGGGTGACTTGCTGGGTTACCTGAATACGAGCAATCTTGAGGTGACTCAGGTTCCACTGACAGGTCAAGGTTTGGGCGAGATGATCGGACTGCTGGAGAAGGGCACCATTAACAGCAAAATCGCCAAAACCGTATTCAAGGAAATGCTGGAGAGCGGTAAGCTTCCACAGCAGATCGTTGAAGAGAAAGGTCTTGTGCAGATTAGTGATGAAGGCGCCATTCTTGCCATCGTTGAGCAGGTTGTAGCGAATAACCCTCAATCCGTAGAAGACTATAAAGCCGGTAAACAAAAAGCCATTGGCTTCCTTGTTGGTCAGGTTATGAAAGAAAGTAAAGGCAAGGCGAATCCTGCTTTAGCCAACCAACTGCTTGCAGATGTACTGAACCGCTAATCCTTCCGGTGAGGCCGGACAGAAAGAGGCTCGTCCCTGTGACAGCCTCTTTTTGGTATTAATAGATACAAATGTATTTCGGACGGGGGATCGGATATGAACATTCAACCATTGTCATTGAGTGATGTGGAGATGTTGGGGCAGTTATGGAGACTACAACATGTGGCCTATCGATTGGAAGCCGAAATCATCGGATTTCAAGAGATTCCTCCTTTGATGGATACGATGGAGACACTTCGGGATTGTGGAGAGAGCTTTTACGGCTGTATCCATGATGACGGAGAGCTTATCGGGGCTGTCGCTGTAGCGGAAGAAGAGGAGAATACACTGACCATTACACGTATGATGGTGCACCCGGATCACTTTCGCAAGGGAATCGCAGCATCTTTGATGACGTACGTGTTGGAACAGCATGCGGATCTACCGCGTTATATCGTCTCCACAGGAACGCTGAATCAACCCGCTGTCAATCTGTACACCAGATTTGGTTTTCATCCCGTGGAAGTCACACAGATTGCACCTGGAGTGGAATTAACGACTTTTCACAAGAATAAACTTTAATAATATGAACAACTTGAGGAGGAATACCGACTTTGGGCGATCCCTGGTTCATTGATGAGTGGCACATTTTATTACGATTATTGCTGGCTATGCTGCTTGGAGGGCTCGTAGGCCTGGAGCGGGAACGGTCCAATCATGCGGCCGGTTTGCGTACCCATATTCTGGTATGTCTTGGTTCTGCATTAATTATGATGTTGTCTGTTTATGGTTTTAAAGATTTTGCTAATGAATTAAATGTAAGGATCGATCCAGCACGTCTGGCCACTGCTGTAATTACGGGTGTTGGATTCCTGGGAGCAGGAACAATTCTCTTCACTGGTAAATCCATTACCGGACTGACGACAGCTGCTTCAATCTGGGTTGTTGCAGCCATTGGGCTTGCAGCAGGTGCGGGATTCTTTTTTGCCTCCATCGTATCAACGGTCCTGGTATTGCTTAATCTATGGGTCTTCAATAAGTTAGAGTTGAGGTATTTACGAGGGAACAAACTGCATGTGGTTACACTTCATACTTTGTCAGAACCCGGTTTTCTAGAGCAACTGTCCTCATGCATGGAACAGGAGAAGATCAAAATTCGTAAAATTACCGTGAATGAACAAGACCTGGCATATGCCGAGATGTTGTCAGTTGAACGTAAAATCGAGATTGTGTTACATGTTCAGGTACCACATGATTTCAAAACGGTAGGCTTGGTATCCAAGTTAAGACAGTGGGAACACGTTACCAAGGTATCGGTCGAATAAATGAATTACAACCCTCCCCAGGCCAGTAGTGCCGGAGGGTTTTTGGTCATATCCATATTTCTTCCAGTTACTCTCCTTGCTCTTTAGGGTACTATCTAACCAAATGCATGAAGAGCGGAAGGTCAGTTCAGAAGAGAGGAGTATGTTATGAAACGGAGACGTCAATCAAACAGAAATAACAGCACGGGTCAGAGCAAACCGATCAGGAATCGGACTCACAAGTTTATTGCGGGATTACTGAGTGCCATTATACCTGGCTTGGGTCATATTTATCTGAGATTGTACATGAGAGGTTTGACCTTTATGCTGCTTGTTTTGCTTGACTTGTCAGCAGTGCTTTACTTCTCATCCATTGGTATACAGATCAATGTGCCACTGCTTATCCTGCTGGCTTTGTGTATCCCGGTTATTTACTTTTACAATGTATATGATGTACTGCAATCTGCGGATTGGGTCATGATGCGCAGACGTAGAGCCGTAACCCAGGCAACCGCGGACAAGCCATTATCCAACGAACGTTCTATACGAGATGCAATGATGGTCTGGGAGAGAGGAATATCGTTTGGATTACTTTTAATTGTGGGAGGATCATTGATGGTGCTGTTTTTCCGCAAACCGCGCTGGTTCCAAGAGATCCTTGCCATGTACGGCGGATATTCGTTTGCGGTTCTCATGATCGCAGGAGGTTTGCTTCTGTTTGGGCGTGAGTTCTGGGTCATGTTGAACAAGAAAAAATTGTAGTCGAAGCGATACAAGGAGGGAACGTGATGAACCGTAAAGTCCGGGTTGGCCGCTATACGGCTGCCGCCTTAATCGTAGCGGTCGGTGTGCTGTTGATTATGGATAAACGGTGGGGAACTGACTATGTATATGAGATGGTGGACTGGTGGCCATTTTTGCTCGTTGTTCTAGGTGTTGAATATATTGTGCTGTTCCTCTGGACGCGCAGAAGGAAAAAAGTGCAATCGGATAAGCCGAGCAATCCTGATGAACAAGTCAAAGTACGTTTCAGACCCGATGCCAAAGGCATTCTAGCCTCACTGATTTTGGCGGCTTCCGTATTTATCGTCACCGAGCAGGATCACTACATGCACTTATGGAATAGAGTAAGTCTAAATCTCGGAGCGGCATCCATGGACTACAGTCAAGCGGCAGGATATATGGAGGATAAGGGCACGATTCGTGTACCTGTTCGCATGGATACGTCAGATCTTGTAGTCGAAGGTGTCAACGGAGATATCTCGGTGCAACGGGGTGATACGGAGGAGATTGAGGTACGAACGGTTGTCTGGGTAGATCAGACGACGGAAGTACAGGCAAAGGCGGTTGCAGCAGCCTCTTTTGTAGAGACCGATGGTACAAAAGTCATTCATATCAAGGCTACAGGCAAGACGTATGGAGATAATGAAAAAACGCAGCCGCGTATGAATCTTACTATCACAATCCCAGATGATCGTCGTTTTAATCTGGATATTCGAACTTCCAATGGAGCCATATTATTAAACCGTCCGGAAGCGATTAGTACTATACTGGCCGAAACGGGTAACGGACGTATCCGGATTACCAATGCTGTTGGAGATATCTCAGGGAAAACCTTGAACGGAGATGTCATTGTAGCCAACGCCATTGGTAATGTAGATCTGGACAGTAACCGTGGAGACATGAAGGCTCGAGGGGTATCCGGTGATGTCGATCTAACCACACAAGTGGGAAGTATCAGTATTGCAGACTCCGTAGGCGAATTCACCGCAGAGACACGTAACGGTAATATTACGCTGGATGGAGCCAATCTGGGTATTAAAGCTCAATCGCTTAATGGCAGTATTAACATTGTATCTTCCAAAGTCGGGGGAGACTGGGATGTGTACAGTGCTGTGGGAGCCATTAACGTATTACTTCCTGATCGCGGAGACTACAGTCTTGCGGGTTCCAGCAGTTATGGGGATCTAAGTACCGATCTGCCTTTCAAAGTACAGAACAAAACCATAGAAGGCCAGCTGGGCGAAGGTGAGTATAGGGTGAAAATCGAAGGAAATAGCGATCTTACCATTCAGCGGAACCCGGCTGTATCTACGCCTGAAACAGTCCTACCTGATTCTGAAGATACGGCTGAAAATCTGGAACAGACTACCGAGGACGGACCAAATTCCCAGGATGATTCTACAGAGGTTCCTTGACTGCCGCGTTGACAATAAACTTGTAATCGCCGTACAATAAATATACACTGGCAAGATTACACGGCATGAAAGATGGATTGTCGTTCTTCATGGCCGGGAATCAACTCTGTGCGAGGAGACAGTTAATCACTCTTCACCAGAGAATGAAAGGTAAGGCGGTGGGTTTTATGGCAACACGTGTCCAACATGCGTTGGAGCATCTGAAAACGACCGGTGTCCGTATTACACCCCAGCGTCATGCCATATTGAACTATCTGATGGAATCCATGGGGCATCCGACAGCCGATGAAATTTACCGAGCCCTTGAACCCCAATTTCCCAGTATGAGCGTGGCAACGGTATATAACAATTTGAAGATGTTTCTGGAAGCTGGCATGGTCCGGGAATTGACATACGGAGATAATTCAAGCCGCTTCGATGCCAATGTGACGGATCATTATCATGTTATCTGTGATCAATGCGGCAAGATTGAAGACTTTAGCTATCCTTCACTGAAAAGTGTAGAGCTTCAGGCGGAGTCTAGTACAGGATTTGAAGTACACGGCCACCGATTGGAAGTGTATGGCGTTTGCAAAAGTTGCAGGGATTAAGAGAGTTGAATTACAATATTAACGTGCAGAATTCAGTATGGATTCTTCACGTTTTTTTTTAGCATTTATGCAAAACATTCATTTTTAAAACAACTTATGCGCACATCCTTATGATTCAGCATAATTAACGGAGGTAGACGTTTGGGTAGAAAAAGCAGATATACACGTCAGAAGCGACGTTCATTTTGGCCCGGTTTTCTCGGGGCTTGTCTGATCGCTGGAGGGGCTTACTGGCTTATAACAAATGTATGGTTGAACCAGATCCATGAAGACCCCGATTGGGTAGGGAGAAGCCAGCCTATTTTTGTAGATGGGCAACTGATGGATGGAGACGCCTTGGGTACAGGAGATCAACTCAAGTTGCCTGTAAAGGTGCTGCAAGAAGCAGTTGATGCGGGCATACGTTACGAACCAGAGTCAGGCGATATCATTATTGCCTCCCCTCAGCGAGTTCTTCATATGAAAGAGGACAGCACACAAGCAGAACTTAATCACAAAGATTATCCTATGACGGTAAAACCTGAGGTGAAGGATGGAGAAGCATACATTCCGCTCAAACCATTGAAGGAAGTGTACGGCATCGCCATACAGGAAGATTCGGTAACAGGTGCTGTACTGCTGATGCGCGGAGGAGACACGATACAATATGCAGAGATTGATACGCTGTCATCCAAAGCAGATAAGACGGTGCCGTTATATAAACGTGGGGGAGAATCCTCACCAATCATTGCCGATATGGAAAAGGATGCACGGGTACGTGTATGGCAGACGGGTGATGAACAGAGTTTTGTCCAACTCGATAATGGATATGCCGGATATGTAGATAATGATCATATTGCACTCACGGAGAAAAAGAGGGTGGACACGCCCAAGTATACGCTGACTGCAGCAGAGAAGAAGTGGCAGAATAAACCGGTAAATCTGGTTTGGGAAGCCGTGTACAACCGTCAGCCTGATGTGGGCTCTATCGGTAAAATGCCTGGTGTGAATGTGGTCAGCCCCACATGGTTTCACATTACGGATGGACAGGGCACGGTGAAAAGCAAGGGAAACCAAGCTTATGTGAACTGGGCTCACCGTTCGGGTATGGAAGTATGGGGACTTATGGATAACAGCTTTGACCCGGACGTTACCAAAGAAGCTGTCGCTTCTTACGAGACACGTACTCATATTATTGAGCAGATGTTGGAGTATGCACAGACGTATCAATTGGATGGGATCAATATCGACTTTGAGAACGTGTATACCGATGACGGGCAGAATATTACGCAGTTTGTGCGCGAGATCAAGGCGATGGCACGCATACATGGATTGATGTTATCGATCGATGTAACACCAAAATCGAACAGTGAAATGTGGTCCGCCTTTCTGGATCGCCGTGCATTAGGTTCTTTTGCAGACTATGTCATTGTGATGGCTTATGATGAACATTGGGCGGCCAGTCCCAAGGCTGGGTCGGTAGCGTCTCTCCCATGGACTGAGGCTTCCATGAGACGCATACTTGAGGAGGATGAAGTACCTTCTAACAAATTGATCATGGCGGTTCCGCTCTATACAAGAATCTGGACGGAAGAGAAGAATGATCAAGGGGAGGTTAAAGTGTCTTCCAAAGCGGTAGGCATGAATACCATCGTGGAACTGATCCAAGAAAAGAAACTCAAACCCGAACTGGATCAGGCAAGTGGACAAAACTATGTGGAATATGAGGAAGAAGGAGCTACCAAGAAAATATGGATCGAAGATGCCGTGTCCCTTCAGGCGCGCGTGGATTTGATCGCTTCCTTGAAGCTGGGCGGAGTAGCGGCATGGAATCGGAGTTTTGCTAACGCCTCTGCATGGGAGGTATTGAAGCAGGCCGGTTACCAGAAATAATAGGCTCATGCTCGGTGTTCGACGAATGGCTTCTCTGTTCTTCTCTGCCAAGCCAGAAGGCGCTCCCGCTCGATACCACCTTATATGTAATCTATCATTTTATTAGCTATAGGAATCATAACTTAATTTCATATCTCGACTATTAAACAGCAACAAGGACTTACTGATAAGCCAAGTCCAAAAAGGTCCGGTAGACATACCGGGCCTTTTTTGTTCTTCAATGAAATTAGGGCAAAGACATTTAGCGGTTGGAGATCATTTCGTGCTAACCATCAGTGGGGGGAACTGTTGTGGAAGGCGCTTTCAGTTGTTGACTGGTCATATTGGCCTTATTAGGATCCAGGGTGAGGATGGTATGACAGAACATACATCGATCCGTTTTGCCCAGCATTTTGGTTAACTTCCCGCATTCCGGACAGTCGACTTGTACTGCGCTGGTGGAGAGCATACCCGCCCAGAAATAAATGGCTAGACTGGCCATCATGGCGATTAATCCGATGACAAGTCCTACAGCTGCGAATACCTTGCCAGCATGTCCCCAGAAAACAATTCCTGCTGTTCCCAGTATCATTAGGCCCATCCCTAGCATGGTCAGTAGTAATCCCCAAGTGCGAAAAGCATTAATTTTTGCTGATTTAAAAATCATGAAAAATGCTCCTATCGTATGAGTAGTATCGGACCTGGAAAAGAAGGAAACTTTAGTCTGGATGTAGAATTACATTATAACTGACTTGGCGCTTATCTGCCATGAAATGTATGGAGGGAATCGTGGAATTAAAGAACCTTGCTTTTTTGTCCGAACAGTCGGAAGAGACAGGGGCAGTTGGGGCTATCGCTTATTCCCACCCGGGAGAGCGATTCCACGGCTCCCTAATTCAAGATTTCGAATTATTGGTACTTGTTGTTCATAATGATGATCAATTAAAATCGGCGGTGGGACATTACAGATATGGTGATCTTCGTTATCAAATGATCTATGCAAGCCGTCATGAATTAAAGAGTAGTATAGTTACCGGGAATCACAATAATCTCACCGAGTGTCTGATTGAAGGTGAGATTATATGGGAAGAGGACAGTGCCTTAAGCGATTTGCGACAAGAACTGTCTGCCTTTGGTACAGAATTACGTGAGCAGAAGCTCCTGCATGAATTCACCAGTTTCTTGAGGATGTATGTGGAGGCGAAACGTCATATCCAGGAAGGTCATGTTGTAGATGCCTACTACAATGTATTAGAAGCTCTGGGCAACTGGGCAAGAATTGTATTGATTGAACAGGGGATATACCCAGATCATGCCGTCTGGACACATGTGCAGAATCTGGATCGTGCTTTGTGGAAACTATACCAAGAGCTTACGGTAAGCTCGGAGACACTGGAGCAGAGAGTAGAGCTTGTACTGCTTGCCTGTGAGTTTTCGGTAATGTCCAAAATGAGTGAATGCTCAGAGCTGCTGCTACGTGTGTTAAGGAGTCGCAAGGAGCCTTGGAGCATCAATGAACTTGTTCATCATCCGCAGTTAAGATTCGTTCGAGAAGATCTACCTCTGGTTATACGCAAGTTGGTCTTTCGTTCTATAGTAAAAGAATCGCCAGGGTGGCCATCGATCGAAGGAGAGGGTCGGGAAATTCGGTATTGGATAGAAACATAATCTTCTTCAAAAGTCTGGCAATAATTGATCGCATAAGGGAGGGGAAACCTTCCTTTTTTGTTTGTTTAATAATTTATAAAAAAATGTTGACTCTGATTCACGATATATGATACATTATATTTCGTTCCTCAAACGAGATTATCGCCAACAAACGATAAATTCTTCAGAGGAAAAGTGAAGAACTAACGCATCAAAAAAAGAAATTAAAAAAAGTTCTTGACGAAAACAAACGAAATGTGATACATTATTTAAGTCGCCGCCGAAACTTGGTTGAGACGAAAAAGAAGTGAAACAAATCGTGTTTGATCTTTGAAAACTGAACAACGAGTGAGTAAATATTCTGCTTGCAGAGTGAACGCGAAAGTTGGAGACGAGCCTTGGCTTGGATCGACTGGAGCACAATTGAGATTTTAATCTCGTCAGATTCAAAATGAGCTTATCGCTCTTTTCAATACTTTATTGGAGAGTTTGATCCTGGCTCAGGACGAACGCTGGCGGCATGCCTAATACATGCAAGTCGAGCGGAGTTGATAAGAAGCTTGCTTCTTTGAGACTTAGCGGCGGACGGGTGAGTAACACGTAGGCAACCTGCCCTCAAGTTTGGGACAACTACCGGAAACGGTAGCTAATACCGAATAATTGTTTTCTTCGCCTGAAGGAAACTGGAAAGACGGAGCAATCTGTCACTTGGGGATGGGCCTGCGGCGCATTAGCTAGTTGGTGGGGTAACGGCTCACCAAGGCGACGATGCGTAGCCGACCTGAGAGGGTGATCGGCCACACTGGGACTGAGACACGGCCCAGACTCCTACGGGAGGCAGCAGTAGGGAATCTTCCGCAATGGGCGAAAGCCTGACGGAGCAATGCCGCGTGAGTGATGAAGGTTTTCGGATCGTAAAGCTCTGTTGCCAGGGAAGAACGCTTGGGAGAGTAACTGCTCTCAAGGTGACGGTACCTGAGAAGAAAGCCCCGGCTAACTACGTGCCAGCAGCCGCGGTAATACGTAGGGGGCAAGCGTTGTCCGGAATTATTGGGCGTAAAGCGCGCGCAGGCGGTCATTTAAGTCTGGTGTTTAATCCCGGGGCTCAACCCCGGATCGCACTGGAAACTGGGTGACTTGAGTGCAGAAGAGGAGAGTGGAATTCCACGTGTAGCGGTGAAATGCGTAGATATGTGGAGGAACACCAGTGGCGAAGGCGACTCTCTGGGCTGTAACTGACGCTGAGGCGCGAAAGCGTGGGGAGCAAACAGGATTAGATACCCTGGTAGTCCACGCCGTAAACGATGAGTGCTAGGTGTTAGGGGTTTCGATACCCTTGGTGCCGAAGTTAACACATTAAGCACTCCGCCTGGGGAGTACGGTCGCAAGACTGAAACTCAAAGGAATTGACGGGGACCCGCACAAGCAGTGGAGTATGTGGTTTAATTCGAAGCAACGCGAAGAACCTTACCAGGTCTTGACATCCCTCTGATCGATGCAGAGATGTATCTTTCCTTCGGGACAGAGGAGACAGGTGGTGCATGGTTGTCGTCAGCTCGTGTCGTGAGATGTTGGGTTAAGTCCCGCAACGAGCGCAACCCTTGATCTTAGTTGCCAGCACTTCGGGTGGGCACTCTAAGGTGACTGCCGGTGACAAACCGGAGGAAGGTGGGGATGACGTCAAATCATCATGCCCCTTATGACCTGGGCTACACACGTACTACAATGGCCGGTACAACGGGCTGTGAAGCCGCGAGGTGGAACGAATCCTAAAAAGCCGGTCTCAGTTCGGATTGCAGGCTGCAACTCGCCTGCATGAAGTCGGAATTGCTAGTAATCGCGGATCAGCATGCCGCGGTGAATACGTTCCCGGGTCTTGTACACACCGCCCGTCACACCACGAGAGTTTATAACACCCGAAGTCGGTGGGGTAACCGCAAGGAGCCAGCCGCCGAAGGTGGGATAGATGATTGGGGTGAAGTCGTAACAAGGTAGCCGTATCGGAAGGTGCGGCTGGATCACCTCCTTTCTATGGAGAATCGTTTCCTGTAACGGAAACATTCAAATAGCAGACTAGATCTGCACAAACTAGCCAGGTCGGCTAGTTACTCACTCGTTGCTCAGTTTTGAGAGCTCAAACTCTCAAACAGCTTGCTTTTGCATGGAGCTTGTTCTTTGAAAACTAGATATCGAAACGAAAGTAAATGCGAATTAGAACATTCCTTTTTAGCTGAACTTGTGTAAACAAGTTTCAATAAAAACGGTAGATTGCATGAGCGAGTGATCGAAATGGAACGACTTTTGGCTTTGGACGCAGTCCAAAACAAGCGGAGTGACAGCTCGAACACGAGCGATATGGTTAAGCTACTAAGAGCACACGGAGGATGCCTAGGCGCTAGGAGCCGATGAAGGACGTGGCGAACAACGAAACTGCCTCGGGGAGCTGTAAGCAAGCTTTGATCCGGGGGTGTCCGAATGGGGAAACCCAGCTGGGGTAATTTCCAGTTACTCACAACTGAATACATAGGTTGTGTAGAGGCATACCAGGGGAACTGAAACATCTAAGTACCCTGAGGAAGAGAAAACAATAGTGATTCCGTCAGTAGCGGCGAGCGAACGCGGAGAAGCCCAAACCAAAGAGCTTGCTCTTTGGGGTTGTGGGACGTCTCACATGGAGTTACAAAGGAACCGGTTAAGCGAAGAGGTCTGGAAAGGCCCGCCAAAGAAGGTAAAAGCCCTGTAGTTGAAAGTCTGTTCCCTCCGAGACGGATCCCGAGTAGTGCGGGGCACGTGAAACCCCGTATGAATCCGGCAGGACCATCTGCCAAGGCTAAATACTTCCTAGCGACCGATAGTGAAGCAGTACCGTGAGGGAAAGGTGAAAAGCACCCCGGAAGGGGAGTGAAATAGAACCTGAAACCGTGTGCTTACAAAAAGTCAGAGCCCGTTTTAGGGGTGATGGCGTGCCTTTTGTAGAATGAACCGGCGAGTTACGTTCCCGTGCAAGGTTAAGGTGAAGAGCCGGAGCCGCAGCGAAAGCGAGTCTGAATAGGGCGACATAGTACGTGGACGTAGACCCGAAACCGGGTGATCTACCCCTGTCCAGGGTGAAGGTGCGGTAACACGCACTGGAGGCCCGAACCCACGCACGTTGAAAAGTGCGGGGATGAGGTGGGGGTAGCGGAGAAATTCCAATCGAACTCGGAGATAGCTGGTTCTCCCCGAAATAGCTTTAGGGCTAGCCTCGGAAAACAGAGTCGTGGAGGTAGAGCACTGATTGGGTGCGGGGCCCGCAAGGGTTACCAAGCTCAGTCAAACTCCGAATGCCATAGACTTACTTCCGGGAGTCAGACAGTGAGTGCTAAGATCCATTGTCAAAAGGGAAACAGCCCAGACCATCAGCTAAGGTCCCCAAGTGTGTGTTAAGTGGGAAAGGATGTGGAGTTGCACAGACAACCAGGATGTTGGCTTAGAAGCAGCCACCATTGAAAGAGTGCGTAATAGCTCACTGGTCGAGTGACTCTGCGCCGAAAATGTAACGGGGCTAAACACACCACCGAAGCTATGGCTTGATGCTTGCATCAGGGGTAGGGGAGCGTTGTATAAGGGTTGAAGGTGTACCGTAAGGAGCGCTGGACATTATACAAGTGAGAATGCCGGTATGAGTAACGAAAAGATCAGTGAGAATCTGATCCGCCGAAAGCCTAAGGGTTCCTGAGGAAGGCTCGTCCGCTCAGGGTAAGTCGGGACCTAAGGCGAGGCCGAAAGGCGTAGTCGAAGGACAACAGGTCGAAATTCCTGTACCACCGTAAGCCGTTATGAGCAATGGGGGGACGCAGTAGGGTAGTGACGCGGACTGATGGATGTCCGTCTAAGCAGTGAGGCTGATGTGTAGGCAAATCCGCACATTGTAAGGCTGAGCTGTGATGGGGAGCGAAAATTGTAGTAGCGAAGGTCATGATCTCACACTGCCAAGAAAAGCCTCTAGCCAGGTGAAGGTGCCCGTACCGCAAACCGACACAGGTAGGCGAGAAGAGTATTCTAAGGCGCGCGGAAGAACTCTCGTTAAGGAACTCGGCAAAATGACCCCGTAACTTCGGGAGAAGGGGTGCCCCGGTAGTGTGAATAGCACGAGGGGGCCGCAGTGAAAAGGCCCAAGCGACTGTTTAGCAAAAACACAGGTCTGTGCGAAGCCGTAAGGCGAAGTATACGGGCTGACGCCTGCCCGGTGCTGGAAGGTTAAGGGGAGTGGTTAGGAGCAATCCGAAGCTGTGAACCGAAGCCCCAGTAAACGGCGGCCGTAACTATAACGGTCCTAAGGTAGCGAAATTCCTTGTCAGGTAAATTCTGACCCGCACGAATGGCGTAACGACTTGGGCGCTGTCTCAACGAGAGATCCGGTGAAATTTTAATACCTGTGAAGATGCAGGTTACCCGCGACAAGACGGAAAGACCCCATGGAGCTTTACTGCAGCTTGATATTGAATTTGGGTACGATCTGTACAGGATAGGTGGGAGCCTTTGAAGTGGGAGCGCAAGCTTCCATGGAGGCAACGTTGGGATACCACCCTGATCGTATCTAGGTTCTAACCTGGTACCGTAATCCGGTGCGGGGACAGTGTCAGGTGGGCAGTTTGACTGGGGCGGTCGCCTCCTAAAGAGTAACGGAGGCGCCCAAAGGTTCCCTCAGAATGGTTGGAAATCATTCGAAGAGTGCAAAGGCATAAGGGAGCTTGACTGCGAGACCTACAAGTCGAGCAGGGACGAAAGTCGGGCTTAGTGATCCGGTGGTACCGCATGGAAGGGCCATCGCTCAACGGATAAAAGCTACCCTGGGGATAACAGGCTTATCTCCCCCAAGAGTCCACATCGACGGGGAGGTTTGGCACCTCGATGTCGGCTCATCGCATCCTGGGGCTGAAGTAGGTCCCAAGGGTTGGGCTGTTCGCCCATTAAAGCGGTACGCGAGCTGGGTTCAGAACGTCGTGAGACAGTTCGGTCCCTATCTGTCGTGGGCGTAGGAAATTTGAGAGGAGCTGTCCTTAGTACGAGAGGACCGGGATGGACGTACCGCTGGTGTACCAGTTGTTCCGCCAGGAGCACCGCTGGGTAGCTATGTACGGACGGGATAAACGCTGAAAGCATCTAAGCGTGAAGCCCCCCTCAAGATGAGATTTCCCAGTATGTAAGACCCCTTGAAGACGACGAGGTAGATAGGCTGGGGGTGGAAGTGCAGCAATGCATGGAGCTGACCAGTACTAATCGGTCGAGGGCTTATCCAATAGCAAGTGATAGTTCGCATGTTTCGTTTCGAATCTAGTTTTCAGAGAACCAACTCTGAAGCATATTCCCTGATAGCTCAGTTGGTAGAGCACTCGACTGTTAATCGAGTTGTCACAGGTTCGAGCCCTGTTCGGGGAGCCATATGGAGAGGTGTCCGAGCTGGCCGAAGGAGCACGATTGGAAATCGTGTAGGCGTCACAAGCGTCTCGAGGGTTCGAATCCCTCTCTCTCCGCCATAATAACAAGGCCCGTTGGTCAAGGGGTTAAGACACCTCCCTTTCACGGAGGTAACAGGGGTTCGAATCCCCTACGGGTCATATTAACTTCAAAAAAAGAAGTTGATTTTTACAACAAGATTATGATATGATCATAAATGTGTTGTTCGGAGGCTTAGCTCAGCTGGGAGAGCATCTGCCTTACAAGCAGAGGGTCGGGGGTTCGATCCCCTCAGCCTCCACCATAATATTTTTTTTAACGACGCGGGGTGGAGCAGCCCGGTAGCTCGTCGGGCTCATAACCCGAAGGCCGCAGGTTCAAATCCTGCCCCCGCAATTAACTTTCCTTGTGAAAGTACTATGGAACCGTGGTGTAGTTGGCCTAACATGCCTGCCTGTCACGCAGGAGATCGCGGGTTCGAATCCCGTCGGTTCCGCCATTTAATCTTTACATGAGGCAAACTGTTCACTACATCTGCTGTATGGCACTGATGCCCTATATAAAGTGTAAGGAATTAAGATTAGACTTTATTATGGCTCGGTAGCTCAGTCGGTAGAGCAGAGGACTGAAAATCCTCGTGTCGGCGGTTCGATTCCGTCCCGAGCCACCATTTTTAAAACAATTTAATATGCCGGTGTAGCTCAACTGGTAGAGCAACTGACTTGTAATCAGTAGGTTGGGGGTTCAAGTCCTCTCGCCGGCACCATGTAATCCTGGAGGATTAGCGAAGTGGCCAAACGCATCAGACTGTAAATCTGCTCCCGTACGGGTTCGGTGGTTCGAATCCATCATCCTCCACCAGTTTTTAGGGGCATAGTTTAAAGGTAGAACAACGGTCTCCAAAACCGTTGGTGTGGGTTCAATTCCTGCTGCCCCTGCCAATTAACTTTTAAGAAATTTAACCTTTTGTGGCGATCGTGGCGAAGTGGTTAACGCACCGGTTTGTGGATCCGGCATTCGGGGGTTCAATTCCCCTCGATCGCCCCTTTGTTTTTTCATTTTTTATTGGGGATTAGCCAAGCGGTAAGGCAACGGACTTTGACTCCGTCATGCATAGGTTCAAATCCTATATCCCCAGCCATTATGCGGACGTGGCTCAGCGGTAGAGCATCGCCTTGCCAAGGCGAGGGTCGCGGGTTCGATTCCCGTCGTCCGCTCCAAAATATGGCGCCATAGCCAAGTGGTAAGGCACAGCTCTGCAAAAGCTTTATCCCCAGTTCGAATCTGGGTGGCGCCTCCAGTATGTGCCGGCGTGGCGGAATGGCAGACGCGCTCGACTCAAAATCGAGTGGGAAACCGTGGAGGTTCGAGTCCTCTCGCCGGTATATTGAATAGCCCTACATGTTGCTTATGCAATGTGTAGGGCTATTTTATTTTATACAGATTTTTGTACAGTAAAGAATATTGGACTTTAATAAACATTGACGTATGATTATATTCAGTATATTGTAGATAAGTAAAGTCTTTAATTTAGAGGGAGTGAAGCAAAGTGAATAATGAAAAAAATGTATCGGATACCGATCTGTTATTTAATCTTTCTGTATGGGAAGAGGCATGGAAAAATCGTCCGAGAAGTCCAAAATATAAAAAGAAAAGCGCCCCATTTAATACAGAAGAAGCATTTGAACGATGGGCTAGGGATTATCATGTACAGTCGTTCTCTGAAGAAGGGAAGCAACGTTCCGAGCGTATTATGAATTGGATTGAGAACCAAGGTGTGGAGTTCGAGGGATTATCCATTTTGGACATTGGAGCTGCTTCGGGCATATTCACCATTCCTTTTGCAGAGAAGGGAGCAATTGTGACTGCAGTTGAACCATCTGAGTTGCTTGTCTCCCTGATGAAAGAGACGATACCTACAGCTCTTGAATCTAATATCGAAATCGTTAAAGAACGGTATGAGGAAATCGCCATTGAAGATAAGGGCTGGGAGAAGAAATATGACTTTGCATTTGCATCCATGTGTCCGGCAATGTCAGATTGGGAAACGATCGAGCAGGCGATCAACTGTGCCCGGAAGTATGTGTATATAAGCACTATGGCTGGACAGAAGGAACACACATTAATGGATGAACTTAAGGATGTACTGGGGGTAACTTCTACATACAAGGCCGGTGATATGGGATATATTCAACAGTTACTGTATTTAAAGGGTTATTCATACACTATGATCATTACGAGAGAAGTTAACTCATTTGAAGTACCAGTGGAAGAGATTATCGACAAGCTGCCAGAATTGCTTAATACGTATGAGTTACCATCGGATGAAGATTCTCTTAGTCTGGCTGAGAAATACATCCAAGATACATACAAGGATCGTACGGTGACCTTCTCACGTGGAGCAAGGTTCGGGAAGATTCTGATCCAACTTGAACAGCCAAACATGAAAACAGTTCATATTAAGGATAAGCGATAAATCGTATAGGCTTGTTATGTGTTCAAGGAGAACCAGCAATCGGGAGAAACAACGTGGTCTAACGTCTGAGATGACGCTAGGAAGCCTCACGCTGGCACACAAGAAGATGTATATGTGAAACAGATGAAGTTTGAAGGTAAGTTATAAGTTATTACAAGAGAGAGCAGGATCGTTGCTCCCTCTTTTTTTTAATTAAAAATTAAAGTGCATTGATCCAAGTCCTCGATTCCTTGAGCCTATAAAGCTTAATCAATGAACTACATATGGGCTAAAGGAATACTTAAATCCAATATCGAGACCACGGTAAAAACTAAGCCTGAAACTCGACACGAGACACGAAACGAAACACGTAGTTTACTTCCTGCTGCATACTTCTGCATTCTGCTTACGCTCACGATACTGACCGGGGGTAATTCCTTCATATTTACGAAATGACCGAATGAAATTTTGCGGATTGTTGTACCTAAGTCGTGCTGCGATATCTTTAACGGTTAGATCACTTTCGTCCAGCCATTTTTTAGCGATGTTAAATCGGTACTTGGTTAAATATTCACTAAATGAACAGCCTGTCTCTTTACGAAAAACACTACTTAAGTAGTTGGCATTGTAGTGAAGCTTCAAGGCACACTGCTCAAGCGTCAGATCCTTATCATAATCTTGATGAATCATGGCAATCATTTTCTCTGATATATGCTGATATTGGGCAACCTGTCTCGCTTTAAAAATCTGAATGACGGGCAAGATGACTTGATGGTTAAACCATTCCTCAACTTCAGCAGCGTACTGCAAACGATGAAGTTCATGAAACATCGATCCACGGCCTTGTGAGATCTGCCCGAGACGTATGCCGGAATCCTGAGTCATCTGCAAAATATGTGTGAGCAGCCTCGTAAGAGCCACCTGATATTCTTCTGGGGAACACTCCATACCAAAGATCACTTCAAGAAGTTGTTGCAGAAGAGTAGGTGCCTGGACTTCATCCGCACTTTGAATAGCTTGGATCAACGAATATTCCAATGATTCTGGGTAGGTCATGGAGCAAGTGGGAGCATAATGATCAATGTTCTCATACTGAAAGATAATACCTGGGCCCAGCTTCATCCGATGCTTCAGTGCCTCCATTGCCTCTAAATAAGCCTGAGGAATGTGGTATAAGGAGTTATGCGGCTGGCTGAAGCCTATGCTAACTTGAAGAGCTAGAATTTTATTAATTTGTTGTTGTAACTGGTCTGTTAATACATATAGCTGCTGTGAAAAAACAAATTGATCCTCTTCAACAGTGCCAATCACCGTGACTACCGTTTGTTCCATAACAATGGGAAGCAATTGTTGGTCATGCACCACCGTTTCCTCTAATATATTTTGAATAGCGAATAACAGGAGGTCACGATCATTCGCACTATATTTTGTATGATTAACGAGATCGGCCTGTAGTGTGATAACAGCAATTTGTTGCCATTCCCGAAGCTGACGCGTGAAGCCATATTCATGCAGGGTGTCATGAAGAGTATGAACAGAGATTTTACCCTGGAACAGATTCATCATAAGATGAGTGCGAATCTGTAAAAGATGCTTATTGAGTGTGTTCTCCAGTTGGGAGCGAGATGCAGATAATTGTGACACACCTGCTCTAATCTGTTCGAACTCATCAGACAGCTCAGTTGGTTGCTGAGTGAAGGTGCCTCCGTCTTTGGACAGCCTGTTGTCACCAAGTTGGGTTAAGAGCTTCCGAATCGGTACAAGCATTCGTTTGGAACCGAGCCAGGCAAGCAATAATGAAAGTAAAAGCAGGAAGAGACTGATATACAAAGTGTGTAATCCAATATCGATATATTCTTGTGTCAGCACGTTCGTAGGTGAGATTAGGACATAAGTCCATCCTTTTAAGGTAGTAGGGCTATACGTCAGGGAATAAGGTGTACCCGCGATCTTAACTTCACGTTTTTCAAAGCCTGTTGAAAATGGAATGGGTGATAGTTTGGCTATGTTGGCTTCGGTATCTCGATCCTGTAATCCAATGGCAGACAACGGTTGTCCAATGTATACAGGATCGGGATGGACCAAGATACGTTGTTCCCGATTCAAAATGATCAGTCCTGAGGCAGTATTGCCTAAGGAGACTTCTCCAAATGTATTTTGCAAAGAGCATGCAGGAATTCCCGCTATGAGGGCAGCATCGGAAGACGTATTCAGATTCGGAATAGTTCTCGCAAGGGCAATATGATAAATACAGCCTGTACCGGGTGAACGCTCGTCATTACTGAACACCGATGACGGGGAGAGCTGCCACCCAGAGGTGAGCGTATCCGATATCAATTCCTTCATGGGAAGAGCGAGTGGAAAACCCGTATTACGATATAATCCGGCGTGATCAATAAGCCAATTCTGAGATTGGTTCACCAGGCTAATATCCAGCAGAGGTTCCCATGACCTCATATGTTGAAACTCGCTCTGCAGCTTGTCGGCAAGTAAAGGTCCTTTCCCTTGTAGTGAAGAAGAAGCAGACAGGGACCTGAGAGTTACTGGAGAGCGGACGGCCTGATCAAGCATATAACTGACTGTAGCGAGTTTGTGCTCTACGTTGGCTTGCATTTGTTCCAGCAACTGTCTGTTGGCCTGCGTACGATGCAGTTCAGATTGGTTCGATGAATAGATAAATGCAGCAATTCCCGTTAATAAAATGGGCAGGGTGCTTAACAGGATTCCGAAGATAATCATTTTGTGGAGATAGCTGATTGGTCGCACAGTTCCAGTTCCACTCCTGACATAAGTAATAGTAACACTTTCTATTTTAGTAAACGCTTACATATAGAACAATCTAAAATTTGTTTATTTGGATAAAAAAGTAATTTTTTAAAGGGGCATAGAAACAGAGTTAAGGGATTGCTGACGGATGATCTTGCAGAAAAGACTATAGTAACGGCTTGGTCCGACTCTTCTAAACGGAATCATAAGAAACGTAATAGCAGTGAGAACGTAAATAGAAACATGGACATCATTCTCTCTACAGGTTCATTTCGGGTAAAAGGTAGCCTGAATACGGAGATATAGAAGGTATCCTGAGTGCTGTTCAGCATGGGCGGAACGTTGGTCTTATATAGGGACAGTCAAAGGTCCAACTAGATCCCCGACCTGAGTCTAGGATGAAAAACCGTCCACGGTCTGTTTTGAAAAGTCTCAAATTCCCCTAGAATAAGGACATAAGGTTAAACAAGAAACACGGAAACAAAAAAACAAGAAACAAACGAACAAATGACTTAACACATTAAAATGAATGAATGGAAAGGGCGGTGAACAACAATTATGAGATTGAATAAGGGAAATGGCTGGGCGATTGTATTGATTGCATTGGGTGCACTACTCCTCTTCGGAAAGTTAACTCCACTTCTTGGACACTTAATGGGTTATCTGATTCCGGTCCTGATGATTGCACTGGGGTACTACGGAGTCAAGCGAGGAAATGTGATGCTCGGATGGATCGTTCTTATCATCGGTATCATCTCACTGATGGGAAAACTGGCATGGTTGATCGGACCGATCATCGCGATCGGGTTAATCATCTTTGGTATCTCAATGCTAAGCAATAACCGCGGTCGTCATCGCCGGTACTAAGCTTTCACGATTATGAAAAGGAGGGACAGAACATAATGAGTGTATTTCGTCGAATGCGGGATATTACCGTAGCCAATCTAAACGAACATTTGGAGCAAAGTCAGGATCCAGTCAAACTGATTGATCAGTTCCTGGTCTCGACCCGCCAAGACATCGGTGAAGCCGAGAAACTTCGTCATCAATATGCAAGTCATACCAGACAAATGAAACAACAAGCCGATCAGGCAGCAGGTATGGTGAACAAACGGGAAGAACAAGCGTCCATGGCTCTAAAAGCAGGAGAAGAGCATCTCGCTAAGCTGGCCTTGCAGGAGAAAATTCTCCACGAGGAAAAAATGGAACAGTACAATGAATTGTATGCACAAAGTTATGCGGCATTACAGGAGCTAGATGAACAGATCGACCAGCTCAAAGTTGAATATCAGAATGTATACAGCAAACGCCAATATTACTACGCTCGTATGCAGACGATTCAGTTACAACAACGTATGAACCAGAGAGGCAATCACAACGGTCAGAGTGTACCCCGTATGTTTAACCGACTGGATGACCAAGTCTCTGATCTCGAATATGAAGCACAAAGTCTCCGGGATATCCGGCGAATGGGCCAAGATGGTTCAGGAGTAACTGGCAGCATGTCATCCTCCACACTGGATAAGGAACTGGAGCGCCTAAGACAGAAATTGAACAATGACAGAAAGGAGTAGTCACATGAATAAATTATACCGCTCGGCGCGTAATCGAATGCTAACAGGTTTGATCGGCGGCATTTCTGAAAATCTCGGATTGAGCACCACGCTGCTGCGTATCATTTTCTTCATCAGTATTTTTGCTACGGGAGGTACTTCATTGTTGATCTACTTCATCGCTGCATTGGTGGTACCAAAGGAATCCAACCACGTTGATCCATATGCTTATGATCCCAACGTAAGAGGATACAAGTAAACGAAAGGAGCAAGAAAATGAGCAAATTATACCGCTCAACGCGTGACCGGATGTTAACCGGCTTGTGCGGCGGAATTTCCGAAAGTATTGGAATGGATTCCACCCTGCTGCGTATCATCTTCGTCATCAGTATCTTCGTAACTGGCGGCACGTCGTTGTTAATATACTTTATTGCAGCACTGGTGGTGCCAAAGGAACCGTATCCGCCTTATGATCCGTATGGTTACGGCCCGGGCCCTGGTCCTGGCAGAGGATACAACAACTATGATCATCAGCCGCCAAGAGGTCCTTTTCAAAATAATCACAATCAACAAGGTCCTGGTAACTTCGGTCCCGGCCCTGGATACAACAGCAGACCTCAATCCGGTCCGCGTTCTTATGACAACAATGCCTACGGAGCAGGTGCACCACAAGAAAGTGAACTTGATTCCATGATGAAAGATATCGAGAAAAAAGCACTGAAAAAAGAAGTTGAAGAGCTTCGCCAAAAATTATCTCGTTACGAGAAGGGAGAAAAGTAAAATGGGAGTATTTAAACGGATTAAGGATATGACGAAAGCATCGGTAAATGATATGTTGGATAAGGTAGAGGACCCGATTGTAATGTTGAACCAGTACTTGCGTGATATGGAGGCTGAGATTCATGAGGCAGAGGTAACAGTTGCCAAACAAATGGCGAATGAGCGTCGCATGAAACAACGTCTGGACGAAGCGGAGCGTACTTCGGTACAACGTGAGTCCCAAGCAGAAGCTGCTCTGGCCAACGGTCAGGAAGAAGTGGCACGCAAATTGCTGGAAGAGAAAATCTACTTTGATCAAAAAATTACGGAGTATAATGAACTGCATGCACAGTCCGAAGCACAAGCAAAAGACCTGTTGCAACAGTTGCATGATATGAAAGATGAGTTCTACAAAATGCGTAACAAACGTAATGAACTTGTATCCCGTGCACAAATGGCAAAAGCCAAAAAACAAATGTCTTCCATTAACAGCCTGCATTCCATTGAAAGTGGTGGCGCATCACTAGGATTCCACCGCATGGAAGAGAAAATCATGCAGCTGGAAGCTGAAGCGGACGTAGCTCGTGCACCATATCGCAACACATCATCCACGTACACGAACCCTGTAGATGTGGAAAAACAGTTCAAAGTGGATCAGCAATTACAAGCCCTCAAAAACAAAATGGGCAGTGGTTCCAAGAATGAAGCGAACGGAACTTCAAAAGAATAACTGTTCGCCCCGTGGACAATATGATATTCTATAAATCGTGTATAATGTACGGTTGGTAGAACAAAAGTTAAGCCATACAGGACTTCATTGCCTGGTATGGCTTTTCCGTTGAATAAAGAAAGATAAACTTACAGAGGAGGTGCGGCGGGGATGAATAAGAAGAGTAAATGGCTAGCAGTTGTCATTATTATTATTGGCACAATGATGTTATTGAATCAGAATATTAACTTGCTGACCGCTGCCGCACTAATTCTGTTAACGGTTGGAATGCTTCAGGTCCGCAAAGGAGATACTCGGAAAGGTTATCGGTATCTTGGCATTGGTGCGGCACTGTTATTGCTGGATAATTTAATGATTGTATTCTTGATTGTACTGGCTTCTTTAGCTTATTTTTATTCAAAAAACAAAAAGATTCATCTGGACGAAGCAGTTATGAAAAAACAGAATTTCATGGCCCGGTACTACTGGGATCAATCATCCTGGACGTTACGGAGTATGAGTCTGTGGCATGCCATGGGTGAAGTTAACGCCGATCTGTCTCTTTCGATTCCGGAGGAGAAACAAACAATTGTGCTGCTGCAAGGCGTTATGGGGAATGTTCGCCTTACGCTGCCAGAAGATTATGGTGTGGAGATTGAAGCATCGGTTCTTTTCGGCCGAATTAATCTTCATGGTGAACAAGATAGCGGCATGATGAACAAATTAGTATGGAGAACTCCTGGTTATGAATCCAGTGAACATAAAGCAAAATTTGTCATTTCTTATATTGTTGGCGACCTAAGCATAAGTAATCCGTAGTAAAATAGATGAAGAGAAGGAGGAGACCCCGATGAAGACAAAACGACATACCGACATGGTAACCCGAAGTATGGGTGAAGGGATCCTCCTGGTTTTCATTGTCCTTGCTGTTATTTTGTATGTATTGTATACATATGGTTATCTTGCTCCGTTTAAAGGCTGGAGTCATCTGATTCAATCGGGTCTTGCCTTATTGCTGCTTCTGATTGGGATTGGAGCGGTCTTTGGGTTCTATCAGAGTTATCGGGTTAAACGCCGGCTAGAACTACTGCGGGAAACTCTTCTACTGTGGGAGAAGGGCTCTCTATCACGCACTGTACCTGATCTGGGCGATGATGATGTGGGCCGTTTAAGTGAGCAACTCGGACGAATCGGAAAAAAGTGGGAAGATCAGGTATCTTCGCTCCAGCGATTGTCTACTCATAATGCACAGCTTGCTGAACAAGCCAGAATTACGGCTATTGTGGAAGAGCGGCAGCGACTGGCACGGGAACTGCATGATGCGGTATCGCAGCAATTGTTCGCGATATCTATGACAGCAACGGCCGTTGGACGGAAGATGGAGAAGGATTTTGAACGTGCTCAGCGCCAGGTGGCTTTGATTGAAGAGATGGCTTCGGTAGCACAATCCGAGATGCGTGCGTTATTGTTACATCTGCGGCCAGTCTATCTGGAGGGCAAACAACTCGAACAAGGTCTGCGTGATCTGGTGATGGAACTGAAAACGAAAGTCCCCATGGATATTGTGCTCGAAATAGATGAAGACATCGATCTCATCAAAGGCATCGAGAATCATCTGTTTCGGATCGTTCAAGAGGCTATGTCCAATACGTTACGGCATGCAAAAGCGGAAAAAATGGAGATACGGCTCCAGCGCCGCACAGATGCGATTCGGGTACTGATTCGTGATGATGGGCAAGGCTTTGATCTGGATGAGAATAAACAAGCCTCCTACGGTCTGGCTAACATGCGTGAACGTGTTACGGAGATTGGTGGAGCCATACAATTTGTAACAGCGCCTGGTAAGGGAACGCGGATTGAAATTACGATACCTTTGATGAACGATGAAAGCGAGGAAGAACATGTCAATGGAACCGGAAGTCGAAACGGAGACGGAAACGTCGATCAAAGTATTGCTCGTGGATGATCATGAGATGGTACGTATTGGTCTGGCAGCGGTACTGGATACCGAAGATGGAATTGAAGTTGTTGGTGAAGCAGGCAGTGGAGAAGAAGGTATTCGGCTTGCGCAGGAATATAAGCCTGATGTTGTTCTGATGGACCTGGTGATGGAAGGTATGGATGGCATCGAGGCTACACGTCAGGTACTTAAAATGTATCCGGAGTGCAAAGTCATCGTCTTGACGAGTTACCTGGATGATGAAAAAATGTATCCTGTCATTGAAGCAGGCGCATTCAGTTATCTGTTAAAAACATCAAGAGCCAATGAAGTGGCAGATGCGATTCGCGCAGCAGCACGCGGGCAATCCGTTCTGGAGTCACAGGTGGCTTCCAAAATGATGAATCGATTCCGACAGCCACAGGCAGCAGCTCCTTTGCATGATGAATTGACGGACCGTGAGATGGATGTGCTCCGGTTGCTGGCCAAAGGCAAGTCGAATCAGGACATCGCTGATGACCTGATCATCGGCATTAAGACAGTCAAGTTTCACGTCACGAATTTACTGGCCAAATTGGGCGTAGACGACCGTACACAGGCAGCGATCTATGCTTATAAAAACGGACTTGCAGAGTAATAACAAGAATATATGCAATCACATAATTAAGCCAAAGAACCGTGCATTAATGTACGGAAGTAATAGATAAGAGGACAGAAAGAACCTGAAGAAGCGAAGCAAAAGCTTTCTGAAAGAAAGCTACTTCGAAAGCATACACTTGCCTTTATCCCCGGATTTAATATTTATAAATGAAATCAAAAAATCTGGGGATAACAGCGATTGGAAGGGTGTTCTGTCATCGGAGTGGCTAGTGTAAATATTGATGAGTTCAATTTAGATAGAAAAGTTTGAATGGAAAGCTCTGATCTGCCATGTAAGTGGTGGGTGGGGCTTTTTTTTGATGTCTTTGAACGAAGTATAGCTGATGTGGGAAAGGGGCATGCTGTTGATAGATTCATAGAATGCAAGAAGGAACGGGGGATTCAAATGTTAAATCGTTGGATGACAGCAGGTATATTGGCAATGGCTATCATTATTCTTATCAGTGTGACACAGGTATATGCAGAGAAGAACGAATCCCAAGCAGCCCAACTGGAACAGTTAATCTATACTGCTGACAGCGTGATTGATAATGTGGATCGTCTGGTTATTAAATGGCAAGGAGAAGGCCGGGGAGATGCACAAGCGCAGGCTGTATTATTGGCTAATCACTTGGGGCTGGAACAACCAGTACGGGTTCGCCAGACGGGCCATAGTGTGTATCGCAGTGAGGGGGTTGTCAATGAAGCTACTGGAGAAGCAGGTGTACTGGTCAATGTCGTTGAGTCAGGAGACAACGGTTATTACGCCATCGTACAACTGTCAGGGGATGCGCACACGGATCGGAACACATTCATGACAGCACATGAACAGATCGGTCAGCTGCTTGTAGACTCAGGGATGAAGGCAAGCTGGAATATTTCTGTACAAGGTACGGCAGCTACTGTTATTCAACGAGATGCGAATCAACAGTTGGCACTGATCGAGAAAGACCTGTCCAAAAATGTGGATCTCGTTTCCGTTGAACGTTATACGGATGTAGCCAGCGCAAGTGTCTCTTATGAGGCGGCTGATCTGCCATTGTCAATTAGGAGTGGATTGCATATGTTGAATATGCAGCTCGCAGTTCACCAGATTGGTGATGAGATGCACAATCGAATTACAGTGGGGTTTCCGGTGATTACGATTGAGTATTGAGGCTGGAATTTTCCGGTTATTCAGACAGTGAAGTGAGAATCTTTACTAGAAAAATCAGTTGGAAATAGTGCATCCGTTCAGTTGATATGCTAAAATGGCATCACATCCAAGAAGGAACTTGCTGGTAATTGACGGTTGTATGTCGTGCATATATAACACCATTACATAGCTCGGGGAGAGCATATAGGTTATCTTCCCGGAAGAAAGAGGAGCCTATGGTTGAAAAACAATCGCAAGATGAAGTACAGACACCAGGTGCAGTATTTTTCATTTTTGGAGCAACGGGTGATTTGGCCCGCCGGAAGCTGTTTCCGGCTATCTACAGTCTTTACCGTGAAGGCAAGCTTGCCGATGACTTTGCGGTTATTGGCGTAGCACGTCGTCCGAGGTCCCCAGAAGAATTCCGGGAAGACATCTATGAATCCATTAAAGAGTTCTGCCGATATCCGGCGGGGGAACCTGATGAGTGGAACGCTTTTGTCGATCATTTTGAATACAAAGCACTGGATATCAATAATGTGGACGGATTCAAAGAGCTGCGTGCGCAAACGGAGCATCTGGAATCGAAGTTTAACACGCCGGGGAACCGGCTGTTCTATCTGGCACTGGCACCTGAGCTGTTTGGCAGTGTCTCGTACAGTTTGCGGGACGGCGGTATGCTGGAAAGTCGGGGGTGGAACCGTTTGGTGATCGAAAAACCATTTGGTTATGATCTGCAATCGGCTGAACATCTGAATGAGCAGATTCGTGAGGTATTCCGTGAAGAGGAAATCTACCGGATTGATCATTATCTGGGCAAGGAAATGGTGCAAAATATCGAAGTCATTCGGTTCGGAAATGCTTTTTTTGAACCGCTCTGGAATAACAAACATATTGCCAACGTTCAGATTACGCTCGGTGAGACAGTAGGCGTGGAAGAACGTGGCGGTTATTATGATCACTCTGGCGCACTGCGTGATATGGGACAGAATCATATGCTTCAGATGTTGACGATGATTGCGATGGAACCGCCGAGTCGCCTATTCCCGGAAGACATTCGGGATGAGAAGGTGAAGGTATTGCGCTCATTGCGTGCCTTTACTTCGGATGAGGAAGTCAGCAACAATGTTGTGCGAGCACAGTATGCCGAAGGTGAGTACCGTGGCAAGCAGCTTCCGGGGTATCGTCAGGAAGACAAGGTTGATCCGCAGTCGAATACGGAGACTTATTTTGCAGCACGTGTATTCGTGGATAATTTCCGCTGGGCGGGTGTTCCATTTTACATTCGGACAGGCAAGCGTCTACCGGTGAAAACGACCGAGATCGTAGTGGAGTTCAAGTCGATGCCGAACAATGTGTACCTTGGGAAAAAATATAAATTGGAACCGAATCTGCTGGTCATTCGGGTGAATCCAATGGAAGGCATATATATCAAGATCAATGCCAAGAAACCAGGCTCGGATTCCGAGATTCAGCCGCTCGCGATGGATTTCTGTCAGAGCTGCATGATTGGAATCAACTCGCCTGAAGCGTATGAACGTCTGCTGCACGATGCAGCGGAGGGGGATTCTACGTACTTTACCCGCTGGGATGAAGTGGCGACAGCCTGGTCTTTCGTAGATCGGATCGCTGCAGCCTGGGGCAAGAATCAGGGAGAACTTCATACGTACCCTGCTGGAACATGGGGGCCAGAAGCGACAGACAAGCTGCTGGAGCAGGACGGATTCCACTGGTGGCCGGTGAATGGTCAGGACGAGGACAGCGTAATCTGGCAAGTGAACGGTTAGGGTAAGGGCATTAACACTGGTAATAAGAACATACAGAACATGACTGAGCCTGGGACATCGCAAATTTTGCGGTGTACTCAGGCTTTTTAGCGGGGAAAAGGAAGGCATCCATCAAAAGGAAATAAGTAATATAAATTAAGTTGTTGACAAAAAGTAAGTATGTAACTTATACTCAACACATGAGTTAAAGAGTTACGCCAATGACAAACTTCATCCGGGCCAACGTTTCGGATAAGTGATCATTCATGAGATAAAATGTAAACCAGTTGAAGGGGTTTGCGTCACAGAGAATCATGAAAAAAATGTGCATAATATCTTTAATCTGAGAATACTATTTTGTATATATCGAATGGAGGAAAAAGAAAATGATGTTGGATGTAGGGTTGTTGTTGATTCGTTTGGTGATTGGATTGTCGTTCATGGCGCACGGGGCTCAAAAGCTGTTTGGTTGGTTCGGAGGTTACGGAATCAAGGGTACAGGCGGCTGGTTTGAGTCGATGGGCATGAAGCCAGGTGCATTGGTGGCTTTACTGGCTGGACTCGCGGAATTCGGTGGCGGTTTGCTGCTGGCTCTGGGTCTGCTTACACCGGTAGGCGGCATTCTGATTGCATTGACGATGGTCATTGCGATTGTGAAAGTCCATGGTGCGAACGGTTACTGGTCTACGCAGAACGGATTCGAATATAATCTCGCAATTCTGGTGATTGGTGTAGCGCTGGCCCTGACAGGTGGCGGACAATACGCGCTGGATGCATTAATTTTCTAAAACACAATAACATGAAATAAATGAGGAGTGCCTGGATGCCATGATTATGGCTGAAGGGTGCTTTTTTTTGCAATTGAAAAGAGAAGAATCTGCGGTAGTAATCGGTTATTTTCGGTACAGATTATGGTACAATAGGAGAGTTGGGTTAAGAAGCAGTTCACGGTAACGATGAAAGCACAGATTTTGAGGAGGATGAACTCCATTGTAAATGTGTAAAATTAATCTAGTGTATGAATACCTCATATGCAAAATGACCAGTGTACAATCAACCGGCCTCGCCGGATTGCATAAAGATTGAATGATCGACCGGCCATGCCGGATTAACGTGAATGAACGGACGAAAGGGATTAAACCTATGAGCAAAGCTGCAAATGATATTCTTCAACAGGAAGTGGACAAACGCCGGACGTTTGCCATTATCTCTCACCCGGATGCGGGTAAAACGACATTAACCGAGAAACTGTTGCTGTTCGGGGGCGCGATTCGCCTTGCGGGAACGGTAAAAGCTCGGAAAGCCAGCAAACACGCAACAAGTGACTGGATGGAAATTGAGAAACAACGGGGGATCTCGGTTACTTCTTCCGTAATGCAATTTGATTACCTGAACCATCGCGTTAACATTCTGGATACACCGGGTCACCAGGATTTCAGTGAAGATACGTATCGTACACTGACGGCTGCTGACAGTGCGGTCATGTTGATTGACGTAGCGAAGGGTGTCGAGGCACAAACAATCAAGTTGTTTCAGGTGTGTGCAAAGCGTGGCATTCCAATCTTTACGTTTATCAACAAACTCGACCGTGAGGGTAAAAGCCCATTTGATTTGATGGAAGAACTTGAAAATGTACTGGGTATTCGTTCCGTTCCAATGAACTGGCCAATTGGTACAGGTCGCGAACTATGCGGTGTATATGACCGGATGAAAAATCAGGTGGAGTTGTTTCAAGGGGACGATCACTCGACGATTAAAGTTCAGAAAGTAAACGGTTATACAGATCCAATTATCCGTGAGATGGCAGGGGAATATCTGCATGATCAATTAATTCAGGATCTGGAGCTTTTGGATGTTGCGGGAGATCCGTTTGATATGGAGAAAGTTCAACGCGGCGAATTGACACCTATTTTCTTCGGTAGTGCGATCAATAATTTCGGTGTGCAGACCTTCCTGGAGAACTTCCTGGAACTGGCACCGAAGCCTGAACCACGTCGCAGTACGGCAGGAGAAATCCAGCCAACGAATGAGAAATTCAGCGGGTATGTATTCAAGATTCAAGCGAACATGAACCCGGCACATCGGGATCGTATTGCGTTCCTGCGTATTGTATCAGGCAAGTTCCAACGTGGAATGAGTGTGAAGCATACTCGTGTAGGAAAAGAGATCAAGCTGTCACAGCCACAGCAATTCCTGGCACAGGATCGGGATATTGTTGAAGAGGCATATGCCGGTGATATTATCGGTTTGTTCGATCCGGGTATCTTCCGGATTGGCGATTCATTGAGCCAAGGTAGCGAAGTTGTTTTTGAGGAGTTGCCAACTTTCTCACCGGAGATTTTCGCCAAAGTTACTGTGAAAAATGCATTGAAACATAAACAGTACCAAAAAGGGATTGACCAGTTGACGGAGGAAGGAACCATTCAGGTGTTCCAGACGGCAAGTTTCGACGAGACGATTCTCGGCGTAATTGGTCAACTGCAGTTCGAGGTATTTGAATACCGGATGAAAGGCGAGTATGGGGTAGACGTGCAATTGCAGCGCATGCCTTATCAGTTCGCTCGCTGGATCGTGGACGAGAATCTGGACGCAAGCAAATTCCGGATTAACTCTGCGCTTGTAAAAGATAAAAAAGGAAATTATGTCGTGCTCTTCGAAAATGAGTACGCCATGAGAACGGCTATGGATAAAAATCCTACAGCCAAGTTCTTGGAGACTGCACCTTAAGTGCAAGCAGACAGACGTAATCCGGCTAATCATTGAAGGGTTGGTTGGAATAACAAGCTGCCATCATGAGGTAACGCTCGTACAAAATAAGATCCCTCCGCCGATTGGCGGAGGGATCTATTGCTATACACCTTACTTCGAGGCGGGTATGATCCAGCCGAATAAGGGAAAGCTTTCTTTTGCAGACTGAACAAACGGTTTGATGGTTACCTTGCCCTTCAATGCTTCGATTAGCGAAGCGGTTGAACGGGAATGGTGTGCAGATGCTCCTGCGCGATTTGAATGAGTTCTTCCTGCTTGGCAGGTTCTGTGTTCTTCCAGATCATCTCGAAAATGGCGCCAAGTCCAGGTAATGCAGCTTCCGGTCCATCTACTGAACCTTCAATCATCTCCCGGAGCTGATCATCACTCTTGTCATGAACTTTATGAACAATCGCTTCACGCAGGCTTAATGTAATGGGCATCGCAATTCCCTCCTCGTATATTCGGCTGCTCTAATACTGTTCCCTGGGAAGCGCGAGCGCATTCAAGTTTATCGGGCTTTGTGGTATACTACGAAGGATTATTTACGTTAGCATGGGTATCCGTAATGATGCGTCATGCTGAAGTGCAGCGGGAGGTTAAGACCCTAATGGCCAAGAAACAGTATGCCGTAATTGGCATGGGACGGTTCGGATCAAGTGTTGCCAATGCACTGAGTGGTATGGGATTCGACGTGCTGGCAATTGATGCGGACGAGCAGCGGACACAGGAGATGTCCAATGTGGTGACCCATGCGGTATCGGCAGATTCAACAGATGAAGAAGCGCTGCGTGCGCTGGGCATACGGAATTTCGACGTTGTCGTTGTGGCAATTGGTGAAGATATTCAGGCGAGTATTCTGACAACCCTGATATTGAAAGATATGGGTGTACCGGTCCTGATCGTAAAAGCTCAAAATGAGCTTCATGGTAAGGTGCTGCAGAAGATTGGAGCAGACAAAGTCATCTATCCTGAGCGGGATATGGGATTACGTGTGGCCCATCATCTGACCTCGCCTAACATACTGGATTACATTGAGTTATCTGAGGATTACAGCATTCTGGAGATGAGAGCTTCCGAGCAAATGATCGGCAAAAACCTGATGGAATTAAACATCCGTGCACGTTTTGGATGCAACGTCATGGCGATTCGTAGTGGGAACTCGATGAACATCTCTCCGTACGCGGAGGACCGGATCGAAGCTGGAGATGTGCTGGTCATTGTGGGTCACAAGGATCATTTGACGAAAATGGAACTTGCATATCCGAAGTGATGGATGCAGATGGGAAGGATGGAAAGATGGATATTGTATCACCGCAAAATACACGTGTAAAAGAATGGGCACAGCTGCTGGAGAAAAAGCATCGTACCCGTCAACATAAATATATCATTGAAGGCATTCATCTGGTACAGGAAGCGTTGCGCGCCGGAGCAGATCTGGAGTGTATTGTGTACGACGGAGAGCAAGGCGTACCTAGCGAACTGGCCGGGCTTGAGAACCCGCTACAGCGTGTAGAATGGGTTAGTGTATCTCCTGCGGTTATCGCCAAATGTACGGATACGATGACACCACAGCCTGTATTCGCCATTGTGCGTAAAGGCAGTGAGCCACTGGAAAGCCTCATTGATGGAGCGCGCGGGCTTGTTGTGGTGTTGGATGGGGTGCAGGACCCAGGAAATGTGGGGACGATCATCCGTAGTGCGGATGCAGCTGGAGCGGCGGGAGTCATACTTGGTGCGGGCTGTGCGGATGTATATAACCCGAAGACGATTCGTTCGACGATGGGATCATTGTTTCATTTGCCTATTGTGGAGGGCCAGTTGGAGTCCTTGCTTCCCGAAGCGAAGGCTGCGGGTGTGAAGCTGGTAAGTACTTCTTTGCAGGCAGAGCATTCATGCTACAGTTATGATTTTACGCAATCGGTATGGCTTGTGATTGGCAACGAAGGCAAAGGCATCTCGGATGCTACGGCACGCTTGGTGGATGATGCGATTACGATTCCGATGCAGGGGCAGGCAGAGTCGCTTAACGCGGCAATGGCGGCAACGATTTTGTTGTTTGAGGCGATGAGGCAGCGGATGGTGTAGGTAGTAAATAGAATTGTAACCATGCAAAAAGACATCACAAACATCAATAAGGGTGTTTGAGGTGTCTTTCTTATTAAAATAAATTTTTTTAATATTCTTTACCGATCGTTCTATATATGTTATATTGTTGAGGTAGCAGAAAGTTATGGGACGTGATATGAAATCTAGCTACTTTTTTTGAAATTATTTTAGAACGGTCGTTCTTGATTTATCAAATGAAGAAAGGGTGAATGAAACATGGAGTATCGTGTATTAGGAAATACGGGTCTCAAAGTAAGCAGTTTTGCATTAGGTACAGGTACGTGGGGCTTTATGGGGAAAGTCACGGAAAGTGAAGCAGCTGTTCTTTTAGATGAAGCGTTGGCAGGCGGTATTAATTTCATCGATACGGCGGATGTATATTCCCTTGGTCAATCTGAAGAGATTCTCGGCAACCTTTTGAAAGAACGTAGACAAAATATTGTTCTCGCCACAAAAGGCGGAATGGCTATGGGCAGTGGACTTAATCAATCCGGTAACTCAAAATTTTGGATTAAACGTGCAGTAGAGGATAGCTTGAGGAGGTTAAAAACGGACTATATTGACCTGTATCAACTACATCAGCCAGATCTTCAAACCGATATTGAGGAAAGTCTTGATGCACTGACAGATTTGGTTCGAGAAGGAAAAATTCGTTATATTGGTACATCTAATTTTCAAGCTTGGCAAGTAACCGAAGCACAATGGAATAGCGAACGTAACAAAACAGCACGTTTTGTATCCGAACAAGCACCTTATTCCATTGTGAATCGGAGTATTGAATTTGATTTGCTCGCTGCAACCTCAAAATATGGAATGGGTGTATTGGTATGGAGCCCACTTTCTGGCGGCTTGCTAACAGGAAAATACCGCTCCGGCGAAGTGGCTGCCAAAGGTTCCAGAGCAGCGGCATCACTTGGGAAACTTTCTACTGTTGTGGACCCAAATCGAGAGGAAAACCGTACCAAGTTTGAAGCGGTGGATAAGCTCCAAGCCCTTGCAAATGAATCAGGATTAACGTTGCCGCATCTTGCGATGGCATTTACACAAGCTCACTCAGCAATTACTTCCGCGATAGTTGGGGCAAGAACCATTGAGCAATTGCGTGAAACTCTAAAAGGCAGCGACATCCGTTTGAGCGCCGATATCTTGGATGCGATCGATGCGATCGTTCCGCCAGGTGTAACCCTGGATGCTCTGGAAAAAGGCTGGACACCGGATTGGCTACAAGCAAACAAGCGAAGAATCCAGAGTTGAAATCATTTTTTTTACACATTTAAGAACGATCGTTCTCGAAATTGAAATCGCACTAAACTAAAGAATATGAGGGAGAGAAATAAGATGAAATACACTGTAATTACAGGAGCAAGTTCAGGGATTGGATATGAGACGGCATTGGCATTTGCAGCACGAGGGAAAAACTTGATTTTGGTAGCTAGAAGATTGGATAAGTTGGAAGAGCTTAAATCCACCATTCAGAGTATCAATCCTAAAGTGAGTGTTATTGTTCACACAAGTGACCTGTCTGTTACGGCAGAGGCTTACGCACTGTATAACGATTTGAAGGAATATGAAATCGAGACTTGGATTAATAATGCTGGGCTTGGAGAAGGTTCGTTCGTTGCTGAACAGAATCTGGATAAAGTAGAAACCATGCTGCGTGTTAACATCGAATCGTTGACCATCCTATCTACACTGTATGTACGAGATTATGCGAATGTCGAAGGTACTCAATTGATTAACGTCTCATCCGCACTTGGATATGCCATTGCTGTAGGCAGTGTTGCTTACTCTGCATCGAAATACTACGTTAGTGCCTTCACCGAAGGTCTTGCCAAAGAACTGGAACTGAAAGGTGCAAAACTGAAAGCGAAGGTGCTTGCACCAGCGATCACGGAAACAGAGTTTGTACAAAAATCAATCGATGCTGAAGGATTTGATTACAAAGCCAATATGTCCAAATACCATACAGCTAAAGAAATGGCGGGCTTCATGCTAGATCTGTATGATCGCAACGATGTGGTTGTGGGGATTGTAGACCAGAACTATGATTTCCAACTGACGGCTCCGATGTACCCAGTGATCTCAGAACTAAGTTAATTCAGAAGCATCCACGCATACATCTTTTTACCAAATCTCAAATAAGAAGAGGAGTACATCCCATTGGAAAAGATATGGAGTAAAACAAAGATTGGCAACATGGAATTGCCTCATAGACTAGCGATGGCACCCATGACACGCAGTCGGGCGCAAGAAGATGGTACACCTGGAGAGTTGGCTGCACTTTATTATGCTCAGCGTGCGACCATGGGACTCCTGATTACGGAAGGTACACAACCATCTGATGATGGACAGGGGTACTTGTGGTCACCTGGTATCTATACCGACAAGCATATTGATGGATGGAAAAAGATAACGGATGCGGTGCATGAAGCTGGCGGGTATGTATACATCCAATTAATGCATGCGGGTCGCATGTCACATCCGGACAATACCCCGCACCATCGTCAACCGGTTGCTCCATCAGCCATCGCACCGGGAGTAGAAATGTTCACGGCTACAGGGATGCAGGATATCCCTGTACCCCGGGAATTGAGTCGGGAGGATATTCAAACGACCATCGCCGATTTCCGAAAAGCAGCTGCTGCTGCAATTAAAGCAGGGGCGGATGGCGTTGAAATTCATGGAGCCAATGGATATTTGATCAATCAGTTCCTTGGTGAAAATTCGAATATACGGACAGATGAGTATGGGGGATCTATAGAAAATCGTGCTCGGTTTGCAATTGAAGTAGCGAAAGCTGTTGTCGAAGAAATTGGAGCAGAACGTACCGCCTTCCGAATCTCTCCAGGAACACCTCTTGGCGGAATTCAGGATGGGGAACAAGGTCCTGAACTTTATCGTTATCTTGCCAAAGAATTAGCCCAATTGGACTTGGTGTACCTTCATGTTATGCATCTTGGAAATGAAGAACTGCTCCAGGACATTCGTTCAATTTGGCAAAATCCATTGTTGGTCAACCGGGCCGGAAGAACGTTAGAAGATCTCAGTGCAGATCTAGATCGAGGTCTGGCTGATCTGGTACCGGTTGGTGTATGGTCTTTGGCCAATCCGGATTTGGTGGAACGTCTTCAACAAGGTGCACCACTGAATGAAGCAGATCCTGCAACCTTCTTTGGTTCAGGAAGTAAAGGGTACACGGATTATCCTACGTTGGATGAATTGAAGTCACAAGAGGGGCAACACTAGCACCAACCATGGAGCATGGCGTACAACTGAACCTTGTTCGCCATGTTCCTACATCAGTTGAACGAATCATTTACACGATAACGTAGAGGACAGAAAGAACCTGAAAAAGCGAAGCTACAAGCTTTCTGAAAGAAAGCTCTTCGGAAGCATACACCTCGCCTTTATCACCGGATTTTCCCTATAGAAAGGGAATCAAAAAAATCTGGGGATAACAGCGATTGGAGGGTTGTTCTGTCATCGTAGTGTCAGTGTAAATAATCTTTAGTTCAACTTCTATAGTCTATAAGCAAAGGAAGAGGATAACTGATGAGAGCAGCTCAGATTCAGAAGTACTCCAAAAAAATCCAAGTGAAAATCAATAATATCGAGATACCTCAGATTCAGAGACATGAGGTCCTTGTCAAAGTAAAAGCTGCGGGTGTAAATCCGCTGGATATCTTGAACATGAATGGCAGTATTCGGATGATTGCCGACTATAACTTACCTTTAACTTTAGGTAATGAATTATCAGGTGTCATTGAAGCTGTTGGTGATGATGTTTTGAATTTTAAAGTGGGCGATTCGGTCTACACAAGGTTACCTCTGAACAAAATTGGTGCTTTTGCTGAATATGCAGCTGTACATGAGGATGCTTTATCCGTTATGCCTGAAAATCTGTCTTTTATTGAAGCTGCTGCGGTACCTCTTACAGCCTTGACGGCTTATCAAGCATTGCATGATGTACTCCGAGCTGAACCGAATAAAAAGCTGTTTATACCCGGAGGAACTGGTGGTTTCGGTGCGATGGCTATCCCGATTGCCAAGTCCATGGGGCTAACAGTGATTACAAGTGGAAGCGAAAGAGGCAGAGCACGTGCACTATCTATTGGAGCAGATCAATTCATTGATTATAAAACTCAACATTATGCTGACATTCTGTCCGACATCGATTATGTGATCGACACCTTGGGTGCGGATGAGATCAAAGCCGAACTTAGCATTTTGAAACCACAGGGCAAGTTAGTTTCTTTGAAGGCTGGACCCAATTATCGCTTTGCAGTGGACAGTCAATTCCCATTGTGGAAGAGAGCACTATTTGGTCTGGTAGGTGCACGCCTGGATTCGTTAGCACGTAAGAACCAAAATGAATATCGGTTTTTATTCGTGCACTCCAGCGGGGTTCAATTGCAAGAGATTACAGCTCTTGTAGAAAAAGAAGACATTAAGCCTTCGATCGATTCCGCTTATTCGTTTGATGATATTGAAAAGGCATTGATTAAAGTATCCACGGGTCACTCTCAGGGCAAAGTCATTGTTACCTTTTAAAGGATCGTAAGATGATGCTCATGCTATTCAATGCTCGTCTTCTGAACAGGAGGGAAGCCAATGGCGAGAAGCAAAGAGTTCGAAGAGTCTGTTGTTTTGGATAAAGCAATGAGACTTTTTTGGGAACAAGGTTATGAGAAGACGTCTATGACGGATCTGGTCCATCATATGGGAATTCATCGTAAAAGCTTGTATGACACATTTGGTGATAAACATACCTTGTTTCTGAAGGCAGTAGATCTGTATGATCACAAAATCAGCTCAGCTCTTGCGGCAGGTGTAAAGCGTTCTACAACGGCAACGGAAGCACTTCAGTTTATATTTTCCTCTTTAATTCATGAAGAGGAGCATCCTTCATCAGGCTGCTTGATTGTCAATTCGACGGTAGAATTAGCGGCACGCGATGACGACATGAACAACCGATCGATGGAGATGTTTGCAAATACGGAGAAACTCATCAAGGACATGATTGTGTGGGGACAGCAAGAAGGTGAATTCACAATGGAGTACAACGCCGAGCTATTGGCGGAATATTTGCATAATGTAGGCGTTGGGCTAAGGGTGATGGCCAAGACTTCAATAACCGAGGAAAAACTTCTTCGTATAGGGACGCTATCTATGAATCTCATACTAAGGTAGTCTTTTTTTTACCTTTTAAAGAATGTTCGTTCTAATATGGGTGTTTCAGATGAACATATGTTATAGAAAAGAAAAGAAAAGAGAGGCAGGTAACGACATGAGAAAGACAGTTCTCATCACAGGGGTCTCAGGTGGGATCGGTAAAGAGTTAGCTGATCGATTTGCCAAAGGTGGACATCATATTGTGCTGGTAGCACGAAGCGAGGGTAAGATACAGGATCTAGCTCAGGAGTATCAGAAAAAGTATGGCATTCAGACGACGGTTATTGCCAAAGATGTAGCGGCACCTGGGGTACCACAGGAGATTTATCATGAGCTGAAGGAAAAGGGCATTGTTGTTGACTATCTTGTCAATAATGCAGGCTTCGGTCTGTTCGGGACGTTTATGGAAACGGAACTGGAACAGGAAGTCAATATGATTGACGTGAATATCAAGGCTTTAACCATCATGACCAAGCTGTTCTTACCGGATATGATCCAACGTGGGCAAGGTGGCGTGATGAATGTGGCTTCGTTGGTAGGCTTTTTCCCTGGACCGATGATGTCGGTATATTATGCAACAAAGGCATACGTGTTATCGTTCACCGAAGCTTTGGAGAATGAAGTAAGCGGAACGGGTGTTATGGTAACGGCACTGTGTCCAGGCCTGACATCCACCGGCTTTGTTGATCGTTCGGGTATGGGTGTCTCGAAGATGCTGCAGGGCCCTATCATGGAAGCGGGGCAGGTGGCTGAAGAAGGGTACCAAGGTTTCTTGCGTGGCAAGACGTTAATTATGCCTGGTGCTCGGAACCGATTCATCGCGTTTATGCCGCGGTTGTTGCCGCGTAAGATGATGACTCGCATGATTAGATTCTCACAGGATAAGACAGGACATTAAATATTTAAAAAGGAGCTGGTCGATTTGATCTTTTATGATTCCCCCCAAGCAACCGTTTCATGGAATGAGGAAAATAAGGTAGCTGTTTTGCAATGGAAGAGCTTTGCACAAGGTGAACATTATCGTACACCGCTAAATCAATTGTTGGAGTTAGCGGTGCAAAAACACTCGAATAAGGCGTTATACGATAGCCGCCACTTGGCTGTTATTTCGCCAGATGACCAAGAGTGGGTTGCACAAGAGTGGTATCTGAGATCACTCGAAGCAGGACTAAAGTATTCAGCACTACTTGTTCCCCATAAAGCGATAGCTAAATCGAGTGCAAACCGAATGCTCTCAGGAATGGACATATCCAATCCATCTCAAGAGTTTCATGACATAGATGAGGCATATCATTGGCTGGCAACCGTAAAATGAGAAGATAGCAAAACATCATTTGCATAATTTAATACGGTTACTAGTTACTATAGCGAGGATAAATCAGCTTTCCTCCAATTCGCTTGTTTTACTGGCTCTTTCATCTTGTCTTTTACGACAAACATACACAAAAGCAGGCGGGAAGCTGAGGGGTTCAAATTGAATTTTCTCGATCTCAAATAACTCAGCTAAACGTTTCTTCATATGAAGTGAGTACTGGTACAAAACTAATGTGCCTCCAGGTCGAAGCGCTGTATGGATCTGTGACAGGATATTTTGTCTCATTTCTCTGGAAAAATTAAAGAAGGGCAGTCCGCAAATGATACTATCCAGCTGTTGCACATGTTCTTGATGAATTCTTTTCAATAGATAGGATGCATTCGAATGAAACATGAATTCAGGATATGTTCTCTTTAGATTACTTCTCATTTTGGGGTCTCTTTCAAATAAAAACACAGTTGCAGATTGCGGTAAATGTGCTCTCATGAGACGTGTAACAGCGCCTGTTCCTGGCCCCAGCTCAGCAATGCTTCTAACCTCATCCCATCGTACAGATTGCACGATTTTACGAGCTAGAAATTTGGAACTGGGCAGGACACTGCCTACTCGTTTGGGATTCCTCAGAAATCCTTGCAGGAAAAGAAATGGTTCGGGTGTTTTCATCTTGGTATCCTCCATGGTTAAATGCATTGATGGTTCACTTGATGTTGGAAGGCAAGTTTAGTTGGAAGATAAATACGTTAAGTGTATGTTGTAGTGTTAAAGTCCCCTGGTGTAACTCAGCAATGTTCCTTGCAATAGAAAGACCCAGACCAGATCCTGATTGAATGCCCTCGCTATTCCTCGAATAATCCACCTTATAAAAGCGATCAAACAGTCTGTTTTTTTGTTCTATTGTTAGTGGCATGCCTTTATTCTCTACTTCAATGGTAACGTGATTATGCCGTACACTCATTCGAACATGAATCGTACCCGGTTTAAAGGAATACTTCAGTGCATTCATGAGAAGATTGTCGATGGCTCGTGCAATTTTATCACTATCCAAGGAAACCATGATTGGAGCATCACCGAGTTTTTTCTCAATATGAACCCCATTCTCCTGAGCTAAAGGCTCGAATTCAAACAACAATTGATCCAATAGCTGACATAGGTCAACCTTTTTCAAATCCAATTGGGTGTTCACTGCGTTAAGACGTGTGTATTCAAATAAATCATCAAGTAACTTCTTCAAATGCGTTGCTTTGTTGTAGGTATTCTGGATGAAGCGGTCATACTCAGCTTTGTCTTGAAATGATTCTGATTTGAGAAGTTCAATATATCCAATTATGCTGGTAAGCGGAGTACGCAGGTCATGTGAGATGCCCGTGATCATGTCCATCTTGGATTTTTCCAACTCGCGTTCCTTGCTCATCTGTATCTGCAACTGTTCAGTCATATGATTAATGTTGGAAGCAACCCGGCCCAGTTCATCTTGTCGAACTACGGGTACCCTGTAGTTTAAATTACCTTCAGATATGATTTGAAGCCCTTGCTCCAGTGAAATGATGTCTCTTACAATTTTTCGTGTGGAACCCAAAAAAGTAAACGTAAAGATTAAGATAAATATAGGTGTCAGAATATAAGGGAAGTAGTTGAGAATCCAGTTCCATTCCAAACCTTCACTGATTTTTGCCACAATTGTAATAAGGATATTATTGATAATCACTGATCCGACAATAGAAATTACAAAACTGATCACCATTCGATTGAGGATATGGATCTGTATCTTTTTCGTTTGCTTGGATTGCTGTAATCGTTTAATCAATTTTATAACCTACCCCCCATACCGTTTTAATATACTGAGGTTCTCGTGGAGTCAATTCCAGCTTTTCTCGCAGATTACGAATATGAACCATCACCGTATTATCGGAATAACCATAAGGTTCTTTCCATACCGTCTCGTAAATCTTCTCAGAGCTAAATACTTGTCCGGGATGACTCGCAAGTAACACCAGAATGGAGAACTCCAGAGGGGTTAGTGAAATGTCATTCTCTTTTAACTTTACTGAATGTTTGCTTGTATCAATGACAAGGTCCTTAATGAGGATCAGTGAACTCGATTCCGGTTTCCCGATCAATGTTTGACGTCGTAACTGAGCTTTAACGCGAGCCAGTAATTCTAACGGGTTAAACGGTTTGACCATGTAATCGTCGGCCCCGGTAGTCAGGCCTGTAATTTTATCAATGTCTTCTTCCTTGGCAGATAACATAATAATCGGAGTGGTTGATACTTCTCTTATTTTGAAGCAGGCTTTGATTCCGTCCATAATGGGCATCATGACGTCCAATATGACGAGTTGGACCGATGTTGTATTGATAATATTTAGTGCTTCTTCACCATTGGCTGCTTCAATGACCTTATATCCTTCGTTACGTAAATAGACATGAATGACATCACGGATATCGGGTTCATCATCAACAACAAGAATCGTACTCATGATTCGACACTCCTTTTATGACCTGTTTTAAATTATATATAATTCTTATAAATAGGATAACATCAGTGTAAACGATAGTCAGGAATGTTTAAATTGTTTCCTTTTTGCGACAGACATAAACGAACGCAGGTGGGATATTCAAAGGCACTAATTCTATTTTTTCGATGATAAAGAGTTCGGATAATAATTTTTTCATTTGAAGTGAATATTGAAAGGCGATGAATAATCCTCCGGGTTTGAGTGCCTTATGGATCTGCTCTACCAACGTATTTCTTAATTCAGGCTCAAAGTTGAAGAAGGGCAACCCGCTAAAAATGTAATCCAATTGCTGAACGCCCTCTTGAATTATGGATTCTACCAATCGAGTGGCGTCTGGATAACAGGAGAACTCCGGGTATGCTGTCTGAAGATTATTCCTCATTGTATCGTTCATCTCAAACAATAGGACTTTGGTGGAATCCTGCACCTGTTGTTGAATATAACGAGTGATAGGCCCTGTACCCGATCCGAGTTCGGCAACTGCTTTTGCCTCCAGCCAAGAGGCTTGATTCACCATTTTGTTGGCGAGAAACCGGGAACTGGGAATGATGCTGCCAACATGTTTGGGGCTTTGAAGAAAGCTTTTCAGAAATAATAGTGGTTGATTGGAATTCATGTGTGTGGTTCCTCCGTATATGTGATGGTGTGTTTTTAGCAAAACCAGTTAGAAATGTAATAATTGAAGTGTGGATAAAATAGGACCGCCAAAGTAGATTCCCGCTGTAAAATACGTTATGGTCCATAACAGAGCGCTGGAATATGAGATGAGAGCGAATTTCCGATACTGAACGCCGCTCATTCCAATAAGTAAAGGGAGAACATATCGCACAATTGGAATGAACAAACCGATGCACATCGCCCATTGGCCACTCTTATTCAGAATCAGTTCGGCTTTGACGAAGTGTTTATGATGTTGAAATTTGGGTTTTATCTTGGTTCCAAATAATCTCCCTGCAAAATAAGCAAAGGTAATGGCCGTTAGTAGTCCTGATAAAATACACAAGTATGTGATCCATGAATTGATAACTCCAGTGTGGCCTAAAATGGCACCGCTGATAATCGTGATCTCATTCGGAATGGGAATACCGAAAGGCCCTAATGAGAAGGCAAAATAAAAAATCAGATATCCATACTGATGAAGCAGCTCTAAGATCGTATTACTGATCATTGTTTTGCCTCCTCTCTTGTTGATATTGCAAGCATAATGAAAAAAACTAAGGAATTAATGAGTATAAATCTGAAGAAAATCTAAAGAATACATAAGTAAAGTCAAACAATGACGTGCAAGAGAAAAAAGCCTTGCCAACTTAATTGGCAAGACTTGATCCATAGGTGTGCTGTGTTCATCTGGATGGAGTGTTTGAGCACACGAAATAATAGGTTGTGGAGTGCATTTCAATTTTTTGACGAAAGATAAGAGCCAGCTGTCAATATTCATCTCACTCCAATTCACTCCAATCGAGTCGATTTAACATGGGATGAGGAAGAATGGAGGGTTGATCCAACCAATCGGAAACAAAGTTCTCCAACCAGGATGCCACCTGCAATATCTACGATGACATGTTGTTTTACCAGTACGGTAGACACGATGATAAGAATCGAGAAGGTGGAAGTCATCGCCCATATCGCTCGTCCAAATACACCCGTTCCTCTAAGGATCAGGTAACTCGTGAGTACGTGAATACTTGGAAAACAGTTGTAGGGTTGATCGTTACGGTAGATATAATCAACCATCGTGAAAAGAATTCCTTTCTCACCCCGGATATTCGGGCGCTCAATCGCTGTCTGGAACAGAGCAAAGAAGAGGTATGAGATCACCAGACCGCTGCAAAGTGCAATGAGCGTTTGAAAATAGGTGCGCTTTTCCTTAAAAGCAAGTGCTATTAATGCACCAGTAATGAACGGGTACCATAATACATAAGGGATGATAAATATCGGGACAAAAGGGATCATGGAATCGAGGGGCGTTGCAAGACTATAGACATGAGCCCCGGGGCGATTTAGTACACCGTAGAAAATATTTAAGACCGGGACGGCTGCAAGCCAAAGTAGGGAAATCCAAGCTGATTTGGTAGATGAAGGACTGGAAAGCTTCAAATGCTCAACTCCTATACGGATTTATCAATGCAACCATAGTAGAGATAAACTCTGAAGAACTTGTGAGGGATTTTCTAAAGAAATTCTGAATATCAGAAGAGCCGAGACGTCATGATGACGACTCAGCTCTTTTTTTATTTCCGATGAGAACAGACTGTTCGGCAGATTATTGTAGGAAGTAAAACTATCTGAATTTGGCACCAGCAACAAAAAACAAAACAATCCATGCTCACAGAAACAATAAACGTAGAGATCGTGGAATCAGTAGATATTCTGAGTACAATTTGCTAAAAAATTTCATTACAGTTGTGACCACCCCTGCTAATTTACTCCTATGTTCGCTTTCGAAAAGAAAAAGAAGGAAAACAAAGATAACCAAAATCCTAAAGGTGATTGTAAAATTCAGATGCAAAAACTCCAGTTATATCAATATTAGGTATATTATATCATGATGAACACCAGAGGACTTTTTGTATCAACCTCAACCATAACCTTGTCTACTCATTCCATAAAATAAATCGAACGATATGATGCGGGCATGCCAATATATAGTGTAAGGAGGAAGGGGATGGATAATGAGTGAGCAAGATGAGTACATACAACTTGTAACGTTAATACGTGCGGGGCATGAAGAAGCATACGGAGAATTATATGAGAAAACAGTGACGGGTGTATATCGGACTGTACGATTTCTCATCAAGGACGAGTCTGACGCGGAGGATGTGGTCCAAGAGATCTACATTCAGGCGTATCGATCATTGGCGCGATATGATGCGGAGCGTGCGTTTCGTCCCTGGTTAATGGGTGTGACGATGCGACATGTCCAGAGTTATCGACGCAAAAGGTTGATGCAGTTTCGGTTTGGCAAGCGAATCGAAAAATCTGACGTGGGATTGGAATATGATTTTTCCACTGATCTGGTCAACAAACTGGCAAATCGTCCTCTGCTGGAACAGGTACGTCGTTTGCCGTACAAGCTGCAGCAGGTGATCACACTTCATTATTTAAATGAATACACGCAAGAGGAGATTGCTGGCATATTGGAGATTCCGCTTGGAACCGTGAAATCGCGCATACATGCGGCGCTGGCGAAGTTGAGACAAAAAGAGAAGATGAATCCAAGGTTACGGGGAAAGGTGGAGAATCTGCATGAGAATCGATGAAGAGTTGCGAACAGCCTACCAGGAAGAGACTAAAGAGTGGTCCGTTCCTGCGAGAATTAAACATAAAATGTTGGATGGTATTCGAAGTGATTCTCACATTAGAAGATATCGAAAAAGATGGCTGGTCACTGGGCTATTGGCTGTTGTACTCATTATTCCCACCGGAGCCTATGCAGGGTACACCTATCTCGCAGACGAATTATATGGTTCACAGGAAAATATCGCTGCTATGGGCGGAACAGCTGAGAATTATATGAGGTTGGAAGCGAAATTACAGACGGCCAAGGCGCATTTCAGTGAAGAAGAATTTGTTCAATATATGAACCTGCTGAAACAAATGGGGCAAATGGCGGTAAATCTTGCTGATTCTAAGGGAAACATGCATCCAGAGCAGTGGAGTACAGTGGAGCAGGAACGATATAACCTTCTTGTAGCTGAGTTGGAACCGTTTTTTGAGAAGCTGGAAGCTGTGAGTGTGGAGTCCTCCAAAAAACTGATGGATGAGCAGCAATTTTGGACAGAACAGTTGGAACGGGCAGAGGAGACATTTACCAAGGAACAATATCGTGAGTTCAAGTCGGACTATGATCAGATGAGGAAATACAAAGTTATGGTGATGGACAAGGATGGAAGTATACATGAGGAACGATTGTCAGCGGAGCAAAAGGATGAATTGAGGCAGCTTGAGAGACGTCTAATCCCCTATTTGAAACGATTGGGGCTCGATGTGCGTTGAGTCGCGCGAACTGTGAAAGAGGAGAGAGGCCGAGAAGTGAATTTTTTGAATTCTTTGCTTCTTTTCGTTATCCAGTGATCCATTACTTCCTCCCTTGCACCTTCAGCCGATATTGATGCGGTGTGGACCCTATGACGGAACGGAATACTTTACAAAAGTAAGACGGACTCGTCATACCAACACGGTGACCGATTTCGGGAACGGTGAGTGAGGAACGGGTGAGCAGCACACACGCATGACGAATGCGGGTAGCTTGGGCATAAGCAACGATTGTGGTGCCAGTCGCTTTTTTGAATACATGAGATAGATGATAGGGGGATAAGTGAAGTGTATCTGCGATATGATCCAAACGAAAAGGCTCGTGGTAATGCTGTTCAATCCACTGCATGATGGCTTCGGCATGAGGATGTAGCATTACTGAACTGGATGCAGAATGTGCCTTTAGATCTTGAATGACAACATCTTTCCATAAGTAACGAAGTTGCGTAAGTGAATCAAGTATAAAGAGACAAGTATCCTCCACAGCTTCATGAGGCATTAGTTCTGGATAGGTCTTATCAAATTGTTCCATTCGTTGAATGAGTGGGGAAGTGGCAGGAAGTCGGATCGGCTGAATCGGAGATTGCTCTCCTAGCAGGTCATGTATGAAACGCTGAGTCGTCATAAAATGCGACCAATGTGTCTTTAATATTTCAAGCTCAAACATAAGCACGTTTCTGATGAAAGGCCGCTGACTGGATATTTGAATCTGAAAGTGGTGCAATTGAAAAGGTCGAAAAATCAAAAGCATACCGGGTTCAAGGGGAAAAACCTGACCTTCGGTTATTAACTGCCCGTAACCTTCGTGGATATAGGTTATCTCCATCTGGGAATGAGCATGGAACACTTCGCGAAACGTAGTGTTAGATGTAAGACGACGACAGGCCAGATCAAATTGGTTTCCCAGAATGATGGACATCATGAATACCTCCCTATCATGCGCAAGATAGTTATATTTTACCACAAGATGAACACATAAAAGCGCTTTATTATTGTGTATTGTGAAGGGAACAAGGGAGGTATATAACGATGTTAAGAGTGGCGATTATCGGAGCAGGAGCAATTAGTGGAGCGCATATCTCAGCATATTTGGCATTCCCTGAGCGATGTCAGATTGTTGCGGTGGTGGACATGTACGTGGATAAGGCACAGAAGCGAATTAACGAATATGGACTGGAAGGAGCACAAGCTTTTACGGATTACACAGAGCTATTTGCGCAAAATATTGATCTGGTATCCGTCTGTACGCCGCCGTATACGCATGCTTCAATTGCGTGTGATTTCATGCAAGCAGGTGCACATGCATTGGTCGAAAAACCGATGGCTTCTTCCCTGGAGGAAGCGGATCTGATGCTGAAAGTAGCGCAAGAAAGTGGCAAATCACTATCCGTAGTAGCACAGAATCGATTTACGACACCGATGATGAAGTTAAAAGGTGTGCTGGACAGTAAACGGATGGGGCCTATTGTACATGTGCAGGTTGATTCATTCTGGTGGCGGGGCCACAATTACTATGATCTGTGGTGGCGCGGGACATGGGAAAAAGAAGGCGGAGGCTGTACCCTTAATCATGCGGTACATCATATTGATGCGATGTTATGGATGATGGGACCTCCGGTGGAATTGCAGGCCATGATGGCGAATACGGCACATGACAATGCCGAAGTTGAGGATATATCCATGGCGATGCTGCGCTTTCAGGAAGGGGCGCTTGGCATGATTACCAGTTCCGTTGTACATCACGGAGAGGAACAGCAGTTAATTTTTCAGGGTAAAGAAGCCCGTGTATCGGCACCTTGGAAAGTGGTTGCTTCTACCGCACGGAATAACGGATTTCCGGAACCCAATCGAGAGTTGGAACAACAGATTCAGAAGCTTGTTGACGAATTGCCGGATGTGACTCATGTCGGTCACGCTGGGCAAGTGGAGAATGTGTTAAACGCGATTGAGACAGGATCACCCCTTCTGGTGGATGGTCACAGTGGTCGGAATACACTTGAACTGATTGTAGGCATCTACAAATCGGCTAGTACGGGAGAAAAGGTTGTTTTTCCACTAGGGGCGGAAGACGCATTTTACACAAGAGAAGGAATCATGCAACATGCTGTACACTTTTATGAAAAAAAGACGACGGTGGAGAACTTCGAGGATTCGAGTATTACGCTGGGTAGCAAGATGGATTCGTAGTATTTTATGTGAAAAAGATGCCTTCTCACAAAAAAAGTGAGGATGGGCATCTTTTTTAGGTCTGAGACATCTTCCTGTTCTAAAAATACAATAATTTTATCCATTCATATTTTTGAAATGACGTTATTACGTTATCTTACTGTGCACCATTATTATTTAAAATTTAAATTAATATAATAAGGCTTCATCAAAAGGTTATAGCCACTTATCAGCCCAACGTTCCACAGCGCTTAGTGCTCTCCCCAGTTCCGTGCCTTTTCGTGACAACATATATTCAGTCCGAACTGGACGTTCTGTGACTACGTGGCGAACCACAAGTCCTTCTTCCTCCAATTCCTTCATTCGCTCATTTAAGACACGTTTGCTCAAGTCAGGGATATAAGCGTGAATCTCACTGAAGCGTTTGGGCTCCTCCATCAATGCATGAATAATGAGGGCTACCCATTTTCGACCAATGATCTGATAAGATTGTTCCACTTTTGTGCATATTTGCTTGGCATTCTCATCATCGCTCATGATTGTACTCCTTTGATTTAGTATTGCCTGTAATATCATTAGTATACTTATTGTAACCTACTTGTCCACAGGCCATATGTGTAAAATGTCACATACCAATTGTTATTAATCTTACCACATAAAGCGTTATCATCAAATAAAAAGCCTATAAACACTGGAGTTCACAGTTTCGACACGATTATTGACGAATTGTGACGACAGGTGTAATATGGGTAACGTTAATTCAAAAGGTTACAATTTATAACCTAAATACAGGTTGTGGAGAGAAGGAATGTTCCATGGTTAAATTCAGGTGTGTTATATAAACGGAGGCAAGGCGGGGACGACACCCACTTATTCCGTCTTTTGTCATGCTTGGATTTGAACATTTTGCAACATCATATACTATACTGCACAGATCACAGGAGGCACTCCAATGGATGCAATGACATTTGTCCTGTTCGGGGCAACAGGCGATTTAGCCAAACGTAAGATTTACCCTGCATTATATAACTTGTACATGGATCAGAAAATGCCGAAATCCTTCTCCGTTATCGGATTGGGACGGCGTGAATTGTCGGATGCGGACTTTCAGGCAAATGTAGAAAAGTCACTTCATGAATTCTCTCGTCAGACCCCTGAAGAAGCATCTCAGGTTCGTGATTTCATTGGCGCTTTCCGTTATTGTTCTTTAAATAATACGAAGCTTGAAGATTACACCAAATTGTTGGAACTCGTTCAACAGCGTGAACAAGAGCTTAACATTCCCGAAAATCGCATGTTCTACATGTCGGTGGCACCGGAATTCTTTGAGCCGATCGCATTGAATATTCAAGAAAGTGGCTTGGGTAACACCAAAGGCTGGAAGAAACTGATTATTGAAAAACCTTTCGGACACGATCTGCAATCGGCTCGTGATCTGAACGAGAAATTGAGCAATACCTTTGCGGAAGAAGAGATCTATCGCATTGACCATTTCCTTGGGAAACCGATGGTTCAAAATATTGAGACGCTCACCTATGCGAATCCGGTAATTCAGGCGTTGTGGTCCAACCGTTATATTGCCAATGTACAGATCACGGCAAGTGAGACGGTGGGCGTTGAAGAACGTGCCGCGTATTACGACCAAAGTGGTGCGCTTCGTGACATGTTCCAAAACCATATGCTCCAGTTGCTGATGATGATTGGTTTGCATCTGCCAAAACGTTGCACACCGGAAGAAATTCAATTCAAAAAGCAAAAAATTGCTGAAGCACTTCGTCCTTTGACGAAAGAAAATATTGCCTCTGAAGTTGTTCGAGCGCAATATGCAGCAGGCGAGCTGCAAGGCACATCGGTAGTTGGATATCTGGACGAGCCTGGCATTCCTGCCGGATCTCAGAACGAGACCTATGTTGCCGCAAGATTGTGGATCGATGATCCATTCTGGAGCGAGGTTCCATTTTATATTCGTACAGGTAAACGCCTGGCTGAGAAATCCACGAGAATCGTTGTTGAATTCAAATCGCCACTCAAAACAGGTCATGAATCCGAGAACACAACGGAACCTAACCTGCTTACGATTGAAATTGGTCCGGGAGAAAGTATTTCCCTTCAATTAAATGCGAAGAATCCATTGAACCATGGTGAAGTGGAGCCGATGCATATGACCTTCAACTCCGGCAAACGTAACATCCCTGAAGCGTATGAGAATCTGATTTTTGACGCTATGCGTGGTGATTCCACCTTCTTCGCTCACTGGAACGAAGTGGAGCTGGCATGGCAGTGGGTTCAACCGATTCAAGAAGCATTCGAAGCCGGCAGCGTGCCACTGGATACGTACAGTGCAGGTTCGCATGGACCAGAGTCAGCAGATCGCCTGACAGCAGCAGATGGCTTCCGTTGGTGGTAAGTGTAATAACAGAGTAATCATCTGAGAACACAATAGTGCAATCCATTGTGTTCACCAATGAACATTTTGCACAAATCCAAAGACCGTCTTTCAAGTAAACAGGATATGAAACGAAATGGTTCTTTTCGTTTTCTAGAACTTGTATTCGGAAGCGAGTTGATCGAAATGATGCAAAATGCTGATATAGATGAAGTAACTTTCATGATGTATACAGATCTCATTTTTTATGAATTATACCGTTCCAATTTTGCATAAGCCCTTCCGGTTATGTGACCGGAAGGCCGTGAAAATTTTTAAATATAGATTAGCGGACGCACTGGATTTTTTTGCCTAAGTAGCGACGTAGTGTAGGGGACGGAATCGATTCTGTAGAAGCAAAGCGTTCGCCTTTGTATCCAAATTTCATCAATTTAAAGCTTGATGAAAAGAAATTTAGATACAACAGCGATCGAAAGAACGATCCGTAACCGGAACGATTGCTGCGAAACGGGAATGTAGTCTGGCGCTCTGCAACAAAGATGAAATTTAAACATTGTTCATAACAGGAGGATTTTAAAATGAAACTTGGACTAGTCGGATTAGGAAAAATGGGATTGAACCTGGGCAGAAACTTGATTGATCACAAACATGAAGTAGTTGCTTTTGACCTGAACGCTGAAGCAGTAAATGAAATGAAAGAATACGGCGCTACAGGCGTATCTTCATACGCAGAGATGGTGGCTTCGCTCGAATCCCCACGTGTATTGTGGATCATGGTTCCTCACAACGTGGTAGATGCTGTATTGGCTGAAGTTAGCCCGTTGTTGTCCAAAGGCGACATCATTATTGAAGCGGGTAACTCCCACTACAAAGAATCCATCCGTCGCTACGAAGAGATGAAAACCAAAGGCATTCACTACATGGATGCAGGTACATCTGGCGGTATGGAAGGCGCACGTAATGGAGCATGTTATATGATCGGTGGAGACCCTGAAGCTTGGGCTATCGTTGAGCCGGCATTCAAAGATACTTCCGTAGAGAACGGCTACCTGTATGCTGGTAAAGCGGGCAGCGGCCACTTCCTGAAAATGGTCCACAATGGTATCGAGTACGGTATGATGGCATCCATCGGTGAAGGTTTTGACGTATTGGAGAAAAGTGGATTTGATTTCGACTTCGAACAAGTAGCACGAGTATGGAACAACGGTTCTGTTATCCGCTCTTGGTTGATGGAGCTGACAGAACGTGCCTTCTCCAAAGATGCAAACCTCGATGAAATTAAAGGCGTAATGCACTCTTCCGGTGAAGGACGTTGGACGGTAGAAACGGCATTTGACCTTCAAACGGCTACACCGGTTATCGCTTTGTCCTTGCTGATGCGTTATCGTTCCCTGGAGACAGACACATTTACAGGTAAAGTGGTAGCGGCATTGCGTAATGAATTTGGCGGTCACGCTGTAGAGAAAAAATAATTTTATATATAACTGTTAACATATGATGGACATCGGGTAATAACTTATATCGTGTTTACGAATTCATCAAGTGGAGGGAACATATCATGAAATTTTTCTTGGATACAGGGAATGTGGAAGAAATCAAACGGATCGAACGTCTGGGTCTGGTGGATGGAGTCACGACTAACCCGTCTTTGATTGCCAAAGAAGGTCGCGTATTTAAAGAAGTCATTCAGGAGATCTGTGGCGTTGTTAAAGGCCCGGTCAGTGCTGAAGTTATCGGTCTCAAAGCCGAGGATATGTTGAAGGAAGCTTATGAAATTGCAGAATGGGCACCGAATGTAGTTATTAAACTGCCGATGACCGAAGATGGGCTGTATGCTTGTCATGAGTTAACGCAAAAAGGGATTAAAACCAATGTCACGCTGATCTTCTCCGCAGCACAGGGTCTGATGGCAGCGAAAGCTGGTGCAACCTACATCAGTCCATTCGTTGGGCGTCTGGATGATATTGCGGTGGATGGCATGAAACTGATTCGTGATCTGCGTCTTATTCTGGACATGTATGATCTGCCTTCCGAGATTATCGCAGCAAGCATTCGCAATATCAAACACGTCGAAGATGCAGCCCTTTCCGGTGCGCACATTGCCACCATTCCAGGTTCGCTTCTGCCGACACTTTGGAAGCACCCACTGACGGACAGCGGGATTGAACGTTTCCTGAAAGACTGGGAATCTGTACCGAAATAAATGGCTACCAGTGCCCAAGTCTTTGGGCGGTCTGAACATAAAACCTTTCGCTTTGCAGAGGAATCTGCGGGCGAAAGGTTTTTTTTAACTCGGTTTACGTAGTTTCCGATTTCCGGTTAGATTTAGCCAATAAGAAGTACAGTACTTGTCTCATTAATGTCGTTGTTACTTTCTGGTCCAGTGTCCACGTACTGTCCTTCTTTTTCAGGACAACGGTGCATAAGGTTAACTATAGCCTATAGCTCATCCCGCAGGGGAGGGACACTTCGATGATGAGAAGAAAATGGCGAAGCCGGAAACGCCGTAAGCCGCCAAGCGGCAAGCGCAAAATGTGGTTGATCATTTTATTGGTCACTGCGTTTTGTTTGATGCAGGGCTTTGCTTATGTAGATAAGAAAATGAAGCCCCCCATCATGCACTTGGCCAAGATCAGAGTGAAGCAGATTGCGACCGAAGCGATCAACAAGGCGATTACAGCACAGGTTGCAGATGGCAAAACCAACGAAGGATTGATTGACTGGAAGACGGATACCGCCGGGAAAGTGTCCGGTTTCATGCTGAACTACAATGAGCATATGCGAATCACCGCAAGTACAATGAATATTGTGCAATCCACGCTGCAGAATGTACACATGTTAAAAGAAAAAATCCCGCTGGGGCAGGCGCTGGGAAGTCCGGTGATGGCTTCATTTGGCCCGAGTATACCGGTTCGTATTGAGCCCCAAGGCGCTGTCAAAGTGGACCTCAACACCCGTCAGCAAAATGCGGGGATTAACATGATTTTGGTGGAAGTGTACATTCACATCATTGCTGAGGTCGCCGTCGTGGTGCCCTTCGACATGGAGCCCGAAACGGTCGATACGGAAATCCCGATCTCCTACCTTCTGGTTGTCGGGGATGTGCCGATGTATTATTACGATAATCAGGGCAAGCCGGTAGGCAGTAACGGAAGTAATGCCCCAGCTATTGCGCTGCCATCAGGCCATACGGGTGTATCAAGCGGTAATGGAGTGACTGCGAATCCCCCTAGCCAGAACCAGCAACAGACACCGTCAGACCCTTTGCAAGGGAACGAACTTGAACAATTTGAACCGGATGATCTGCCTGATGTGAATGGGGGCGTACAGTCTAACAAGAGCGCGCACCCGTAATACAGACAATTCCTTGTAAAAAGACTTTAAGTACAAAATGAGAAAAGGGGCCTCTATTGAAGAGGTCCCTATTTCGAATGTTCATCGTACTCCCAGCGGAAATGCTTATATTGACATATGCTCGTCTCACTTGCTTTTCTTGTTCTTTTGTTTGCGTTCTTCCTGTTCCCAATGTTTCAGCTGTGGATAAGGGTCGAACGACCATTCGTGCAGTCCACTGTCACGATAGATCCCATAGTGCAGATGTGGAGGGAATTTGCCCTGTGTCCCAGGTTTACCGTAACCCGAACTGCCAACCCAACCCACAACCTGACCAGGTATAACAACTTCACCGATGCCAGCACTTTTGTCAAAACCCGAGAGATGGGCGTAATAGTGATAATGATTGTTCAAATCCCGGATACCGATGCGCCAGCCTCCAAACGGATTCCAGCCTTTAATCTCCACGACCCCGTAACAGGTGCTGCGCACCGGCAGACCATGTGGAGCGAAGATATCCGTTCCCTCATGAATGCGATAACCGCCCCAACTTCGTTTTGTCCCCCAGGTGCTGCGATAGGAGTAATTGGTTCCGAGCGGAACCGGGAAGGCGTGTCCAAACAGATCCAGATTGTCAAAATGTTCATATAACTTCGCGAATTGCTGTATCCGTTGCACAGCACGGGAGTTGTGATAATATTCCCACAGGGCGATGTTGAAGTCCTCTTGCTTGTTTCCGTAACCCTGAATGACCGAAGCCATGCTGTACAGCACATCCTGATCATTGTTAGCATCCGCTATACCGTCTCCTGAACCGTCACGTCCATATCCTTTGAAAAAAAGAATGGATTCCGGATGTTGATCCGTCTCATCAGGATTTAGCCATCCTCTCCAGGCCGGAGGAGTCATGAAAATACCTGTAAGTCGCTCCGGATGCTTGCGATCCTTTGGATGTGCGCGAGTAATTGTTCGTTCATACTGATCAATTGCGGCTAGCCTATACCAGGGAATCTGAGTCATCTGACCGATGGTCTCATATAAATGGCGACGTGCAGCGAAAATTTCTGCGGGTTTTAACTCGTTGGCCTGTGGTTTCGGAGTAGCCCCGACAGGTTCACTGTAGACGTCAACAGATAAACATGGGAGAAGCAGCGTACCTGTAAGTAAGGTTTTGATCCAAAATCGGTACGTGTGCCTGGAGGTCAAGCGTTGTTGCACTGGGAAGCAGCCCCTTTCCAATAGAATGATACAAGGTACCCGATGAACCAAGCTAAAGGTTAGCGTTCTTCAAAAGTTCTCGTTTTATCCATGTAAGCACTTGGGATGAATCGAATGAACCAAATTGTCCATATCGGGTATGAATGCACAAGATGTGACAAATGGGGGTTTTTCCAACGCTTTCATGGTATAATATGTTCCGAGCAACAGCCTAACTTCAGTTAGAAAGAAGGTTTATGCATTGGCAAAACGTGTTAAAGAACCGAAGCCGGATTGGATTCGGATCAAATTGACAACCGGCGATAACTATCAGGAAATGAAAACGATGATGCGTTCCAAAACGCTGCATACGGTATGTGAGGAAGCGCGGTGTCCGAATATTTATGAATGCTGGGCCAATCGAACGGCCACTTTTATGATATTGGGCGATATTTGCACAAGGGCATGCCGTTTTTGCGCGGTGAATACAGGCTTGCCAACGGAGCTTGATTTGCAGGAACCAGAACGTGTGGCGGAAGCAGCAGAGCAGATGAATCTGCAACACTGCGTCATTACAAGTGTAGCCCGTGATGATCTGAAGGATGGAGGAGCTACAATTTTTGCAGAGACAGTTAAGGCCGTACGGCGGCGGTTGCCATTGTGCAGCGTTGAAGTGCTCATTCCAGACTTTCTGGGCGATCGGGAATCTTTGCAGATTGTAATGGATGCCAAACCGGACATTCTGAATCACAATATTGAGACGGTTGAGCGGTTGTCAGACAAAGTGCGTGCCAAGGCAAAATATAAACGTTCACTGGAATTGCTTGCTCGTGCCAAAGAAATGCAACCTAACATCCCAACGAAATCAAGCATTATGCTTGGTGTAGGTGAGGAATATAATGAAATTTTATCAACCATGGATGATCTTCGTGCGGTAGACTGTGATATTATGACGATTGGTCAATATTTGCAGCCATCCGAGAAACATCTGTATGTTGAAAAGTATTATCCGCCAGAGGAGTTCGCTGCATTGAAACAGGAAGGATTAAAACGTGGGTTCAGCCACGTCGAGTCCGGCCCGATGGTACGCAGCTCCTACCATGCGCATGAACAGGTGAAATCGGCCACCAAACATGCTGAACAGGCGGCAACACACGCGTGATGGAGGATACCGGATTGGAAGAAGAAAAAAGCACAGAACAGATTCAGGACCAACTCCAGGAGCAGATCCAGGAGCCAGTTCAAGAATCTGTTGTTGAATCGGTTGAAGAAAAGCCCAAAGAACCGGTCATTGTACAGATCGGCGGCAAAAACTATGAAATTGTCCAGAACCACAAAGAGGGCTGGAATCCAGAGGTCTTCCGTGATCGTTACAGTGAGGTGCTGGAGCGTTATGATTATATTATCGGAGACTGGGGTTATAGCCAGTTAAGATTAAAAGGTTTTTACCGTGATAACCATCCGAAAGCGACGAAGGATTCCACGATCGCCAGTATGGTGGACTATATCAATGAATATTGTAACTTTGGTTGTGCGTATTTTGTGCTCCAGAAGAGCAAAGATCAGCCTCAAGCCAAAGCAAAAAGCGGTTCCTGAGAAGGACCGCTTTTTTGGTGTCTTTATTTTAGTCAAGAAATGCCGTGCGAACCCGGTTCCAGAATGGATAAGGACGGAAACGCGCGAAACTGACCTTGTGACTGGATACCTGACAACGGACGGATATCAGATCCTCCACCATCACATTCACATGATCAATCGTCATCAATAACCGCTGATCCTTGCGGGAGAAAATATCACAATGATGGTGCTTGGGCAAAATGACCGGTGAACCAAGTGTCCGATAGACCCGGTTATTAATTGAAGCAATCTCCGCAATCTGAATAGCCTCGATGGTCGGATGAACCATTGCACCGCCAAGGGCCTTGTTGTATGCCGTGCTGCCTGAAGGCGTGGATACACAGATTCCATCGCCACGGAACATCTCGAATGTCACGTCGTTAATATCGACCTGGGCCACGACGGTACCGTCCACACCTTTTAACGTAAATTCATTAAGTGCGATGTAAGAGGAATTCCCCGACTTTTTCCGAATCTCAAGCTCCAACAGCGGATATTGGACAATGCGTGGTTTGAGACGCTCCGGATCTCCCTTGCCACTCATCAGCCTGACTAATTCCCGTAATTCTTCCTTCTTCCAATCGGCATAAAAGCCGAGATGGCCTGTATGAACCCCAACAAAAGCAATATCCGGAATACGGTCGATGAAATTGTGAAATGCTTGCAGCATCGTACCATCGCCCCCGATGGAGATGACAATCTCCGGCGATTCTGCATCCAGCTTGAACCCTTCTTCCTTCGCCAGCGCATGAAACTGCTGACTGAGATCAATCGATAACTGGTCTCCGCGGTCTTGAACATAGTATCTCAAGATGAAAGCTCCTTTGTGGTCATTATACTACCGATGATAATCAATTCCGCGGAAGAACACAACGTTTGGAAGCATATTCAGTTAAATATAGATGAATGAGCGACTTATTTTTTGACATGTCGTCTTGGCTTGAAGATATAACTTAATATCGTAAGCAATAACAACAACATAATGATACTCGCAAAAACAATGACCCCCGTCAGGACGATCAGTCCCCAGTCCGGTGTATATGTCGATAACGATGGGATTACACCAGGCTCCATGAGAACGGGTGAAGCGGAACGCCCCATCATGGGGGTCCACAATAGCAGGACCAGCACAGGTGCGATTAGCGCATGAATCGCTCTGGCAAATAAAAAGGGACCATATCTCATGGGGGTGTTGCTAAGAATACTCATAATCTGTGCATGGACGGATAATCCGCCCCAGGAGAGAACAAAGGCTGCTGCCGCCACTTTATATATCAGTGGAATGGAAGTGCTGACACCTCCGGCCTCTTTGGCCCCCAGTGTGACTTCAAATAGCCCCCCGACCAAGCTAGGAGATAAGGATGGAGGAAGTCCGCTATATCGAAGCAGTTGCTCGGTTATGCCGTATAATCCGCCAAGCCAACCGGTCTGTACAAGCAACTCCATTATGACCGAGAAGAATACAACCAGCCCTCCTACGATAATAATAAGTCGAAGGGATGAGGAGACGGCGTGGCGCAGCAGTTCACCGAATACCCGTCCGTCAGCCTTTCTTGCCTCATGCATTGCATAGATGGCCCGGACCAGTCTGTTTCTAGGTATTTGCTCCGATGGAGATGCAGAAGAGATGTCTGGCTGTGAGCCTTTCGCTGTACCCCCGTGAAAACGCATGAGCATACCCACCAGAAAAGCTGCAGCGTAATGACTTGCAACCAATAGCGGAGCAATGGCGACATTATGGAAGAACCCAACCGATACGGCTCCAATCATGAAGATTGGATCGGAGGATGTGGTGAAGGCAACGAGCCGTTCTCCTTCTTCCCGGGTAACCAGCTTTTGTTCCCATAACTGTGCGGTCAGTTTCGCCCCTGTAGGATAACCGGATGCACAGCTCACGGCAAATACAAAACCACCGCTTCCGGGAACACGAAACAATGGACGCATCAGTGGATTCAGCAAGGTACCCAGAAAATGAACAATGCCAAAGCCGAGCAGCAGCTCGGACAGCACCAAAAAAGGAAAAAGGGAGGGAAACAATACGTCCCACCAGATGGACAGTCCGCGTACACCTGCATGCCAGGTTTCCGCTGGATACAAGACCATTAACACACAAAGGATCAGGAGAGCGAGTGTGACCAGGACATGGGTGAGTCTTTGTGAAGCAGCCATGAATTCTTCTCCTTTACTTTTGGAATGGTCGGTGTGCGGAAATCTGTGATGCTATTGCCATCAATATATGAAAAAAAGTGGACAAACAGTACAAAATTATACGTAGAAAGCGCTTGCAAAAGTGGCTGTGTTTTTGAGTGATGTGTGCTAAAATGAGAAAAACGCCTGAACGTCACCTAATTGTCTCCAAGGTGGAATTCAAATCGGATGGAGTGATGATCATGAGTCTTGTCACCGGAATCCTGGTCTGTGCTTTTGTATATGTGATACGTGCCTCGCTAGTACGCTCTGAGGAAGAGGACTGGCGGAGTTATTAATGGAATATCTAGTGCGCCAACCTATGTGGTTGGCGCTTTTTTTGTGTTAGGTTCCGAAGAAGGTCCTATATACAGATGGCAGGGAATGAGCCCTGATGATTTCATGTTATATAGGACTTTTTGGTTTTTTTTGATAGAATGGAGATAAAGGCTTCTGTGGCCTGGATATTGTTACTGTTTTCACAATGTTCACGGAACGTGTAATATATGGCAAAATTCGACATCAGAAAGGGGAATCAGACGAATGAATCCCAGTTTGAGTATTTATGACAATCTTGGCGGTGAGAAAGGTGTTCGCGCACTGGTTGAGGCCTTCTATCCAATCGTTCAGCAGAACGAGCAACTGGCTCCGCTTTTCCCGGAAGATATTCAGCCGGTTATCGACAAGCAGTATATGTTTTTGTCTCAGTTTTTTGGAGGACCAGGGCTGTTTTCCGAGGCGTTCGGACATCCGATGATGCGTGCCCGTCATATGCATTTTGAAGTGACCGTTGAACGCGCTGAGGCTTGGCTTGCATGTATGGATCAAGCCTTAACACAGATCGGTGTGGAGGAGCCTTTGCACTCGTTTATCCTGCAGCGTTTATCCGGGCCTGCACATCATTTTGTGAATACACCGTAGTTCCGAATATGATTATAAGCGTACGGGAGAGGGATGGAATAGATTGGAATTAGAGCCGCTATATAAGGTGAAAGTGACTTGTCATTATTGCGAAACCGAGTATGACACTTCACGGGTAAGACCGAGTTTGAAAAGGCCCTACCGGACAGATTCGGATTTTTGTGCCTACTACAAGCTGGAGAATCCGGATTTTTATGTGGTTCGCATCTGTCCACAGTGCGGGTTTGCTTCCACGGAGAACGCAACGGAGCATTTGAATGATGCTCAACGCAAGGCTTTTAAGGAACAGATCGGTAATCGCTGGGTAAAACGTGACTATAGCGGAGCTCGGACACTGGACCAGGCGCTGGCTACGTACAAGCTTGCCTTGCTGTGCGCACAGGTTATCCAGGAGAAAGACCGTGTTGTCGCTGGTCTGTTACATCATATAGCTTGGTTGTATCGTTATATGGAGGACCATGCACAGGAACATCGCTTTCTCGAATTTAGCCTTGAAGCTTATGTGAAGGTGTTCGAACGGGAGGGAACAGGTGGCAATGAAGCCAAACTGTTGTATTTACTCGGGGAATTGAACCGCAGGGTAGGACGGTTTAATGAAGCAGTGCAATGGTTCAGCAAGGTCATTCATGACAAGCGGATCACCGATGCGGCCATGATTCGTGCTTCAAGGGAACAATGGGCCGTGCTGCGTGAACAGATGATCTCCGGTAAGATGGAGCTGCCTGAAGAGATGCTTGAAGCAGACAAAGAGGCTGCGAAGCGCAGCCCCCTCTAGGTTGATCTTACATTAGTTACGGACAGGACGGCTGGATAACAAATAGTCACTGTCATTGTCGATCACGGTCATGCTGGTATTACAGCAGGGAAAGACGAGTAATTTCTTTTTGCCTTCGCGGATGCGCACAAGCTCTTTCGGTTTGAGGGGGAGCAGCACGTTGCTTGCATGACAGTAGGGACATTGCTGTACATAGATGTCTCCCATCACAATATCGTAAGGCCAGCTGTTCTCAAAGGGAATCATTCTTGTTCGCCTTCTGGTGCGGAAGGTTTGGAGGCTTCTTGTTTGGCGAGTTCCGCAATCTTCTGCATTAGGATATGTTGGGGCATGTGCATCAGATGTTCCAAAGGTACGCCCAAGGATTCTGCTAATTTGACGGCTGTATCAGCCGATACTTGTAAAGGTTTCATACGTTTACCTCCTGAAAGTTACTATAAGTATTTCTCTAGTATAGAGATACAGTGAACAGAAAACCAGTTTTTAATTCAATCCTAACCATCCAATTTATAGAGAGAGGTGCCTTATTAAATGAAAACGCCATTACACCCCGTATGGGATCTGGAGTCCATTTTTAGTGGAGGTTCTTCCTCCGAGACATTCGCTGCGTATCTGATTGAACTGGAAGAGGATGTACGTAAACTGCAACAACTATTGAACGAAACACCTGCACCGACTTCATTAGAAGAGACGACAGCTTTTGATCCCATTTTGGAACTGCTGCAAAGCTGTTATGTCCGCATATCGGAAGGTTCTGCGTTTGTATCCTGCCTCTCATCGCAAAACCAGAAGGACAAGAAGGCAACCCAGCTTCAGGGGGCCATCAGTTCTATTGCTGCGATGCTGAACGGCAGCAAATCGAAGTTCGATAATACACTCAGTCAGACGTCAGATTCGGTGTGGGACGCCTGGATTGCTCGGGAGGATATTCAGCCGCTTGCATTTGTACTGAACGAGAGTCGCACGCTGGCTCGTGAGAAGCTGTCGCCTGAACTTGAAGGTCTTGCACTGGATCTGGGTGTGGATGGTTACCATGGTTGGGGCAAATTCTATAACACGATTGTCAGCAAGGTGAACATTCCATTTGAGCAAAATGGGGAAACGGTCATGCTGTCGGCAGGGCAAGCTGCTAACAAACTGAGCGATAGTGATCGGAATGTACGCGAGACGGTATTTGCAAACTGGGAACAGGCTTGGACGGATGTCGAAGATTTCTGCGCAGACACACTGAACCACCTCGCGGGATTCCGTCTGAAGTTATATGAGAAACGTGGCTGGCATGATATCCTCAAGGAACCTCTGGCCATCAACCGGATGTCCCGTCAGACACTGGATACGATGTGGAATGTAATTAATGGTGCCAAACCTGCACTTGTTCAATATCTGGAGCGCAAGGCAGAACTGCTCGGGGTAGACAAGCTCAGTTGGAGCGATGTAGACGCCCCTGTAGGTAAGTCGAGTGGCAAAATCACTTACGATGAGGCAGCTATCAATATCGTTGAACAGTTTGCCAAGTTCAGTCCTAAACTTTCTTCTTTTGCAGAGATGGCTTTTGAGAAACGCTGGATTGAAGCTGAAGACCGCCCCGGCAAGCGTCCGGGAGGATTCTGTACATCTTTACCACTTAGCAAAGCAACCCGAATTTTCATGACCTTCTCCGGGACACCGTCCAATGTGTCGACTCTTGCGCATGAACTTGGTCATGGATATCATCAACACATTATGGAAGAGTTGCCTGCGTTGAATCAACGTTACGCGATGAATGTGGCTGAGACAGCGTCCACGTTTGCTGAATTGATTGTAGCAGATGCCCTTGTGCAGGCGGCAACAGATGAACAAGAGAAGCTGGCTTTGTTGGAAGACAAGATACAGCGAAGTGTGGCTTTCTTTATGAATATCCATGCCCGGTTCCTGTTTGAGAATCGTTTCTATGAACAACGCAAAAAAGGCTTGGTTAACGCGGATGAACTATCCAAATTAATGGTGGATGCACAGCAGGAAGCATTCTGTGGTGTACTTGCATCAGATCATCCACATTTCTGGGCATCCAAGCTGCATTTCTATCTGACAGGTGTGCCATTCTATAACTTCCCATACACGTTTGGGTACATGTTCAGTGCGGGAATCTATGCGAGAGCACAGCAAGAAGGCACAGCATTTGCAGATAAATATGATGATTTGTTACGAGATACAGGACGTATGACGGTCGAAGAACTTGCGCAGAAACATCTGGGTACAGACCTGAAACAACCGGAATTCTGGCAAAATGCTGCGGACTTGGTTATTGCCGATATTGAGCAGTTTTTGCAGATGACAGCACCCCAAAAATAGGTTGAATGTAATAGGTTGAATATATATGAAAGGCTGCAATTCCGTGTTAACAAACACAGGATTGCAGCCTTTTTTTGTACAGAATCCTTATTTTTGATTCTCAAATATTTTGTCGCAAATGAACGAAAAAACTCACTTTAAGGAAGGGGAATGGCAATTAATTGCGCAATTTATAGTTAAAAATACCCAAGTTTGCCGTTGTTTGTTGAACATGCGCAAATGATGTCATATAATGAGTCGTAAGTCCTTGTTACATAGGACTATAAGCATGTAGGAGGAGTGTTATTATGAAAATCGACCAGCTTTCATTAGCACGTCAGTTAGATTTAGTATTTAAAGAGCTTGATCATGAGTTGTCAGGGTTAGATTCAGGAGTAGTTTTTGTGCAAATACGAAACAACGTAATTGGGAAGTTCGGTATTCGACATAATCCGATAACTGGACGGGATGGGCAGATGGATTTGGAAGAGAAGGGACTAAACGAAACCCAGAGAACTTCTTTCCGGGCGATGGCACTGGAAACTTTGAAATTCAAACGCAATTGGACACATGGCGAAATATCGTACGACTTCACAGTAAGACAAGGTATGATTCTGGTAGATGCAACAATGGAGTCCAATTACAATATGGCGAGTCTCATGATTCGTTACCCTAGAACGAATACATACAAGGATTCTGATATGGAGTCGACCTCATAATTCGTTACACAAGAGAAAGCGGCACTTCCGAAGAAGGCCGCTTTTGGATTCTGCTTAGCTCAAGCAATAATTACGAGCTTACGAACGACCCGATAATTGCTGCTCAGCGATTTGCACCAGACGTTTAGTGATGTATCCACCCAGAGAACCTGTCTCACGGGAAGTATAGTTACCGTAGTAACCATCTTGTGGAATAGTTACACCCAGCTCTTGTGCAGCTTCCATTTTCAATTGTTGCAATGCTGCAGTTGCTTGGGGAACGACCAGGTTGTTGGAGCGGCTACCGCTACCTTGGTTTTGACCTCCGTACATATGTGTCACCTCCTTATGGGTTGGTGATGTTAGTATGGTTAGAGAATAAGGAAATATACATGATATGGCGTAAGGAAATATATGGTTAATTATTGGTGCGCGGATCACATAAAAAAGCCGACCCAATGTGGGTCGGCAAGTTGTACATGGTATCGAAATATATGTTGATCAGCGTAAACAGTATAGATGATGATTAGCTCACTTAGTCTGTAGGAGGTATAACCTCAATACGTGTAAATAGCTCAACAGGCTGTTCCGGTTCCAGGCGAATCAATCCCGTCTGTTCATCCGATAAATCCAAATTAGGTGCATCCGGGAGCCAAGTGTACGGTTCAATGCACAAAAACTGATCGGATTCCCCTTTGGTGAAGAGAACCCAGTGTTTGAAAAATGTTTCATCTGCTGAATATTTCAGCGTATATCCATCTTGCCTCCGTAAGTAAGCCGCAGCCGGTTCACCTTCGGTAGCTTTCAACAGCGTATCCCAGTTACGTCCCTGCAAGTTGATGCCTTCGTTAAGAGCAAACCATTCACCCAGGGATTCCAGCTCACCTGTTGGTAGTTGTTCTTCATTCTGACCGTATATTCCGGAAACAGGAAGTTGCAGTGTCCAATCGGCAGGTTTGCCGTCTAACAAAAACCATGTATGATAGCCCATCCCAAAAGGAGCAGGCGTTGAGCTCAGATTGGTGACTCGCAGACGCTGGCTAAATACAGCGTTTTGCAGACTGAACGTCATCTCAAGTTTCAGAGGAATCGGGAATTGAGCCATCCAGTGTTCTTCATTTTCAGTCAATAATTCGGTCGTAATTGCACATCCGTCTTCATCTTCCTCGATATCACTGACACACCAGGATTGGGTACGGTGGAGACCGTGAATATGGTTGTCATTTGCCGTGTTCTGATTGAACTGGTAACGGACACCTTCATATTCGAATTGTCCCCGATGAATGCGTCCTGGTGGAATCAGGAGAGGAACGCCAAAATGGTACGGCTTCTGCAGATAAAAGGCAAGATCGTCTTCATCCGGACGGCGGACGATATCCCTGTCCTGCACTAAATCCCGAATAGAAATAATGTTATTTCCAAGACGTGGCAGCAGGGTGATTTCCAATTCACGGCTATGTAGGATATACGTGTCGTAACCATTCCATTGGCCTTTGGTCACTTGTTTCATATCGATGCTCCTTTTCCCACTTGAAATCTGTCTGCGAGCAGTTGTAATGATTGGACTGCTGCAGGCGTGTCATTGTGTACATGCCAGCTATTTCCTGCGCTGCTTCTTGTGAAGCAGGCATGTTAATAAGCAATTCCATCATAACAGATTTCAGTGTCTCGGGTAAAAAAGTTCAACTCATTTTGACATTAGCGCCTGTGCGCATTAAGATGGAACTCTAAAGGTACGTATTCAAATTGAATGATATAAATCGATGACAGGGATAAGTAGGCCAAGAGAATTCTCTTCAGAAAGCCGGTGGTTGATGCGAACCGGTGTGAACTCTTTACTGAATGGACCCTTGAGTGTGGATTTGAACAGGTTAAGCCAGAGACGGGCTTGCCTCACTAGAGTCTGCCGTATAATCCACGTTACGGAACAATGAAGGCGTTTCTTCAGCTTGACTTGATTGAGGGTCAGGGGCAATGGAAGAAAAGCGAATAAGGGTGGCACCACGGTCTCACGTCCCTTGCGGATGTGGGGCCTTTTTGCGTTCGCAGAGAATGGCAGGAGCTTTTTATATACAATCAGGGAGGCGTTATGTGCAATGAAAACAGTACTTTCAGGTATTCAACCAAGTGGAAAGCTCACATTGGGCAACTATATTGGTGCAATCAAAAATTTTGTAAAACTCCAGCATGACTATCAATGTCATTTCATGGTGGTAGATCTTCATGCCATTACCGTGGCTCAAGAGCCAGCAGCATTGCGTGAACAATCGGAAGCGGTAGCTGCGCTGTTTCTTGCAGCAGGTATTGATCCTTCGAAATCTAACGTATTTCTGCAATCCCATGTACCGCAGCACGCCGAATTGGGCTGGTTGATGACGACGCTGACCTCCATGGGTGAGCTTGAACGCATGACTCAGTTTAAGGATAAATCATCCGGGAAAGATTCCGTTGGTGCCGGACTGTTCGTGTATCCATCATTAATGGCGGCTGATATTTTGTTATACAATGCTGATCTTGTACCTGTAGGTGAAGACCAGAAGCAGCATCTGGAGCTGACACGTGATCTGGCTGGGCGTTTTAACCACCGTTATGGGGAGTACTTCACCATTCCAGATCCGTATATCCCACAGGTAGGTGCACGGGTAATGTCACTTGATGATGCCTCTTCGAAGATGAGTAAAAGTAATCCTAATGCCGGCAGCTATATTGCCCTGCTGGATCCGCCGGATGTCATTCGCAAAAAGATCAGCCGTGCCACTACAGATTCGGGACGTGAAGTCGTCTATGATCCGGCAAACAAACCGGAAGTTAGTAATCTGATGAGTATCTACGCGGAATGTGCGGGTATGACGCTTAAGGAAGTAGCTGAGCGTTATGAAGGCAAGATGTACGGTCCGTTCAAAAAAGAACTGGCTGAAGTGGTTGTGTCTGTTATCGAACCGCTGCAACAACGATATAATGAGATTCGCGAGTCTGGCGAATTGGCCGATGTTCTGGAGACGTCAGCTCGTCGTGCAGAAGAAGTTGCTTCTCAAACGTTGAGTGCCGTGAAAGAACGTATGGGGTTTGTTCCTAGACGTAAACTGTAGTGCTGCTGAACAAAATTATAGTTAAAGAAATGAATAGTTAACATAAATAAAGAGGAGTCCTATTAAGGGCTCCTCTTTATTAATACGTTCAAACTTGCGTTAGAATATGACCTGCTCAAGAAGTGGGCTCTGAAGTAGCCGAGCGAACTTCCTGCCGTTCTTTTTTGGCACGAATGACAAAGCCCCAGCCAATGTTGGCAATGGACAGGACGAACAGGAGCGTAGCAAGCCAACCGGAGTAAGAGATTGTGATTGCTGTAACCGTTAACAAGATAATGGATGAAAACGCGAACCATAAGGATAAACCTTTGCTCATTGGGAAAAACCTCCATCTACAAATTTAGTAAAATTCCGTATAACCTGAAGCCTACGAGCCATAATAATCTTGCAAGCTTGCAATGACATTACAGACACAGATTGAAGGGAGATTATAAATATGGCTCAAGGATCTCGTTCTAACAACTTGGTGGTACCTCAAGCAAATTCTGCATTGCAACAATTGAAAATGGAGGCTGCACAGGAACTGGGTGTAACTATCCCGCAAGATGGTTACTATGGTAACTACACTTCCCGTGAAACAGGATCTTTGGGTGGATATATCACCAAACGTCTGGTACAAATCGCTGAGCAGTCTCTGGCTGGGTCTGGCAAATAATTTATCTTAACCAACAGCAATAAAAGAATAAACAGAAAGCCCGGGGCGGAAACGCTCCGGGCTTTCTCGCGTATCAGTTCCTATAACTGATTGTGCCTTGCCATGCTCACTTCGTCAAGGGCGTGCGGATAAAAGTTTTTTATCCATCTTCTCATCGCTTAACCAGCCTACATACGTATCAATCGTTTCAAAATTCCGGTCCATCACAATTACAGCGACAAATGGATATTGTTTTCGGTGTCGATAACGTACATCTGCCCAGCGGACCTTGTAACCGGCAGGCAGTTCTTCCACTTCTGCCACCGCATAAGAGGTGAAGTAGAGGAAAGCACTGACTTCCGGTGATTTGCGTGAAGCAGCAACGGCCGCATGAGTAGAAGATGAGGCGTGCAGACTCCATACCAGATTAGAACCATCCATTTTACCAATCACATAACTGCCGTCCTCGACTCGCTTAACCACATGCCAGCGATTCCAGGATATTGTTGGAATGACGATGTATTTAGCCTGTTCTGGGCTATTATCTAAACGTCTGACTTTTCTGACCGCTTGTGCACGAGCAATCGTTCGCCATATATAATATATACCGGTCAAACTATACAGCGTAACGAAGAGTGGTGCAGGGGCGATCAGATCAAAGGCCCATAACAGAATAGCTACGACATGCGTAGTGAATAGAAACGGATCAAAAATATGAATGATGTTCCAGGCGATCCAGCGTTCCGTAAAAGGCCGGGCGGCTTGGGTTCCATAGGTGTTGAACAGATCGGTGAATACGTGAAAGCCTACGGCTACAGCGGTCCAGATGGCAACGTGTCCAATGGGGACACCAGGGAATATCAGGGCAATGACGCCGGTGATGAGCAGAACCCATAACAGGAGAAATGGCAGAGAGTGTGACAAGCCCCGATGATTCCGAATGTAAAGTGAGTTGCTTTTGAGACGTAACGCAGTATCGATGTCAGGGGCCTGGGAGCCAGCAATCGTGCCAACCATTACCGCAGCTGCAAGCATTGGACTCGTTGCGACAATAGGATCGACATAAGCCAGACCAGCTAGACCAATCCCCATGACAAAATGTGTAGAGGTATCCATAAACGTCTCCTTTGTGTGGTGTATCGTTCTAAGGCATATTACTTCTCTATCTAGGTGATACCCATATATAGTGTATAATATCCGTCTGTCCGGATGCAAAACATCCCTAATTTCAAAGTTATGATAATAACTTGGTCCATACCCAATAAATGTACGTAGTTTGTCAAACTATTTTGGCATTTCTTATGATAAACTTTATATCGGAAACAGAGAGAAATTTCATCAGAGTATACGAGGTCAGCTTGTTCCATAAATATGTATGGGCATTGTTACGACAAACCGTTACAATAATATAGAATCTCATAAAAAGTAGGTTTCTTGGAGTACATATGTCACAGTAGATGGATAAAGCGAAACAATTGTGATTTTGGATTTACTTATGTATGCGTATTCATAAGAGAAGATACAGAAGGGACGAGGAAGATGCTGAAAAAGTACATATGGACCTGGATACTACTCGGGCTCGCACTGATTATGGTTGTGTATCTGATGTGGGGCACATTATTTGTCAGTAAGGAGAAATTACCCGAGATTCGCGAGATCCAATCCTTTTCCATGGAAAATGTAGATGGCAGTACGGTATCACTGGAGGATACTCAAGGGAAAGTCCGTTTGTTCTACTTTTATTTCACCAGTTGTCCGGATGTCTGCCCTATTACGACGTTCACGTTATCCCAAGTGCAGGATCTGTTGAAAGAGGACGACACCTTCGGTAAAGATGTCTCGTTTGTATCCATTTCATTCGACCCGAAAGTCGATACGAGAGAGAAGATTAAGACGTTTGCGGATCGCTTCCATGCGGATTATTCCGGATGGTACTTCTTGCGAGGGGATATGGACAAAACAAAGCAGTTCGCCAGGGATTCATTCCAGATCCTGATTGAAGGCGAGAATAAGGACGATTTTGCCCATATGAATATGATTGGCTTGGTGGATCAGAATAACCAGCTGCGCAAGGTATATAATGCGTTTAATACAGAGGACGTTGTACCTGCTGTCATTGCCGAGGATATTCGCAATCTGATCAAGGAATAATCACTGGATAACTGTAAAGGCTGCCTTCAGGTTGGATATCAACCTAAGGCAGCCTTTTGGCATTTCTTTTAAAAGGAAGGATGTTCAGGGTATTGGATGTATGTCTCTAACCCGGCTTTCTCCAGCTGGGCAATGATATACTCATCAGGTGTTCCTTCCACACCCGCATATCCTCGTCGTGTATACATCTGTACTGCATCCGGGAATGCATCCCGAAGCACACCTCTAATTTTTTTGCCGGAACTGTCATTATCCATAAATAAATAAACTTCATCATATCCGACTTGTTTGCGTAACGTCTCCAGCTTAAGTGAATTAAGCGTTCCAAACGTGCATAAAATGTTGATTTCGGGTCCAACCAGACGTTTCAGTTTGCTTCGATCATTCTTACCTTCCACAATGACATGAATAGGCATGATATTCACCTCTTGTTCGAGAGCTTATGTCGACATTCCCCGGGAAATGTTACAGCGAAAATCGACTGATTATATAAAATGGACTCCTTTTCTTTACACGGATCACTACGCGGACAGAAGCACCTTTGATTTCTAAATTCTTTTTCACGTACATTAGGAAATAAATCAGATCAATAGTGGCCGTTACGGTTACGGATCGTTCCTTCGATCGCTGTTGTCTCCAAATTTCTGATTGATTTTTTATAGGTTGAAATATGGAGACAAAGGCGAACGCTATCGCTTCTTCAAAATCGATTCCGTCCCCTTCACTACTTCCAATGATCGCCCATACCTAATGATGATATTTAAGAAAAAGATGAAATCACTAAAATAGTGCTTATGATCCCTAGTCCGCTCCGTTCGTGTGTAAAACGTTAGTCCATTTTATATAGTTTAGCTGTAAATGGGGGAATGATGCAAAGCTAATGAAAATACTGGCCTAATTGCTGTCATAACGGTAAGGAGACAAAGGCGATCGAAATTTAATTTAATATACTTTTGGGATCGGCAAGGGAAGCTTCGCGTCTGGATGTATAGTATGGAAGCAGCAGCATACCAATCATTAATAAAACAAAGGCAATGAAATAGGGCGATAACCCGACACGAAGTTGCCCGGCTGTGATTGGGCCGATAAAAGAGCCGATGGAAGTTGCGATGGATTGCAGCGAGAAAATGCGGCCCAACCTGCTTCCTCCGCTCAGACGGATAAATAGGGTAGCCATAGCTGGAAAGATAATGCCTTTGGACATTCCGAGTACAAATAATACGGTAGACAACGGAATTTGCGGAATGGCGGCCATTGCAAAAAAGCACAAGGACATCAGCAGCACACCCGCAACCAGACGCAGCTTGGGGGAATACCGGTTAAGAAATAACATGCTCAGTGTGAAGAGCGCTCCAATACTGATAATGGAAAATAACAACCCGGTAGACATGATGGACGATTGCCCTCCTCCCCGCAGGGGTAGCTCGAAGAAGAGAATCCCTTGAGCACAAGCAATAACCAGAGGCAGGGCAAAATAGCGCCAGGACACCGGAAGGAATGCACTTTTGGTATCTACTGGTGAAACGTCAGGTTTGGCAGGTTCAGTCACTCTCTCATGCTGCTTAACGATGCCACGAGGCATGGTCATGAAAGCAATCACACCTGTGAGAATGAGCAAGTAACCCAAACCTGAGAATGTAGCAGAGAATCCCATGGAACCCACAATGATCGCCCCGGCTGCGGGAGATACCACAGACGCGAGGGTATGTACTACCCCGTGTCCTGACATATACTTCCCCTGCTTCACCGGATCACTGGATAACTGGGCAAGCAGGGCGAGACATGCAGGAGACAGGAAGGCCAGCACAAAACCGCTGATGGAACGCAGTGCCAGCAGTTGCCAAGGGGTATGGACATAGGCTTGCAGGAGCAGGATGACTCCTGCCCCAAGCAGACTGAATACAATGTAGCGGCGACTGCCATGTTTATCGATTTGTGTTCCGGCAATGAGATTGCCAGGAAGATGCGTTAAGGAATAGATACCCATCATCCAGCCAATGAAAGTAGGGGCGGCTCCCAGCGAGATGGCAAAAGGGGTCAGAATGGGATACTGGGCGTGCAGATCGAATACAGCAAGGAACAAAAACAGGTATAGCCAGATGGCCGTTTTCACATAAGCCCCTCCTTGTTAAGCGATGCATGTGCAAACTACAGGTCTTGAACGTGTTCCCGTTCGCCAGCAGAACCTTATGGTACTACTTGTACGCCTGGCAGGACGAACTTAGACCGTTTATTTTTTAGGGAGAGGGCTTAGCTGACAGCGGCTTCGGAAATCATGTATAATATTCGGGAGTGTTATGAATGAATTCAAATACGGAAGGTGTAGTCATGAACATAGAAGTAATCAAAGAGTTTCTGATGCAGAACTGGTTGGTGATCGTGGTTGCATTGATCATATTGTTCTTTGTTCTGAATGTGGTCAAAACCGTATTGAAATGGTTGATTGCCATCATCATTATTGCGGCTCTACTGATATACAGTGGCATCTCCATTGATCAGATCAAACAAACAGTGACAGACGTGCAATCCAGTACGATGGACACATTGAAGAAAGAAGCAACCAGCATGATGCTTAAGGAAGCTTCCAAAGCGACATACGTCAAAGGACAGGATGGAGCGTTCACTATCACAAGTCCCAATGTGGAGATTAAAGGCAGAACACAATCGGATAAAGTCGATGTGATCTTCCGCGGCATTTCACTTGGGGAATGGAAACTCGACAATGAAACGATACGTACGTTTGTCGAACAGGCACAGGAGAACAAAACAGCACCAGCATCGTAGTAAAGGGGGAATCGGTACGTGCTGCAGAATTGGCTGGACAGCCTGAAGGAATTGAATGGCATCACGATTATGCTGCTGCTGATTGTGGCTGCTTCTTTATTGCAGGGTTGGTCCAGAGGGGCTTCTCGTTCAGCAGGCAGACTCTTCGGGTTCCTGATGGATGGCATTATGGCGGTTATTGGTATTCTGTTATCGATCGGTTTAACGTTATGGCTTGCACCATATGTACAGCAGTGGTTGTCTGAGTATGCTTCAGCCATGCCTAATCGTGAGTTGAACCGGTGGGAACAGATGTATTATACGTTGGTTACGGCGATCGCAGATTTTCCACTGATGCGGTTCGCTGTATTATTTGTACTGAGTTATGGACTCATCCGATTGGTTCTCGGATTGCTCTCTTCATTTATTTTCAGCAGCAGGCAGGGGTCAGCCGAGGAAAGTGCGCCGAAAGGTATGCTTAGTCGGCTGACGGGTGCAATCATTGGCACCATCATAGGCTCCGTCCGTGGAATGATTGTCATTGCGGTCTTGTTCATGATTGTCAGTCTTTACCCCGGGAGCATGTTCAGCCGATATGTGGAGGCATCTCCAATCTATATGCAAGGGGCCAAATCGGTAATTGAACCGTTGTCTGGTACGTTTATCAAGGACAAGCTGCCCGTATTCACGCAGGCTGTGCAGAAGGAACTGGGCGGCATCCTGCAACGCAAATATGAAGTCATTGACCACAATATTCCGACGGATATTGAATCTGCCGCGAAAGAAATTGTCAAAGGCCAATCGACAGATGAAGCCAAAGCAAGAGCGTTATACGACTGGGTAGGTTCACGTATTCAGTATGACTATGGTAAAGTGGATGACTATGAACAAAAGGGCATATGGCATGAACAGAATCCGCAGAATACATTTGATACACGCAAAGGTGTATGTATTGATTATGCCCGTCTCTATGCTGTTATGGCCCGTTCACAAGGGCTTGAAGTCAAAGTGGTTACAGGACTTGGGTATAACGGTCAGGGCGGATACGGTCCGCATGCATGGAATGAAGTGTATTTGAGCGATTCCGAGAGCTGGGTCCCGCTTGACCCGACATGGGCGATCAGTGGAGACTGGTTCAATCCTCCGAATTTTGCCGACACCCATCTGAAGGATCAATCAGCTTAACATTACTACGGACATGGGTCCGGAATATGACGACGTTGCCAGGTTATCATGCCGGAAAGAATCAGTTTGAGCGGTATGCATCAAGTCATGAAAGAGGTAGGATGGATGAAAAAGCATTCCAATGAGAAGGATGAACTTACAGACAAACGGCGATTCAGTTACCGAATGAACGTATTTTTCTTCGCTTCCTTTGTTATTTTTAGCGTTATTATTGTACGTTTGGCATTTTTGCAATTTGTCGAAGGGCCTGAACTCAGTCAGGAAGAAGCAAGTAATATTACGAAGGATGTACCGCTTCCTCCTGTGAGAGGTACGATCTATGATTCTACTGGTGAGGTGAAATTGGCTTACTCCAAGCCCATTCAGTCTCTATACCTGACGCTGTATAAGAATTATGGGGATGTTGATGGGAAACCGAGTCCTAACATAGGGGAAGTGCAGGATATTGCAACCCGGTTGCATGATGTGTTTGAACAGTACAAATCGAAGGATTCAGAGTCACTTACAGTGGAACAGATCATTGAAGAGATGGACTTGAACTCCCGCAAAGCGAACGGTTTTATGCCACGCCTGATCAAGAGTGATCTGTCCGAGGGAGAAGTCGCTTATTTCCTTCAGCACAAGGACGAGTTCAAAGGTATTCAGATCGTCGAGGAGAGTGTACGGTTCTATGATCCGGATACGGTAGCAGTTCAGACGATCGGTTATCTGAAGAAATTTAAAAGTTCGAAAACCTTGAATAAATACAAAGAAGTGGACGAGGCCAACAAAACGCAAACGGACCCGGGCCTGGTGTATACGGAAAATGAATTTGTAGGCTTTGATGGACTTGAGCTGCAATATCAGGATGCTCTCCGCGGCAAAAGCGGATATACATCCGTTGATGTGGATTTGCGTAACTTGCCTGAAGGTGTGGCTGGTTCTACCCCGCCGGAGAAAGGTTACGACCTGATTTCCAGCATTAACAAGAACGTTCAGGTGAAAACAGAACAGGCCATTCTGGATCAGTTGAGTTGGCTTCATCGGAACCCAGTGTCGGGTAAATTACACCCGAACGCCAAAACAGGCTTTGCGGTTGCTATGGAAGTGGATACTGGGAAAATTGTTTCTGCGGCCAGTATGCCGGATTATGATACTAACGTATGGAGAACTGGCGGTATAAGCAATGAAGATTACGATAAAATAAAATATATCTATCAAAATGGTACGATCCGAGGCTTCCCGCCAGATGATACAGGCAAGCGGGCTGAGTCTGTAGTCTTGCTCGGTTCCACGATCAAACCGCTGAGTGTATTGATTGGTTTGAGAGAGGGTTTCTTTACGACCAATACCGTTTATCAGGATAGAGGTTCAACGACCTTTGGTGGAGACAACCGTAGAGTGCAGAACTCATCAGGGCATGTGTACGGTGCGATGCGTCCGCATGATGCGATTCGTCATTCCTCGAACGTGTTCATGATCGACGAGATCGGAAAGAAGCTGTATTCGCAGTATGGTGCAGATGGTATCAACGTATGGGATAAATACATGAAGCAGTTTGGGCTTGGCGTGAAGACGGAAGTTGATCTGCCGAATGAATATCCTGGTTATTTGGAGTATATCCGAAGTGAAGAGAGCTCCCTCACTAAACTTGTGTATGCCTCCTTTGGTCAGCAAGGAAAATATACAACCATGCAGTTGGCACAGTACACCACGATGCTTGCGAACAAAGGAAAACGGATGGAACCGCAATTGGTTAACGAGTTCCGGGATTCGGAAGGTAATGTGGTTGAGAAAGTTAAACCGAAGGTACTCAGCACGGTAGATTTTAACGACGCCTACTGGAACGAGGTGCAACGAGGCATGGCCACCGAAGTTTCGGCATTTAGTGGCTTCCCGTATGATTTTGCCAGAAAAACAGGTACATCGACGCAACTCGTCGGCGGTAAACTGGTGGATAACGGGGTATTTATCGCCTATGCACCACGTAATAATCCGAAGCTTGCTGTCGCTGTGGTTATCCCCGAAGGGGGCTTTGGTTCGAGCAGTGCGGCTCCGGTTGCACGTGCGATCTTCGATGCCTATGACGAGGAATTCGGTCTTGATGGTGTACCGAAAAAGGACAAAAATAAAGATTCAGAATCGGAATCAGGCACACAGTGATGTGAGGCATTGGTTACAGAGAGGACCCTTCGTGGGTCCTCTTTTTTGTTTTTACAAGGAGAATGGATCGTAAGAGTGAACTATTTAGTTGCATTAATATGTAACCATATGAGCTGTACCACGTTTATATAAGGGAAGGGTAAACGCGTTCCGGAGAAGGGGACAAACGTTGATATGTCAGTGTTTACATTGAAATCAATAGATTGGGTAGTGTACGTTTCTGTTTACGAAAATGTAACCAAAAATTGAAAGACGTGACAGCTAACCTTTGGTAGACTTGTATGAGAAAGGATTAAATTTTGGATTGAACACGTTCACAAAACGGATTAAATATTTTATTTTTATAGAGGAACGGGAGAGGCTTAAAACATGTTTAACCGATTGAGGAAGAAACCCATGACTGAGGAAGATACACCCGTCAACAAGCCTTCCACCGCAAGGCTGAATCTGTTTTTTTTCGCGGCATTTGTCATATTCAGTATCCTTATTTTCAGATTAGCCTTTGTGCAGTTTGTGGAGGGTCCTGAACTGACGTATATGGAAACAAGTCGTAATACCAAAGATATTCCACTTGCACCTGTTCGCGGTCCCATCTATGATGCGACAGGGGAAGTCGCGCTCGCTTATTCCGAACCTGTACAGTCCCTGTATGTGCTGTTATATGAGGATTATCGGAATGATGAACGTAGACAGGAAGCAGAGGAACTGGCTCATGATCTGGCGGCTGTGTTTAAGCAGTTTAATCCAGGGGACAAAGAGCAGCCGGACGCGGAAGAGATCATCAAACGACTGGATCTGGATTATCAGAAAACGTTCGGGTATGTGCCAAGATTGGTGAAGTCGGATCTATCGACCAAAGAGATTGCCTTTTTCATGGAGAAAAAAGCGGAGTATCCGGGCGTTATGGTGCTGGAAGAAAACATACGGAAATATGACCCGGATGGTGTAGCCGTTCAGATTGTGGGTTACACACGAGAGTTTAAACGGGCACCAGATTCCATTGCCAAATATAAAGCCATCCGCGAGGGGGCAAGTAACCAACGTGATCCTGGTCTTGTGTACCATGAGGAGGAGAAGGTTGGCTTTGATGGGCTCGAGCTGCAATATCAGGAAGAACTCCGTGGACGAAGCGGATATCAGTCCATTGATATTGACGCACGTAATCTGCCGGATGGAACGATGCTACAGACTCCACCGGAGAAAGGTTACAGTCTGGTTTCCACCATCAACAAGGAAATTCAGATGGCTGCACAAGAGGCGATTACGGATGAATTGCGCAGACTTCCGAAGGCAATTACGGGATACGCAGTAGCCATGGAAGTGGATACGGGAAATGTGGTAGCGATGGCGAGTATGCCGGATTATGATCCGAACGATTGGGATTATAACAAAATCAAGTTTGTATTCCGGAACGGAACCACTGAGTCGTTCCCTCCAAATGATGCTAAGCCTAGTCATGCTGAATCCGTAGTACTTCTTGGATCAGTAATCAAGCCGCTAAGTGTGCTGATTGGATTAAAAGAGGGACTATTTACAGCAGGACAGACCTATCATGATCAGGGATATGCCATTCTGGGAAAAGATGGACGACAAGTGAGAAACTCGCATTCCGCTTATAATGGTTCCATTACCGCCAGAAGAGCAATCGAGAAATCCTCCAATGCTTTCATGATCGATATGGTGGGTAAGCGCCTGTTAAATAAATATGGCTCAACTAAGGGTGTTAAGGTGTGGGATGAACATATGAAAGATTTCGGATTGGGTGTCTCTACGGGTATCGATTTACCCAAAGAATACCTAGGCACTTTAGAATATAATAATGATGAAACGGAATCAGCTCTAACACGTTTGGCGTTTGCCTCGTTTGGACAACAAGCGAAGTACACTACTATGCAACTCGCACAATACACGACGATGCTTGCCAATAAAGGGAAACGGATGGAGCCTCACTTGGTGAAGGAAATCCGTGATGCGGATGGCAATGTGGTGAAGGAGATCAAACCTAAGGTTCTTAATGAAGTTGATTTTGCCGATGCGCACTGGAATGAAGTTCATAAAGGTATGGTTACTAAAGTAAGTTCATTTGACGGTTTCCCATACGATTATGCACGGAAAACAGGAACATCAGAGCAGGGGACCGGACCGAACAAAAAAGAGAATGGTGTATTTATCGCCTTTGCACCACGAGATAATCCAAAGCTTGCTGTAGCTGTCGTTGTACCTGAAGGTGGGTTCGGGTCAGTCAGTGCGTCGCCGATTGCACGGAAAATCTTCGATGCATACGATGAAGTGTACGGTCTTGACGGAACACCAAAAGGGAAAAAAGACGAAGCAAAAGACAAAGAGTAACGCAAAGAACATCGCGGGAATCAGCTCTTTTAACATCGTAACCAAACGGTTCATGAAGTGAATTAAATGTACATTTGGACAGGCAGGGGAAATAATCCCTTGCCTTTTTTTTTGGCTTCGGATAAAATTTGCACAAGGGAAACATTATTAGTCTTGATTAAAAATTAATACCTTGTACAACAAAATTAGATGTGGACAATACTTTTAGGAGAGGGAAAGGGGACGATTGAATTGTTAATGGTGAAGATGAGGAGTATTCAGAGGGGAGTCATCACGCTAGCGGCTCTGGTGCTGGTTGTCGTACTTTCAGCATGTTCAAGTGATGCGGAGACGAGCAACAACGGCAAGCTGCAAGTAACCGCTACAACGGGCATGATCGCTGACGTAGCACGTGAGGTAGGCGGAGCATATGTTGAGGTTACCGGGCTCATGGGCCCGGGCGTTGACCCCCACTTGTACAAGGCATCCCAAGGTGATATTCGCAAGCTGGAACAAGCAAAAGTCATTTTCTATAATGGACTGCATCTCGAAGGCAAAATGACAGACATTTTGGAGAAAATGTCCTCAAGCAAGCTGGTTACAGCTGTTACAGAGACCATTCCAGTCGAGGAGTTACACTCAGGCAAAGACACAGGCGGCACGGAATATGACCCACACGTCTGGTTTAACGTCAGCCACTGGATGCATGCGGCAGAGGCCGTGCGCGATACGCTCGTGGAGGCGGACCCGGATCATGCGGAAGAATACAAGGCTCAGGCAGAGACATACCTGGCGAAGCTCAAAGATCTGGATACCGAGGTACGTGAGAAGATTCTGGAGATTCCAGAAGCAAGCCGGGTATTGGTCACGGCACATGATGCATTTGGATATTTCGGTCAGGCTTATGGCATGAAAGTGATGGGGCTTCAGGGCATTAGTACAGCAGCCGAATACGGTGCAAAAGATGTTAGCGAACTGAGAGATTATCTCGTGGATAACCAGATCAAAGCCGTTTTTGTTGAATCGAGTGTGCCTGCCAAAGCGATGGAAGCCATTATTGCCGGAGCGGCTCAAAAAGGGCATACGGTCAGCATTGGTGGAGAACTGTTCTCGGATGCCATGGGGGCTGAAGGAACGGAAGAAGGCACATATATCGGTATGATTCGCCACAATGTTGAGACGATTGTAGAAGCCTTGAAATAATGAATCCTATGAAGAGAGGAGTTACAGGATTATGAATGATACTATTTTATCGCAACAAACCCCTTCGAATCTGAACAACAGCCACTTGCAGGGAACGCTGCCTACATCAGCTCCTCTTAGTGTGAGGGATTTGGCCGTTGCGTATCACAAAAAGCCGGTGCTTAGCAGCGTTTCCTTCGACATCCCGGAAGGGCAGCTTATCGGAATTCTCGGACCGAATGGTGCAGGGAAATCGACCCTGATCAAAGCCGTTCTGGGACTGGTACCGAAGATGCACGGTGAGGTACGGATCTTCGGACAATCTTACCGGGAACAACGGCGTCGTATTGGATATGTACCCCAACGGGAATCGGTCGACTGGGATTTCCCTACGCATGCACTCGATGTAGTGATGATGGGACGGTATGGTCATCTGGGCTGGTTCCGTCGTCCGGGGAAAAAGGAGAGAGACCTGGCAGCACACTGCCTGGAACAAGTTGGCATGGGCGATTACATGTACCGTCAGATCAGTCAGCTGTCTGGTGGACAACAGCAGCGTGTCTTTCTGGCGCGGGCACTCGTGCAAGACGCAGATCTGTATTTCATGGATGAGCCGTTTGCAGGTGTGGATGCTACCACGGAGAAAGCGATCATTTCCCTGTTGGAACAATTGAAGAAACAAGGCAAGACGGTGCTGGTCGTTCACCATGATCTTGCCACAGTCGAGGAATACTTCGACCATGTGCTTTTGCTCAATGGACGACTGGTGGCAGGTGGCCCGACGAGCGAAGTATTTGTACCAGATACACTGCAAGAGACGTACGGAGGCCGGATTGCCATGATCGGAAGCCGGACGGAGAAAGGCCAGGTGTAGTGCATGTGGAACTGGATCGTTGCCATCTTGTCCGACCCCAATACACGTTGGATATTGCTAGGCTGTTTGTTGCTTGGATTCAGTAGTGGAATTATTGGCTCCTTCACCTTCCTTCGTAAGCAGAGTCTGATGGGGGACACCCTTGCTCATGCTGCTCTGCCTGGGATCTGTATTGCATTTATGTTAACGGAAACGAAGTCTGTAGGATTATTCCTGTTCGGTGCTCTGGTGGCAGGTATCGTTGCTACCTTCGGAATTTCGTGGATTACACGCTACTCCCGGATCAAACAGGATGCGGCGATGGGCATTGTGTTGACCGTATTTTTCGGGATTGGTGTAGTGATGCTGACGCGCATCCAGCATGGAGCGAGCGGAAGTCAAAGCGGACTTGATAAATATTTGTTTGGGCAGGCGGCATCCATGGTCATGACGGATGTGTATGTCATGGGTGGTGTATGTCTCGTATTGCTGATTGCCTGTCTGGCCTGGTTCAAGGAATTCAAACTGGTGAGTTTTGACCCGGGATTTGCACGAGGTATGGGACTGCCAGTAGCCATGTTAGAGCAGCTCATCCTGCTCTTGACGGTGATCGCGGTGGTGGCCGGGATTCAGGCCGTTGGTGTGGTGCTTGTTGCAGCCTTGCTGGTAACTCCGGCAGCAGCGGCACGTTGCTGGACCGACTCACTCGCACTGATGGTGGTGTTGGCAGGCATATTTGGTGCATTGAGTGGAGCAACAGGAACCATCTTCAGCACGCTTGTACCTAATCTGCCGACAGGACCTGTAACCGTTCTTGCGGCTACGGTGTTGTTTGCCGGATCAGCCTTGCTCGCACCGCGTCGTGGATTATTAGCCAGGCGGTTACGTAGTATTCAGGCGAAGTCCGCATATATGCGTGAAGAGCGGGCTACACTTCAGACTCTCGCCACACAGCGGAATCAGCAGGAACGGGGGGAGATGTAATGGCAACATTTTGGATCATCTTGACGGCTGTTTTGGTATCTTCTGCCTGCGCCATCCTCGGTTGTTTTCTGATCCTGCGGCGAATGGCTCTGGTCGGTGATGCGATCAGCCATGCGGTTCTTCCCGGTATTGCGATTGCTTTCCTGTGGAGCGGTTCCAGAGATTCTTTGTGGATGCTGCTCGGTGCCACCGTGTTTGGACTACTGACGGTATTCTTCATACAGAGTTTGCAGGCGGGTGGACTCTCGTCTGATGCCTCTATCGGAATTGTGTTCACAGCACTCTTCGCAGTAGGCGTCATTCTGATTAGTCTAAACGCTCAGCACATCGATCTGGATCTTGACTGTGTCTTGTTCGGCGAGATCGCTTATGTGCAGTGGGATACGCTAACCCTTGGGGGCACAGATGTGGGGCCGAGGGCAGTCTGGATGCTTGGTATCACGTTACTCGTTATCCTCGTCGTCATTGGGCTGTTCTACAAACAGTTCAAGCTATGTGCCTTCGATCCGGCGCTGGCTGCTGCCTGTGGCATTCCAGTAGTGCTGTTCCACTATCTGCTCATGGGACTCGTTTCCATGACATCCGTAGCTTCATTTGAAAGTGTGGGTTCAATTCTCGTGGTGGGCATGCTGATTGTACCTGCGGCGACGGCGTACCTGCTCACAGATCGTCTGGGCAAAATGATTCTGTATGCCGTCTTGATCGGAGCAGCTTCCTCGGTTGGAGGTTACATCATGGCATACGCCCTGGATGCTTCCATCGCGGGCTGCATGGTGGCAGTAGCTGGGATTTTGTTTGTTCTCGCACTGCTGCTGTCCCCGAAACATGGCATCGTATTCCGTTACGCTCGTCGCAAATTCGCAGCACGGTAATTGAAGTTTAAAGTGAATTACAGGTGAATAAACAAAATTATAACAATGAGGGTGTCCCATAAGTCATGAATATGACGAGGGACATCCTCATTTAGTTTTATTTCTTTTAATGAACCTGATACACGCTATTCGCTCCCATTTGCCCAGATCAGAGAACTAACGAACTATAGAGAAGCTATTTCGTCGATTTACTGGTTTTTATAGGTTGGGAAGCCCTGTTATGACGAAATAGCGTTAGTGAGGTTCGTTAAATCTTGCAACCGTTGATGATGCGCCTTTTAAGGTGCGGTAGGTTCGTTAGCACTTGGAGCGAGGCGGCGTTCCTTCTGAGACAGCCCCTTTCTACGTGTCTGGACGTATGACTTCGAAAAGGGCAACCGGATATAAGATATACAATATAAAATGATATTGTAGCGTCATCCTGCCGATTACGGGTTATTTTGTTGCATACAGATGATCTGTGGTAAAATGTCGTTAGCTGTGACGTCCGGAGCGTCCGTTTTTACGGGTGCCGGGCGATCTTATTGTGAAAGAATGTTGACCAATAGATAAAGAGAACCTTCAAGTTGAACTGGAGAACCAATGTGGAACGGAGATGGCAGAAAGGATCTAGAGAAGGGAAATTTGTTTATGAATTTCCTTCTTGATGGTAGGTGTTATGAGCTCTAAATACAAAGGTGATGTAGTGAAGGGGGCGGAATCGATCTGAAGAAGCGATAGCGTGCGCCTGAAAGCTTTCTGCAAGAAAGCTGCTTCGAAAGCATACGCTGTCTCCGAATTTCTAACCCTTAAGAAGAGAGAATCTAGAAAATTTGGAGACAACAGCGATCGGAAGACGATCCGTACACGTAACGGTTACCTCGTATAATCTCAATACACTAAAGAAAAAGGTAATTCTAAAACAAAGATACTACGACTCGAAAGGTATTCTGCCCGCGTAGTGCCTGAATGGATATCCATGAGTTCAACTTGGAGAGAGAGACAACCTAGGAGGAACTACTGTATGAGTGAACTGAAATACAAATTGCTTGCATTGGATATGGATGGAACATTGCTTAATGATAATCATGAAATTACGCAGGAGACCGCCAAGTGGATTCAGATTGCTATTCGTCGGGGGGTACATGTGTGCCTATCCACGGGAAGAGCGGTATTCCACGCGATGCCTTATGCGGTGCAGCTTGGGCTGGAGACACCGATGGTTACCGTTAACGGCAGTGAGGTCTGGAAAGCTCCGCATGATCTGCATATGCGTCATCTGATGGACCCGGCATTGATTCGCAGAATGCAGGAGATCGGTGAGAAATATAACAGCTGGTACTGGGCATACTCCGTGGAAGAGCTTTTCAACCGTGATCGCTGGACGGACAATATTGAAGGTCTGGAATGGTTGAAATTCGGCTTCAATACCGAAGTGGATGAAGTTCGTCACCAGATTATGATGGAACTGCAACAAATGGGTGGTCTGCAAATGACGAATTCCTCACCCGTTAATATTGAGATCAACCCTGCAGGTATATCCAAAGCTAGTGGTGTAGCGGAAGTCTGCAAGCTACTGGGCATCGAGATGTCCGAAGTTGTTGCTGTCGGAGACAGCTTGAACGATCTGGCTGTCATTGAGGCGGTAGGTTTGGGTGTAGCTATGGGTAATGCGCAAGAGCAGGTGAAGGAAGCGGCTGATCTGATCGTAGCGAGTAATAATGAAGACGGCATCGTCGAAGTGATTCGTGAACATATTTTGAAGGGGGAGTAACCTTTGCTCGCAACCATTGCCTGGATTTTAATTGTGCTGCTGTTTGCAGTGGGGATGGCCGGAACGGTATATCCCATACTGCCTGGTGCTGTAGCGATTTTCTTCGCGTTTCTGGTCTACGGCTGGTTCTTCAGTTTTGATCCGTTCGGTGTATGGTTCTGGATCATCCAGATTCTGATTGTGGTTGTGTTGTTTGTGGCTGATTATGTCGTCAGCGCATGGGGTGTGAAGAAGTTCGGTGGCTCCAAGTTATCGACCACGCTGAGTACCATTGGTGTTATCATTGGCCCATTTGTCATTCCGGCATTCGGACTGGTGCTGGGACCATTTATCGGTGCTTTTATTGGGGAACTGATCGGTGGGTCTTCACCTTCCAAAGCATCGAAAGTTGGATTTGGTTCCGTCGTGGGACTATTTACGAGTACTGTGATGAAAATTATTTTGCAAATCGTCATGATTGTTCTCTTTATTATCTGGGTGGTAAGATTCGCCTAAACGTTCAGGATTAGCTTCAACGGGATGCACGTCCGGTGTGGAGGAAAGAAGGGGAATTCGTTTGTCTAAGAAAGAAACATTCATTAGGGGTACGCTCATTCTGGCAGCCGCTGCGCTAATCGCGAGAGTACTCGGGTTGGTTCAACGGGTGCCGCTGGAGCATATCCTCGGAGATGTCGGTAACGCATCGTTCACCATCTCCAATACGGTATATTTAATGCTGTTAACTGTAGCAACGGCGGGCATACCGAGTACACTTAGCAAAATGGTATCGGAACGCTATGCACTCGGACGCGCGGGTGAAGCCCAACAGATCTACCGTGCAGCCCTGATCTTTGCGGCTGTAGCCGGGGTAGTCATGTCTGCTTTATTGTGGTTCGCTGCACCTTATTATGCCACGTATATCTCTAAAGTACCGGCATCGGTCAGCGCCATTCGCGCCTTGGCTCCAGCCTTGCTGCTGTTCCCGGCCATTGCAATGATGCGTGGATATTTCCAGGGAAGAGGGAACATGACAGCGGGTGGTATTTCGCAGATTGTGGAACAGTTCGCCCGTGTAGGTACAGCTATTATCGTGGCTTATGTCATGCTGCAATGGAATTATGATGATCAAACGATTGCTGCGGGTGCCTCATTTGGTGGGGTATTAGGAAGTGTGGGTGCCTTTAGTGTCATGCTGTACTTCACCTTGAAGCTGCGTCGTAGCGACCGTGCGGCCCAATTGAATTACGAGCCTGCAAAGCAGCTACCGATGCGAGGTATCTACAGCGATATCTTCAAGCTGTCTATTCCCATTGTGCTGTCCTCACTTGCAGTTCCAGCCATTAACTTCATCGATTCATCCCTTGTGGTTCCGCTGCTCAGTGGCCAGATTGGACTCGAAGAAGCGACAGGCGTTCTTGCGATCTTGGGAGCTAAGGCCCAAAGTATTGCGGGTATCCCTCCGATTCTGGCGATCGCTTTAAGTCAATCGTTGGTGCCTGTTATCTCGGCAGCATTTGCCCGCAAGGATGAAGCGCATCTGAAGAGTCAGGTTACACTTGCGATGCGTATTTCGATTCTAACAGGTATGCCGATTGTCATTGCACTTTGTGCAGCAGCGTATTCGGTCAACGGATTGCTGTTTACCAATCTGGATGGAACGCCGATTATTGCCTTGCTGACATTCGGTACTATTTTCCAGATTACGATGATGACCACCAACTCCATTTTGCTTGGGGTAGGGAAACCGCGGATTACGATGATTAGCGTGGCAGCAGGTGTTGTAGTCAAACTGATCGCAAGTCTGATTCTTGCGCCGATCTTTGGCATTTACGGCATCATTATTGCAACAGCCCTTTGTTTCCTGGTCATCACGTACCTGAATCTGCGGGTCCTTCGCAAAATCGTTGATTTCTCCATCATGGGAGATCGTTGGAAAGGTTTTATCATTACAGTGTTGCTTGCAGCAGGTGTAGGATTTGCAACGAACTGGATTGGGAATACGATCTTTGGACTGTTCCTGCCAGCGCGTGTATCCTTCTTGCTTACCTGCCTTGTGGTTGGTGTGCTTGTTGTGGTGGTGTATCTGGTTCTCATGGTTGTGCTGCGTGTATTACGCAAGGACGAGCTGGGCAGTTACCCCCGTATTCTGCAAAAAATTCTCCGTCCACTTATGCGTCTTCAACGTGGAGCTGGTCAAAGAGGTTAAGAATACACGGAGCATCATTCAAGCTCCAATATGTTGTGAACATCGGATAAATGATAAAAGTTCATGGATAAAAGCTCTGTCTGCTGTTAAGCGGACAGGGCTTTTTGTATCGCAAAGGCGAGCTGCGTGACTGCGTTGAATATTAGCCCAGCAAGCGAGAATTAGCGGTACATTGGGAAATTCACATCATCCGGCTTTACCTGCTCCATATGATCTTCAGCATTAGTGTGTGATGGCTTTCGCATCATGAGCCAGTGCTGTTTTCAACATGCCATACCGATGTTCGTGACTCATCTCAAACAGCCATGGCCGGCGCGGTGTTGTTAGATAACCGAGACAATCCCGAGTCTGAAGCCAGTCTTGTCTGGTAATCGGTTCATAAGGCGTGTCGCCCCATACGGATAGCAGTTCCGGACTATATAATCGTTGCCCTTCTGGAAGCCATTCTTCATCAAGTAGCGCTTGCGCGTATAATGTATGGTCACCTGCCTCTTCTTCACGATGGGTAAACAGGCCAGGCCAATATTCGGCCCGTGAGCCACGATGGGGAACCGAACGTGCGAACGCCAACACTTGTGTGTGGACTTGCTCCACCCCAAACAACAGAGCATATAGGCCTTTGCCAAACATGATCCGCTCATCCAACTTGCCAAAATGTTCAATGACGCGTCCCGCGAGGCCTGCTCCCCGACCAAGAGGAAAGACGATATGATTAAGCCCCGCCAAATTATGCAGATGGAATGCGGGTTTGGAGAGTACTTCTTTTTGAAAATAAGGATGTTGCACCACCCGGCTCTCGATATAATTCTGCTCATTAATAATTAATGCCACACTAAGCAGTGAACTGCACCGTTCCAGCCAAAAGCGTTCCCAAAACGGCGTCATAAACGCAGATACGTGAAAGTGTGACAAGAGATGGAAACAGCTTCGTCCAATCCGGCGACTGTTCATATACAGCTGTAGCTGGGGATATGCATCCTGGAAAATGAGTGCATTGCATCGCTCCAGCAGCCGATACATATGCTCGCGATCGCTCTGATTCTGCAGATTATGCATTAAGTCACTCTGAAGATCTGTCATGTGATATCCGCCGTTGCGAGAGACCATATGGGCCAGCAGAGCCCAATGCAGTTCAGGGTATTGCTCATAACATTCCAGATAGGCTGACGTGCGGGTAACATTACTTCGGTTATGCTCCTGGGTCAGTGTCTTTATCTCTTCCAGAATGATGCAATCTTCTTCACAGACGAGTGCGCTTTGAACCTGGTCCGCGCGTGCAAAAGACTTGCTGCTGGCAGGTAACAGACGCTCTATCTCAGACTGTAGGGCGGCTGCCGTATCGGTATCCCACTCCATGTCACGCAATGGATGACGAAGCTGTGCTGAGGCTTGCCATGCAGCCTGTTTGCCACGCCAGATTTCCCGGGCAGCACCCGGAATGGAACGGACCATCTGCAAGAGGGATCCGTGATGCTGTTCGCTGGAAGAATCGGTTCTGGTGGAAGTCATGATGTGACATCCTTTCATGATGTTCTGGGTTTAAATTCACAGACCATGTGGTTTATTCTAAGTATGCGCTGATTATTTGACTTCCACTCGCCAATTTGCTTCACTTAGGATAAGACAAGGTACAGAAAGGGAGATGAACCGAATGGAACAGATTACTTCCAAACCGGCTTTTGATGTAGCCATCCAATCCCCACGTTTGACGATTGCCGTATTCAAGGCAGACTGGTGTGGTGACTGCAAATACATCGATCCGTTTATGCCTGAGGTTGAAGAGAAATATGCACGTGAACTGACTTTGATTGAGGTCGACGTGGATCAGGTTGGAACGGTTAGTGAAGAGCAGAATATTCTTGGCATTCCGAGCTTTGTGGCGTATACAGATGGGCGCGAACTCGTACGGTACGTGAACAAGCTGCGCAAGTCGAGAGAAGAGATTGAGCAGTTCCTGGATCGCGCAGTTGAAGTGTACAACACGATCCATAAATAAAGTTATATAAGTTATATTTACACAAACACTCCGATGACAGAATAACCTTTTGATCGCTGTTATTGTGTAAATGTTTCATTGAACTTATATAAAAGTATGACAGGTTCATGTTGTAAAAGGGTATACTAGATGAAACGCCATTTCTCTTGAAATAGGGAAATGGCGTTTGTGTGTTCGACATGTTTCTATGTTAGAAATTTGATGTACATATCCCCAGTGACCTATGGGTCATTATTTCATCAGACGTTAACATTTTGTCACAAAGCGCGGACGTCAATGAACATTTTATCCGGTATAATGAATTTAGTTGTGAAATAAGTGTCAAAGTATCGAAACAAGCGAAGGATATTCTTCGCCATCTTAAACCAACAGCGGGTGAGAAAAAATTGAAACACTTAACTTTATTTAAATGGTTAACCGTATTAACCTGTCTTGTCATGTTTCTGGCCACTTTTGGTGGAGGCATCGTAACCAAAACGGAATCGGGCCTTGGCTGCGGAACGGAATGGCCTTTATGTAACGGGAAACTCGTTCCGGCACATACTGTGGCTTCACTTATTGAATATTCCCATCGCGCTGTAAGCGCACTGGCTGGATTGTTGTCCATTGCCTCGTTTGTTGCTTTTCTGCTGTTTGGCAAGTCACGTCGTGACCTGCAATTGTTCTCTTTCTTAACCCTGGTATTTGTTATCGTGCAGGGGATCATGGGGGCTTTTGCCGTTGTCTTCTCCCAATCTTCAGCAGTCATGGCACTGCATTTCGGCTTTGCACTGATTGCTTTTGCTAGTTCCCTGATGATGGCGCTGGGCATAAGGCAGGAGGCAAAAGATGGCGGATTGGAGCGCCTGAATAAATACCCTCGGGTGAGCAAAAAATTCAGGAATCTGGTCTGGTTCTCTACCATTTACACATATCTCGTGGTATACACGGGTGCATTTGTGAGCCACACGAATTCTGCTGGCGGATGTTCCGGATTTCCGCTCTGTAACGGGCAGATTATCCCTGAGCTTTCAGGAGGGGTAGCGGTTGCTTTTGCTCACCGTGCAGCAGCAGCGTCGCTCGTCATTGTTATTGCAATTCTGGGTCATTTCGCTTACCGTAATCATCCAGACAACAAGGAAATGCGTACCCTTGGCGTGGTATCCGTTGTTCTCATCCTGATGCAAGTCGTGATTGGTATTTTCATGATGGTGACAATGAACCGCCCGGAAGTATATATGTTCGTAGCTCTCGCTCATATGCTGGATATCGCCATATTGTTCGGAGTTTTAACGTATATGAGTTTCCTGGTGTACAAGCTACATCGACCGGTTAATCGGTTCTAGATACAGATACAGTTCTCTTGAAGGTACTCGGCCTAATATGAAAGTCCACCATCCAGTGATGTACATCTTTGGACAGGTGGACTTTGTTTGATGTCAGGGGGATCAGGGCAACCTATGGCAAGCAGCAATTACGGAATGGATGAAGTGTTACGGTGATGAAATGTTGATTCGGAAAAGAGGAGGTTAAATATGCTGCGAACGTTGTTGGGGGAAAAACCGCGTATAAACGAAGGTAAATTGAAGGATGCGATGGACTCCATGGCGCATACACTTGAGCTCTTTCAGCGGCAAATGCATGTGGATCATGATCCCACGCATGACTATCGGAAACTGTATGTGTGGACTCAGGGACTCATCTCCTCACTGGATGAACTGGAGCAAAGCAGCTTCGCTGCAGCTCATTTTCGCAAAAAGGTCGTTGCAGGCTCAACGGACGACATGACGCCGACTGAAAAAGCTGAGTATGCCCGATATGTGTATTTCTACAAAGATGGCTTCATCCGCTGCTTTGCCATTTTGGATAAAGTCGGGACCGTATTGAATGAAATATTCCAGCTGAATACTTCAAATACAAAAGCGCATTTTTCTTATTTTACGGTGTTAAGGCAGTTCGATTTTGCGAGGGAGCATCATGATCTTGCATTGAAATTAATTCAGATCAAGGACTCATATCGGGAGCCGATGAGCAAGCTGCGCAAACGACGTAATATGGAAATTCACTACATGAACTCGGAAATGCACGATGACCTGTGGCAGTTACACCAGACTTTGCAAGGTAAGGTGAAGCTGGAGGATCTGAATCAGCATGTGCAGGAAATGCGTCAGGGCGTGGATATGGTCTGTGAAACGTTAACAGCCTCTTATCGTTATATCAATAAAATATGGCAAAGAAATAATTCCCTTTGACAAATCGGAATACTTGGAATATACTGAGTTTCAATTAGAGTGTTGCAATGACAAAGAATGAACAGATCATCTCAAAATTTACATTCACATTATAAAGCATGAACTACATGAACTTATAAAATCCTACAATAACATATTTCTTATCGAGAGCGGCGGAGGGACAGGCCCGATGAAGCCCGGCAACCGATTTGTAATGACATGATACATGTATCATTCGTTATAGATGTTAGGTGCTAATTCCTACAAAATGGTGCAAGGCACGATTTTGGCAGATGAGAAGGTATATTCTTTCACGTGAAGAGCCCTCTTTGTTTCTGCAAAGGGCTCTTTTTTGTACTTTAAGGGGAGTTTTCCTTTAGATCGGGTAAAGATACATGTAGGTGGTTGGAAAGGGGCAAGTGCGATTGATTGAATTAAAAGGATTAACCAAAACGTACGGCAAAGGAAAAAAGTCTACAACAGCGTTATCCGAGCTGAATTTGAACATCCAAAAGGGTGAAATCTACGGCGTTATTGGCCATTCCGGAGCGGGTAAAAGTACACTGATTCGCTGTATTAATTTGCTGGAGCGGCCTACGGAGGGTGAAGTATGGGTTGACGGGATCAATCTGACTGAACTGAGCAAAACCGAATTGCAGCAACAGAGACGCAAAATCGGGATGATTTTCCAACACTTCAATCTGTTATCCTCTGCAACGGTATATGATAATGTGGCTTTTCCACTAAAGCTTGTGAATACACCCAAGGATGCCATTGATCGCAAAGTGAAGGAGATGCTCAATCTCGTTGGTCTGGAGAACCATAGCAACAAATATCCAGCTCAATTATCAGGTGGACAGAAACAACGTGTGGGGATTGCGAGAGCACTTGCGAGTGATCCGAATGTACTTCTTTGTGATGAGGCTACTTCAGCGCTTGATCCGCAGACGACAAATTCAATTCTGAAGTTATTGCTCGACATTAACGAAAAGTACAACCTTACCATTGTGCTGATTACACATGAGATGCATGTCATTCAGAACATCTGTGATAAGGTGGCTGTCATTCATCAAGGTGGCATTGTGGAACAGGGACCTGTAACCGAAGTGTTCCTGAAGCCGCAGCATGCGATTACGCGGGACTTCATGATGCGTGACCATGAAGCTGGACTGGCTCTGGAAGAGACTGCTCTGGCAAATGCAGGCATTGAATTGCAGGCAGGTGTTGCATCGAAACTTGTGAAGATATCCTTTCTGGGGAACAAAACGTATGAAGCGATTTTGTCCAGGACGGTTCGCAAGACGGGTGTGGATTTTGCCATCCTGCAAGGGACAATCTCTACGATTAAACAGGTTCCTTATGGTCAGCTGACCGTTCGGTTCGAAGGTGATTCCAATGCGATTGATCGGACGATATCCGAACTAACCGCTGAGGGACTTGATGTGGAGGTGCTACGTTAGATGGATTTTTCAACAGTTCGTTGGGAAGAGGTTGGTAAAGCTTCCATAGAGACACTGCAAATTTTGGGTGTATCAGGCCTATTCACCGTTATCTTTGGTTTACCACTCGGAGTTCTGCTGTTTATGACAGCCCGATCTGCTTCGATCAAGTCACGGACGGTGTACATTATTTTGTCCTTGATTGTAAATATTTTGCGATCAGTTCCATTTATCATTTTGATTGTTGCTCTTATTCCATTTACTCGTTCACTCGTCGGTACAGCTACAGGTGTGTTAGGTGTTATACCTCCTTTGGTTATTTCAGCAGCTCCTTATTTTGCTCGATTGGTGGAGACAACGTTGCGAGAAGTTGACCGTGGTGTAATTGAAGCGGCTCAGTCAATGGGGGCATCCACCGGACAGATTGTAAGACGGGTGTTGCTGCCTGAGGCGTTACCTGGTCTGGTTGCTGGGATAACCATTACCATCGTTACGCTTGTCTCCTACACGGCGATGGCGGGCATGGTTGGTGGTGGTGGACTGGGAACGCTGGCAATCAACTATGGGTATTATCGTTATCAAAATGAAATCATGATCATATCCGTAGTGTCGATGATTATTCTCGTGCAAATTCTCCAGATGGCTGGAGATCGCTTAGTTACATTTTTCACCAGGAAATAACACATAGATAACATGTTGGCTGTGCAGTCATTCAAACGCCACATGAAAATATGATTAGAGAAGGGGTTTTACACATGAAAAAATGGTCATTCGCTCTACTTAGTCTTATGCTGATCGCGGTTCTCGCAGCTTGCGGAAACAACAAGGATGCCGATAGCGGCGCAGACAATTCAGCAGGTGCACCACGCACGGTTGAATTGAAAGTGGGAGCTTCACCTACACCACACGCAGAGATTCTGGAAAGCATCAAACCTGAACTGGAAGCACAAGGTATTCGTTTGCAAGTCGTTACGTTCAATGACTATGTACAACCCAACCAGCAGCTTGCTGATAAAAAATTGGATGCAAACTTCTTCCAGCACCAGCCTTACTTGGACACAGAGAATAAAGAACGTGGTTTCAACCTCGTTGCTGTAACACCTGTTCATGTTGAACCTTTTGGCGGATACTCCAAAAAGATTAAATCTTTGGATGAATTGGCTGATGGCGCAAAAGTAGCCATTCCAAATGACCCATCCAATGGGGGACGTGCACTGTTGTTGCTCGCGAAGGAAGGCATTATTACGCTGAAAGACAATACAAATATCACTTCTACGATTCAAGATATCACAGCCAATCCGAAGAACCTGAATATCATCGAGCTGGATGCAGCCATGATGCCTCGTCAATTGGATGAAGCGGATCTGGTATTCATCAACGCTAACTATGCGCTTGAAGCGAACCTGAATCCGGCGAATGATGCTTTGCTGATCGAAGATCTGCAAGGTAACCCATACGCGAACATCCTCGTTTCCCGTGAGGACAACAAGGATTCAGATGCAATTAAGAAGTTGGCTGCTGCCCTGCACTCCGAAGAAGTAAAAACATTCATCAAAGAGCGTTATAAAGGTTCAGTTGAACCTGCAACTGAATAATTCAATATGTATGAGTTGACGTGAACTGATAAGAAGAGGATGTCCCATAAGTCATGAATATGACGGAAGGACATCCTCTTTTTGCGTTATTAGCGCTTGTAGCGAGGTGCAATTTTTGAATAGCCACTCCCCAAGTCTGTGCTGAAGCATGGATCAACATAAGTCACAACATAGGTTAAAGTTTCTCTGATGTATCAGCATTGGAGTGATGTCCAGATTGGCGGTAGTAGGATAATTCATTCTGATCAGCATGCTGCTGTTCATCTGCTTCTTGCAGGTACGTCCGCTCGGAGGGAGAGAGTTTTTCTTCATCTCCGTGTGAACTTTTGATTTTGTATCTGATCCAGCCGATTAGTCCAAGAACGACAACCAAGATTAAGGCCCATCCTTTTTTGAGCAAAAGAAGAGCGCTAAATTTTTGGGAAGCCGTATACCCGATTCCCCCCATCAGAAGGCTGTTGAGCCCTATGGTCGAAGTTTTGTCAGTCGATGCATTATATTCCTCGTAGGTATGTCCTGCATTGATGTGAAGTTGATTAAGGACGGTTTCCTCGAATGCCTGGCGGCTCTGTTGAAAGTTGGCCGTATCGATAACCAGAATGGCTGTGATGTACCCTTCGCGTGTCAGGAGTTTTACATTGTAATTCACCATGGCTTGCTGATCAGCATTCTTGAAACCTAGGGAGTAGACCAACTGATGTTTGGTCTTATCGTATGCCGGTTCGATTTCCCAACCTGTTATGTACGTTCTGTATTCGGGATCGAGCTCTCTGTTCTCTTCTTCTGTGCCTCGGATATAACTGCTTAACAGTTCTTCGCCATTCAAATTTTGATCATCATCATGAATATGACCTGTCTTCACGTATTCAAATACAACATACCACGAGCCGTATTCACTATTGCTGGTTAGGCTTCCGATTTCATTCCCGTTAGGCTTTCCACCGCTGTTAAGTATTGAGCGTTGGGTATTGGCCTTATCCAGAAAGGAATGACTTTCAGGGACTTTCAGTGTGGCTTTGCCATCGAGCGTTACAGATGCAGGGCCAATAATCCAATCATACTCATCGGGTGATTGATACGTCTCACTTTCTGCTGATACCTGTGAAGCACTAGAGACTGTGAATAAACTCACCATTAAAAGTGTAAGAAATGATATCCATCGTTTGTTCTTCATATTCAAGTAGAGGTCCTTTCGGGTTATATCCTCGACAGTACCATAGGTATTCGATTCCAATCAAGATATATTTGGAATTAAAGGTGGATAATCCCTTGTGGATAAGCGAGTTGTAGGAGGACGATAAATCTTTTATACTGGATAGTGACTGCTCTTTGAAGAGGGGGATGAACGTGAAGGGAAAGATTGCCCTCATAACGGGAAGTGCCAAAGGTCTTGGTAAAATGACGGCCCTCAGTCTGGCAGATCAGGGGTGTCATATTGCCCTCAACTATGTACACAGCAGAGCAGAAGCTGAGGCTTTAAGGGCTCAGATTACAGCCAAGGGTGTGCGGTGCATTGCTATCCAGGCGGATATATCGAAGGTAGAAGATATCTCTTCATTGGTTGAACAGGTGGAAGACAACCTGGGCAGCATTGATATTTTGGTGAATAACGCGGGTCCATTTGTCCGTGAACGACGATTATTTGCGGATTATTCTGAAGCCGAGGTCCAGATGCTCGTGCAGGGAAATCTGCTGGGACCGATGTTGCTGGATCAGCGTGTATTGCCAGAGATGAGACGCAAGCAATGGGGACGTATTATCCATTTTGGCTTCAGTCATGCTGGAGAAGCGAGATCTTGGCCACATCGCGCCGTATATGCGGCTGCCAAGGTAGGTCTGGTCTCTTTTACAAAGACACTCGCTGTTGAGGAAGCTCCTTATGGAATTACGGTCAACATGGTATGCCCGGGAGATATTCGTGGTGCCAACAAAGAGAAAACGATTGATGAAATGGCGGGCATCACCGACGAGGAAACGCCAAGAGGACGTCCTGGCAGCGGTGAAGATATCGCACGAGTGATTACGTATCTATGCCTTGATCATTCCGATTTTATAACAGGTAACATTATGGATGTATCTGGAGGGCTTGATCCGATTCGTCCGATCATACAGCGTGAGGATACTTAAGGTGAGTTATAGGACTGGACTTTGAAGACGTTGATGCTGGTCTAGGGACAGATGAAATGGACAGGCTGAATATGCGCACAAAAAAAGAGCCCTCCGCTTCATGCGAAGCGAAAGGCTCTTGAGGTTTATTTCGTGAAGGATTGATTAGAATACTTGTACGACTTCTTGTACACCCTCAACTTCTTCGAGAAGGGCACGTTCAATCCCGGCTTTTAAGGTAATGGTGGAGCTTGGGCAACTGCCGCAGGCACCGACCAGTTTCAGCTTAATGATGCCGTCTTCCACGTCAACCAGTTCCACGTCACCGCCATCGCGTTGCAGGAACGGACGAAGCTTGTCAAGAACATCAGATACCTCATCATACATGGTGTCTTGTGCGTTTTCGCTCATATTTTTCAACTCCTTTCCTTATTATATTATATTACAAATGGCCATAAATTAAAATGGTCAAACAAAGCAGGTGAACCTACATGAGACCGATTATTGAATTTTGTGCCAACAATATGCATTTTGGCACAGATGAAGTCATGGATCAACTGGAAGAAAATCCAGACTATGACGTGATTGAATACGGCTGCCTCACCAACTGCGGCCAATGTTCTATGACTCCATTTGCACTGGTGAATGGTGAAGTGGTCATCACGGACAAAGTGGAAGATCTATATAACGCCATTCTGGCCAAAATTGCCGAAGCCGATGTCTGGGATGAGCTCGATCTCGACTAACCGAGATGGCGCTTGGACATCCAGAGCACACCACTTTTCAAAATACGAGGTACACGTCCCATCATGGACGTTTTGCCCATTAGCCCAAACCCGGACTTCTTGCCGAGTGCACCCAGTGTGCCACGAAGCTTGAGTGGATGTGGATTGGGCTTTTCGCCTTTCCAGAGGGCATGCTGAATATGGGCGATCTGCTCACCCTGTACTTCCGCAGCTTGACCGCTAGGTGCATAAGGTACACTGGCACAGTCACCAACCACATATACATCGGTATATTCCGGGATTTGGTAGTATTCATTCAGGACGACACGACCTTGAGGGTCTTTGGTCACGTCCAGATCCTGTACCACTTTTACAGGCTGAATGCCTGCCGTCCAGACGACAGCATCCGTTAGAATCTGTTCATCCCGGTTATAGATGGCATTGGGCTCAACACGTGAAATGGCGATATGTCCACGTGTCTCTACCTGATGTTCGTTAAACCATTCATGTACATACACGGACAGACGTTGCGGGAAAGCGGATAATACACGTTCACCACGATCCAAAATGCTGATGTTCAGATCCGGTCTGCTCTCACGAAGTTCGGCTGCCATCTCGACACCACTTAATCCACCGCCTACAATGTGCACATTGCCATAGGCTTTGACTTCATTAAGTCGCAGGTAAGTCTCGCGTGTTTTGCTAAAGCTCTGAATGGTACAGCTGTAGTCTTCAGCGCCTGGTGTGTTGTGGAACCGGTCTGTACAACCCAGTCCAATAACAAGTTTATCGTATTCAAGCGGGTCTTGGCCTTCAAATTCAATCTGACGCTGTTCCAAGTCAATTGAAGTAACTTCTCCATAACGGTAAGTGACTTTATCGTTCACTGGAAATTGGATACGCAGGTCATAATCGGATACGGTTCCTGCTGCGAGTGCGTAATATTCGGTCTTTAATCCCTGAAAGGGGCTGCGGTCCACCAAAATAATCTGTGTATCGGATGGAATCTTACCTTCCAGAAGTTCCTTGATGATGGTGAGGCCGCCATAACCGCCTCCAAGAATGACAAAATTTTTCATGACTCGGCTTCCTTTCTGCATCAGTCCCACTGAAATGGGGCTGTAAACTGTGGAGCAGCTATGCAAAAAACATAGCTGCTCCTTTTGTTAGGATTTGATTAGTTGAAAAGTAGGCATTGAAAATTAAAGATATTATTCAGCAGTTTGCACCACTCGAATTCAAACGTCTCCCTATCATGAAAGCTGCGTTCTGGAGTGGTGCGGGTGCAATATTGATTGTATTTTGTATTTATATCTTATTCGTACACTTGAATTTCATTGTAGAACGTATCACGTTCTACCGGAATACGTCCTGCACCCTTAATGAGCCATATAAGCTCTTTACGTGTAAGGCCTTCAGGTGTGAGTGCACCTGCCGCATGACTAATCCGTTCCCGAACGATCGTACCGTGTGCATCCGAAGCACCGAAACCAAGAGCGACTTGAGTCAGCTGTGGGCCGATGTTAATGAAGTATGCTTTGATATGATCGATGTTATCCAGCATCAGACGGCTAATCGCAATTGTTTTGAGATCCTCATAAGCCGAGTTACGACGCATAATGCTCGCGTTTTTACTTTTTGGCTGCATGGAAAGAGGGATAAAGACCATAAATCCGTTGGTCTCGTCTTGCAATTCACGAATCTGCACCATATGGTTAACGCGATCCTCATAGGATTCGATCGATCCATACAACATCGTCGTATGTGTACGCATGCCGAGCTCATGAGCTGTGCGGTGCACCTCAAGATAACGGTCCACGTTGGCTTTGTCTACACGCATTTTTTTGCGATATTCATCGGACAGAATCTCAGCGCCGCCACCAGTCAATGTTTTCAGACCTGCTTTTTGCAGCTCTTGCAGAACTTCTCTGATGCTGAGTCCGCTAATCCGGGTGAAGAAATCAATCTCGGCTGCCGTGTAAGCTTTCAGTGTAACATCCGGATATTTCTCGTTTAAAGCGCGCAGGGAATCGACATAATATTGAAAAGGAACATGGTTGTTATGTCCGCCTACGATATGGAACTCACGTACGCCCGGATGAATATGCTGTTCCACATAATCGATCATTTCCTGACCGGATAATGTATAAGAGCCTTCTTCACCCTGGTCTTTGCGGAAATTACAAAAAGCGCAGTGGGCTTCGCATACGTTCGTAAAGTAAAGACTCATGTTCTCGATGAAATATACTTTCTTGCCATTCTTCCGCAGGTTGGCCTCATTGGCCAGCTGGCCCAAAGTCAGCAGATCATCTGTTTCATACAGATATACGCCGTCTTCTACGCTCAGCCTTACGCCGTTCTGCACTTTCTCGACGATTTCAGCCATTCTTTTGTCTGTGAACGGTGTTACCAATGTAGACATATTGTTTCCTCCTGTTCTTAACCGGATTTGAGTCGTGTGTAGGATCTGCATACAGAACTACATAGAAAAGATGCGGTCAACTGCCGCCTTCTTAGTTGGACTAACTCTTATTTACCCGGTGCAGCGTGTGCTGCATATGAAAGCTAAATTTTTTCAAAAAATGGAGTCTGCTGACTCATATATGCATTGGGGACTGCGTTGCAGTCTCGAAATGTGAAAAAAATTACAACTCCAATTATGACCATCGTCTGAATAAGTCATGACAAAATAACGACATTTCAGTGCGACCACCTATTCATTATAAACCTCGTGTCCCGGGGGTTCAATACACTGGGAAGAAAAAGGAGTACAGGGGGAACGCGGAAAGAGGCAAACATGACTTGAGACCCTTGACGGGGTGGAGTATAATTTAAAGAAGAGTTAATGAAAAGGAGAGTGACCTGGCATGATTAACATCAGCGAAACGGCTGCTGACAGATTGAAAGAGATGCTTGCACAGCAAGAGACACCTGGTATGTTCCTGCGTCTTGGCGTAGCACCGGGCGGTTGCACCGGATTTTCGTACGCCATGGGCTTTGATGATAAAGAGTCCGATGAGGACCTGTATATGGATATTCAGAACATGAAGGTTGTAGTCGAGAAGGAAAACCTGAAATATCTGAATGGACTTGAAATTGATTTTGAAGAATCCGGTATGACGGGCGGGTTCACCATTCATAATCCGAACGCGGTAGCTACGTGTGGCTGCGGATCTTCTTTCCGTACGAAGGAAGATGCAGGTGTGCCGGATAAGGATTGTTAATATAAAATTGATTGCAATGATAAGGCACAGTTCCAGCGAAGGACATTCGCTTGGGATTGTGTTTTTTTTTGACATGGCAGGGGGAGCTGCGTTCTCTAATTTACCGATTCCAAGATATAGATGGTATAAAATCATGTATCTTCAGTATTGACATTTTGTTCCAATAGAAAGTATATTATTTGTGCAAACGTTTGCAATAATAAAGGCACAGTATTCATGCTAAAAAAGCGGTTTTACAGTTCGGGTCTTCTAAGAAAATCTCTAGGATATCCCCTTTTGTACAAACGTTTGCACAAAAAGTCACCAAATTTAAACAGCACAGAAGAACACGAAACAACAGGGTAGAGGGAAGGAGGAGGAGTTGTAGAGATACGAATTAAAAAGTGTCTTGATTCCAGAACATGCTAAAACGTTAAATGGGTTAGAGAGCTTAGGCAAATAACGAGAATTCTTGTTTCCCATAGGGGAGCAAATAAGGGAGGAAGAACATGGATCTTAAGCGCAAGCTCGGCGCATTCCTGTTGGTATTATCGATGATTATTTCTACCCAAAATACAGCAGCTTATGCCGAAATTTCGGCTTCTCATGTGTATCATAACCATATGCCCAATTTCTGGGCCTACTACGACACATCCAAGTATGCTTCTGCACCTGTGGGGTCCCCAATCCGCTACACATATGATGGGCAAGTCATCGATCTGAAAAATAACCCACCGGCAGGATACCCATACTTTTTACCCGGGGGAGCGCCTATGCCACATGATGATCTCGTGGCGTATTATAGTCACCATGCAAAGACAGGTGCTTATCTGAACTGGCCGTGGCAAGTTGCTGGTGACCTGAGGAACAATCACCCTGCTGCAGGGATGCAGGTAACCATGTCAGGGTCGGTATTGAACAATGTGAACAGTTTTATGTATACCAATAATGTAAACGGTTACAACAATAAAGATTGGGGTGCGCCATGGAAGAATGCTTACAATAACCTCAAAACAACGAATGGAGAACGGACGATGGATCTCATTCACTTCTCCGGACACCATTCCATGGGGCCATTGGCTGGCAACGAATATCTGCTAAAGGATTTGATCTACCAGAATGCTGTGCTGGCACAACCTTTTTTTCTGGGAGACAGCTTTAAATCGTCCAAAGGTTTTTTCCCCACCGAGCTGGGTTTCTCGGAACGGATTATCCCGGTCTTGGATCAACTCGGCATTGAGTGGTCCGTAATTGGAAATAATCATTTTTCGCGAACTCTCCAGGACTATCCGCTACTGAACGATCCGGGCAAAGATACGATGGTGTCACCGCCAAACCGAGCGGATTTGCAGAATACGAGCAATGTGGGTTCGTGGGTATCTTCTCCCATGTTCAATGAGAAACAGGTGGTTCATAACAAATATCCATTTGCTTCTACGCCTCATTGGGTGCGTCATGTGAATCCTGAAACTGGTGCTGAGAAAAAGATTGTTGGTATCCCTGTGGCCCAGGCAGAGTCGTGGGAAGAAGGGTATCAGGGTTCAGTCAAGGCAGATGCGCTGAAGCCTTTTGAAGGAATGGTTGATCAGAAGCAGTTCTTCGTGATTGCTCATGATGGGGATAATTCTTCAGGACGTGCAGGATCAGAGGATACTTGGCGCAATGCGGGAAATGTGACTTATGCTCAGCCGGGTGTGAAGGGAGAGAGTATCAATGAATACTTGCGGACTAACACACCAAAAGCCGACGATGTAGTGCATGTTCAAGACGGTTCGTGGATCGATACGCGGGACTCCTCATCAGATCCGACATGGTATCATTGGCGTCTTCCATTTGGAATCTGGAAAGGGCAGTTTGAAGCGTTCAACAAGGCTACAGGCCTTAATCTGGAGCCGAAGAAAAATTTGGATGGTGTACAGGAAGGGATGACCGTATCGTTTGAATATGGATACCATTATCTGGAGCGTAATTTTGCGCTTGAGCAAGCTGCACTGAATTATGCCAAGACAGCTGAACAGATTTGGCTGGACAGCAATCCGAACCATTGGAAGCCAACGACGGCACTAGACCGTGAGATCACTTATGAGGGCAATCAGCTTAATCCTTGGATGATGGCTTACCCGGTAAAAGGAGATCCTGCTAATAATTATAAGGGAGGTGCGAACCCGGCAGAGTTAAGCTGGTATTTCCTCCTGCCTGCACTGGATTCCGGGTTTGGTTATTATGATGAAAATGTGGATGATGGGGTAAAGCCGACGTTATCTTTCAATCAGTCGCTCTTCTTTTCCAAGCCTTATGTAAGTAGTCAACTCGCGAAGGACCGTACCGGACCATCGATATGGTGGCCGCAGCGTTATCCATATAATCCTGGAAGCGCCAATGTCAGCAAGGCAGAAGGGTGGACACTTCATTATTTTGACAATACGTTCGGCATTTATACCTATGCTTATGATGTTAACGGTGTGAATGATATTAAGGTGAAGGTACGGACACATCAGGATAAGCTGGCAGATGCCAAGGACAACACCTTCCGTGTGTACGATCCTGCTGGGCTCAAGGCCAAAGGGGTATCCAACATCGATCCGACGAAAGTGAGTAGCTGGCAAGAATATCCGATGACGAAACGTGATCTTAAATCGGATATGAACGGTGTGGCCTGGCAGCCAAGCAGCACAGATATGTTTAAGCGTGTACCTGCTCAGGAGATCGGGGATATGTATTACACGTATTTCAACGATTTCCAGGATCAACTGGTCGATTATTATATTGAAGCTGTCGATGCGAACGGCAATGTTACGCGCAGTGAGATACAGACGGTATATGTGGGTATGGGGAAATATAAAAAAGACACATCGGGCAAAATTGTGGAAGATGCGAATGGAACAATCCAGGGCACACATCCGTTCCTGGTGGTCGATCGGACACCGCCTTCAGTGCCAACAGAAGTCAATGCAAAACGTGTGACAGATCGCAGCATTACACTGCAATGGGAAGCATCCACTGATAATGTGGGTGTTGAGGGCTATGATATTTATCGGGATGGGGTCAAAGTTGGAAGTTCGCTGACAGCGGAATATACGGATATCGGTCTTGAGCCTAAGAAATCATATGCATACAGTATAAAGGCGAGAGACAAGGCGAATAATGTCTCTTCCGCCAGTTCAACTGTACAGATCCAAACGTTGGCAGCAGATACAGAGCCGCCAACAGCGCCTGCAAATGTAGCTGTACAGAATGCTACCTCATCCGCTGTGACAATTGACTGGTCAGCCAGCGAGGATAATTACGGAGTAGCAAAATATGAAATCTATCGAGACGGTTCAAAAGTAGGGGAATCAACCAAACTAAACTATACGGATGAGTCCCTTGCACCGGCAACAGAATACGTATATACGGTTAAAGCGATAGATGCAGCAGGCAACGTTTCACCTGCTAGTGTGGCTCTTTCGGTACGTACCAAAGAAGGTAATGCGGTAACGATATATTATAAACTGGGCTATCCGAACCCGTATATTCACTATCGTCCAACAGGGGGGACATGGACGACTGCTCCGGGTGTGAAAATGATGGCAGCCGAGATGCCCGGATACACCAAGATGACAGTCAATGTGGGTACAGCGACGGGGCTGGAGGCTGTGTTTAACAATGGTAGTGGCACATGGGATAATAATGGAGGAAAAAATTATCAGTTTCCATTAGGGGTTAGCACCTATAATTCCGGAGTCATTACACAAGGAGCGCCTCACGTGGATATAACACCTCCAAGCGTACCAACCGGTCTGACCGTGACTGCAAAAGCGGCTGATCGTGTAACATTGGCTTGGAATCCGTCAACCGATCATGTAGGCGTAACCGGGTATGAAGTGTTGCGTGATGGTGTCAAAATCGGCACGAGTACGACAACTGCATATACGGATAATAGCCTGAAGGCATCAACGAGTTATGTTTATACAGTTAGGGCCTTTGATGCAGCACAGAACAAATCGGATGCAAGTGCTGAGCTAAGCGTAACGACCGATGATGCTCCGAAAAGTAACAGTGTAACCATCTACTACAAGCAGGGGTTTGCCCAGCCCAATATTCATTACCGCCCTGCAGGAGGGAATTGGACGACACCGCCAGGCGTTGCCATTCCGGCATCCGAGCTCACCGGATATAACAAAATTACCATTGATGTAGGAACTGCTACGGGACTAGAAGCGGTATTTAACAACGGTAGCGGTACATGGGATAACAATGCGGGAAGGAACTATCTCTTTCCTCTCGGGGTAAGCACATACAATGCAGGTGTTATAACTCCAGGAATACCTGGAAATGCAACGAGTACGAATCTTATTGAGAACCCATCAGCTTTCCTATCTGTTGGAGCGAATGGACTGTCTTTACAAAGGGAACAACTAATCGCATGACGTAAAAATATTCATGGATGCATAAAATCTAAGCAATATGATGTGTAACGACCACCTATTCATGCTACATCGATAGCTCATTGCTGATACATTTTATAGTTAGGAGGCCTTGTACATCTATGGATGGACAGGGCCTTTCTAATTCGGAATGAAGGACGATAAAAGATAGAAATCCAACTACAAATCTTTTCATTTTACAAGGTTTGAAAGAGAGAAAAGAATACGGGTTGACAAGTTTAGTTGTAACAACTATAGTTACAATATAAAGTTCAAACATAAACAATATTGATAATTTAAAGGAGAGATTACGATGAACATTGCAATCATTGGTGCAACAGGCAAAGCAGGAAGTGTGATTTTGAAAGAAGCAGCAGACAGAGGGCATAAAGTGACGGCAATCGTTCGTAATGCATCCAAACTGGAAGATAAAAGCCTGAATACGCTGGAGAAAGATGTATTCGATCTTACAGCTGAAGATCTTAAAGCGTTTGATGTGGTTGTAAATGCAATTGGTGCTCCAGCGGGGAAAGAGAACCTGCATGTGGAAGTAGGACAAGCGTTGATCAACATCCTGAAGGATGCCCCAAACACTCGTTTGATCGTCGTGGGTGGAGCAGGAAGCCTGTTCACAGACGAGTTCAAGACATTGCGTGTTTTTGAATCCCCTGGATTCCCTGATGCTTACAAAGCAACTGCAACGAACCAAGGCCAAAATTTGCTGGATCTGCAAGCATCCTCAGGTATCCAATGGACATTCCTGAGCCCGGCTGGATTCTTTAATCCAGAAGGTGTACGCACAGGCAAATATCAAGCGGGTAACGACGTTATTCTCGTGAACAGCGAAGGAAACAGCTACATCAGCTATGCTGACTATGCAATTGCTTTGGTGGATGAGATCGAGAATCCACAACACAAAAACGAGCGCTTTACCGTTGTTGGCGAAGTGAAATAACAGGTTTAATTGATAATATGGAACATATAAACGGACGCTGATCTTCACAGATCGGTGTCTGTTTTTTTAGGTTATCGAAGAGGGATGTTCTGCAATAAAGGTTAGGCAGGTTTAGATTATTCTCGTTCAATGTCCAACTACGCCTTTGAATCTATGTTATATTATTCTAAATATGGAATTGGAATACGATTATATGAGAACTACTTCTCTTAATCGGAATTTCTGTGAGCTTAAAAGTATAAGGGAGTGAACAGTTGTGAAAATGTATTCTAAAGGAATTATACTATTGATCTTTGTGGTTTTAATGATTAGTGAATCGAGTGGTTCGGGGTTATCCCAGTATGCAAACGTTAAAAATGCGATGAATCAAATTCACATCAATTCTCTCTATCCGAAAAATAAGAATGGACAGACATATGGCTCTGCCATATATGCGACTTCTCTAGAAACAAAACCTGACTTAATTTTGGCTATTGGTGTGGATGGTGCAGAAGGATATCTGCTGAAAAAAGACATGGAAGGCGAGTTACCTAATACACCTGAAGAAGCTATTGCAATGCAGAACAACAGATCACCAGATGGTTATGATATTCCACTGTATGACAAGGATGGTGAAACCGTCATTGGTGTATTTCATGTTGGAGGAGAGTGAAAATAACCAACATAGATCCAAGGTGACGTTACCAAGAAACGTTAATGAAATGAATGTGAAATACTTCATTGGAATTACCCCCCCAGATGATTATAAAGAAAAAATTGTGGCATTTCGTAATCGTTGGTCAAGTAATCGTCTTAATGATGTGGTCGAACCTCATATCACTGTAAAAGCGCAGGGTGGTCTTACCGCTGATCTTCATTGGTTAGAAAGCGTGAGAGAGACATGCTCTTTAATGCCAAGTTTTCAATTATCATTATCAGAACCAGAATCGTTCGGAAATGCTGTCACATTTCTTAGTGTTGAAACGAGCAAGGTCATTGAGTTACATTGAATTTGGTTAAAGTGATTTCTCCATCACAAGAACTTTTAGACCGTTACTTTGAAATGGATAAATATCATCCTCATTTAACCTTGGGGCAAACCTATTGGGGTTTGAGCGAGACGGAGATTGAAGAAATGAAGCTCCTATCAATTAAGGAATTGGCTCCTTTTCCAACCTTTGATGTCAAATATGTACGCGTATATAAAGAAGTTGAACTAAATAAATACGTACCATTTGAAGACATCCAATTGGGAACTGAAAAGTAAAGTGATTCAATTAACAGGAACATTAGCCGCATGGTACCTAAAAGTCCAAGCTAACGGACGAAAGAATATTTACAACATATCTCCTTCGACGGATAGGAAACTTAATTGCGCACAAATAGTTGCGATACGAAAACCTGAGGAAACTATACTTTTATTGAGAGGAGGGATGACATGGATTGGCTTATGAGGATGAATCGGGCATTGGATTATATTGAAATGAACTTAGTTGGTGAGATCGAATTGAAGGAAATTGCTCAGTGTGCGTATTGTTCTTCACATCAGTTTCAGAGAATGTTCTCGTTCATTACCAATGTCTCACTTGCAGAATATATACGAAGAAGACGGCTGACTCTGGCTGCAATTGAATTGCAGAATAGTGACAGGAGAGTTGTCGACATTGCCTTAAAGTATGGGTATGAATCACCGGTATCATTCGCAAGAGCTTTTCAATCGTTGCATGGAGTTAATCCAGCGATGGCTCGTGAAGAAGGCATTGCCCTCAAAGCCTATCCTCGGCTTTCCTTCCTTATTTCAATTAAAGGGGAAGAGCCGATGAACTATCGTATCGAAACAAAAGAATCTTTCGAAATATTTGGAATCGAGAAAGTGTTTGAATTAAACGGTGCAGAAACACCGGCAGAACTATGGAAACAAAGCCACGAAAACGGTGAGGTTGAAAGACTTGCTGCAACTGCCGGTAATCTACCGAACTCTTTGAATTCGAATTATCATAAAGTGCATGCTGTATGTAGCTACAAAAAAACTGGGGAGAATACTTTCCCATACATGTTGTGTGCATTTAAAGGTGAGACAAGTAAAGCCGATGGTTACACAAGTATAACAATATCAGCACATACGTGGGCGATCTTTTCGTCTGATCCCTTTCCATGGGATAAATTTGATGAAACCATTGAAGCTTTATATCGAAGATTCTTTTCTGAATGGCTTCCTACGACAGGATATGAACAGGTCGACGGAATGGAATTTGAAATTACTGGTGGTAAAGATGGACTGAATTTTGTTGAGCTATGGTTTGCTGTAAGAAAAATATCTTAGTTTTATTTCTTTTAGATTACTTTTGAATAATAACTTAATAGAGTTAAATGGAGTAACCATCGGTGTCCGATTGGTTGCTTCTTTTTCTCGTTAGCCTAAAAGCCAGGGAAAATGCAACATTATCCCTTTTAAACAGGTCAATACAGATATACAAATAATTTCATGAGAAGAAGGTGGGAAAACTGAAGATTCGTATACTTGCGTTAATAATTTGTTTCTCTGTCGTGTTTTGTATCTCAAATGCGCAAGATATTAACGCTCTGTCATGTGCCGAATCGGGAAGTCCCCAAGAAGAGTTAGAAAGAAATACGGGTGCTGTTTATGGAGAAGTAAAGCAAATAAAGGTGGACTTAAAGCAAGAGGGGTTTACGGGCACAAAAGAGAAATTCAGATATATTTTAGTGGAAGCTGAGAGAAGTTGGAATACTGAAGTTGACTCTCAATTAATGATCGCGACGAACTATACTTGGGGGTTTGATTTCAAGGAAGGCAACAAATACTTAATCTACTTTAGTGAGGGGAATGGCGAGTTAAGCAGTAGTCCGTGCAGTTCGACCATCGAAATGAACAATGTTGATCAAGCAACTGAACTATTCGGGGAAGGATATCCACCCAAACAACAAGTAAACTTGGAACACAAAATGTGGTTTATGTTTGAGCGAGATATGGATATGTATATCGTAGGTATAGTCGTATTAGTGGCGATTTTTATTCTCTTTATAATTGTAAGAAAGAAAAGGGCAAAGCATAATTTCGCTGCGCTAAAGTAAAACTTTTCACTCAAAGTAAAGCCAGTTGAACGTGAGCATGCCTTCCAGCAGGACCTATTACCCCTTTACTAAAACGAGGATGGAGGCTTATAATCCGTTGAGACATTAGAGCAATAAGAGGGGACATCGTTATGAATAATGGATTAATCAACGCAATCATTGCGTATATCATGTGGGGGGTTCTCCCGCTGTATTGGAAGTTGTTTGAAAATGTACCGGCAGGTGAGATTTTATCGCACAGGGTCGTCTGGTCATTTGTCTTTATGGGGATTTTCGTTGCCGTCCAACGTCGTTGGGGTGACATGAAGCGCATCTTGACCAGTCGTTCGACCCTGCTGTCCCTTACCGCGAGTGGGCTGCTAATTGCTATTAACTGGCTGATCTTCATCTGGGCAGTTAACAATGGTCATGTCGTTGAGACAAGTCTGGGCTATTATTTGAACCCGTTACTGAATGTGCTGCTGGCGGTTGTCTTCCTTCATGAAAAGCCAAACCGTGGACAATGGCTCGCGATTGCCATCGCTGGTGTCGCGGTGCTTATCATTGCCATCGACTACGGGCGTTTCCCATGGGTTGCGATCTCGTTGGCTGCGTCATTTGGCTTGTACGGTCTGGCGAAGAAAAAAATCAAGCAAGATCCTTCTGTAGGCTTATTTTCGGAGACCGCTGTAGTTCTGCCTATTGCACTCGGCTACTGGATCTACTTGGCCATAGTGGGAAAAGCAACGGCATGGACGCTGCCTGCACCCATGTTCATCGAATTACTTCTAGCCGGCGTGGTGACGGCGCTGCCGCTGTTGTTCTTTGCACGGGCGGCAGCTCGGATGTCGTTGTCCACACTCGGATTTGTACAGTATATTGGGCCAACAATCATGCTGATCCTAAGCGTGTTTGTGTTTAAGGAAACGGTCTCGCCAGTTCTGTTCGTTGGTTTCGCACTGATCTGGATTGCGCTTATCGTATATGCAACCGCATCGATGCGTGCCACGCGACTTGCTAAGGTAAGCTGAAGATAGAGGTATTCTGGTATATTCATAGATGGCCCTGTCCGCCGCTCAGGTGGACAGGGCCATTTTTTTGTTTGAGCGGGAACGTTAGCTCAACAAAAACTAAAAAGTAGCTGGATCAATGTTATGGTAAAATAAGGGGAGTTACCTAAAAAGAGTAACAGAAAAAAGAGGAGGCAATAGATATATTATGGTCAATGACCTGTGCCGTAAACGTGTTCTGTTCTATACAAAGAATGATGTAGTTCGGACATTATTTCAGTTTTCTATTTCAGCGATCATTGGTGTGATATATGGAGTTATGCTTATCAATGAAATAGTAGGTGGATATATAAATAAATTGCTCCCGAGTACGGATGGTCCTGATGTTCATTTATATTTGCCCGTTGTGGTGACAGTGTTTGTCTACTCGTGCTTTATTCAGAAGAAACAGCGAATTATTCTTGAAAAAATCTCATTTAGTTGTCTACATATTTTTGTTGCCCTGCTAAGTTGTGTTTCTGCAGTTGTCGTGTTATTGGTGATCTAATCCGGATTCCTACGTATCTATACCTTCAGGCCCATCAACTGCATCAATGACACCGACAGCGAGTGTTGTTACCGCAGCAGCAGCTAAAAGATTCTTGGCACCAAGCTTGACTCTGTCCTTATCTTCCTCTTTCAAGCCTACAACAACATCTTTACCGCTGTTATATACATACTTGGCTGATATGGCTACACCTTTTGCTGTATTGGTTACGGCACCTCCAATATCGGCAAGCCCTGCATCTATGGCGGTATCGTCCTTTCGAATGGCACCACTGGCCAGATCATATGTCCCGCTAGCTAGTTGCCCAACGGTTTTTCCTGTATTGATCGTAGCTTTCTCTACGCCGTTCCCAATTTCTTTGATAAAAGGACTGCTTGCAAGTTCACCCACAACCCGCACACTGCCGCCCAATACTTTCCCGGTAACTTCCCCAGCCAACTGCCCCATCCCTTTAAAAAAACTCATCCATTTTCCCCCGCTCCAATAAGAAGTTGATCCTATGTTTTATCTCAATAAACTTATTATATTCATATGTAGGCCAAAAGAACATCAGTCTCCAGCCTGAGTGTGCACCCCTCGATTGACCGCAACACGTTTGAGAAGTGCCCGATCCGCCCCCGGAACGGCCACACGCTGCACCCTTAACACCCTTCATCACAAAAAGGCGCCACTCCCACAGGAATAGCGCCTTCAGCCCTTGTTTTACCTTACTACTTAATCCATTTGCCTACACACGGTTTTAGAAGTTTCTCAAGGAGCAGCGACGTAGTGGAGGGGGAGGAATCGAGTCTGAAGAAGCGAAGCGGTCGCCTTTATCCCCGGATTTTCCCCTAATAAGGGAATTCATAAAATCTGGGGATAACAGCGATCATAAGAACGATCCGCCACCGGAACGCCTACCACGCTGCCCCCTTAACGCCCTTCATCACAAAAAGGCGCCACTCCCACCGGGAACAGCCTTCCGTCTTTCGTTACCCTAAACTTGCCTACACACGGTTTTAGAATTTTCTCAAGGAGCAGCAACGTAGTGGAGGGGGCGGAATCGATTCTGAAGAAGCGGAGCGTTCGCCTTTATCCCCGGATTTTCCCCTTACAAGGGGAATTCATAAAATCTGGGGATAACAGCGATCATAAGAACGATCCGCCACCGGAACGCCCACCACGCTGCATTCTTAACGCCCTTCATCACAAAAAGGCGCCACTCCCACCGGGAATAGCGCCTTCAGCCCTTGTTGTACCTTACTACCTAATCCATTTGACTACACACGGTTTTAGAAGTTTCTCAAGGAGCAGCAACGTAGTGGAGGGGGAGGAATCGATTCTGAAGAAGCGAAGCGTTCGCCTTTATCCCCGGATTTTCCCCCTAAAAGGGGAATTCATAAAAATCTGGGGATAACAGCGATCGTAAGAACGATCCGCCCCCGGAACGCCACCACTGCTCCCATCCAAACTTCTAACCTCTCCGTGTTCTAGTCAATGAATCCTTCCATGACCGCCGTTGGCATCATGTTGGACTGCCATGCGCCTTTGCCATAGCCGCCGTTGTATCCTGGTGTAGCCTGAGGCTCCCAGTAGAATACACCTTTACCTTTGCCATTGGGCAGATTGCGGATTTGGTTTTTCATCGCCTGAACAAAACTTTTACCAGCCGCAGCCTGGTTATTGTCCATGCCAATTTCAGAGATGATGATCTCTTTGCCATAACGGTTGATCAGATCTTTGGCATTGTTTACCGTATTGGTCACAGCGGTGTTCCAGCCGGAAGCGGAAGGATAGAGGGACATGGCGATCATGTCAAAGTTAGCTCCGTTATTAATCAGACCACCAATATTCCATACATAGAGGGCATTATCATCTCCACCTGCCAGATGTACAATGGTTTTAGTGCCACTGCTCAGGGATTTCACTGCGTTATGGCCTGTGTTTACCAGCCACGCATAGTTTTTCATGTTGGTGGATGCTTTGCCATCTTCCCATAACATGCCGTTGCTTGTTTCATTCCCGATCTGTACCCAGTCCGGGGTAACGCCTTTGCTTTGCATCGCCGTCATCACATCACGAGTGTGGTTCCATACCGCATCCATGAGCTGTTGGAATGTGTAATTTTTCCATGCGGCAGGTTTGGTTTGTTGACCAGGGTCTGCCCAAGAGTCACTGTAGTGCAGAGTGAGCATTACGCTCATGCCAGCATTCTTGGCACGTTGTGCGAGTGCAGCTGCACGATCCTTATTCATGTAACCGTTCCCATAATCATTCGACGGATTAACGAATACTCGAATGCGAACGGAGTTGATTTGATAGTCGTTTTTCAAAATATCAATGATGTCGCGCTGTACCCCGTTTTTATCTTTCCATTTGTAGCCTTGGGCTTCCATGCCGGGAACCCAACTGATGTCTGCTCCTTTGGCGAAACTTGGTGCTGCGCTGGCATGCTGACCTGCGGGTAACAGGATGGAGGTGAATAACAAAACAAAAGCCAACATGATGGATGTCTTGAAACCCCTTACATTTTTGAACATTACAAGATGCCTCCTCGGATTTGGGTTGAGTTGCATCTTCATTATAGCCATCCTGGTTTAAACTGCTAAAGGGTCTATTTCCAATATTTTGGGTGTTTTCTCAACCTCTCTACAGAAAAAGACAAAACAAAAAGCCGTCCGAAGACGGCTTTTCTACCCGTGGCGCTTTTTGAAACATTGATCCGTATCCCGCGCCTCCACCAGACTCATTTAATTTGAGCTAGTGGATCGGGTAAGGGACACGTTCAACATGTGATTAGAAATGTTGACGCACCTCCTTTCCTTGTGGCAAGAGTATACAACACCTTGTTTCGGAAAGCTAGTCTTTTTTACGTATTTATGCAAAATTATTTTTCAGTCTGGAACATCGTGATATCTCGTGCATAATGACTCTTCGTTCCGTCATTGTTTCGGATGCGTACACTGTCTTCACTGATCCGCTCTACAATGCCACAACCGACCTCACAATAGACGCCAGCCGGGTCTTCCTGCCATGCGCTTACCATACATTGCGATAGTGCCGCCGTGAAAAATTCTATATTTTTTTGTAACGTTCTAGGTTTGTTGGATTTCATTATATACTCCTTTAATCAGATATATTTGGAATGAGAACTAGCAACCGGACCAAATCACACTGTACTTCACTTTACTCTGTCTATTGACCTTTGTAAAGGGATGGAAAAAGTTGCGGCCATGAGGTATCATTTACATAAATTTTACGTAGCGTTTACACTGCGCTGACGCTTGATGTTGATTACGAATAGTACAATTATAGGAGAACTTCTAACGAAGAATAGATATGCAACACATTCGGAGGCCATACATGCATAGAGACGTCAAAACAGGTAACTACGTTAATCGTGATTTGAGTTGGGTTGAATTTAATCGGCGCGTACTTCAGGAGGCCCAGGATCCAACAACGCCTCTCCTGGAACGCATGAGATTTCTCGGTATTGTCGCTAGTAATCTGGACGAGTTCGTCAGTGTAAGGGTGGCAGAGACGAAAGAGAAGATCAAGGCCGGATTCACGCAAAAGGATTTTACAGGATACACGCCTTCGGGATTGTACCGCAGATTGATCAAACGAACCGGGGGCATGGTCACCGAACAGTATAAAACGTATCGTGAACTCATTCGTCTACTCGCCAAGAAAGGCGTAAACATTCAGGAATATACAGATCTTAATGTGACACAACAGCGCGCAATGGACCAGTACTTTCATGATATTATTTTCCCGGTACTCACACCGATGGCGATTGACCAGAGTCGTCCGTTCCCATTGGTGCACAACAAGTCGGTCTATCTGTCCGTAATGCTGCAGAAGGAAGGGGAGCAAGAGGGCGAGCCGTTTATGGCCATTGTCCAGGTACCTTCCAATCTTCCGCGGGTAGTTCAGGCTCCCATTCGGGCGAATAGCAAAAAGAAAACGTTCATCCTGATTGAAGACCTCATCAAACATCATATTCATACACTCTTCAGCGGTTATATCTCGCTTGCTGCACAGGAATTCCGGGTGACCCGCAATGCGGATCTGTTCATTAATGAAGAGGAAGCGGAAGATCTGCTTGAAGCGATTGAAAAAGAATTACGGCGTAGACGCAGAGGTGCTCCTGTTCGACTGGAGGTCTGCAAAGATTTTCGTCCGGATGCCTTATTGGAATTGCAGGAGGAATTCGAAATCCAGGACCCGGTGTACGAGATTGATGGACCACTCGATCTGAGTTTTCTGGCTGGATTCGTGGACAGTCTGGAAAGTTTCTCACATCTGAAATACAGTCCGGTAAAGCCAGTCTATCCACCGGAGTTTCTGCCAAGAGAAAGTCATTTTGAGCTGCTGCGCAAACGCGATGTACTGGTGCATCATCCGTATGAATCGTTTGAACCGGTCACTGATTTTATATTGGAGGCTTCGGAAGATCCAAGAGTGCTGGCCATCAAGATGACATTATATCGGGTCAATGGCGATTCACGCCTTATTCCGGCACTTGCACTTGCGGCTGAGAGTGGTAAGCAGGTTACGGTGGTAGTGGAACTGAAAGCCCGGTTTGATGAGGAGCGTAACATTGCTTGGGCGCGTAAGCTGGAGAAAGCCGGTTGTCACGTGGTTTATGGGCTGGTTGGACTCAAGACACATGCCAAAATCATTCTTGTCGTACGCCGGGAACAGCAGGGGTTGAGACGATATGTTCATGTAGGAACCGGTAATTACAATGAGAGTACAGCCAAAGTGTATACGGACGTAGGTCTGTTCACCTCCAATCCGATTATTGGGGAAGATGCCTCCGAGTTGTTCAATGAGATTACCGGATATTCCGGTCCGAAGGCATTGCAAGCGTTCCGTGTAGCTCCAGATGGTATGAAGGATGAGCTGTTCTCACTGATTCGTCGAGAAACGGAACACGCGCTGAAAGGCAAACCTTCCAGAATCATAGCCAAGATCAATTCCTTATCCCATCAGGATATGATTGATGAATTGTACGAGGCTTCTCAGGCCGGTGTGCAGATTGATCTGATCGTGCGTGGCGTATGTTGTCTGCGTCCGGGGGTCGAGGGGCTCAGTGAGAATATTCGGGTCATTAGCATTGTGGATCGTTTTCTGGAGCATTCACGGTTGTTTTATTTTGAAAATAGCGGCAACCCGGATGTATTCATCTCCAGTGCAGACTGGATGACACGTAACCTCAATCGAAGAATTGAACTGATGTGTCCCGTTTTCGATCCAGAGCTGAAGAAGATGCTGGTCGATATTCTTAATCTGTCCCTTAATGATAATGTCAAAGCCAGAGAGCTTATGCCTGGTGGCAATTATGTATTTGTAAAAAATGAAAAGCCCCCGCTGAGAAGTCAGACGGAGGCTATGGGAATTATCCCTTGGAAACCTGCTGAATGGAGTACGATAACGTAATTCCCCAGGCTTCCTTCAGATCCTTGACGGCCTCTTCGAGACCATCAAGTTCCAGTAACGGCTCTGCTGTACAGGTGAACTGCACCTGCAGCGAGTCGTTTTCTTTGGTTGCTTGAATCGCAGCGATACTCTCGGACCGATTAATCGCTTCGGCTACGCGCAGAAGTGAGCCTATACGATGAGCATGTCGCTCATCCGAGTTTTTCAGAATGTCACGATGCTTATTCAGCAGTTGGGGCGTTCTTTTTTTTGGATGATAATCGGCTGCGCAGGCACTAAGGATCGTCTCCCGGTGAGAAAGTCCATAGATGCTTGCATTCATAATCCAATAGGCCGAGTGCTGCGCATAACGGAAATAGTTAATCTGCTTGCCTGCCATGTGCAGCATGGAGGACGCATACAGGATTCGGGCATCTGCCTCATCAGGAGCAGTACCTTCTAGTGCAGTATACAGGGTAACCGCATCCTGATGAATCCGTTGCAGACGTTTCTCTGGAATAGGCGGACCAAAATGGATAAAATTACGGATGCTGTCCTTCAGCGCGTCCGGAACGACCGGCTGACCTCCAGCCAAGTAATCACGCAGCAACCCGTCTCGCAGACCTGCACCACTAACCACATAACGATCTCCCTGTATTAACTGGAAGACGGTTCGCAGGATCAATACGCCGGGCACGATGATGTCTGCGCGATCTTTAGCGAGCCCTGGCACCTTTTTGCGCTGTGCCGAAGTGAGATGTGGCAGGGAGCGAGCAATGTTCTCCATTGCTTGCTCGCTGATCTCATAATGATGGGTGACAGGCAGCGAGTACTGGGTACGCTTCTGCTCCACTTTGGCGAGTGTACGCATCGTGCCGCCAAGTCCGATGAGTGGCAGACCAGGATGCTCATGAATCCAATCCTGTCCACGGAGAGCTTGAATGACTTCATTGCACAGCGCATTCACATTCTCCTCGGTCCACTGATCTTCACCCCCATAACGGGCATGTGAATTCACTGCACCAATGGGGAGAGAAATGCTATGTAACCTCTTCCGATCCCGAAAGACTGTGATCTCCGTACTGCCGCCTCCAATATCTACGACGAACCCGTCTGCCAGATCAATGGACTGAGTAACACCAAGGAAACCGTAATAGGCCTCCCGATCTCCGGATACACATTCGATGGTAAGCCCCGTCTCTGTCTCCAGCCATTCGATAATCTGCAGGACATTGCTTGCATTACGAATGGCTGCCGTAGCTGCTGCACGGATCAGTTTGGTCTGATACGCTTCACAGGTCGCTTTGAATTGACGCAAGATGGTGATGGCTTTATCCAGAGAATGGCGAAGGATGGTGCCATCCGACTCAACAACGCTGCTCAGACGAGCAGCGTATTTGTCTTCATGAATGATGCGATAGGCTGCATCCTGATCCAGTTCATAGATAACCAGACGAATGGAGTTCGAGCCGATATCAATAATTCCTATGGTTTCATTAGTACGTGTCATAAGCATCTCCTTCTACAGAGGTTCAACTACCCGAAGTGAAGAAGGGCAGCGATGGCTTCCGGTGAACCCGGCGGTGTGGCAGAGAAGGGCGTGGTTAACATAACAACAATGATAAAGACGATGAAACAGGCAAATATAAGACAACTCACGGCAAAGCCGCGATTGCGCTTTTGAATAAACAGTCGAATACCTGTGACAAAGAGAAGTACCGTAACGGCTACCAGAACGATCGACATTGCAAAATAGGCTACGCCATAAAGTGATTTGAAAAATGCTTCCATTTGTTCTAAACGCTCCTTAGATCCTCGTATTTAAGCCCTTCCAAGCCGTTCCTTAGTAGCATACGACAGATTGACTTGTTTGAAAAGCAAACCGGGCGCTTGTTCCCGTTTCCGCCATCACCCTGGGACAAGTTTCATGGAAAAGGGGCCCCTGCCGTGGACAGACATCCAAGAAAGCAAGGCTACTGTTGAGTATGTATAAGGAAGGACTATTGTTCTAGGGAAGGAGATCAACCCATGTCGAGACAGCTTGCAAGCAAGTGGCGGAAGACAGCGGCACTGATGAAATACCCTGTAGCTGCTGTCCATATTCCACAGACCAAGGCGTTCAACTCAGGGAATCTGCTGCACATGCTCAGTCGTTATGGAATGGTGTACGTCAAACCTATTGTAGGTGGCGGAGGTTATGGTGTTATTCGGGTATCGGCGAGCGGTGGGGCTTATCGATACACCCATATGAAAACGACACGTTCTTTCGCCAGTTTCAGCCAGATGTATCGCTCTCTGGTGCGTGTAAAGGCTAGACGCAGGTACTTGATCCAGCAAGGCATTCATCTGGCAACGATTCAAGGGAGACCTGTTGATTACAGAGTCAAAGTTGTTAAAACAGACCGAGGCTGGGTATTCCGTTCCTTGGTTGGACGACTCGCTCGTCCCGGACTTTGTGTAACGAATCTGAGCAAGGGTGGCACCATGTTATCAGGAAGGCAAGCTCTCAGTTTATCCCTGCCCCATATATCTGGTCGACACAAACGCAGGGAGATGCGTTCACTTACACTGACATGCACATACATTATGGAACGTCAGTTCCCTGGTGTTGGTCAGCTTGGATTCGATTATGGACTGGATTATTCAGGCAAGATCTGGATTCTGGAAGTGAATACCAGACCCCAATAGAAAATGAATGGGAAAGCTCAAGAAAATCCAAGAAAAACCGATAATATATAGAAGAAAACAGTATGAAAAAGGTTTGAAATTTTACATTACCGGGTAATTTACTCGCAACAAGTCTTGAAACTATGAATTTATTCCAAATAAAAATACGCAGATAAACGTTCTTACCGTAGTACAACAGGCCTGTGCATAAATATTGTCCACACTATACACGTTGATTACTCTACATTTTTTCCATTTATCAACAAACTATGCACAGGATTTCCACATAACGTTGTGGATAACAAGAACGCTTGTTCTCTATATGAAACTCTGATATGATAGTTTTGAGGAAAAAAAAGGAAAGGTTGTGGCGGGAAATGGCTATGTTATCCGATGAGATGTTGTTGGATTCCTACCATAAAGCGATTGAGTTGAATCTCGAACGAGATTTCATCGCACTGCTGTTGGCAGAAATCCATAAGCGCAAACTGGGTACCGACGTATCTGCCATTCTTCACTAGAGATCCTCATTGCAGGCAATGTTACAGGTTTCCGGACAAGTCCCATAGTGAGACAGGCCATGGCGTGCTCGTCTGACAATGTGGACAGTACAACACATGATTGCAAACGTTTTCGACTTCGTCTGCCGTGTCAGAGGAAGATTGGAATACGTAGGGGCTGTATGGTCCGGTGTAGTCGTCCAATTTGCCGCATTCTAACAGTCCCTGAAGGCAGTGGGGGCAAGCCTGCTCCGGTACAACCAGACCGTTACACAGCGGGCATATATAAGACAAGGGTATCCCTCCTGATCTGGATTCATTCAGGAGTAAGATACCCTTTTTTGTATCAATATATGTTCATTCAGCGAAACTAGCGTTTCATGTTACTGCTGTGTCCTGGGGACAACTTGGCGTCTGGATCGAAGTATACTTTCGCATTGTTGACGGCTGTTGGAGCTTCGCCAAATCCGACAGCGATCAGCTTCAATTTACCCGGGTATGTGGTGATATCCCCGGCAGCGAAGATCCCTGGAATGGATGTTTCCATGCGGGAATCCACAACGATGGAGTTGCTGTCAATTTCGATGCCCCACTCGGCAATGGGTCCGAGAGAAGAGACAAATCCGAAGTTAACAATTACGTCATCCACTTCAATTTCCTGAGTTTCTTTGGTTTTTACATGGGCAAGGGTTACCTTGGTAATGGTGTCATCCCCATGAAGTTCCGTGATTTCGGTCGGTGTAACGACATTCACCTTGGAATTCATCAGATTTTCGACACTGTGCTCATGCGCACGGAACTTGTCCCGGCGGTGGATCAGCGTCACTTGCTCAGCGATGGGTTCGAGCATGAGTGCCCAGTCTACCGCGGAGTCACCGCCGCCACTGATCAGTACTTTTTTGCCCGCGAAGGCATTCAGATCACTGATAAAGTAGTGCAGGTTGCTCTTCTCGAACTTGGCAGCACCTTCAAGCTCCAGGCGACGTGGTTCGAATGCACCTACACCAGCTGTAATAATGACAGCTTTGGCATGATATTCATTCTCATCCGTCTTCACGATGAAATGTTGCTCATCCTTTTTCTCCACTGATACAACCTTTTCTTCAAGGCGGATGTTCGGGTTAAAATGACTCATTTGCTCAACCAGGTTATTCACCAGTTCCTGAGCTGTAACTTTCGGGAATCCGGCGACATCATAGATGTATTTCTCCGGGTAAAGAGCGGCAAGTTGTCCGCCAAGCTGTGGCATACTTTCAACCAGTGTAACGGATGCCTGACGCATCCCACCGTAAAATGCGGCGAACAGACCCGCAGGGCCTCCACCGATAATAAGTAAATCAGTCATATCATGACTGGAATTCTGTGCAGTCAAGAATCAACAACACCTTTCATATTTTAATAGGTAGTTAACAGGAAAAATGTGCAGGCTACGGATCATAACCGGCATGGGTGCTGAACTGTCTTTCCTATTATAAACGGTGTATTCAGGGTTGCAAAGTTAGCTGTATCACGAATCTGAGAATAATTGATGAAGATCAGATGAGAATAGGATGAAATTGGAAATGAAAGGTTATGAAAAATAACAAAAAAAACCTTGATCTTTGCTACAAATACAGATATCCTTGACCTGTACTATGTGTTTTTTTGTCTAATTTAGAGTCAATATGTAATATGAGCACAGATCCCGTGTTTTGTAGAATCTTGTGGTTAATTTCACAACTTGAATCGCTAACTTGCGTGCAAACGAATCAATGGAATGAGCTATGAAATTGATGCAAACGTTTAAATAAATTCGCGAAGTTAACATTTGTCGTCATAATGGGCAAGACCTCATCAATATTTGTAAGTATGTGCATTTTGCATCTCAACCAAGATTGGGCTGATGCAAGTGAAACCGGAAGGGGTATAGACATGAGCAGTATTCCCAAAATCGTCATCCTCGGCGCGGGCTATGGCGGGATTCTGACAGCCCAGCGGCTGCAGAAGGAATTGAACTATAACGAGGCCGACGTCACATTGGTGAACCGGCATGATTATCATTATATTACTACACATCTACATATGCCGGCAGCCGGCACGGATACCATTGAGCATGCAAGAGTCCCTATTTCGAAGCTGATTGATGAGTTCAAGATTGATCTGGTTAAATCTTCTGTCAAGGAGATTCGTCTACAGGATCGGAAGATTATTCTGGAGGACGGCACGTTATCCTATGATTATCTGATTATTGGACTAGGTGGTGAGCCTGAGACCTTCGGTATTCCGGGTATGCTTGATCACGCCATGACCATCCGCAGCATTAACTCGGTTAGACTGATCCGAGAACACATCGAATATCAATTTGCGATGTACAAAAACGATAACAAACGAAATCGTATTCGTTTTGTTGTAGGCGGAGCGGGTTTCAGCGGTGTTGAATTCGTAGCTGAACTTGCAGATCGTATTCCACAGCTGTGCAAGGAGTTCGACGTGAATCCTAAACATGTGCACATCTATAATGTAGAGGCAGCGCCTTCGGCCTTGCCTGGTTTTGACCCTGAACTGGTAGAACATGCGATGAACGTGCTGAAGAAGAAGGGCGTTACCTTCAAAATTGGTGTTCCGATCAAACAGTGTCTCCCCGATGGGGTTATTGTGGGTGAGGGTGAAAAGCTCGATGCTGCCACAGTGGTGTGGACCGGTGGTATTCGTGGTAACTCACTGCTGGAACAGGCCGGTCTTGAAGTGATGCGTGGCCGGGTAAAAGTGGATGACTATCTGCGTGCCCCGGGACATGAGCATGTTTATGTGATTGGTGATAATTCACTTGTGTTCAACGCGGAAGGACGGCCTTACCCGCCAACAGCCCAGATTGCGATGCAGCAGGGTGTGAATTGCGCGAAGAACGTCGTGGCATCCATTCGCAAGAAACAGCCACAGCCTTTTGTATTTACGAGCAAAGGTACGGTTGCTTCATTGGGTAAAGGTGAAGCGATTGCTGTTGTAGGCGGCAAGAAGTACAAGGGTTGGAAAGCGGCTCAGTTGAAGAAGCTGGTTGATCTGCGTTATCTGTTCATCATTGGTGGTATTCCGCTAGTCCTGAAGAAAGGGCGGTTTTTTGGATGAGACATTGCAGTGTTCAGGTCCGGGGGTTATTGACGCGTGACGAACTGGATCGGTACAACGCCCTGATGCAGGTCGGTGGTTATCTGGAGGAACAGGATCAATATGATCTGGCCTACATCGTGCAGAAAGAAGTGGATATTCTCATTATGCCCGCGATTGAGCGACTTAAAGAGAAAGGTCGCGACCGTGACCGGGCCACTGCCGAATTCCTCGAATCACTGAAAGCTGTTGATGAAGAGGACGAGGATTAGAGACATAACCTTCCAATCGCTGTTATCCCCAGATTTTTTTGATTCCCTTTTGTTAAAGGGAAAATCCGGTGATAGCGTATGCTTCCGATGCAGCTTTCTTTCAGAAAGCTTTTAGGCGAACGCTTCGCTTGATACACAATAAAGCACCGCAGGCAGTATCCTTTACAGGAGATGTCGCGGTGCTTTTGTGCGGTGTACTATTTTACAGCTTAAGCATGTCTTCCAACGTTCCTTCGTTCAACAGACTTCCCACATAGAACGAACCGAATTCGCCATAACGGGCGCTAACTTCATCAAAACGCATCTCATAGACGAGTTTCTTGAACTGAAGTGCATCATCCGCAAACAGCGTTACGCCCCATTCCCAATCGTCGAAACCGACAGAGCCGGTAATAATCTGTTTTACTTTACCCGCATAGCTGCGACCAATCATGCCGTGACTGCGCATCATCGTACGACGCTCGTCCATGGACAGCATGTACCAGTTGTCATTCAGCTCACGTTTTTTGTTCATCGGATAGAAGCAGATGTATTGCCGCTGTGGCAGAACAGGTTTCAGACGGGCGATAATCTCTGGATTCTGCATTGGGTCTTCGCCTTCTTTGCCAAGGTAGTTGCTCAGTTCCACTACACTGACGTAAGAATAAGACTTCGTTGTGTACTGGGCAAACATCGTTTTGTTAAACGCGTTCTCAACAGCCTTCAGATCTTCCAGCGTTTCACGCAGGTGCATCATGACGAGATCGGCTTTTTGACCTACAACCGTATAAACAACGGTACTTCCTTTGGATGAGTCCTCGACTTCTTTCCATTCTTTCCAGAATTCCTGAAGCTCGTCCAGTGCTACAGCACGTTCTTCATCATCTGCTGCTTTCCAGGCGGCCCAGTTAATCGAGCGAAAATCATGCAGGGCATACCAGCCCTCCAGTGTTGATGCGGCTTCGTTCATTGGTTGTGTTCCTCCTGCAAGGTATATTTCCAAATCTCTATAAGAGGTTGTTCAAAAGTTTACTTTTTGAACACGCACTATAAGGGACGGGTGAGTGCTTTATCGTTTACATTGTATCCCAACATGAAGGAGAAGGGCAAATGAACAGTGCATAATTATAGGGAAATTTGTCCAGAAAGTTCGTTGCTTCGCCACATTTTTTGCGGTACACTAACTACTATCCAGAAGTGAAACCCGAAAGTGTGAAAGAAGAGGTGAATGTCGCCCGATGCAATTTATACCTGTGTTGGTATTAATGGTATTATTTTTCGTTATGATGTTTGGTATCGGTTTCATTCTGAACATGCTGATGAAGACCACCTGGTTTCCTTCCTATCTGTTCATCATTGTAATTCTGCCTGTTGTTGTATACTCTCTATGGGATCATTCGTCGTCTCTGATGTCACATCTGAGTTCTTTCCAGCTTGTGGACTATATGACGGGCATCGCTGGACTGGCTGGTGCGGTAATCAGTGGCTGGACGATCCAGAAGTTACGTTTGGGTGGGTACAAAATGTTTTAGATTGTTGGAACAAGGTAACACATGCCACTGTAATCGCGTAAAAGTCTTGTCTTTGTCGTAAACGCTTACGAGTACAAAGGTAAGGCTTTTTTGCTGTTCATTTATATTAGAAGGTTTATTGTACACTTGTACTTCATATACATTTGGAGAACATTCTCTTTAGAGAATCCCTTGTATTCTGCGGCTACAGCTTTTATAGTATTCTAGCGGCACTCGACATTTTTATTTTAGAAATTTGCTGAATTCGGCGAAAACGTGAATGATGTCGACCTAGGACGAAACGGAGCGAGAACAGGCCCTCTTTTTACCTGTTTTTGAACATTTGAGGATCAGACATTTATGATAGAATAGATAAACACACATTTGGGGAGAAGGAGATCAGGCTATGCGCATGAAGAATCTGCACCATTATACTGAACATCATCGCTACTGCGTATACAGGGAGTTTGGACTTAGCGCCCTGGATGACCGTATGCTTACAGGAGCATATCAGCCCATGGTAGGTGCTTTTGCGGTTGGCTTGTATCGGCTGTTGTTTCAGCATCTTCCCGGTGAACAGGTCGGTTATTCGCCGCTGGAGCAGCAACGAAGGCTGTTCATGACGCTTGGCCTGGAGCCAAGCGAGAAAGGGCGTAAATATCTGGTAGAGCAGGCATCCAAGCTTGAAGCGGTGGGACTACTTCAGACTTCACGGCTATATATACCGGAGAATGATGATTACATCTACGAATATGAGCTGCAACCGCCGCTCTCTCCGGCAGAGTTTTTCCGGACACAGCATTTGACACTGCTGCTTCGTGACAAGATAGGCAAATTCGCCGTCCTTTCTCTGCGTTCCGGGTTCTCGGCAGTGGAAAATGGGGACGCGCCTTATCCGGCAGCCAACAAAGAGAATATTTCTGTTCCCTTTTACGATATATTTGAATTGAATACTCATGTGATTGATTACGAGTTGGAGCAAGCATTGTCGGAAGTATCAACAACGGCCCAGCGGACAGGCACGAACGATGCAGCGGAAGAAAACAGTTTGAACTATGCAGACATTATTTTGCGTTTCCCGCGCGAGTCGGTCAATCGCCGTCATGTAGAGCAGTTGCGATTCGATCATGAACAACTGGGCATTGTGAATTACGTAGTGAACAAGTTCAATCTTAGTGTGCAGGATGTATGCCGTCTGTTGGATGAAGATGATATCTTCACTCCACAGGGCCAGCTGATTCTGGATGATCTTCAGCATAAAGCGAGCATGCAGTTCAGACAGACGAAGAAGCGCCATGAGCAACAGACTGTACAGGCAGCCAAGGTTGTGGCACTGAGGCAGCATATGGAGGAGCCAGAGCGGAAAGAAGACTCCGGTGAACCACCTGTTGAGCATGGGGTACAGATGGAATATTACGTCGAAGTACCTCCGCAATTCATGACGAAGTGTGATATTCATCAATACAATATGATGTTGCGTAACGAGCCGTATACCCGCCTGTTGCAGACGTTCTTCCCAGGTGCAGTACCGGACAATCTGATCGATATATTTGAGAAAATTGATCTGAGCTACAAGTTGCCTGGTGAAGTCATCAATGTATTGATTCATTATCTGATGGCATTACTTGTATCTGGTGGAGAGCAGCGGATTAACCGTAACTTCGTTGAGGCCATTGCCTCCAACATGTTGCTCAAACAGGTGAACTCATATGAGAAAGCTGTGCAATATATTCGTGATCAGGCCAAGGTCAAAGGTAAACAGGCTGCTGGTGCAGCTGGAACCCGTACCCGTACATACGGCAAAGGAACCAAAGCTAAGCCCGAAATTCCGATTGTACAAGACATAAGCAACGATGGGGATGCCGTATCTGAGGAAGAGTTCGAAGAGATGATGAGATTTGCCCAGCAGATGCAGGCGAGTAAACAAAAAGGAACTTCATAACTCCCTGACCAAGAAGAAGTGCAAATCCACTTTTACCGAAGGAATAAGAGCCATTCGCAACGTATTAATGCGAATGGCTCTTATTTTTAAATCATGCTTTGTATGTTCCATCGAATGGATCTATTCACGGGTTAGTGGATGTTCTAATTCTGCATGACCCATTAAACTGTCAGTTGCATCTCCATCAACAAGCAAATCAATACGGGTTACTTCATCAAACTGAAAAAAGGTTCCTTTCAAAGCATCGATCGCTAATAGTTCTCCGCCAGACCCTAATCTTGCTTCATCCGGAATATGCACATCCAGCGTTAATTTCCCTTGATCAAAAGTAGCAGAAAGCAGTTCAATATTTCTCCACAATGGAATTAGTTCGGTTTGATCACTACTTTGAAGTGCTGCATAAGTCTTACTGTATTTTTCGGAGTCATCTTTGAATGTAATTTCCTTCTTACGTTGCTCTACTTGTAATAATTGATCATCTGCGTAAAAAACCTCAATTTCTTGAGATTCTCCATTTTCTTCGCTTGGGTTAGCTGTTGGCGCTGGTGTCGTATTTACAGGATCGGAACCCTGCACTGGACCAGTAGAAGTAGGTTTGCTACCGCACCCTATCACTAGTATGCTTATTGCACATATTGCGATAGCCACATAGATTCTTTTTTTCATAGAAGCACATCCTCTTGAATTATTCACTGCCCTATAGCTTCAAATACTCTTTTATCCCATCCACAATGGCCTGTGCTGCTTTATTTTGATTGCTTTCTGACATCATGGCCTCTTCTTCCATCTGGTTGCTTAAGAATCCGATTTCTAGAAGAACGGCAGACATTGTAGTTTCTCGGATCACCTGGTAGTTTCCGTTCTTAACACCACGATCTTTAAATCCCAAGGCATCGATCAGATTTTTATGAATGAGGGTCGCTAGTGCTTTACTGCTCTCCCGTTGGTAATAATACGTTTCCGTTCCCGATATCTGAGGAGCAGCAGGGACGCTGTTACCGTGTATAGATACAAACACATCTGCGTTGAGATCGTTGGCAAGTTTGACACGTTCCGGTCGTGTAGGGTAGATATCTGTTTCCCGAGTCATTATTAGTTCTATGTTAGGTTCCTTTTTCAAAAGAGCCTGCACTTTTAGCCCTAAAGCAAGGGCAAAATGTTTCTCGGGTTGCTTAGTGTAACTTATTGTACCTGGATCACTTCCTCCATGTCCCGGATCAATAACGACGATTTTTTTGCCGCTGTTCACAGGAGTTGCAGGTGCAGGTTCATTAGCCATACTTAGATCAAGGATAAATTTGCCGGCGATTGTCTGTTGTGTGTAATTCACCGAATTTATATTGTTTAATTCGATTACGATTCGAACCTGAGGAGGATCATTTTTGAAAAGAGAATAACGTATATCAGTAACACTTGGGAATTCGTTAACATCCAGTCTTCCCATGGATCCTCCAGAGGGGACCTGTCCCATATTTCCGAAATTGGTGGATGGGAAATCCAAAATAATTCGTTCGGGATTTTTAAGTGTAGATATGACTGGAGCAACTTCACGGTCCAATGAGACGACGAGTTGATTATTGGCATACGTTATATCATGAACCAGGTTAGTGCCTGCATCATTTTCATGAGAGGGTGAAGCTGGTTGTGATACATTATTGCTGGTTAGCGTAACAATCTTGTCTTTGTTATTCCAGCCCACTCGCAGACCCATCTCTTCACTAACAAAACGCAGGGGAACAACAACCGTATTCTTGATCATTTGTGGAGCGATATTAAGTTGGACGGTGTTGTTCTGGACTGTGGCTTGATCCTTTCCAACGGTCAAGGAGATTGCATTGGAAGCTTGTTCGATATTTACATTTTGTGTTTTTTGGTCCCACTTCACGTTGAATTTTAAATTCTCAGCGACTACCCGAATCGGAATCATAATATTGTTTCGTACATTAACGACTTCAATATCATGAGGTAAAACTAGCTCCTGGCCATCTAAAATAATTTTAGTTTGATTCGTAGCTGCATGGGTGTGCATGGGAATTAGCAAGAGTAGCAGCGTATTGAATAGTAACAGGATGATAGATTTCTTCATTTTACACCTCGGTTTTAATTTGCGTAGTACTAGACTTCTAACGGGGAAAAACCAATCACCTCCTGTTTCTTTGATGAAAACCCAAATTTACTATAATATTCTGTTCACTAATATGAACGCTACAAAGGACATGAAAGTCGTAAAGAAAAACGGTTTACTACAAAATATGGACAAGAGAACTGTTGTCAGTAGGTAGGGGCAAGGGAAGGGAGTTAAATAATGATGTTATTTATCTAATTTAAACCACTGCTGAGATTCTTTCCGAGTCATTTTTTTTACAGGTTTAACTTTTTTGCTTGTGGTATCGTATCTGAAAAGAATCCATTGATCTGAAGGATACTCACTAATGTAATCCATATTTTTTCCGTTCTTATGCCATAAAATTAAACCTGTGCTAATATAGTTGGTTGCCCGAGGGAGATGAACTAAACGGTCTTTCTTCGTATCGTATATGGCTAAAATGCTCTTCTCCGTATTTCCATAAGCAAATGCAATGATGTCTTCTTTTGGTGACCAATTATAAGATGTAATGGTTTCGACATCTTGTTTACCTGCGTTTTCAAGACGTTCGTTTAAGATGATGTACTTTCCTGTTTTAACGTTCACAAGAATAAGATTGCTGCCGGCAGCTTTTTCTGCTCGGATAGCAATCCAGCTATTAGATGGAGATTCAGCAACACTTGTGATATCGATTAATTTCACTCCAAAGTCTTCCGTATGCAGGATGTGTTTTTCTTTACCATGAGCAACTGTGATCATGTCAATCATGTTGTGCTCAAAGTCGGCAGCAGCATCCTGCTTTACAGTATTTGCAGTTATAGTGGTGTTGTCACCTTTCCAGACCATTTTGTTTGAGCCTATCGTTTTATGGAACTTAGGTATATTCTGGTATGTCGAAGCGTTCACAGAAGTTGTTTTAGTAGCAATGTGTGCTACTTTATCAGAATCATGAAATGGAATTGGTGCAGTGGATAACGTGCCTAAGCTACCTAAAACAATGATGCTTGATAAAAAAGCATGGGTGTATTTCATGATTATCACTCCTTAAGTTGGGAGGCGGTTACCTGATGTGATTTCCTCCAGATCGTTGTGACAGATGAAAACAAATGGCTCGTAGACTACTCCAATCTTTGCTTAACATGATTAATTTGTAAAGATATGAAATTTTAGAGATCATTTGAAGTGAGATTTCAAAAAGGCTGATTAGTCCTGTAAATAACAAGCCTAAAAGGACGAATACATATTTTTTTATTTTATGTGGCCTTCTGACTCTCTCTGGTGTCTAATTCATTGTAAATCAAGAGGAGGTTCTCACCATGTCAGGAGCTCATGACACAAAACCTGTTTATCCGGATAAACAGGAAAGTATCACTAACTTTGAAAGCACCTATGAGCTGTATCGTCAAAGGATTTGCACGTACTTTTCGCTGAAATTGAATCCGATGGTTGCAGATGATTTGACTCAACAGGTGTTTTTAAAAGCTGTCGAGAATCTTCACCGATTCCAAGGCAGATCAAATTTATTTACGTGGATATTCAAGATTGCTCAGAATACAGTGAAAAACGAATATCGAAGGTTATCGCGTAAAAAAGAAACGCCGTTTGATTTTACGGGATATGAATCACAATCGATCTCCCTTGAATTTACGAAAAATGTTGATTTTCGAATTGATATCGGAGTTGCGCTGAAAAAGTTAAATGAGACCGACCAAGAAATCATTGCATTACGCTTTTTTGTGGACTGCACATTGATTGAAATTTCTAAGATCGTAGGGATGCGTGAAAGTGCGGTAAAGAACAGACTCTACAGAGCTTTGGAAAAACTTAAACGGGAAATGAAAGAATGGGGAGGCGTTACGATTATGTCTATTGAAGACTTGATTTCAATTGTTAATAAAGGTGAAAGTGAGGGATTGAACAATCAGCCCAATAATAAAGTACACCATGATTTGTTCAATGAACTAAGTGAACATATTGAACGAATCTCGCTAAAGTACAATTATCATCCATCGCGGAAAGTAACGATTGAGGTATATCCTGATATGCCATCGTTTCACCAAGCGGTCGGAGAAGCAGATGCTCCGAATTGGTTCATGGGTACCTACGAAGGGAGTATTCTTAAAATTGTATCTCCATTAAATCCAGGACCGGAGCATACCTATCAATCGATTCTTAAAGGTACGGTTCACTTGTTCACCATGTGGCTAATAAGTGAAATCAATCCGAAGGCTCCAAAATGGATAAGGCAAGGAATTGGTGGATATGAAGCCAAGCTGATGACTAAGGACTTTATTGAAGGTACAACAGAAGAGGCTATTCACAATTTAGAGATCCCAACGTTCGAACAATTAGATAATGATACCTGGGATTTCGAAACGATGAAGGGTTTTCAGTTTTCGTTCTTATTCGTAGAGTTTGTTGTTCAACAATATGGAATAGACCAATTAAACAAATTGATCCGTAACCCCCAGGATTTTTATGGTATCTTTCAATGTTCCGAGAAGGAATTGCATCAGAAGATGGTGGAATTTATAAGCAAGTAACCCATACAAAAGTGTATGTTGCCCGGGGGATAAACCGGGCTTTTTTTAACGTGATTATAGCTATGGTAAATGTACTCTATTAATAAATTGGATTATTTTGTATACTGCATATAAAAAGAGGATTACAGAAGTGTTGATTGGGAAGTTTGAAAGATTGAGATTTGATATGGCAGGGGTTATTAGGAATGAAGACCGGTCTGTTGATGGGAGCGAGTTAAGAATGGATGAATGTAAAAATACATATGGAGGTATTAAGTTTGAAAACTCATTACTATTTAAGTTGGTTTAATCATTTTTTCCCAGAGAAACTGGTCCATTGTTTGCAGGAGGATATACAAGACAGAAAATCGCTTGTTATGATTAGTGCTGATCCGTCAGGTTATAAAGATGAGCCAATTAACATGGATGAGATTACTGAATGGACTTGGTTGAATCAGGCTAACATTATTTTTGATGAATATCATTTCATTGATTACCGTATGCAGAAAGAAGATGCTCAGCGATTCATTCAGAACGCTTCTGTCATTTTTTTATGTGGTGGATATCCTGTTTTGCAGAATGATTTTTTGGTGGAATATGAATTATCGGATGTTATTAAGAATAGCCATGCCATTATAATGGGTGCCAGTGCCGGTGCATTAAACATGGCTGCAAAATGGTTAAGCTTGAATAACACTGATGAAGTTGAAACAAGTACTATTTATGATGGTATTGGCTTTGATCATTTTGCCTACGAATCTCATTCTCAACGCGATTACGCCACGTTTGTTCAAGGCTACCTGTTCCCTTTGTCTGAAGAGATTGATATTTATGCGGCAGAACAGGAGAGCGCTATACGTGTAAAGGACGGCAAAATAGAAATAATGGGGCCTGTATATTTAATTTCCCACTCAATGATTCAGAAGTTGGTTGAGACGCTCTAATTAGTGTGAGTGGCTGTGACCTTACATAAGTAATTCCTTTTGATGTATAAAATCATGGCTACAGGCGAATTATCTCAGGTCTCCTTTCTATAATTGGAATACTGTTTTGTAAGCAGATGAAATCTTAATATTCCTAGGGCCTATAGTCGTCAGGGTTTCAAAGTGATCAGCTGCTGATTTCAACTAGTAGACTGACAATAGGGATAGATGCACAAATGCTAACGATCCTTATTTGCATACCTTTACAGAAAGTAGAGAAGACGAAAATTATATTAGGATGATGAGTTCCTCATTAAGCTAACGGGCAGGTTTGTTCAACAAATGATTTAACACATATGTTAAGTTCGTTCTCGCTTTAGGTTCTGGTTATACATTTCCTTAAACAGTAAACTTTAATTGTAACAAGAAATAAGATTAGGGGTGCAAATATGAAGATTGGTCTAAACATCAGAAAACTAAGGGTTCAGAGCAGTATAACCCAAGAGCAACTGTCAAATGCTCTAAACGTTTCAGTTCAGACAATTTCAAGATGGGAGACATCTGCGAATTATCCTGACTTAGAAATGCTACCCTTAATTGCGAGGTATTTCAGTGTTACAGCAGACTATTTATTAGGAATAGAAGGAGGAAATAATAACATGAAATTGCTTAAAACTGTAGAAACATTTGAGGCACCAACCCGAGAAGAAGCTGAAAAGATGGTGCAGAAATTTTCAAACGAAAAGTTTCCCGAATTACAAGGTCATACAATCACTGAAATTGACGGTAAGATTATTCTTGAAGTAGAAAAGAAATTTGGCGTTAACCTTGAAGATATGCCATGGAAATCATAACCAAATTTATTGATAATTAGCATTGAGCTAACGGGAAACGTTAGCTCAATAACAACCAGAAAGCAGCTGATATTGTGATTAGTTGCTTTTGCTCAACTAACGGGCAGTTTTGCTGAATAGATCTGTTGAGTATGTGGAGCATCTGGCCTCTCAAGATTGGTTGCGAACATGAAAGATAAAAATCGTAAGGTAGAGGAGAACTCTGGCTGATACGATTGCGATTAAAAACTACCCATGACGCACATGCGTCATGGGTAGTTTTTAATTATTTCCATACGTTCAGGAGGGGGCCTTGTGAAATAGAGATGTCCTAATCACTTCGTTGGACAGACAGAGTTTTGTGTAAAAATGGCCACTTCCCGGGAACGACTATTCTTCGTATACACCTCCGAACCGACTTACTTGACCGGTCCCATCCAGGTTGAAATCGTCTTCTGCTGATGCGGCAACGGCGGTTTCAGCTTCCCGTTATCGATCAAATGCTTCAAAATATAAGCGACAAGCCGGCCTCCGCCGGTGTTGCCTCTCACCATGTAAGCAAGCTGCGGCTCCAGATGCTTCGGCTGATTTTGCAGGAACAGGTTGAGCATTTTGTCGTAGAGCTTGCCGACAGCAGGCGCATACAGAGCGGACAAATCCGGTATTGCCTTGTTCAACCGATCCAACGTTTGCGGGGAGTCCATCCAAACCGCATTGAACTTGTACCCCTCCTTCGTCTTGCGGATGTACCCCTTCTCCAGCAGGAACGAATATTGCTCAGCGTTCTCTTCGTTGTCGGGCAGTTCCCCTTGTTGGAACGCATGACAAATCTCAACATTCCGATATTCCAGGAAACGCCAATCCATCTGGCGGTCGCTCCAGTACGTATTGAATTGCCACAAGTATAAAGGAGAGTCTTCGACGTAGCGAAGCGACGGACCGAAGGTGACGTAACTACTCATATCAAAACCCGGATCGGCATAGTGGCTCCGATTTAAGGCCGCATAGGCAATATATTGACCTCCGTCCTTTCGTATTGGTGCGACCGCATCGAAGTTCTCGCCAGCTGGCATGCTCCGCCAAGATTGCTCTTCGATGTTCTTGGGCAGCAAGGTCCAGAGCAGGAAGTTATAGTCGCCGTCTGGAACGTACACTCCGCTATCCTCGACTTGCCGGCGAACTTCCATTAACGCGTCGAAATGAACATCGGCCACTTCGGCGGCGCAATCTTGCCAGAATTGATGACCGGCTACGGCCAACTCGAAGAGGTCCCAGACGATGGTATTGCTTTGATATTTGCCGGGGGAGGTTTGGATGAGAAAATTGTAATCGGCCAGGTGCTGGACTTCGCCTTCCAGCAAAGATGGCGGCATTCCGAGCTCCTCCGCGATTTGATGTACGGTACGCGCCTTGTGATAAGCCGCGTAAACGATATTTTGCGCCAAGGCGCGCCCAAGAAAATCGTTGGTTTCGCCCATTTTGCCGGCCGAACCGGAATGGCCCATTTCCCCCATGCTGACCGGATTGACACTTAAAGTTCCTGTTGCACGCATACGTTTCATCCCTTTCCGTAACTCCTTTTTAGCTTCGCTCAAATGCCACTTCACCGTGCCTGCAGGAATGTCCAGAGCAATCGCGATATCGCTGATTTTAAGCTCTTCGTAGTAATGCATGACCACGATCCGGCGATGAATATCGGACAGAAACGCGACTTCTCGGCGCAGCTCGCGTGAAGCTTCGGTTGCCAGCAACCGGTCAAGCGGCTCCCGGGAAGGGGCGGCAGAAAGTTCAGACATACCGTTGATTTCGATTACTTGGGGAGCGTGCTCGCGCTTTTTCAACCAATTCACCCAAGTGTATCGAGCAACCGTCCAGACGTAAGCGTCAAGGCTTCTAATGTCCCGCAGCCCAGAGAAGGATTTTAACAACTGCAGCATAATCTCCTGAGCCAGATCCTCCGCTTCAGCCCGGTGCTTGACCCGGTTTAACGCAAAACCGAAAATCGGTTTCACATAGCTCCGAATGGCTTCTGTGGCTTCTTTTCCGTTTGTACTAATTGAATCCATTGTTTCCTCCATAGTTGCATCTGTAATTCCTGACAATTATATAGTGTGCCAGGCGAAATAAAGGTTGGGATTATTTTTTTAAAAATTTGGACGTCCTACGGATCACTCATACACGTATAATTACAAACATCATAAGTAGGTCATTTCAATGGTTAAAGAGACGTTATGAACTTTTTGTTAAGTATATTGGAAAAGAGTTAAAAAAGTTGAAATTACTTTAGATATAAAGTTCTCACTTTTAGTATATAAAGATACTTTTTCCGTCCAACTATGGGAGGACACAAACTAGAGAGCACGAGCCAAAGTTCTTCTTCGGGTACTTGGGGTACGCCTTCGTTCCGTACTTAACCAGGGTTGATGGAAATGTAATATCAGAAGAATTTATGATTTTAATAGGGGATAGTGATTACTTATTATTCCAGATATATGCTACTCTCTTTTTATTCCATAGTTTTCTTAACGGAGAAAATGGAAATATAAATGTTGGGGGTAATTGCTTGCTTCTATCCGAACGATTGCCAATTGCAGCAAGTCTGTACCCTGAGCAACCTGCGTTAATGCGACATGGGCAAACGATGAGTTATGGGGAGCTTAACGGTCAAGTTGAAAGACTGAGCTATGCTCTATATGTTGAAGGACTCCGGGCTGGTGATCGCTTTGCCCTTTTAGGTGATCCAGATCCCCGGCTCGTTGTTGCGTTTTATGCAGCAGTTGGGATCGGTGCTATACCGCTCGTACCGTCTCCTATGCTAACAGTGCCTGAACTCGCTGCCATATTACAGGATGCAGAACCACATATGATTATTCATGATGACCAACATGCTAACGCAGCGATCGCCACGGTAAAGCTTCTTGGGTATTGTCCAAAACTGTTCACGACAGACGAAGAAGGAACGAATAACAGTTTGCTCGCTGCTCTTTTGCAGCATGAACCTGCGTTCTCTCCAAAAGACCAATTCAAACCAAGTGTAGACGATACGGCAGTCCTGATTTATACGGGTGGGACAACCGGCCGACCCAAAGGGGTCATGCATTCGCATCGTGGTATGGCTGCTTGGAATCAACTTACGCCTTCTGCAGGCTTCGGTCATGATCTCAGTCGTCGTGTGTTGGTGCTTAACTTATCCCATCTGGTGGGTCAGTTCCAGTTGTGGGCGACCATGGCTGCTGGGGGCTGTCTTGTATTCCTAGATGAATACCCGGCGGATGTAAACCGCATTATGGAAGCTGTTGAACGAGATCAGATTACACAACTCAGTACAGTAGGCCAACTGCTTCGTGATCTTGCTCGTGAGGCATCCGTCGGGGGGAGAAATTTGAAGAGCCTAAAGCTTATTGGCTGCGGAGGGTCCATTATTTCCCCGGATACACTACAGGATGTTGTATCGCAATTTCCTGATGCTACCATTGTGAATAACTACTCACAAGCAGAATGTGGGATGTCCATAAGCCGTCTTTTTCCTGCTCAACATATGGGGAATTCTCATCGCCTTCGATCCGTAGGTCGTCCAGCCGACCTGGCTGTTCAGGGTGAGCAGGCCTTCGAAGTTCGGATATTAGATCCAGACGGAAGTGAGACAGTGACGGGTGAGGCTGGAGAAATCGTTGTTCGAGGTGCACAGACCATGCTGGGGTATTGGCGCCAGTTGGAGGCTTCTGCCGAGACCATGTCCGATGGCTGGATTCGAACTGGGGATGTCGGCTGTCTGGATGCCGAAGGTTACCTTTATGTGTTTGATCGCTTGAAGGATATGGTTATTGTGAGCGGTTCCAATGTATTTTGTGCCGAAGTGGAGCATGTCCTTATGAACCATGAGGCGGTAAGCGAGGCGGCTGTAATCGGACATCCTCTTCCAGACGAAGGAGAGGAACTCGTTGCTTTCATAGTATTACGGGACGGTGCAAGGTTGGATCTAACGCGGGTGCGGGCGTTTTGTGAGCCACACCTTGCTCCGTACAAATGGCCGACTCAGCTGTTCATTGTGGATAATTTGCCCAGAACGGCTGTGGATAAAATAGACAAAAAGCAGTTACGGAAGTATCTATCCTCAATGTTGTCCAACGGGGTGTAATCAAAGAAATACATTGATTCAAAAGCAATGAATGTTCAGCAGGTGGGTGCGTTCCTATAGGAACAAACAGCCCTTCAACTTCCTTTGGGAAGTGAAGGGCTGTACGTATCTCAACTAGCATACGGGCGTGCACGAAAATTATAATTACCTCAAAATCGTAGTGGCCTGATTGCCTGCATAATCCTCAATGACTAGCTTCAATGAGCTGTTGCTGGACGCTGGTGTGAAGGTCAGTTCACTCAGTTTTGTTCTTCCACGAATGATATACGGGAATTTCTGCGAAACGTAAGTGACGCCGAACTCGCGTGCTACCCCATTTTCATATACATAGATCTTGTACCAGTCCTCCAGATCCGGCAGGGCAAGCGTATATTTCCCATCTTTTACTGTGACCTTATCCTTGGCGTATGGTGTAATCTGAAGATCTGCGAGTTGTCCGGTATGGGTTACTGGACTCTGCTCGCCAATAGCGATGTTCAGCACGTAATGTTCACCATTGGTCGGAAGTTCCGTCAGAACGGCAGATGATTTTCCTTTTTTGACCTGAAGCGACTTGGTGAAGGGTTCTTTCGTATATTCGGTTTGTAGTGTGATCTGAATTGACTCGTTACCTTTACCTTTGTCTTTATTTTTATCTTTGTCCTTATCCGTATTCTTATCCTTGCCCGCATTTTTTGCTATCTTCGGGTTGTTCCAGCTAACGATGGCATCGCCATTCTTTTTGAATTTCACATCAATATTCTGAACGGCTGCATTCAGATCATAAGGCAGGACGGTTGCTTCACTTTCGGTACCATCTGCACCAACAGCACGTATAGACAGTTCACCAGAAGGCTGTTTTAGCGATTTAATATAAAAAGTGGAATCATACACGCCGCCAACATAGGCACCATTTTCATACAAATTGTATTGTTTGACCTCTGAATAGTCCTTCATGTCCCATGCGACAACCAGTTCATTGGTGTTGGTCAGTGCTTTGGCAATATGGAATCCGGTCGGTGCATCCGGCACAGCCGCTGAACCGTCGAACATGCGGATCTCACCAATATTCATTTGATAGTTCTCAATTGCTGCACCATTCGGGTCAAAGGACAATCCCATGGCAGCAATGGTCTTGCCTTGATAGGCACTCAAATCCAGTGTAGCTGTCTTCCAGCCTTCCGTATGCTGACCTGACTGAGGCACTTCTACGTTGACCACGTTAGATGGATCATCTTCAAAGATTAACCCAACATGCAGGGAGGAAGCATCGCTGATGGACGGTTTGTTATACGTCAGTTCCAATTTGGATTGTCCGTTGACGGACAGGTCGGTCTTGTACAAGCGCAGGAAGTTCTCCGCGTTCAATGTACCGTTCACCACAAGAGAGCTGCCGCCCTGGAATGCGCCAATGGAATCGTAGTTGTACCTTGCGCCTTTCTCATAAGATGGGCCATAATCAAAATCGACACTCAGTTTGTCGCCTTCGCTATCCATCCACCATTGCCAAGTGACGGGGATATCCTGAATGTTGATATTGGACCATTCCTTGTCGTTCGAGACAGCGCCGTCTTCATAATATTTCAGACCGTGACCTGTATTGAAGCTTGTCGCAAAATTCGAGCCATTGATGACGGATCGCTCGGTAAGATATGCAGCAATCCCATCCCAGTTTGCGCCGGAAGCATACACATCCGACAGATTGGCAGAAGCGTTACGACGCGTATCCGTAGGGTCCTGATTTGGACCAGACCACCAAGCACGATCGCGCACAAAGGTCATCCATTGATACTGATCCTCCGCACGATGATTCGTACTCCCATCGCCCATCTCTTCATCCAGGGCATTGTGGGTGAAATCTGCACCCAGCGTCGCGATACTATTCATGGGCTGACCGTTCTCATCCAGATTGTGGCGCAGGTCGTAGGATTGCTTCCAGCGGCCGAATCTGTCATGACCACCTTCAACACCTGCAAATACGGTTTCCAGTGGATCAAGTCCCAGACTGAGGGCATGGTCGCGGGAATCGCGTAGCATCTTGTGGTTCCATACGTAGTTCAGGAAGATGGAATCCGAGACTCTGCCGAGAACGGAATCCTCTACAAAGGGGCTATTAAGGCCGTTAAATTGGTTCTGGTATTGAATCTTGCCTGTTGTATTGATGGTGGAATCATACCACTGAACGTACAGGCCTTTATCTCTTAGATATTTCATGAATTTCTTGTAGGAAGCGATATCCTCAGGGGCTACACCCCGGGCAACCTCTTCCTGATTGAAGAAGTATCCATCGTAGTTGTAGTATTCTGCCATCTCGGCAAGTTTCTCGGCTACAGGGAAATTGCCGTTTTCATCCTGAATCAGCATTTGTTTATAGGTTTGTGGCCCACGGTCATTGTCCGAGAAAAAGATGTTGGCAATGGATTTGACGCCATTTTTGTGAGCTGCGTTGGTATAGGCCGGATTCGGGATATTCAAAATGCCAAACTCGAAGTATTTCTCCGTCCACTCCTTACTGGGATCGTATAATTCCTCCGGCACTCCGGCAGAAGCCATGCCATGCCAATAGCTGTAGTAGTCTGTATACTGCCAATAATTAAAGAGATATTGGCTGAATTCATTGGTATAAGGTGTGCTATCGAAGAATGCATTGCCGTAATCGCCACTCATCGTAAATAGCTGGGTGTCTGGACTAAGCTCAGGATAAGCTTGCGTGGCAGCGAACGGTTCATTACGGGGCTGCAAGGGGACATGGGCACGAAGCAGATCACCATGGATGTCACTTTCAGGTGTCCAGTTCAGAATCTGGGCTGAGGTATACCCGTGCTGATAGGGCTGATTCACCCCTTTGGCGCTTTCACCTGTGTAAGGGAGCGTGTCTCCTGCATAAACGGATGATGCAACAACTTGTCCAAGCAATGCCGTAGTCAGTACCATGGCAGTGACCTTGGGAATGATGCCTTTCGGTTTGAGTTTGCGTGTCATGATGTTCCTCCTTCAAGTGGAATGAATGGTTGGCATTCTTTTACACAAAGCTAAACTTATGGTTAACGATAGTGGATGAAAGCGTTTTTAAATAGGGTGAAATTAAAGAAAGGCGAGTACAAACTAAAGAAAAGTTACAGGTGACAAGTTAATGTCAGAAGCCGGGTGATATAATTCTATATAAGTTAAACTAATTTTTTACACGATAACGGAGAGGACAGAAGAAACCTGAAAAAGCGAAGCTAAAAGCTTTCTGCAAGAAAGCTACTTCGGAAGCATAAGCGTTCGCCTTTATCACCGGAGTTTCCCTTGGGAAAAAGGAATCAAAAAATCTGGGGATAACAGCGATTGGAAGGTTATTCTGTCATCGTAGTGTCAGTGTAAATATCTTTAGTTCAACTTATATAGTCAGGAAAACAGCATCGGAGGGAACATGCGACTTGAAACTTGTTAGCGTTTACAATAATTTCTTCAAAAATAATATGTTTATGAAAATGCTCCTGACCTTCTCGATGATATCGATTGTCACGATCATTACATTGTCTTATATCATCTTTCTAACGGTGTCCGACTCCACGATTCGCCGGGAATTGGCGATCCAGAAAGCAGCGATGGAACATGTGGATCGTTATATTCATCAGCAGTATGAATCGGTGCAAAACATGGTGAGGGACATGCATCAGAATGAGGCACTCTCCGCCAACATTACGTATCTGATGAACCACTCCTACGCTGAATATGTTCAGCACATGACGAATGGATATTACGCCAATCAGGACGACTATTCGGCCGATGTGTTGAAACATTTTCAGAACATTATGGATCGTAATTCGCAGATTAACCAACTCATGTTGTATAGCGCTGAGCAGCAGGATCTGTCTACCTTTAATCAACACAAGCAGTTCCGCAAGCTGGACACCAATGTAGCTCATTCCTATATACCGGACGTGATGGCGATGGAAACGCCCAATATCAGTGCACCCAATTACTGGATTCGCAAAGAGATCAATCAATGGGACCCTGCGCTCTATTCGATCCGTGTACCGATTAACAATACACAGACGCTTCGAAATCTGGGGCAGTTTCTGGTGTTTTTTGACTCGGAGGGAATCGGGAATGCACTGGATAACTACGAGAGTAACCTGAAGGGAGAAATCGTGGTGTTATCGGCCAAAGGAACAGTCCTGTTCGACTCCAACAATCAGTATTACGGGAAAAAGTACCCTTACGTGAATGTGGCCGATTCCCTGTTTGATCAGACGGATATGGATTCGATGAAAAAGGAGCAGAACATGTATGTGAACAAGTTTGTCTCCGCGGATCAGGGTTATGTGGTTATTGGTACTGTTCCGGTGGAAGAAATGGCTGAGACCTATGCGGGGATTCGTAATACCATCATCTCCATCAGTATCGTGTGTATTCTGTTTGCCGTGTTGGTTCCGGCGTTTTTCATTATTAACTTTGCCAAACGAACCCGTCGAATCATTCGCTTTACCCAAAAAGTAAAATACGGCAACCTGACGGCTCGCATCGACGATGCGCGCGATGATGAACTGGGGCAGATCTCGCATAGCTTCAATGACATGCTGGATGAGCTGAATCTGTACATTGAACGCGTCTACAAAGCCGAGATCAAACAGAAGGAGACCGAACTGGTCGCATTACAGGCGCGTATCAATCCTCACTTTCTCTACAATACGCTTGAAGTGATTCGAATGAGGGCCATATCCCAGGGAGCGAGAGATGTCGGCGAGATGATCTATAGCCTATCCGTATTGTTCAAGAGCCTGGTACAGCAGAAGAAGAATTACACGCTGAAGGATGAGATGGAAGCTTGCCGCTTGTATCTGGAGTTATTCCGAATCCGCTACAAGGATATTTTCATATATACGATCCAGATCGATGCTGCTTATTATCAACACCCTGTGGTCAAACTTTCGCTGCAACCTATTATTGAAAATTATGTCGTGCACGGCATTCAGACGGAACGTTCGGATAACCGATTATCGATTGTTGTGGAAGAGACGGATAATGTGATGCAGGTGGAGATCAAAGATAATGGCAAAGGCATTGATCCTGCACGCCTGACGGAAATCCTTGAAGAACTGGAACGTCCAGAAGAGTCGGGTCAGATGTTCGGACTGCGCAGTGTTCATAGTCGATTGCGCTTCCTGTATGGGCCGGAGTTCGGTATCACCATAGAGAGCACCCTCGGTGAGGGAACACGGATCAGGGTGCGTTATCCACATACAGAAGGGACGGGAGTTTAACATGTACAAGGTGTTTATTGTAGACGATGAGCCGTTCATCATTGAAGGGTTATACGATATTGTGGATTGGTCTTCATTTGGTATGGAAATTGTGAGCCATGCAGGTAATGGGCAGGCAGCGTTACAAGCGCTCTCCTCTCAGCCTGTGGACATCCTGATCACGGATATATCCATGCCACTCATGAATGGTCTTGACCTGATTCGGGAAGCAAGGCGAGTGCAACCTGAGATGAAAGTCATTATCCTGAGTGGTTTCAATGAGTTCGAATATCTGAAGGAAGGCATGCAGCTGGGGATCGAAAACTATTTGCTCAAACCGATTAATGTGGAGGAATTGGAATCCACGCTTAGGAATACAGCGACCAAGCTGGATCATACAGTGACACCTCAAACCGATGATGCGTATGGCATTCAGATTCTGAAAGATAACATTCTTCATCGATGGCTTACGGGACAGATTGCAGCTACCGAATTTGAGGAACGTGCCCGGTTTATGAACCTTTCTCTAGAAGCCTCGGATGTGGCTGTCGCTATATTGCGTGACAAAGACAAAGGGCAAACATTCGGCATGTTTGAACGTGTGGAGGAGATGCTGAAGGACAAGTCCCATCTGAATGTCTTTCATGACATCGATGGTGATCTCGTCATTGTTGCCAATGTCGAGGGTAACGAGGATGAGGAACAGAAGTTAATGGAGGGTCTTCGGGCTTTATCCGATGCCATCTCAGTAACACATCCTGCGGTACGTATCGGGGCGGGCAGGTTGATGAAGGGGATATACCATGCGCCGGCCAGTTATGAGGAGGCAAAAAAGGCGCTCCAATACGTGATGATCTATCCCGATCTGAAAGTCATCGACCATGCCATCCTGGATCGTTGCGGCAACTCGGCAGCGTCCTTCTTTATTGACTGGAGGGATTACACGAAACTGATTCTGTCCCGGAATACAGAACAACTTGCGGAGCGGATTCGTATGGATTTTGAACAGCATCGCAATGGACTTACGCCTGGGGAGTTACAGAATACCGCATTGGAAGTGGTGATTCGCTTCAAAATGGAACTGGAGAGCATCAAACACTCGGATGAGTCTGCCATATACCAACAAGGGCTTCAACTTGTGCTGGACAGTGGCACTTTTGATGAACTCGTGCGGGCGCTTCAGCAAGTTGCGGCGCAGACGATTCAATCCCTATTGCAGGATATGAAGAATCCAATTGTGAACCAAGTCCTTCAGCATATCGACAAACACTACGCAGAAGAACTTTCCCTGAAGCTGCTGGGTGCCCACTATCATCTGCATCCGGTGTATTTGGGACAGTTGTTTCATAAGGAGACTGGAGAAACGTTTGCCGAATACATCAATAAATACCGGATTGAACGTGCGAAGGAACAGCTGCGGAATACCAATCTGAAGGTACATGAGATCGCCCGAAATGTGGGGTATTGGGAGACAGGGTATTTCTATAAACAGTTCCGCAAATATGTGGGAATTTCACCGACGGATTTCAAGGTGTTTGGTTAATTTGGTGACCGGTAGATTCAACTGTACGGACAGAGATCCAAGAGACATATCGGGAATAGGAATGGCAGCATGAAGAGCATGCCATACGTTACCCGGCATGTCTCTTTCATGTAAGCGATTTATTTAAACAGGTACAAAATAGTTGTCCAAGGACAATTTCTCTTTAATTTGTACCTCGAAAGCTTAAGTTTATCTTCTTTTTGTAAATGCTTTCATTCGATAAGGTTAAAGCAGTTAGTAAGTAGTGCCTAAGGGAACACGAAAAGGGAGGATCAAAGAAATGAGTAAACAAAGAAAACGCTTCTCACTCGTTCTTGCATTGTTAATGGCCGTTACACTTGTTCTTAGTGCCTGTGGAGGAAGCAAAGATGCTTCGGAATCCGGGGGAGCTGGAGACGACGCGGTAGAGTTGATCTGGTATACCATCGGTACCCCTCAGAAAGACGTCAACAAAGTGATGGAAGAAGTGAGCAAGTATACCAAAGAGAAAATTAATGCCACGGTAACGATGAAGATGGTTGACTGGGGTGACTACCCGCAGAAGATGCAGGTTAACGTAGCATCCGGTGAGCCAATGGACATTCTGTTCACCTCTTCCGGTGGATTCGATTATGTACAAAATGCCAGAAAAGGTGCATTCCTTGAACTGGATGACCTGCTTGCTGAATACGGTCAGGATCTCACCAAGACCATTGATCCTGCATTCCTCAGCGGTTCGAAGGTAGACGGACACAATTACGGAATTCCAGCCAACAAAGAGCTGCCTCAACAAGAGGTATGGCGCTTTAACCAAATGCTGGTTGATAAATACAAGCTGGACACCTCTGGTGTCCGTACGTTAGACAGTCTGGAGCCTTTGCTGAAAACGATCAAGGAAAACGAGGCAAGTGTAACACCTTTTGCCATGGATAAAAACTATGTTCCTTACGTGCCGTATGACTATGTCATTCAGAATCTGCCGATGGCAATCAAGCTGGATACAACGGACTATAAGCTCGTGAACATATTGGAAACACCTGAAATGAAAGAAGCACTTACGACGATGCACAAATATTACAAAGCCGGTTATGTATCGGCAGAAGCAGCTACAACAGGTTCCACGAACGACCTGACAACATCGGGCAACTGGTTCCTGGATCGTGCACAGACACAGCCGCTCGCGGACAACCAATGGTCTGCAAGTTACGGTTATCAAGTGGTTTCAACACCTGCAAGTGAAGCGATTATAACGAATACATCTGTACAAGGTTCCATTATGGCGATCTCGGCTAACTCGGAATATCCAGAAAAAGCGATGGAGTTCCTAAACCTGCTGAATACAGATCCTGTGCTGCGCAATATGGTGGACTCCGGTATCGAGGGCACACACTACAAAAAAGTGGATGACACGCATATGGAAAATCTGCCTGAATCGAAAAACTACGATATGCCTTCATACTCCCTTGGGAATAACATGCTGCTCTATCTGAACAGCAATGACCCGGACAACAAATGGGATGAGTTCAAGAAGTTTAACGCTGAAGGTACCAATTCCCCGATCCTCAGCTTTAACTTTGATTCAAGCAATGTATCTGCTGAACTGACGGCGGTACAGAACGTGAAAGAGCAGTATTGGGCAGCACTGATGACAGGTACACTGGACCCGGCAGCCAATCTGGATCAAGTGATTGAGAAGTTCAATCAAGCCGGACTGGAGAAAGTAATGGCGGAAGCCCAAAGCCAGCTGGATGCCTGGAGAGCGGAAAACAAGTAAGAGTACATCGTAAGGATCGGGCGGCTGCTTATCGCGTCCGGTCCTTTTTCATTCAAGCCTGAAGGAGGAACTCCACAATGACTACATTTTTGAAAAACCTGATTAGAAACCGGGTCATGCTGTTCATGGTGCTGCCAGGCGCCATCTGGTTCTTCTTCTTCTCCTACTTGCCTCTTGTGGGTACAGTGGCTGCCTTTAAGGAATATCGGTTCAGCCGTGAAGGGTTCTGGGCAAGTCTGATGAAGAGCGAATGGGTAGGCTGGGACAATTTCAAATTCCTGTTCAGCACAAGTGACGCATGGCTTATTACACGCAACACCCTCTTTTATAACATCGCCATTATCTTCCTGGGACTGGTATTCGCTGTGGCATTGGCAATCCTGCTCTCGGAACTGGTTAATAAACGACTCGCCAAACTGTATCAAACCGGCATGTTTCTGCCGTATTTTCTATCCTGGGTTATCGTTGGTTACTTCGTTTTCAGCTTCTTGAGCATGGACCGCGGGATGTTGAATCAGATTATTGGCTGGTTCGGGATGGAACCGATTCAGTGGTACTCCGAGGCAAAATATTGGCCGTATATTCTCGTATTCGTAGCGTTATGGAAAACGATTGGTTATAGCAGCGTTGTCTATCTGGCTTCCATTCTGGGGATTGATAAATCTCTCTATGAAGCAGCCATGATCGATGGGGCAAGCAAATGGCAGCAAATTCGCAATATTACGATTCCTTTATTATCACCCATCATTACAATCATGACCTTGCTGGCCGTAGGCCGCATTTTCTATGCCGACTTTGGACTGTTCTATCAGGTGCCAAGGGATTCGGGTACGCTCTATTCCGTTACGAATGTTATTGATACGTACGTATATCGTGGATTGAAAACAAGTGGTGAAATTGGCATGAGCACAGCTGCGGGATTGTATCAATCCGTCGTGGGCTTTGTACTCGTTATTATTTCCAACTATGTTGTGCGCAAAGTAGATAAAGACAGCAGCCTATTCTAGAACAGGGAAAGGAGTGAACCACCATGGCTCAAGCAGGGCTTGTTAAAAAACGCGACTTCCACCACGTATCCAGCGGCTGGAACGTAATCATGAACATCATCGCCGGTCTATTCGCTCTGATCTGTGTATTTCCTTTTATATTTGTAGTCATCATCTCGTTTACGGACGAGAAAGCACTGGCCCGTGATGGATATCGTCTGATTCCGGCAGAATGGAGTCTGGCGGCATATCAGTTTGTCTGGCAGAGCGGGGACACGCTGCTGCGGGCGTATGGAGTTACCATTTTGGTGACGGTACTTGGTACCATCATCAGTCTGATTCTCATGTCGCTGTATGCGTATGCGATTTCACGCAAGAGCTTCAGATATCGGAGATTTTTCTCCATCTTTGCGATTCTGACCATGTTGTTTAACGGCGGGATGATTCCAACCTATATGGTTGTATCCCAGCTGCTTGGACTGAAAGATACGTTATGGGCACTGATTCTGCCCCTGGCGATGAATGCCTTCTACATCATGATCCTGCGTACATTCTACTCCACCAGTGTGCCGGATGCAGTCATTGAATCGGCGAAAATTGATGGTGCCGGAGAATTCTATACCTTTATGAAAATCGTAATTCCACTCTCCTTGCCGGGACTGGCAACCATCGGGTTGTTCAGTACACTTGGTTACTGGAATGATTGGTTCAATGCGCTGTTGTACATCGATAATCCCACTCTGGTGCCGCTGCAATCCATGCTGATGCGGATTGAGTCGAGCATCCAGTTCATCCAGCAGAACTCTGCGAACAGTTCGATGAGTCTGGCAGCCATGCAGTCCATTCCGCAGGATACGTCCCGAATGGCGATGGTTGTGCTTGCCACGTTGCCAATTATATTCGCTTATCCGTTCTTCCAGCGTTATTTTGTACAGGGTCTGACGGTGGGCGCGGTCAAAGAATAAACGGATCTTGCTATAGGATTGGAGAGATGCAGATTGATGACTTACAAGGACCAAAGCAAATCCGTAGAGGAACGGGTACAACACCTGCTGAGCCTGATGACTACGGAAGAAAAGGTAGGCCAACTTACGCAGCCATTTGGCTGGCAGACCTATACGAATGATCAGGGGAACATCACATTAAATGAATCCTTTAAGCAGCAAGTGGAGAATAGCGGCATTGGCTCCCTCTATGGTGCACTTCGGGCAGATCCCTGGACTGGCGTTACACTGGAAAATGGACTATCTGCCAGAGAAGGCGCTGAGGCGGTTAACCTGATTCAACGTTATGCGGTAGAGCATTCCAGACTGGGCATTCCCATCCTGATTGGGGAGGAGTGCTCACATGGTCATATGGCCATTGACGGGACGGTCTATCCCGTTCCCCTTTTACTGGGGAGTACATGGAATGTGGATCTATATCGGGAGATGTGTCAGGCAGTAGCGCGGGAGACACGTGCTCAAGGCGGTGCGGTCACCTATTCTCCGGTACTGGATGTTGTGCGTGATCCGCGCTGGGGGCGTACGGAGGAATGTTTCGGTGAAGATCCGTTTCTCATTGGAGAACTAGCAGTTGCTTCCGTGGAAGGACTTCAAGGTGAAAGTCTGGATCGGGACGATGCAGTTGCTGCTACGTTAAAACATTTTGTCGGTTACGGCAGCTCGGAAGGTGGACGCAATGCAGGGCCTGTACATATGGGCTGGCGTGAACTGCTGGAAGTGGATCTGTATCCATTCCGTAAAGCTGTAGAAGCAGGTGCAGCTTCCATCATGCCGGCGTATAACGAAATTGATGGCACACCTTGTACGGTAAATACCGAACTGCTGGAAGATGTTTTGCGTAAAGATTGGGGCTTTGATGGTCTGGTTATTACGGATTGTGGCGCGATCAACATGTTGGCTAGTGGGCATGATGTCGCGACGGATGGACTGGATGCATCGGTGCAGGCGATTGAGGCAGGCATCGATATGGAAATGTCCGGTGAGATGTTCGGGCAATATCTGGTGCAGGCGGTGGCAGAAGGCAAGCTTGATGTGCAGGTTCTGGATCAGGCTGTCTCTCGCGTGCTGGCGTTGAAGTTCAGACTGGGCTTATTCGAACAGCCTTATGTGGATGCTGATCGGGCAGCAGAAGTGATTGGAAGTGAACAGCATATTCAGCTCGCACGCCAGTTGGCGGCGGAAGGTGTTGTGCTTCTCAAAAATGAGGCTGACACGCTACCTTTATCGATAGGAAATTTGGGCCGGATTGCCGTCATTGGCCCCAATGCCGATCAGGCCTACAATCAGCTGGGTGATTACACGTCTCCGCAACCGAAGTCGAAAGTGGCGACGGTACTGGATGGCATTCGCAGTAAGCTGGCTAATCGTATGGATGTGCAAACGGAGAAGAGTTCTGTTGGTTTTGTGACTGATGGCAGCAGTGTAGATCAGGTTCTCTATGCACCAGGATGCCGGATTAAAGGTGATTCAAAAGAAGGATTTGAGCGGGCTATCGAAGTTGCCAGTCAGGCAGATACCGTCATTATGGTGGTTGGCGGCTCCAGTGCGCGTGACTTTGGAGAAGGAACAATCGATCTGAAGACGGGCGCTTCCAATGTATCGGATCACTCATGGAACGATATGGAGTGCGGTGAAGGAATCGACCGAATGACGCTGGGTCTTGCCGGAGTGCAGTTGGAACTCATTCAGGAGATTCACAAGCTCGGCAAAAAGCTTGTCGTTGTCTACATTAATGGTCGTCCCATCACGGAACCTTGGGTGGATGAACATGCCGATGCAATTCTGGAGGCGTGGTATCCGGGTCAAGAGGGCGGGCATGCCATTGCAGATATTCTATTCGGTGATGTGAATCCGTCAGGCAAATTGACGATCTCCATTCCGAAGCATGTCGGCCAATTACCGATCTATTACAACGGCAAACGTTCCCGAGGCAAGCGTTACCTCGAAGAGGATTTGGAGCCACGTTATGCATTTGGGTACGGACTGAGTTATACCACATTTGAGTACAGTGAACCGCAGCTGAGTGATGCATCCATGACAGCGGGGGATTCAGTCACGGTGTCTGTGAATGTGACCAACACCGGCCCTTATGCAGGTGCAGAAGTTGTACAGATGTACATCTCGGACGTGGTTAGCTCACTGACTCGTCCTGCCAAGGAACTGAAGGGGTTTGCGAAAGTGAACCTGGAGCCTGGAGAGACACAGACCGTGGAATTCCGAATCGGAGCGGAGCAGTTGCAGTATATTGGTCGTGATTTGAAGCCTGTCGTTGAACCGGGCCTGTTTCATATTCATATCGGCGGCAGCGTAAACGATACGCATATGACCGAACTGACCGTAAGGGAGGCGTAAGACTGTGGAACGTATCAGACGATTGATTCGCGAGTTGTCCGAACATCAGTGGCTGGAGCAATTGCAGCTGCGCAGCTGGGACATTACTCGTGCTTATTACAATGTGCCAGGACAGTATGAGGATCAGGGTGAGTACCCGGAAGGGCAAGATTATGAGCGTTTTCCGAGCAAACAGGGAACAACTTATTTCTTCAGAACACGTTTGGAGATCCCTGCTACATGGCAGCAAGCGCCTTATGGGCTTGTATTTGAAACGGGGGGAGAAGGTTTACTGCGGGTGAATGGACACTCCTACCAGGGATTGGACCGCAATCATACCTACGTCACACTTGATCCGTCCAAAGTCGGGACCAACCCAGAACTTGAGATTGAGATGTTCGATCCAGTACCTGAACCTGTGGACCCCTTGAATCAACAGGCGGTTATTCAGCCGCCGATCACATCGATTACGAGCCTGCTGGTAAGACCAAATGAAGCCGTTCGCAGTCTCATGTACACAGTCATTATTGTGCGTGATTCGGCTGTGCTGCTGCCAGAGAGTGACTTCAGGCGGGTTCGTCTGCTGGAAGCCATCTATCGTGCGATGGACCAATTTGTAGGCATGTCAGCAGAAGAGATCAAGCAGGGGGAAGGTATTCGTCGGATTGAGCATAATCTGAAGCATCATGTACGTGAGATTGGCGGTAACGCAGAAGGTCTGGAGCATATGGTGGGACAGTCCCATATTGATATTGCGTGGCTGTGGCCTGTACGTGAGACGGTACGCAAAACGAGCCGTACCTTCTCCACCGTGGACGCACTCATGAATGAATATCCAGACTATGTGTATTCCCAGAGCCAACCCTTGTTATATGCATTCCTGAAGGAACATGATCCCGAATTGTACGCACGCGTGAAGCAGCGGATTGCAGAAGGACGTTGGGAACTCGTTGGCGGCATGTGGGTTGAGCCGGATCTGAACATCCCAAGCGGCGAGTCTCTGATTCGCCAGATGTTATACGGTCAGCGTTTTTATATGGAGGAATTTGGCAAGACATCACAGATTGAATGGCTGCCGGATACATTCGGGTACTGTGCCTCACTGCCGCAGATTTTGAAGCATGGCAATGTGGACTATTTTATGACCACGAAGCTCGGCTGGAATGACACCAATGTGTTTCCATATGATCTGTTTCACTGGGTGGGGATTGACGGTACACCCATTCTGTCTTACCTCAATCATGGTGTTAATGAGAATACCCTGCCAAAAGATATTCACGATCACTGGCAATCCTACCGTGAGAAAGCAGCCCATCCGGAGCATATGCTTCTATATGGACACGGAGATGGTGGCGGCGGGGTAACACGCGAGATGCTGGAGTATATGGATCGCGCAGAACTGATGGTTGGACAGCCTGCAAGCCGTTATAGCACAGCTGGAGCTTTCTTTGCCGGAATTGAAAAGGAACAACCTGTACTTCCGAAGTGGCATGGTGATCTGTATCTGGAGTTACATCGGGGAACCTACACGACACATGCGCGCAATAAGCGCAACAATCGGAAAGCGGAGGTTCTGTATCGAGAAGCTGAGTTGTGGAATACACTCGCTCAACCGGAGATGGAGGCTGATGCAGAAGCTGAAGTGCGTTCGAATCTGCATGACGGCTGGAAGCTGATTTTGCTGAATCAATTCCACGATATTATACCGGGATCGGCGATTACGGAGTCCTACGTGACTTCGAATGAGGAATATGTACAGGTATTTGAATTAGGTAGAACCGGACTGGATCAAGGCATTGCAGCATTGACAACGGCTATCAACACCGAGGGACCAGAAGGTTCACTAGCCTATGTTGTATTCAACAGCCTGGGCTGGAAACGGAGTGCAGTCGTTCAACTTTCTGTGCAGGATGGCTTGGATCGCTACGGCGTCGATGAAGAAGGCCAACGCCTGCGGATGGATCGGGAGGATGGCAGCATGTCTATTCTCGTGACAGACATTCCGGCGTTTGGATATAAAACGATCTGGCTGGTACCGGAAAACACAAGGGAAACGAATGTACGGGAAATGACCAACCTTGCCGTACAACCAACCTTTAATGATACATGGGATACCGCTCTTTATCATATACAGTTCAACGAACGCGGGGAGATCACCCGTCTGTGGGATAAGACCGCGGAGCGCGAGATGCTGAAGCCAGGTGAACGAGGCAATCAGCTTCATTTCTTCCATGACCGTCCGACACTCTGGGATGCATGGGATATCGACAATCGTTATGAGGAACAGGTTGCTGGCGAAGTGGAACTGGTGGAGAAAAAGCTGGTGCTGGCGGGTACAACGAAGGACGTCCTGCGCTTCCACTGGAAGCTTCATCAATCGGTGATTACACAAGATATCGTCTTTTATCATGACTCACGGCGAATCGACTTCCAGACACACGTGAACTGGAATGAAGATCACAAACTTCTGAAAGTTGGATTCCCTATTGATGTGGTGACCTCCAAAGCGACATTTGAGATTCCATTTGGCGCATTGGAACGTCCAACGCATCGTAACACAAGCTGGGAACAAGCCCAGTATGAGGTCTGCGGACATCGCTTCGCGGATGTATCCGAATATGGATACGGCGTGAGCTTGCTCAATGACTGCAAATACGGTTATGACGTGCAAGGCAGCACGATTCGTTTGTCCTTGTTGCGTGCCCCAAAATGGCCTGACCGCACGGCCGATCTGGGAGAACATGAATTCACATATTCCCTGTACCCGCACGACGGAGACTGGAGAAACGCACACACCGTACGTCAGGCAGCTGAACTGAACACGGAAGTGGTCGTGCAACAAGTAGAGCAAACACAACAGCCACAACAAGTGCAATCGATGGAACAGGTGCAGCAGATGGATCAATCACAACAAAGCACAGGGGCTGAAGTATATCCAACGGCAGATGTAACAGTAACTGCTGCACACCCACGTCCAGCAACTGGATCATGGATTAACTTCGAAAGCCAGCATGTCATTCTGGATACCGTCAAACTGGCAGAGGATGGACACGGCACCGTGCTGCGTTTTTATGAGTCGTCAGGCAAACGCGAAAGCATCACATTGCAATGGCCACATGCCTTTGAGCAAGCGTATCACTCCAACGCACTGGAAGAACCAATCAAACCACTGGCCCACACGAACGGCCAGATCACACTATCTTTTAAACCCTACGAAATACAAACCGTGCTACTGCGGTAAACCTTTTTGAAATATTTCGAGCTATATATGTTCAACTAAAAATTTACACAATAACGGAGAGGACAGAAAGAATTCGAAGAAGCGAAGCGTTCGCCTTTATTCCCAGATTTTACCCTTTAGAAAAGGGAATCAAAAAAATCTGGGGATAACAGCGATCGGAGGATATTTCTGACCGCGCAGTGGTCCCGTGTAAATTTTTTGTTTCATCCTGTATAGCTACACCATTCAATTTGTTTAAGGAGTTGCACTCATCCATGGAACAGTTTAGATTACCCAAAATACCCATGCCGCCTGTTGCTTTGCCACAATCCATTCAGGCCGTGCTCGAAGAAGCAGAACAGAAACTGGCTCACAGGCCAAAGCTGCTACAATTATTCAAAAACTGCTTCCCCAATACCATCGAAACAACCACTAAGTTGATGGAGGACGGTACCACTTTTGTCATCACAGGAGATATTCCGGCTTCCTGGCTGCGTGATTCGGTGGAGCAGGTCGTACACTACATTCCATTTGCAAAAGAAGACGAGGACCTGCAACGCATCATCGGCGGGCTGATCAAACGTCATATCCAGTATGTTCATATCGATCCATATGCCAATGCTTTCAATGAGACGGCCAATGACTGGCACTGGAACACCACGGACGAGACCGACATGTCACCTTGGGTGTGGGAACGCAAATTTGAGATTGACTCATTATGTTTCGTTGTGCGCCTGGCCTATCTATATTGGAAGGAAACCGAGCTGACTGACATTTTTGATTCCAGTTTCAAGGCAGCGATGCGTAAAATTGTGGATCTGTTCAAAGTCGAACAGCATCATATGGAACAATCTCCGTATCGCTTCACTCGCAATAACGGTATCCCGACAGATTCCTTGCGCAATCACGGAAAAGGCATGCCAGTCAACTACACAGGTATGATCTGGTCCGGTTTCCGTTCCAGTGATGATGCGTGTGACTTCCACTACAACATTCCTGGCAACATGTTCGCGGTTGTTGCTCTGCGTCAGATGCAGGAGTTTGCCGAGTGGGTGTTCCGGGATATGGATCTTTTGCAGGAATTGAAGGATCTGGAGCAGGACGTGGATCACGGCATTCAGCTGTATGGTATTTATCGTCATCCCGAATTTGGACCGATCTATGCGTACGAGACGGACGGTTATGGCAACCACTGTCTCATGGACGATGCCGGTACACCGGGACTCATGTCCATTCCCTATCTGGGTTACGTCACAGCGGATGATCCAATCTATCAGAATACGCGCCGCTTTGCTTTGAGCAAAGAGAATCCATTCTACTATGAGGGCAAGGTTGCCAAAGGAATCGGTAGCCCGCACACCCCGCCGAATTATATCTGGCATATGGGATTGTCCATGCAGGGACTGACTGCGCAGTCTGCCGAGGAGAAACTGGAGATTATTCGCATGCTCGAAGCGACAGATGCAGATACCGGATATATGCATGAAGGCTTCCATGCCGATGATCCAACGATCTTTACACGAAAATGGTTTGCATGGTCCAACAGCCTGTTCTCCCAGTTGGTCTATACATCCATGAAGGATGGCCTATTATGAGTATCCAACCTAAGGATCAAAAGCTGATTATCTTCGCTGACCCTGCGTTTGCCGTAACTGGTGCTTTGCCAACTCAGGAGGCTCTGGATACGTGGGAAGCAGTCGAAGAGATTACTGTTGTAAACGCTGATGAACTTGCAGAGGCGTTGAAAGCGACGGCTGGTGAAGGATGTCTCATCAATCTGCATGCACCCTATTTCCCCAAGTCCGCCTGGACGGAGATTGCAGCTTATCTGCATCAGGGTGGAAGCTTGATCAGTGTGGGGGGCGCACCATTTAAACGCCCGGTTCGATATGAGAATGGAGCATGGGTCGTCGAGTCCGAGCAGACCGCGTATCATCAGGAACTCTACATTCATGAGGCGTTGAACGTATCTGCTGCCGGTGTGCAATCGTTCACTTCATCTGAGCACATCCCGCTTCTGGCCGGCAAAGAAGGACTTTTCGAGATTTCAGATACATGGAATCTGGTTCCGCATACGACCAAAAACAGTGATTTGCCGCACCAGATGGGTTCTGCAGGCACGATGAGTACACAGATTCACTCTTTGCTTCGCGGGATCAACAAGGATGATCGAAGCATTGCTGCTCCAATCGTCCTATGGGAAAATTCCCGGGGGACTTTCGTTGGTTCGCGCTGGATGTTTGTACATCTGCCGTTGACCCCTTCATTCTGGGAGCAGGATGGCGCAGGCGAGATGGTGAAGTGGGCACAATTCTGTGCGCAAGGTGTAACCGAGCTAACCCTGAAAACGAATTATGCTTCGTATGAGCCAGATGAGCGGGCAGTACTCACACTTCAAGGTCAGATTTTACAGCGAGCAGGCAACAGATGTACAGCGTCTGAGCTGTGGACATTCGACATAACAGTGGAGCATGAGAATCGCGTTAATGGCATGGCAGAAAAGGTATGGAGCCATCGACTGGAGATGGAACTTTCCGGTGAACAACGTTTCGAACGCATCCTTCTCCCGGTTTCCATTGAAAGTGGATTGTATCGAATTGTGTGCCGTGCACAGGCACCTGATGGGGAAGTTCGAATCCTTCGGCAAGGCTTTTGGGGACAGGATGCCGCATTGCTGGCAGAAGGGGAAGTAATCACCCGCAGCAGAGATTATTTTGTGAAAGATGGACGGCCTCTCCCTGTTGTGGGTATGACTTACATGACCTCGGATGTAGCACGGAAATTTCTGTTTCTACCGAACGCGGATGTCTGGGATCGCGACATGGCACAGATGGCGAAAGCCGGGATCAACTGGATTCGGACGGGAATCTGGACCGCTTATCGCAATATGATGCAGGTGGACGGTCACATGGCTGAGGACGTACTGCGTGCCATTGATGCTTTCCTGTTAACAGCGAAGCGGCATGGCTTGCAGGTCACGTTTACCTTCTTCTCCTTTACACCGGAGACATGGGAAGGGACGAATCCGTATTTGGACCCGCAAAGTGTCGAAGCACAGAAACGTTTCATCCGCAGCATCGTTAGTCGTCACACGCATACAACGCATGTGGACTGGGATCTGATTAATGAGCCGTCGATGTTTGATCCGGTGCGTATCTTCTCGGCTGGCCCACGCTCGGCGAGGGATGCGTATGAACAGAAAGCCTTTGTCGAGTGGCTTCAGCAGCGCCATGAGACGATAGAAGCATTGCAGGAGGCATGGAACATGTCACCGAAGCAACTTCCCGACTTTGCAGCCGCGGTCATCCCTGAGCCGGAAGAGATTAATTTTGATGTACAAGATATGCACAAGGCCAAAAAAGGAACACGCTGGCTCGATTATTGTCTCTTTTCTATGGAGATGCACAATGTTTGGGCAAGAGAGCTTGTAGGTACGATCAAGGATCTGGTTCCCGATCATCTGGTCACCGTGGGGCAGGATGAAGCCCTTGGTGCGCAGCGTCCTTCGCCGTTCTTCTATGAACGTGAAGTGGATTATACAACAGTGCATTCCTGGTGGTTAAACGATGATCTGATCTGGGACGGCATTTTCGCAAAAACGCCACATAAGCCCAATCTCATCCAGGAGACGGGCATCATGTATGTGGAGACCCCGGATGGACGGGCCAAACGTACGGAAGAAGAGCTTCGCGGCATTCTCGAACGCAAGTACGCCTATGCTTTCTCGACAGGCGGCGCAGGAGCAGTGCAATGGATCTGGAACACCAACTTCTATATGGATAATGCCAATGAGTCTCATATCGGAGCGCTGCGTGCAGATGGCACGGAGAAGCCGGAGGCGGATGTGTCTTATGATTTTGGCCGATTCATGCATGGCATTCGTGATCTCTTTGAAGACCGTGAGCTGGAGGATATTGCCGTGGTGTTCCCGTATTCCAATGATTTCTCCAACCGTGCCCTGGCCTACGATGCCACAACGAAGCTGACCCGTGTAATGTCCTATGATCTGAAACTGCCATTCCGTGCGTTATCCGAATATCATCTGGAAGCGTTGGAGCAGGAGCCACCGAAGCTGGTTATCGTGCCGAGTCCGCATAATATGGACAACGACGCACTGCATCAATTGCTCACGTTTGCAGAGAAGGAAGGCACGAGTCTGCTCATTACAGGGCCACTGGGACTGGATGCGTACTGGAAAACAAGTGACCGGGCAGATCATATCGTCGGCCAACGCAGTCTGGGTAACGTGCAGCGGGAAGAGCTGCTGAATATTAATGGCGTGAATCACCGGGTGACCTATGGACGACGTCGGATCGCCGAGGTGGCGAAGGAGACTTTACTTCATGGGGATAAGGGTACACCAGATGAAGTAACTGTTTTGCCTTTGGGTAAAGGAAAATTGATCTGGACCCCACTGCCGCTCGAGTTAAACGGACGGGATGAACCACTTGCTGAATTGTATCGTTATGCCACTGAGATTTCGGGCGTCGAACAGGAGCTGGAATGGATATCCGGTGGGGATATCGCTGGAATCTACGGCCGGAAGTTGAGTTTTCCAAAAGGAAATCTGTATGTATTCGTATCGGAGTTTGCCTTGAACCATGAAGTTCATGTTAGAGATCAACGTACGGGTGTATCGTATGCGTTCCAATTGGAGAAAAATCGTTCGGTGCTGTTTGCCACAGATGCTGCCGGAGAGCTGAAGGCCGTATATCGCCCGGATGAGGTTGAGATTGTACAACATGAGGAAAGAGGTGGCGTAACACGATGATCAACCGGACAAACAAGTCGAAGAGAGCGCACATTATTTCGCATACCCACTGGGATCGGGAATGGTACTTGCCGTATGAGAAGCATCATATGCGGCTCGTTCAGCTCGTCGATTCACTGTTGGATCAGCTGGATGAAGGATCAGACTATAAAAGCTTTTATTTGGATGGACAAACGATTATCATCGAAGATTATCTTCAGGTTCGCCCGGAGCAGAAGGAAAGACTGGAGAAGCATATCCGCAATGGCCGGATTGTGATTGGACCATGGTACATTTTGCAGGATGCCTTTCTGACGAGTGGAGAAGCCAATGTACGCAACATGCAGGTTGGACATAAGGACGCCAAGCGTTATGGTACCCCTTCGAAAATTGGTTATTTTCCCGATACATTCGGATTGGTCGGACAGACTCCGCAGCTGATGCAGCAATCCGGCATTGATAATGTGTTCTTTGGCCGGGGTGTGAAGCCTACGGGCTTCAATAATACGGTATCGGATGCCGGATATGAATCAAGCTTCTCGGAGCTGATGTGGGAAGGGCCAGACGGATCGAAAGTACTCGGCGTATTATTCGCCAACTGGTACTCCAACGGGAATGAAGTTCCGGTAGACGAGGCTTCGGCCCGAAAGTTCTGGGAAACCAAGCTTGCCGACGCGGAGAAATATGCATCCACGAATGAGTTGTTATACATGAACGGATGTGATCACCAGCCGATTCAGCGAGACCTGCCGGAAGCGATTCGTATGGCTGAGCAATTATATCCCGATATCGAGTTCATTCACTCGAACTTTCCAGACTATCTGACTGCCCTGAGAGCATCGGCTGAACATGAGCTGTCCACGGTCAAAGGTGAACTGCGCAGCCAACGTACCGATGGCTGGGGAACTCTAGTGAACACTGCCTCGGCTCGTGTGTATCTGAAACAGATGAACCAGCTGGGCCAGACCATGCTGGAAAAGGTGGCTGAACCCCTGGCATCCTATGCCTATCTGCTTGGGCATGCCTATCCACATGATCAGCTGACATATGCCTGGAAAACGCTTATGCAGAATCACCCGCATGACAGCATCTGTGGATGCAGTGTGGATGAGGTGCATCGCGAGATGGTGACGCGATTTGATAAGAGCCGCCATGTGGCAGAAGCATTAATTGAGGACAGCACCAATCAGATTGCCACAGCCGTGGATACCTCCATCTTTGCACGCTATGGCGAAAGTGCTCGACCTGTTGTGGTATTTAATACAACGGGCTGGGAACGTAGCGGTGTGGTTCAGATGGAACTGGATGCGGCTCGGTTATATTTCCGGGAAGGATATACGCTGGAAGAGATGGCGGTGCAGATGAAAGCTGTTGACCTGTCAGATCGTATCCTGGTAGATGAAGAGGGTACGCAGATTCCATGTACGGTGGAGGATCTGGGTCTGCAATTCGGCTATGATCTGCCGGATGATCGCTTCCGCCAGCCGTATAGCTGTCGGCGTGTTCGTATTCGTTTTGAAACAGAGAATGTAGCTGCATTTGGTCTGAAGACGTATGCATTGGTCAACTTTACGGATGCCGCAACGAGTGGTATTCCATCACAAACGACTACCTTGTTGCGTGGTGAACGTGGCATGGAAAATCAACATATGATCGTCACGATAGCGAACAATGGTTCATTCACCCTCACGGATAAACGGACAGGCCGGACTTACAATGACCTTGGCGTGTACGAAAATGTGGGCGATATCGGTAATGAATACATGTTCAAGCAGCCAGAGAACGAAGTGGCGCGAACAACATGCGACCTTCAAGCAGAGATTCGGGTTCTTGAGGATACATCCTACTCGGCCTCGTTCGAAGTGATTCATCAATGGGAAATACCGGAGTCAGCGGATGAAACGCTGGACAAGGAACAGCGGGAACTGATTTATTATCCACATCGCAAAGCCCAGCGTTCAACTAAAATGATTCCCCTCCAGATCCGTACGGTTATATCATTAAGCCGTAGTGGAAAAGGAGTGCAAATGGAAACCACCTTCAACAATCAGGCGAAGGATCATCGGGTGCGCGCACTCTTCCCAACAGATCTTGTATCTGCTGTTCATCATGTGGACTCCATGTTTGAAATTGCGACACGTGATAACACACCTGCACCGGAGTGGCAAAATCCAAGCAATACACAACATCAACAGAGTTTTGTGGATGTGAGTGAAAAAGATGCGGGATTGGTCGTAGCCAATCTGGGTCTGAACGAGTATGAAGTTCTTCAGGATGGACGAAACACCATCGCCGTTACGTTGCTTCGTGCTGTGGGCGAACTTGGAGACTGGGGATTGTTCCCGACACCGGAAGCACAATGCCTTGGTGAACATACATTTCAGATCGAGGTTGTTCCTCACGATGGCAATGGTGCAGCGTCAGGTGCGTATAAGGAGGCCTACCAGTTCCAAGTTCCATGGACATTGGCACAGACGGAAGTACATCCGGGTTATCTGACACCTAGCAGCACACCATTGGCATGGCAAGGAGACGGCTTGGCTTTTTCCTCACTCAAGGTGAATGAAGACTCCGGTGATGTGATGCTCCGTTGGTACAATGTGACCACCGAGTCCGTTAACTTGAAGCTTGCTGCATCGCAAGCAAATCCGCAACCATTCGAATTGGCATATAAGAGCAACATATTGGAGGAAGAGGGCGAAAGGCTCCATACCCACAGCATAGAAGAGGCATCAACATTATCATTTGCCAGTAAGGAATGGAACATACAGGCTGATTCATGTGAGATCATCACTGTCGGCTTGCGCCGCTAAACGAGGTTGAAAAACAGATTTTTGGACATGCACTAAAAGGTACAGGACTACTAGTATGCGATGAATCAGGTATTACGTATGGTGGTGGAAGGGGTACGCTATTTACCAGATGTATCTGTTGAGTTATTGGTTGTTTTTCTATAGAATGAACAGTAGAATTGCAAACGATCGAAAGTTCCTATGCCATCAACATGGCTAGGGAGCACTTCAATTGTTCATTCTATATTGAAACATTAAGGGGGCTTGAAGCCATGGAATCCTTGGGAGGACTGCTTCAGCAGCTGAACCCTGCCTTTCGTGAGCAATCGCGGCGGATTGCGGCGGAATTGATGGAAAATCCGTACGTACGCGAATTCCGTGCAGGTCATCCTGAACTGCAAGATGCACAGCTCATGACCGATCTGAGCAAGCTGTTTCAGTACGCCAAAGACTCAAAGAACTGTGCGAATTGTCCGGGACTCGACAACTGTCCTAACGATTTTCAGGGCCACTTTTGCAAACTGGAAGTAGAACATTTTAACGGTAAACCCGAAATTATAGATATAAAAGCACCTTGTTCCAAACATGTCGCCCGGCAAAATGAACATATCATTAAGCAACGCATTCGCAGTTTCTATGTGGATGAGCGTGCGCTAAGTGCCGGATATAACGATGTGGAGATCATGGGCAAGGATCGGATGCGTGCTCCGGCAGTGAATCAGGTGCTTCGTTATATTAGGGAGACCAAGGAGAACGGATTATCTCCGCAAGGACTGTTCCTGGAAGGGACATTCGGGACAGGCAAGACGTTTTTGATGTGTTATCTGCTGCATGAACTGGCGGTGGCAGGCCACACGGGTGTCATTATCTACATGCCTGACTTTGTGGAGGATCTGAAATCCATGATCAGTGAAGGGCAGAAGCTGAAGGAAATGACGGATGTTCTGAAAAGTTGTGATCTGCTTATCTTTGATGATATCGGGGCAGAGAATCTGAACCCTTGGGTTCGGGATCATGTGATGGGGTCTATTCTGAACTATCGGATGAATCGCAAACCAACGTTCTATACGTCCAATTACAATCTGGATGGGCTTGAAAAACATCTTAGCTTCACCAATCGGGACGGCGAGGAAATGAATAAAGGCCAGCGTCTCATGGACCGGATTCGTCCATTCGTGGATGTCATCTCCGTTCGGGGTGAGAATCAGCGCGGCAAACGTTAACCGGTAATTCTTTTGGTCTGATCGGCAAAATGTACTTTTTACATTATAAGTAGTCCCAAAAAAAGCCTGGCTTTCGCATTGTCGCGAAAACCGGGCTTTTCTGGTCCTGCGTGAGCCTGAGCAACCTATTCGGTGAGGAATTTGAAGATGACCATACCGAAAAAGATCACTGTCATCAGGCCGGCCATGCCGGCAACACCTGCGATCAGATCAAATAGATCGTTGCGGGGTTCCTCGTTCACATGTTCACGCGGGTCGCTGATCCGCACATTTGCATCCATGTTATTGCCTCCTTATGGGGAATGACAGCTTGGCCTGAAGCGGCTGCAAACCCGGAGTAATTTTAGTATACTTGGAAAAGAAAGCGTTTGTAAAGATTTTGCAGTGGGTATGCCACATCCTGTAATTGTGAAGATTTGATGTTGGGAAGATGAACATTGCAGCGTTCAATTCACAAGTTTAATGTACCTGTGTTATACTGGAAGTGTCGTTCACGACGTTACAGGTTAAAATAAAACCGTAAGTATATATAAGGAGGACAATTTCATGGCTATTGTTAACGTATCCGATCAATCCTTCAACGCTGAAGTAGAAGGCGAAGGAACGGTTCTTGTTGATTTCTGGGCGCCTTGGTGTGGTCCTTGTAAAATGCTCGCTCCAATCCTGGAAGAGCTGTCCACAGAAGTTGGCGATGCAGTGAAAATTGCTAAAGTTAACGTGGATGAAAATCCGGAATCTGCTTCCCGCTTTGGCGTAATGAGCATTCCAACGTTGATTTTCTTCAAAGATGGTCAACCGGTAGATAAAGTGGTTGGTCTGAACTCGAAAGATGCGCTCAAAGGAATTATTGAAAAACACCAATAAGTTACAGGCTTAAACATACGCCTCCGGTTTACATACCGGGGGCGTTTTGCGTCGAATACCTTTATATAGGACAATATAAAGTATACTATTTATATAAAATGAAACTGGAAATTTACATGTTAACGGAGAAGACAGAAATGATCTCGGCAAAGCATAGCCATTGCAAGTTTCATCCGAATTTCAGTTGTAATATGTATTAGACTAATTATTTACACTTTAGCGGAGAGAACAGAAATAACCTGAAGAAGCGAAGCGTTCGCCTAAAAGCTTTCTGAAAGAAAGCTACATCGGAAGCATACGCTATCACCGGATGTTCCCTTTTAAAAAAGGGAATCAAAAAAATCTGGGGATAACAGCGATTGGAAGGTTGTTCTGTTATCGTAGCGTTTGTGTGAATTATTTGTAACGTGAGGATTTCAGCTTTTTCGGGAAGGAGGATTCACCGAATTATGGATCAATTCATGAATGATTTGCAGGATCAGGAGAAGGCATTGGAGCAGATTCGCCACAAGCTCGCTTTGCTGCCAGATATGTCAGGTTGTTACCTGATGAAGAACAGTGAAGGCACGATTATCTATGTCGGTAAGGCCAAAGTGCTGAAGAACCGCGTACGCTCTTATTTTATCGGCAGTCATAACGGAAAGACTCAGCGTCTGGTGTCCGAAATCCGTGATTTCGAATATATCGTGACGGGCAGCAATATGGAAGCACTCATTCTGGAGTGTAACCTGATCAAGAAACATATGCCGCGTTATAACGTGTTGCTTAAGGATGACAAGACATTCCCGTATCTTAAAATTACGAATGAAAAGCACCCCCGTCTGGAAGTAACCCGGCGTGTGCTGAAAGATAAAGCCAAATACTTCGGACCTTATCCGAACTCGTATGCGGCACACCAAACGAAAAAATTGCTTGATCGTATGTATCCACTGCGCAAATGTGGTGTAATGCCCAAAGAAGTTTGCCTGTACTATCACATGGGACAATGTCTTGCCCCTTGTGTGAAGGAAGTGGAGAAGGAGCAGTATGACCAGATTTCACAAGAGATTGGTTCATTTCTAAGCGGTGGTCACGAAGAGATCAAGAAGGACTTGCAGCGCAAGATGCAGGAGGCCGCGGAAGATCTTTATTTTGAACGGGCCAAGGAACTGCGCGACCAGGTGATCGCCATCGATGCGATGATGGAAAAACAGAAAATTACGATGGCCGATGCCAGAGACCGGGATGTATTTGGGTTTGCCATTGATAAAGGCTGGATGTGTGTCCAGATTCTATATATGCGTCAGGGTAAAATGATTGAACGTCACGTATCCACTTTCCCGTTTTACGGTGAGGCGTATAGTGACTTCATGTCCTACGTTACGCAATATTACAGTGATAATCCGGCATTGCCACAAGAAATTTTGTTGCCGGAAATGCCCAAAGATATGCCGACCGGTGATGACAGTACGGATACGAGTTCTGATGCTGATGGATCGGTGCCTGCCGCAGTTACGGTAGAGGCGCAACAAGCGGAGCAAAGTACCGCTAACCAGCCACTGGTTGCTGAGACCCGTGCAGCTTATGGAAGTTCCGCGGAGTCAGAAGGTGAACAGCCTGACAGTATGCAAGAGGATGCTCTTACAACGGATACAACCGCTTCAACTGAAAAGCTCCCAGCAGGTCTGGAAGACCCGACTCAGGTTGCTGCTGCTTTACAGGAGTGGTTGGAAGTCAAAGTGCTCATCCCGCAACGTGGATTGAAACGCCAGATGATCACCATGGCCGTGGATAACGCACGTGTAGCACTGGAAGAGAAGTTCCGCCTGATTGAGCGAAATGAAGAACGGACATCCAAAGCTGCTGAAGGACTGGGACGTTTTATTGGACTGGATCAGCTTCACCGTATTGAAGCGTTTGATAACTCGAACATCCAGGGTACAAACCCGGTATCTGCCATGATTGTATTTACCGATGGTAAACCGGATAAGAAGGAATATCGGAAATACAAGGTCCGTTCAGTTGAAGGACCGGATGATTATGAAACCATGCGGGAAGTCATTCGTCGCCGTTACGAGCGGGTATTAAAAGAAAACCTGACCCAGCCTGACCTGATTGTGGTCGATGGTGGTAAAGGGCAGATCTCGGCTGCGGTCGATATATTGGAAAATGAGCTGGGGCTGTTTATTCCGGTATGCGGACTGGTGAAGGATGCGAAGCATAAGACTTCACAGTTGATGATCGGTAATCCACCGGAAGTCATCTCCCTGCCTCGGGATAGTCAGGAATTCTACCTGTTGCAGCGGATACAGGAAGAGGTCCACCGTTTTGCGATCTCGTTCCACCGGGAACAGCGTGGCAAATCAATGGTGACATCACGTTTGGATGCCATTCCGGGGATCGGAGAGAAGCGGCGTAAACTCCTGTTGAAGCATTTTGGCTCTTTGCGCAAAATAAAAGAGGCCAGCGTCGAAGACTTCCGGCCTCTATCTATTGGTGACAAGTTGGCAAATCAGATTATTGCAGCACTTCGGGATGAGGAGTCGTAACATACGGCTTCTCTTTTTGTTTTGGATTGAATTTGTAGACCAGATATCCAACGATGGCCGGGAGTACAATCCAGAAGAGTCCGGCAGCCATATTCAGGGCATCTCCCATAAAGACCAGGCTGAGTCCCATCAGTAAGCTGTCGAAGATCACATGGGCGAATACAACGGCAATGAAGCCGTGACGCAGCATGATCAGACTGAACAGCAATCCAATGACCATCAGCTCAATGGGCCGGGTTATGACCGGGTAGATCGGATATAACGTATGTCCAAGTGCCCAAATGATCGTTGGGATCAGACAGGCAATAAACGTGTTACGCACAATCTTCTGCATCATGCGAATGCCGAACAGTCGATAGACGGCTTCTTCACCAATACCGGCCATCCATGCCATGATCGGGAAGAGCCAGGCATAGGTCATGTTAAATGTAGATTGATCTGCTGACGTCGTTGACCATGTGCCGATGCTTCGCTCCAGAATGAAAAACAGGATGGATTGAACACCCAACAGAATGAATGCCCACAGGTAACCGGCAAACATACTGTGAAGTACATATTTTCCGTATCCCGGTTCTTTGGCACGAGGCCAAGGATTCAGACCTATTTTACGCCACATGCCGTCACCGGCAACGAGGGACAGATAGATGGTTGCACTCATGACCAGTGTAATACCTGTCTGCAATAACATCAGGAACGCTAACATGAAGCTGGAGAGCCCTTGTGCCTGAAAGAGTGGAATCATGTTCAGCGTACCAATAACCGATGCTGCAAAATACACCAGCGAGAGAATGATCCCGCGTTTGAAGGACGTATGTGCTCGGGTCAGAATGCTATAGATGATGGCGAGCACGCCCAGAACAAAGGTCAGGAATGCATAGCCACCATACGTCATCCAATTGGCTTGGCGCGTTTGAGCTTTTACATAGTCGGTATGGGATTCAGGGACCGAGAAGCCAGGATCGAATGATCGTACGGCACCATCTTCAAACGTGAAAATCAGTTCAAGTTTGGAATCTCCAATGACTTTTGAAGGATCTGTATACTTCAGTCCCGCTTCACCATCGCGAGTATCCAGTTGAAGTGTGGGCACTTCATAACCGAATTCGGTCAGAACGCCAGCCGCCAGCTGTTCTTTCTCGTCCAGTGACATATTGCCTTCGGCAAGTACTTGCGATGTGGTCACTTTCCCGGTGCTCTGCTCCGCCTCAATGGCGGTGTAGAGGGAAGAAGGCAGTTCCCGTTTGAAGCCGACCACTTTTCCTGTTTTCATATGTACGTCAACATGAAGATAACCGCCTCTGTCCTGGTCAGGCAAACGAACGCGGTATACATCGTAAGGATAGCTTGTTTCCCATTTCTGGTTATAGGTATCAAGTTGTTTGGTTTTGGCCATATACCCGTAGATTTCGGAATGTGTCTGGTAGGTTACCAAGGGTTTTCCACCATCATTTGGCAAAGTATAGTCATCCACAGAAGCTGCGAATGATCGTGCGGCTTGCGTCGCCTGCTCCTTGCTTATGAAGGACGTGGACGAAATTTCGGTCGTTTGCGATGAGGTAGCAGGAAAGATCTGAAATACAAAAAATAGAATCAGGCCAATCGCCGCAAGCAACCCCAGACGCTTGAAGTTAGCCTTGAGTAGCAAAGGCTGCCCTAAGGGATTCATGTAATGTTGTTCCTCCTTATTTAATAGAGGTTGTTCAAAAAGTTTCTAGCTTCATCCCATCTTCTTGGTACTGAAAACCGTCCTTTTTGAACACGCACTAATATGGATATTAAGTTAACATAGCACAGGCCATACACCGAATGCCAATGATGTAACGAAAACTGGTGTAAATCCTTGAAAATGAATGAAAAGGATCGAAAGAATCTGATTCATTCGTCGTCATATCTGAGTTTTTCCCTTTTTGGCTGAATTCGATGCTATTTACACAAAAACCGTTTTGTCTACAAACGCTGCAGCGCTTATAATTTTGAAGCAAATGTGCAACGATTCGCATGTCTTTCGCCCAACAAGGGAACGAATAGAATATATTCCAACTTCATTATATATGTCGTTTTAATCTGATTCATACATGTTTAACGTTTGGCAACAGCATTTCAGATGAAGAAGGCTCCACGGGTGTGGAGTTATTTTCATTGCAGAAGAGGTGGAAGATACTCAAGTGAAACTGAATGTTCAATGGATGCGATTATCGCCACCCCGTATTCTTGTGTTAGGGTTTGCTGGTATCATTTTGGTAGGCACATTGCTTTTAATGCTTCCGGCATCCAGCCGTAGCGGCGACAGTCTTGCGTTTATTGATGCGCTCTTTACAGCAACTTCGGCCGTTTGTGTCACGGGTTTGGTTGTGGTGGATACTGGAACTCATTTCTCAGTGCTGGGTCAGGTTGTCATTGCAATCCTGATTCAGATTGGCGGACTGGGCTTCATGACGATGTCTACATTGGTTGCCATTGCGTTCAAACGGCGGATTTCGCTTAGAGAACGGCTGATTCTGCAGGAAGCGATGAATCAGAGCACGATGGAGGGCATTGTCCGGCTAATTCGCAAAGTTGTGATCTACTCGCTTATTATCGAAGGCATATGTGGCACGTTGTTTGCGATTCGCTGGTCATTTGACATGCCGGTCGGACAGGCGATCTATTATGGATATTGGCATGCCATCTCTATGTTCAACAATGCCGGATTCGATATGTTCGGTGATTTTCGCAGTTTCACTGGGTTTGTATATGACCCGCTGGTGAATTTTACAGCGATGTTCCTGATTGTGTCTGGCGGTATCGGTTTTGTGGTGTTGTCAGATCTGGTGGATTACCGCAAAACGCGAAAGCTGTCTCTGCACTCCAAAGTGGTATTGCTGATGACTGGATTGTTGATTGTATTTGGTGCACTTGTCATTTTCGTATTCGAATTCAGCAATCCGCGGACACTCGGTGGCCTGAACTGGGGTGGCAAAATTCTCGGTTCATTCTTCCAGTCCGTTACGCCGCGAACAGCAGGAGCTAATACGGTAGATATTGCCGGGCTCAGACAGGCAACGCAGTTCTTTATGATCATCCTGATGTTCATTGGGGCATCACCGGGCTCTACCGGAGGCGGGATCAAAACAACGACATTTATGATTATGGCTGGTGCCGTCATCGCGATGATGCGTGGACGTGAAGATATCGTGTTTTTCCGCTACCGTCTCGTACAGGAACGGATTTTCAAGGCACTTACCATTACATTACTGGCGCTCTTGTTCATCATAGCCGTAACAATGGTGCTGAGCACCACAGAAGAAGCCAGTTTTATGATGATCCTATTTGAGACAACTTCAGCCTTTGGCACCGTGGGATTATCGCTCGGACTGACGCTGAAGCTGACCACTCTGGGCAAGCTCCTGATCTGTTTTACGATGTTTGCAGGAAGGCTTGGACCTATTACATTAGCGTATGCACTTGGGCAGAAAAAGGGTAAGGAGTTATACAGGTATCCGGAAGGCAAAATGATTATTGGATAAAATTTGGTGAGTTATGAATTTGATTTGGATAAGGGGTTCGTGAAGAACAATGAAAACACAGCAGTTTGCGGTGATTGGGCTTGGGCGTTTTGGCTCCAGTCTGGCACAGGAATTAATGGAACTCGGCTACGAGGTACTCGGTATCGATAAAAATGAAGAAGTCGTCGAAGACATGAGTGAATTGGTTACCCATGCCGTTGTAGCCGATGCGACTGATGAGGAAGTGTTGCGCTCTCTGGGTATTCGCAATTTTGATTGTGGTATCGTAGCTATCGGGGATGATATTCAGACGAGCATTCTCACCGCGATCCTGTTAAAAGAACTGGGCGTCAAGACGGTCGTAGCCAAGGCCATATCCGTTCTTCACGGAAGAGCACTGGATAAGCTGGGGATTGATCGTGTGGTTTATCCCGAGCGGGATATGGGTATTCGGGTTGCCCATCAGCTGGTTACCCCGAACTTGCTGGATTACATTGAATTATCCAATGATTACAGTATTGTCGAGATGAAGGTTCCCGCCTGTCTGCACAACAAAACATTATCAACCCTGAATGCACGTGTACGCTTTGGTTGCAGCATTGTGGCGCTACAGAAAGAAGCCGGGGTCATTATTGCTCCGACAGCACTAGACTCGCTTCAGATGGGGGATATCATGGTCATTATTGGTAATAATGCAGATATCGACCGATTTGAAGAAGAGGTTATTAGCCAGGAGAGCTGATAATCATCATGAGTTAAAAATGAAAGCCAGACGTTGGAGCCTGGCTCATTCAGATCAAAGCTAAGGCGTCGTAGTCCTCCGTGAGGGCAATGGCGCCTTTGCTGTAAAGAGTGCAACCGTCTCCTTGACCCATTGTCTGGAGGTCTCGCTGAGGCCCTCTTTATCCCCATAGATCATGCAGGTTGTTCTTCGGGTCTGCTGTAATTGTGGCAAATGAACAGAAACAAGATCATTGTCCGCGAGCAATTGTGGACGAAGATATGACTTGGGCAATAGCGCAGCAGCTTTGGCGGAAGGCAGAAGTCGGATGATCGCTTCGAAGGAATCAATCTCCATGCGAATATCCGGCATTACGGCACAGCGCTGAAAGAGGTCGTCCGTTAATTTGCGATACCAGGTACCTTTGGAGAACGTGATCATTGGCAGATCCTGCAAGTGTTCCATCCCCGCTTCCTTACCGGACAGGGGGTGTGTGAGCGGCACAACCAGTTCCAGGTGATCATCAAAGAGCGGCACACAGTTAAGCCCCACTTCACTGATGGAGGAGGCGACAATGCCCACATCGGCTTTTTTGTCACGCACAAACGAGACAATCTCATGTGTTTTTCCCGTCAACAGTTTTAGTTCGGCATTTGGATGTTTCTCCATAAAGGCATTGACGAGAGGTGGCAACGTGGTTTGAAGCGTCGTCAGACTGGCTCCGAGTGTAATGGTGCTCTGTTCTTCGTCTTTATACTGGGCGAGCATGGTGAGGAATTTCTGTTGCTGCTGCTTCTGTTCAACCGCGAAGGTATAGGCGAACTGGCCCACACTGGTTAACTCCAGTCGTTTGCCGCGGCGGTGGAAGAGAGCGACCCCGAGTTCATCCTCCAATTTGGATATTTTGCGTGAGAGTGCGGGTTGGGACAAGTTCAGTAACTTGGATGCACGGTTCAGGCTGGACTGCTCCACAACCGCTGCAAATGCATTTAACTCCTCGAACATGAACAATGACCTCTTTTCCATGAGTGTGATTCTTGCCCTTGATTAATCGTTTTCCATGTTGTATGGCCTGTAAACCCAATGTTTCACTACTTATACCTATAGGTTATAACATTTAATAATTATATTGCAATTCCCTTATAAGAAAAAAAGGAGTAACATGAAGCGTGACACAAGTTGTTCACACCTGGGGAAAACGGAACAATTTGTCGAACCTTTTCATGGAAAAGGATTCGTGTCATGATAAGTAAAATTATTTATGAAAACGTTGTATTTAGCGAAAGGGGATCGACATTTTATGAAAGGGTTTTACTCCAGAAAGCTGCACTCCTTGCTTGGCGTAATTCCGCTCAGTTTGTTTTTTGTTGAGCATTTGGTGACGAACTTCTCGGCAGTTGAAGGCGGCAAAGAAGCTTTTGACGGTGCTGTTGCATTCTTGAACAGTCTGCCACTGGTTATTGTTTTGGAAACGCTCCTTATCTGGTTACCGTTGTTCTATCACGGTGTATACGGTCTGTATATTGCATATCAGGCCAAGCCTAACGTGGGACGTTATGGCAATGAGCGCAACTGGCGTTATACGTTGCAGCGTGTCAGTGGTGTCATTACGTTTGTATTCGTTATCTGGCATGTATGGGAGACGCGGGTGCAGGTTGCGTTGGGTACAGTCACCCACGAACAGCTAGGCGGTGTTATTCACGATATCGTGATGAACCCGGTAACATTTATTCTATATCTGATCAGTGTAGTTGCGGCATCCTACCACTTTGCCAACGGTCTGTGGTCGTTTCTTGTTAGCTGGGGGATTACCGTGGGTCCGCGTGCGCAGCGTGTGTCCTCTTATGTATGCATGAGCTTGTTCGGTATTATTTCCATTATGTTTATTGCTTCCTTGTTCGCTTTCCGGAGCATGGATTTCCAAGCAGTAACTTCAATGGTTGACGTAGTAAAAACAGTTCTAATCTAAGCATTTATCGAGTTAAATGCTGACTTATAAGGGAGTGAACATCAATGGCATCAACGAATGTAATTATTGTGGGCGGCGGCCTCGCGGGCTTGATGGCGGCGATCAAATCGGCTGAAGCCGGAGTCCATGTTCATTTATTTTCACTGGTTCCTGTTAAACGATCCCACTCTGTATGCGCACAAGGCGGCATTAACGGAGCGGTAAATACCAAGGGTGAGGGTGACTCCCCATGGGTACACTTTGACGATACGGTATACGGCGGTGACTTCCTTGCGAACCAACCTCCGGTTAAAGCGATGTGCGAAGCAGCACCTGGCATCATTCACCTGATGGACCGTATGGGCGTAATGTTCAACCGGACACCGGAAGGTTTGCTTGATTTCCGTCGTTTCGGGGGCACGAAGCATCACCGTACGGCATTTGCCGGAGCGACAACAGGACAACAATTGCTCTATGCATTAGACGAACAGGTACGTCGCTGGGAAGCAGCGGGCCTGGTTACGAAATATGAGAACTGGGAGTTCCTGCAGGCGGTTTTGGATGATGAAGGCGTATGTCGCGGGATTGTAGCTCAGGATCTGAAAACGATGAAGGTGCAGACCTTCCCGGCCGAAGCGGTTATTCTGGCGAGTGGTGGTCCGGGTATCATCTTCGGTAAAACGACTAACTCGGTCATTAACACAGGTACAGCGGCAAGTGCCGTGTATCAACAAGGTGTAAATTACGCAAACGGGGAGTTCATTCAGATTCACCCAACAGCCATTCCAGGGGATGACAAGCTGCGTCTCATGTCCGAATCCGCGCGTGGTGAAGGTGGACGGATCTGGACTTACAAAGACGGCAAGCCTTGGTACTTCCTCGAAGAAAAGTATCCTTCCTACGGAAACCTGGTTCCGCGTGATATTGCAACACGTGAGATCTTCAGCGTCTGCGTGGATATGGGGCTGGGCGTGAACGGTGAGAACATGGTTTATCTCGACTTGTCTCATAAAGATCCGAAGGAACTGGACGTTAAACTGGGCGGAATCATTGAGATCTATGAGAAGTTCATGGGCGATGACCCGCGTAAAATCCCAATGAAAATCTTCCCGGCAGTCCATTATTCCATGGGCGGCATGTGGGTAGATTACAACCAAATGACCAACATTCCAGGGCTGTTCGCAGCTGGTGAATGTGAATATCAATACCATGGTGCAAACCGTCTGGGTGCCAACTCATTGGTATCCGCGATCTATGGTGGTATGGTGGCTGGACCAAAAGCGGCTGAATATATCAAAGGACTCAAAAAATCGTCCGCGGATATCCCTTCTTCCGTATTTGAGAAACACACCAAACAACAAAGCGATAAATACGAAGGCATCATGAAAATGCAGGGTACAGAAAATGCCTATGTTATTCATAAAGAGCTTGGCGAGTGGATGACAGCCAACATGACGGTTGTACGCTACAACGACAAGCTTGAAGCCACGATTGGCAAGATCAAGGAATTGAAAGAGCGTTATGGCAAAATCAACATGTACGATAGCTCCGGTTGGAACAATCCGGGTGCAGCGTTTACCCGTCAATTGTGGAACATGATTGAACTGGCAGAAGCAATGACTCTCGGCGCTCTGCTCCGTAACGAAAGCCGCGGCGCACATTACAAACCGGAATTCACGGAACGTAATGACGAAGAGTTCCTGAAAACGACCATCGCAAGCTGGTCGAAGGAAGGACCGAAAATCTCGTACGAGCCAGTAGACGTATCCCTGATCCCACCACGTATCCGGGATTACTCCAAGGATTAAATATCACGGATTTATTTATATGGTTAAATATTAAACACCTGAACAGAAGGCAGGAGAACTTTGGAGAAGCAGAGCTTCTTCAAAGTTACTGCCATCAACGTGAGGGAAATACCCAGAAGAAGCAAGCGCCTAGCAATGCTTCAGCACTTCAATACTGCCCATCCAGCATGAATGGAGTGCAGTTTCCAGCAAAGTGACTCAGTGCACGACGTAGCGGAGGAAGCGGAAATGCCCAGAAGAAGCAAAGCGCTCGCCTTTATCACCGGATTTTAACCCTGTGAAGGGGTGATCAAAAAAATCCGGGGATAACAGCGATCAGAGGGGCATTCCGCTGACGAAGCGTCTCCCGTGCACCAAACCATTTTGCGCATCAGCAATACAATCATCGTCACCAGAGGAGGGGACAACGATATGGCGGAACAAGCTACAGCCAACAAAACCGTCAAGTTTATCATCACCCGTCAAGACAGCCCGGAGTCATCTTCGTACAACGAAGAGTTTGAGCTACCGTACCGTCCTAACATGAATGTGATCAGCGCCCTGATGGAGATTCAGCGTAATCCGGTCAATACAGATGGCAAATCCATTGCTCCTGTATGCTGGGATTCCAACTGTCTCGAAGAAGTCTGTGGTGCCTGCTCCATGGTTATCAACGGCAAGCCACGTCAAGCATGTGCAGCCCTGATCGACAAGCTCGAACAGCCCGTTCGTATCGAACCGATGAAGACCTTCCCAGTGGTTCGTGACCTGGTCATTGACCGTAGCCGGATGTTTGGCGCCCTGAAACGCGTAAAAGCATGGATTCCAATCGATGGTACCTATGACCTCGGTCCAGGTCCACGGATGCCTGAGAAGAAGCGTCAGTGGGCATACGAGCTGTCCAAATGCATGACATGTGGTGTATGTCTTGAGGCATGCCCGAACGTCAATGAGAAAACAGACTTTATCGGTCCAGCAGCACTGTCCCAAGTGCGCCTGTTCAATGCTCACCCAACAGGGGAGATGAACGCCGACGATCGTCTGGAAGCGTTGATGGAAGACGGAGGCATTGAGGGCTGTGGTAACTCACAGAACTGCGTGCAATCCTGTCCAAAAGGCATTCCATTGACAACCTCCATTGCGGAAATGAACAAACAAACAACCAAGCATATGTTCAAACGCTGGTTGGGTGTATAATCTCGTCATAACAGGTGCAGAAGTGTAATCTGCAACATAGTAGAAGTCGTGATCCCGTGCAGCAACATGCCGGAGATCCCGGCTTCTTTTTGTGCTGAAGCAGAGGAACCGGGCTACCCATGAAGAATATGATATACTAAGGGGATGGATATGGAGCGTAGAAGGAGGGGGAGATATGGCAGAGACACCGCGTCAGGGTAGCAAAAACTCGTCGTCCCAGCGCACGTATAAGTCACCAGGTTCAGAAGAGTCTGTATTTCCTGGAGAGGAAAAGGATCATGATCCCTCTCGCCGAAGTTTCTTATTGCGCATGATTTTGATGACGGCGGGTGCGAGCTTGCTCACCGGGGGTTATGCCTGGCTTTGGGAGCCACGTCGTCTGGAAATCAAGCAAGTGGAACTGAAACTTCCGAAGTTCCCAAAGGCGTTTGACGGATTGCGTGTAGTTCAGTTCAGTGATGCCCATCTTGGTTTTCATACCGGAGTGAAAGAGATGAGAAAGCTGGCGGCAACGATTGAGGAGCAGCAACCGGACTTGATTTGTTTTACCGGAGACATAGTCGAGAGGGAATCAGAGCCGATGCGTGAATGTATTCCGGTACTCGCCTCCATGCAAGCCAAGTATGGCAAATTTGCTGTTTTGGGGAATCATGATTATCGGGGCGGACAGCAGAATGAAGTGGCTGCCATGTTCCATGAAGCAGGGTTCAAGTTGTTAAGGAACGAACATGTGGTGATTGAACAAGGGGGCGAACGTCTGGCCATAGCTGGTTTGGATGACGCACTTACAGGCAGGCCTGATCCTGCCCAAGCCATCAAGGGATTGAATCAAGATGTGTGGAAATTGCTGCTTATGCATGAACCGGATTATGCCGACATTGCCACGCCCTATGGTTTCGGATTGCAGCTTTCCGGTCATAGCCATGGTGGACAGGTACGATTTCCATGGGTAGGGGCACTGACAACTCCCCGAGGTTCACACAAGTATGTTCAGGGGCTGTATTACACGAATGTCCAGGGGGTATATTACTCCACTCAGACACAGATGCCCGTGTATGTGAATCGTGGTTTTGGCATGACCCAACTGCCCATTCGTTTTTTGTGCAGACCGGAATTAACAGTTTTTGAGCTTAAAGGATTAACCACATAAAAGGAATATGAGATCATATTAGTTCAACTAAACTTTTTACATGAGAACAGAGAGGACAGAAATAACGTGAAGAAGCGAACTGTTCGCCTAAAAGCTTTCTGAAAGAAAGCTACATCGGAAGCATACGCTATCTCCGTATTTTCCCTTTGAAGTAGGGAATCAAAAAATCTGGGGATAACAGCGATCGGAAGGTTATTCTGTCATCGGAGTGGCAAGTGTAAACGTACAACAGTGAACGATTCAACATGAATGGAGGTTATCCAGATGGAACGAATTGCGATTGTATCCGACATTCATGGCAACATGACTGCCTGGGAAGCAGTGCTGGAAGATATCAAAAGTCGCGGCGTAAAGCGAATCTTTTGTCTTGGTGACCTCGTGGGCAAGGGACCAGAACCGGTGCAGGTTGTGGATGGGATTAGAGCGGCGTGTGAAATTGTCATCCGCGGTAACTGGGATGAACTGGTTGCGGTTAACCAGGACAACGAGAACTTTACGTGGCAAGCAGAACGGTTGGGTGAGGAACGATTGGCGTATTTGGCGAGCCTGCCCTTCAGTCATCAATTTCAACTGAGCGGTCGCACCATCCGTCTGGTCCACGCATCACCTCAAAGTGTGTACCATCGTGTGCAGCCTTGGGACGCAATGGAAAAGAGATTGGCGATGTTTGATTCTCCGACTGATGAGTCTGTGCAAGGTGTTGCAGATGTTGTAGGTTATGGGGATGTGCATAATGCATATTTGCAGTATATGAATGGAAAATTACTGTTTAATGCAGGCAGTGTCGGTAATCCGCTAGATCTTCCCCAGGCTTCCTACTGTATTCTGGAGGGTGAAGAGAGCAACGATAGCAATACCCCGTTCAATGTTCAATTTGTGCGGGTACCTTATGATATTGAGCGAGAAGTACAGATTGCGCAGTCCGCGAATGTTCCGGCACTGGATTTCTATATCCGTGAGATTCGTACGGGCATCTACCGCGGGTTGCAGGAGTAGTCAACACCTGGGCTCTTTAGCGTTAGGAATTGAATGATGCAATATGTTAATACTATAATGCGAATACTAAAGTTCGTGGACTCGTTTATATGATATTACGCCGGATCACCTTCAGAGCATGCTTGTCTTACCGGACTCAAGCCCGTTAGGCAAAAGGAGCGATTGTCATGCTTACCCGAAAAATGCTGGTTCAAGGTCTGCCGGCTTTGTGGACAGAGCGTCTTGTCCTGCGAGCATTGCGTCAAAGTGATTACAGCACATTATCGGAACTTTTTTCCGATCCTCAAGTCATACGATATGTGAATCGGGGAAGCCAGCCCACACCGATCAGGGCGAGACGGTTATTGAACCAGATACGAAGCAGCAGTGCCAAGCTAGATTCGTTACATTATGGGATTTGCTGGAGAGGTAAGGAACAGGTCATTGGGATTACCTCGTTCCAGCACTGGAATGATCAGAATGGTACCGCACAGATTGGTTATATCCTGAACAGGTCCTGTTGGGGCAGAGGTGTGGCTACCGAGGCGGTACAGCGGCTGCTGCAGTTTGGATTTGACGATCTTCATCTGTGGAGGGTGGAGGCACGTTGTTATGAGGCCAATGTTTCGTCACAACGGGTGCTAAGCAAAATAGGAATGACTTACGAACGGAGTCTTCCCTCATTTGGACTGCATGATGAGGATGACGAAGGATCAGAATCTCTGATGGATGTTAAAGTGTATAGCATGTATCGGGAACAATACGTACGCCCGCTTCAGGAGAAAGACTTGCAAACACTGGTATCTGACAAGCCGCAATAACATAGAGTAAGAGTAGTAAAACGTGAAAGAATCGAACTTCAATCATTTGTTACACAATTGAAATATAGCTGCAATTGAACTCTAACAGACAGGGGGTAAACTTATCTCATGACCCCCTTTTTGATAATAGATAATGCTGTTGGGACCCGCGCGAGCGGGTTCATTTTTTTTGTCCATATAGGTTAACTATGGGGTTATTTACACTGGCTACTCCGATGACAGAATAACTTTCCGATCACTGTTATCCCCAGATTTTTTGATTTCCTTTTGAAAAGGGTAAATCTGTTGATAGCGTATGCTTCCGATGCAGCTTTCTTTCAGAAAGCTTTTAGGCGACCGCTTCGCTTCTTCACGTTATTCAGTCCTCTTCGTTATCGTGTAAAATTTAATTATATTTCCTTATATAGGGCAATACAAAACCCCCACGGCGTTAACAAGCGCGCTGTGGGGGTTACCTGTGGTTCTATATTTTTTAAAGTGATACAACCTGCATCTGTTTCTGCTTAAAATACACCCATTCAGTGAATCCGATCTCCAGCAGACGTGAACGAACGTCATCCAGCTCATCTGCAACCCGCTGTGGTTTATGAGCGTCCGATCCAAAAGTCACCTTCACCCCATAATGATGGGCGCGTTCCAGAATGGCATCTGAAGGGTACCAGCCACCGCTGAGTTTGGTTTTGCCAGATGTGTTAATTTCGATCGCTACATTGGCTTCTGCAATGACCTGCAACGTTTCATCAATGGCCTGATCCGCGATAATTTCGGAGAACGGTGGATAATTTCCTTTCATCGCGTCAATGTGTCCAAGAATCTGGAACATGCCGCTGCGTGCCGATTGCCGGATTAATGAATAATAGCTTTCTTTCACTTCAACTTTGCGAGCATCGCTCAGTCCGTTCCACCGCGTTTTGTTGAAGATGCTTACATCCTCGGTATGATGAACGGAACCAATAATATAGTCAAAAGGATACTGACCCAGTGTGGTACGGTACAATTCTGCATGAATAGGGAAGTAATCCGATTCAATGCCGAGTAACACATCGATTTTACCAGCGTACTCCTCTTTCAGAGCAAGGACTTCTTTCACATAATGCTGCAATTCAGACTTGCCCATTGCGATCCGTGGAAATGCCTGCTCAAGCTCACTGCCAAAGTATGGCGTATGATCCGAGATCCCGATGGCCTGAAGCCCTGCCTTAATACCTGCCTCTATATAATCGCGGATGTTGCCGTCTGCGTGACCACAACGAAAATGATGGGTATGAAGATCAAATTTCATATGGAATCCTTCCTTTCTCATGGCTCATTGTCATTCTGAACTGATGAATTGGGTTTCCGGCATGCCTTTGAGGTCACTTATGAATTGCTGCATCGCGGAGTTGAGGTACCGGCTGGACTTATAGATGACACCAACAGGATGACTGACCTCCAGCTCACTTAAGGGTATCATACGCAATGTACCTTGACGCAACTCATGCGCAACAGATTGTTTGGAGATGACAGCTGCCCCGAGATCAATTTCGACCATCCGTTTTACTTCTTCGCTGCTGGACAACTCCATTACAATATTGGGTTCAATATTATGTTTTTTGAAGATGGTTTCCGTAAATCGTCGCCCTACGGTATCAGGAGATAGCAGAATCAATGGAGTGCTCCGGAGTACATCCACTGCAGCATGTTTTTTCTTCGCCAGCGGGTGGGAAGGAGATACCACGAGTTCAAATGTGTCATAGTACAGCACAGACGTATTCAGGTTGGGATTACGCTCCGTGAGATAACCGATACCAATATCAACCAGACCATTTTCGACCTGGGTATAGATCTGGGATGAAGGAAGGGATTGAATACTGGTTTTGATGAGCGGGAATTGATCCTGGAAATAGGATAACACCCTTGGCAAGATCTGAATAGCAATGGAAGTCGTTGTGCCTAACACAATCCGTCCTTGAGGCGTTTCATCGAGATCGGATAATTTTTGTTTCAACTCATCAACGATGTCGAGCATCCGTTCAGCATGTTCCAGAAATACCTGTCCACGGTCTGTGAGGGTAACGGGTTGGTTACGATCCACAAGAACGGTGCTGAATTCGTCTTCGAGGCTTTTGATCTGGGCTGAGACGGCAGGCTGAGTCAAGTTGAGAAGTTCACCCGCTTTGCGGAAGCTCATCGTTTTGGAAATGGTAATTAGTGTCTCCAGTTGGCTTATGTTCATAGGTGGCCTCCTTGCAGGAAAAGTATCTTCGATATGTAGATGTGGTGTGATGAAATCCCGTAACTGGTTATTGTTCCGTTATCTTAAATTATAGGTGATTCAGGACAGCAGAGCAATGAAGGGAATTATCGGGAGTAAAAGTAGTTCAAGAGACTGTGAAAAAAACGTGAATACAAGAATTTGATTTTTTTAACAGTTATGAAAAAGCAGTAATAAAGTCCTAAACCCCTTTTGCCATGCACGATGATCGAAATGCTTTCTTCAAAAGAAGTGAAAAGCTCCGTTTATTCGCTAGAATCAGCTATAAACATTTGCCCCACGGATGACGATAAATTATAGTACACATGATTTAACGAATTCTTAATGAATTCTTGTACGTGATAAAGTATAATAAATTTAATGAATATGGGACTTTTGGTGTGTGACCAATAACCCAGTGTGAGGGGGACATAGACAGTGAAAGCGGAAGTGATTAATCCTTTCCTGGAATCGGCACGGAACGTATTCGAACAGCTCATCCAGGTTTCGCCTTCCACCGGGAGTCTTGGCGTGAAAAATGTAGAGTTCATTGCAGACCATGTCTGGATCGTGATTGGAATGACTGGACAACTTAGCGGAAACATAGTATTTGGAATCAATGAACAAGTTGCATTGAAAATTGTATCTGCAATGATGGGCGGTTTTGTCATTACAGAGATGGATGAAATGAGCAAAAGTGCAATTTCGGAACTGGGTAATATGATCAGTGGTAATGCCAGCACCATCCTGTCGAACCAGGGTGTTGTAGTTGATATTACACCTCCACAAGTGATGAAGTCCGAACATCTGACCACATTTAGTGCAACGAAAGCACTGAGCATTCCTTTGCTGATGGATGGCATTGGTGAGATGGATATTCAGGTCATGATCTCGTAGAATAGAGCCATATGCCTCAAGAGGCAATATGTGTTCAATACGGGAGGACATCGGGTATGCTGAAAGACCAGGTAGTGTTTATTACAGGTGCATCGAGTGGTATCGGTGCGCTGTGTGCGCAGATGCTGATAGAAGAAGGAGCCATCCCGATTCTGGCTGCCCGTTCGCGGGACAAGCTGGAAGAGATTGGTACTTCGCTGAAAGGGCCGCATGAATTACTCACACTTGATGTTACGGATAGTGAGCAGGTTCAGGCAGCTGTAGAGGCAATATTGCATAAATACGGACGAATCGACATTTTGTTGAACAACGCTGGTTACGGGAAATTCGCGGCAATGACGGAGATGTCTGTACAGGAATTCGATGAGATGATGGACGTGAATTACATGGGCATTGTCCGCTGCACCAAAGCAGTGCTTCCACAAATGCTGGAACGGGGCAAAGGTCAGATTGTGAACGTGGCCTCGATGGCTGGCAAAATCGGTACAGCCAAATCCGCTTCCTATACAGCAACGAAACATGCTGTACTCGGATTTAGTAATGCGCTTCGTCAAGAGCTTCGCAAGACTGGCGTCATGGTGACAACGATTAATCCAGGTCCGATTGATACACCATTCTTCCAACGGGCTGACCCATCTGGCAATTATGTGAATAATGTACGTTGGATGATGTTGAAACCGGAAGATGTTGCGGGTCATATGATTCGGGCAATGAAAAAGCGCAAGGAAGAAGTGAATCTGCCAAGACTTGCTTCTGCTGGCATATGGCTGTACCAGCTATTTCCTCGTCTTGCAGATCGATTGTCGCACGGTGTAATGAATCAGAAGTAAATGTGATACGAGGCATCATATACGGGATGAAAGAAAGGCTCCTCCGAGGGGCTTTTCTTTTTTTTGGCGTGTGTACATACAATTCTGGAATAAGATTTGGTACACGGGCTTTTTTCGCATATAATGAAAGGTAATGTGATGACAGGCTTCGGTTATATCCGTACAAGCAGGGCTAGCATCAAAATGAATAATTTAAAAGGATGGACATACATGACGAATCAAACATTTGCTTCAATTGGCGTGGAACAGGATCTGGAGGCTGTTTTGGCGAAACATGGCATTAACGAACCTTCACCTGTACAGGCTCAGACTATACCGGTTATTCTGGAAGGCCGGGATGTTGTATCCAAATCCCAGACGGGAACAGGGAAAACGCTGGCATATCTCCTGCCAATGCTACAATCCATCAAAATGGATGTCAAAGGTACGCAGAAACTCGTTATTGCACCTACACAAGAACTGGCGATGCAGATTGTACGTGAGGCACAGCGCTACGGGGAAGAACGCAAAATTGGTGTATTGGGTCTGATTGGTGGCGCGGCGGCAAAACGTCAGATCGAGAAGCTGCGTGAGCATCCACAATTGGTTGTGGGCACACCGGGACGACTGAAGGAATTGATTACACTCAAAAAACTGAAAATGCACAACGTCTCTACGATTGTTATCGATGAAGCGGACCAAGTGTTCCAACTTGGCGGCGTAAGTGACGTAAACTTTGTACTCAAGAGCGCATTGCGGGACCGTCAGTTGATCTTCCTGTCCGCAACGATTGATGAGCATACGGCTGGACTCGCGAAGCGTGAGATGAAAGAGCCTGTTCAGATCGGAATCGAACCGGATCGCGCTACGGCTGCGGGCCTTGAGCATTATTATTTTGTAGAAGAAAACCGTAACAAAATCGACATGCTGCGTCGTCTGGTTAGACAGTATAATCCGGATCGCGCAATCGTATTTGTGAATGCAACCGAAGATATTGGTGAAGTGGAAGCAAAAATGAATCATCTGGGCTTGTCCGCTGCTGCACTGTATGGGGATGCTGACAAAGTGACCCGAAGTAACGTATTGTCTGCCTTCCGTAATGGCAAACTGCAATTGCTGATTGCCAGCGAAGTCGCTGCCAGAGGACTGGATATCGAAGGATTGCCAATGGTCATTAACTATGACCCTGCCTTTGATTCGGAGCACTATGTTCACCGCGCAGGTCGTACAGGCCGAATGGGACGTTCGGGTATTGTACTCTCCATTGTGGATGAAACTCAGATTTTCATTATGCGCAAATTCGCTCGCGAGCTTGGAATCGAACTGTCAGAACGTGTACTCTTCGGCGGTAAAGTATTGGAGGCTGATCCGCGTCCGGATACGCGCCCGGAGGGACATTCGTTCTCCAGAAAACCAGGACAATCCAGAGATCGTAAACCAGGTCAGGGCAGCCGCAATGGCGGTACTCGAGCTACGATTTCCAATTCGCGTCCATCGGGCAGCAAACCTGCTGGCAATACAGGACGCACGGAGCGAGATCAGGATCGTAAAAACAAGGGAGCACCCAAGTGGAGTAAAGACAAAACGCCACGCTCCGAAGAATAGAATCTGACGAAAGGGGTGCAGGAATAGATGGAAAATGTTCAATCGCCTGTTCTGCAAATCAGCGGGCTAAGCGGAGGTTATAGTGCCAAACGGCCGGTCCTTCACGGTATCGATCTGGAAGTCGGACGTGGAGAGATGGTTGGACTAATCGGCTTAAACGGTGCTGGCAAAAGTACAACCATGAAACATATTCTCGGCTTGATGACACCTCAACAGGGTGAAGTACGAGTGATGGGCAAGAAGCGGGACGAGGATGCCCAGATCTATCAATCGGCCATGGCATTCGTACCGGAATCACCTGAACTGTATGATGAGATGACGGTAATGGAGCACCTGGAGTTTACGGCAAGAACGTACAATGTGTCGGAGGCTGACTTCAAACAACGTACGGAGAAATTGCTGCAATTATTCCGTATGAATGAAAAAAGTACAAGTCTGTCGACTCACCTGTCCAAGGGCATGCGGCAAAAGGTCATGATTATGTGTGCTTTTGTGGCAGGACCGCCACTGTACATTATTGATGAGCCTTTTCTGGGGCTGGACCCGCTGGGTATTCGCTCCTTGCTTGATTTTATGCTTGAGATGAAAGCTTCGGGATCATCCATCCTGCTGAGTTCACACATTCTGTCCACGATTGAAAATTACTGTGATCGTTTTATTGTTCTGCACCGCGGACAGGTGATTGCTCAAGGGACATTGCATGAATTGCGCCTTCAATTCGGGGAATCGGATGCCACGCTGGAGCACATGTTCTATTCCCTCGTACAAGGCAGGGATTGAGCATGGATCTCAAGCTGCTATGGAAGCAAAGACGCACAGGATTCTGGAACGGAATTCTCCCTTATCTGGGATATGTCATCCAGAGCGGTGTAGCTATGGTCTTTTTATTTCTCGTCATTGCGTTCTCCGCCTGGTATACATCGTTTGTTCAGAACATTCCCGCAGAATTCCCGATTCGCTGGATTGCATTGTTACTGCTGGCGCCACTGGTGCTGTTTAGCAGTTATCGTACATATCTGCTTCCGGCAGATATTGTGTTCCTGCGACCACAGGAATACCGGATGCAGGAGTATTTGAAGAACAGCTTTGCCCGGGGCATCATCTATAAAAGTCTGGGTCTGCTGCTTGTGTTTGTTACACTGTGGCCTCTCTATGTTAGAGCAGATCTGGATGCACGGCCATTTGGCTGGTTCATCGTATTCCTGCTGCTGTGGAAAGGGTTGTCCAGTTATGGAGCATGGCAAGAGCTAAGAATGGTTCAGGTCGGGGCATCAAGAGCATATCGTCTCTTGCGTTGGGCTCTGTCAGTGCTGGCGGTTGGCGCATGGCTGTGGCAACCACCACAGCGCAGCATATGGTTCCTGCTGTTACTGGCTGTCGTCTATATCGTCGCCTTGCGTATACCGGTGAAACATAGGGTAGCGTGGGAACGACTGATTCAGGTGGAGCAGGGGCAGGCTGGCAGGGTGATGCGGACGCTCGGCTGGTTCGTGGATGTACCTTCATCCGGACAGAAAGTAAGTTCGCGTCGTTGGCTTAGCAAATGGGGGAGCGGTCTTCCATGGAACGCGGGGAAAGCTTACCGTTACTTAATAACCAAAACGTTTATTCGAACCGAAGTGTTCTCTATCGTGTTGCGCCTAGTTGTATTGGGCATGTTACTATCCTGGTGGACAGCAGGCAGCTACTTTGGTGTAGGCGTGTATCTGTTCTTCCTGTTGCTTGCAGGTGTACAGCTTGGTGCGCTGCGCCGCAGTCATAGTGAATCGTTCTGGATCATGATCTATCCGATCTCGGGAGAGAGTCGTCGTTCTCAGGTGTTGGGGTTCATATTCCATCTGCATGCGCTGGCTGCGTTGTTCATGTGGCTGCCTATGCTGGCTGCCGGAGCGAGTGGACTGACTGTCACCGGAGTAGCCCTTATTTTGGGCATACTGGTGATTGTGATTATGCGCCGTTCGCAAGGCAACAAGTGGTTGAAGGAAGAGGAAGATGAGTGAATGAATGATTGAACCTAACGTACCTCACTCCAGCCCAGATGGTGGTTGAGTTGGACGGTGATCATTAATAGAACAACAAAGAAGGGTATTCCGGGCTGTGTCCCGGAATACCCTTTTTCATGTTGCCATCAGATCACTTGCTTCTCCGCGCATGTGTGTGTATTTAGTACTAACAGAGGAATGATTTCGTGATAATAACGAGCAAGATGAACAGAACAAGAATGGCACCTGTGTTCGTAAATCCTCCGTAACCGCCGCATCCATAACCGCCTCTTGTATCTTCAACTCCAGACATGGTCATTCCCCTTTCAAGTGGTTGTTTGGCACGCCCTTGCGTACATCGTATACTATGTGCCTTGGGGGTGGGCTGATTGGGCCGATGCCCGGTAAAGCCAGAATTTCGAGCTTTTGGGCAGCTGTCCGGGTGTAGCAGTGATATCTGGCGAGTTGTAAAACACAAAAAGAACCAAAAGAACCCTCTATATATTCGGAGACATGTAACGTCGTCCCGGCATACAGAGGGTTCTTATATCATTCAGGGTTCAGGTCTGTTTTAACTAAGTCGTCCGCAGATCCTGAACTCCACGATAGACGGTTTCATACAGATCTTCCAATCCGGATTCTTCAATACAGGAGAATGCGATGCGCAGATCCGCTTCACCAAGCGCGATTGTACCCACGCCGTATTTGTGAAGTAGATGGCTCCGAAGTTCTTCAGCGCCAACTTCTTTCAGCTTCAGGCACATGAAGTAACCGGAGTTGAACGGATAATAATCCCATGCATCATCATACTTTCCGCTATCGAGAATGGCCTTCACTTTATTGGCGCGGCCTTTCATAATCTCGAACTTCTCCTGTTTCTGTGCTTCAAACTCCGGTGCTTTGAGTGCATCCAATACAAAAGTCTGGGAAGGATGCGGGCCGCTGGAGATCGTTGCCCGGATAATACCGAGTGTTTTTTGTTCCAATGCATGCAGAACGGCTGCATCTTCATGGGCATACGTAATGAATCCAACGCGGAAGCCCCATACGAACTCTTCCTTGGTTGCACCATCCACTTTTACGGTCAACACACGTGGATGAATGTTGGCAAGCTTGCCAAACAGGGATTCATGAATGGAATCTTCGAAGAACAGCCCAAAGTACGCATCATCTGTTACAGCAACCACGTTCACGCCAGCTTCAGCTGCCTGATGAATCGTGTTTACAATGGCATCTGCTTCTTTGGCTCCAGGCGTATAACCTGTAGGGTTATTCGGGAAGTTGAGCAGCACGATGGCTTTACCTTTGTCCTTTTGATCAAGCAACGCCTGAAGCAGACCGTCACTGTTGAAGTTCAATTGATCATCGAACAGGGGATAATGAACCAACTGGCCATGACGACGGATGCCGAAGGTCAGCTCGTAATTTTCCCAGTTTTTATCCGGATATATGACAGCGTCCCCTTCATCGGTGAACAGGTCGGCTACGATACTTAGTCCATGGGTTAATGCATTGGTTACAATCGGATTGCCGAATGTTTTGCCTTCCAGGGAAGGCGTCTCCTTCAGCATCTTGTCTCTCCAGACGGTCCGCAATTCAGGTTTGCCTGCAGGTGGAGCGTAAGGATACAGATCCTTTGGCTGGAATGCAGACAGCTTCTCCTGAATAACCTGGAGATGCATCGGCACACCACCCTCCAGGGCGATACCAATCGTGGCATTATGGGTCTTGGCCAAGCTTGCTGCTTCAGCAGATTGACTCAAAATCCCCTCTTTTGGAAAATAAATTTCTTTGCCAAGCTGTGACAGCATGGAGTAGACGTGACTGCTGCCTGTCTGAATACTTTCGTTCAACTGTTCAGCCAGTGGATTCATTCTTTTCATCCTTCCAAGTCTTTGTGATTCAACTGCCTAACATTATATCACCTTGACATGCCCCCGTCACGGAAATTACGCAATATGACAGTTATATCACTTTACCGCGTTGTTGCAGAGGGTTTCGAGGTGGGAATTAGCTGAATTTATCCTTGGATGAATCCTCTGAAAATGAAATTTATTGCTGATGAAATGGACAATATTTCCGCATCATCTCAGCGGTTTCAGCATCTCGTCCCTCATTGCGCTGTTCCAGTTCACCCCGTATATGATCCAAGCGTTCAATGGACCAATTTTGTCCGAATTTAAATTTGGCAGTGACTCGTTCGGGGATGATTCTTACAACGGCTACAGCTTTGAGGTTGCCTGTGTAACGCGGGTCAGTAGCATCAATCGTTACATATCCGCCTTGCGGCTGGAGTTTTTCCATGAATCGTTGCAGTACTTTAGCCTTAATGTCCAGATCCTTAACCGGTTCTGCCTGACCGAAGGCCATGACACTTTTGAAGAATGAAGTCGCCGGACAAGCAAGCTCAGGATCACTGAAATAGGATGGAATCAAGGAGAATTCTTCAGCTACCGTGAAACTGACCGACGAATCCTGTTTGATCTGTTTCATCTTCTCGCCAGCCAGACTGCCGTGGAAATAAAAGCAACCGTCCATATAAACGAAATTCAGTGGCGTAACCCGTGGTTGTGCATCCGGACTGACCGTCCCCAGAAACCCGAAGGAGCACTGATCCAGAAATGCCGTAATTTCTTGTTCTTCATCTACTGTGAATTCTTTCCGTCTCATGTGTATTCCCCCATCAATGAAATGTATAATAGAACGCCATATCTTATGGATAACAATAGTTCATACATTGACAATGAAATAGATCCAATTTAGATTCACTTTAGTAGGCCAATTGGTCAGGATACATAATGAAGACGAATGAAGAGAGGTGCATGATGGAATTGTGGCTGCCGATGGATACCTATGAACTTCAGCATCGATACAAGTATGAGGCATTGTACCATGCGTTACGTGATGCCATTCATGCAGGCACATTGGTGGGAGGTACAAGACTTCCTTCCACCCGTGAGTTGGCAAGGCAATATGAGATGTCACGTGGTTCGGTAGCTCAGGTATACGACATGCTGCTTGCGGATGGTTATGTCCATGCGCATCGGGGAAGAGGTACCTTTGTAACCGAAACATTATCCGCCCAGGAAAATGAGAAACAGGAAGCCGTTCTCAGTCTGTCTCCCTGGGGCGAGCGGGTACAGAGGTTGAATACGCAACATGAGGTCCTGCGGACCACAATGTCTTCACCGAAGCCGTCCGTCATTGATTTTCAAATGCAGCGCATGCCTGCCGAACATTTCCCGCTAGGGGAATGGAAGAGTGCGCTCGCTGCTGTTCATCGCAGTGGTTGGCGAGAATCGAGCGGTGCAGCTGGTGATCCGGAACTGCGTGAGGCCATCGCCTCCCATCTCAGATGGACTCGTGGCATCCAGGCTGAAGCATCTCAGATTGTATTGTTCAGTGGGTCAATGCAAGGCATAACCTTACTGTCTCAACTGCTGATTACGGAGAATGCAGCAGTTGTATTGGAGAATCCGGGTTATCCGGGTATCGCCCATGCCGTCAGGTCCTGTGGTGGGTACATCATCCCGGCAGATGTGGATGCTGCAGGCATTATTCCGCAGCCTTGGGAGGCACAGACGTTATTTGTCACCCCTACCCGTCAGTTTCCAACAGGTGCCGTGCTGGGGTTGGACAGAAGACGTGCCTTGCTTGCGTGGGCCTCGAAGCGGAATGCGGTCATTATCGAAGACGATTATGACAGTGAATTCCGATGGGGCGGAAGACCAATTGAACCCCTCAAAGTGCTTGATCGTGAACAACGCGTCATCTATGTCGGTTCATTCTCACAAACGATGGTTGCTTCGTTCCGACTTGGCTATGCCGTATTGCCACCTGGTCTGGTGGAACCTCTCCTTGCTGCCAAGGCGCTGTATGAGCCGGTACCTCCCGCGCTGTTGGAGCAGCGCGCACTGGCCAAATTTATGACCAGAGGGGGTTACCTGAGGCACTTACGGCGGTTAACCCGGTTATACGGGGAACGGCATGATTTTTTTGTCCGAGAGATGGAGCTACAGTTGCCGGAAGCATTCAAGATGCAGCTTGGTGATGCAGGACTGCATATCTACGCTACCTGGAATGGCGATGCAGACAGTTATCAGCGGTTTAAAAAGTTCGCTCGGGAGGATGGCATACTGTTTCGGGATGCAGAGCGATATCGGCTGACTTCAGGTCATCCGGCGGCCTGCTTTGCTTTTGCACATCTGGAGAAAGAAGAGATGACAGAGGGAATCCGGCGAATGCGGATAGCCTGGGAGAAGTGCACATTTTCGTTTCGGTGAATTCCGCTGTATAATAGGATAAGACATTTCGCTCCTGTAAGAGCAGAGATCATATATGAGCAAGTTGGATTGAATGATGCTAGATGCTGAAATACATATGGCCTTGATTGAAGATGTGAGATTCAGATCAGAATGATGCCATATGCAGAGAGATTAACTATCAAGGGGGAGTGGCGACATGCTGCAGGCATCGCCGTCATCATTTGTTATTTTGCCCGCTGTCGCCAAAATTGTCTGTGAACCGGGCTGGAAGTGGCAGAAGCGGGAAAAACCGATGCAAAACTATGATTTATTTTATGTATGGAGTGGTGAAGGAACGCTTGTACTGAATGACCAGTCGTATGAAGTTGGCAAGGGGAGTTGTTTTTTATTCAGGCCAGGAGATCATCCTACTGCAACACATAATAAACAAAAACCGTTGGTACTTACGTATATTCACTTCGATGTGGACGGACCTGTGACTGATGTGCCTCAGTCCTATCGTGAGGTACAGGAAACGGTGGAATTTGAGCACTTGCTGGCACGTTATGTAAGACTGTTCTTATCGGATGTGTACGGACGTGATGAAGAGAGTCGATTGATTCTGAAGCAGTTGATGATTCATTTGCTGCGCGCCGATACGGAAGAACCTGTGGAGAAAAAGGTAAGCAACCAGTTGTCCGATGTTATCCAGGAGGTCGCCAATTATGTGCGTCAGCATCCAGGGATTACACATCGGGTGGAAGATCTGGCTGCCCGAGCGGGCTTATCGCCCCGGTACTTCTCGATCAAGTTCAAGGAACTGGTCGGATCATCGGTGCAATCTTATATTATCCGCATGCGTATTGAACGGGCGGAACATCTGCTGGTGCATACCGGCATGAATGTGACCGAAGTGGCAGATGCTCTGGGATACCGGGATATTTTCTTCTTCAGTCGTCAGTTCAAGCAGTATACAGGCAAAAGCCCGTCCGAGATTCGTTAAAATTCGGATGGGAAGAACATGACAACGTTTCAAGTCTGGAACGCAAGGGTAAATATCTAGCATTCCAGATGACCAAAAGGGGGAACTTGTGATGAACGGAAAACGTCGGGTCCGCAACCGGGGATGCTCTACGAAGGGATGCAATATTTTCCGGAACCGTCTGCGTCGCGTCAAACCGGCAGAAGACTTGCAAGATGTGTGGTTTTGAGGAGAACTCAGCAGACCAATAATGACGGAGCGAAGCTTCGTATTGCATGTATACATGGATCGATATGAAGACATAAAGAGGATGGCGCAATACCTGGTTACAGGTGCTGCGCCATCCTCTTTATTTGCGTATGGACCATTAATTCTTCGGTTTCAAACGTCCAAGCAATGCACCCATTTTGACCGAATCGCCTGGCTGTAGGCCTGGTTTTGGTTCAAATGTACCACTCTGCGTGAGCAGAACAACAGTGGAACCGAATTCAAAATAGGCCAGATCATCGCCTTGTGCCCAGGTACTTGTGTCCGCGTTAGCATACTGTATGCTACTCACGTTCATTGCACCCACTTTGACAACCGCCACTTCACCGTAATCGTGTGCGATATACGTAATGAGCCGCTCGTTTCGACTAAGCACGGATTTCATATGGGTCAGCCCAAAGTCATTCACGGGATAAACTTTGCCCTTGATGTGTTCGCTCTCTATTTTGCGGCCGCTGACAGGTGCATGAATGCGGTGATAGTCGCGAGGGCTGAGATAGAGAACGAATCCGTATCCGTGCTTGTACTTCTCCAAATGGGGAGAATGGTTTAATAATTCAGCAAGTGTATAATTTTGTCCCTTAACATTCAGGAGTGTCCCTGCAGATATTGGACCGGCTGCCGTAATCTTGGCATCTACCGGGCTGATCAGTGCATGCTCTGAAAGTTCCAACGGGCGCATGCCCGGCTTTAACTTGCGGGTAAAGAAATCGTTCAGTGAACGGTATTCCTTCCAATCTTTCTCGGCCTCCTGAACAGGGATGTCGTAGGTCCGGACAAAATAAGGGATAAATGCCTTACTTCCCCGGCTTTTGGAGAAGGCTCCCACAGTCCGGGAGATCCATTTGCGCGAAGAAAGCTCGGTCATTAATCGCAACAGCGTTTTTGCCATGAATATCCCCCTTAGGGTTAATGCGAACTTCAAGGCCGGCAAGACCGGCCGTTCTGCATAATATTGACACAGAATGCACACGAAATCAATATGATCTCCTATCGTATGTCTGCGGTTGTCTTGGAATTCTCGAATTCTGTTCCAGCAGCAGACGACCATAAGCCATGGGATTGCTGTACGTTGTCTTCCATTGTTCCGACATTCCCGCCTTGCGAAATCCATAACGCTGGTCGCGTCCATTACATTCAATAAAATAGATCTGGCCATTGCGCGTTATCCCGAGATCAAGGCCCAGATCAGCCAGATGTGGAAGACTGGCCGCTAATATACGGGCAATTCGGAGTGCAACGAATTCAATTCTGTGCTCCAGTCGGGCTAGATCAAATTCGGATTCCACTGCCCCACCAAGAGCCTCTGCAAGTTTCATGACTTTACCGCCTTGGGCGATGTTGGTGACAAACGTATGCGCAGGAGCCGCTTTGGCAAACATGCCTGTAATTCCCCACAAGCCATCACCGCCACGCTGTACGGATACCCTCAGATCGACCGGTCTGCCCTCATAACGCACCAGAGGGATACGCTGTTCAATGAGGTAGGCATGACGAAAGATCCGCCTTAGGGTGGAGGAAGGAAGCTGTCCTTTGCTCAATCGGAAGGTTGCCCATCCTCTACGTGCAGCCTTCGTCTCACAGGTTAGTTTCCACTGTCCATCTCGTTCAAAGACACGCATAATACCATGACCGATGCTACCGCTGCATGGTTTGATGACCAGGTCATCATAATGTTCCATCATATAGGCCAGAGATTCTGGCGTAGCTTTAACGGCATGGGGCAGGTGTTCTCTTAAGATGAGATCCTGATGAAGCATGTCATGAATGTGATCTTTACGGTACCGGTTGCGAACGTTGAATACCTGAATGCCCTGCAACATTAGCTTGCTGATCTGATGCTGTTCTGTCCGTCGAAGCTGAAGTGAACGGTTATGAATGACGGAGGGCAATAACATGCGTTCGCGAACATATCTGCCTTCTTTTTTTACATAGGCTAAACATGTTTTTTGATCCGAATCAATATCTTCCAGCCGCAAAAAGCAGGGGGTTAATCCAAAACTGGCCGCTGCCTGTTCATAATTCGCGAGTGATTCCTGACCGGTCCTTCCGGCCGGTATCCCCCGGTACATGCGTGAATCGAACATAATACCGATCGTTTCTTGAAGCATGACCGTTCCTCCTTCGATGTTATCGCGACCATGGATCGTCCATTCATGGAATGCCGGCCTGTCACCGCATGGCTCAGACATCGCGATAACGCAGACCGGTGTGTAAGTGCATCGCTATGCACGAGCGTTAGCTTAGGTCATGACTGAAAACTCCGAAGGAAGCAGGTTTGGCCGAATTTTCGTTCCAAGCAAGGGAAAGTGCCGCAGCACGGGGAGAAAAGACGGTGAACGATGTACTTCAGGAGTTCTCAGACACGACATAGACATAATATTCTATGACATGATTGGGACGGGGGCGTGGACAGCCGCCTTTCCTCTACCATCCTGACACGCCTATTTCCACGAAGTTCATCGAACCTTCCTGTCTTGATGCCTATACATTGGTGCTCTGGCATTCGCAAAAGTCATAAATGAAGTGGCAGATGCCCATATGGAAGCATATGATGCCGGAGATGAACGTTTGAGGAAGGAGCAAGCTGCATGAGTAAAAATGGCAAAAAGAAGGTTCCGACGCCGAAACTGCGGCATGTGAGCCCAAAATTCAAGGAATTGGAACTGACGGATCGCAGGGCAGATAAGATGAATTCAGGTTTCACTGTGAATAGGGAAGAGCGATTGAGTACGAATAAAAGGGATTCGAGAGCTGTTCAGGCTTCGGAAGAATTCCTGCTAGAATCAACAGAACTACCTGCAACAATGAACGAGTTGGTGGAGCTAGAGGCCGAAGCCGAAATCAAGACGGACCACGTAGCGTCTGATAGTAAGGAAGTTGAGACGCAAGATGACTCCGAAAAGCAGCTTCAGGTTAGCAGCGTGGCTCCGCCCGCTCTGGTAGAAGAGCAGGACATTAACAAGCAGGACATCAATAAACAAGAGATCACAAACAGGGATCGGCTGCAGATCCTGAACCAGAACCAGATGCCGGGTCATACCGGACATTACATCTACACGGATGATTTGAGTGAATTTGCTGTTACGGAGAGCAAACTGGCTCCTTTCTCTGTAGATGCCTCCAAGCTGAAACCGGATGCGGTTGGCAGTGAAGCATTGCAGGATTATGCAGTGACCAGCATTCATATTGCAGACGGGGCCATTGTTTCCGCGAAACTTGCAGAAGCGTCGGTATCTGAGGAGCACTTAATTGACGGTTCTGTATCTGGTCACAAAATACGAAATGCTTCTATTGCCGGCGAGAAAATCAGAGATGGCAGTATTACTTCTCAGAAGCTTGGCAATCAGGTCATCGATTCGACCAAAATTGCCGATGGTTCGATCGGCACAAGACATCTCAGCCGCATGCTGGTAACGGAAGAGTTAATCAAGAATCATGCCGTAACTGGAGACAAGATCGCGATTAGCGGCGTGGATACAAGGCACCTCACCGGAGGAGCAGTGCATACTTCCAAACTGGCTGATGATGCGGTGACTACATCCAAAATCCGTGAAGCTGCTGTCACAGGCAGCAAAATTGAAGAACTATCCATCGAGTCTCACCATATTCAGGCAGGTGCTGTTAAACAGACTCATCTGGCAGAAGGGGCTGTCGGCCGTTCACAACTATCGAGTGGCAGTATTGGAAGTGACCAGATTGAGGATGGGTCCATACAAACTAGACATTTGGCTGAGGGTTCACTAAGTGGAAGACATCTACTAGACGGTTCAATCGGTTCAAGCCAGATTCGTGCTCATGCCGTTGGCAAGGAACAGATTGGCAATGGAGAAGTGGGCAGTGAGCATTTGACGGAAGGTGCAGTAACCAGCAGCAAGCTAGCAGACCAGTCTGTTGGAACAGCAAAATTGCTGGAGCAATCCATTACGGCTTCCAAGATCGCTGATCAAAGCATCATTTCTTCCAAAATTGCGGATGAAGCCGTACAGGGTAAACATCTTGCCAAAGGTTCCATTCGTGCGGAACACATTGCAAATCGGGGAATCACGCCAGTACATGTGGATAATTCCGCAATTCATTCCATTCATATTGCTAGTGGAAGCATCGAGGCAACTCATCTGTCGACAGGAAGTGTATCCGGAGATGCTCTCGCAGATGGCGTAGTATCTGAGCGGCATCTTGCAGAGTCCTCCGTAGGTACGTATGAATTGCAGGATGCTGCTGTTACAGATGTTAAGCTCGCGGATGGAAGTGTGACAACAGAAAAGCTTGGAACGGCATCGGTGAGCAGCAGAGTGCTTGCCCCGGGAAGTGTTAGTTCCTCGCATCTTGCGAACGGTGGAGTCACAGGTACACATCTCGCTCCAGGGAGTGTGGGTTCCGAGGCCCTGAGGCCGTATGCAGTGAAATCAGATCATCTGACAGAACATGCCGTAGGCGCACCTCATCTTCAACCAGGCAGTGTTGAAACAGATGCTATTGCACGGGCGGCGGTCACAACGGAAAAATTGGCTCCTGGCAGTATAACTTCAGCCCAGTTGGCTGGCGGGTCCGTTTTTCCACCTCATCTAACCGATCATGCGGTTACCTCACCGAAGCTCTCACCAGAGAGTGTTGCCACAGATAAACTGGCGGATTTTGCAGTTACGTCAGCTAAACTGGCAGACGGGAGCGTGACTTCTTCCAAAATTATGGCAGAAAGTATTAACGCCAAACATATTCCAGCCGGAACGATTCGCGGATATCACCTGAAGCAGCATGCCGTTTCCCTGGAACATTTGTCGGAGGAAATACGCACACCGGAATTATTTGCTGATGGAAGTATTACGGGAAACAAACTTCGGCACGGGTCCGTAAGTGCGGACCATTTGGCAGCAGACTCGGTATCCGGGACAGAACTGCAACAGGGTGCTGTAGGTAGCGAGCACTTGCAGCCATCTGTAGTACAATCCGTGCATTTGGCTGAAGGCAGCGTGAAAGCTGAACATTTGGGAACTCAAGTAATAAGCTCACAGCATCTGAAGGCAGACATCATTCATGCGGAGCATATTGCTGAACAGGTGGTCACATCACATCACTTGGCACCTGGATCTGTCGAAACAGACCATCTGGCCCCTTTATCCATTACAGCGGCTCATCTTCAGCCAGGTTTGATCAGTGGTTTGCATCTCCAGGCAGAGTCGACAAGTGCTGTTCATCTGCAGCAAGGAGCTGTACATTCCCGTCATATTCAGGACGGTGAAATTCTTCCTCATCATATCCATGAACGCAGCATCGGAACGTCTCATCTGGAAGAAGAGGCGGTAAGTACGATTATTTTGCAGGATGAATCCGTAACACGCTCCAAACTAGCGAGTGGTAGTGTAGATGGCAGCAAATTGGCCACAGGGTCAGTATCGGCTGCCCACATTGCCAACGAAAGTGTGCAAACGCGTCATATCCAGGAAGGAGCAATCCTGGCTGATCATATTCAAGAATGCAGTATTGGCTCAATTCATCTGGATGAGGAGTCCGTGAGTGAGTTTCATCTGCAAAATGGATCTGTTACGAGTGCCAAACTGGCGGACGGCAGTATAAATGGCAGCAAGTTACTCGAAGGTACGGTATCGGGGATGCATATTGCATCCGAAAGCGTGCAATCCGAGCATATTCAGGCAGACGCCATTCATGCTGGACACATTCAGGAACGAAGCATCGGCACAATCCATCTGGAAGAGGAAGCAGTAAGTGCCGTTCATCTGCAAAATGGGTCCGTCGTCAGTGCCAAACTGGCCGACAGCAGTGTAACCGGCAGCAAATTGCTCGAAGATGCGGTGTCGGGAATCCATATCGCATCCGAAAGTGTGCAATCCCGCCATATTCAGGAAGGAGCAATCCTGGCTGACCATATTCAGGAGCACAGCATCGGCATGTATCACTTGGAAGAGGAAGCGGTAAGTGCCATTCATCTGCAAAATGGGTCTGTCACAAGTACGAAGTTGGCCGACGGCAGTGTAACGGGCAGCAAGCTGCTTGAAGGATCGGTATCGGATATCCACATGGCAGATGATAGTGTGCAATCCCGTCAGATTCAAGCAGGAGCCATTCATGCTGATCATATTCAAGAGCGGAGCATCGGCACGGCACATTTGGAAGAGGAAGCGGTAAGTGCTATTCATTTGCAAAATGGATCTGTCACGAGTGCCAAACTGGCGGATAACAGTATAACGGGCAGCAAGTTACTCGAAGGCACGGTATCGGGGATTCATATCGCATCGGACAGTGTACAATCCGGGCATATTCAGGCAGGAGCCATTCATGCGGATCATATTCAGGAGCGAAGCATCGGCACAACCCATCTGGAAGAGGAAGCGGTAAGTGCCGTTCATCTGCAAAATGGATCGGTCACAAGTGCTAAATTGGCTGACGGTAGCATAAACGGCAGCAAATTGCTCGATGATGCTGTATGCGGGAGCCATATCGCATCCGAAAGTGTGCAAACTCGCCATATCCAGGCAGGAGCAATCCTTGCTGATCATATTCAGGAGCATAGCATCGGTACGTCCCATATAGAGGAAAAAGCAATAAGTGCGGTTCATCTGCAAGATGGGTCCATTACGGGTGCCAAACTGACCGATGGCAGTGTATGCAGCAGCAAATTGCTTGAAGATGCGGTGTCGGATGTCCACATTGCAAATGGAAGTATACAATCCCGTCATATCCAGGAGAGAGCCATACATGCTGACCATATTCAGGAGCGCAGCATTGGGATCTCTCACCTCAAAGCGGAATCGGTAAGTGCGATTCACCTGCACAATGGTTCCATAACAAGTGCCAAAATGGCGGACGGCAGTGTTAACGGTAATAAATTGCTTGAAGGTGCTGTATCGGCTATCCACTTGGCAGACAACAGTGTGCAATCTCGGCATATTCAGGATGGATCGATCCTTGCTGAACATATTCAAGAACACAGTATTCGCACAACCCATCTGGAAGAAGAAGCGGTAAGCGGTGTTCATCTGCAAAATGGGTCCGTCACTAGTGCCAAATTGGCCGATGGCAGCGTGAACGGCAGCAAACTGAGTGATCAGAGTATTACTTCCAATCACTTGAATGCAGGGATTGTAGGTCCGGCGCATTTGAGCGAAGAGATATGGAATGCGATTCGTCAGTTCAGTGGAGAAACGCTGGAGCAACTGGCAGCGATCCGAAGACAAGAGGGATTAATTCAAACGGAGAGCGAAGCAGCAGAGCCTTTACAGCAGACCTTGGTCGAGGGAATACCCGGTCCTGTTCTGGAAGAATCACAAATTCACGAGACATCGAATCAGGAGCCGGAGCAACAACAAGAGTTGCTATCTCCAAGTGATCAGCTTGGCGAACCAGAGGCGGCCTTGTTCACCACAGAACAGGCAGATCAGGCTCAGCAACCGCAGCTTGAACAGTCACAGGAGAACGCTGGAACGACGGAGTTTGTGTTAAGTGAACAATCGGTTACACAGGAGCATCTGTGTAATGATGCCGTAGGCAGCAGCCAGTTGCAATCGGGGGCAGTTCAGGCCAAACATCTGGCCTTCCAACCCGTTCGCAGCGTAAGCAAGCAACCGGTTGTACAACAATTCGGAATGGAAGCTTTTGTCCTGCCAGAGAGTGAAGGAAGCACAGAGGTAACCGTTGTTTTTGAAGAGTCATTTGCTTCAGAACATTATGTGATTGTGGGTATGAGCAATGATCGGGGATTCCAGATTTCCCTGCTCTCGCAAAGTGAGGATGAAGCAGTGCTTGAAGTGTCGCGTACGGCAGATTGCAAGCATACGTACGGGTTATTGTCATGGATTGCTGCGGGACCTTCGCAAGTATAGTGCAGGTTGTTGTATCCTTATTACACGAATGACAAAAGCGGTGTCCAGAGTTGTCCGGGACACCGCTTTTGGTTTGAACTAAGCTTAATCCGTTCGGACGGTGGGGTGTCTGAACGTTTGGATACCATTAGGATGAGTACATTATAAGTTCAATCACGATAAAGTAAGATTTTACAGGCCCACAGCTTGATACGCTTTGGTAATGGCAGTAGCTTCAGCAGAATTCGCTCCGTACAGATCTTTGGCTGCTTGAATGGTAGCTGTCTTGGCAGCGGCAAATTTGGACGTTGGTGTCAGGTAGTTCACCAGTGTGCTGTAGAAAATCTGGATCGCTTTATCCCGGCCGATTCCGGTAACAGTCACACCATTATGTGTTCCGCCCTGAGCAGCAAGGTAATAGGCTTTGTTGATGATACCACTGTTGATATGGACACCGCCGTTGTCCTGTGTGCCTGTGTAGCGATCGCTGTATTTGTCAGGTTGACCATATAATGTAGGATTGGAGAGGGAGCGCAGTGCATCTCCTGGAATGTTAGGTGTGTAGATATCATCACCGAGCAGCCAGTTTTTGCTTTGAATCGTATTACCGAAAATATCGGCAAAGGCTTCGTTGAGTGCACCTGGTTCATTACGATACTCCAGATTGGCCGTATATTCAATGACACCATGCGTCAATTCATGACCCACAACATCGAGATCACCAGACAGGGATCGGAACGTCGTTCCATCTCCGTCACCAAAGACAATCTGTGCTCCGTTCCAGAAGGCATTATTGTAGTTGGAGCCGTAGTGTACGGTGGATCTAATCAGCAATCCGTTACCATTAATCCCGTTACGGTTGAATTTGCTTTTGTAGAAATCATACGTGGCAGCTGCATGGGCGTGAGCATCTACACCAGCACGATCGGTCCATACATTATCCGAATCCGTGAGCAAGGTACCAGGAAGCGAGGAGCCATTGTTCGCTGTGTACGTTTGGATGCCATTGCCGCGAGTGGTGTCTTTCAGTTGGTAGGTGCTGCCGGATTGGGTGGTTGTCAGTGTTTTGGTATCACCGAGTACGCCTGTACCTGTTCCAGTGGCAAAGTTAATGAGGTCAAACTGGGATACGATACTGCCATCTACTGCATTGATGAAATATTTGGTCCGTAAAGGGGCAGGTTCCAGTACGTTTACTTCCGTAATGTAAACCAGATACGTCTGTCCATCTTCTTCATGATGATAGATGTTCAATTCAGCCTGAGGTGTGATCTCCGCGGCACCAAGCTCTCCAATCCGAGAGGTTGCTTCTTCGGTTGCAATCTGGATTGCGTCTTCTCCGCTGATCTCGGCTACACCATCGTTCGGAATGGCCTGCTCTTCAATCGGTGGAAGATCGCCAAGTGCAGAGCTCACGGCTCCAGTTTTGTCCAGGTGAACCGTCTGTTCTGCACCGTATACCGGGATACCTTTAATATACTGTTTCAGGCGGAAGTGCCTCACACCAGATGTATCTGTGTTTCTTTTGATAATTTTGAGCTGGGATTTCACATCGGAATTCAGGAATTGTTCCTGCTGTCCAAGGTAATTGTAGATGGTGTCATCTGTTCCACTGTTCAATGGAATACCCTCCTCGAAGGCATAAGGGGCCTGAAGTGGAATGGATTGATCAGACAATGGAGCTGCAGTAGCAGAGGATACGGAAGCGAGCAAAAGAGCTCCTCCAAGAATTGTTGGCATAACTTTGGCGAATTTCATAGTAAACTCTCCCATTCTTTAGCTTATTTTTTGGTTGGAAAATGATCATGCCAATCTCGGTTGGAATTCCGTCTGCAACTTAGGCAGCGCGGAGTGTGGGGCTGAATCTGAAGCGTGGAATCAGACAAGAAACGATTGGAACAAAATTGGCTGGGGCCCTAGCTCGGGAGGTGTTAAGTACGACACCAAACGAAAGGGTGACCGTTTTATTCAGTTCAGTCCGAAGGTGTAATCGTCTATTGTGCTCCACTTTCAGAAAGCCGGGGGTTGTCCAATTGCGCGGGCAAAAGATTCGTTTACGAAAAACTGGGGTGTTCAATCCGGGTTTGCATAAATGACGAAGGCAGTGTGTTCTGAACGGCATCACTCCTCTCAAGAGTAGAATGAAACGGTTTAACAGGTTCTGTGAATGAGATCATCATCTAATCAACCTAAGGTCAATAAATAGATTCAGAAAGACAAATGGGAACTTATGTTCACCATAAGGTTATTTTTGTAAATAAAACTGCTTGGAACGTATATTATCACAGTGTAAAACTTTGGAAAAGATGCAAATTTAGATTTTTTTTAAAATTGTGTCTGAAGTAGGGGAGAGGTAGCGTTTTTCACATATTTTGACGTATTTTGTCTAAAATCAAGGCCTGTACCCTCGTGTTCACAGAGAGAACCTGCTTCGTGCAAGGACATACGCCGTTTCCACTGCTCCACGAATACATAGAATAACGTGTACTCCCTTGGCATGCCGATGATTGAATGCGGGAGGTGAAACTGTTGCGCAAAACCCGTACCACAGCACGTTATGCAGCCCGCTCAAATGAGACACGCAGAAAAACAGTGCTGAAGAAACGAAGAGGGAAGTCTGGACACAAAAAGGGTACAAAGGCCTATACGTTCGTTATTCCATCCAGACAGCTGATGTCAAGGGCTAGGGATGGAGTAGAGAATGGAGCGGAAAATGGCATGAGTGATGCACCTGCCCATGGGGATGGTTCTCAGCGTCCGCTGCTGTCGGTGATTATCCCTGCTATGAATGAGGAGAAAACGATTGGTACAGTTGTACGTGAAGCGCTGCGGATATGCCGTGATTCTGAGGTGCTTGTCATTGTGAATGGCTCAACAGACGGCACGGCTAACGCAGCCAAACGAGCTGGAGCACGAGTGCTTACGTATGCAGAAGCACTGGGGCATGATGGAGGACGAAAAGTAGGCGCAGAGGCGTCCTGTGGTCAGGTTTTGCTTTTTACTGATGCAGATATCGCCATTCCCGCAGAGCACCTTGCACCTTATGTGAAAGCTGTGCTGAAGGGAACGGATGTGGCACTTAACGACTACCATGGGCCAGTTACTCGTCATCCTGTTCATCCGGTCGTGGAGGCCAAACACATGTTGAACAGCATACTCGCAAGATCCGATCTCCGGGGGGCATCCATGACAGCTATCCCACATGCAATAAGCCGAAAAGGACTTGAGGTCATGGGAATATCCTCACTGGAAGTTCCGCCACTCGCACAAGCCAAGGCTGTGATCGGTGGACTTCGGGTACGCGCTGTTCACCACGTACCTGTGGGTAGAATGAATGCAGTACGAATCAAAAAGCGAAGCGGACCCGATCCGCTAAGTCAAGTGGTGCTGAATGATCATATGGCAGCGATCAAGTGGATTACGGATACGCTCGGCCCCCGCGGAGGGTATACCGATCTGAAACGTGTTCGCAACCTGGCGAGGTAAGCATGTCGCATCGGATGATGCAACATGCTGGAGGTGAGGAAATGAAGGGACGATCAGGGATTGCCCGCCGCAGGCGGACAACAAATAGACGAACGAGAGCAGCAAGAATAGGAATTAACAGGCGTCGTGGGAACAAGAAGCATGTGGAGCTTCAAAAAACAAGAAAAAGCCGATCAACGTCTGGCCAAGTGGATCTGCACTTGATGTGGAAAGCGGGGCAAGTTGCAGGAAACGAGGCGAAGGCGAACAATACAGCATCAGACAAACACGCACGTCTCGTATGGAATGCACACGCGGCGAACGTTACGGAACTAAGCAACTTCGATCTAGCCCTGAAGGCAGGTAAGGCATTTATGCAGGGTTATGCTCATGCCTCGGGACATTCATTGCAGATCGTGCCAGTTCCCCTTCGTCATTCGGCTGCTGCCGTTGTCTGTGCCTGTAATGAGGAACACACACTGGGGCAGGTGTTATTGCAATTAAAGCGATTGCCTCTGACGGATATCATTGTCGTACTGAATGGAACGACAGATGACAGTTTGAAACAGGTACTAAAGCAACCTGGTCTTACAGTAGTCTATGAACCGGATCGGGCAGGACATGATGTCGGGCGGGCTCTTGGAGCCAAGATGACGGATGCGGAGTCGGTACTCTTTGTGGATGGAGATATGGTCGTCCCGGCTGAACAGCTTGCACCCTTTCTGTTCGCCGTTGATCGGGGACAGGATGTGGCGTTGAATAAACTGACGTCTTTGCTTCCTGCGTTTGCCGGGCAGGATGAGGTAAGCAGGATCAAAGCATATCTGAACCGAATATTAGGCCGGGCAGATCTCGGTTCCAACTCCATGACAGCCGTGCCTCATGCATTATCTCGTCGTATGATTCAGACGGTGAAGCCAGCATCACTGGCCGTTCCACCTAAAGCACAAAGTCTAGCTATTCAGCATGGAATGAACGTCTCCGCACCAAGTCAGGTGGATGTTATTCGTTCCAATCGGTTGCGTCCTGGTAACACGGGAAGTGGGAATGATGTCGCCAGATTGATCATCGGAGATCATCTGGAGGCACTGGCTACATTACTGGGTACAGGTTGGAATTCAGCTCAGGCTCACACACTCTCCCGTGCAGAAGTGGCTTACAGGAGGAACGCCAGATGACACTGACGAGTATCATTATCCCAACGTACAACGGTCTGGATCTGATCAGGCCCTGCATCGATGCCATACGTCAATACTCAGGCGATCCTGCGTCGTATGAAATTATCGTTGTTGATAACGGCTCGACGGATGGAACGGCTGAATATTGCGCGCTGGAGCGAATTCGATTTGTAAGGTTTCCGGACAATCGGGGATTTCCGGCCGCGTGTAACGCTGGACTTCGAGCAGCTTGCGGTGATGAGCTGCTGCTGTTGAACAATGATGTTACGGTCACGCCCCGTTGGCTGGAGAATCTGCGAATGGCTCTGTACAGTGACGCAAGTATTGGGATCACGGGTCCTGTTACGAACTATGCAAGCGGCATCCAGCAGATTGAACTGACGTTCCGTGACATGGAACATTTTCAGGAGTTGGCCAATTCCAATAATTTTGCGGATTCTTCAAGGTGGAGGGAAGTTCGCCGAATCGTCGGTCTGTGCATGCTGATGAAACGAAATGTCGTGGAATCGGTTGGACTGCTTGACGAGGCCTATTCTCCGGGACACTATGAAGATGATGATTATTGTTATAGAGCAAGATTGCAGGGTTATCGCTTGCTGGTATGTGGAGATGTTCTCGTGCATCATCAGGGAAGTGCCAGCTTCCAGAAGACAGATCCGATAGCATGGAAACAACTGCTTGAGCGTAATCGTTCGATTTTTATGAACAAATGGCATGTCGATCCGCTTGAATATATGGACATATCCGATGAAGGAGGGAACGTGGAATGAAAGGTGTAATTCTTGCCGGCGGAACAGGAACTAGACTGTATCCGCTGACCCGGCTCATTAACAAACATCTGCTTCCAGTCGGAAAACATCCGATGATTATGTACGGCATTGACAGGCTCCGCCAGGCAGGTGTTGATGAAATATTGATTGTGATTAACAAACATTCCGCCGGGCTATATACAGAGTATCTTGGTGGCGGAGCGGATCATGGGGTCAAGTTGACTTATCGTATTCAGGAAAAGGCAGGCGGGATCGCGGAAGCATTGGATCTGGCGACATCCTTTATTCTTCCTGGCGAGAAATTTGTTGTGCTTCTCGGCGATAATCTCTTCAGTGATGATCTGAAGCCGTATGTGGACCGCTACATGCAGCAACCTGCGGGTACAGCACGAGTCCTGCTCAAAGAGGTGGATGATGCACGACGTTACGGGGTGCCTGTCTTTGATCCACAGCATCCGCAGCGAATCTCGTATATTGAGGAGAAGCCAAGCCAGCCGAAAACCTCTTATTGTGTGACGGGAATATACATGTATGATGATCATGTTTTTAACCTGATTCGCAATATCTCGCCGTCTGCGCGCGGAGAACTCGAAATTACGGATGTGAATAATCACTACGCGTCTGCTGGCGGACTGGAATACGACATTTTGCAGAAATACTGGAGTGATGCAGGTACATTTGATTCGCTCCAGGAAGCAGCCGTTCGCATGAAAGGACAATTGCCCTAAAATGAATGCGCCTGATGCTGCCGCTGTGCGGTGCCCCATGGGAGCAGAACACCCTGCGCCGGAGCTGGAAGGATGCTCCGGCGCTTTGCGCAGCGACCATCCTCGTGCATGCCAAAGGAGGGAATGGCGTGAGAGTAGTGACACGCACCGGGCCTGCTGAGGTCACTGTGTCAGGTAAGCCCCGGGGCATCCACCCGGCTGTATTAATGGGCAGTGGCACTCCGATAGCAGCAGGTACCGGGCCTGCTGGAGTCAAAGGTGTGAAGTCAGGGAAACGCAGTACCCTGACGAAAGCGGGGACATCTGCCGGCGCAGCGCATAAGGTCCGTGCAGGCAAAGCGAGCAGCCCAGGCACTGTTGTTGGCAACGCAGGCAAAGCTGGCCCTGCGAGTGCGAGCAAAGCGGCGAGAGCCAGCCGCACCCGCAAAGGCAAAGCCGGCCCGCGCCAGGCCACTGCTGGGCGCAAGCCTGCACCCGCGCGGGGCGGGCGTGCCGCTGCCCGCGCCAAGCAGCGCACGGCGATGCGCCGTGCGCTCATGCCAGCACCGCAAGCCAGCACGCCACAGGCGATGCCTGCCAGCGGTGCTGGCCCCGCCCTGCGCCAAGCGACACATCCGAAGGGTGTCGCTCCCGCGGGGCGGGATGGCGCTGCCGCCGCGCATGCGGGCAGCCCCAAGGGCTTGCCTGCGCCTGCACAGCTCGCGGAGCATGCAGTGCAGGCGCAGGCCGTGCCCGGCGGCTATGCCGAGGGCTACCGCGACGGCGTATTCGCCGGCGGGGAGGCGCTGGTGGCGCAGCATATCCCGCCGGATCACATTCTGCCTGTCGTGGCGGCGGCAGATTTGATCGCGGCGGGATTTCGCCAATACGCGCCCAGCCTGACCCGGCTGTCCAGCCCGCATGAGATGGCTGGACACATCGTGGCGGCGCTGGATGCACAGCGCCCCTTGTCTGTCGTTCGCCTCGGAGATGGCGAACTGCTGACGCTGGCAGCCGATACGGTGCTGCCCGGCCAGGAAGTGCAGGAGCTGGCACCGTTTCTGCCCTATGCGGGGGTGCCATGCTCCACGCCAGACATCCGCGCGATGCTTGCGGAAGCCATTCAGGCCGCCGACTGGGTTGGCGTCCCGATCTCGCGGGCGCCCACATTCCAGGGGCTGCTCTTCCCCGTATTGCGTCACTTCGGAATCGACTGGTCCCGGCTAAAGTTGACCAGCTCTACCATCAATTACAGTCTGCACCAGTCCGGCTTGCTACTGCCATTGCTGCAAGGGCGGCGGGTTTTGCTTATAGGCAGCCAGGCCGCAGAGCTTGGAGCACTGCTGCATAACCGGGGGATTCATGTCACAGGCATCATTGGTTCTGTGACGGGAGTGATGGACATTCCGAGGGTAATGCAGCTAACCGCAGAACATGCCTTCGATATTGCATTGGTGGCAGCGGGTATTCCGGCGGTCATTCTGTGTCGGCGAATCGCGGGTGAACTCGGCAAGGTCGCTTTTGATTTTGGACATTTGGCTGACAAACTGGTAAAAGGAGAGCTTCAACTCTAGTGGACCGTCCGGAGGCTGGTCATATGCGCATTGGCCTCACGGACGAGTGGAAATGGAGGGAGCAATATGAGCACACCCGATCAACAGCGCGGGGAAGAACGTCATGGCCGCAGCAACAAGGTTAATGTTCGAAACGACAGCCGTCGAAAGGGTCACAGTCATCACAACATCACGTCAAATAACAGCACTCGCAGTGAAAACAGCCGGAATGGGAGTATAAGCAGCGGCAAAAAAACGGCCCGCCCTGCCTCACAGCGCGATGTCTCGCGACCTGCCATGGTCGTCCTGCATGCAGCAGTTCGTCGCTCAACGCGGAAATCCAGACGCAACGGTAAAAGCAGCCGCGCAACCAGAGCCAAGCTCTACAAACAGGGTTATCATAGAGGATACGACGAAGGTGTCCGCCAGGGACAGAGTTCATTTGGTCTGGTTTTTGAAGGGGTTAGCATCATTATTCCCACGTACAATCAACGGGAGTATGTGCTGCAATGTGTGTCCAGTATTGAAAAGCATACACCTGCCCCCTTCGAAATCATTGTCGTGGATAATGCCTCCAAGGATGGAACTGCCAAGGCCATGCTCCGTAAAGGCGGCATGGTGAGGGTAGCAGCACTGGATCAAAACCGGGGGTTTGCCGGAGGTGTTAATCACGGGCTGATGATGGCAAGAGGACGACATATCATTGTACTGAACAACGATACGCTGGTTACTCCGGGTTGGCTGGATAATATGATGACATGTCTTGCCAGTGATCCGAAGATTGGTCTGGTGGGTCCGGTGACCAACTATATTGGCGGGGATCAGCAGATCGAGGTTCCATATCGTGAGGTAGGAGAGATGTGGTCTTTTGCCGCCATACAGAATCGTCCGGATGCAGACAAACATCGAATCACGGATCGTCTGGTCGGATTCTGCTGGCTATTCTCGCGGGAACTGCTGGAACGGGTAGGTTATTTGGACGAAGGGTACGCGGTGGGCAATTATGAAGATGACGACTGGATCATTCGGGTGAAGCTGGCAGGATACCAGCTTGCGGTAGCCGGGGATGCCTTTATCCATCACTTTGGAAGTGTCAGCATGAAAGCATTGGGTGAGCAGGATTTTGCAGTAGTGAACAAGGATAACGAGCAGTTTTATAACCAAAAGTGGGGAGATCCTCATGGCCTGGTTGCCGAGACGTCCCGGTTGGCGAGCCAACACACCTCTGGTACCTCATCCGGCCAACAGGAGGATAGAGACATGAGCACAATCGATTCGCGTCAGCGAATCTCAACACAGGGTAGCCAAGATCCAGCATTACAGTTTAGACGCAGTTGTGAGTTCTACCCGGAAGGTGCGTTCCTGTCGGATGCGAAAGGTGATGTCTATACGTTAACTAGCGGTCTGCGGCGTAAGCTGAACATTCCTGTACCTCGTGGAATATCCCCTGTTCAGGTGGCCAAACCGGATCTGCTCGCCATTCCTGCCGGAGATGCACTGATATCAGCAGGTGACGTGCAAGGTTGGCCGATGGAGTCACATCAGGTGCAGAACAAAGCGGTCCAGGATTCTCCACATCTCTGGGCAGAAGGAAGTATTGTTGCCGCAGTGGATGCACCCGAGATTCGATATCAGATCAGCGGAGGCAAGCGGAGACGATTTGTATCGGTCTATGCCGCAGAACGTTGGGGTATACATTCCGGGCATATTATCAGCGTGTCTGCGGAACAGCTGAATTCGTTGGAAGAAGGATGGCCGATTATCGCCCCACCTCAGCTCTTGAACCCGGATCTGTAATGTCAGGCAATCTGTATATCCGGATCAGCAGCATGATGCGGAATGGAAGATGCAGCGATATCCTGTGTAATCGCTGTGATTCATTCCGCATCCGAATATTACATATGAGATCGTAACTATATAATCTGAATTGAAGATTATTTATACTGACACTACGATGACAGAATAACCTTCCAATCTCTGTTATCCCCAGATGCTTTCGATTCCCTTTCTCAAGGGGAAATCCAGGGATAGCGTATGCTTCCGATGCAGCTTTCTTTCAGAAAGCTTGTAGGTGAAGTGTATGCTTTCGAAGTAGCTTTCTTGCAGAAAGCTTGTAGCTTCGCTTTTTCAGGTTCTTTCTGTCCTCTCCGTTATCGTATAAATGATTAGTTCAACTTATATAGACCACTTAAAGTAAAGCGATTGAGGGAGGATACGGGATGAAGAATTCTGTAGTCAGACAAGCTGAACAGATTGCCAGTGATTTTCTGCTTGAAAAAGTAAAATGCTCACATCATATCCTCGGCAAAGGTTTTGTTAATCAGGTCTGCCTGGTGGAGACGGCAAGTCGTAAAGTGGTTGTACGCATGAACGATCCAGATACATATTCCACCTTTGTGAAAGAAAAATGGTGTATCGAACGGGCAGCAAGTGCCGGTATCCCTGGGCCAAAGGCATTATCCGTTGGAGTCAACTCCGAACATGCCTATATGATTCAAACGGTTGTGGAAGGGGATAACGGTTTGGACACGACAGTGTCTCCAACCGTGATTTGGAGAAAACTCGGAGAGTACACAAAACAGTTTCAATCCATCTCAGTGAATGGCTTTGGAAGGGAAATGCACGATGAGGTACAAAATCAATTCTATTCTCCCCCGCATCCAGGATCAGATGGCAGTTGGCAAGGTTATGTTCAGTACAATATCAATAGTCTGACGGAGCAGGACCCGCTGATCGAGCTTGGTGTCATTACGATGAAGGAATCACAGGTCGTAAGGCAATGGTTTGAACAATTAAAAATGCAAAAGTTCCGCTTTGGTTTGTGCCATGGCGACCTCTCCTTGAAGAATACAATTGTGAGTTCTACGGGTGAGATAACCCTTTTGGATTGGGGAAATGCAGAGGTTACTGTCGTGCCGTATGGGGATATCATTCAACTCATGCAATGCCAGCTACAAGGGAATGGGCCTGATAAAGAACAATTGAGAGCGTTTTTAGAAGGCTATGGGACAAGTATACAAGAGCAGGAACATGAACTGAATCAAGCGAGACATGTGTTGCTGTTGAAAGCTTTCGATACATTAAGGTGGGCTATAGATCGAAGTCCGGATCAGATCAAGTTTTACACTGTATTAGCGAAACAAGCTTTTGAACAGGTTTGGCGAAATAATAGGCAATCTTTCCTGTAAAATCGTTCATCTTTCAAATATAAAATTTAATCTTTCTATTTAACTATAGGATTATTCTATTAGCAGATCCATTGACGCATGAAGGGCGCAGGAGTACATTTATAGCCATAATTCTTATTTAACAGATGGGAATTGAAGGTCTAGAGCATTCGGAGGAATTCCCCGGACCTTAATTTTAAAACCTAGCAGGAGGTATGTCGATGTCATCATCAACCAAAAAAGTCGTGCTGTGGAGCAAAACAGGCTGTCATTTCTGCGGGGAAGTGAAAGCATTTCTGACAGAGCGAAACCAGCCTTTCGAGAACATTGAAGTACAGGGTAATGACGTACTGCGTGATGTGCTTGAAGCTAAATATGGCATTCGGCATGTACCCGTTATTGAAGTGGGAGGGGACGGCAAGTTCGAAGCTTTGCTGGAACCTGATCTGGAAAAGCTGGCTGAACTTCTGGCACGAGCGGACGAAGCAGCAGCAGTCTGACGAGGATCCATGTACACTTTGAATCTGGCAGTTCCAGCTGTTGCATGATGCAATAGGCATGATGCAGCAGTTGGAATGTTTATGAACCGGAGGCTTGTACGAGATGTAAATGCTCTACATCTAACTCCATGATACGTGCATTCACATCTTCAATACACATATAGAAAAAATCTATTAGTCGCGCTGTTGACCCTTTTACGGGGCAGTGATAAGATTTGTGAAATTAAAACAAACCAAACTCATAGGAATAGTTAACTTTTAGTTGATTCGCATATGTTAACCCTTCAGAACGACCCTTGAACATTCTTTTGAAGATTTTAATCCAAGGAAGGCGGAATGCACATGACAGCGAAACGCAGTTTGAAATTCGGAGCAATTGTACACGGCGTCGGAGGCAGCAATACGACATGGAGACACCCGGAAGTTCAGGCAGATGCCAGCGTTAACTTTGAGTTCTACAAACGTCAGACGCTGAAAGCGGAAGAAGGCAAGTTCGATCTTGTATTTATCGCAGACGGCCTGTATATTACCGAGAAATCCATTCCTCATTTCCTGAATCGCTTCGAACCGATCAGTATCCTGTCCGCTTTGGCTGCCGTTACTTCACGGATTGGACTGGTGGGTACCCTATCGACATCCTATAGTGATCCGTTCACCGTAGCCAGACAGTTCGGTTCCCTGGATCAGATCAGTGATGGCCGTGCAGGCTGGAACGTTGTGACCTCCCCGCTAGAAGGGACAGCGAAGAACTATAGCAAGAGCAACCACCCAACGCATCCGGAACGTTACCGCATCGCTACGGAATATCTGCAGGTAACCAAAGGACTGTGGGACTCGTGGGAAGATGATGCCTTTGTAAGAGACAAAGAGAGCGGTGTATTCTTCGACCCATCCAAGCTGCACACCCTTAATCATGAAGGAGAATTCTTCTCCGTACAGGGTCCGCTCAACATTGCCCGTTCACGGCAAGGGCAGCCGGTAATTTTCCAGGCAGGTTCTTCAGAAGATGGCAAAAACCTGGCTGCGCAAGAAGCGGATGCTGTCTTTACCGGACACGATACCATTGAAGATGCACAAGCATTCTATAAGGATGTCAAAACACGGGCTGCTTCCTATGGACGTTCTTCACAGGATATTGTCATTCTGCCAGGCATCAATCCTATTGTTGGACGGACGGAAGAGGAAGCTGAACAGAAATATCAGGAAATCGCAAGCTTGGTCACGATAGACAAAGCATTGGATTACCTGGGACGTTTCTTCGAACATCATGATTTCTCCCAATATCCATTGGATGAGCCTTTCCCGGAGTTGAACGGAATTGGAAGCAACAGTTTCCGCAGTGGCACGGACAAGATCAAGAAGGATGCCAAGGAGCAAGGATTGACGTTGCGTGAAGTGGCTCTGCGGGCAGCAACACCACGCAGCAAATTCCTGGGCACACCGGAGCAGGTCGCTGACAAAATTCAGGAATGGTTCGAGACGGAAGCGGCAGATGGCTTCATTATTGCTTCCGAACTGCCAAGTGGATTGTCTGATTTCGTAGAACTGGTTGTTCCAATTCTGCAAGAGCGCGGCCTGTATCGTACGGACTATGAACACGATACATTGCGAGGTAACCTTGGGGTGCAAATTCCGGTTAACCGTTATACAGCTGCCAGGGAGCAAGTTGTATCTGATCTGGCATAATTGAGATGAACTCAACCATTCACACTATTTTAAAACCGACTTAACTCATAGGATATATCAAGTATTAGGTATACGCATCATTATAATGACACCTGTATACACAGAGGGGGAAGCGATATGAACAGGTCTATCTCATGGATGAAATATCTGGCATTGGCAGCAGTATTGGTGATGGTATTATCCGGTTGCGGAGCAGCGGGAGGCAGCACGAACGGTGCAGCCCAGGCTTCAGGCGGAGAACAGGGCGGGCAAGCCGAAGGAGGCAACCTGACTTTTGCGCTCGCGACTTCCCCGGATACGCTGGACCCTCATCGCAGCGGGCTTGCCGTAGCTGTACGCGCCATCCGCACGATCTACGACAATCTGGTTGTGCAGCTGCCTGATGGCTCCATCAAACCCTGGCTTGCTACAGAATGGAGCGTATCCGAGGACGGCAAGAGTTATACGTTCAAGCTGCGTGAAGGCGTGAAGTTCCATGATGGTACGCCGTTTAATGCGGAAGCCGTGAAATACAATCTGGACCGAGTGATTGATCCGGCCACCAAAGCTGCCAATTCTCTAGCCCTGATTAGACCGTACAGCTCCTCCGAGGTCATTGATGAATATACCATCAAGGTAAATCTGGATTCACCATCGCAGGCTTTTCTCGGCAATCTGAGTCAGGCACTTCTGGGGATCGTATCCCCTACAGCTGCCCAAAAATATGGCGATCAACTGGGTAAAAATCCGGTGGGCACAGGTCCATATACCTTTGTGAAATGGGATGAAAATGCCGATATCGTCGTTGCCAAAAACAAGGATTACAACTGGGGACCTGAGACGGTTGAAAATAAAGCCGCACCTCATGTGGATACGATCACATTCAAGATCGTACCGGAAGAATCGACACGCATCGGAAGTGTTCAGAGTGGTCAGGTACTCGCTGCCGAGACCGTTCCGCCGCAAAATATCGCTGCATTAAAGAACGATCCGAACCAACAATTGTTGCAGGCCAATACAGTTGGATTGCCATATACACTCTTTTTCAATCTGCGCAAAGCGCCTTGGGATGATGTGAAAGTAAGACAGGCGGTACAATCCGCTGTAGATGTGGAATCGATTGTCAAAACATTGTATCTGGGCAACTATGAACGAGCGTGGTCTGCACTGTCTCCTGGAATCCTGGGATATGATGCATCGCTGGAAGGAAGCATCAACCCGGACATCAACAAAGCCAATCAGCTATTGGATGAACAAGGCTGGGTGAAAGGCGCTGACGGCATTCGTGCCAAAGATGGCCAGAAGCTGACCCTGCGTTATGTCGATGGTTCACCCAATCGGGAGAAACGCAATGACATTGCTGCGATTATCCAGCAACAGCTGAAACAGGTAGGCATTGCCGTTGAAGTGGAGATTACGAAAGACGTAGCAACGGTCATCTATCAGAACTGGGATTATGATCTCTATGGCAATAGCCAGGTCAACTCCGACCCGAATGCCTTGTACGCCTTCTATCATACGAGTGCAGAGGGGCAGCGTCCAACCTTATCCGGTTTGTCTGATCCAAAGATCGATGAACTGCTGGAGCAGGGAGCTGTTGAGAGTGACGCGGATAAACGTGTCGAGATCTACAATCAGATTCAACAATACCTGATTGAGCAAGCGGTCATTCTACCGATCTATGTATTCCCGTATACTATTGCAGCATCCAAAAAGGTCGAAGGCATAAAGTTCGATTCACTCGGTTATCCGCTCTTTAACGACGTCCGCATTCAGCCTTAATAGGAACGACCAATCCAGATACAGGAAGGAGATATCCCGGTATGGTTCAAACGATACTGTCGAGACTTGCAACATCGCTTCTGGTTATTTTCGGAGCTTCGGTGCTGGTATACTGCATCATGTATCTTCTGCCGGGTGATCCGGTTCTGCTCATGCTGGACCCATCCTCGGCTACACCGGAGATGATCGAGAATCTGCGGGTGCAGCTTGGATTGGATCAGCCGTTTTACATCCAGTTTGCGAACTATTTCGGTGATATGCTGCGTGGGGATTTTGGCAAATCCATGATCAATTCGGATCCGGTCTTGCCGAAGATACTGGAACATTTTCCAGCCACACTGGCTTTGACTGCACTCAGCTCAATCATTGCAATTACAATCGGAATTACACTCGGTGTATTGTCTGCCATTCATCGCAATGGCGTAATTGATTTTGTCGCCCGGCTCGTTGGGCTGTTCGGCATCTCCATGCCAACCTTTTGGACGGGAATCCTGCTCATCCTGTTATTCTCGGTACAGCTTGGATGGTTCCCGGCCATGGGTTCCGACGGTTTCAGTTCACTGGTTCTTCCCGCGGCTACACTGGGTCTCGTGGGTGCAGGATTTATTGTACGGATGGTACGGAACAGTATGCTGGAAGTCATCAACGAACCGTTTATCGTGGCCTTACGGGCCAAAGGCCTTTCGGAACGTGCCATCATGTATGGTCATGCACTTCGTAATGCACTGATCCCTGCTGTAACAGTAATCGGCATGCTGATCGGTGATCTACTTGCTGGAACCGTTGTGGTGGAGACCGTCTTCTCCAGACAAGGAATCGGCCGAGTTATTGCAGATGCACTAATGGCCAAGGATTTGCCCGTGGTACAAGGCGTTGTTTTCTTTACATCCATTATCTATGTGGTCCTGAACCTGCTGGTGGATATCTCGTATTCGTACATTGATCCCCGGGTTCGGCGTGCAGTCCGAACATGATATTGGATGGAATAGTCAGCAGTGTCCTGACAAGGAGTATGGAAGGAGGCGTTGTTGCTCATGAGCATGAAACCTTTGGTTAGTGACAAAAAAGCATGGGCAGGCGGTGCAGGACGTATCCGTCTATGGAATCGCCGCCCTTGGCGTTATCGCGTCTCATTCGCGGTATCCCGATTATTCTTTTATGCAGCATTGCTGGTGGTGGTCTTTACCGTGGCATGTGCGATTGTGCCAGGCTGGATTGCGCCCTATGATCCAACGCAGATGATGACGGATGCCATTCTGCAGGCTCCCTCTGCTGCGCACCTGTTCGGGACGGACTATTTTGGCAGGGATATCTTCAGTGTGGTTGTGCATGGAAGCAGGGATTCGTTGCTCATTGGATTCGCTTCGGTTCTTGTGGGTGGTATTGTCGGTAGTGCGCTTGGTATTATCTCCGGCTATGCCGGAGGCATTGTCGACACGATCACCATGCGGACTGTTGATATTCTGATGGCGGTACCCGGCGTGCTTCTTGCATTGTCTGTTGCAGCTGCCCTCGGCCCAGGACTGATGAATATTGCACTGGCTGTTGCCGTTTCCTCCATTCCGGGGTACGCACGGGTCATGCGTGGGCAGGTCATATCGGTTAAAGGACTGCCTTTCATTACAGCGACACGTTCACTGGGCGGTTCCAATGCCCGTATTTTCTGGAAACATGTACTGCCGCATTCGTTGTCACCGTTGCTGGTCATGGCCACGCTGGGCGTAGGAACATCGATCCTGACGGGTTCAGGACTGAGTTTTCTTGGGCTTGGGGTGTTGAAAGAAATTCCGGATTGGGGTGCATTGCTCTCCCAAGGGAGAGGTTATCTGACGGTTGCCTGGTGGATCTGTACGTTCCCGGGGCTTGCGATCACATTGTTTGTACTAGCGGTTAATCTGATTGGAGACGATATTCGCGATCGGTTGGACCCCAAAGTAAAAGGAGCGGCCTGACCGCTATTCGAAGGAGGAATACGTTATGTCACATGTTGTCATTATTGCCGGATCACCTTCCAAACGTTCGCGTTTGACAGGTCTGACGGATTACAGCAGCCAAAAATTAACGGAGGCAGGCATCACCGTTGAAGTCATTCATGTTGCGGATCTACCCGCTGAGGATCTGGTGCAAGCCCGGTTCGACAGCTCATTCATTCGGGATGCACTGGCTGTCGTTGAAGCCGCGGATGCAGTCATTGTAGCTACACCGGTATACAAGGCATCGTACTCGGGAGTACTTAAATTGTTCCTGGATCTGATTCCGCAAGAAGGTCTACGGGGCAAGTTGACACTTCCACTCGTTATCGGTGGCTCTATTGCTCATCTGCTCGCCATTGATTATGCATTGAAGCCTGTACTGGCAGCCCTTGGTGGAAGACATATCCTGGGTGGTGTGTATGCTGTGGATCAGGGAATTGAACGACTGGATGATGGACAATTCGTACTCTCGGCAGATATTACTACACGTCTGGATCGCTCGCTGGATGAATTGAGATTGACACTGGAAAAGGATGGGATTACGATATCATAAAACCAAGTAAGTGTATTGGATAAATCAATATAAGATCAAACGTCTGCGGACGTGGATACGGAGGCACTCATGAATATCGAGAATATTGAAGCATTTGTATATATCAATCATTATGGAAGCTTCAATAAGGCTGCCGAAGTACTCTTCTTGTCCCAACCTTCGGTCACAGCTCGCATTCAGTCACTGGAAAGGGAGCTGGGCTGCAAGTTGTTTGATCGGCTTGGCAAGCAAATTGTCCTGACAGAAGAAGGTCGGAAATTCCTGCCGTATGCGCAGCAAGTGCTGCAAGTCATTCAGAAGGGCAAGCAGAAGATTCAACAACGCAAGACAACACCGGATGCACTTCGACTGGGGAGTACAGTATCGGTCTCGAATTATGTCATTCCCGATTTTCTACCCAAGATCAAGGAAGCTTACCCCGAAATTAATATCAAACTGACGACGGCAACGACGGATCAGCTGATTGCCAAATTGCTTGGTCAGGAGATCGATCTTGCTTTTGTACGCAAGGTGATGCATCCTGCGATCCGTACGGTTGCTTTTTATGAAGATCCAATTCAGCTCTATGTCTACAAAGGACATCCATTCATAGAGAGCGGGCATGTCAGCATGGAAGCGATCCGGCATGAGCAACTGGTCTTTTTCGAATGTGGTTCACTGGACTGGCTTCGCATTCACCGGGCTTTCGACTCGCTGGAACATCCGCCGAATATTACATACCATGTCGATAATTCGGAGACAGCGAAGAAACTGGTTATGCAGGGGGCAGGCATTGCTTTTCTCCCGGGACTTACGGTGAAGAAGGAAGTGCAGAATCAGGAGTTGTTCCCCATTCAGGTACATGAGGTGGCAGGTGTATCATTGCAGATCAGCGTTGTCACGTTAAAGGAAGAATATTCGCCATTGGCAGAGCCCTTCGGGGAACTGCTGCGACAGTTATAGAGCGTCTATGTTGAATCCGACTCTTACACCAAAACGGAGAGTGCAGAACCAATCTGAAGAAGCGAAGCGTGCGCATTTATCAACGGATTTTTCCCTTGCACCAAGGGAGTACAGAAAATCTGGGGATAAGAGCGATCGGAAGCTGGTACTGCAATCGGAGTGATAACGTGTAACATCTCTAGTTCAACTTAATAGTGATTCAATATCAGCGGTTCAGCACAATCAAGGAGGAGAAGGATATGAGTATTCGTGTGGGCATTTTGGATCAGACTCCCATCTATGAAGGGGAAACGGCGGTGGATGCTTTTCGGCATACGATTGAGCTGGCACAGCGGGCAGAGCAGCTTGGATTCCATCGGTTCTGGGTATCGGAGCACCATGATTCAGGGCATGTTGCAGGTTCCTCCCCGGAGGTACTCATCTCCCACTTGCTTGCGCATACGAAGCGGATTCGGCTAGGGTCTGGCGGAGTGATGCTCCAGCATTACAGTCCATACAAAGTCGCCGAAAATTTCAATATCCTCGCAGCGCTCGGACCGGGAAGAGTTGACCTGGGCATTGGTCGTGCACCAGGTGGATTACCGCGTTCAACACAGGCGTTACAGGAAGGGATTCAGGAAGCCGCATCTCTACAAGAGAAAATTGTTCAGGTGAAACGATACATCCACAATGAGCCGCTTGAAGATCCATCCCATCCACTTGCAGGTCTCAGCGCTTCGCCTGTGTCCGACATTCCAGCGGAACTGTACGTACTTGGAGCCAGTGTTGATAGTGCGGGCATGGCTGCGGAACTGGGACTCCCATATGTCTTTTCACTGTTCATTAACAGTAATATTGAGGTAGCGCTTGAGGCCATCCGTGTATATCGCGAGCAATTCGATCGTTCTCAGGGAAGGGTGCCTTACGCTGCACTGGCTTTATCCCTAATTGTGGCGGAGAGTGAGGAAGAAGCGGAAGGACTTGCGAGCGAGCATATGCTGGTGAAGATCCATCTGGAGAGTGGAAAGGTGCTGACGGTGGGTTCTGTGGAACAGGCGGAAGAATTCGGACGTCAATCAAACGAGAGTTATCGGATCGAGATTCTGGAGCCAAGTGTGACCCGGGGTACGAAGGAAACCGTTGGTCAGGCACTGCTGAAGTTTCAGCAGGATTTTGCGGTGGAAGAGTTCATTGTGACTACAGCTACAAGGGACTTTGCCAAGCGAATTCGTTCATTTGAATTGTTGCGTGAAATTCTGGAAGAGCAGGGACTAAGCGAATTTGCACTGGAATCCAAGACACAGGAAGCCGCAATCGGATAGAAGTAGGACAGAGAATATATACGAATGGGAGGCCGTGTGATGAAAAGTGATCTGGAACAGCCCGAGCAACAGACGGAAGGGCAAGTACAGGGCCCTGAGCATAAGCTTCACGGTGAACGGGAGGAAGCATTCGCGGAACGTTTAATCACCATTCGGCGACACCTGCATCGCAACCCGGAATTGTCCGGCGAGGAAAAGGAGACGACGGCAGCCATTCGCAGTTGGCTGGAAGAGGAAGGCGTCCGTATTGCAGACGAATATGTGCTGCGGACAGGGCTTGTCGCTGAAGTAGGCCAAGGGGATGGCCCAGTTGTTGCCCTAAGAGCAGATATTGATGCGCTGCCCATTCAGGAAGAGACGAAGCTGGAATTTGCCTCGCAGGTGGCTGGAAAGATGCACGCCTGCGGACATGACGCACATACGGCTATTCTGATTGGTGCTGCACGATTACTGAAACAGCGCGAGTCCACGCTCCCGGGGAAAGTACGCTTGTTGTTCCAGCCATCGGAGGAAAAAGCAACGGGTGCACGGCAAGTGATCCAGAGCGGTGCATTATCCGAGGTTCGGGCGGTATTTGGTTTGCATAACAAACCTGATCTTCAGGTGGGTACGGTAGGCATTCGGGAAGGCGCATTGATGGCGGCAGCAGACGGTTTTGTTGTCAAAGTGGAGGGTGTAGGCACCCATGCGGCTGTGCCTGAAGCAGGCATTGATCCGATTGTGGTTGCCGCACATATCGTTACGGCTCTTCAGGCGATTGTGAGTCGTAATGTGGGTGCACAGGAGAGCGCCGTCATCAGCGTTACCAAGCTCCACAGCGGTACAGCCTGGAACGTCATTCCGGATGAAGCGATACTCGATGGCACAGTGCGCACCTTTGATGAGAAAGTGCGTGCACGGATTCGCGAGCGTTTCAATCAGGTGGTGGCCGGTGTGGCGGCAGCTTATGGCACACGGGCTACGGTTCGCTGGATTCAGGGACCACCTGCCGTGGTCAACGATGAAGCTCTCGCGTTTGCAGCGGAACAAATTGCAAGTGAGATTGGATTAAATCGCGTTAGACCGCTGCCTTCTCCAGCAGGGGAGGACTTCTCTTATTATCAAAAAGAAGTTCCGGGCCTGTTCCTCTTTCTGGGCACCTCTGGCCCGCATGAGTGGCATCACCCTGGCTTTGATGTGGATGAACGGGCATTGCCGCTGGGAGCACATCTTCTGGCTGCATTAGCTGAGCAAGCACTGCACAATGTGCAAGCACATCAAGAGTGATAGGGACAATGAATTTTGTATCCTATCCAGATCAAAACGGTTCCGTTCTGCGGCAACCGTTTTTTGTATTTCTTTTTATAGCAAGAGCGAGGTGGAACATCAATGCTTTTAATCTTATCAGACGGTGTATTTATGCAGGGGTGGCGCAGAAGCGTCAGCTCTGTTTGGTTTTTTTGCAGGAGGGGAAATGAAGGAACGAATGAGGTGCAGTCTTTTTAAAATGGAAATATTTGTTGACGCTTCCCAAAAGGATGTGCTATATTTTTCTCGACCTTTTAATCGTAATAATTACTATTAAAAAAAGAAGAACAGGAGTAGTCGCTGCGATGAAACAGGAGATCGATTTTATCAAGTTCAGTCCCACTCAAAACATGACGATTCTGGTTAAAACGGATCATGCAGCCGAGCAATATAGTCATATTGCTACCCGTCTAATGTCGTATGATAACGTTTACGCCGAGCAAGTGGGATTCATTGAACCAACAAGGAGACCGGAAGCTGTGGCCCGTCTGGAAATGTCCGGCGGCGAGTTCTGTGGCAATGCCTGCATGGCACTTGCAGCACACCACGCATCTGAAGCAGGGCTGGCACAAGAGGAATCTATGGACATCGTGCTGGAAGTTTCCGGAATCGATCAATTGATCATGTGCCATGTGAAGAAGCAGCAGAATGAATATGACTGCCAGGTAACCATGCCGGTTCCAAAGCAGATTGAACAGCGAACCATCAGGTACGAAGGCATCGAGCTGGATATGGTAATCATCCGGTACGCCGAGTTCATCCATATCGTGATTGAAGTGGAGGACTTCGACGATCCAATGAAGAAGAGGGCACAGACCCTTGCAAGGTTACTGGGAGTAACCCTGGGAGATAAGCTGATCGGTATCTTGTTATATCAATCGCACTCGCAAGAAATGGCTCCTCTCATCTATGTTCCAGAGCTGGATAGTCTGATCTGGGAGAGAGGGTGTGGTTCGGGTACGGCCTCCGTGGGTGCCTATCTCGCATGGAGCCAGCAGAGGCAGATTACGCAGTACATCAAGCAGCCTGGTGGTGCGATCAAAGTGATGGTCCAGTGGAATGGCGCGGAACTTGAGAGTATTACGATTGAGGGATCGGTTGGCATTGTCGCACAAGGCAAAGCCTTCATAGATGCTCCAGCAGAATGGAGCGTTGTAAACGCATAGGTACATGATAGATGATCGAGACAACATATAGGGGGAAAAGAAATGATCACATTGGTCCATTTTCAGACATGTTTGAGTGAGTTTGCAGAAAAATTCGATAAGCTCGCGAGCAAGTACGATCATACGATTCAGCATAGTGCAGAGCTGGAGGCTGTGATCAATGACTACTCCCTCTTTGTGACCGATTCGGAGAATAAGGCAGCTTGGGAACAGTTGGGGCATTCGGAGTTGGAAGAACTGGATTCGCTTATATGGCAGTTAAGAAATAAATCCGCCCAGTGTGTGGCGATCATGGAGAAATATCGTGCATTGAAGTTAGAGAAGGGGGATGTACAGATTGCCGATTATTTCAGAAACATCGAAGAGTGTATCGATAAAGAATTCGGCAGCTTCCAGGTTACCTCCGATTCCAAAGTATTGCTGGTAGGCTCCGGTTCCTTCCCCATGACACCATTACTCATCGCCAAGCGAACAGGTGCACAGGTTGTCGGGATCGATATTGATGAAGAATCCATTACACTCGGGCAGAAGGTGGTGAAGACGCTGGGCGCAGGTTTGAAGATTCATCTGGAGTCAACCTTGCTGGAAAATCTGGAGTATACCAAGGCAGCAACACATATCATTTTCAGCTCTACCGTGGCCCCTAAATATGATCTGCTTGATCAACTGCATGCCCTGACAAATGCACAGGTGGTTGTAGCCATGAGATATGGTGACCAGTTAAAGTCCTTATTTAATTATCCGATGAGAGCGACGGACAGTACCAAGTGGAAGCTGGTAGACCAGATCCTGCGCCCGGATGATGTGTTCGATATTGCGTTGTACCAGAAAGCATAGGATGCAAGTGCGTCTCAAGTACGTCCAAAAGGATTCCAGGTTGAACTTTGAATATAGGAGGTTATTATGAGCAATCTTCAGCGAATTCTGATATTTGGAACCGGCCCTGCATCCATTCAGCTTGCGGTAACATTCAAAGATTATCTCAACTGCTGCATTGGTATTGCGGGGAGACCATCGGTTCGTTCAGCGTCCGTATTCGCAGCCCTTGAACAGAGCAATGGGCGTGTTGAGGTCAGCATTCAAAATGAAAAACATCAACCGCTTGCAGGTGAATGTTTCGTTGATCATGTGTTCAAGGGATATGACACCATTCAGGGTGAGTGGGACACACTCATTTTGGCTGTAACTACGGATGCTTATATTGATGTATTGGAACAAATGAGTGAACAATTCATCAAACAACTGAAATGTATCGTTTTGGTCTCTCCGACGTTTGGGTCGAATCGATTGGTGACCCATTATATGAGAGAGCGTAATACAGTGCCTGAAGTGATCAGTTTCTCGACCTACCTCGGAGATACCCGTTGGATGCACGAACATCCGTCTAATCATGTCATGACAACGGGGGTCAAGAAAAAGGTTTATATCGGTTCCAATCAATACCCGTCTGAACAGGTTAACAAGCTATGCCAAGCTTATGAGCGTTTGGGTGTTGCGTTGGAAGTCATGACTTCCCCACTGGAGGCGGAAACGAGAAATATATCGTTGTATGTACATCCGCCCTTGTTCATGAACGACTTCTCATTAAAGGCTATCTTTGAAGCATCGGATATTCAGAAATATGTATACAAGATGTATCCCGAAGGTCCTATAACACAAGTGTTGATACGGCAAATGCGGGCACAGTGGCAGGAGATTATGAATATTACGGATAGACTCCACATCCAGGGAGTAAACTTGCTTCAATTCATGACGGATGACAACTATCCGGTTCGATTAGAGAGTATATCACGCCAGGATATCGAGATTTTCAATCAGCTGCAGGTCATTCATCAAGAGTATTTATTATACATACGGTACACCTCGCTGTTGATTGATCCATTCTCGGAACCCGATTCGGAGGGGAAATATTTCGACTTTTCAGCAGTGCCATTTCGAAAAATATTCATGAACCGCGAAGGAGAACTGGACATCCCGCGGATGCCCAAGGAAGATTACTACCGCATCAAAATCATTCAGGGCATTGCCAGACACCTGGATGTGAGCTGTCCAACCATGGATCATTTTATCGCCACATACGAGGCGAAGATTCAGGAAGTTGCCCGTACGAAAACAGATCAACGTTTATCCGATGCCTTTGTGATCCAATCCTTTGAAGAGGATATACGCATGATCTGCACCGGACTTCCAACTAATAGGGTCTAGTTACATCTCAAATTAATCAAGTTGAACCTGATGTTTACATCATAACGGAGAGTGCAGAACCAATCTGAAGAAGCGAAGCGGTCGCCTTTATCCCCGGATTTTCTCTTTGGAAAAGAGATCAAAAAAATCTGGGGATAACAGCGATCGGAAGATGGTACTGCAATCGGAGTTGCCCGATGTAACCTACAAGGTCTGCTTGTAACTTAATCATCAGGAGGAAATGTTGTGAAAAAGGGTCTTACTTTTACATCTATATTATTGCTGGTATCTGCCATTACGGTGCTGGCAGGATGCGCTCAGAGCACAAAAGAGAAAGAGAGCGCCCAAACGGAGCCTGTCCATAGCCAGGTACAAACGGAACTTATCTATGCTTCTGCCAAAGATATTAATGATATGAATCCCCATCTATACACAGGTTCCATGCCTGCACAAGGGATGGTATACGAGTCACTGGTGGAAAACACGCCTGACGGAATCAAGCCATTGCTGGCAGAATCATGGGATATCTCCGAGGATGGCAAGATCTATACCTTTCTTCTGCGACAAGATGTGAAATTCCATGATGGAGAGCCATTCAACGCAGAGGCGGTTAAACAAAATATCGATGCAGTACAGGCCAACGCTGAAAAACATGCCTGGATCAAGCTGTCTACCAAAATCACGAGTGTAAAAGTTATCGATGAGCATACGGTGGAGCTGACGCTGTCGGAAGCCTATTATCCGGCACTGGTGGAATTGTCCATGACAAGACCTTACGTCTTCATATCACCCAAGGATTTCAAAGATGACGGGACCAAAGACGGGGTAAGTGGTTTCCATGGTACAGGACCTTACAAGCTTACTGCTCATAAAGTCGAAGAGAACGCCACGTTTGAAGCCAATGAAGACTATTGGGGTGGTGTACCTGCAATCAAGAAGATCACATCCAAGGTTCTTCCGGCAGGAGAAACAACATTTCTGGCATTGCAAAAAGGAGAGATTAACTTTGTGTTCACCGATGACCGGGGAGCAGATAGTATCGATGTCGAGGCCATGGACCAATTAGCTGAATCTGGTGATTATCAAGTGGTTCGAAGTGAAGCGATGAACACCAATATGATCGTAGCCAACAGCAGTCGCCAGAATAGTCCGGTTCAGGAAATGGCAGTGCGGGAAGCACTTTGGTATGCCATTGATCGCGAAACGATCAGTAAAGATATTTTCAACGGAACGCAGACTGTAGCGGATACGCTATTTTCGGCCAATGTCAATTACGCCAAGGTAGACCTTAAGAAACGGGAGTATGATCCGGAATTGGCTAAAAAGCTTCTGGACCAAGCTGGCTGGACATTGGCAGATGGTAAAGGAGTGAGAACGAAGAACGGTCAGCCTTTAGCCATGAAATTATACTATGACAGCAATTCGTCTTCACAGAAAATACAGGCCGAATTGATCCAGTATTCGATGAAAGAATTGGGAATTCAGCTTGAAATCTTGGGCGAAGAGTCCACTTCCATTGCGAATCGGAGAGCAACCGGGGAATATGATCTGCTCTTTAATCAAACCTGGGGACTGGCCTATGATCCTCAGAGTACCATCGCTGCATTTACGTCAGATTCGGCATACAAACATACGACAAGCGGAATTGCTGAAGCAGATGAATTGTACCGGAAAATCGATGCGGTCATGATCTCCACGGATGAGGCTTCCCGCCAATCCCTGTATGCCGATATTATGAAGATCGTCCATGATGAAGCGGTGTTCATTCCGATTACCAACGGGCGTGTCACCGTTGTCGCTCCCGAGAATCTTGATGGAATCTCATTCAAGCAGACCCAATATGAACTACCATTTGAACAAATGAATTTTAAATAGAGCGGAGATGGATATGGGAAGTTATATCGTCAAAAGGATTCTGTTAACCATCCCTTTACTGATTATCATTTCATTTATAACGTTTGTTCTGATTAATCTATCTCCCTTGGACCCGGCGGTTGTTGTGTTACAGGCACAGGAAGTTCCGCAGATTACGGAGGAATTAATTGCCCAGACCAACCAGGCATTGGGGTTCGATCAGCCATTCATGATCCAGTATGTGAACTGGATCATGGCTGTTGTGCAGTTGGACTTTGGCAACTCTTATGTATCTGGTGAACCCGTGTGGTCATTGATGGGGCCGGCTTTTATGAACACATTGAAGTTAACGCTCGTCTCATCGGTATTCATTATTGCGCTGTCCATTCTGCTAGGTGTGATCTGTGCGATGAGAGAAGGCAAGCTGCTGGATCGATCGGTCAGAGGTGTATCATTTTTCCTTACCGCCATGCCATCCTACTGGCTTGCAGCCATGATGATCTGGTATTTTTCCGTCAAGCTGGACCTGTTACCTACCAGTGGCATGGACTTGTATCGAAGCTACATTCTACCGGTGATCGTAATCACAGTGAGTTATACGGGCATTTACTTCCGAACGGTTCGAAGTTCCATGTTGAGCAATATGAATGAGGACTATGTGTTATATGCACGGGCAAGTGGTCTGAGCGAGAAGAAAGTCACCCTGCATATTCTGAGAAATTCATTACAGGTGGCCGTGTCCATCTTTTGTATGGCGATCCCGATCGTGCTGGGCAGTACGGTGGTCATCGAAAATGTATTTGCCTGGCCGGGACTCGGCAGGCTCAGCGTGAAATCCATTTTAAGCAGGGATTTTCCGATTATTCAGGCGTATGTTCTGATGTTGGCTGTCACCTTTGTCTTGTTTAACACGTTATCCGACATCTTGAATGCGGCGATGAATCCCCGATTGAGAAAGGAATTCTGATGCGTATACTGATAAATCTGAGTAAAGACAGGCTGGCCATGACCTCTTTGGTGGTGATTATTGCAACGCTTATGGTGGGAATTCTCGCCCCTCTTATTGCGCCGCATGACCCTGGGGAAGTGAACATGAAGCTTCGTTATGCCTCCTCGTCCTGGGAGTATCTACTAGGCAATGATCATCTGGGCAGATGTGTATTATCCCGGCTTATCTATGGCATCCGCCCAAGTGTGTTATGGGTTCTGGTTGCACTTAGTCTGTCTGTTCTGATCGGGGCCATTGTTGGATTCGTCGCGGGTTACTTCAAGGGAAAAGTGGATGCATGGATCATGCGAGTTTGTGATATTATGCTGTCTTTTCCCGGATACGTGATGACACTGGCGGTGGTTGGCATTTTGGGTGCAGGACTGGAGAACATTTTGATTGCTTTTGTGTGCATGAAATGGGCCTGGTTTGCCCGCGTTATTCGCACATCTGTGATGCAATTCTCCGATATGGATTATGTGAAATTCGCCAAAGCCTCCGGCACACCTAATCTAAGAATTATAACCAAACATATTGTTCCGGTTACCTTTGCCGATATTGCCGTCATTGCCAGTGGTTCCATGTGTTCAATGATGTTGCAGATCTCCGGCCTTTCCTTTCTGGGGCTTGGCATTCAAGCTCCGCATGCGGAGTGGGGGATGATGCTCAATGAGGCGAGGGAAGTCATGTTCTCCAGACCTGAATTGATGTTGGCACCGGGACTGGCCATTGTAGTGGTCGTGTCTGCATTTAATTTTCTATCGGATGCCCTTCAAGTGGCTCTGGACCCCAAATTGATGACCTCTCAAGGTAAGTCTGACAAGTCTTACGAGAGTGAGGTGAGAAAGGCCGCTTATGAATATAGTCGAGGTTGAGCATCTGAAAGTATGGGACATCAACACAGACAAAGTGATCATTCATAACAGTTCATTCGAAGTTAAACAGGGAAGCTGTATGGCCATCGTGGGGGAAAGTGGAAGCGGGAAGTCTGTCACGTGTAGGGCCATCATGCGACTGAACAAGCCGTGGATTCGCCAATCGGGCAAGATGTTATTCCAGGGCGAAGATCTGAACCAACTTTCGGAACCGGAGATGCGGGATAAGCGGGGCAAGCATCTGTGTATGATTTTGCAGAATGGCATGAGTGCATTTGATCCCTCCTGTGTCATTGGTGTGCATATCCGGGAGACACTTCAGCAGCATTTTGGCTGGAACACCCGCGAGATTGAGCGGAAAATCATCCATGCCATGGAAAGCGTCATGCTCAGACATCCGCGCGAGATTCTGAATCAATACCCACATCAGCTGTCCGGCGGGATGCTGCAACGAATCATGATTGCACTGGCATTGGTGCTTGAGCCCGATCTGATTATTGCGGATGAACCGACAACGGCGCTGGATACGATCTCCCAATATGAAGTGGTGGAGCAATTGATTCAATTACGCGAACGCGTGGGCTGTTCCATGATGTTCATCTCCCATGATCTCGGCGTCGTGCAGAAGATTGCAGATGACGTGATGGTCATGAAAGACGGCAAGATCGTCGAGCGTGGCAGCATGCATTCTGTTTTGACACAGCCTAAGCATGCCTATACGCAGTATCTGGTCTCTACCCGGCTTGAGCTGAGCAATCATTTTAAGGCGTTGATGCAGGGGGACTCATAGATGCTAAAGGTGGAAGGTATCGAAAAATCATATAACCAGGGCGGACTGTTCTCCAAGCACCAACAACAAGTGTTGAAACAGGTTACCTTTGAATGCCAGCATGGCGAATGTCTGGGCATCATCGGTGAAAGCGGAAGCGGCAAATCCACATTGGGCCGTCTGATTCTCGGCATTGAACGGCCGGATCGTGGAATGATCTCGCTGGATGGTAAAGACGTACAGGATCGACGTGCACGGATGGGTAACATCAGCGCCGTTTTTCAAAATTATACGTCTTCCATCAATCCATTTCTTACCGTGGAAGCCGCCATTATGGAACCCATGCAAGCGCAGCAAAAGTTGCGGAAGGATCAGGGCAACTCGGCGAAGGTCGATCTGCTGCTGAACCAAGTTGGATTGGACTCCTCCTATAGATCCAAATATCCGCATGAACTGTCCGGGGGGGAGGCACAGAGAGTGTGTATAGCCAGGGCCATCTCCACCGCCCCCAAATGCATTGTGTTCGATGAAGCGATCAGCTCACTGGACGTGTCTGTTCAGATTCAGGTGCTGCAATTGTTGAAAGAGCTTAAGGAAATCTACAAGCTAAGCTATGTCTTTATCACGCATGATATACAGGCGGCAGCCTATATCTGTGACAGGGTGATCATTTTCAGAGAGGGACAGGTTGCAGAGATCGTTCCAATCAAGCAACTCAAAGACGTACAGTCCGACTATGCGAAGAGATTATTGGATCATTTAATACCATTTTAGGGGGAATACCCATTGTGAGTGGAGCGATGTCTTGGCCTTTTTTGCGCTTGTACATATTGGTTCTTCTTTATTTCAGTGCCAATGCCATTCTTAACGTGATCATCCCATTGCAAGGGGAGTTCTTGGGTGCGAGCGGTACAACGATTGGACTGATCATGGGTGCTTATATGTTCACAACGATGTTTTTCAGACCCTGGGCCGGTCGGATTATTCAAAAGCATGGGCCGATTAAAATATTGCGTCTGATTCTGATTATCAATGGATTTGCGCTGATTTTATATCCCTTTACGGGACTCGGCGGTTATTTGGTTGCTCGTATTTTGCAAGGAGTTTCCACAGCGTTCTTCTCTATGGCTTTGCAGATAGGCATTATTGATGCCCTTCCGGAAAAAGATCGCTCTCAGGGGATTTCATATTATTCGCTGTTCAGTTATATTCCGGGAATCGTGGGACCTGTGCTCGCTTTAGGGATATGGCAGGCGGGAGGCATGGATTATTTTACAGTGGTTCTGATCGGCATTGCCGTCTGTACGGGTGTCTTCGGATATACCGCCAAAATGGAACCAAACAAGGAGCAACCTGCTGAGAATCTTTCGGAGCAGAACGTCAGTATGTGGGAATCCTTTGGTCAGTTGGTGAAGAATCCGTTTCTGTTTCGATGCAGTGTGTTAATGCTCGCCGCTTCGGTTGTATTTGGTGCGATTACCACCTTTATTCCGCTGTATGCGAGTCAAGTACCAAATGGGAATGCGGGTGTGTATCTGATGCTTCAGGCCGGGACGGTGGTGCTGGCTCGAATCATGCTTAGGAAAAGGATTCCGTCTGATGGCAGTTGGCACTCTCCATTCATGATGGGCACCATGTGTCTGCTCGCCGTAGCTGCGCAATGTGTCAGTTTTGCCGTGACAGGCGGGGTGGTCTTTTTCTATGTGGGCGCTGTATTCATGGGAATCGGTCAGGCGATCCTGTATCCGACACTCACGACCTATTTATCTTTTGTGTTGCCTAAGCTGAACCGGAACGTTCTGATCGGCTTATTTATCGCGATGGCGGATCTGGGTATTTCTCTGGGTGGTGTGATTATGGGACCCGTCGCTGACTTCTCTTCCTATTCATTTATGTACAGGATGTGTGCTATCCTAGGAGCGGTAATGATCGTTTTTGCCTATGAACGGCGAAGACCCGTGACAGGTACATCTGTGAGTTGACTGCCAGAAGAGAAAGTGGTGACGAACGTTTGAAGTCTTCGATGACGGCAACATCCAATGGAAAATTAAATCCGGTATCCTTTTCGTTTATCCGGTTTTATATGCTGGCCTTTTTGTTTTTTGCGGCGAATTCGGCTTTGACGATTATTCTGCCTTTGCGAAGTGAAGCCGCCGGATTGAATCAGGCTGAGATCGGTCTGATGATGGGGGCATATATGTTCACCTGTATGCTCTTGAGACCTTTCGCAGCCCAGTTGCTTGGCAAGCATGGGCCGCTGCGTGTGATGCAATGGCTATTGCTTTTACATGCCGGAACGCTGCTGTTATTTGTTGTTTTTGGTGTGGAGACGTATCTGTGGCTGCGGGCCTTGCAAGGGGTGGCTACGGCCTTTTTCTCTATGACTATGCAGGCAGGCATTGTGGAAAAGCTGGAGGACAAAGACCGGGCACAAGGGCTGTCCATGTACACCCTGTTTACGATGGTTCCTTCTCTCGTTATTCCGATCCTCGCCATACAAATCTGGGAAAATGCCAGTGATCTGGCGTTTACGCTGCTAATGATCGGACTGGCTGCTCTGCCACTTCTGATTGGATATAATGTGGATCTGCCACGGAGTACCGTGCAGAACAAATCGTATACCTTAGGTGACATGTTTCGTTCATTCGGCGGCATTTGGCGCAGTACACCACTGCTGATCAGCAGTGTGGTGATGTTATTTACGTCCTGCGTTTTTGGGGCAACAGCGACCTTCCTTCCCTTGTATATGGTATCCACCGGAATGGCAAGTGCAGGCGTATTTCTGACGATTCAAGGGTTGGTTGTCATTCTGTGCAGGTTTATTTTGCGTAAAAAAATTCCGTCTGACGGCAGCTGGAATACCTGGCTTATGGCAGGGCTGATGCTGTGTGCAGCAATGGGAACCCAGTTGCTCAGTCTCATGGAGATTATCGGGCCACTGGTGTATCTTTCTGCTGTATTTAGCGGTTTTGCTCTGGCATTGTTGTACCCGACATTAACCACATACTTGTCTTTTGTGCTGCCTGCGGATTCCAGATATGTACTCATGGGCATCTTCATGTCCTCGTATGACCTCGGATTCTCTCTGGGTGGACTGGCAATGGGGCTTATTGTGCAGGTGAGTTCATATTCGACCATGTTCATGATCTGTACGTTGCTGTCTATTGCAGCGATGGTTCTGGTGCTGGTGTTCAGGCAACGGATGGAAGCGGGCAATAAGGCTAGATCTGTGGCAGCAAGCTGAATAGTAAAGTAAAGGCTCATGAACTGAATTTTCCGGCACGTATCATCAGGATACAAGCGGCAGGAGACAGATCATGGGTCTTTTTTATATCTTAAAATTTATAAGTTTTCAAAGGATCTGAACAGTTCAATTATCTTAAGAAAAACTTCAACTGAAGACGGTCTACCTTCTCTGAAAGTACGTCGATAGATGTTTCTCATATCCATTTTCCTGGAGTATTTCGTAAAAATAGTTTGACAACGACTGTGCAACAGGATTATAGTCAATGTTGTTAATCGTAATAATTACTATTAAAGTCTGGATTACGCAGACTGCACATATAAGGAGTAGATTTCTATGACACAAAAGCAAATTCCGGTAACCGTACTAAGTGGTTACCTCGGTTCAGGGAAAACAACCGTTTTAAATCACGTGTTGAACAACAGACAAGGGCTTAAGGTTTCCGTAATCGTCAACGACATGAGTGAGGTGAATATCGATGCTGCGCTGGTTAAGGGGGAGGCAAGCTTGTCTCGAACCGAAGAGAAGCTGGTGGAGTTATCGAACGGTTGTATCTGCTGCACCTTGCGGGATGATCTGATGCAGGAGATTGAGAAGCTGGTGAATGAAGGCAAGTATGATTATATTTTGATCGAATCCACTGGTATCAGTGAACCTGTACCTGTCGCACAGACCTTTACATATGCGGATGAGGAGTCGGGCATTGACCTGACTAGCCTGGCCAGACTGGACTGTCTGGTAACTGTGGTGGATGCCAATCGATTCTGGCATGATTTTGGATCAGGACAGAGTCTTCTGGATCGTAATCAGGCGACCGGAGATGAGGACACACGTGACGTCGTAGACTTGTTGATTGATCAGATCGAAACCTGTGATGTACTGCTGCTGAACAAATGTGATCTGGTCGATGACACCGAGCTGAACAAGCTGGAAGGCATCATCCGCAAGCTACAGCCTAATGCCAAAATCATTCGCACTGAGAATGGACAGGTGAATCCGTCTGAGATTCTAAATACAGGCCGTTTTGATTTTGAAAAGGTGAGCATGTCCGCTGGATGGATTCAGGAGCTGGAGAAGGAGTCGCATACACCGGAAACGGAGGAATATGGCATTGCTTCCTTCGTTTATCGCCGCAGAAAGCCATTCCACCCTTCCCGTCTGGCTGAATTCATGAGTTACTGGCCGGAAGAAGTGGTACGTGCCAAAGGCTTGGTATGGCTTGCCGCCCAAGGAGATGTTGCTGCAAGCCTGAGTCAGGCAGGACCATCCATTCAATTTGGTCCTGCGGGACATTGGGTCGCGGCTTTGCCGGAAGCAGACAAAGAAGAAATTTTGCGTAACGAGCCGGATGTTCTGGAGAAATGGGATGCCCAGTGGGGAGATCGCCAGACGGAGCTTGTCATGATTGGAATCGACATGGAACGTGTCAGTATTGAAGATGAGCTGGACCAGTGCTTGCTCAGTGATGAAGAAATGCTGGCCGACTGGGGCCATTTTGATAATCCCCTACCATGGCCTGTGGAAGCTGTATAAGTCGGAAGATGATGTTCTGTATTTGGAGTAGAGCAGTATCACCACGTAAACTAAATTCAAGGGATAAAGGAGCTGGATTTCATGGCTAAAAAATCAAAAGTGGTACGTGAGAAGCAACGTCAGGCGATCGTGGCAAAATATGCGGACCTGCGCCTGGAATTGAAGGAAAAAGGGGATTACGAGGCATTGCAGAAATTGCCGCGGAATGCATCTCCGACTCGTTTGAAGAACCGTTGCGAAGTGACGGGCCGCCCGCGGGGTTATCTACGCAAGTTCAAGGTGTCTCGAATCAAGTTCAGAGAACTGGCCCATCAAGGACAGATTCCAGGTGTAACTAAATCCAGCTGGTAAAATGATCAAGGGATGTGGCTGACCCTCTTTGCATGAAGGCAGATTGTTGTGTGTTTGGCTACATGCGGTGTGTAGAGCAGGGTGTTATTTTGCTGAAAGGGTGTGCATCTTCATGTTGGACTTGTTTACGTTACGAAGAATTCAGTCCGTAATGAACGGATATATTCATGAGAAGGTACCTGCGCCACTGCGTACGATGGTGAAGTTGACATATGAGATGAATGACAATGAACTGATCCTGACCGAAGAAAGACCCGCCGAGGAACGGTATCAATGGGATAAGATGCACATTGCCCGATTCTACTGGGAAGAAAATCAGTGGAAAGTGTATGCCAGAGATGAACAAAGCAGCTGGAACCCGGTAGATATTATTACACCTTGTTCTGATTTTGAGGATATGCTTGAACAGGTGGAACGGGATGAGGCTGGACTGTTCTGGCGTGAGTAAGGGCGACGATGACGAGGATACGAATGAGCACTTATGAAAAATGAGCGAAGAAGACTCTGTATGTTGTATGCAGTGTCTTCTTTTGCGTCAGCTTGATTAAGAAATATGTGCCGTGCCTATAACGAATGATTGTGCATCATGCGAAATTGCATGGGTGTTACGTTTTCCTGGGTTCTGAAACATCGGATGAAATAGCTCGACTGTGAAAATCCTGTTTCCAGCGTAATTTGTTTAATGGAAAGGTTGGTTGTCGCGAGCAGCTGCTTTGCATGGAGTAATCTGGATTCCATGAGGAATTCCGGGAAGGAGATGCCAAACGTCTGACTGAACTTACGGCTAAAGTACGTTGTGCTGTATCCGGCAATTCCCGCTACATGTTCAAGCGTGATGTGCTCGTTACTATGGGAACGAATATAATTCCCAGCTTCACGAATTCGCTCTGAAGTGTGATTAAGCGAAACATTGATTCGGCTCGCCGCAGATTGCAATCGGGTCAGAAGCTCATACAGCGTAGCTGCCATGCTGTGCTCGTCTTCCACTTGATAACCTCTTCCGAGCCCCATTAATCGATCCATGAGCGCGGTAACCACCGGGAAGTTGGAACATTGAAACAGCCATGGCTCGTCAACGCCTTTTCCATTTAACAATTCTTCGAGACGAACGCCGTAGAAGTGAATCCAACGAATACTCCAAGGATCATCCGAATCGGAGTAGTAGGTTTGTCTGAGACCGGGGCCATAGAGGAATCCCTGCCCTTGCATTAACTCATATCGTGTGGTTCCGGTGTCAAGGAATCCTTTGCCGCTGAGTACAAGGTGCAGGTTGTAACATTGATCCAAGTTAATTTCAGTAGTGCCATATTCTCGATGCACACGATGCTTCGGAAAGTCACTGTACCCTCCAATAAAATCGGGAAAGCATACATGTCTGGGGAAAATCGGCTTGGGGAGAAAGATGTGTTCTTTCACGTGCATCCTCCATTTGAACGCAATATTTTTATGTAATCAATGCAAATAGATTCAGCCAACTGTGATTTGAATCTATATTCATGACAATATTTTATTATAAGTCGCATAATCTTGTCATTTATTATAAGTGAAGGTTCCAATAGAATGGAGGCAATATGGCAGGTTAAGGGGGCAAATGAAGATGCCAAAGTCTATACATATGGATGAATTGAAAATGGGGGTCTGTTATTACCCTGAGCATTGGTCGGAAGCGTTGTGGGAGGACGATTTCCGCAGAATGCGAGAGATGAATATTACTGTTATTCGGATGGCTGAATTCGCATGGTCCATCTTTGAACCGGAAGAAGACCAGTTCGATTTTAGTTTTTTCCAGAAGGCAATGGATCTGGCACATCAATATGGTTTGAGCGTTATTTTGGGAACACCAACTGCAACTCCACCAGCGTGGTTAACCTCAAAATACCCTGAAGTATTAAATGCGAATAAAGACGGCGTATTGTATCAACACGGCATGCGACGCCATACCAACTACAGCAGCCCCATCTACAGACAGCAATGTGAGAAAATCGTGCGTAATATGGTGATTGCCTATAAAGATCATCCGGCTCTCATTGGCTGGCAGATCGATAACGAATTCAATTGCCATATGGATGTGTTCTACGCTGAGGCAGATCATGTCGCTTTCCGTGAATGGCTTAAGAATCGTTATGAATCATTAGAGAATCTGAACCAGGCTTGGGGAACCGTTTTCTGGAGTCAGACCTATACCGACTGGGAGCAAGTCCACCTTACCCGAAATATGGTCAGTCCTTCGCCAAATCCTCATTTGGCATTGGATGAAAAGAGATTCATCTCAGCCAATACTATTTCATTTGCCAAGGTTCAGGTGGACATTATTCGGGAACTGGACCCGAAACATTGGATCACCACAAACGGTACGTTTGGACACTTGGATAATCATGAAATGACAGAGGACTTATTGGATTTCTTCTCCTATGATTCGTATCCACAGTTTGCCACGATCTTCCCGGGGACAGACGACAATTCGTTACAGGACCGGGCCTGGAGCATGAAACTGTCCAATGTACGCAATATGTCACCGAACTTTTGCGTCATGGAACAGCAGTCTGGGCCAGGAGGTTGGGTAGATAGTATAGGCATGGGCACACCAAGACCGGGGCAGATCCGATTATGGTCATTTCAATCTGTTCTCCACGGAACAGATCTGCTTGTCTACTTCCGCTGGCGGACGGCAACATTTGGCACCGAGATGTACTGGCATGGCATCAATGATTACCATAATCAACCCAACAGAAGGGTACGCGAGGTTGCGCAAGTAGGCGAAGAGTTTGCCAAGATCGGGCGCGTTATTGCGGGCACTACTTATCAAGCCAATGTTGCGATCCTGCAGGATTACGATAACATCTGGGACGGAGAATTGGATGAGTGGCACGGTCCGCTTCAGCAACAGAGTGTACGCTCCTGGTATAAGCAGCTCCAGTATCGTCATATTCCGACGGATCTGGTGACCCTGCAATCCACGACAACATTGGAGGCGTTAACCGAATATAAGGTGATCATCTATGCTCACCCGGCCATCATGACAGACGAGACAGCAGAACTGCTGCAAGCCTATGTCAGTCAAGGGGGCACCCTGTTTTTCGGTGCACGCACCGGTTATAAGGATCTCAAGGGACATTGTTATATGAGACCGTTCCCAGGGGCTGTCGCTGAGTTGTGTGGTGTAACCGTAGAGGACTTCACCTTAATCAAGGGAACCGTTTCCGCAGCCACGTTGCAATGGAATGGAGAGAGTAAGCGGCTTGAGGAGGGAACGCCAACGGCCGGATTTAACGAAGTTCTTCATGTGGAGCATCCCGACGTACAGGTCGTGGCCGAGTATGCATCCGAATATTATGCAGGTAGTCCTGCATTGACCAAACGTACGGTGGGTCAGGGGCAGGTATGGTATTATGGTGCGGCTTACAATGAACCGGTCGTCGATGCTCTTCTGGATGAAATCGGGCTAGTCTCGCCTGTGGATGATCTGGTGGAGGTGCCGTCCGAAGTTGAGCTTGGGATCCGTTCCGGTAAGGATAAAGCTTATGTATTTTTACTCAACTACTCGGAACACCAAGTGGCCATCCAACTTAAAAAGCAAGCCAAAGAGTTGCTGTCGGGTACAACACTTCAGGATGAGATCAGCATGCCCGCGTATGGTGTGTTCATTTTTGAGATCGATCTGCCATATTAATCCATACATTCATCCATATCATGACTTATATATATACAAAGAAATACCAAAAACGCCTTGCATCCATTGCAAGGCGTTTGATATATGCATGATGTGATGTGTAACTCACGTTGAGCATGAACTGTTAAGGACGGTATAACTATGCTTCATACAAAATTTCACCTGTTCGCGATACATCATAGCCCTCGAATGATTGCAGTTCCTGCCTGAACTCCGGGGATTGGAGAATTCGCAGCACCGATTCTGTCCAGGCTTCATTACCCTGCTTCCTCAGCATGACCAGATCATAGCGTTCCTGAACGAGCGGGATAAAATCAACCTGGCCCACAAGTCGTGCAGCTTTCTCAATGCCAACTCCGACATCGGCTTCGCCAGAACTCACTTTGGCAGCCACGCCCATGTGACTGGTTTCTTCCAATTCATATCCGATCAGGCCTGCGGCAGAAATACCATGCAACCGAAGTTGCTCATCCAGCAATACCCGCGCACCAGAACCCTTCTCCCGATTAGCTAGTCTTAGTTCAGGCTTGCTCAGATCGGTCCAATGCTGCAAGTTCTGCGGGTTGCCACGCTGTACATATAGCCCGGCAGGACGTGATAGCAGGTTCACCACAACATAGGATCGTCCTGTCAGAATTTTGCGAATATACGGCAGATTATACTCACCGGTATCTCCGTCGAGCAGATGGGTGCTGACCAGATCGGATTCACCACGATACATTGAGATAAGTCCGTCCAGACTGCCCATGAACGAGCGCAGCGGACGAATGTCCCGGGTTTGTTTTTCCATATGGCGCATTAGGATATCCAGACTGACATCCTGACCTGTTATGACCAGATGCCGTGGTGCAGAAGTCATTGTATGGGTAGAACTCGCTTGTAAGGAGTTTTCCTGAGCATCAACATGACCTGACTGAGTCCCTGATACCGAGGTCTGAACCGTATTCGGGATACGCTGACCTGAGGACTGAAGTTGCTTGGATCGGCGTTTATATGCCTCCAGATCCGTTGCATCAATCCGCATTTGTTTACCCACACGGTAGGCGACAAGGTCTCCCTTTTTGATCAGGTCATAGACTGTCAGTTTCGATATTTTGAGCAGCTTGGATATTTCTTCGGTTGTGTAGGATTGCTCCTCCGTCATAAGTGAAGATCCTCCTTCAAAGATATAGATCCGATCATTCATCGTAATGCAATGTTTATTGTACTATACCATTAATTGAGGAATGCCATAAACCTGAGAACACGCAAGAAACGCAGAAGACAGGTAACAAAAATCAATTGTGATTGAAATCACCTTCCCATTTTTTTGGTCTTGTGTATAATTAGATATAATTAATTATAACTAGTTATAACCAAAGATAACGTTGGGGGAGAACTGAATGAGAAAGAGAATCGGATATATTTTGGGAAGTATGTCACTGGGACTGGCTCTAGTATTGGCTGGTTGTGGCGCAAGCACGATCACTACGGATACATCCACGGGTGCAGAAGGAACGACTTCAACGCCAGCGGCATCAGGTGAAGGTTCATCAGCGGGCAACAGTGATCCTCAGGAAACGGTAGATCTGACGATCTCGGCGGCTGCCAGTCTGACCGATGCGATGAAAGAGATTGAAGCCAATTATGAGCTAGCTAATCCTTATATAGAACTTAATTTCAACTTTGGCGCCTCGGGTGCCTTGCAACAGCAGATTGAACAGGGCGCCCCGGCTGATATCTTTGTATCGGCGGCAACGAAAAATATGAATGCGCTGGTGGATGAGAACCTGATTGCATCAGGCGATCAGAAGAATCTGCTACAGAATTCACTGGTGGCGATTGTGCCAGCAGATGGGACCAATACCGTAACCGGCGAAACGGATCTCACCAATGACTCCATCAAGACGGTAGCGATTGGCATTCCGGAAAGTGTGCCTGCGGGAACCTATGCCAAGGAAGCTCTGACCAACGCCAAGCTGTGGGATGAACTGGAAAGCAAGCTAGTGCAGGGGAAAGACGTTAGACAGGTCCTTCAATATGTTGAGACAGGTAATGCAGATGCCGGATTTGTATATAAAACGGATGCTCTTACTTCAGATCAGGTGAAAATTGCGTTTGAGGTGAACAAGAACAGCTACACACCCGCCAATTATCCGATAGGCATTATTGAAGGAACGAAACACCGCACAGAGGCCGAACAATTCTATGCGTATTTGCAAACCCCTGAAGTACTGGATATCTTCGTGAAATATGGATTCACAATTTCGGAATGAATATGAACGCCATAGACTGGTCCGTATTCTGGTCGCCGGTGCGCCTGTCGCTTCAGGTTGCGCTGTTATCCAGCGTAGTGGCCACTGTGTTCGGAATTGCGGTAGCCTGGAAGATGTCACGTACTTCATTTCGGGGAAAGATTCTGCTGGAAACGGCATTTATGCTGCCACTAGTCCTTCCACCAACGGTGGTCGGATTTCTGTTACTTGTCATACTGGGGCGTAAAAGTCTGCTTGGACAATGGATTGAAGCCATATTCTCTGCACCGGTTATTTTCACCTGGTGGGCTGCGGTGATTGCTGCGGTGGTGGTTGCTTTTCCACTCGTGTATCAGACCATGAAATCGGGATTCAGTGGTGTCGATCGGGATCTGGAAGATGCAGGTCGTTCGATTGGGGCGAATGAGTGGCAGGTCTTTCGTTACATTTCCTTGCCGCTCGCAGCCAGAGCGCTGATGACCGCCTTCATCCTGGGCTTTGCCCGGGCACTAGGGGAATTCGGAGCGACACTGATGATTGCAGGCAATATTCCGGGCAAAACACAAACAGTACCCACGGCAATCTATGTCGCTGTGGATTCAGGCAATCAGACCATGGCTTGGGCATGGACTGTTTCCATTATCATCATCTCGTTTATCATGTTATTGATGACCAGACAGCAGCGAGATGGTAAAAACGACTGAAATTTAAATAGATATACGATATATTTCATCACGTAAAACCCGTTTTAAGGAAAAAACTTCTTCCTTAACGCGGGTTTTTATCATATATTTCATATGCATTAATATCAAATGTTAACTGAATTGGAACGAATGGAAATGTAAAGCTGTTTTAACATAAAAAAATAAAAAAAATTCCAAAATTTAATCATTCAGTACTCGCTTTCAGTGGGCTTGTTCCTGTAAGATAGAAGTAATTGATTCCAGCCAAGTACTGAAATAAGGAGAGACGACGATGAACACTAGACCTGATTGCGGCGTTTCGTTGCAAATCGATGACTATCTGGATCTTTTGCATTTTGCCATCCAAATTCAAGATCAGGAATGGCAGCAATCCTTAATCCACCAACTTAAAATATTTCAGACGGCGACGGACCAGCAGCGCACACCTGAAGAGGAATTATGGACAAGGTTCGATTATATTAACAGTAAACTTACTGGTCTGTGCCATCAGATTCATGCCGCTCATTCCATAGATGAACGCAAGAAGTTCGAGGAACGGATCGGCCTCTTGCAATTACAGCGAGTGGAAGTTGCGCGTAAAATTAAATGGGCAAGTCGCAGATAGATGAGAGAGTAAAGCAAGATATGGTGTAACGCCAAAAAAATATAATTGAACGAGAGTCATACATCAAGAAGCCATCTACCAATGATATTGGGGATGGCTTCTTTGTGTACGATAGAGAAGTTCTATAACCTTATCAGGATGTCCTATTAGTTTAGTTATTGCCCAAAGATAAGTTGTAATGATATTCTTTGTTCAACCTAATTCCGACTATACAAGTAAGAATGGTTTGTTAATGAGTATCGGAATAGGAGCACACATCATATTTGCTGTGATAACAGCCTGTGGAGGAGATTGGGAATGGTTAAAAAACGGGGGATTCAACAATTCCGGACAGCACTGCTGTTCATTACAATGCTGGCGGTTCTGGCTGGATGCAGCACAGGTACTGCAAGTAATGAGTCAGAATCTGCTTCGGCAGCAGGCGATACCAAAGTGAAAAAAATCATTGTAGGAACAGGTACACAGTTCCCGAATGTCTGCTTCATTGATGAAAATGGCAAGTTAACAGGTTATGATGTGGAATTGATCCGGGAGATCGACAAACGTTTGCCTGACTACGAATTCGAATTCAGCACTATGGATTTCAAAAACCTGCTGCTGAGTCTGGAAACGAAAAAAATTGACTTGATCGCTCACCAGATGGAAGTAAATGAAGAGAGACAGGCCAAGTTCCTGTTTAATGATGAAGCCTATAATATTTTCCCAAATAAAATTGTCGTCAGTCAGAAAAATGAGGAAGTAAAATCGATTGAGGATCTGAAGGGAAAAAAACTGATTGTCGGCGCTACGAGTAATGCGGCTGTACTTGCTGAGAAATGGAATGCAGCGAACGGTAACGGCATTGATATCGTCTATTCCGGAGCAGGTGAGGATACCATTACCCAGATCAAAACAGGCCGGGTGGATGCAACGATCAGCACTCAGTTTGCCATTGATTATCAGAATAAAGCGGTGGATGCCCAGTTGAAAACGGTGGGAGATGCCCTCTCCAACTCCAAAGTGTATTTCATTCTGAACAAGGATGAGCAGGAGCTCAAAACCAAAGTGGACGAAGCGCTCAAATCGATCAAAGAAGATGGGACATTAGGCAAGCTGAGTACAGAGTGGCTTGGGGCTGACTATACGGTTGAAGAGTAGTCTGAGAGAGGTGTGCAGCGGTCATGGGAAAATCATTTGATCTGTCATTGGTTCTGGATTTCATCCCGGAACTGCTACGATATTTGCATATAACACTGATTGTATTGGGTGGCTCCATCGTGCTCGGACTGGTGGGCGGCGTGCTTCTGGCCGTTCCCCGTCTGTATCGGATTCCGGTACTAAGCCAGCTGGCTACCCTGTACGTCTCATTCATGCGGGGCACACCGATCCTGATCAAATTGTTCCTGGTGTATTACGGACTTCCCGAGTTGCTCAAACCGATTGGCATCGACCTGTCGAGAACCGACCCGTTGTTATTTGTCATTGTGACCTATGCGCTTAGTGATGCGGCATCCTTTGCCGAGATCTTTCGCGGAGCAGTGCGCAGTGTGGATAAAGGTCAGACGGAGGCAGCCTACGCTGCGGGTATGACGACATTCCAGTCTTTTCGGCGGATTGTCGTTCCGCAGGCACTGATTGTTGCTTTTCCTAACATGGCCAATACGTTAATCGGTTCATTAAAGGATACTTCTTTGGCTTTCTCCATTGGTGTCATGGATATGGTGGGCAGAGGGCAGACGTTAATCTCCGCCACGTCCCACGCACTTGAGGTATATATCAGTCTGTCTGTGGTCTATTATGTCATTGTCATTGTACTCGAAAAAGGATTTGCCGTTGCAGAACGCAGACTACAGCGCCATGAACGCAAGAGGGTTGTACACAAATCGACCGTTCGCGCCAAACGCCTGAGAGAGGTTGTTCAAAAAGTCCGCTTTTGATTACGAATCATGCCTCGCGGCATCATCAGCATCGAAGTTGAAATTCAGCCGAAATAAGCGGGAGGCTTACGATGTATGTTTCCTTTGGAAACATTGCGGTTGCTCACGTAGTTTTCCCTACGCTCCGCTACTCCATTTCTAACTTCATTCCATCTTCTCGGTACTGAAAACCAGACTTTTTGAACTCGCACTGAAACGAATAGAGGGGTGAGCATATGTCGATTGATCTCCAGTTTATCTATACCTCTTTTTTTCAAATTCTGAAGGCATTGCCACTGACACTCGTCATTACGATTGTTCCGTTGATTGCAGGCTTCGGAATTGGTCTGGCTACGGCTCTGATCCGTATTTATCGTGTGCGGTGGATTCATCGCATTGCTGACTTCTACGTTTCTTTCCTGCGTGGAACACCGATGCTGATGCATCTATTCCTCATCTATTATGGTATTCCAATGATTATTGATAAGCTGTCGGAACGTTACGGTTGGGCTTTCCAATCTTCATCGATCCCGATTCTCGTATTTGTACTCATTGCCTTCTCGCTTACTGCGGGCGCCTATATGTCCGAGATTATCCGTTCAGGCATTCTTGCCGTTGATATCGGTCAGATGGAAGCTGCACACGCTGTGGGTATGAGCACATTCCAGGCTTTAAGGCGCATCATCATTCCTCAAGCGATCGGGGCGGTATTGCCTAATCTGTGCAGCATGTTTGTCGGGTTCCTGCATGGATCAACACTCGCCTTTACCGTGTCACAGATGGACATTCTCGGTAAAGCGGATGTGGTGGCATCCGTCAGTCTGAAATTTCTGGAGGCCTTTATCGCCGCCGCGTTCATCTACTGGGGGCTGACCCTCATTGCCGAGCGGATCACCGCTTTGCTTGAGCGTCGGGTTGCCGTGTACAGCAAAGGAGGCGTGTCATGATTACACTAACGAACATACACAAAACATTTGGCAAGCAGGACGTATTGAAGGGGATTGATCTGACGGTGGAGCAGGGTGATGTCGTTGCGATCCTTGGACCGAGTGGATCAGGTAAAACAACGCTGCTGCGCTGCGTCAATTTTCTGGAACGTGCCGATGAAGGCAAGGTTCAGATCAGTGGATTGACCGTAGATTGCAAGCATGCACGCAAACATGACATTGTGCAATTGAGACGGAAAACAGCGATGGTCTTCCAGCATTATAATCTGTTCAAACATAAGACGGTGCTTGATAACGTCACGGAGGGTTTGATTATTGCCCAGAAAATATCCAAAGCTGATGCCCGTACACGTGCCTTACGTGTGCTTGAACAAGTCGGACTCTCTGCCAAAATCAATGAATATCCAAGTATGTTGTCCGGTGGACAACAGCAGCGGGTAGGAATCGCCAGAGCACTGGCACTGAATCCCGAAGTGATTTTGTTTGATGAACCGACCTCGGCACTGGACCCCGAGCTTGTGGGGGAGGTGTTGTCTGTCATCCGCTCCATTGCTCAAGAGGGGATTACCATGATTGTCGTTACCCATGAAATGGGGTTTGCCCGTGAGGTGGCAAATCGGGTTGTTTTCATGGACGGGGGTTCCATTGTAGAGGAAGGAACCCCGGAAGAGGTATTTGTGCGTCCCAAGCAGGAACGGACTCGCCAATTCCTCAGTCGGTATTCTTCTGACTGGAGTTATGTCATCTGACGATATAGGCGCAAGCTGTAGTAACTGACGATCCCGGCCCGGCATATGCTGTAACAGGCAAATGCTGATAGGCCGGGTTTTTCTATGGGTGAAGCAGGCCGTGACGGTAAGGAGGAGGACCATGCAGAGCAAAATCGATGAAATCATCACACATATTGCACACTCTCACCAGCAGATCGCACGTGTGCTGGATGCCAAACGCCAAGTCGCTGTGCGCATGTCTGAAATCATCAATCATTTGCCAGATATCGAACCGGAGTTGGATGGCGTTGACGGTCTGCTGGATAGCTCTGGGCAAATCAACAAAAGCATTATCTCTTACTTGGGAGGCCTTGCAGATCTGGAAGAGGCTGTAGCCGAAACGCTGACCCAAGTCATGCGGGAGATCGCGGTTCAAGAGGAAGAATAAGCCCGGAAGGCGGGTGAAGGAACATGAGTAGAGAACAGAGCCTCATTCTGATGCTGGACGCAGCAGCCAAGATGCAGTGGAATATTGCCCTGATTCTGGAGGCAAAAGCGATTGAGGCCGAGAAGGTACGGAACTGGACGCTGAATCATTTGAATGGGGATACTTTTCTGACGCATGGGGATCAGGTCGGCGAGCCACTCAAAATGCATGATCAGCTGGTGGAATTGCTGGAAGGTTTAACCCGGATGGAGACCGGACTGTGCAACAATCTCAAAGCGGTGATGGTACAGAACGACAGCGAAGATGGCGGCGGTATGGATGGTGGCATGTTTGGCGGCATGGATCTGGGAGACATGGGAAAATGAGTCTGATGCGGCGTGAGCAGGAAGCTAAACTGGCCCTCATTGAATCCATTGCACACAGTCAGCAGGCGCTGGCACGCATTCTGGACAGTGTAGCCAGTGTAACCGCTCATTCGGAAGTATCCGCCCGCAGTCTGGCCGAAAACATTCGTCTGCTGAGTCGCTATCAGGAAGAGATGTCTCGCATGGTAACGGGAATCAGGCTGGCTCGAATCCAGCATGGGGAGCCAGGCTTGCCGTGGCTCAAAGACCCCGAGTGTGCAATTCGTATCGTTCGGGACATACAGGAGGAATGATGACATGTTAAAGAAGAAGAAAATACGACTGAGAACCAAAAGAGCTTTGGTAACTCGTGGAGCCCGTCTGCGCAAAATTCGCAAGCTGCGTGCGCTCAGAGCCAAACGTGTTCTTCACAAACGCCCACTTAAAGGACGCAGTGCGTGGCTCAAAAAAAAGAAACGGACGGTACGGCGGTACCGGAGTCCGAAGCCTGTACAACCCATCGTCCCGGCTACCCCTACCGATCCGAATCCAGACGGTGCGTACAGCCAGGGATACAACGAGGCGTACAACGAGGGATTCAACGCGGGTTTCGCCAAGGGATTCGAGGACGGACATCAGCTGGCGTACAAAGCACAGTAACTGAGAAGATGGAATGAAGCTAGAAATGGAGCAGCGGAGCGTAGGGAAGACTACGTGAGCAACTGCACTGTTTCCGAAGCAACCTTCGTAAGCATCGGCTTATTTCGGCTGTATTCCATATTCGATGCTGGTGATGCCAAACAAATGATGATAGCCCGGGGGGACAGATCCCCCCGGGTTATTTGCATCGCCGCAAAAGCGGACATGCCCGTACAGGCGGATGTGGAGGGCAAGCGCCAATTTTGCGCCTTGCAGGACACCCGTCCATGATGCATCTGACCCCGAGGCATATCCTTTAGAGGGAAGACCAATCTCGGGGAGAGTCTGGAAGTGAGATCTCCTGAAGGAAGACAGGGTGAAGAATGTGGCAAAACGAAGACACCGTCCGCTAACTGAAGCGGAGACAGCTTACCGCGGCGGATATGCAGAAGGCCGCAGATTTGGCGGCTGTCAAGCCATGATGGAGCGGGTGCAGATGTTTGAACCGACCCTGCGGGACATGAAGGTGCTGTATATTCCGCAAGGGTTCGATGCCATCGATGAAGGTGTCACCCTGGCCCTGCAACAGTCTGTACGTGAATGCGTTGTTGGATCGCCAGCAACGATGTTGCAGGAAGCCAGTCAGCATCGGCCAGATGTTGTGCTCGTTATGAATGGTCTGCATGTGTTTCCCCCGGATCATCTGGAGCAGGTGAAGGGCATACGTGCACTCGGTATTCGAACAGCTGTGTGGTTTGTGGATGATCCGTATTTTACCGAGGATACTGTGTCCCTGTGTCAACACTATGATGTCGTGTTCACACATGAAGAGGCCGCTGTACCATTCTATCAAGGACATGGAGCGAACCGGGTTATCTATATGCCACTCGCAGTGAATCCGGGGATGTTTCAACCGCGTCGCGCGGCACCGCAACATCAGCATGATATTTGTTTTATCGGTACCGGATTTTGGAACCGGATTGCCTTGTTTGATGAGCTGGCTCCATTTCTTGCGGACAAAAAGGTATTCATTGCAGGTAGTCAGTGGAACCGGCTGGCACGTTTTGATGTACTAGGCCGCTTCATCCACGAAGGATGGATTGCTCCGGGAGAGACAGTCGATTATTACAATGGCGCCAAGATTGTCATTAACATTCACCGGACTTGCGAGAATGGGGAAGACAATCGCAACACACATCATCTTGAAGGTCATTCCATTAACCCGCGCACGTATGAGATTAGTGCCTGCGGCACCATGCAGATTACGGATGCACGTGCGGATTTGCCCCGTTATTATAAGCCGGGATATGACATCGAGACCTTCACCAACGCAGCAGAACTTCAGCGCAAGATCCACTATTATCTGAAGCATGAAGAAGAACGACAGGCGATGGCATGGCGGGGACTTCTCACCACGATGAACCAGCACACGTTCACTCGCCGTATTGGTCAGTTGCTGGAACATCTGTAACCCCCGTCTGAAGTAACAGCACAACGAGTAACCTATCCCAAAAAATAAAGGAGTGGCGGTATGTCTCTCAAACACCGTAAAACCAAAAAGGTTCATGCACCGGTACTGAGCCTGGCTGATCAAGCGCGCAAAAATGGGCAACATGCCGGATATGACGCAGGTAAAGAAGAAGGATATCTGCGCGGTCGCGCCAACTATATTGTAAATTGTGCACAGGAACCGTTGCCTTTCCGACAAGTTCACGTGCTGTATGTATCTTCGGGTAAAGGTTTCCCATACTCCCCGTTGGATGAGGCCATCATGGCCACGCTACAGGGAATGGTAGCTCAGGTAACCCTCACGGATCCGCGTCAACCGGTTTCTGAGATTGCGCTGCAGACGCGTCCTGATCTGGTGCTTGTGTTGGATGGAATGGATATACCCATCGAGCATATCGATGCGATCCGCCAAGCCGGCATTCAGACGGCCATCTGGCTGACCGATGATCCGTACTATACAGACATGACGCTTGATATCGTCAAACATTTTGATCATATCTTCACGTTGGAACTGAACTGCATCGATTTATATCGACAAAACGGCTGCGCGTCAGTCCATTATCTCCCTTTTGCCGCGTTCACCAATCATTATTTTCCGATTACAACCCCTTCCCCGTTAAAACGGGATGTCAGCTTTATCGGCTCGGCTTATTGGAACCGGGTATACTTCTTTAATCCGATCATGCCTCAGTTGATGTCACACAATACAGTATTTAACGGAATCTGGTGGGACCGTCTGCCTGACTATACTGCCTATGGCGAGAAGATTGAACTTGGCCGCTGGATGAGTCCACAGGAGACCAATGATGTGTACAATGGCACCAAAATTGTCATTAACCTGCATCGATCCCACGAAGATGATTCCGTCAATAATAATCACCTCAAAATCCCGCCAGCCTCACCGAACCCAAGAACGTTTGAAATTGCCGCTTCCACAACACTACAGTTGACCGACGCAAGGGATGACATTACGCGTTTCTACAAACCGGGTGTGGAGATTGAGACGTATTCCTCGCCGCAGGAGTTACTCGAAAAGGTGGAATATTATCTTACGCATGAAAAGGAACGCCGTGAGATTGCCCTTCGTGGACTCGAGCGTACCCTGAAAGACCACACGTATGGCAAAAGAATTAATGAAATGTTAACCATCATATTTCCTTAATCCTGGCCGGGAGGAGGTGTGCACAGTACCCTGTATCGGATATCCGCATACAGGGTCCGTGCGGCCATGGCAACGAAACCAAAGATGATGTTATTTTCACATGTGTGCAATACTCGCAGCATTACAGGTGCAGAGAAGCTGCTGCTTCATTTTATGAGAGAGATCGGTACGATCTTTGAGTGTGTGCTCATTGTACCCCAGGATGGGAAGCTGGCAGGGCTTGCACGAAGATTCGGCATTCAGGTCAAAATATGCAATCTGCCGATGCTTCACGGTGTGTACACACCTTACCTGGGCATTGCAAATGATGCGGAGCAACTTCGCCATACACCAGCATATCAGGAAGTGGTCTCCCTCATACGGGAGACTGCTCCCGATCTCGTGTTAACGAATACCTGTGTCAATGTGATGCCGGCTGTAGCGGCGAAGTCGCTTCAGATTCCAATTATCTGGAAGATTACCGAGATCATTCATACGAATGAACATACAGCCGAGGCGATTCAGATGATTGGTCGCTATGCAGACTGGATTATCGGTATATCCGAGACAGCGGTCGCTCCATTTCATCAAGCTGGCATGAGTGACAAACTAACCGTCATTTCGCCGACATGGGAACCGGCTCTGCCCGCACCGGACCGCTGGGTTCATCTGCGTGAGCGCAAGCGCAAGGAACTTGGTCTTAAGGCATCACAGACTTGTATTGGTTATATTTCTTCCTTTATATATGATGCCAAAGGGTTGAAACCTTTTGTGGATATGGCCTTGAGGATCTGTGAAACGCATTCGCGCTGTCGCTTCTGGATCATCGGGGCACCATCGGATAAAAAGTATTACGACGAGTGTGTATCACGGGTGAAAAAATCCGGGTATTCACGCCGATTTACCTTCACTACGTTTGAAGAGAACGTATCTCTGGCGTATAGCGCCATGGATATCGTGGTCATCCCAAGCATGGTCAAAGAAGGATTTGGCATGACCGCACTGGAGGGTCTCTATTTTGCCAAACCGGTCATCGCTTTCGCTCAGGGTGGACTGAAGGAATTAATGGAATCCGTAGGTAGTGGTGCGTTTTTGGCCCCGCCCGGGGATACCGAAGCGCTTGTCACCTTGGCGACAACCTTGCTGAATGATTCGGAGCTGGCTTCGAATACGGGGTGGCGCAATCGGGCAGAAGCGGAAAGGCTCTACGGGGTTGAAACCTACCGAACGAAATTGCATACGATGGTGACACAGTGGTTATTGCGTTTTCCCGGATGGTTTGCTTATATCCAACCTCCGAATGGACCTGTGTATACCCATGGGGAGGGAGGACTACGCACGGTACTGGTTCTGGAGCCGGTTACGGTTCGGGCACTGTTATTCCCGCTGACGGTCATACAGGCGTTGCCACATTCCTCATTACCTCCGATCGCATTGGGTCAAGATGCCCCTGTAGCCTCAAGTACTGGCCCAGCTGCAAAGCTGATTCAACAGAGGGGCAAAACGCGGAAACGCCGTCGTAAGTCACTTGCATCTCATTCTCGCCGAGACCGTGAGGGGCTGAAACGTACTTCCGGAACTGGCCGACGTAAAGGGAGATCCCGTACAACGAAGGGACCGCGTCCGCATATGGGCAAATCAGCTACCCGCAGACGCAAATCTGCCAAGGCGGGACGTAGCCGAGCAGGGCGCAAGGGTTCCAATACAAGATGAAGGCAGGGATTACGATGAAGATCATGACGGTGCTGGGTACGAGACCTGAGATCATACGGCTCAGCCTGATCATCTCCAAGCTGGACCAGTATGCGTCCAAACATATTCTGGTGCACACGGGACAGAACTTCACGGAAAGTCTCAGTGGTCTCTTTTTCAAGGAAATGGGCCTGCGCGCACCGGATTACGTTCTTCAGGATGAAGCGGCCTCTCTGGGACGACAGCTGTCCTCGATGTTTACGCAAATGGAAGATCTGATATTGCAGGAGAAGCCCGATAAACTACTGCTGCTCGGGGATACCAATAGTGCATTATGTGCAGTATTGGCTGAGCGCATGGGTGTTCCTGTTATTCATATGGAAGCAGGCAATCGTTGCTTTGATCTGGATGTGCCTGAGGAGAAGAATCGCAAGGTTATTGATGCCATCTCCACCATTAATATGCCTTACACGGAACAGAGCAAGAAACATTTGGTCAGCGAAGGTGTACCAAGCAGGCGCATTGTGCTCACGGGCAATCCCATCTATGAAGTGATGCAGCACTATGACGCACAGGTGAACTCCAGCAAAATCCTCAAAAAGCTGAAGCTGAAGTCCGGGCAATATTTTTTGGTTACTGCCCATCGAGCCGAGAATGTGGATCATGCCCCTCATCTGCTGGAGATTATGAAAGGACTTAATCAGGTCGCAGAGGAACACGGGCTGCGTGTAATCTGCAGCATTCATCCGCGTACAGCAATTCGGATTGCGGAGCATCTGCAACTGGAGATGAACCCGCTGGTAGAGTTTCACGAGCCGTTTGGATTCTTCGATTTTGTGATGCTCGAACGTCATGCACGTTGTGCGCTCACGGACAGTGGTACGGTGCAGGAAGAGTGCTGCATTATGGGCGTGCCGACCGTAACCATGCGCCGAACTACCGAGCGTCCGGAAACGGTGGATTGCGGCAGCAATGTGGTCTCCGGTCTGGATGCGGCACGCATCGCTGATTGCGTGAAAGTCATGACGCAGATGTCCACTGATTGGGATTGCCCGCAAGGTTACAAAGCAACAGATGTATCCGGTAAAGTAGTTAAATTTCTGCTTGGAGGGAAAATGCATGTTTGAAAATAAGCGTATACTCGTGACTGGCGGTACGGGATCATGGGGTTATGAACTTGTGGCTCAACTGCTGCCCCAGCAGCCCAAAGAAATTATTGTATATTCCCGGAACGAGTCCAGCCAAGTGGCTATGAGTCGTGAATTTGAGGACCCACGTCTTCATTTCCGGATTGGAGATATTCGTGACAAGGATGCCTTGACGGCGGCTTGCCAGCATGTGGACTATGTATTTCATCTGGCGGCACTCAAGCATGTTCCAGTGTGTGAAGACCAACCTTACGAAGCGCTCAAAACCAATGTGATTGGGACACAAAACGTGATTGAGGCTGCCATTGAAAACAAGGTGGAAAAAGTAATCTATATCTCGACTGACAAAGCTGCCAATCCGTCCAACTTCTACGGCATGACCAAAGCAATCGGCGAGAAATTAATTGTATATGCCAATTTGTTACACAGTAACACCAAGTTTGTTACGGTACGGGGCGGAAATGTTCTGGGAACGAACGGCAGTGTGGTACATCTGTTCAAGAATCAGATTCGTCAGAAAGGCCAGGTCTCCATCACGGATATGAGCATGACTCGGTTCTTTCTCACGCTAAAGGATGCAATTACCCTGCTGTTCAAAGCCTCGGTGGAAAGTGTCGGCGGAGAGATCTTTGTCATGACGATGCCAACCTGCAAAATCGTGGATCTCGCGGAAGTGTTAATTGAGGATTCCGGTGTGGAGAATGTGGCCATTGTGGAACAGGGCATTCGTCCAGGTGAGAAAATTCATGAAATATTGATGAGTGAATTCGAGAGCATGACCACCGTTGTCTACGATGAGCAGTATCTGGTAATTCTTCCCACCCTGGGCATACCAGGTCTGCGTGAACATTATACCAATTGTCCACCTGTCTCCTTTAACAGCTTCAGTTCTGAACACCAACTGATGACCAAAGAGGAGATTCGTGAAATTCTCAAGCGCGGAGGATTCTTGTCATGAAACTGCTGATACTTGGTGGAAACGGAATGGCCGGCCATATTCTGGTCGACTATTTCCGCCGTCAAGGTGTACACAGCGTCTTCTACACAACTCGTGATGTAACGGACCCCAATGGTCTGCTCCTGGATGTGAACGACAGCTTCATGGTTGATCGATTGGTAGAAGCGGTGCACCCGGATGTGATTATTAATGCAGTAGGTGTGTTGAACAGCTTTGCAGATGAGGACAAAATTACGGCCTATCATATCAATGGGTTTCTGCCGCATCGTCTGCGGCGGGTTGCGGATACGATTGGTGCACGTCTGATTCATATCAGCACAGACTGTGTGTTCAGCGGAGATCGGGGAGCATACCGGGAAGATGATGTTACGGATGGGACTTCAGCTTATGCCATTACCAAAGCACTTGGTGAAGTCCAGGATGAAGGTCATCTGACGATTCGTACGTCCATCATTGGACCCGAAATTCGGCAGGGCGGCATTGGTCTGATGCAATGGTTTATGTCCCGCACAGGTGAAGTCGGCGGGTATACCCGCGTATTCTGGAATGGTGTGACCACACTTGAACTGGCCAAATGGGTTGACCATTACCTGGCCTCATCCATTAGTGGTCTGATCCATCTAGCTCATCCAACACCTGTCAGCAAGCATGATCTGCTTGTGTTGTTCAAGCAGACCTGGAACAAGCAGGATGTGACGATTGTGCGTGATGACAGTGTAGTACAGGACCGTACGCTGGTGTCCACTCGCGAGGATGTGAAGACAGACCTGCCGGATTATTCTACAATGCTGAAGGAGTTGGCATTATGGATGGAGCAGAGCTGACGGGCAAGACAGTACTAATTACAGGCGCTTCCGGTTTTACCGGGCGACATGCTGTATCTTATTTTCGAGAAGTTGGTGCAGTGGTTGTAGCGGTAGTCCGGAGACCGGATGTACATTCGTTTGGAATAGGTACCCAAGTCCATGTCTGTGATCTGAATGATAAACAGCAAGTGCGTCATCTGATCGGCAAGGTGCAGCCCGACTATGTGCTGCATCTCGCTGGCAAAAATTCAGTGCCTGATTCATGGTCTGATCCGTTACTGGTCCTGGAGACCAATGTGATGGGCGTGCTGTATTTGCTGGATGCGCTTCGCAGTTGTCCGGCAGCACGAACCGTTATTGTAGGATCGAGGTTAAAATATACGCAGGAACCTGGCCGGATTCCCCAGCCTCCACATCCATATAGCCTCAGCAAAGCACTGGAAGAGATGGTGTCCTTGTCGTGGATGTCACTCTTCGGACAACAGATCATGCTGGCGGAGCCGGGCAATCTGATTGGGGCGGGTCCTTCCACAGGCATCTGTTCCCTGCTTGCACGCCATGTTGTTGCCTGTGAGCAGGCGGGCAAAACGGAGGCGTTCCGCCTGTCGGGACGGGACAATACCCGTGACTTTCTGGATGTGAGGGATGCAGTCAGAGCGTATGCAACCCTCCTGATACAGGGGGCCAGCGGTACAGTATATCCGGTGGTGTCTGGCACCGAGCGGAGTCTTGGTGAAGTTGCAGATCTGCTGTTGTCCATGACAGAAGCGGAAGTCCCTGTTCGCTGGGATGGGGCATCTTCTGGTCCGGACGGTTCGGGGAAACAGGAGGAATTATCACTGCTGCGCAAGCTTGGCTGGCAGCCGATGATTCCATTTGCCACATCACTTCAGGATATCCTGAGTGATGTTCGTGACCAGCAAGGGAGGACGACAGGTTGAGTCCGAGAGTATCCATTGTCATTCCATTCTACAACTGTCCTTATGTGCCTCAGGCGATTCAAAGTGCGCTGAACCAGACATATTCGGATGTGGAGATCGTTGTTGTGAATGACGGTTCCACCCGGCATGCAGAGCTGCTTCAGCCTTATCTTCCTTATATTAATGTGCTTGGCAAAAGCAATGGCGGGACGGCCTCGGCACTTAATCATGGGATTCGTCATGCCTCTGGTGATTATGTAGCCTGGCTTAGTTCGGACGATTTTCTGTATCCAGATAAAATCCGGTATCAGCTCGAGTTTATGCAGCGCGAGAATGTGCTCGTCTCGTACACGAATTTTCACTATATCAACGAGCATTCAGCCGTTACCCAAATGCATGGTGGGCCAGAACCGATGTCCGATCTGGACTTACTGCGGCGGTTTGTCAACGGCAATCCGGTCAATGGCTGCACGGTCATGATTCGTAAGGATCTGTTCAGCGGAGTGGGGCTGTTCGATGAGCTTCTGCCTTACACGCATGATCTGGATCTCTGGATGCGGATTGTACTGAACGGTCATCGGTTCCCATACCTGAACGAACCGCTTACGGCCTATCGGTGGCATGGGGGAATGGGGTCAGTTCGTCATGCCGATGTCATCGGCAGAGAAGCATCCATGGTATGGTCGAGATATCGCGAACCGTTGTTGCAGCGCATAGCGGCGCTTGGGGGTTAGCGTTGAGAGGGCAGTTATGAAGCCACAAGTTGGCGGAGTGACGCCCTCTTTGCGCAGCATTTTACCCGATGACAGTAAAGGTGGTATCAGAATGAAATGTGCTTCCGTAACACCGCGGATGTCCAATGCCGATCGAATGGATCTTCATAAAATGTAGGAAAGCAATCGCTATGCAGAGATAAGCGGAGGAAGGGGGCCCCGAATGGAGCCGAAAGTATCGATCGTCATCCCTTTTTATAATTGTGCGTATATCGAGCAGGCTGTTCACAGTGCCACTCACCAGACCTATCCGCATATTGAAGTGATCGTGGTGGATGATGGGTCAACCGAGCACGTGGAGCGACTAGAGCCATTCATGGATTCTATCCATTATATCCGCAAAGAAAACGGTGGTACCGCGACGGCATTGAATGAGGGTATCAAACAGGCAACAGGGGATTACTTTGTCTGGCTCAGTTCAGATGATGTGATGCTGCTGGACCGTGTGGAGAAACAGTTGAAGTTTATGCGTGAGGTCAAGGCTTCATTCTGTCATGGTGCCTACCACTATGTGAATGAGAAGAGTGAGTGGTTGGATACGGTGCATCCGGAAGTGGGCAGTCGTCTGGAGATGTTGCAGGTACTGCTTGAAGGTTGTCCGATCAACGGCTGTACCGTCATGTTGGAGATGGATGCATTTGAGCGGTTTGGCTTGTTCGATACTGATTTTCGCTACACTCATGACTACGAGATGTGGTTGCGACTGTTTCCGATGTATGAGCTGTTCTATTACAATGAACCCCTGATGTGTTATCGTCTGCATGATTCAATGGGGACCAAACGTCACTTCAAGGCACTGGTGGCCGAGATGGAACGTGTTCAGGCGAAACACAGACCTATTTTGCTCAATTTGCTTCAGGTCGGCGGGTATTGGAAGTGAAGTAGACGGATGTGCAGATGATGGCTTGAATGGAATAGGTAGTTAAATGGATGTGCTATAAGTGGGGGAGCTCTTTTTTTGTTCTATGACGATCCATGGACAGGTAGGTAGAAGGGATGCCGAAGTCTCTGTATAATGAAATGATTCATACACGGAAGGGACTGGACTATGCGCAGATATCAATATCTTACACCGAATCATTAATAAACGAATGGAGGTGAAGTATTGATTACAGAGTTACACACAGAACGGTTATTTTTGCGAAAAATGAACGTATTGGATGCGGCCAGCTTGTTTGAAATTTGGTCTGATCCGGAGGTTACTAGATTCATGAATATCACTCCTTTTACGGATGAACATCAAGCCATAGCCATGATTAATATTCTGGACGACCTTTCTCAGGAAAACAAGGCTATTCGATTCTCTATCATCGCGCAAGAGTCCAATGAAATTATAGGTTCATGCGGTTATAACTTACTGGATTATGACAATCTCAAAGCAGAAATTGGGTATGACATTGCCAGATCACACTGGGGAAAAGGATATGCGACAGAAGCGATCTCTTCTTTGTTAGCTCATGCCTTCTCGACGATGAAGCTGAATCGAATTGAAGCAAAGGTTGACCCCGATCATGTGAATTCTATCAAGCTATTATTAAAGCTCAATTTCACATACGAAGGTACCCTCAGAGCTTACGAAAGGGCAGGCGAAACGTTCAACGATCTGAATATGTATTCCAAGTTGGCGACAGATGAATAAGATCTGGAATTCGTTACATGTCGGATCTGTGCAAAAAGAATCAATTAGCGTGTTCTGGATTCGCTAGAACACAACACAATAAAAGCAAACAAGGGGTGTCCACCGTCATTCATATGACAAATGGTACACCCCTTGTTTGATATTCCGGCATGTTACATGAAGACAGCATGGAATGGGACAACTTAATCCTTTGAATACATGATCTCCATCGACACGGGATCGGGAAATACATAGCCCTTGGGCAGCTTCTGCATCAATTGATTCATGATAGCGTAATCCACGTCGATGTGAGGCGTGGAAACTGGAGTCGAAAACCAGCGATTGTATAGATCACTCGGTACAAGCAACGTCATATCGGTTGTCCTCCTCTGTAAATAGCCTCCTGATAGACTTGAAAAGTACGCATTCCCATTTCTTCCAATGAACGATGTTGTTCAGCCCAGGCTTTTGCCGCCGCCCCCACTGTTCTTCGGGTAACGTTATCCTCCAGTAATGCATTCAACAGTTCACTGAGCGAGTCGACATCCTGTGGAGGAACAACCCATCCTGTACGTCCCGGTTCAACCATCTCAGGCATGCCGGCTGTACCACTGACGATAACAGGTATACCCGCCAGTTGTGCTTCGGTCACGGAGAACGGCTGAGTATCCTGCAGGCTGGGCTGGACATAGATGTCTGCGTGGCGCAGGAAGGAAGGGATATTGTCGAGTTTGCCCCAGAACACAACATCAGCGCCAATGCCTGCTGCCGTGGCCTGTGCCCGCAACTCATCGGATAGATTGCCTTCTCCTGCGATCCAGCACACCCAATCGGTACGTTTGCTTTTCAGACTGGCTAAAGCCTTGATTAATACATGTACACCCTTGATGTATTCAAGCCTTCCGGTAAAGGCAATGACTTTCTTGCCCGCGGGTGGTCGTTGGCGAAATTTCACGGCTGCTGAGGCACGGTAGGTTGGCAGGTCGATAGCATAGGGGATTTGCCTGAACTTCGACTCTGGAACCGCGAGTTCTGTAAGTGTACTTTTGATCCAGTGACTGGACACCAGAATCAGCTCAGACTGTGCTGCACTTCGCTCTTCCAATGAGAGAAAATAACGTCCGCGTTTGGATTGCAGATAGGTAGAAAGAGTAAGTTGCGGGTTGGAGTTTTGAGCATCGTAAAAGGCCTCGCGGGCAAGTGCCCCATGATAGCTGGTGACCAGTGGGATATTGCGGTTCAAGATGCGTTTAATGGCTACGGCGGCTACGGGATCTTGCGCATGGATTACGTCATAGTGGTCTACTCCCAGATAAGCGGCGGCCATCTCGAAGGCATATCTATTCAGTTCATAATAAGCGAGAAGCGGATCGGCAGTGAATTGTGGCAGATCGGTCGGATTGAGTTTGGCTTGCAGCATGGGCCACACCGTATCCTTGGAGAAAGCGCGGTTCAGATTACGAACATATACCTCGTTTTTGGCACCATTTGTGCCCATGATATCAACCTCTACACCAAGTGAAATCAGCCTGTCGGCCAGTTGTTTAACATATGTCCATATGCCTCCCATATGTGTAAGCTCCCAATACGTAACGAGCAGAACTCTCATAGCTACCCCCTTGTCACGGCCTGCACCGGCCGAGCTTCTATGCTTCTATCCTATGAAAAAAGGGGACCAGAAGGTCGGGCATTTTTGTGTATCTGGTTGAAAATGGGTGAATGCAAATGACAATAGACAAGGGGGAGCATATCCTATGTATAGAAAGGCTCATACGCCGAAGGAGGGATCTACAGTGGCTGTATATGTGCTAAATATCCATGAAAATTTGTTACAGACGTTTGTTCCCATCAAATACATGGACGTGGAGTTGGCCTATGTGGGGAGCGATGAAGGGACAGATGTATTTGTTGGCGGAGCCAGTAGGCACGGAGAACTGTATCGACATCTTTTTCATATAAGTTCGAATTCGGGGGGAGCGGGTGGTAATCAAGTCATTCATAATCTGGATGTATCTTCCGATCCTTATGAGCTGAGGATTATCAGCAACAGCTCTTCACCGAATCATCTGGTTATTCGCTTGTATTACAGAAGTATTCACGGTCAGACATTGGGCATAATGTCAGAATATCAGATGATGAAGCTTGCAGATTGATATGGACATCATTGAATAGTCGTGATTAACCCACGTGTGGAGCAGGGAAGTACCTGTTCCATTTTTTTATATTGCATCCATAGTAGAAAATTCTGAAAAAATAGCTTGACAGCAAAGGTATTTTCATTAGAATTAGATCAGTGTTAAACGAAAGTTTAAAACGACGATTTAAAACGATAGTTTGAAATCAGTCGAGAGAATATAGGCTAGTGAGATGCAGGCAGTAGCCTGTGTTCTTCTGCCGGAAAAGAGTGTGGAGAACGTGAAAGAACAAACAGCAGTATCACAGGAGCCGGCAGAGTTTTCGATTAAAACCATTATTTTGCCACTCCTGGCTATTATCGTCGGCATGATCATGGTTATTCTGGACAGTACCGTTGTTAATGTGGCCATTCCGAATCTCGTTCAATATTTCGAGACGGATCTGAAGACCATCCAATGGACGGTTACAGGATATACCTTGGCTTTGTCTGCAGTTATTCCGCTGGCAGGTTGGTTAACTGACCGTTTCGGTGCCAAAAGAGTATTCCTGTTCACCATTGCCATGTTTACCTTGGGTTCTGTGTTATGCTCCATTGCCCAATCACCTGAGCAATTAATCATTTACCGTGTCATTCAAGGCCTTGGGGGAGGCATGGTTGCTCCTATTGGTATGGCGATGGTATTTCGACTGGCTCCTCCTGAACGAAGAGGTTCCATCATGGGCATGCTCGGAATTCCCATGTTGCTTGCCCCTGCACTGGGCCCGGTATTGTCCGGTTGGTTTATTGAATCACTGAGCTGGCACTGGATCTTCCTGATTAACTTGCCCATTGGTATTGCAGCTTTCATTCTATGTATCAAATTTTTGCCTGATACAGATCGTGGACGCACGCCTGCACTGGATCTGCTCGGCATGATTCTGGCGCCAATCGCATTCTCAATGCTCGCTTACGGTGTGAGTGAGGGGGGAACCAGCTGGACATCTACAACAACACTGACTGGTGTAATCGTAGGTGGCGTGGCGCTAATCTTATTCATTATTGTGGAACTTCGTCATCAAAATCCATTGCTCGAACTCCGGGTATTCAAATCATCTGATTTCTCGCGTGGGATTATTCTCGCATGGGTTTCGCAAGTGGCGCTGTTCGGTGCGATGATCTTGATCCCGCTTTATTTGCAGCAGATCAAAGGCTACACTGCACTGGAAACGGGATTGATTCTGCTTCCACAGGCTCTGGCTTCCGGCGTGGGTATGCCGCTCGGCGGCCGATTGTTTGATAAAATCGGTGCCAGACCTCTGGCCTTCGTGGGTCTGGGAATTATCTCGGGAGCCTTGTTTATTCTGTCCTCCATCACGGCAGAGACAGGCCTTGGCCTGATCATCACGGCCCTGATCATGATGGGTCTGGGTATGGGCTTGTCCATGATGCCACTCAATACGCATGTATTGAATGCTGCACCACGTAAGCTGGTTGGACGGGTTACACCGCTTACGGCTGCTGCACAGCAAGTGGTCGTGTCCTTTGCGGTTGCAGGGCTCACAGGTTTCCTTACTTCCAGAATCGCAGACAATACAACGAGTGCAGAGCCGACCGCTATAGTTCAAGGTCTGGTGAGTGGTTTCAATGATACGTTCTTCCTGGCCGCTTGTATTGCATTGTTTGGATGTCTGCTCAGTCTGATTCTGCGCAAACCAAAACCGATGCCGGAAGAAGAACTTCAAAATGGCGACAAGCCTGATCCCGCGATGATGATGGGACACTAAGACTTTTTAAAGTGACATAGTAAGGCAGTTCAGAGAATCTTGCTGAACTGCCTTTTTGTTATGCTCAATGAAAAATTCGCAGTGCTGTCATCATTTCACGGAAAGAATGGGCATATCGATCAGGTGAGAAAGACAAGCTCATATGCTGTCTGCCCTGAATGCGGATATACTCCCGCAGTTTCTTGTTCTTCATGAGGTCTCTTGCTTCGTCTACAGCAGCCTTTATATTTCCAATGGGATAAAACTTTCCAGTCTTATTATGTGTGATGAATGAGCGCACACCATCCGAATCTGTGCTGAGCACTGGGCAACCGCAGCTAATGGCTTCAGCGACGGCATAGCCGAATCCTTCTAGCAGGGAAGTGGATAACATGATTCCCCCTGACGCAGCAATCATCGAATAGTATGTGGGCATCTGAGAATGGGGAACATTGACGAAGATGCCGATCCGATCCTCAAGCCCGTATTCTGCCAACATGTGCCGGAACATGACTTCATCTTCTGGATTGGCCAAAGTGGGATCATGGAATAACCATAGTCTGGCTTTCGGATTTTTTTTGATGATTTCACTCGAAATGATTAAATATTCCCGCCAGTTTTTATTGTGTTCAAGTCGTCCTACCCAAGCCAGCACTGGATAGGGTGGAGTATCCACCAGAACCGGTGCGAAGGTGTCTGTATCCAGCATATTGGGAATAACAAACCGATGTAGCCAAGGACAGATATGAATGAACATATCCAGAAGGTGGTCTGTGGGAGGGATAACGGCAGCATCGCAATGGGCCTGAAGGTAAGGTACACCCATCTGTATCGTTTCCAGAGCCTGATCGCGTGTTCCGAGTCCCTGCGCTTCAAAAATAATTTTTCCTGTATAGCCAAGCGCTCTCAAGCGGCCGGGCATAGCGATGTCTGAAGTGGCGATGATGGCATCATAATGATGAGTATGAATGATATGATGGATATCCTCGTCACTGGATGCGGTGAAAATGGGGGTATCACTGTTGTTCTGCAATCCCGAGCCTGTGTTGAGATAAAGTAGGTGCGCTTCAATGCCATGGCGTTTCAGAACAGCGGTGCGCAGTCGGTTTAACGTATCCACGCCACCGCTTGGAACATAAAACGTGAATAATACTTTCACACGATTCACCCTCTGACTTTTGGTCAGGAGCACATTCTCCTGTACTCTATGTTACGTTGGCTTGAAGTATAGGGTGTGGGTGTTGTTTAATGTGTTCACATTTTGGACAAATTTTTTTAAGCTTTCTTTTAAGTGACATTAAGCTGGGCTTAGGATAGATCACGTATTATACAAGGAACTTCCCGTGTACATCATTTATTACATAATTTCAACGTAACATTTACACGTTAACGGAGAGGGCAGAAAAAACTTGAAGAAGCGAAGCGTTCGCCTGAAAGCTTTCTGAAAAGAAAGCTACATCGGAAGCATACGCTATCCCCAGATTTTTCCTTCTAAATGAAGGGATCAAAAAAATCTGGGGATAACAGTGATCGGAAGGTTATTTTGCCATCGGAGTGCAAGTGTAATATTTTTAGTTGAATTTATATAACGAACGATGGTACACGGGTATTTTAACGGGAAAGGATGAATGATGTGCTCGAAGTGAAACAGGTCAGCAAAGTTTACGAAGGGCAGCGCGGCGTACATCAATTGGATTTCACCATGGAACGTGGTGAAATTGTCGGGTTTCTCGGCCCCAATGGTGCCGGAAAAACAACAACGATGCGTATGATTACGGGCTATGTGCATCCTACCGCGGGTTCCATCCTGGTGGATGGGGTATCGGTGCATGACCAAGGTCAGCGTGTTCGTTCCAAGATTGGATATCTGCCTGAAACTCCGCCACTGTATCCGGATATGACAGTGCAGTCCTACCTTAAATTCGTAGCGAATTTGAGAGATGTTCCGGCACGTGAGGTTAAGCTGCGAGTCAGCGAGATGGTAAGCAGATTGGGACTCCAGGGTCGGGAGAGACAAATGGTACGTAGGTTATCCAAAGGATACAAGCAACGCCTCGGGCTGGCAGGAGCCATTATTCACAAGCCGGATCTGCTGGTGCTGGATGAGCCAACCTCGGGCCTTGATCCAAATCAGATTATCGAGATCCGAGATCTGATTCGGGAACTGGGGGAGAATCATACGGTGCTGCTCAGTACGCATATTTTGCCTGAAGTGAGCACACTCTGTAATCGAATGTTGATCATTAATCAGGGGCAGCTCGTGCTGGATGGTTCACCACAGCATTTTGGATCAGCAATGGGGGATCAGTTCAAGGTGTCGATTGAAGTGAAGGCCACTGCGGAGCAATTACATAATGTGCTGAAACCATGGGAGAAAGTGCGGAGTGAAGTCATTCAAACATCAGATGCGAATACCACCAGAGATACTTCACTTACTTCTGATACAGCGAATACGGTTAAAATGCTTCTTACTGGAGAGAACTCGGAAGATTTCCGGGAGGAGCTATTTTACCTTTTGTCCGGTGCAGGATTACCGATTCTGGAGATGAAAAAGGAGAATCTCAGTCTGGAACAGATTTTCCTGAAGCTGACCACAACCGAGACAACAACGGATATAAAAGATACAAACGCGGATTCGGCAGATGGGGATCAGGTTGCTGGGGCAGTGATGGATCAGGCGAATGTAACTTCCGACAACGACTCGTCGAGTGTATCGGGAACATCACCGAGTCCAACAAGTAGTACATTAACGAATACTTCAACGGATGCTTCGTCCCATTCGCGCAAAGGGGAGGACTCCAAATGAGACGAATGATGGCGGTATGTAACAAAGAGCTGCAAGCTTATTTTCTGTCTCCAACGTCCTATTTTGCTTTTGCCGTATATGTACTGATGACCAGCTTGCTGTTCTACTCCAGTTTCGTATATTACCAGCCGAGTATTGTCGATTATCGACTCGTGCTGGGGGATACGTTATCCATGCTGCTGTTTGTCGTGCCTTTGTTAACGATGCGGCTTGTTGCGGAGGAATTCAGACAGGGAACGGATGAACTGCTGCTGACTTCTCCGGCGCGTGTAACAGAGATTATTTTTGGCAAATACCTTGCTTCTCTGGCCATTCTGGTCGTGCTCATCCTGTGCAGTCTGGTGTACCCTTTCATCATGTCGTTCTATGGAACATTGGATATGACGACGGTATGGATGTCTGCGCTTGGTTTATTCTTCCTGGGCGGAAGCATGATGGCGATAGGACTGTTCGCTTCTACATTATCCCAGCATCAGATGGTGTCTGCGGTGGCGGGTTTTATTATCTTGCTCGTTTTGTGGATGCTTGATTCATTCGCAGGTAATACAGGAACTGCTTTGCAGCAGTGGCTCGATCCGTTTGCCCTGACTAACCGGTTTGACAGCTTCATGAAAGGCGTGCTTAGCGGACCGGATATAGTGTACTATGTCACACTTTCAGGTGTGTTTCTGCTGTTAAGCATTCAAATTGTGGAACGGAAGCGGTGGAGGTGAGAAGATGAAAAAATGGTTAAGTCATACCAACAGTACCGTGCTGTCTGTAGCGGTGATTGGCATCTTTATTTTGCTAACACTGTTCCTGAATTCACTTGGCGGCTTCCAGCTCGATCTGACCTCGAACAAACAATACACGTTGTCTGACCAGTCCCTTACTGCGATCAAAGACGTGAAGGATGACGTCAACATTCTGGTGTTAACCGTCGAAAATGCCAACAACACCGTGCTGAACCGTGAGGTCACGGATATGGTTGAGGAATACACGAAACGGAACAGCAAGCTGAAACTAAAACAGTATAATCTGACGCAGGAACCTGCACTTGCATCCAAATACGGCATAACTGGTAGCTCCATTGTGCTGGAGCAGGGAGATCAGCACAAAGTGATTGATATCGCCAGTTTGTTCACCGCGGCAGGTGACGGCAGTGACGGATCCTATCAGTTCACAGGTGAAGAAAAGCTGACACAGGCGCTTATGAACATGTCATCCACCGAGATGCATAAAATGGTCTTTCTGACCGGACATGAGGAGCTGAGTCTCGATCAGATGACTACGCTGCAATCCTCATTGGAACAAAATAATGTGCAGACAGAAGAACTGCAGCTGAATCAGGCCGGGAAGGTTCCGGAAGATGCAGATGTGCTTGCCATTATAGGTCCACAACGTGATCTCAGTGATGCAGAAATGAAGTCCATTCGCACTTATCTGAGTAATGGAGGCAAGCTGTTATTATCCCTCGGATTTGTAGAAAATATGAAATCCAGCTGGAAAAACATCGATGCCCTCATGGCAGACTATGGTGTCGTTGATGAGCATGCAGTGATGGTGGATAATCAACAAGCCAGTACGATGGGACCACTCTGGGTGGTACCGGAGTATGGAACACATGCAATTACGGACAAACTTGCTGCAAGCAAGCTATACCCGATGTTGTCGCTGTCGATCGCGTTGACCAGCAAAGAACAGGATAAATATATCCTCTCCCCATTAATTCATTCTTCGAATGACAGTTACGGAGAGACGAATATCGGCGGCTTATTGCAAAATGAAACAAGCAATGATGCTAAAGAGGACATTCAGGGACCAGTGGAACTTGGGTATGCAGCCGATACGACGGATGGCAAACCGAAGGCGGTTATTCTGGGCTCGTCCATTTTCATGCAGGATTCGGAAATTGCGAATGGCGGGAACAGGGACTTTATTTTGAATACGGTGAATTATTTGAGTGAGAAAGAAAATGGATTGACGATTCGCCCACGGGTACAAGCCGGATATGAGACGGCATACCTGAGCGGCGAACAGGCCAGAACGATTTTCTTCGTGGCAATTGTAGCGTTCCCACTCATCTTTGTGATCATCGGTGTACTCTTATGGTGGAGGCGCAGACGAGTATGAGAAAATGGTTCCCAACGATTCTGGTGGTCATCGTTTTAATTGTGGGCTGGGTGTACGCAGCCAATCAAAATTATTTTCGTGAAGAAGAAGCCGTGCAAGCCAAGTTGCTCGGTATTCAATCCGAAGATATTCAATCCATCACAATACATGACACAACTGCAGAAACATCCAGTGCAGCAGCATCTTCAACTTTGACGCTTGAAAATGGCGTATGGCAGATGGTTGAGCCAAAAGCTTATCCTCTGAACGGTTATAGTGTTAGCAGTTGGTTAGATGCTCTAAGTGGTGCGAACCAGGAAATGGTGGTGGAAGAAACACCGACGGATCTGGATAAGTACGGATTAGGAACAGATGCTACACGTATGGATATCAAACTCAAAGATAATCGGGAGATCAAATTGGCGATTGGTGGCCAGCTTCCAGCAGATGACGCACGATATGTTCGTGTAAATGAGGGTCCCGTAGTTGCCGTACAAACAGAGGCGATTAATAACATAGCTTTGTCACGTCGTGATCTGTTGGATACTACACCGTTTAACATGGATGAGACAAATGTGGGATCTCTGGAGTGGGAAGGTGAAGCCGCTACCTGGATGTTAACATCGACATCGGAGAACGGTGCAGCAGAGCAGACCTGGACACTGAATGGAAAAACGATTGAAGCCGCAGACGCTGTATCCCTTATTGGTAAAATCAAAAACCTGTCAACAGCAGATGATGTGCGCAAAGCGTCTGAGCTGGAAGGTACTGTTCCACGATTCACCCTGTCTGTTGAGCAGACGGTCAATGGGCAACAAGTGAGAGATGTGTATCGGGGACTTACGTTGCCATCCGAACCGGATCAGATCTGGGTTATTACGCCGGATGGTCAGTGGGCATATGCCTTGGAGACGACTAGTCTAACGGAAGCCGAGAAATTCCCGGATACAATTAAGGCATCAACAACTTCAACGGAAGATAAGTAATTTGGAAAACAGTAATATAACTATCTTGAAATAAATTCATCTACATGTAGACAGTGCTGCGAACACGCAGTACTGTTTTTTATTTGATAGCGAAGACCTTACGGTCTACAGTTCAAAAGCCAAAGACCAATAAGCAAAGAGCAAAACACAAACACCAAGTCTACAGGCAAAGGTACCATATCCTTTCAGGATATCTGTACGTACAGAAGCGCATCCTATCTTTGTGACCAAAACCAACATACATTGGAGGATGAGTACATGCCAGCAGTCAAAAAGGCAACAGCTATTACGTTATCATTGTCTACTGCAATCTTTGTAATGGCCGGTTTGACAGGATGTGGCACGAATCGGGATACCAACAATATGCATACGCAAAGTGTCCGTCAGCAAGCGAGCGGCATTAACCGTTATGGTGTGGAAACGAATGGCATGGATGGCATCCGTGCGAAAAGTTATCGCATGCATAATGTCACTGACCTGAAATCCAGTGAGGAGCTGGCTAAACGCATCACGGAGATGAAGGAAGTGAAATCCGCCCGTGTCATGTTAACGGATCGTAATGCTTATGTCGCGGTTCGTTTGGCAGATGGTCATGCAGGCAAGTTGGAGAGCAAATCCAACGGTCGTACAAGCATGCTGGATGGAACGATGCGTAATCATGCGAGTGATACCATGCGTGGCGGCAACATGAACCGCGATATGGGTGGCATGCGTGTGAATGGCGGAACGGGTACAATGTCTCCGTACAGCACCAGCGGGATTGCACCAGGGCTGAACACGAATTCAGCAACGGATCGCAGCCATATGGGCAATGATCGTGGCATCTACGGCACGATGGGTACAGGAGCGGTTGGAATGATGCGTGGGCTCACAAACAGCGGCAAAGCACGTGGGACGAACGATGGACATTATGGAATGAAAAGTGAGGGACAACGTGTAGATAGCACGGATGATAACACATCAGCTGAGATTAAAGGCAAGATTTCGGCCAAAATCAAGCAGTTTGCGCCGAACATCGAGAATGTATATGTATCAGCCAATCCGGAATTTGTGCAGCATGTCGAGAACTATGCCACAGATATTCGTAATGGTAAGCCCGTTAGTGGCATGATCAATACGTTCCAATCGATGGTGGAGCGTATCTTCCCAACCAACGGAGCAGGTATGAATCACCGCGATGGCATCCTTGACGATGGCCTGATGAACCGTAATCACAATGGTGGGGTCATGAATCGAATGAATCGGTAGATTCCAAGCTCAATGAACAAGTGTGCCTTTGCGGGGATGGTAACATCAGCTGCAGAGGCATGTTTGTTTTAATATCGATGATTCAAATGCTGGATTACATATGCCACGGCACAGGTTTACTTAGGACAATAAAACACATAATTCCTGCCCATTTTTCTTATAAAACTGAACCAACGCCCTTGATCTGACATAAGATGAGTTGACTGTATCCCCTTAACCTTGTTACACCAACACAACCCGAGCAAGGAGGGGTGAACATTGAAGGGTATCGATCATAAAAGCAAATTTTTGTTAACCCACCGTGAACGCGAAGTATTCGAATTACTGGTTCAAGACAAAACAACGCGTGACATCGCAGGGCAGTTATTCATCAGCGAGAAAACGGTGCGTAACCATATTTCGAATGTGATGCAGTTTGAAATTGTTTATAAAATAGGCAGAATTAACGGGTGGAACAGAGTTCGTGTGTGTTGTATATTTTTGCAGGTTGACGTGACGTAAACCCGTTCACTACGCAACTTTGCACAGTCAGATTGAAGGGAGTCAGAAGGTCTGAATTCGATTATCGTATCGCGAACGCGAAGCAAGTTGAGTCATAACCAACTTGGTTAACTCTGATCCATGATGACTTGAATTAGACAAAAGGGGGTCACACATTAACTTATCCATAGTATATTATGTATCCTCTTCAAGTACCCGTAAGAAATCAATACGTCAATATGACGTTTCCTTTCTGACCCTGTGAAAAGTTTTCCACCACTTACCTATTCCTCCTGTTTTGTCATAGTTTTTCGGGATTCCCCGAATAAGTCCGTACATATAAATCATTTCCCATACTACCCACATGACAATCTGACAAGTTTAACTGTGTACTCTGTGTACACATACCTGATCCTCAAATTTGAGGGACAGCTTCCACGAACATTTCGGGGAAGCTTATGTACTAAGTTGTCTCCCAATGATAGACATCGAAACAATCAACAGTGGAACGATAGAAGCACCCCAACCCAATGGAGTGCTTGCAGATTAATTATAAAGTTCAAAGAATTTTCACTGAATAATACAAAATTTGCTTGAAATATTTCCTTTCCAATTCAAGACTTGCTATAACCTTTTGAATTTTTAACCTCTGTACTACGTTCGATTTGTACCTTAGTGATCAAATGTTTAAGTTTCTTGATTTGCTTTTGGTAATACGCCACTTTTTTAGCTACAGAGCCCTCCTTTTTAGCAGCGGCTTCTACTTTAGGCTAAAGGAATGTAATCTATAACATTATTGTTTTTATCTATTATAATTGACAGATTTAATGTATTATTTTATATTGGAAAAGATTTCAAAAAAAATGTAATATTTTTACTTTTTTCAAAACGTAAAAATAGCTGATTGAAACGATTGTTAGGATTATTATTAATGATCGTTCTAGGAGGTGTGATTGCAAAAATACTTTGGATTTCATGTTTGTAATATTGTTTTTTTATACAACTGAGATGAGAGGAATGATTTTTTTGAAAAAAATAATGAGCAATGTGATTGTAGGTGCACTTGTACTTTCCATGAATATTCCAGCTGCTCAGGCTCAAAGTAACCCACCTGAGATTGATACTCAAGATATTATTCTACCAGACCATAATTTTGATGATTCGTATGTTGAACCCAGTAGTCCATTACAAATTGAATTGAACACTCAGGATAGAGCGATTAGCTTATCTGCCGTGACAACTAGTTATTCCCTTGCAAAAGAATTGTTGAAGAATTACTATGAAAATATCGATCTCGGAACAAAGCAATTAGATAACAAATCAACTGTCAGAACAGAATTGCTTGATTCCGAACTGTCTGATTACTTGGAAAAGAAAATGAAAACAAAACAATTTGTGGTAGATGCCGCAAATGCACAAAAAGAAAATTACGTCTTGAAATTCAATTTACTGTCCTCTGAAGTTACCGAAGAAGGCATCCTCTTGACAATAGGTACTGAGGCCTCATTCAATTACGTGGGAATGGAAGTGGAGTCTGGATTTGGCGAAGTGTCAAAAATGTTATTTCGCAATACAGATGCAGGGCTTACTATTTCAGATTGGTATATGCCATATGACTATTATGATGAATATGTTAGAGGTGAAGGGGATCATATAAGTAATCTCGTTAATATCAACTCTAAGCTGGATAGCTCTTATACCGCTAAAAGACAAGAGGAATTAAATGATAAAATCACCGATTATTTTTCTGTTGATCGTGAAGCTCCAGTACAAATCAATAGTTTAGAAAATGACGGATCATCTAATCAGGTTATTACGCCTTTTGCAACATTATCTTCATTAAATAAGACAGCGATAGCAAATTACGCGAAAAATAATAAAGCAAAAGATCAGCCTGCAAGTGGTGGTTCGAATGTTTCTTACTACGATTTCTCACAAATAACTGGGAATTGGGACTGTACAAACTTTGTATCTCATGCATTACTCGCTGGTGGTGCAATTACTTACGATACTAATGGAACAGGCATTGCCTCTACAGGCTGGTATTATAGAAGTTTGAGTAATCGAGCTTCATCCTGGTCAGGTGTACCAAACCTGTATAATTTTTTGGTGAATAACACAACGAAGGGTCCGGCTGGGACGGGTACTACATACTCAACGTTCAAATATAATGCTAGTGCAGGCTATCCATATCAAATTGGAGATGTATTGCAATTTTATTTGAGCGGATCTTACAATAATTGGCGGCATTCGACTATTATTACTGAATACTACGAAACTAATACGATGTCAGTTCTTGGAGCATTGGTTACAGGACGCTCTGGTAAAAATAGTTATAACAACAACCAAAAGGCGGAGGAAATTTATCCTGGTGATAGCAAAAGGGTTATAAAATTGACCGGTTATTACAAGTGAAAAATTTGAGGGGAGATGCACAACACTTCATTGGTTTTTTGATGTGTTGTGCATCAAACTAATTTCTCCTCCTTAATTATCTGGAGTTCGAGAATATTTTCATAGGAGGAAACTTAATGAAACGTGCTTACCTGTTATTATTGATTTTATTAACTCTTTGTGCATGCGAACAGACTAGTACTAGTGACAATGAAAATAACAATGTTCCCGTTGTTGGAGATATTAATAATGCTGAAAACACAAGAGTTTCGCCTGTAACAAAAGGAAATTCATCAAAAGATTCCTCCTATTTTTTAGCGAAAGACGAAAGTGGTCTAACCGCTTCAGATTTTGAAACAGCATACAAAATGTGTACGGATGCTTTGTCTAAATATTATAGGGCGATCTGGAACGGTTCTGACATTGAATTGGATACTTATATAGATAACGAAAACCTTAAACAATATACGGAAAAAAAAATCACCTCTCAATACGATTTGTTCCTTAAGAACAATCTTACTCATAATCTGGTGACAGGTGTTGATGTTGAGGTAGCAGAAGTAAAGTATGTCGGAGAGGGTAAGAACTTTTTCTATCTTAAATTAGATGCACAAGTTAAAAAGGATGTAGGCAGTTTTGCTGAACCTACTGAATTTCTTGTGCAAGGTGCGAATGGAAAGTTAGTCATTGTTGACTGGTATACTAATGCAAAGGATAGTTATGATTTCACTGTACGTGGAGAAAATCAAACGATCAATAATCCTGATATATGGAATAATAACGATGCTATAGGAAATAATTAACTAATTGAAGTCTGTATGTAAAGATCCTTCCGACATGAATTTTCCGCTCTTACCATACCCCGTAGTAAGCTGATAGGTGTCCTCACTGCTAATTCAGCACTCCATCTGTAAAGTTTATGTCTAAGCATCGAATGTATCATTTAAAGTGAGCGGATTTTCAACGTCCATTCATTATGTGGCTATGAGAGCTTAATGGATGTTATAAATTGATTTTTTACTTTATTTTGTTAGAACTTTTATCATATATGGCTGAGTCTGAACGTGAGTGGACAAACGGTAGACAAGCTGAAGGTATCGCGGCTGCTAAGAATGACGGTGTTGTATTCGGCAGACCAAAGCAAGCAATCAACGAGGAGTTTAAGCAAGCTACACCGAATGGAAACATGGAAGGATTACAGCAGTTGCCGCAATGAAGGAACTAGATATGAAGCCCAATACATTCTATCGAAGGGTAAAGGAATATGAACATTCATTAGCCTAGGTCATGTGCTTAGGCTTTTTGAGATTCGGGAATTATCTTAGATATGAGATTGAATATGTATGGGGTATATTTACATCTGAAATCAGCTGGTATTTCCAAAATAGTGCTATATGCTATAGCACTTGTAATTGTTTCATGAAGTTGAATTCATTAACGATTCATATTAGCTGATCTATTAATAGGTGGGGCTATTTTAAATCTCAAACAGTATCCATTTTTAAAAATATACCTCTAGCACTTCCACTTCGACACGAAGATTAACAATGAATGATTAAAATAATATGAATAATTTACTCACCATGCTGCCATCCGATCTACACAAAAAAACAAAGACAAGTAAAAAAATAATCAACTTACATTTTTATACTTTGGTATTTCTGTGTTAATAAATGTGATTTTATAAAAGAACTATATTTTAGAGTGAAATGACTAACAATTATCTTTAGACTATAAAATCAAAGGGAGACCAGAGATAGTATCTCAGCTGGCTCCCTTATTTGTTATGCAGATTCAACGAAGAAATATAAAATTCCCATTACGACCAATATAGCTACTACAACTATCAAAATCCACACAAGTCCATTTTTTTTCAAGTTATCATCACCTTTTTGAGATATTTTAGGATATTTGTTTCAATATTCCTTATTAATGGTAACTTATTAATATCACCTTGCCTATACTACTATATAACCAATTGAAGGGAATTGATTCAATGTTAAGGAAATTATCAAAAAGTTCACTCGTACTATTTCTTGTAACAATGTTATTTGCATCTATAGCATGTGCAGATGCATCATCAGAACCAGTAGAATACACTGTTGAGGAATATGTAAATTATTTAAATCAACTTATTAGTGAGGGAGATACAGGAGCAATTGAGACTCTAGAACAATTTACCAACTTAGATCCATCTAAACAAAACGCTTTCCTTAACTTTATCGCTTCAGAAGATTATGTAAATGCGGTAGGCGAAATGTTATCAGGTAAGGAGGGTTCATTATATGATGACAAGTATAAGGAAATTTCTATTGATGTGAAAACTATTACAACAGAAGATAGTCAATCGAATCATTTTTCACCGAATGCTTTAGCCGCACAAGCCAACCAACGTGCATCAGTTAGCCGATCTGTTAAATTAGCAGTTTTCGGAATTGATACAACCACTATCACTCTGACAGTAAGTTGGGAACATAATGGAAGCGTGGCAGTAAAACCTCTTCAAGTCATACAAGGTCATACGAATAAGAACCCATTATACCTTTTGAGTGAAACATCAAACAACAGTCCTGGTTACATTTCTGAAGGCTACTTCAATGCATCGGGCACTTGGACTATGAGAGCAACAGGGGCTGCCGGCTTTATAAGCGATACATTAGGAATAAATATTAAAGCTTCAACGCCATCTCATAGATATTATTCTTTTACAACCAGTCATTCTAATATGACACCTACCAATGGTTGGGTGGCGTTTTAATAATAGAATAATGGCATGGTGAAAAATACAAGGAGTTAATGATGTTTACTTGTTAAATTATAGGTAATACACTTATAAGTAACGAATTTGAGATGAAGAATTGTAACTGTTCTAATGTTCAGCAATTTAGCACTCAAATATAAATAACAAATATAGGTAAAAATAAACCCCTCTTGAGATATTATTCTTGAGGGGCATTTTTTTCATTTTTCAAACTTGTGTATGTTTTCTTGGAGCACCTATTTACAGTAAGTTGGACTTAATCCATATCCCTTATAAATTTGAATAAAAGCTAATCCATCAACAAAGTGCAAATCATATATCCTCTCAAAGTCACGAGCACGTCTTGTTACTCCTCTTTCTTTAGTTGTAAGCAAAGTGGCTCGCTTATCCTTATACATTTGCTTTTTAGTCCACGAGTCTGTTTTGGTGGTCTGCAATTTGTTCAAAACTAGCAAGTCTTCATTGTACATTTTCAACATCTGAGGATAAAGGTTCTCAACACTCTCCCATGTAGGAGAGGGGATGCAACTACCCACTTAAGCTTATCGAAGTTGACTGAATCAGAGACGTAGGAATCATTTCTAAATAAAGGATTCCCAGTGTTACCATATTAACTTTTCATATAAGGCACAGGCTAAGCCAGTTTATGCATTTGAGATGGGAAACATGCAATCCAATGTAATTCCCACATTTAGAAGATATGATTCGATAACAGATGCAAAGAAAGACTTGGGTTTACCTACCTAAGCTAGAAAACGATACTAGAGTTTTTTAAAAAACATTCAAGATGGAAAAATAGTTTTGATTCAATCGGAGCAATTAACGACTGGTCAAAAAAGCATTGAAGTAAACAGTAATGAGAATGAACAGAAAGTGTATAAAGGATACATACCAATAGGACAGATAGAGATTGATGGTCAAATATACAATGTGCATCAACCGTTTACCTTTGAACAAATGAAAATTAAGTTGCAGGATTAAGAATAGAATTACAAAACAAAAGAACATGCAAGATTATCTCTAGACTCAATTGTAATCCATCTATTCATCGCACTCTAAATTACACTAAACACAAAGGAACATGTCTTAGAATACTGAGTAGTCTCGTGGGTGTCAGGGTGACAAACTACTATCACCTCGAATATACAAGGTGAGGAGGTGAGTGAATATCCAAAGTGCAGCAAAAACATTGTCTGTCATTCGTCCAAGCAGCATTCGCATACATTATGCGTACGAAAGTCATACGGGTGGTGTACAACGGATGAAGGAGACAAACAAGCAGAAAAAATCTAAATCATTCAACTTTATTTTTATAGACGATAACCGTAGCGAAGAAGAAGCAAAAGCAGCAATTCAATTTGTAGTTGATACTGTAGTACAAAGAGCGATCAAAAATTTCCCTGCTACAGACTATGATATCACAATTAAATCTACAGACTGAGGGGAAAGTCACATGAGATATGAGGATGCAGCAATATATGTTAGGGTATCCACAACAAAGGAGTCACAAAAGTTCAGTCCAGAACACCAACGGATGGATTGTGAAGAAAAAGCCAGACAGCTAAGTTTAAAGGTTCGTGAAGAGTACATATATGTAGACAGGGATAGTGGTACATCCATTGTTGGAAGACCATCTATTCAGACGCTAATTGAGGATGCAGGTAAGGGTTACTTTAAAACCATCCTCTTTTCTTCTTTATCTAGATTCTCTCGTGATACGTATGACTCGTTAGGTTTGAAGAGAACTCTTGTGGATAAACTTGGTTTAAGGGTTGTATCCTTGGACGAGAACTATGATTCACAAGTTGATCATGACGAGTTTAAATTTCAAATATTCTCCGCAGTTAACCAAAAGTTGAGTGAGCAAATTAGCATATCATCACGAAGAGGTATACGTCAGTCGGGAATGAAAGGAAATTATTTAGGTACTATTGCACCATTGGGCTATGACAAAATAAAGGTCGATGATAGGAAAACCATTATACCTAATGAACGTGCCAGGATCGTTCAACTCATTTTTGATATGTATGTCAATCAAAAGATGGGTGAGAAAGCTATAACAAAGTATCTGAATAAAGAGAAAATTCCCTCTTACAGAGGAGGGAAATGGGGAGTAACGTCTGTAGAGCGTATACTAACGAATGAGATATATACAGGTAAAAACATATTTAATAAATTTACAGTTGTAAAGGTTTATAACGATATCAACAATATCTCTGATAAAACTAGAAAGTTGGTTAAGCGTGACAAGGAGCTATGGGAAGAAAGCGGTAAGCAGACTCATGAAGCAATTGTTAGTGAGGAGCTATTTAGAAAGGCACAGGAGATACGGTTAGAGCGTGGCGGTGGAAAGCGTGGAGGGGTAAGAAACAAGGTTAATGTATTTGCTGGCATAATCAAGTGTAAGCATTGTGGATCATCCTTGAACATTGTGACCTCCAACGGCAAGAAGAACAGCTATCGTTACTTAGTTTGTTCTAAGAGAAGAAGACAGGGCGAAACTGGATGCGACAATCACAATAGGATTCCATACGATGATTTCAAATATGCTTTAATTGAAAGATTGAGCGAGAAACTGAGAAGTAAAACAAAGTCGGGTAAGACTATAACCTTCACTAAAAAAGCGAGAGAAGATACCGGAAAGCTAGTTGCTAAATATGAGAAGCAGATACAGAATGCACGTAAATTGCTTTTTGAGATCCGAAAGCAAAAGTTAAATGATGAGATTGATGATGAGCAATATGAGTTTGAGAAGGAACAGTATGAACATGAGATTAAACAGAAACAAGAACAGTTGTCCAAAATGAAATCTGAATTAGAACGAGCTTTGAATGACAGTGAACAGTTTAAGGAAATAAACATCTCACTTGATGAATTATCAGATCTAGGACAATTTACTGAAGTAGACCAAGTAAACCTGATCCTGAAAAAATTAGTTTCAAACATTACAGTTGATAAAGCAAACAATGTTGAGATTCATTCCGTATTGGGTAGGCTATAGTTTTTTGTGTGTTTCAAACCATATTTCGAATGTGATGCAGAAACTCAATGTTAAGGGTCGTTCGCAGGCAGTTGTCGAGCTGATTAAGCTTGGAGAACTGAAGATCTAGTTGCGAATTACAGTTAGGATGAAGTAGCAGCATGAAAGCCTTTCTCTATTCTTTGTCATGAAGAATGGGGCAAGGCTTTTTTGCTGGTATGGACCATGGACTCAGGGAACTATCAATATTTTTGAGGGAATATCCGAAACGTAGCATCGCTTGTTTTCATTATTTTACTAGGCCATAATGATTTACATATATGAAGTAGATAAGAGATTGTAGGTAAGGCTTTGAAGTGAAACAATAGCTTGAACAAATTGGTTGAGATTTTTTTGTACTACATCTATATAAGTTAAACTACATATTTACACTAGAACGGAGAGGGCAGAAATGACCTGAAAAAGCGGAGCGGTCGCCTTTATCCGCAGATTTCCACTTTTAAAAAGTGATACAAGAAATCTGGGGATAACAGTGATCAGAAGGTTATTCTGTCAGCGAAGTTGCAAGTGTAACGATTCGGTATTCAACTTATATAAAACATGAAAGGATGAGCTGAATGGAACGTTTCTTAAGTGAATTTGAAAAACAATTTCGAGCGGGGTTTCTACCCGATCTGGAACAGACGCTGGCTAAAGTGCAGCATGAGAAAGTATATGCTTGTGCATTTGGAACGGACAGTGATTGGGTAACGCTGTTTATGGCGGTGAATACCGAGGAATCCCTGGCAACGCACATTTCGAGAATGAAAGAGCAAGGGCTATGCGACAGTGAGGAGGACGAGATCTATTACAGATGGGGCTGCTCCGAATATCAGTATGGCGAGGATACGCACTTTAACCACATCAGCCGATTGTTGTATGCAACAGAAGAGGTTCGGGAGTATAAGGATGAGATCATTCGAATCATCGCTAAAGTCGTGAATGAGACAGCCGATGACGTTTTTGCTCGGTATGGACAAACTAAAGCAGACATTACCTTCTTTGTTTCCCTCACAGATGACGATCTGGCGGAGGAGATTGAGAATCAATCGGTTCACCAAATGACGGTACCCGGCTTAGTCAGCATGTTCCTAGAACGATATGATGACATGAATTAGAACGAGTTAACTTGAGTTGAGTTTTGAGTTAAATGCAAATTAAATGAAAACGAATTGAATTTTAATACCGCGAAAGTCTTTCCTAATTCTTTATTTTATCTAAAGAAGGGGAGAGGCTTTTTTGTTTTAGCTTGAAAAATAAATAACCTAATTCATATCACTTTATCACGTCTGATTCCTATTCATTCGAATAAACGTCCTCCATCTTTTCTTCGAAAATGGCTGATAAAAGAGCTGCTCCAGTTCCTCGAACTGTGCTTCATTCAGGTGAAGATGGAGCGCTCTTTTCGCTATTTTGGCGGCAGGCGTGGAAGAAGATTTCCGTCCTCCAGCTTTTCGTTTGATCGGAATATGAAATTGCAGCAGATCTTCGAGCTGATTCCAGCCTTCCCAACTGAGCCGACCTCCGCGTTTCCAGTCGATGGCATAGAGGGCATAATAGGCGTGTCCTTCTGTTGGTTTGGTAGCAATAATCCAGATGGAAGGAATGAACTTTTCCCGTTGTCTTCGATTCATTGAATCGCTCCTTTTTTTAATACGATCATATCTCGATTCTCAATATAAAGGATACATATGATATGTATCAAGCTGGTGAGTGTCTATACAAGTTCAGTATCATTGCGAAAGTCGTGAGAAATTGCTCTTGATTTGCAGGATCGTCTTGATTAGAATGAAGTTATAAAAATAATTTTCTTATTAAATTAAAAATATATAAAAATAATTTTCATACAAGTGAGGTCCTTATGGCAGCCATATTACGTGCGTTGCAGCAAGAACTGAATAACCTTCCGTCTCAGGAGCGACGTATTGCCGAAGTCATTATGCAATCTCCGTCGGACATTCCCGGCTGGACGATTAGTCATCTGGCAGAGCAGAGTGGTACAAGTGCGGCGACGGTGACCCGCTTTTGCAAGTCGTTTCATTTCAAAGGTTTTCCCGATTTCAAAATGAAGCTCGCCGCAGAATTGTCCCACGCTTCTGATGAAACAGCGTATCAGGACATTGTAGCGGGCAATTCACTATCCAAAATTGTTGAAGCGATCGAAGCCAATCACCTCGCGTCTATTGCTGATACTACCCGTTTGCTGGATCTGGGCAGATTGGAGCAGGCGGTGCAATTATTGTGCCAGGCTCGCCGTATTGATCTGTACGGTGTGGCGACCTCGTCGATTGTGACACAGGATTTCTATCAGAAGTTGGTGAGGATTGGCAAAAGTTGTACTGCTTTCTCAGACTCACATATGCAGATCACATCCGCATCTTCGCTCGCTGAGGGGGATGTCGCAATGGCCGTATCCTATTCAGGCGAAACACCCGAAACCATTGATGCCCTGCATTGTGCCAAACAAGCCGGAGCTTCTACGATTTCACTGACTTCCTATGGAAGTAATACACTCGCAACGGTATCTGATATCCCACTGTTCACCTCTTCTCTGGAAGAGGGCATGAGGCGTGGAGATATGGCTTCACGTATTGCACTGCTGCATGTGGTCGATATTTTGTTCACAGGCATGGTAAGTGCCGACTTCGACCGTTTTATCCCGAGACTGGAACAATCCTATCACAACGTGCAGTCCTATCGCGTACAACACAACGGAGGTGCTTAAACAGATGAATATACGTATTTTTGAAAATGAAGAAGATTTGAATGCCACAGGTGCAGGAGTCATCGCAAGTTTATTGCAGACCAAACCACGTGCAGTCCTCGGACTTGCAACGGGAAGTTCGCCTGTAGGCATATATAAACAGCTTATCACGTTGTACCAGAAGGGACTGGTCAGCTTCTCGCAGGCTTCTTCATTCAATCTGGATGAGTATGTAGGACTTCCAACAGAGCATCGCGAAAGTTACCGCAGTTTCATGAACGAACAATTATTTCATCATATCGATATGGATCTTGCGAGAACGCATGTACCTGATGGTCAGGCTGCCGATCTGGAACAGGAATGTAAGTCTTATGAACAGCGCTTGGATGATCGTGGACCCGTGGATCTGCAACTGCTGGGCATTGGACATAATGGTCACATTGGCTTCAATGAACCGGGAACTGAACTTACAGGACGAACACATGTTGTGGATCTGAAAGAAGAGACACGTAAGGCAAATGCACGTTTCTTCGACAGCATCGATGAGGTTCCGGCTCAGGCGATTACGATGGGTGTTGGTACCATTTTGAAAGCCAAACAGATTCTGCTCATTGCCCGTGGGGAGGAAAAAGCCGAGATTATTCGCGAAGCGTTCATGGGCCCAATTACAACGGCCTGTCCTGCATCGCTATTGCAATGTCATCCAAATGTGGTGGTATTGCTGGACCGTGCAGCAGGGAGGCTGGTGAGATGACCGGAGCGAATAATCATGAACCTGGGAGCCAGCGTGAACAAAATATTTCTCTTCTTCGGGGCAAGCTGCTCCTTTCCAATGAGATATTGGAAGACGGTGTATTAGCCTGGAGGGATGGAAAAATCCTTTATGCTGGGGTACCGGAAGGTCTGCCTGAACAGATTCGGAGAGAAGCTTTGCAGCTGTCTGTACCGGACCATGGCCTCATTGTGCCTGGATTCATTGATATCCATGTGCATGGTGGGAACGGAGAAGACTTTATGGATGCAAGCCCGGAGGTGTTGGACAAGATCACTTCTTTTCATAGTACGCAGGGAACAACAGCGATGCTTGCGACTTCCATGACCGCTCCGAAAGAGCGACTGGACAGCGTACTTGCTGAAGTAGCTCGTTATCGTTCCGGTGAGATGCCGTATGCACAGCTTGAGGGTGTGCACCTGGAAGGTCCGTTTTTCAGTCCGAAATGGCCTGGTGCGCAAAATCCGGAACATATCATTCTACCTGATGTATCCTGGCTTGAAACATGGGAGAAGCAATATCCCGGCCTAATCCGTCAAGTTACGTTGGCACCGGAACGTGAAGGCGCACTGGAAGTCATCTCGTGGCTGCGTGAACAGCGGGTTACAGCGGCACTCGGCCACACCGATGCGACCTATGAAGAGGTGGAGCGAGCAGTTGAAGCCGGACTTCATCATGCAGTGCATACGTTTAATGCGATGACACCGCTGCATCACCGGCTACCGGGAGCTGCCGGAGCGGTGCTAAATGATCCGCGTATCAGTGCTGAGGTGATTGCCGATGGTATTCACGTGCACCCTGCGGCGATTTCCATCCTCGCTCAATTGAAGCAACATAATGATCAACTCGTGTTGATCACAGATGCCATGTCTGCTGCGGGATTGGATGACGGGGAATACAAGATCGGCGACCTGCCCGTCATCGTGAAGCACGGTGAGGCCAGACTGAAGGACGGCGGCGCACTGGCCGGAAGCACACTGACGATGATTCGCGGTTTCCGTTACCTGGTACAGGAAGTGGGCCTGAGTCTGAACGCTGCATCACGTGCAGCAAGTCTGACCCCGGCACGCCTGCTGGGCATTGATTACCGGACAGGTTCCCTGGCTCAGGGAAAACAGGCAGATATCGTTTTGCTGAACGCTGAGCTGGATATTGAGGGTGTGTGGGTGAAGGGCAGACGGGTCGGCGAGTAAGTTGTAGCTGGGATATGTTTGCGGAGAGGCAAGAGAGGCAAGAGAGGCAAGAGAGGCAACAGCTTGCGTAATATGTTAAAATAGATCTCAAAAAGACGGGATCTGCGGATCACGCATAACGGAGGCGTGAAACATGGAACGTAACGCTATGCTCGAACATGATCCGTTCATCACAGTGTTGGCGGAGAAGTTGCACATACACGGATACTATGCCTTTTATGGCGAGCATTACAATGAAACCGATATGGAGCAGTACCGCAAGCATCTGTTCACATCATTCAGCAACATCGTATGGGTAGAGCTGGATGCACGCAAAAAGTATATGATTGTCGATCATCGTGGACGCAACACGGTCATGAAACTGATCGAAGGTATGCTGAACACCCGTAGAACATTACGAGCGAATCAGGCCATGTCGGGGACTGATACTTCTGGCGTCCAACAGGAGATCGCACATTTCTCCAAACTTGTGCACATGCTGAAGTTTACGACTTTCCGCACATAAGCGCGATGGGTAACAATGAAAAAATGAAAAGTAACACCAAGAATAATAAGAACAACCACATGAGCATACATGAGCAACACGCACATGAGTATGCATGAGAACATGGAAGCATGATTAGTCAGGTTTCAATAAAGAACGGACTAGGATCTCGACAATAAGACATGGCAACGAGTGCATCTCATACGTAATAACCTCTGAAGGAACGCTCAGTTCTAACGAACCTGCGAAGTCTTATTTCCAAGATTTTGCTGTCATACAAATCGTAACGAATCTCAGACACGCTATGTAATGAAAATGAGCGATATTACGTTACAAAACTATGCTTAGACTCAAAATAAGGCGCATACGATTCGTTAGATTCTCAAACCTGCGAAATTTCGAGCAATAAGGCTTGTAAGGTTCTTTAGACGACAGTTGGCAATCTTGATGGAGATTATGTGTGTGGCTTCATACTCAACGAAATAGAGATTTCTGTCATCACTGACGGAAATCTCTATTTGCCTTATAAAAAACCTTTCAATCCGGCATCAGACGTTACACCAACATTAACTTATTGACTGGTTCGACGAAAATCAAGCTTCTGTTATTTCGCAATCCTCATGCTAAACAGTTATCTAAACGATGTCACAAAACTGCTGAACAGCGTCCGAACATCATACTGGTACTGGTTAATCGGCTCAATTGGTCGGTTCTCTCCGAGAAGAGTGTAGACGGCAATCCGTGCTGCCCGGACCGAATATTCTTCCGTGAATACCACGTCATCGGGAATCTCGCAGAATTGGCTAATAAAGGCCAGGTTGGTGGAGCCCTCAGGCACAACTTTTGGTCTATCGCTGTTCAGTCTAGGCATAAATTGGGCAGTGATGTAAGGCATCATGCATGGAATGCAGTTGGCGGTAGCCATGATCGCCTCTTGATGTTCCTGAAAATGAAGATGGCCGATCAACTCCTGCATAATTTCTTCCCCGGTACAATCACTCATTCTTTTCTTCACGTAGTCGCCAACATTATCCGGGTATAATCCGTATCCCCAGAACACCTTGACATGCTCCGGCTGACCACGGAAATGTGGTTGGAAGGCCAGAACGACAGACATGAACCAACTGGAATCCTTGAAAGTAACCAGAGCGCCGGTACCTGCCCGGTTGCGTGTGAATTTCTCCATCAGATCAAAGAAGACCGAATCCTGGAAGGTGACCGTAAACGACTCCCATTTGGACTCATGCACATGATCATTAAATGAAGAGGGATTACCCAGCATCGGTTTCTTGGCGGCAATGTTCTCCCACAGCTTCCATGAGCTGCCCTTGCCGTTCAGTTTCGGTGCAGAAGTCATGGAGCCAAGGTCGGCCCCTTCGGTCATCGAGCCATTGGTGACAATGACCAGATCGCCTTCGTGGATGTCAATGACCTCCTCTTTACCTCCCTTGAGCACATGCATCCGACTTACCGTAATGCCGTCGCCCTCTTTGAAGTCCAGATCGGTGACGGTACATTTCAGCGTGAAATCTACGCCAAACGGTTCCAGATAGTTATACAGTGGCAGGATAATTGAGTCATATTGGTTGAACGGTGTGCGGGTGACACCTTCCAGCGTCTGAATTCTTGGGAATTCGTGAAAAAAGCGAAGCATGTATCTTTTGAATTCCACGGCGCTGTGCCAAGGTTGGAAGGCAAAGGTGGTCGCCCACATATACCAGAAGTTCGTTTTGAAAAAGTGAGGGCCAAACCAGTCGTTGATTCGCAGTTTACCCAGCGTGTCTTCAGGAGTAATAATCAGCTTGCCCATCGCCAGACGATCGGCCATATCAAAACCCATGGAGAGCACATCCTCGACTTTGCCGTCACGGTTGATGAGCCGCGCATTAGAATGTGTGGGATTGGCATCGTCAAATTCGGTAATTTCCTGTCGGACAGATATGCTCGGACGGTCGATGGAAGGGATGGACGCCAACAACTCCCATAGATTTTCATAAGCCTCGTCATTGAGCATTCGACCGCCGCGGATAATATATCCTTGATCGGGATTACCAGCCCCATCATTGCTACCACCGAGAATCGGCATTTCTTCGATAATGTGAATGTGTTCTCCAGGAAAGTCACAATCTCTAACCAGATAAGCTGCACCCGCCAATGATGCAATACCGCCGCCTACAAAATAGACCTGTTTATTACCGTGTTCTTTCTTCACGATCATTCGCCTCCAAAAGGTACTGTAGTCACATCCCTAATGTAAACCTTGCAGGTCCCGTAAGGTATGATCAAAAGAACGAGAGTGTCCAATTTTTGGTCACTTTTGGAAAAATGTCTAAAACCTAGAGTTAGATTGTATGCAAAAAATCCGCGCATCCTAATCGGATGGCAGCTTATTCTCATACCTATGCAATGCCTTCAGGACATTGCCTTCGATCAGCTCACTGAGCTTTTCAATAATCTGTTTTGGCGGTTCTTGCATATTACCCCTCATCCACTGAATGATTAGCCCGGTGAAGGCCAGGGTATAGAAGTTGGCGATAAACTCTTTGTCTTCACTGCGGACCTTTATCCCACAGGCTAGCTCATCAATCACACCCATAATCAGATCATGCGTTACTTCATAGAGGTATGTATCCAGGTGGGTGCGACCGAGCGAGTCGAGTGTGTTGCAGCAGAATGATTTATTGTTCTCGATGTAACAAAAGATTTTATAGAATCCGTCCGTCCATGTGCTGTAGCTTCGGTATTCCGTAAGGCTCTCCACCGCTTCAGTCTGATAGATCCATCCAAGCAACGCGTAAATATCCTGAAAATGATAATAAAAGGTTTGCCGATTCAATCCGCAATGATCCACCAGATGTTTGACCGTAATCTTGTTCAGCGGAGTATGCTCCATCAGTGATTTGAGCGAGTGAGCCAGCGCATGTTTGGTTAGGTGAGAAGCAGACACAATAATCACCTCATCATTTTGAATTAGCTTGCGAGAGAAAATCAATCTAAAAGAACTGATAAGCCGACGCGCAGGTTATCTCCAATACACTGAACCATTAAAACCGAGACCCCGTCTATAAAATCAATCATAGGAAGCACTAAAACGAATGATGGAGAGGAAAATAAAAAAATCCCGAAGAACATCGTTTTTGTCTCTATCACACAAACCTTTACTAATGCCCGCCATCATGAAAGGTAGCCTTTGGAAAACTGGAACAACACTCAAGAAAGAAAAAAAATACAACATTACAAAGGAAACAAATAAACAAAGAATTAAAACAAAATCAAATAAAAAAAGAACGACCCGAAGGCCGTTCTTTTACTATCCCTATTACACTAACCCATATAAAAAGTTAGGATCAATCCTAAAATCAGTCTGCGAGAGGCTGCAACGTAGTGAAGGGGACGAAATCGATTCTGAAGAAGCGGAGCGTTCGCCTTTATCGTCGGATTTTACCCTTCGAGAAGGGAAATCCAAAAAATCCGACGATAACAGCGATCGAAAGAACGATTCGGCACCGGAACGTCACGTCCGCACGCTCTCAGCATGAACTGGTTTTAAACGTGATGATTACAAACTCTTCAAGAACTGAACAATCGTCAACAACCCTTTATCAAAGTTCTCCAGGTTGAAGTGCTCGTTCGGTGCATGCAGATTCTCATCCGGCAAACCAAAGCCCATCATGACTGCAGGGATTTCGAGTACACGTGAGAGCTTCTCAACAATCGGAATGGAGCCGCCATCTTTGGTAAAGAGGGCACGAACGCCATACACATGCTCATATGCATCTGCCGCTTTTTGCAGAATGGGATTGGCAGGATCGATATTGAAAGCAAAAGCTTTCTCGATCTGTTTCACATGCAGGGTTGCACCCGGTTGAACGTGAGCGCGCAGATGTGCTTCGATACGATCCAATACATGTTGTGGGTCTTGGTCCGCTACGAGGCGGCAGGTGATTTTGGCATGAGCTTCCTTCGGAATAACCGTTTTGCTGCCTTCACCCTGGAAACCACCCCATACCCCATTCAGCTCCAATGTTGGACGAGCGCCAACACGTTCCACGAACGAATAACCTTCTTCGCCGTACAATTGCTCCAGTCCGAGGTCTTGACGAAGCTGTTCTTCATTGAAGCCCTGTTTCACAAATTCTTCTCTCATCTCAGGAGACAGTGGCAGAACGCCATCGTAAAATCCATCTACACTCACACGGCCTTGCTCATCATGCAACGATGCGAGCAGAGACACGAGTGCATGCAGTGCGTTGGGTACACCACCACCAAATGAACCGGAGTGCAAGTCGGTATTGGCTGTGTTCAGATCTACGTGAAGCGAACATAGACCACGCAGGCCAGTGGAGATCGCCGGTTTCCCTTTTTCAAGCAGGGACGTATCCGAGATCAGTATCATGTCTGCACGCAGCTTGTCCGTATTGTCATTCAGATAGATGGGCAGGTTCGGACTGGAGATTTCCTCTTCACCTTCGATACAGAACTTGATGTTAACCGGAAGTTCTTTGTTTTCGGCGAGAATGGCTTCTACTGCCTTGATATGTAGGAAGATCTGTCCTTTGTCATCTGTTGCACCACGAGCGAACAGCTTGCCATCACGAATGGTAGGTTCGAAAGGAGGCGTGTCCCACAGATTAAGTGGATCTACAGGTTGTACATCATAATGACCATAGATCAGAGCTGTCGGTTTGCCGGGTGCATGCAGGTGATCTGCATAGACAATCGGATGTCCAGCCGTTGGAATGACCTCAACGTTTTCCATACCTGCACGTGTAAGTGCATCTGCTGCCCATTGTGCTGCACGATTAACATCCTCTTTATGCTCAGAAATGGCGGAGATACTTGGAATGGATAACCATTCATTCAGTTCTGCCAGGTGTTTTTCTCTATTTTGTTCAAAGTAAGTCTGTTCTTTCATTAAAAAGGCCTCCTTGATGTTTGCTTTATCTCATTGTAATCCATTTTGTCATGTTAATAAAACATTGGTTAAAAAAATGATCGGTTACAGATCATTTCATTCACCTGATGATTATGCGTATAATACAAGAAAAGGATTTCATCCATATATTCTCAAGGGAGTTGAGGAAGTTTCCATGACAGTCAGACCCGATGCAAGCAGGCAGGTGAGTAGCGATGGAACCGACGAGGAATGATCGAATATTGGGCAGATTCAAGCGGTTATCCGATTTCAAAGCAGGAAGACATAAAGGACGATTTTATCGAAACAGCCTTATGCTTATTTTACTCATTGCCAGTATTCCCGGGTTAATCACAGGTATCGTGATGTATCAACAGGTGGTTGGCCGGATGGAAACCGAATTCAATCGGATGCATCAGAACCAGATCGAGAATCGGGCACGCAATGTGGATGATCAACTGGCCTATCTGGAGATGAACTTATCTCATTGGGCTTTTGAACCGAGGTTTGGCAATGCGTTACGAACGCTGGATTTTGTGTATTATTTTAATGAAACGCAGGAGATCGTCACTACATTATATGTACTACAAGGTTCCCACCCGTTGATCAAGTCAGCACAGCTATATTTGCAGGAACCGAAGCCGATCTTGTTTAATCGGGATTATAACGAGTTGAATGATGATGCCAAAGTACAAGCGTATGATCGTTATCTCTCCATGGGCAACCACGTGTACTGGACAGACTGGGTTTCGGTCATCAACCGAGATACCGCCCCTTCGACCAACAATAGTCTACTGCATACGGATGCAGGCAATGCACTCGTTCTCGTACATAAGATCCCAGGGGAGAGCATGAATCCATTTGGTGCACTGATTATTACGCTGGATAACGAGAAAGTCGCCAGTTTATTGAAAACGCTTACGCCTTATGATGAAGGTTTAACGTTCCTTATGGATCAGGAAGGCAACACACTGGTTACAGGGAATCCGGGAACGGCGGGGGAGACTTCTGCTTTTGAACAGCAGCTAAAAAAAGAAGTGGCCCTGCATGCCGATAGCCGCTCATTCCTGTTCCGATATGAGGATCAGACCTATTCTGTCTCGTATGGCTCGTTGAGTCGGATTGATTCGGACTGGACGTACGTCTCCGCAGCACCTTTGACCTCAGTCACTTCGCCCGTCAAGCTGGTATCCAAGATCATCGTCATTGCGAGTGCAGGCAGTCTCATCCTGGGATTGTTGTTATCCTGGTTTGCTTCCCGCCGCATCTATTCGCCTGTAGCACGGATGCTGCACCTGCTTACGCCTGGCAGAAACGAAACTACACCAACGGATGAGAAGCTGGACGAGTTTGAGCTGCTGGAGCAACAATGGAACGAACTGACCTCCCGCAGTGTAACGGCACATCGCCAGTTGCAGGAGCAGCTTCCCCATCTGCGCGACAGCTTTGTCTTACAACTTGTACAGGGGCATCTATATGCCTATAACGAGCAGGATCTCCAGCAGCGGATGCGTAATCTTGGCTTTGAAGTGGAGGGCCAGCAGTTTTTGCTGGTGCAGATGTATTTTACGGGATATGAGCAGCTGCAAGGCAGATTTGGAAGCCAGGACACGGGTTTGGTCACTTTTGCAGCAGTGAATATTACACAGGAAGTGGCAAAAAATGTTTTCAAGCAGATCAGTGTCATGAACTTTCATGACCTGTCTTCCGCCATGCTTGTGATCGCTCCTCAGGACGAACCTGTGAAGTCACAAGCGATGTTATGGGGACAGGAGCTCGTGGAGGTCATTGGACGAACACTCAGAATGAAGGTGACCTTGATGATCAGTCGCCCGGCGGCTTCACTACAGGAACTGCCTGGACGATTCGTTGAGATGGAACAGGCTGTGGCTTATCGCAGTGTGGACGAAGGAAGTCAGATTCTCGATCTGGAGGATGAGGAGTGTTTCCGCAGAAACGAAGCAGCTTCCTATCCGCTTGGGCTGGAACGCGAGTTGCTGCAGGCGATCAGGCTGGGCAAGCAGGACGAAGCTGAACGTGTGCTGGAACAATTCATGAGTGAGATTACGCGGACGGGTAGTACCGAATTTCAGGTGCAGCAGATGATGCTGCAATTACTCGGCAGTATTCAGCACATGATGCTGCAAACGGGAGTGACACCTTATAAGCTGTTTGGTGGTTGCAACATGTATGAACGGCTATCCGGTATTCGTGAACCTTTTCAGATGAGACAATGGATGATGAATGAGGTATTCACACCGTATATCCAAGAGATTGAAGCACGATCCCAGGAACCGCTGAAACAGGTGGTGGAACGTACAATGTTGTATATCGATACGCATTACCGCAGCGATATTTCGCTGGAAAACTGCGCTGATGCGGAGCAGATGACACCCTATGCACTGAGCAAGGCTTTCAAACAGGTATCTGGCATCAATTTTATTGATTATCTGACACGTGTGAGAATGGAGGCCGCGAAGCAATTGCTACGGGAGACAACGATGAAAATCAATGATGTTGCCGTGGCTGTGGGCTATCAGCATAGTTATTTTAATCGGATCTTCAAGAAACAGGAGGGCATTACCCCGAGTCAGTATCGAGAACAATGGTTTGGACAATAACCGTTCATCCGTCTGTCATTTCTGACCGGCATCCAGCTTTAACGGATGTCGTTTTTTTCTTTTTTTACCGTCATACAAAGAAGGATAAACCTGCAAAAATGTGCAATTCTATCTGCTACGATATGTCCAATATCAAGGAAGAATGGCGTTATAGCGGGTTTCCCGACCATCATGTCGTAGACATGCAAAAAATGAAGGTTGCCGGAAAAAGAAGGGCTGTATAGTCTGAGTATCAGGATTATTGATAACGCTTACATAACTAGGGAAGGGGAGACATGATGAAGGGGAAGACAGATTGGAACACCAACGCCACTGCAACTGCTCAAGCGGATATGGCCACAAGGCCCATGAGACGAGAGTCGAACTGGAAAAGGCAGATCCAACGAAACAAATGGTTATATGTACTTGTGCTTCCCGGCTTTTTGTACTTTGTCATCTTTAAATACTTGCCCATGTGGGGGATCGTCATTGCCTTTCAGGACTACCAGCCTTTCTTGGGCATCCGGGAGAGTAACTGGGTGGGGCTGGAGAACTTTACGAACTTTTTCTCCAACCCGGACTTCTTCCGACTATTACGCAATACGCTGGTCCTTGCGCTGTATGATCTGATCTTCTTTTTCCCGGCACCCATCATTATCGCTTTGTTATTAAATGAAATTCGGGTTGCATTCTTCAAAAGAACCATTCAAACGCTGGTCTATGTACCCCACTTTGTATCCATGGTGATTATCGCGAGTATCACGTACGTGTTTCTGACCCCGCAGGGCGGAGTGTTATATGATCTGATCGCCTGGATTACAGGCAAACCTATTGATGTGCTCTCCAGTCCGGGTTCGTTCCGGCCGCTCATTATTGTTCAGATGATGTGGAAGGAGATGGGCTGGGGCACAATTATCTTCCTGGCGGCCCTCGCAGGTGTGGATACGGAACAGTATGAAGCCTCCATTGTGGATGGCGCAGGACGATTGCGGCGAATGTGGCATATTACGCTTCCCGCGATTCGTACGACCATAGTCATCTTGCTCATTCTCAGACTGGGGAATTTTCTGGATACCGGATTTGAGCAGATCTATCTGATGACCAATTCCCTCAACCGGGATGTCGCAGACGTATTTGATACGTATGTGTACACGGTGGGGATTACGCAAGGGGCATTCAGTTACAGTACCGCTGTTGGACTATTCAAGTCTGTGGTGGGCATCATTCTGGTGCTTGGCAGTAATAAACTTGCGAAAAAATTCGGTCACCCCGGAATTTATTAAGGAGGAGCGCCCATGAACAGCCGTCTATACAACAGCCCTGCCGGCAAGGTATTTGATATCTTCAATTACGCCATGCTGGGGATTCTGGGCATATTAACTGTCCTTCCTTTCCTGTATATTATAGGGAATTCCTTCGCAACGGAAGCCGAGATCACCGAACGGAGTTTTTTCCTTATTCCGAAGGTGTTTTCTTTCAGTGCATATGAGTATATTTTCTCTTCTTCCACGATCTTTCGCAGCATTGGCGTTTCCATCTTCATCACAGTGGCAGGTACACTGGTGAATCTGTTCTTCACCCTGACGATGGCCTATCCCCTATCCAGAAGTGACTTCTGGGGCCGTAACGTCATGATGAACATGGTGATCTTCTCCATGTTATTCGGCGGTGGCATGATCCCAACGTATCTCGTCATTCGTGGACTGGGACTGCTCGATTCTTACTGGGCCCTTATGCTTCCTGGCGCGATCAGCGCTTTTAACTTAATAGTAGTCAAAAATTTTTTTCAGCAAATGCCGCCCGGGCTGGAGGAAGCGGCCCGCATCGACGGCTGTTCGGATCTCGGCGTGCTGTGGCGAATCGTACTGCCTTTATCGAAGCCGGTCATTGCCACGTTTGCCTTGTTTTACGCCGTGGGACATTGGAACAACTTTTTCTCGGCACTTCTGTACATTTCCGACAGTGACAAATGGCCGCTGCAGGTCATGCTGAGACAGATCGTATTGCTCTCGCAAGCCAGTGTCGGAGATATGGCAAACATGGACCCTAATTTTGTCCAGCCACCAGAGCAGTCGATCAAAATGGCGGTAATCGTTGTAGGTACGATTCCAATTTTGCTGGTGTATCCGTTTTTGCAGAAGCATTTTGCCAAAGGTGTCATGTTAGGTTCAATCAAAGGCTAAAGCCAAGGGGGAGAACGTATGGGACAAAAAACGGGATTCAAAAAAGGTGCACTGCTGCTCTCAGCGTCATTGGTACTTAGTACAATTCTGGGCGCATGCTCCACGGACAAAGCAGATTCAGGAACCGCTGCGGGTGGCACCGATCAGCTCACGATTATGCTGCCGAACTTTGAAGCGGAGAATCCGCCGGACAACAGCCCTGTGATTCAGAAGCTGGAGGAATTGACCAAGGTTGATGTCAATCTGCAATGGGTGCCCAGCAGTTCCTATGAGGACAAATTCAATATCACACTGGCTTCGGGCAAACTTCCGCAAATTATGGTCGTATTGGGGAAATCCCCAAGCTTTATCAATGCAGCCCGGACAGGGGCATTCTGGGAACTGGGTCCTTATCTGAAGGACTATCCAAATCTGAGCCAGATGAATGAAATCATCACCAACAATGCCTCTATCGATGGCAAAACGTATGGGATATATCGGGCTCGCCCTCTGGGACGTAATGGGGTGACTATCCGTAAGGACTGGCTGGAGAATCTGGGGCTGGAAGAGCCGAAGACGATTGATGAATTTTACAATGTATTGAAAGCGTTCACGAAGGATGACCCGGACGGTAACGGAAAGGATGATACGTACGGTCTGGTAGCCAGCAAATTCACGGGACCGTGGGATAACATGCAGGTATGGTTCGGTGCCCCCAACAAATGGGGAGAGGATGGCAACGGGGGTCTAATCCCTGCACATGAGACACCGGAATACATGGAAGCCCTGAAATTTTTCCGTCAGATCTACAGCGAGGGTCTGGTGAACAAGGACTTTGCCGTGATGGATGCAACGAAACTGCCTGATCCATTTGTGAATGGGCAAGCGGGTGTCATGGTGGATGTAGCAGATAATGCCCAGCGCATGGACCAGAAGATACTGGATAAAGATCCGAATGCGACAGGACGTGTCGATGTGCTGCAAGCCATGGAAGGTCCGAAGGGGCTGCGTGATATGCCAACGTCCGGATATTCCGGAATGATTGCCATCTCCAAAGGCAGTGTCAAAACGGAAGAGGAACTGAAGAAGGTACTGCGTTTCCTGGATCAACTCAATGAACCAGAATTGCAGGCGCTGCTTGGGAATGGACTGGAAGGCAAGCAGTATGAGAAAAAAGAAAACTACATCATTCCTTCCACTGACAAGCTTGCTCTCCGCGATCTGCAGGGCTTGAATCAGATATTGATGTTTGTACCGGAGGACAAAACCCTTCGTGTACAACAGACACCTGTCCGTGAAAAAGTTGCACAGGTACAGAAAGCCAACGAAGAGATTGTCATTGCCAATCCTGGCGAACCGCTGATCTCTGATGTTTATGCTCAGAAAGGGCCGCAGCTGGACAATATCATTAACGATGCACGGATCAAATATATTGTAGGACAGATTGATGAGAATGGATTCGAAGATGCTGTTACCCTGTGGAAGAACAACGGCGGAGATGATTATGTGAAAGAAGTCAATGAACTGTACGCTGCACTGAAGTAGTTGGAGACCAACGATACTCTTGAACAGGCAGGGAGGAAGGCGACATGTGGAACGGGGATGCATTTAGTAATCCCGAGGCGCAGTACCGGGTTCATCCCTTTTGGTTCTGGAACGGGGATATGGAAGAAGAACAGATGAAGCGGCAGGTGGCTGAGATGGCCGTGCAAGGCGTGGGTGGATTCTTTATCTGTCCACGTCAAGGACTGCAAATTCCCTATCTCTCCGAAGTGTGGTTTGATAAGGTGCGGATGGCAGTGGAAGCGGCGGCCACTCACGGCATGCAGGTATGGTTATATGACGAATATCCATATCCAAGCGGGATGGCTGGCGGGGAAGTGACTCTTGATTTTCCTGAAGCCAAGCAGCGTCAGCTCATCCATCATCAACTGATGGTTCAGGGCGGAGAAGCTGTGAATCTGGAGCTGCCATGGGGACGAGTATTGGTTGCCAAGGCGATTCCCAAGGATGCACAGGGTAAACGGTTATGGCATGAATCCATCGATCTGCGCAGCAAAATCGGCAATATTCAGACGGATCAGGTGTATCAGGAGACCGGACTTACTTCGTATAACCGGAAGAGGTTCTTCACCTACCGAACAGCGTTTCGATTGTTGTGGGATGTGCCCGAGGGTGATTGGGAGTTGATTGTATTTCAAGAGATGGAGATCGATGATTTCAAATATTACGGCAACTTTGTTGATCCTTGTCACAAGGAAGCGATGAGCCGATTTATTGAACTGACGCACGAGCGTTATAAGTCAGCGGTTGGAGATCAATTTGAGAGCGTAATCAAAGGCATGTTCTCGGATGAGATTGCACCGCTGGGCCGTATCCCCTGGTCCCAACAGCTTCCCCGTTATTTCAGTGAGCGTTGTGGTTATAGTCTGATCGATTCGCTACCGGCCCTGTTATATGCTGATGTTCCGGACGCGCACCGGATTCGGTATGACTACTATCAGTCCCTGCATCTGCTTCTCAGGGAGTCCTATCACAAACAGGTGCATGATTGGTGTGAGGAAGCAGGAATCCAGTACGCGGCTGAGGTACCTGGCGTACGGATGACCACCCAGTTGTTCAGCCATATGCCAGGTGGTGATTCGGCCCATGAGAAAATTGGACGATCCTTATCGTGGATTCTGGAACGATACGGCCAAAAGATGCGTGACAATCCCAAGATGGTCAGTTCGCTTGCCAGACAACTGGGGCGAAGTCGCAATCTGATTGAATGTTTTCACAGTGTAGGCTGGTCCATGACGCTACAGGATGCCAAGTGGATGATTGACCGAATGGCCGCCATGGGCACCAATTTCTATAACTTTCACGCCTTTTTCTATACGATCGGTGGGCTTGCGAAGCATGATGCACCGCCGTCTCAATTTTTGCAAAATCCCTACTGGAAGCATTTCCGGCAGTTGGGGGATTACACCGGACGGTTGAGCTATCTCATGAGCACCGGAGCAGCAGCCATTCGTATTGCTGTACTTGACCCAACGACGACATTCTGGAGTCTGATGGGTAATCCGCTGCATGGATTCGAGTATAGCGGCGAAGACGAAGCAGAACGGGTGCAATTGAATCGTCTGACGAAGGACTGGATGCGGATCACGACCCATCTGCTCGAGAACAGACGTGACTATGACCACCTTGATCCCGAATTGTTGGCTGAAGCTGACTTAACGGATGGCATCATTCAGATTGGCGTTGCCCGTTATGACGTATTGATTCTGCCACCGATGCTGAATCTGGAGGTCGCGGCCTGGGAACAGGTGAAGCGATTTGTTCAGCAGGGAGGAACCGCCATTTCTGTTGGGATGCCTCCGCATATTGCCATCCAGCCGGGAAGTCCGGAGGGAGATGAAGCTGCCCAGTTCTTTGGTGCGGGCGAGCAGCCGCAAGAGGTGTACTGGGGCCGTAGCGTGACAACAGATCACGATAACCGTGAAACCATGTGGCATCAAGGTGAGGGGAATGCGTATTTTCTACCCGCAGGAACAGGGCAGGGAGATGACTTTTCGCTGGAGCTAATCTCTCTGCTGCTCGATCAGGTATTGCCTGAACCCATCTGCTGGATCATGGAGGAGGAAAGTGCCTCTCTGCTGATGCACACCCGTCAATTGTCGGCTGGGGAGCATATGATTTTCTTGACTAATCAGGAGGGTCAGGAGCTGAAGGGGCAATTGAAGTTGGTTGCCCGACAGCTGTGGGATGGAGCGGAGCTGACAGATGGTGCTTGTCTGGTGGCGGAACGACTCGATCTGGAGACGGGGCAGCTTCAGGCATTGCCGTATACGAGCAGTGGCGGGGAATGGTGCATTTCACTAACGCTGGCGCCTTACGAAGCGCATGCTGTACGCCTTACTTTACAACCAGTGAAGGTAGAGACTGGACTAACGAAGGTGGATGTCACAGACCCAATAAATTCGACATTCCAAACGGATGTTTCAGCAGAAGTGAAGCAAGCCACTAAGATCAGTATTCCTGCGGAGGGACCATGGCGACTGGAAACGGTGCAGCCTAACATCCTGCGAATGGGACAATTCCATCTTCAGGCAACTAATGCTAACGGAATAATACTGGAAAGCCAGCATGTAGCTGTGAAACCGTTTATTGATCAGGCAGCAGAATTATCGGAGCAGCAGCATCTGCCAGTCCAGTTTAGTCAGGTATTTGGCACACCGAAAAAGGCATCCGTTGCTTACCCGATCGAGTGCCGTTATACGACCACATTTGAGCTAAGAACGGCGTTACCTGCATGCCTGTTATTCCTGGATAAAGCGGCGATTTCGGGCAGTTGGTCGATGGAGATTAATGGGCAACCACTTGAAAAAGAACAATTCGATCCAATCGAAATAACCGACCACAATAATATCGCTTGTGATATTACGGAATGGCTACACAGCGGTCTCAATGAAATGACGGTGATTGTGCAGGTGACGAAAGATGAGGATGGTATCGTTGATCCCTTATATCTGCAAGGGAGATTCGGGGTGGAGTTTCATCATGAAGGCATCGCTTCGCTCGTGCGGGAGTCAGACACAGCCCTTCGCATCGGACCTGAACCTCAGCCGCTGTATCCTCATTTTGCCGGGGAAATGAGTTATAAACGCACGTTCTGGCTGGATGAGCCAGGGGAAGATATTACTTCGTTTGAAATGGAATTTAGCGATTGGCGTGTGCAGGATGTGGTGGAAGTGCGGGTGAACGGACATAGTCTGGGTGTGAGATGCTGGTCTCCGTATCGCTGGAAGGGAGAGGCCTCCTGGTTGCGTCGGGGAGACAACGACATTGAAGTGCGGATTACGAATACATTGATCGGCCTGCTGGAAGGTACGTATTTTGATTCGGAACATCATCAATTACAGGATGCAGGTCATGTACCTGTTGAAGAATTAGGATAAAGGAGTGGAAGTAAGGGATGGGACATCGTATTCAGTTTGACCGCTATCCAGGTGGTGTGATGAAAGCGTTAACGCTAAGTTATGACGACGGAGTGGTGCATGATCGCAGACTGGTGGAAATCTGTAATCGGTATGGTCTACGGGGAACCTTTAATCTGAACTCCGGTACCCTGGGTAATCCAGGACGTATTGAGGCGTGGGAAGTTGCTGAACTGTATGCGGGTCATGAAGTGGCCGTTCACACGGTTACTCACCCTACGCTGCCTTATGTTCCGAATGAACTATTGACCGAAGAGATTATCGAGGACCGAAAAGCGTTGGAGAAGCTCGTCGGTTATCCGGTACGAGGCATGGCTTATCCCAATGGAGGATACGACCGTACGTTAAGTACAAAGCTTGCGTGGCTCGGCATCGACTATGCTCGTACCGTTGAATCTCATGGCAAATACACACTGCCAGACCGGCCGCTTGAATGGCATCCGACCTGTCATCATAACCATGATCTGGCGGGGCATGCTGAACGTTTTATCCAACATTCCAAAACAGGTACACCACTATTACTCTACGTCTGGGGCCACAGTTATGAGTTCAATGATAACGACAACTGGGAGATCATCGAACAGTTTGGTGAGCAGATTGGTCGCAGGAACGACATCTGGTACGCCACGAACATCGAAGTGATTGCCTATTGGAAAGCGGTGCAACGACTGGAGTGTTCAGCCGATCGATCCATCATTCATAATCCGTCTGCCATCCCGGTTTGGTTCACGGCAGATCAGCAGGTAGTTGAAGTGCAGGGTGGGGAGACATTGCGGCTAAGCGAACGAATCAAGGTATAAGGAAGGGGCTGACGATCATTCGTTATTTCCATGAGAACGAGGCGATTGCAGGCAAGGTGTACGATTCAATTCCGGATATATTGACCACGGTGGCTCAGCGTTATATTGGCGATCACCCGCAACAATCCTTTTTGTTCAGAGCTTATCATCAGGGAGGTTTTCGCAGACTGGGGGATTATCGCTACGACCTGAATCTGAATGAGAAATGTGCAGAGGCGCGTACAGGGCAGTACGTGTATGTATGGGGTAAGTTATGGAGCGAGCAGAATGCAACGTTAAATACAGGCCTGAACTGTTATAGTCCAGTAATGATCTATGTGAACGGAGAAGAGGTATTCAAGTCCGAGTTGTTGCAGGAATTATTTCCCGAGCGAAGAACCCAGATTCCGATTTCCGTTCACTATGGCTGGAATGATGTGTTGCTGTGTTTTGTCAAAACAGAAGTGGGATTCGGCGGTATCTACGGAACAGCCTCTTTCAAAAATTTCCCGCTGCACTTCCTTACTCCTGGGACAGATCGTCAGGGTCAGGAAGGCTGGTTATATTCAGAACCTGTCGATGAACCTGTACTATCTCTTCCTCGTGATGGCATGGCGGAAGAAGAAACAGGTCTTATCTGGTATCCAAGCAGGAACTGGACAGGGGAGGAACAGAGCAAGGGTTCATTTGCACGCATCTATGGTACGGAACAACCTGCTGTGGCCTATGCATGGACGAGGCTGGATGTAACCTTACCAGGATCATCGCCAATTATTTTAAAAGGCAATCATGATGGTGCTTTGACTCTGTATGTAGATGGCAAGGAAATATACTCTGCTGGAAGCAGTGCTAAATTGCACGTTGAACTCCCGCGCCGTTACGGTTCTTGGGATCTGGTCGTGAAAGGTGAAATCCAGGCACAAGGTGGCTCATGGGGATTCACGTTGGAAGATGCTAAGCGTGCGGGTTCCACAGGCTGGAGACTAAAATCACCTTATCCGGTTGCGGGGTGCTCTGACCCTTGGCTGTACACAGGTGTGTTTGTTCCTGGCGCTGAGCCATCCCACACCGACATCGTGCGAACAGATACCGTATTTGATGATGGCGCACAAGGTGTCTATTGGCGGGTAGACCTGCCCGACACTCATGTTCGTCCCTATCTGGAGAACATACATTACGGAAAGTGGAATTATCCACTTGGTGTTACCCTGCTTGGACTGCTCCAGACGGGACAGGAATTGGGACGGGACGACTACATTCAGTATGTTCGGCAACATATTGAACTGAGCACTTCATTTGACCGCTATGGTCTGTGGGATCGGGAAGCATACGGTGCGGCAGGGATCAATAATCAACTGTCTGCCATCGACAGTCTGGATGATTGCGGTTCGTTTGGGTCCACGCTGCTTGCTGCGATGGAGTTGGGCGATATTCACGGAGGAAGAGATACGGCGGAACGGATTGCGGGTTACATTACGGATGAGCAGGAACGTCTGGAGGATGGCGCCTTTTACCGGGTTCGCGGCAGTGGGGAGATGCGTCAGGAGACGATGTGGTGTGATGACTTGTACATGAGCACACCATTTCTGATGCGTTATGGTCAGTTGACAGGAGATAGCGCGTTCTGGGATGAGGCGATCAATCAGTTCCTGATGTTTCGTAAATACCTCTATCTTCCCGAACAACAGATCATGTCCCATGTGTATGATTTTGTGCGTGGTCGGTCAACAGGTATTCCATGGGGACGCGGGAACGGGTGGGTGCTCTTTTCATTGACCGAACTGTTAACGATCTTGCCACATGATCATGCGAAGCGGCCGGAACTGTTACGTTTCTATCGTGATCTAAGTCAAGGGTATCTGGCGCTGCAAGGGGAAAATGGACTTTGGCATCAGGTGCTGAATCGCCCGGATTCCTATGAAGAAACCTCCTGCACATCCATGTTCATCTACGCTTATGCCCGTGGTATTCGCGAAGGCTGGCTGGAACAGCCAGAGCCTTATCTGGAGGCGGTACGCAAAGGATGGGAGGGAATGACGCGCTTGTCAATTGACTATAAGGGCAATGTATATGGGGTATGCCGGGGTTCCGGGTACTCGTTTACTGCCTTGTATTATCGCGATGATCTGGGGTGGAATCTGAACGATACCCATGGGATCGGCATTGTTCTTTTGGCAGGTATTGAAGCACATAAGATGAACCAGCAGCTGTGCAAGGCGTCTATCTGAGGCTTAACCAAAAAAGGATCGGATAATTACCTAAAAGTATTTCAGAAAATACTTAGAATTTTGGTGCCGTCAATTTGCATTAGGGCGACTCATCCGTTAAACACTTGAACAACAGGCTCTGATATAATAGCACATAACAACTATCTGTTTTCCATGGAGGTGAGGCTATTGAAAACAATCGGGGTAGGATTCTTACATGCACGGCTCTATGCAAAGCCAGTGGAGGATATGGCAATGCTTTGCATAGAGTTTAGAAACAATCATATTGCCAACGAAGAATCGTAATATTCTACTGACTGGCTTTGCACCTTATTGATTTATTAAATAAGGGAGTGATGCCCGTGAAATATTCAAAAGCCGAGTCTATTTTTCCGGAAGAATTGCTACGTATCATTCAAGAATACGTTCAAGGGGAATTGGTTTATATCCCCAAACCCAAAGAGGCACATTTAAAATGGGGCGAGAAAACGAACAGCAAGAGTAGAGTCTCTGCTCGAAACGCTGAGATTAAATCTTTATTCCACAATGGAGTCAGCATAGAGGAGTTGGCGGGGCGATATTTCTTGTCCTGCGAAAGCATAAAGAAAATTGTCTATACAAAGAACTAATGAAATCCGCTAAATCGTCCTATCGACGGTTTAGCGGATTTTGTTCAAAGATGAATTAAATCAACTTATACATAGTAACCGCACATCTAAATCGATAGACTCAAGTTCAGGTTGTTGTGATAAAGGACGGCCCGATCATACGAAGGGGTGCAACGAATGGACGAAATCATAAAGAAGAAGTTACTGGACAAAAATGAACGACTCATTAACATGGTGATTGAACGCGCAAAAAGAGATTTTATAGACGATATCGCAATTATTGGGCTTACGGGTTCATTTAGCACGGGAGACTTTCACGAGAAGAGCGATCTTGATTTAATTATCATTAATAATACAGAAAAAGGATGGGAAATATCCGATTGCTTTATCTTAGATGACGTTGGATACGACATCTATTGCACGCCATGGAATTCAAGAATACAAGAGCAATCCACTTTGGAGAGTCCCAACGTATCGAGCTTAACTGAGCTCAAAATACTCTACTATGCAAAGCCTGAGGATTTGGAGAAATTGAACGACTTCAGGCAAAAAGCACTTGATGCACTTGCGAACCCGATAGGAGAAGCGTGTCTTGATCGAGCAAATAAATGGATCGATCTGGCTAAGCAAGCATACAGTGATACGATGCTAGGTGAAGATATCGGTTCAGTGCGACATGCATCTGCCGACGTTCTGTTTAATTTAGTCAATGCCTTGGTTAGTATGAATAACACGTGCATACAACGAGGAATCAAGCGATATTTGGAAGAGATTCGTACGTTTCGCTATGTTCCTGATGATCTCGATTCCTTATACATGTCAATCATCGAAGCTCATACCATTGAAGATATTCGAATAGCCTCCTTTAATATGTTGAATAGTGTTACGAGGTTATATAGCACGATGTGTGATAACTTCATAATTAAATCTGCTCCGACTTTTGATAATCTGAGGGGAACATATGAAGAATTGTGGTGCAACTACGGTAATAAAATTCTGAACAGTGTTATGACGAACGATGCTTCCTACGTCTTTCTTTCGGTCTATGGAGCACAAGGGTATCTTGATGAAATGGCTCTGGAGAAAGGAACTAAGAAATTTGATATTATGCAGTACTTTGATGCAAGCAATTTACCAGTTGTGAAAGAAAAGTTCCTTGAAGTGATGGATGAATATCTAGACGAATATGATAAGGTCGGCAGAGAAGTCGAACGTTTTACAACCTTCGAGCAACTATATGCCCATTATATGAATCATTGACTATACCTTAGAGCCCTGAATAATTAACGAAAGTTCGATAAATTCAAATGAAGACAATCGATATAGTGGCTATAGATAACGAGATGAAAAAAGCGGCAATGCCCTCGGGCTTGCCGCTTTTAGTTGACCCCAAACACAGATCAAAATAATTCCAACTGCTCCGGTCCTTCTTCCTTCTCCGGTTCAGTACGGTCAGGAAAAGGCTTCACTGGCAAATCCAGCAGATCCATCATCATCTGTGCATTCGCCGCTGCATCGCCACCGGAGTTGTTGTTAAAAATAACATAGACATCCTTGCTCTGCTCCTGCAATTGCTCCAGATATCCTTTCCACTCCAACAGCTCTTCCTTGTTGTAACGGTACAGATAACGGGTCTCGCGCCAATTGGGTGCACCATTCTGATACCAACCGGACACATTGCGCCCATGCATGCGAACCAGTGTCATGTCCGAATCCGTGGCCTGGGGCACGATGGGAATGGAACCCAACCCCGCCTGAGGTTCGTCACAGACGCTGTGAATCCAGCCTTGCTCTTTCATGAACGCAAGTGTTCGCTCACGCATGTCATCTTCATACCAGCTGCGATGGCGGAATTCCAGGGCGCACGGAATGCCCTCCATTCGAAGCTTCACTTCACGAAGCTCTTTCACATTGTCCTTATTACATTCGAACCAGGGCGGATATTGAAATAAGGCTGCCTGCATTTTGCCTGCTTCTATGACGGGTTCCAGTGATTCCCGAAAGGCTTTATACATCTCCGACGTGCTGGTGAAGTAGGGTTTGCCTCTAAGATGTCCGGTCATTCCCTGATAGGCTTTGATGATAAAAGCAAAGGATTCAGGCGTCTCAGCAGCCCATCGTGCCATGCGATCCCGCGGCTGTACGGCGTAGAAGGAACTATCCACCTCCACGGTGGAGAAATATTGTCCGTATAGACTGAGCTTGTCTTTGGCTTTGGTACGGTTCGGATAGAGATCTTCCTGATCCCCCCATCCGGTAAGTCCGATGTGAATCATAAGAACACCTCCTGTTGCTTTTAGAACAACCTCTTATAATTACCCGATTCGCAGGGATATGCGTATGATTAATATTATATCGTGTACATTTTGGCTCTTCAATGTAGGCAATGTACCGGGATTTTTTTGAGTTTGCAGAATAAAGACGTTACAATACATTAAAGCTAGGGGAAATGACCAGGCCTGTACAAAGCGCACTACAGATAGAGGGCCAAGGACCAGGTGGAGGGCGAGATTGAATGACGGAATGGTATGAAAAGAGTTTTGGAGAAGATTATCTTCTCGTATACAAGCATCGGGATGTGCACGGTGCCTATCATGAAGTACATAAAATGATCAATTGGTTGAAGCTTAAGCCTAATGCTGAAGTATTGGATCTATGCTGCGGTATGGGGCGACACTCCCTGGCACTTGCTGATGCAGGATTGCGAGTGACCGGAGTTGATCTGTCCGATGTGCTTTTACGCGAAGCGCGCCTAACAGACACCGAACACCGAGTATCTTGGTGTCATGCGGATATGCGTGAACTGCCGCTGAAAGGTGGTTTCGACGCCGTAGTTAATCTGTTCACATCGTTTGGTTATTTCCTGGAGGACGGAGAACAACTGAAAGTATTACGAGCCATTCATCGCATGCTTCGGCCGGGTGGCAGCTATATTATTGATTTTATGAATACGGCGTATGTGACTCGTCATCTGGTGCCGCACTCCGTCCGAGAGGATGAAGGGCAGCGAATTGAGGAATTCCGCAAGATTGAAGATGGATTTGTGCAAAAGGAAATTCGTATTACCGACACCACATCCGGACATGAACCGCGAGTATATCAGGAGCGTGTAAAGTTGTACACTCGTGATCAACTGAGTCAGATGTTAAGTGCAGCCGGGCTCCGGGTAGATCAGGTTCACGGCAGCTATGATGAAGAGAAATATGACGAGCAGACTTCTCCACGCATGATTTTTGTGGGGCGTCGTCCTGTGGAGTGAACGGAGATCGTCAGGAAGGGGGATCATATGAAGCGAACAGAAGAGATGTCCATGACAGAGGGCATATACCGGGTCAAGATCAGCATGTCGTTTCCCTTGCGATGGGTGAACAGTTATGTGTTATCAGAACCGGATGGAAAGATAACCATTATAGATCCCGGACCGCGTAATTCGGAAACAGAACAGGAGTGGAGTGAAGCGCTGGCAGATCTCGGTCTGACCTTTGGCGATATTCGTCAAATTGTACTGACCCACCATCACCCCGATCATCTTGGGTTGTCGGGTTGGATGCAACAGGTGACGGGGGCACCTGTTCGAATGTCCACACGCTCCCGCCAAGAGGCCGATTATATGTGGGGACCTGATTCACGCATCAATACAATATTACCTGATTACTATAGTCGTCATGGTATGCCGATAGACAAGACTGAACAGATATATGAACATATGAAGACATTTACTTCGCAGATCACGCCCCTTCCGAATGTCATACCTGTTGAAGATGGCGAGTGGCTCGATATGGGCGGGCGACGTTGGGTTGCTGTCGAAACGGGGGGACATGCCCCAGGCCATTTATCCTTTTATGCGCCAGAGTCCATGGAGATTCTGTGCGGAGATGCAGTTTTGCCACAGATTTCACCGAATATCAGTCTGCAACCCGGCAGTGACCCTCAGCCATTATTGTCTTATATGGAAGGATTGCAACGTCTCGGAGAGCTGAACGTCAAGCAGGCATATCCGGGGCATCGGAATCCATTTTCCACATTCAACGAACGGACCGTTCAACTGCTCGAACACCATGAGGAACGACTTCAGAAGCTGGCAGATCGAATGCAGGAGTCACCCGCGAATGCGTATGACATCTGTCTATACATGTTTGGCAATCGGCTTGGTACCCATCAACTGCGGTTTGCCATGAGTGAGACGTTGGCTCATTTGCAGGAGTTAATTCGACGTGAAGTAGTGAAGCAAGTGCAGCAATCGGATGGTTCGCTCTATTTTCAAATCTATACGGAATGATGGTATCGTTAAGAAAATGATAATTCGATCTTATATAGAGGCTCGGGACAGGAAACTCACCTGTTCGGGGTCTTTTTAGCCTGTCTTAACAGTTCATTCATCTATTTTTAAGCCACCGCGTCTATCATACAACTATGAACTTCGCTAGGGCGTGTCTTAGAACTCCGAAGGAAGCAGATTATGAGACACACCCTAAAGAAAGCAGGGATGAGCGATGACCAGAAAAAAACGAAATCAATGGAGAAAATGGCAAGCTTCAGCGGCAGCAACGTTGACTGTGGCTGCACTCTTTCAATATGTAAGAACTTCGGATGCCTTTGATGTAGCCTACGCAGCAGCGAATGGTACAGACACAAGCGTTACTGCTTCAAGCCAGGTGGATACGCGGGATGATGTGATGGATGAATGGTTCAACAGCACAACGGACAGCAGCAACTGGAGTACACAGGACAATGATAATGATGATAGTCAATATAATGGAACAACCGATAACACACAATCTGCTGGGCCTGATCAGAGCATGAATAACGAGAGAAGGTACTCAGATTCTGAACGTCCGAGCCAACATAATCAGGATTCAGATTCCGGATATAGCAGTGGCAACTTTCAGTCACGCACAGGTGCATCATGAGCCGCACAGTGCAAGTTGCTCGTCCGCTCCGGTTTCAATTCCGTGCGATGAACACGGATGTTGAAGTACAGCTGTCTGCTGGGAAGGAACAAGTTGAACATGCAGCAAACTTAGTGAAGAATTGGTTTGAGACGCAAGAGCAGCGCTTTAGCCGGTTTGTCGCAGATAGTGAACTGAATCGTCTGAATCATGCAACCGGATGGATGCCCATTTCCGCTGCGATGGATGAAGTTTTGAGTCTGGCCTATGGGTATATTGGACTGACTGAAGGGATTTTCCAACCGGGTATCTCGCAGGCTCTTCAGGCTTCGGGATATGATCTAAGCTTCGAGAAAGTGCAACAACGACAACTGCAGCGCCCGCTGCTTGAACGCATTTTGCGAACGAGAACACCTGAAAGTTCAGGAATGATGGAAGATCGGCATGACCACAGTCGTCCGGGATGGATTCAGCGGGAAGGTAGCCGGATGGTTCATCTGGACCCTGGAGCTGAGTTGGATCTGGGAGGAATTGTTAAGGGTTGGGCAGTGGAGCGCATTGCGGACTGGTTGCAGCGAACATTGCATATCCCGGCGGGTTTAATTAACGCGGGTGGAGATATTCAAGTATGGGGTACACCGGACTATCCCCAGTGGACCTTGAAAGTAACAGATCCTTTGCAAGAACAGGGAGATGTGTCAGGTACGATTCGTTTACAGCGAGGAGCTGTTGCCACTTCGGGTATCTCGCATAGGCAATGGCAAAATTCAGACGGAAGCCTTGCGCATCATCTCATTGACCCCCGGACAATGGAACCGGCGGATACGGATGTGCTACAGTGTACCGTTTTGGGACAGCATGCGTCGCAATGCGAGATTATTGCCAAGACGGTCTGCATTCTGGGGAGTGCCGAGGCGGTGGGCTGGTTAAACCGACACTATGATCGTCATGACGTCCTGTGGATAACACAGGAGGGAAGCACTTATTTTAGAGGAAATACGGATACGCTCGCTGAGCACTGGCCCGGTTTTGATCCGGATCATCGCTTCAGTCTGATTTAAACGAGGACAAGTCTAACAGATATGGGGGAGCCGGTTATGGCACAATGGATTGTAGATTACCTGCCGACGTGGAATATCATTCGAATTAGTGGAATTGCTGCTTATGTGCTGCTCTTTGCCGGTGTATTTCTGGGCATTGCTCAAGGGATGCCTATGGCCAAGGGCAAACCAAAAGCAGCCATGTTCAAATGGCATACTCGAACGACCTGGCTCGCCTTCGGACTTGGACTCGTGCATGCGTTAACGTTATATATTGATCATTACAGCCCATTTAGCTGGGGAGAACTTCTGATTCCTTTTACCGCCTCCGTGCATCCGATTGGCAGTGGTCTGGGAACGTTATCCTTCTACGGATTAGTGATCGTCCTGTTATCCAGTGACCTGCGGAGCAAATTGGGCCGCAAATGGTGGTTCTTGTTCCACATGCTGTCCTACCCCGTGTTCATTGGTCTGCTGGTTCACGGCATGGTAACAGGATCAGATTCTGGCAACATTATCATGCGAATGATGTATGTATTTACCGGACTCAGTATACTTGGTATCACCGTATTACGTGGCATGTTGCGAGAACGCAAGGGCCCGGAGATCACGATTGGACCGAAATGGACATCCGCTGAGCCAGCTGCCGAGCAGAAGTGGGTTGAAGGTTATGGTCTGGCGGGAACGGTACGACCTAAACATCTCAAATAATAACATGTGGATCATCCAAAAATTATGGTACACATGCAAAAGAAGCGGCCATCAGGCCGCTTTTTCCATGAACAGTTATTTCTTCAAACAGTTATTGCACTAAGCATCTACATACATGTCCAATCTTTCACTTGATTTCAAGTACGAAACGAGTTACGTGTTATACCGTGTCATCGCTGACCGGTTTTTCTCCCAGTGCTTCTTCAAGCTCGGATTGTTTGCGATGGGCGATCCGACTGCTCGCTGCCGATGCAATTGCACCGACAATATCATCGAAAAAGGTGTGGACAGGACCCAGGCTCTTGTCATTCAGTCGTTCGAGCACCCCTGGCTTCAGCTTGTCCACATAGCCATAATTCGTAAATCCGATACTGCCATATACATTGACGATGGAGAATGCCAAAATCTCATCCACGCCATACAGCCCTTCGTCATTCTCAATCATCTCCTGCAAAGGAGATATGAGCTGCCCCTGTTCCGCCAGAATATCAAGCTGAATCCCGGTCAGGACGGCGTTCTGTACCTCACGTTTGCGGAGAACCATCTCCACATTTTCGATACACTCTTCCATCGTAAGACCAGGATAATATTTTTTCTGCAATAACATGACCAGTTCTGCGATCTCAGGGATCGTGACGCCCCGCTTATGCAGCCATTCCCTAGTTGCCTCCGCGACCTTGCGGCTATTCAGGCTGTAAGGGATTTTTTCTTGCTCAGGATGTTCCATGGGCGATTCCTCCTCTGAAGTTAGCAATGTCCCTACTCTTGCTTCCTAATACGTATTAACCGGTTTTACGTTTCTTTAAGATCATCGAACGTATAACTTTTCAGCGAAGCTTTTATCTTTTAGTTATTTTTTGGACAAAGGCTCGTATACATGGTAGTACAAACTGTAAAAATGATGAGGGGGAACGTGATCATGAGAAAGATCCAATCTTTGCGTACGGTATCGGCAGCTGCGCTGCTGAGCATTCCTATGGTGTTGTCAGGTTGTGGCATGTTTGGAGCCCAGTCTTCCGAAGCTGTTGATCCGCCACCGCCCATTCAGGAAGCAGCCATGATCCAGGCAGCCGAAGGGAATGGGGCACTCGCAACGCTCCCGTTAACGACAGTATATCTGCAAGACCAGCAGGGACTGCTCGCTCCGGTATCCCTGACTCTTCCTTCTGGAACAGATGCCAGCAGTCCCAAGACAGCACTGGATACACTTGTCACAGGCGGGGCCTACGCGGGTATGTTGCCAGAAGGATTCCAGGGCGTTCTCCCGCAGGGAACGGTTGTACAGAATGTAACGATTCACGCGGATGACAAGCTGGCAGTCGTGGAGTTCTCGGGTAATTTTGCCAAGTATGATGCGAAGGAAGAACGGAAAATGCTAGAAGCTGTTACCTGGACATTGACGGGAACACCAGATGTGGAGAATGTGCAGATCTGGGTGGATGGCAAAAAGTTAACACAAATGCCGGTAAACAGTACGCCGTTGCCTGAACCGCTGAATCGGGCTGTGGGAATCAATCTGGATCTGGGTGATACTTTGGTGGCGAACAGCAGTCCGGTCACGGTCTATTTCTCAGCAGCTTCACCAGCAGGCATCCAATATTATGTTCCAGTTACACGTCTCGTTACCCCTGGCGAAGATCGGGTGCAGGCAGCATTGAATGAGCTGATCAAGGGACCTGACAAAGGCGGTGAACTGGAAGAAGTCATGACAGGCGGAACAGAGCTGCAATCGGTCAAAACGGCCGAGGATGGCACAGTAACAGTTGCCTTGAAAGATGATATGTTTGCCGAAGGGGATATCGTACCTAGCGAGCTGTTACAGTCTGTTGTATTAACCACTGCGGAGAATACAGCCGGCAAGGATGCCAAAGTGCAGATCGAATGGAACGGCCAAAAAACGGTCATGGGTGATGATAACCGGGATTACAGTACGCCTGTTTCCAAGCCTGAATATATCAACGAAATTCCGATTTAATGAACGCAGAATGCATAAGGATGCTTTTAATTGAACTCTTTGGTAAAATATAAGGGATTCGTAAAATTGTTAACAAGCTCAACATTACAGGATGCTTAAGTCGTAGGAGGCAGAAAAAATGAGATCAAACGGACGAAACAGCGAACAGCTGCGCCCGCTGAATTTAACAGTGAACACGAATAAATACGCCGAGGGCTCTGTACTGATTGAAGTTGGAGATACAAAGGTGATCTGTACAGCTACAGTGGAGGAACGTGTTCCTCCCTTTATGAAAGGGCAAGGGAAAGGCTGGGTAACGGCTGAATATTCCATGCTGCCACGTGCAACACATACTCGTAACCAACGTGAAGCCAATCGCGGCAAATTGACTGGACGCACCATGGAAATCCAACGTCTGATTGGTCGGGCACTGCGTTCAGTGGTCAATTTGCAGGCGCTTGGTGAGCGTACGATTACGCTGGACTGCGATGTTATTCAAGCTGACGGAGGCACACGCACAACGTCCATTACCGGTGCGTTTGTAGCGTTGGCGCTCGCTGTGAACAAGATTTCTCAACAACACAAACTGCAAGTATTCCCGATTACGGATTTCATAGCAGCAGTAAGTGTAGGTGTTGTGGGTGAACAGCCTGTACTGGATCTGAACTATGATGAAGATTCCAAAGCCAAGGTGGATATGAATCTGGTAATGACAGGCGGCGGCAAATACGTCGAGCTCCAGGGAACAGGTGAAGAAGCGCCATTTGATCGCCGTGAGCTGAACGCAATGCTGGAACTGGGCGAGCAGGGAATTTTGGAGATGATCGAGCGTCAAAAAGAAGTACTTGGACCGATTGCGCTCAAGATTGGCGCGCGTGGATTAGGGGAAGCCTAAGATGAGTTTGGACAGCCCAATCCTCATTGTCGCAACCCGCAACGCGGGTAAAGTCCGTGAATTCGCACATGCTTTCGCACCGCTTGGCAAAGAGGTCAAGAGCATGTTTGACTACCCGGAGCTGCCGGATGTGGTGGAAGATGGCGTAACGTTTGCGGAAAATGCCTGGAAGAAAGCGAAGGCGGTAGGCGACGCGCTTGGTTTGCCCGTACTGGCAGACGATTCTGGACTTTGTGTAGATCTGTTGGACGGGGAGCCCGGAGTTTATTCAGCGAGATATGCAGGCGAAGGAGCAACGGATGCACAGAACAATGCGAAGTTGCTGGAGACGCTGGAATCGTTGAAATCCGGTGAGGACACTGAGCAGCCGCTTCTCAGTCCGGCTCGATTCGTCTGCGCATTGGTCCTGTACGACCCGACAACTGGTGATAAATATGAATCGGAAGGCACTGCGGAAGGCTGGATCACGGCTGAAGCTGCGGGTGCTGGTGGTTTTGGATATGACCCTCTCTTCTATGTACCTGAATACGAGATGACAATGGCAGAGCTGACGCTGGAACAAAAGCAGGCGATTAGCCACCGTGGTCATGCGCTGAGAGCACTCGTATCCAGACTTGAAGGCTGAGTCGCAACGAGACTTTTTGATTTAGCGTATCAGATGTGAACATCAAAAGCGTTAATGGAAGGAAAGGAGCATTCCGATGGAATGATTCACCAGCCATTAACGCTTTTTTTATATGAATTGAAGTTGTCCAACGGGGTTAGGTAAGCTCCTTCCATATACCTAATGATGGGGGCTATTTCCGCGACTTCATTCCAGAACGTATGTTCCTGTACCTACATAAGAAATGCTTAACATTGCATGATTGGGAACCTCATTGGGACTGGAGTTGGAAGAAGTTGCAAGCTGTGTGTGGTATGGGTTAACATTCAAATTAACGAATCATATATGAACCTTAAACGGAGGGATTTGCTCATGCAAGAAGTGAAGCTTGTTGTATCCTACGATGATTATGAGGACGGCATTCGTATGGAAAAATTAATTAAGGATTTGGCGGCTAAACCGGAGGCCAGCTCACTGGAAAGTCTGGTCATCGGAGATTGGGGACAGGCTTATGAGAGCTCACCTCAAGAGTTCATGAGCACACTCATCCAGTCGGCTTCAAGCTTTCCGTCATTGAAGAAACTGTTCATCGGGGATATGGGATTCGAAGAATGTGAAGTGTCGTGGATTATTCAGACGAATCTTACCCCCTTGTTGGGTGCCTTTCCAGAATTAACATCATTCTCGATTAAGGGCAGTAGCGGCCTTAGTCTGGAACCGCTCCAGCATGCCAAGCTTGAAGAATTGATTATTATCTGTGGCGGTCTCCCGAAAGAAGTGTTATCTTCGATCACCCATGCCAAATTGCCTGAATTGCGTAAACTGGAATTATATATTGGCGTCGATAATTATGGCTTCAATGGTTCAATTGAAGATATACTGCCTTTGTTAGAAAAAGGATTATTTCCAAAGCTGGTTTACTTGGGTCTGAAAGACAGTGAAATTCAGGATGAGATTGCGAAAGCAGCAGCGGAAGCACCTATTCTGGATCAACTTGAAATACTGGATCTATCGGAAGGAACGTTGTCCGATGAAGGGGCAGAGGCCTTACTTGCCAGTGACAAGATCAAGCAGCTGAAACATCTCGATCTAAGTTACCATTACATGACCGATGAAATGATCCGTCGCTGGAACCAATCGGGTATATCCGTAGACGTTAGCGACCAGCAACAAAGTGATGAGGATGACTGGCGTTACCCGTCATTAACGGAGTAGAGGATGTCAGGTTTTACGAAAATAGTTGAAAGTCTGCATCAATTAGATGATGTTCCTGATCTGGATCGGGAGCAGCCATTAGTATTGATCGGAAATCCTCATAACCGACGAACGCAAGGGATGCAAGAAGCCAGGTATAGATTAGGGATGAAACCTGCCGTTGTATTGCCTTATGCCCAATTGCTCCAGAACTGGAGACAGGGGGGAACGATCGTTGATATAGTAGATTCCAATCTGCCTGTGCCCCTCGTTCGGATTGACGCTCCTGGTGAGGATTGGGAAGTAGAGCGTGAATTGTTATTCCTTGGAGTTATGAATGATACGTCATGCTTAACAAAAGAAATGGCGGCAGAGGCATTCACAGCAGAGCAGGTACTTGCGTTGGAACAGGAGTGGGGAAGAATCTATGCCCCTGCTCAGTGGTTCCGCGGCTGGAAAGCATGTCTGGATCGAATCGGCCGTGAGACTCGGGAAATATGGCCTGAAGTTCGATTCATGAATGATCCTGCTGACATCCAATTGATGTTTGACAAGAGAACATGTCAGCAGCATCTATACTCTCAGGGGGTTCATGTACCTCCTACGCTCCAGTCTTCACTGCCGATTCGAAGTTACACTGACTTGCGTACAGCGATGCAATCGGCCGGTATGAACCGTGTATTTGTGAAGCTTGCGTGTGGTTCGGGTGCCTCAGGTGTTGTCGCGTATCAGATTAACCCACGTACGGGTGACGAAATCGCCATAACGACGATGGGAATGGAACAGGCGCAGGGCAAGACAATTTTTTATAATGAAGGACGTTTACGCAAGTATTCCCGTAATGGCGAGGTTGCTGCGTTAATGAACTGGTTATGTGCAGAAGGCGCACAGATTGAACGGTGGATGCCCAAAGCCACGTTTGATCAGCGGGCCTATGATATTCGCCAACTGGTTGCGGGTGGACAGGCAGGCCATGCGATTATGCGACTAAGTCGTACCCCTATAACCAATCTGCATCTGCGCAATGAACGTATGTTGCCTGCTGAAGCTGGTCTGGATGAACAGCGGATGTCGCTGGTTCGGACGGCAGCGCAGGCAGCCATGTCTGCTTTTCCCAACTCGTGGTCAGCCGGGATTGATGTGATGCTTACAAGTGATTCGAATCCGCGTGCCTATGTGCTGGATGTGAATCCGTTTGGAGATCTGTTATACAGGGTTGAGCATCATGGCCTTGGAACCTATGAGTGGGAAATGGAACTTTTGCGAAAGGAGCCTATTCAACATGCCTGATATGAACACCATTGTGGGCTCCCATGATCTGTTAATGATTACGCTGGATACGTTACGCTATGACGTAGCCAAGCTGGAAGAGGCGAATTGTCCCAATCTGTGTGGTTCCGGTCCGTGGGAGAAGCGTCATACTCCAGGCAGTTTTACATATGCGGCACACCATGCTTTTTTTGGTGGTTTTATGCCGACCCCTGCCAATACGGATAAGGCATCGCATATAAGATTGTTCCATTCCCGGAATACCGGACTCAAGACTCATCCGCATACCTGGCTGTTTGATACACCGGATATCGTGTCCGGGTTCGCAGCTGAAGGTTACCGTACCATCTGTATTGGCGGCGTCATTTTTTTTACGAAAAAAAACCCGCTTGCGAAAGTATTGCCCGGCTATTTCCAACAGAGCTACTGGCGAATGAACTTTGGGGTAACCAACCCCAAATCGACAGTACATCAGGTACAGCATGCATTAAAGCTGCTTGAACAGACGCCGCCGGATGAAAAGATATTTATGTTTTTGAACGTGTCTGCCATTCATGGCCCCAATCGTTACTTTGTGGAAGGTGCCAGGGAGGACTCGGTGGAGACTCAGCGAGCTGCACTTCGATATGTAGATGAGGCACTTGGGCCATTGTTCGAGGCGATGAGGAAACGTTCCCGGCCTGCCTTTTGTTTAGCTTTTTCCGATCATGGTACAGCTTACGGTGAAGACGGGTATCAAGGACACCGGCTTGCACATGATGTCGTCTGGACGGTGCCATACCGTGAATTTTTCGTATAGAACGTATTGCTCTTAACGTATTAATCTTATGATGATGATAACAACCGGAGACAGGAGGAGACCGATGGACAATCATTCACAACCCATGACAACAGGCGATTCCGATCAGTCCGGATCCAATACAACGATTACAGGTCTTCGTGAAGTACTCGCATTCCCTTATCGTTCGTATCTGTACTCATACCCGCACAAGACCGCATATCGGGAGCTTGACCCACCACTGCCGCTGGGACCAATGTGGGAACGAGAAAATACCGATACGTATTTTTTATATATGCATATTCCCTTCTGTGCTGCACGTTGCGGATTCTGTAATCTGTTCACCCTGCCGGATCGACGGGATGATACGCATGAACGTTATGTGGATGCGCTGGAACGTCAGGCGAAACAGTGGGCACCCATCACATCTCGAAGACCGTATTCGCGGTTCGCGATTGGTGGAGGAACGCCTACATTATTAAATGAGGTTCAGTTGAATCGTCTGTTTGATATTGCTGAACATGTGATGGGGCTGGACCCTGCGCAAGCATCGATTTCGGTGGAAACGTCCCCGGATACCGTTACGGAAGCCAAGCTGGCTATTATGAAGGAGCGAAGTGTGGATCGTATTAGTATGGGTATCCAGAGTTTCATAGAAGCTGAAGCATCTGCCATCTATCGTCCACAAAAACCGCAGGAGGTCGAACGGGCGCTTGAGAAGCTTACCCGTTATGATTTCCCATTGTTGAATCTGGATCTGATCTATGGTCTGCCAGGTCAAACGGTCGAATCGTGGATCTATTCACTGGAAAGAGTTTTGGCTTACGAGCCGGGCGAAGTCTTTATCTATCCTTTGTATACTCGGGAAAATACAATCGTGAAGCCTGATGATATTCGTCGTCAGGGACCTGACATTCGGATGGAGCTGTATATTGCTGCACGTGAGACTTTAAAAAGTAAAGGATATGTGCAGTATTCGATGCGAAGATTTGCCAAGGAACAATCGTCCTCCAAAGTGCTTCTGCCTTATAGCTGTCAGGAGGAGGGCATGGTTGGTCTGGGATGCGGCGCACGCTCTTATACGAGTGAGGTACACTATGCTTCCAAGTACGGTGTGAGTTACAAGGCTACACAGAGCATCATTGCCGATTATGTGGCGACTGAGCGCTACGATGTGGCGGATTATGGTATCGTGTTAAGTCGCGAGGAACAGAGACGTCGCTTTATTCTGAAAGCCTTGCTGCATCGGGAGGGATTGACGTTGTCTGACTACCAACAGCGCTTCGGTACCGATGTGATGGCTGATTATCCTTGGCTTAGCGAGTTGTTTACGGAAGATATGGGGCGGGTTGAACTGGAGGAAGGCGAACGTGTATTACGTCTGACAGAAGAAGGACTGGGTTACTCCGATGCAATTGGAGATTGGCTTATATCCGCCGAAATTCGTGAACAGATGGAAGGGTTTGTTTTCTCATGAGAGCGACTTTGTATTATCGCGGCAAGTTGTCTTCCTGCAATTATGACTGTCCATACTGCCCTTTTAGCAAAACCGTCGATTCCAAAGAGACGCTGGAAGTGGATGAACAACAATTGTGTCAATTTGTGAATTGGGTTAAGGCTCAGGAAGACGAAGGTCACCGCTTCTCTATTTTCTTCAATCCTTATGGTGAAGCGTTGGTACGACGCTGGTATCGGGAAGCTATGGTTGAGCTGTCACATATGCCACATGTGGATAAAGTTGCGATCCAAACCAATCTGTCCGTCAAGCTGGATTGGGCGAGGGAGCTGGATGCGAATAAAGCAGCTTTTTGGGCGACGTATCATCCTCGTGAGACAAAAGAGTCTTCCTTTGTAAAACAATGTCTGACCTTGCGTCAGATGGGACTTGCTTTTAGTGTCGGTACTGTCGGACTCCGTAGTGCTTTCCCCGCAATTGAGTCCATGAGACAGGCTTTGCCGGATGATGTGTATATGTGGGTAAATGCCTTCAAAGATCGGCCCAAGTATTACACGCCGGAGGAAATTCAGTTTTTACGTGGGATCGATCCGCTTTTTGAAGGTAATCTGCAGGACTATGAGAGTTTGGGCAAACGTTGTGCTGCCGGTTCGGAAGTATTTTATGTACAAGGGTCAGGGCATGTGAAGCGGTGTTACAAGGATCGCCGGATCATTGGGCATCTCTATCGCGATGGTCTGCAAGCTTTGGCCGAGGATCGGCCTTGCCGCATGAAAAAATGTGGCTGTTACATCGGCTACATTCATATGGAGGATTCTCCCTTCAGAGAAACATTTGGTAGTGGGCTGTTGGAGCGTAATCCGGTCCTGATTCCTTGATCCGAATTTCATATGTCAGCATAACTCTGAAATGCATTTTTCAGTGTAAGCGGGATCAGACCTTGGGTTTGAACAGGCTACGCTGAAAAGTGTGTTTTTTTTGATATTCTCAGATACATATTGTTTAATATTTTTGATGAAAAAGGGTCTTGACTATTCTTGTTGAAATATTTTCCGGGTTTATGATTCAAATCCTGTGTTTTTTGGGTTAATATAAATAGGAAAAAAGACCTGTTTCAAATAGTATTTATACATACAATCTGTATATGTATCTATTTATAGGTCTAAAGTCTTATCTTTATTAATCTGTGGAAGGGGGACCGATGTCGGGGAAACGCGCACGTTATTTGAATCTCGGGGGAATAGACATGAAAAGAATATCAATTAGCCGCAAGTTACTTATGGGTTTCTCATCGGTACTGTTATTACTGGTGGCTGTAACGGTTATAGCGTATACCCAATTTGTATCCATTGAGAAAACGTATACAGAATTAATTAATAATAGAACAAGTAAACTATTGCTCATCAAAAATATGACGATAGATCTTAAAACACAGCAGATTGCTTTGAGGAATTTTGTGATGGAAGACAATGAGGTTAACGAGGATGAATTCAATAAGGCATATGAAGACTACATAGCGTTAAGCAAGGAGTTACAATCAACGGTTACAAGTCAGAGCATGAAAGACTACCTCACCCAATCAGATGAAGCGATGAGTAAGTATCATCAATTTGCCAAGAATATTATGACACTGACAAGACAGGGGAATAACAGCGAGATCTCGAGACTAATGCAGGATACGGCTCCAGCTCTGATCGGTGAGTTTGAAGCCATTGTCAATAATATGGAGAAACATCAACAAGACTCCATGGATGCTGGCGTTGTGAATGCCAATCTTCAGATTGCTCAAGTTCTTCGTTGGATTACTATTATTGGGGTAGCTTCCATTCTCATTGGAACACTCGTTGCGTTCATCATAGGCAGACTGATCTCCCTGCCTGTCGCTGCAGTTGCTCAAGCCGCAAGTCGCATTGCGGAAGGGGATCTGACTGGTGAACCTATTACAGTTCGTAACAAGGATGAGATTGGTGATCTGGCCCAAGCCTTCAACATCATGTCCGGGAATCTGCGTACACTTATTCATCAGGTTGGGAATAGCGCAGAACACGTAGCTGCTTCTTCCGAAGAACTGACAGCAAGTACGGAGCAGACATCCACCGCCACGGAACAAGTAGCCATCACGATGGGGGAGATTGCGACGGGAATGGATACCCAGGTACGGATGGTCAGTGACGGATTCCAGACGATGACTGAGTTGACGACAGGTTTTCAGCAGGTTACGGTGAACACCTTAAATATGTCGGAGGAAGCGACGAAAGTTTCAGCGAAGACGGTATCTGGCAGTGAGTCTGTTGAATCCGCTGTAGGACAGATGAATTCCATACATGTTACGGTCTCAGGTCTGTCGGCAGTTATCGAAGAATTGAGCAGACATTCTCGGGATATTGTGAAAATGGTGGAGAGCATCTCTGAAATATCAGCCCAGACCAATCTTTTATCCCTTAACGCTGCCATTGAGGCCGCTAGAGCTGGTGAACATGGGAGAGGGTTCCAGGTTGTTGCCACAGAGGTTCGTAAATTATCTGAACAATCAGCACGTTCAGCGGAACAGATTGTGCCTTTGGTAGCCTCCATGGAGAAAGGGATGCGGAACGCTGCTCAATCCATGAGTATAGTGACGGCAGAGGTGCAAGAGGGAATTGAACTTGTTCACCAGGCAGGTGCTACATTTAATGAAATTCGGGAAGCAGTTGGTAATGTAGCGGGTCAAACACAAGAAGTCTCTGCTTCAATCGAGCAGATGTCAGCAGGTGTAGAGCAGATTAGTATTTCCATGAAAACCATTATGGAAGTGACGGAAAGTGGAGCAGCGGGAACGGAAGAGGTGAGTGCTTCTTCAGAGGAACAGTTGTCTGCAATGCAGGAGATCGCTTCCGCAGCCAATGATCTCTCGTCCATGGCAGAGCAGTTGCAACAGACTGTCCGTCAATTCAAAGTTCAATAAATTCCGGCTTGAGAGTAAAGTGTGGGTGAAAGGTTGGGCTTAGGCTTATGTAGCCTCTCACATAATAAAGGGTGTCCGTACAGCTAACTGCTGTCGGGGCACCCTTTTTGGTCTTGATCTAGAACCATGTGCTGCAAGATAAGATAGGTTAACGAATAGCGACTTTATACGTCCGCAACCAGGTATTGATCTGCGTTAGATAGGCGAACAGTTGTGGACCAGACATTAATTGTCCGAACCATGGGAGATTGGATGCGGCATCTGCAGAAGAAGCTAAATTGCGAATTTGGGCTTTGTCGATCAAAGGCAAAATTGGCGAGGTTGGATCGTCCAGTATGTCAAGGACCTGTTGTTTAACCGCGGCCAGATATTGCGGATTATGTGTTTTCGGGTAAGGACTCTTTTTGCGATATAACACATCATCAGGCAGGACACCTTCGAGTGCTTTGCGCAGAATACCTTTTTCCCGCCCGCCGGTTATTTTCATCTCCCAAGGGATATTGAATACATATTGAATCAGGCGATGGTCACAGTATGGAACCCGCACTTCCAATCCTGCCCCCATACTCATCCGATCTTTGCGATCCAGAAGTGTAGGCATGAAACGTGTAATGTTCAGGTAGGACATCACCCGCATTTGTGCATCTTTACCCGTTTCACCATCCAGAAGAGGCACTTCAGCCACTGCATCGGAATAGCGGTCTGCCAAATAGTCGAGTGGCCGAATCCATTCCCGAATATCCGGGGATAATAGCGCTGCTCTCATGTCAGGTGCTACAGACCACGGGAACGTACCGGAGTTCAGCATATCTTCTCGATGGAACCAGGGGTAACCGCCAAACACTTCATCCGCTGCTTCGCCTGAAATGGCAACCGTGGCCCCTTTTTTGATTTCTTTACAGAACAGATAGAGCGAGGAGTCTACATCTGCCATGCCCGGCAAATCCCTTACTAGCATGGCCTGTGTCAGGGCATGAACCAGCTCTCCGTTCTCAATCTCAATCCAGTGATGATCGGTCTTGAGTTCATCTACCATTCGTTTAATCCAGGGGCCATCTGCACCTGGCTGAAAGGAATGTGCCTGGAAATGCTTGGCGTTATCCACATAATCGACAGAATACGTACTGACTTGGCCTTGCCCGGTCCGGTTGTAATAATCCACGGCTAAAGCAGACAAGGCACTGGAATCCAGTCCTCCTGATAAAAGAGAGCATACTGGGACATCCGAAGCCAACTGGCGCTCCAGTGTATCTTGCAAGAGTGTTCGCACTTCGGCTGCTGTCTCTTCCAGATTATGTTCGTGATGCAGGCTTTCCAGTTTCCAGTAGGCATAGGTTCTGATCCCGTTTCGGTTGTAGATCAGCGCGTGCCCAGGCTTGAGTTCACTCAGTGAAGAGTATACACCGTGCCCTGGTGTCCGCGCAGGTCCTACAATAAACACTTCGGCCAACCCTTCCGGGCCAACCGCGGCTTCTACATCTGGATGAATGAGCAGAGCTTTGGGCTCTGAGCCGAATACGAGTGTGTCTTTGGCATTACTGTAGAACAGAGGTTTCACGCCAAGGCGATCCCGTGCCATAAAAACCTGTTCGCGTCCCCCATCCCATATGGCAAAAGCGAAAATACCGTTAAACCGGTCAACGCATGCCGGTCCCCACTCGATATAAGAGGCGAGCAACACTTCCGTATCACATTGCGTGCGGAACGGATGCCCCCGCTGGAGCAATTCCTTTTTCAACTCGGGTGCATTGTATAGTTCTCCGTTATACACGACGGTATAGGAGGTATCTCCCTGTAACGCATGCATGGGCTGTGCCCCGTTCTCGGGGTCCATTACACTAAGACGCCGATGTCCAAAGGCACAAGGATTGGAGATCCATGTACCTGAAGCGTCGGGCCCCCGGTTCGACAAGCTATCCGTCATACGGACCAGCAGCTCTGATTCCTGGGTCAGATCCCGATTCCACTGTATGAAGCCGGTAATACCGCACATGGTTTGTTCATCCTTTCTTGGTCGAGTCATTCATCCGTATGGCTGCTTAATTACGGGCAACCAGCAAATGTTGTCTTTTTCGTCAGAGGTCGTAACAAATATATGCCGAAAGCAGGCATAAAATGTCTGTCCTCTTCGGAAACTAGTTCTAGGGACAACGACCTAAACATGCCTGTGAAGGAGAGAACGTGCAATGGACAGTATGAAGTATTATGTGTCTGTCATGGGCCGCTCCGTTATTCCGGATCCGTCGGTAACATCGTATGAATGGATCATTCAGGCAACGCCGCAGGAAGCGGAGCACTTACTGGGACTGCTGAGCCTCATGCAGGAAAAGGAGGAAGAGGCCTTTCCTGGCATGGTGTTCCCATGGCCAGATACACCGGAGGAATCCGTAAACCGGGCGTATGAAACGGTATTACAACAGGTGTATCGGGAGATTTACCGATTGGGCACACCAGAGACACGATACCAGATTGAACAAACTACGTGATAAGAACACAGAAAAAGGAGCGCGATAACGAATGTATGCCATTCAAGATGCCAAAATACGCAGATTAACCGAGGTAGACGGATTATCCTGTGCAGAAGTGGAAGTGCAGCCTGGAAATGTCGGAGATCCGTCATTACTTGTATACGTGGCCTCTACTCAACCCGGAAATTCGCTGGAAGTCGTTCGGATTGTACGCAACCACTCTGATTCAGCGATCGACTGGTATAACAATAATATGCACACCGCATTTGAAGAGGCGACAGAAACCGCCTTTGAGAACAGCGAAGGTATGACGGTGGAGGAAGATAAGGCTCAGTTTCAAAATGAGTTGTTTGCCTTTGGTTTGCTTGGTCCAACGCTTCAGCGTTATCTAATCGGAAAGGCTTAACCGGGAACGTTTGTATGAGTTGGATTGATGGATGGCAGAATAGGAGTTTCTTGTCGAGCATACATCGATAGTAAACGAATTGTTGTAACCACAGCTGCAACTGGAAAACCCCGCTGTTAACAAACAGCGGGGTTTTGTTATGCAAGTCAGTCCGGGCGGATAGGTGATCAAGCGTACTCACGCAGCACTTGAATCCCTTTGACCACGTTATATACAAAGCTTAATCCGTAGATCACAAAGAATAGAACGACAAAGCCGACGGCTGAACCCAAACTATGTGCAGTCACGAAGAAATAAAATAGCGGGATGGCAGCAAGAAAGGGGAATACATGTGAGAATAAGGCGCGTTTTGCATGTCCCTCAATGTAAGCATCCTTGGCAACAATCCATACGATGATTGGAAACAGGAACGGGGCAAAGAAAATACTAAAGTAGGATAGGGCTGATAAAAGTTGTCTCATGACGATTCTCTCCTTCAATGCATCATTGAAATGTATGTATGCAAAAGATTACCCAGCAATTCTACCATTGAACATGTCTTATGTTAATCTTGCTCTAAATGTCCCCATCTCCTCAATATAACCTGGTTCAAGCAATCATATTCTTAAAGGGAATGGAGTATGAGAATAATACCGAAAGTACATTTAGAAAGGTTGTTCAAAAATTCCGAATTTGATTACGAAGGATGCCTGTGGAACTCGCATTGAAGTATAATTATTAATTTTTTTATAAAACTATTGAAAAATATAGAAATCAGAGTATAATAAGAACCGCGCCGAAAATTTATAATACATATTTGTCTCAGTAGCTCAGCTGGATAGAGCAACGCCCTTCTAAGGCGTCGGTCGGGGGTTCGAATCCCTCCTGGGACGTAAAAAACAAGAAGCTTCCTTTGGGAAGCTTCTTGTTTTACGTTCAGGGGAAGAGAACCCCAATGGTTCGTCGGAGCATTCGCTTCGTTAGCACCACTTCGCAGTCTCGACTGGAAGGAGAGTATCCCTCCTGAATTCATTTATTGGTTATACCTATAAATAATATAGAATTTATATATTTAAATAATAAACAATTCTGTGCCACAATGAGGATATCAATAACGGAAGCGACGGTGGTATCCATGAAATCAATAAATCAATGGCAAGCAGATGACTATGACAACAAACTGGCTTTTGTCTCCGAATATGGCAAAAACCTGATCTCTTGGCTTCAACCTCAAAAAGGGGAATACATTCTTGATCTGGGTTGCGGTACGGGGGATTTGACGTACGAAATTTCTCTGGCCGAAGCTGAAGTTGTTGGTATGGATGCATCGCTGGACATGATTCGCCGTGCGAGGGAGAAATTCTCTGGAATTGAGTTCGTGGGAGGAGACGGTCATCAGTTTGAGACGAATAGACAGTATGATGCCGTCTTCTCCAATGCAGCCTTGCACTGGATGCGAAGTCCGAGATTAGTGGTGGACAGTATATGGAAATCTTTGAAGCCCGGAGGGCGATTTGTATCAGAATTCGGTGGTAAAGGGAACGTGCAGACTATCGTGAATGCCTTGGAAGAGGTTATCGAGCGAAACACGGGCATTCGTGCTTCTGAACGTAATCCTTGGTATTTTCCGTCGATCGGAGAATATAGCTATATTTTGGAACAAGGCGGATTTCTGGTACGTCATGCCTATCACTATGACCGTCCTACCAGATTGGAAGATGGTGAGCAGGGTATAGTAGGCTGGTTGGCTCATTTTGGAGGAGACTATTTTGAAGGTTTCAGTCATGATGAGATACAACAAATATGCCATGAAACCAGTCAGATCGTGGTGCCTAAACTTTGGAAGAGTGATGCTTTGTATGCAGATTACAAGCGTCTGCGTATTGAAGCCGTGAAGCCGGAATGAAGTTGATTTTGTGATAGTTATCGATGTTAACCGAATTGATTTTATGCTTTGTACACTAAATAACTTTACCATATACCAAGATTCTCTTGCTGACAAAGAGGCGCTTGGTCTTTTTTTTTGATGCATTATTTTAAAAATAAAATATTCGAACGACAAATAATTACAAGTAGATATTTTTATCATACTCAAGACCCATATAAGTAATTTTTATATCATTTATGTAAGTATTTAGAAGGAAAATGTGGTATTTTGATAGAATAATTTACCAAGGGTCAATCTTCTTGCAGATAGGTGGTGAAATTGGAGTGCGTATTGCAGTACGCACAAACAGCAGGAACCCATCATTTGGTGAGGTATTCACATTTAAAAGGAGGGGCAAAGCCTTGAGTAAACGATTGATATCCACGTTATTAAGTGTTCTGATGGTCTTTTCCATTATTCTCCCCGCGGCTGGAGCCGCTCCCGCAGATTCATTTATTCAGCTTGAAAACTTACCGAGTACAGCCGAAGCCAAACAATGGAGAGAAATTCTTGCAGGACGGGAAGCCAAACTTGCCGCAGATCCATTTTTGGATAAAAGCCTGGAAGGCCTGGGTGGAGAGAACACCCGAGTGATCGTTGAGCTTTCCAATAAACCTGTTGCAGTAGCGCAAGGTGAATCAACCCTCTCCGGAAAATCTTTTACCTCCTCTATGGAAACAAAGGCTGTGACTCAAGTTGAGCAACAACAACAGTCATTTGTACATAGCCTCACTCAGAAGAAAATCAAACATGAAGTATTGGAAGAGTATGCATATGCCCTAAATGGTGTAGCGATTGAGCTTAAAGGAAACCAAGTGGGACAATTGCTTCAAATACCTGGCGTGGTCAGCGTATATCCTGACCTTGAAGTTACAATAGCGCCTGAGACCGATGAAGTGAACCCGTACATGAAAGACACGGCGCCTTTTATTGGTGCACCTGAAGTATGGGATCTGGGTTACAAAGGAAATGGCATCAAAGTGGGTGTCATCGATACAGGGATTGACTATGAGCATCCTAATTTGCAGGAAGCTTACAAAGGCGGATGGGACTTTGTTGGTAACGACAATGATCCGTATGAAGCGACATATCAGGAATGGAAAAGTTCAGGGGAACCTGAGTTTAACGAAAGGGGAAGTGCCTTTTACACATCCCACGGTACGCACGTAGCTGGTACCATTGCTGCTCGTGAAGCAGGGGATTACGGGATTGTTGGCGTTGCTCCTGAAGCAGATATCTATGCATACCGTGTACTTGGGCCGTATGGTAGTGGTCAAACCTCATGGGTGCTCGGCGGAATTGATCGTTCCGTTGAAGATGGCATGGATATAATTAATCTCTCTTTGGGGAATGCCGCTAACGATCCAAGTTATATTACCTCGGTAGCCCTGAATAATGCGATGCTGTCTGGTGTGACAGCAGTAGTTGCCAGTGGCAATGACGGACCGAACCGCTATACACTCGGTTCTCCGGGGGCATCTGCCATGGCCATCACTGTAGGTAACTCCACGGGCCCTAGCCAGCTTATTACAGCGGATACTCACTTCTGGATTGGTGAGGAAGGCGAAGAGACTCTGCCTGAGCAACAACCGGTGCCAGAGGTTGAATCATCTCCTGAACTGGGGACGGCATCTGGAACAGAAGAGCCTGAAGGTTCGGAGCAAGGTGTACCCGCAACTGCTACTGAAGATAGTGCAGCAGCTGTGGAGGATGTGGTTTCTGACGAAGCTGGAGTTTCGAATGTAGAAGAGGCTGCAACTGAAGAAAATACGCCATCTGCATCACCTTCTGCACCAGTTGAAGCTTCTCCTGAAGCTGCTCCTGTGGAAGAAGAGCCTGTAATTGCTCTAACTGAAGCTCCACTGGCTGTTACAGAGTCGGTTTACCGTTTGGATGTGATGGGATGGAGCCTGTCAGCAGACCCTGAGACTGTTTTGACTGGGAAATATGAGCTTGAATTTGCAGCACTGGGTAAGCCCACTGATTTTGAAGGTAAGGATTTTACAGGCAAAGTAGCATTAATACAACGTGGTGAACTCGCATTTGTAGAGAAAATCGCCAATGCCAAAGCGGCTGGGGCCGTGGCTGTTATTGTATATAACAACATTCCGGGCCCAATCGGTGTAAGTCTGGGAGATAACTTTGAACTCATTCCAACACTGAGCATGTCCAAGGAAGATGGAGAGGTTATCAAGGCTGAGTTGGACGCAGGCCAAGCCGTTGAAGTGAGCTTTAGTGATTTTGAACGCAGCCAAACGCCGGGTGATGAAATGAATTCATCCAGTTCACGCGGACCTGCCAAGGTAACGCTGGACATCAAACCGGATATTGTTGCACCAGGTACAAGCATTCTGTCTACGATTCCTGCCTACGGCAAGGATGAGCCAGACGCAGATTACGCACAAGCTTATGACCGTAAATCAGGTACAAGTATGGCTACACCTCATGTAGCAGGGTTGGTTGCACTGTTGATTGAGAAGCATCCGGACTGGACGCCATTTGATATCAAAGTTGCGCTGATGAACAATAGTAAAGTGTTGGATACAACCCAATTTGATGTATTTGATCAAGGTGCTGGCCGTATTCAAGCAGTGAATACTATTGATCCTGCTGCTTTTGTCAAAGTGCTTGATGTAACTCAATATACCGAAAGTGGCGCTGTTGTTGAAAAGGAGAATATCACCGGAAGCATCAACTACGGTAATTTCCTGAGCACAGATGAAAAGACGATTACCAAAACGATTAAAGTTGAAGCGCGGAATGGCAGTGGAGGGGATTACACTGTAAATGTGAATCCAACTCGTAATGTTGCTGGTGTATCCGTTGCGGTAGACAAGAGTTCCTTCACACTGAATGGTGAGGAAGAGCTTGCAGTGACAATTACCGTTCCACGAGGGGTTACTGCGACTACAGAAGCACAAGGATACATTGAGTTCTCGAACGGAACCAATACATTTACTGTGCCATATGTTGCTCATTTCAACGTTACGTTGAGTGGAGTTAAATATATTGAAACCGTAAAAGGCACTGAAAAAAATCCTTTCCACTATCCATTGAAGGCTGATGGTACGTTGGATACGCTTAATGTAGCGATGGAATTCTACAATCCGATGACATTCGCCCTGATTGAGATTTTTGATGGTCTTAATCCGGAAGGTGGATATTATCAAGATGGTTATATCGGCTCCATCTTCGGTAACTATTATAATTTCAATGCTAACGCAAGATATAATCTTGCCTGGGATGGCACATATGCGGATTACACAACCGATGAAGTGACAGAGATTCCGGATGGTTTATACACCGTTGATATCACTACTATTGGAACGGACGGCAAAACCTATAAGGAAGACACTTCGCCATTTTTGGTGAAAAAGACAGCTCCGGCTGTAACTGCACCAGAAACATTGGAGTTCAAAGCGGATGAGTCTGCTGTCCTTAATGGTAGCGTGGAAGATTTGTACTTCCGTGTTGCGCCTGCGCTTGCCAGCGGATGGGACATTGCTTTTGATGCGGCAGCTTCCCTGGAAGCAACGTATGTTGTGAGTAAAGAGGATGGTTCGGTTTATAAAGAGGGAGGCTTTGAGGTACAAGCTGATGGCACCTTTAGCCTTCCTTTGGAAGGAATAGACGCAGGTGAGTATGCCGTTGAACTTACGGTAAAAGACCAACAGGGGCTTTCGGGTACAGCCAATACGGTACTGAAGTTGGAAGCTGTGGAGACCGAACCTGAAACTCCGGCTACCAAGGCTCCGGGTACACCTGTATTGTCTCACAATAACTGGATAGGTAACGGCCTGCCAGAGGGTTCGTATATCGTTTCCATGAACCTATGGTGGGGCGAGAACGGAACTAGCTACAAGTTATATGAGGACGGGGTTCTAATTGATACGCAGAAGTTGACTTATAACGCGCCTTGGGCGCAGTTTGCTCAGACGAAAATCACAGGCAAAGCCAATGGCACATATACGTACGTGGCTGAGCTCACTAACGACAAGGGAACAACGCGGAGTCAGACGTTGACTGTTAAGGTTACCAACGCAGCGCCAGGCAAAGCAGTTCTATCTCAGGATAACTGGGACGGCGATGGCAATTATAAGGTGACCATGAACCTGTGGTGGGGGACCAATGCTACCGAGTATCGTCTCTATGAGAATGATAAGTTGATCGACACGCAAGAACTCCGTGCGGTATCACCTCTTGCGCAAAGTGCTGTGACTAAACTGTCCGGCAAAGCATCGGGTACGTATACGTATCGGGCCGAGTTAATTAACGCAGCTGGAGTTACCAGCACAGACACGATTAAGGTGAAAGTGAAGTGAGTTCTTCCTCATTGAAACTGAGTAAACTAATGAAGGAATGGTTCTAGCATAAACGGCCTCCATCCTGATTTTCGAGGATAGAGGCCGTTTTGTTTTAATTTATTTTTTGTTAATGAATGGTATGACTAACCGATCATCCGATTTTTACTGGCTTGAAGCCCTGCGATTAATAAAGCAATGGCCAGAATGACCTGAATGAGCAACGGAAGGGTCCATCCTTTTGTCCAGTCATGAAGCATGCCGAACAGTAGAGGTCCCACTGCCGCCAGCATATATCCGAAGGACTGGGCCATACCGGACAGGCTGGCAGCTTGCCTGGCATCTTTTGAGCGAAGGACGAAGAACATGGTTACCAGTCCAAACGAAGCTCCGGCACCGATTCCAGCCAATGTGACGCCGATGGTAACGAGCGAAGCGATGCCACTTAATAATAGTGCATACCCGACAATTAATGAAGAGCACGTTATCGTGGTTAGAACACGCTGATTCTGCGTTCGGCCGGCCAGGATCGGAACGATAAAGGTAGCCGGTACACTAACCATCTGCATCAAGGAGAGCATCCACCCTGCTGAAGTGGGGCTGAACCCTTGCTCGGCGAGAATTTCGGGTAGCCAGGTAATCGTCGTATAGAATATTAGAGATTGCAGACCCATAAATAAAGTAATGAACCAGGCTAGTGTAGAGGTCCTTAGACGCACGGGTGTCCCTTCGCTCTGGGAGGTAACATATAACATCTGCTTGCGTCCTGCTGCGATCTGGGGGAGCCACAAGAGAAGCGCAAGTATGGACAACAGGGCCCACATACCTAACGAAGCGCGCCAACCCATAGATGTAGATCCGGCTAGGGGCACGCTCACGCCTGAGGCGATGGCGCCAAAAATGTTCATGGATACAGAATATAATCCGGTAACGATCCCCACCCGCAATGGAAAATCACGTTTGATCAAACTTGGCAACAGCACGTTGCTTAATGCAATGCCGCATCCCAATATTGCGGTTCCGGTATATAAAGAGAGAACGGAAGGCAACAAGCGTAAGGCCACTCCGATGGTCACGATGATAACAGCCAATAGCAGAGCAGATTCCAGTCCTAACCGTTTGGCAAGACGTGGTGCAAAAGGAGAGACTGCTGCAAAGGCGAGCAAAGGTAGTGAGGTCAGAAGCCCGGCCATCGTATGGCCGATACCTGTATCTGAGCGAATCATCTCCACTACAGGTCCGGTTGCTGTGATCGGTGACCTCATGGTAGCGGCGATAACGATAATGCCTGCTAATAACAGGCCGAATCTTTTGGATGTCGAAGAATGTTCTTCCTCGGCATGGAGGGACGAGTGCTGCTGTATTGAAGATGACATTGATAAAATCTCCTGTTTTCTATGAAGTTGATATGTATGGATTGTTACATTATCCACTTCGCAAGCATAACATTCCGTGTCAATATTGAGCAATGAAATGAAAAAAAAGCACCCACAAGAATGCGGAGCTCAGACGATCATGGGCTGACAAACTTCTTAACGAATCGAAGAGGTCTTATAGTAATGGTTAACCGCTATGCGCAGATTCTAATGAACCTCAGCAACGTTAATCAGGTAATTTACTGCAATCTGAGTGAGTTAATCCGCCGGAATGGTGAAATAAGCTCTCTAAAATTCGTTAGAACTCCATGATGCTAAAATTGGGTCTAATAAAGTGTCCTAGGTTCGTTAGATCTTCGATACTGCAACGTGTCGTCCATATAATGAACGAATCAAACGTTTCAATGCAGCGACACCAGGTACCGAACTACCGAAGCGAATGCTCCGACGAACCGTTGGGGTTCTCATCCCCAGAACGCAAAAAAAACTTCCCGAAGGAAGTTCTCTTTATTACGTCCCAGGAGGGATACTCTCCTTGCAGTCGAGACTGCGAAGTGGTGCTACCGAAGCGAATGCTTCGACGAACCGTTGGGGTTCTCATCCCCAGAACGCAAAAAAACTTCCCGAAGGAAGTTCTCTTTTTTTACGTCCCAGGAGGGATACTCTCCTTGCAGTCGAGACTGCGAAGTGGTGCTACCGAAGCGAATGCTTCGACGAACCGTTGGGGTTCTCATCCCCAGAACGCAAAAAAACTTCCCGAAGGAAGTTCTCTTTTTTTACGTCCCAGGAGGGATTCGAACCCCCGACCGACGCCTTAGAAGGGCGTTGCTCTATCCAGCTGAGCTACTGAGACATGAATTTTTTCAAGCAAAATTGATTTTATCATATGCATACAGGAATATCAAGCATTTTATTTTAATCTGTTTTTCGTATATGATATTTGGCGGCAGTAACGTTTTTTTCATTATATTTACGGTTATGTTAGAATATCAGGAGAACTCAAAAAATAGATCGACATTCGTTTTAATATATACATCTATTTAAGTTGATTCCAACTGGAGATTCAGGATATAGAGGAGGTGCTCCCATTAAGGAATCCACGACCCCGGAAACCGAGCATAACAACAATATTGTGCTGTTTCCTAAGACGCTGGACTATTACCAGATTCAATTGACAGTTATGCTTGAAAATGAACGGTATGGTGAAGCGATGAAATTGCTTCACTTTTTGCTGCAATGTCAGGGACAGGAAGAGCGCCATTATGATGAATGGCGGGCCCTGCTCGAATGGCTTCAGGCGGCGTTCCCTCAATATGAAGAAACCTCGCCTGCCATTCTTGAAGAACGGGAAGAGGAAGAAGAGATCAGTGAGGATGACATGGCACGGCATCATGCTCGAATGAAGCTTGAACAGGATGATGGATATGCAGATAAGATGCTTCGTACTGTAATGGAGGAGCCGCTATCCGAACAGACGATGCTGGCCTTGGAGCAGCTGGCCTATCTGGATCTACCGAAGATTGACGAGGCACTTACCCATTGGTTAAAAGACAAGACGCTTCACCCTTTGCTTCAATTTCGGGTGTTGCAAACCTTGCGTCGCCGAGGTGTTCAAGGTATGATCCAGTTTACGAGAGGCGAAGAGCAGGTTGAAGTCGAGATCGATACGGTGCCTCTTAAACCAGAGGAATTCCCGCTTCAAATTGTTCAGATTCTGGAACGAGTGGCAGATCAGACGGAGGTTCACGAACCTACGCTCTTTTACTTTGCCCAGGAACTGTGGATACAATATGTCATGGCGGTGTATGGAACCCGCGATTATATATCGATGCTGGAAGAAAATGATTCCATGACAGATATATGGGCAGCAGCCCTACATATGACCGTTGCAGACAGTCTAGGTGGTTCGCATGATGAGGAGAATACACGCTCAATGTATGCTGTGACAGGGGCGATGCGCTTTCGACTCGAGCAGGCTTATCGTTCCATGAAACAGTTTGTATCTGCCGGTTTGGACGGGTAATCGAGGCCGGAAACGTTTTCCTTAAACTCTATCAAGGGATTCCCCTTGAAAAAGAATCTAATCTTGTTTATACTAAAATGGTTATTTTGTACGTGATTGCCTACGTGAACATGTGAATTTTGGAGGGGAAAGTATACAATGAAAGCAACTTGGGAAAAGATAGAGAAGAACCTTGGGGTTCTTGAGGTTGAAGTGGATGCGGATCGTGTAACCGCAGCACTCGACAAAGCTTTTAATAAAGTGGTTAAACAAGCAAACGTACCTGGATTCCGTAAAGGTAAAGTACCACGTTCCATCTTCGAAGCACGTTTTGGTGTAGAGAGTCTTTATCAAGAAGCAATCGACATTTTGCTTCCTGAAGCTTATACAGAAGCAATCGACCAAACGGATATCTTCCCGGTTGATCGTCCTGACGTAGATGTTGAACAATTCGCTAAAGGACAAACATTCAAGTTCAAAGCGAAAGTAACTGTGAAACCTGAAGTGACTCTGGGTGAGTACAAAGGAATCGAAGTTGCTGTAGCAAAAGGTGAAGTAACTGAAGCAGACGTGAATGAAGAACTTGAGCGTCTTCAACAACGTCACGCTGAACTCGTTGTACTTGACGAAGGTTCCGCTGCTAACGGCGACGTTGCAGTAATCGACTTCGACGGTTCCGTTGATGGTGTACCTTTCGAAGGTGGACAAGCTGAGCGTTATTCCCTGGAACTGGGTTCCAACACATTCATTCCTGGATTTGAAGAGCAAGTTGTGGGTCTGTCCACAGGTGACTTCAAAGACGTTGAAGTGACTTTCCCAGAGAGCTACCATGCAGCAGAACTTGCTGGCAAACAAGCGGTATTCAAAGTGAAAATTCACGAAATCAAGCGCAAACAGCTTCCTGCATTGGATGATGAGTTTGCTAAAGATGTTAGCGAATTTGACACGCTTGAAGAGTACAAAGCTGACCTGAAAACACAATTGGAATCCCGTAAAGCAGACGAAGCCAAAGCTGCACAAGAAAATGCAGTTGTAGAAAAAGTGGCTGAGAACGCTGAAGTGGACATTCCGGCTGCAATGGTTGACAGCGAAGTACAAAACATGATGCGTGATTTCGACAACCGTCTGCGTAACCAAGGTATGAACCTTGAAATGTTCCTGAGCTTCTCTGGCCAGACTCAAGCTGACCTGAGAGGACAAATGCAAGAAGATGCTTCCAAACGTGTTCGCAACAACCTGGTGCTTGAAGCTGTAGGTAAAGCGGAGAACATTGAAGTATCTGATGAAGAAGTGAATCAAGAACTCGAGAAAATGGCTGAATCTTACAAGCGTCCTGCTGAAGAGATCCGTGGCATCCTCGAAGGTAATGGTTCCCTGGACAGCCTTCGCGATGAAGTGAAACTGCGTAAAACGATTGACGTTCTTGTTGAGAACAGCACAGTTGTTGAACCAGTTGAAGCTCCGGCTGAAGAAGTTGTTGCAGAAGCTGACGAAAAATAAGACAAGCTGTGATCAACTTGTCAGTTGAATAAACGATAAGGCACGTGAATTATTGCGTGCCTTATTTTTAAATTATTACATCCATTTTATAGAAAATGAAGTAATTATATGGATGTAAACTAATTTTACTGATCTGTGTGTACACTTTTTACATACCTATGTACTTCAAGCAAATAAAAAACGGCAAGACGGCATAGGATGGCTTCAATTTGCACATACATAGAAAACATGGTTAAATATGATCAGGCTAAAAAAGTAATCAAACTGATATCTGACCCCTCTTGTGAAAAATGACATTGTCACAGGAAAGTGTTAGAATGAATTTGGGTTTGCTTTACAGGTGGCCTATGTCTAATTACATGTAGAAAAGAGGTTGGTCTCATGAGTCTGGTGCCAATGGTTATAGAACAAACCAATCGAGGCGAGCGGTCTTACGATATATATTCACGTTTGCTGAAAGATCGCATTATCTTTCTAACCAGTGCGATTGATGACGATGTAGCCAATCTTGTCATAGCACAGCTTTTGTTTTTGGCAGCCGACGATCCTGAAAAGGATATCAGCTTGTACATTAACTCACCTGGTGGTTCTGTCACCGCAGGGATGGGTATATACGATACGATGCAATTTATCAAGCCGGATGTATCTACCATTTGCGTAGGGATGGCAGCAAGCATGGGCTCGTTATTGCTAACAGCCGGTGCACCTGGCAAGAGATATGCGCTGACGAACAGTGAAGTAATGATTCATCAGCCACTTGGCGGTATTCAAGGACAGGCTGCGGATATTAAGATACACGCAGAATGGATTATTAAAACACGTCAGAAACTGAATCAAATATACGTCGATCGTACGGGTCAACCTCTTGAGAAAATTGAGCGGGATACAGACCGTGACTTCTTCATGAGCGCTGAAGAAGCTAAGACGTACGGCATTATTGACCAGGTGCTCAGTAGACCGATCAATTCCTAAAGGGGTGGTTTCATGTTTAAATTTAACGATGAGAAAGGGCAACTGAAATGCTCTTTTTGCGGTAAATCTCAGGAGCAGGTACGTAAGCTGGTCGCTGGACCAGGCGTGTACATTTGTGATGAATGTATCGAACTTTGCACCGAAATCGTTGAGGAAGAACTCGGTCATGATGAAGAAATAGACCTCAAAGATATTCCAAAACCAAAAGAAATTCGTAATATTCTGGATCAATATGTTATTGGACAGGAACAAGCGAAAAAATCATTGTCTGTTGCGGTGTATAATCACTACAAACGGATCAACACCCAAAGCAAGATCGAAGACGTTGAATTGTCGAAGAGTAACATTTTGCTGTTAGGACCTACAGGTTCCGGTAAAACGTTGCTTGCACAAACGATGGCAAAAATTTTGAATGTACCTTTTGCGATTGCGGATGCTACGTCATTAACAGAAGCAGGTTATGTGGGTGAGGATGTAGAGAACATCCTGCTCAAACTGATCCAGGCTGCTGATTATGATGTGGAAAAAGCAGAGCGTGGCATTATTTATATCGATGAGATTGATAAAGTAGCGCGTAAATCCGAAAACCCATCCATCACTCGTGATGTCTCGGGCGAAGGTGTGCAACAGGCTCTCTTGAAAATTCTTGAAGGAACTGTGGCTTCTGTACCACCACAAGGTGGCCGCAAACATCCTCATCAAGAATTCATTCAGATCGATACAACGAACATTCTGTTCATCTGCGGCGGTGCCTTTGATGGTCTGGAGCAAATGATCAAACGCCGTATCGGTAAAAAAGTCATTGGCTTCAATACCGTTTCCGAGCAAAAAGATCTGAAACCAGGCGAATACCTAGGCATGGTATTGCCGGAAGATTTGCTGAAATTTGGTCTGATTCCGGAGTTTGTAGGCCGTCTGCCAGTTATCTCCACTTTGGAGCCGCTGGATGAAGATACGTTGGTACGGATTCTTTCCGAACCAAAAAATGCGCTTACCAAACAGTACCAAAAATTGCTTGAGCTTGATAATGTGAATCTGGTATTTGAACCAGCTGCATTGCTTGCGATTGCAAAAGAAGCAATTAAACGTAACACAGGTGCACGTGGATTACGTGCCATCATTGAAGGGATCATGCTTGAAATCATGTATGAAGTGCCTTCACGTGAAGATGTTACGAATTGTGTCATTACCGAAGAAGTAGTTGAGAAAAGAGTTGTGCCTGAACTAAGCCAATCGAAGGACGATAAGCAGGAAGAAAGCGCCTAATGAAGGCCTGAATCCCGTTGAACTCTGAAATATAGACTTGTCAGTTCTCCACTTTGGCAGAAGGCGAATTCATGTCTCTGTCAGGGTGGAGCTTTGACGTTGTGGGGAGAGAAATCACTCATGTATTTAAGACAGGATACACGTCCCGTGAAAGTGGGAAACGTAACGATCGGTGGCAGTAACGAAGTCATTATCCAAAGTATGTGTACAACCAAAACGGCAGATGTTGAAGCAACGGTTGCAGAGATTCTGCGACTGGAAGAAGCGGGCTGTCAAGTGGTACGTGTCACGGTGAATAACGAGGAAGCTGCCGCAGCCATCAAGGAAATCAAAAAACGTATTAATATACCGCTCGTAGCGGACATTCATTTTAACTATAAGCTGGCTTTGCTTGCGATTGAGAACGGTATTGATAAAGTACGGATTAATCCAGGTAACATCGGTAAACGTTCCAAAGTGGAAGAAGTCGTGAAAGCATGTAAAGAGCGCGGTATTCCAATTCGGATCGGGGTAAATGCGGGATCTCTGGAAAACCATCTTCTTGAGAAGTATGGGTATCCTACGGCTGATGCTATGGTAGAAAGTGCATTGTATCACATTGGTATTCTGGAAGAGCTTGATTTCCACGATATCATCGTGTCACTCAAAGCATCGGATGTGCCGATGGCCATTGAGGCGTATACCAAAGCAGCTCAGATTATTCCGTATCCGCTGCACCTCGGGATTACCGAAGCAGGTACACTGTTCTCCGGTACGATCAAAAGCTCTGCAGGTATGGGAGCCTTGTTGTCCATGGGTATTGGTTCTACAATGCGGATCTCACTGAGTGCGGACCCGGTAGAAGAAATCAAGGTTGCTCGTGATCTGCTCAAAACATTTGGACTCATTACGAATGCAGCCACATTGATCTCTTGCCCAACATGTGGACGTTTGGATATCGACCTGTTCTCCATCGCCAACGAAGTGGAAGAGTATATCTCCAAACTTAAGGTACCGATCAAAGTATCGGTATTGGGTTGTGCGGTTAATGGTCCAGGTGAGGCCAAAGAAGCGGATATCGGGATTGCTGGTGCTCGTGGAGAAGGTCTCTTGTTCCGTCATGGCAAGATGATCCGTAAAGTACCTGAAGAAATCATGGTTGAGGAATTGAAAAAAGAGATCGACAAAATCGTCGAAGCTTACGAAGAGACAGGTGTTATTCCTGGTCGTTCGCACTGATTGATTCATATCCTGTCACAACAAAAGCTCGCCAGCAATGGCGGGCTTTTTATATTCTCGTCTACAAATTCCGCATTGCCCGTTTACGTCTCGTTGAAAAGGCTATACTACCAAGTATTAGCATGATCTCATATGAGAATAGGGACAGAAGGAGGATGTTGAGACATGGGTGATTTCGGAATGTTCATAATGTTGATTCAGTTATTTTTTGGAGTGGTGATTGGTTTGTATTTCTGGAACCTGCTGCGTGGCCAGAAAACCAACCGCAGTGCTGTTGAGCGTGAATCTCGCAAGGAACTGGAGAAACTGCGCAAGCTGCGCTCGATCTCACTCACCAAGCCGCTGTCGGAGAAGACGCGTCCAGCTACCATTAATGATATTGTTGGGCAAAAAGACGGGCTTCGTGCCCTTAAAGCTGCATTATGCAGTGCGAATCCGCAACATGTTATCATTTATGGCCCTCCCGGAGTCGGGAAGACAGCTGCCGCAAGGGTTGTGCTGGAAGAGGCGAAGAAGAATCCATCTTCCCCTTTCAAACCAGACGCGAAATTCACCGAGCTGGATGCAACAACAGCCCGTTTTGATGAACGTGGTATTGCGGACCCCTTAATTGGTTCGGTTCATGATCCGATATATCAGGGAGCAGGAGCCATGGGCGTTGCAGGTATTCCCCAACCGAAACCGGGGGCTGTGACCAAAGCGCATGGGGGAATGCTTTTTATTGATGAAATTGGTGAATTGCATTCGATTCAGATGAATAAGCTGTTGAAAGTGTTGGAGGATCGCAAGGTGTTTTTGGAGAGTGCGTACTATAACTCGGAAGACACGCATACTCCTGCTTATATCCACGATATTTTTCAAAATGGCCTGCCGGCCGATTTCCGCCTTGTTGGAGCAACGACACGTTCCCCTCATGAACTGCCACCGGCCTTGCGTTCGCGCTGCATGGAAGTTTATTTCCGTCCTTTGTTGCCTGAAGAAATTGGACGAATTGCAGAAGATGCTGTTCAGAAAATAGGGTTCAGTCCGTGTCCAGAAGCCGTTGAGGTGGTCAAGCGATATGCAACCAACGGACGTGAAGCGGTCAATATCATCCAGCTGGCTGCTGGACTTGCGCTGACAGAGAAGCGTGAGACGCTTCAAGCTTCCGATGTAGAGTGGGTGGCTGGTAGCAGTCAGATTCAGCCACGGCCTGACCGGAAGGTCCCTTCACAGCCTCAGGTGGGGTTTGTTAACGGCTTGGCGGTATACGGACCGAATATGGGAACCATTTTGGAAATTGAAGTGTCTGCTGTTCCGGCTCTTAAAGATCAAGGCCGAATTAACATTACAGGCGTTGTGGATGAAGAAGAGATTGGAGGCGGTTCGCGTACACTCCGGCGGAAAAGTATGGCTAAAGGCTCGGTTGAAAATGTGTTAACCGTATTAAAAGCCATGGGTATTCGTCCGAATGATTACGATTTACACGTGAATTTCCCAGGTGGGACGCCTATTGATGGTCCATCAGCCGGAATTGCCATGGCGACTGCCATTACATCAGCCATTCAGGGACGTCCTGTGGATCATGAGACAGCGATGACTGGCGAGATCAGTATTCATGGTCGGGTCAAGCCAATTGGTGGCGTGCTGGCCAAAGTGGAGGCTGCTTTTCAGGCGGGAGCGAAGACGGTTATTATTCCCGCGGAGAACTGGCAGTCCATTTTCGAGAATCTGGATGGCTTGCGCGTTATTCCGGTAGATACGGTACAGGACGTATTTCGTGAAGTGTTCGCCTGGGTTCCGGAACAACAGATAGAACAGACGAAGCTTGCAGAGGAGACAGTTACCCCTGCACCGGAGATTTTTCCACCGGCATCTGCTTCCTATTTGCGTGCTGACGTGCCTCGTCCAGGACAGGTTACAGATTCGGGAAGCTGCTAAACGCTTCCCTTCATTGGTTTTTTATGTGAACATTTGATAGAATAATGAATGACTACAACCTGAGAGCCATTGGAGGTGCGAAAGCGATGGGACCGAGCAAAGCGAAAGGTCGTCGTTTTCCTTTACTGCCTTTAAGAGGACTTCTCGTCTACCCGAGTATGGTACTGCATCTCGATGTGGGCCGGGAGAAATCGGTCAAGGCTTTAGAAAAAGCGATGGTAGAAGAACATCTGATTCTCCTATGTTCCCAAGCCGAAGTAAATATTGAAGAACCAACACAAGAAGACATTTTCAGAATCGGAACCGTGGCCAAGGTCAGACAGATGCTGAAGCTTCCGAATGGTACGATTCGTGTACTCGTGGAAGGCTTGGAACGGGCTGAAATTATTGAATATACGGACAACGAGGAATATTATGAAGTACTGGCAAAAGAGCTGCCTGAAGAGGAGAATACCCATCCGGAGACGGATGCCTTGATGCGTACCGTTCTGAACCAGTTCGAGAATTATATTAATCTGTCCAAAAAAGTGACGCCAGAGACACTTGCTGCGGTGTCTGACATCGAAGAACCAGGGCGTTTGGCCGATGTCATCACGAGTCACCTGTCCTTGAAGATCAAGGATAAACAGGAAATTCTGGAGACCATCGACGTTCGGGAACGTCTGGAGAAATTGCTGGATATCCTGAACAATGAGCGTGAAGTGCTGGAGCTTGAACGCAAGATCAGCCAACGTGTGAAGAAACAGATGGAGAAAACGCAGAAGGAATATTATTTGCGTGAGCAGATGAAAGCAATCCAGAAAGAACTGGGTGAAAAAGAAGGCCGAGCGGGTGAGGTTGAGGAACTTCGCACGCAGATGGAAGAACTCGGCTTGCCGGACAAGGTGAAAGAAAAGGTTGAGAAAGAAATTGATCGACTGGAGAAAATGCCTGCAAGCTCAGCCGAGGGCGGAGTCATCCGCAACTATGTGGATTGGCTGCTTGGCCTTCCTTGGAGCCAGATGACAGCAGATGATCTGGATATCCAAAAAGCCGAGGATGTGCTCAATGCAGATCATTACGGATTGGAAAAGCCCAAAGAACGTGTGCTTGAATATCTGGCGGTCCAGAAGCTCGTCAAGAAGCTTAAAGGGCCAATTCTCTGCCTGGTTGGACCTCCAGGGGTCGGTAAAACATCACTTGCCCGTTCGATCGCGAGATCGCTGGGACGGGAGTTTGTCAGAATCTCTCTTGGCGGCGTGCGCGATGAAGCCGAGATTCGTGGACACCGACGCACCTATGTAGGAGCCATGCCTGGTCGTATCATTCAGGGTATGAAAACGGCGGGTTCACTTAATCCGGTATTCCTGCTCGACGAGATTGATAAGATGGCTTCAGATTTCCGCGGAGACCCTTCTGCAGCGTTACTTGAGGTCCTTGATCCGGAACAGAATAATACGTTTAGTGATCACTTTGTAGAATTGCCGTTTGACTTATCCAACGTTATGTTTATAACAACTGCCAATACGGTACACAATATTCCGCGTCCATTGCTGGATCGGATGGAAATGCTCAACATCCCTGGTTACACGGAGCTGGAGAAGCTGCAAATTGCGAAAAACTATTTGTTGCCCAAACAGAAGCAGGACCATGGTCTGGAAGAAGAGCAACTGGAAATCCCGGATGACGCGTTGTTGCGTGTAATTCGTGAATATACACGGGAGTCAGGTGTACGTAATCTGGAACAGCAGATGGCTTCGTTGTGCCGGAAAGCTGCCAAGAATATCGTGTCTGGTGTGGAAGGTCAGATTAACATCACATCAGATGAGATCAAAGACTATCTTGGACCTGGCAAGTTCCGTTATGGCATGGCCGAACTGGAAGATCAGATTGGTACCGTAACGGGTCTGGCGTGGACTGAAGTTGGCGGAGATACCCTTGTCATTGAAGTGACTGTTGTGCCTGGAACAGGTAAATTGACTCTTACAGGTAAACTGGGGGATGTCATGAAGGAATCGGCACAAGCCGCATTCAGTTACACACGTTCCAAAGCTACGCAGCTTGGGATCGCGCCTGATTTTCATGAGAAGAACGATATTCATATCCACGTTCCGGAAGGAGCGATTCCGAAGGATGGTCCATCTGCCGGGATTACGATGGCAACAGCGTTAATCTCAGCTCTGACGAACAAACATGTATCCAAGGATATCGCCATGACTGGTGAAATAACATTGCGTGGACGTGTGTTGCCCATTGGTGGATTGAAAGAGAAATCACTGGCAGCCCATCGTGCAGGTTATAAAAAAATATTATTGCCTAAGGATAACGAACGGGATCTGCGTGACATTCCAGACAGCATCAAGGAAGATGTGGAGTTTGTCCCGGTCGCCCATATGGATCAGGTATTGCAGCATGCGCTTGTTGAGCAGGCAGGAATCCACCTGTAATCCACGTATCCGAAAGGTTCGTATGAAGAGTAGACCGTTCTGCGGAGGCTTCGGCGTCCGCTGGAACGGTTTTTTTGGTATGATAGAACAATCCATGGCATAATAACTTCAACAGGTTATGCATAGCAAAGGCGTTCAAGAGAGGAAAGATACAATATGAAAGTAAATCAATCTGAATTTATTATCAGTGCCGTTCGGCCTGAACAATACCCAGAGGACGGTCTGCCAGAGATTGCGTTGGCGGGTCGATCCAATGTGGGAAAATCTTCCTTGATCAACCGTTTGATCAATCGTAAAAATCTGGCTCGGACGAGTGCGACACCAGGTAAAACACAGCAGCTGAACTATTATAAAATTAATCAGGATCTCTACTTCGTCGATTTCCCGGGATATGGTTACGCCAAGGTTTCCAAAGAGCAGCGCTTTGCCTGGGGTAAAATGATGGAGAAATACCTGCTCGGACGCGAGGAATTGAAACTGGTTATGCAGATGGTGGATATGAGACATGAGCCATCCAAGGAAGATAAGATGATGAATGAATGGCTTCGTCACAATGGATTGCCTTTGGTTGTCGTAGCAACCAAGATGGACAAGATTCCCAAAACACGTAGAGCCAAACATATCAAAGTTATTAAGGAATCACTGGGTCTTCGTTCAGGGGATTTGTTTGTGCCGTTTTCATCCGAAGAGGGATTGGGGAAAGAGGAGTTATGGGACATCATTACCCGCCATGCCCGCATAGATAAGTATGCACCAGTGCTGGATGCAGAGGGTACTGCTGAAGAGGAAGAAAACAACGAAATTAACGGATAACCGAGATAGTATACAGTTTTAGTGTGGGAAAGTGAGCATGTTAAGTGAATCTTGGATGAGATCAAGATTAATCCGGTTATTTATGGGATTTCGTGAGAATTCATCATCTGGGTCTGGAGAAATATAGCGTTAAGGTAGTGTATAATGAGCATAGGTGCATGTTGCCAACAGTACCCAAAACACCGGCTTCGCCGGCCTGAAGAATTTTGAGATTACTGCTACAGTGCAGGAAGGCAAAACAATCGGGAAAGAATTGAGGAGATTTGTATGGCTCAGCGGTTAGCCACAGAGTATGTTAAGGCCACTATGAAATTGTCAGAACCCCAGATGCATCAGTTTTTGCGCATGACGGAAGACGGCCGACTCCATCATCGGGTTAAGGTGTTGGACAATGGATGTCAGGAGGTTGTGTTGGGGGATGTAAGTGGAGAAGAGGTTCATTTCCCTTTTGACCGCATAGAAGGATTTTATATCTGTGAGTTATCTTGCCGCCTGGTGAATCTGCATCTGACCAATGTTGTCCGGAAGCTCTTTATGACTTTTAAGGGTGACGGGGTCGTTCATCGAATCTATAAAGGGTTCACCATGACGTATGTTTATGCTCAAGGCACTGTCCGTAAAATTGTGGAGAAAACCGGGGAGAATACCCGAGTGATCTATGAATACAAAAATACGTTGCTCGAATTGCAACATCTGTTCCTGGCCAGAGATGTAGAACGCGAAATCAACCGTGTGTATGCCGAGATTGATTCACTGCTGGACACTAGAAAAGATGCGACTGCTGATCAGCTTCATCAGATTGATGAGACTCTTGTTCGTTATCAAAAACGGTTGTTTGAGCTTGAAGCTTATTAACCTGAAAGTGTATGTCTATACACGTATAAAAATGTAATGAATTCCCTTGTATCTTCCGGGTCTTGGCACTTGCCAATGCGGAGGTTTCAGGGGGATTTTTTGTTGTAGGGTCAAATCATCCCGAATGAAAATATTTATTTTACAATCTTCTGGAAAAGGGTTGATTTCACTCGGATTCAATGTTATTTTTAATCTCGTTGAAAACAATATAGGAACCAGGATTCACTCAGGACATTATATGTTGCGAGAGATTTTTCCCTCGGGAAGTGAATGACGTAGGTCCTAGCGGATGAAATTTTTCAAACATTTTATTCCTAGGAAGGGGGAACCGAAGGGTGGAATATTCAACTTTCGGAAGACACGTTGCTGTTGATACTTGGGGTGTCGACTTTAATCTACTGAACAATGCGGAGTACTTGCAAGCCCAAATGGTTGAAGCAGCGGAGGCATGTGGTGCGACAGTAATGTCCGTGCAGTCCAAGCAGTTTGACCCACAGGGAGCGACCGTACTTGTACTCTTGTCGGAGAGTCACCTCTCCATTCATACGTATCCTGAGAGAGGTTTTGCAGCAATTGATTGTTACACTTGCGGGGATACCGTTGACCCACAGTTGGCCATTGACTACCTGGTATCCGTATTAAAGCCGGAAAAAACGTATGCAAAGAAGCTGGTACGTGGATTGGGCGAATTGCAAGTTGAAACACCAGAGATGAACAAACATTCAGAATGGGTTTAAATAAATAGTATATTGCATACACAATGTTCACATATCGGGATGGACGCATAACCTCCCAAACTTTAATAGCCATGGAATCATTCCATGGCTATTTGTTTTAAATGTCCATATCATTATGAATATTCATAATCGACACTTTTTAACGCATAACGGGGAACTTTGGTGAGACACTACAATAAATGACAGTGCATATGATGATGAACATGGGGATTTCATAAACATTTCATAAAAATGACCCGGTCACGGCTATGATGTGTGATATAATTAACCATGTCAATCATAAATGGATAGACATATGCAGTAAGCACTTTGATTGGAAATTTATTAGGCAGGTGAACTTGCAATGCACATCGTTGTCGTTGGTTTGAATTATCGCACGGCGCCTGTAGAGGTTAGGGAACGATTCACATTTGCAGAAAAGGACTTGTCTGAAGCGCTGCAGCAGCTCAAGCTGACCAAGAGTGTATTGGAAGGTGTAATCGTAGCCACATGTAACCGTACCGAGTTGTATGTTGTGGTGGACCGTCTTCACATGTGTGGTTATTTTATTCGAACATTCATGGAACAATGGTTTAATGTACCACGGGAAGAATTTACGCAACACTTATATATATATGAAGATGACCAAGCCATGCGCCATTTGTTCCGTGTGATCTGCGGACTTGATTCCATGGTCATTGGTGAGACTCAGATACTTGGACAGGTGAAACAGGCTTTTCTTAAAGCTCAGGAAGAGAAATCAACAGGTACCTGGTTTAATATGCTGTTCAAACAGGCAGTTACACTGGGCAAACGGGCCCATTCGGAGACCTCCATCGGGGAGAGCGCCGTATCTGTCAGTTATGCTGCTGTTGAGCTTGGTAAGAGGATCTTTGGCATGTTCACAGATAAGAAGGTGCTCATATTGGGTGCCGGCAAGATGAGTGAACTAACCGTGAAACATCTCTATGCCAACGGGGCATCCGAAGTCATCGTGGCAAATCGTACGCTCGCAAGAGCCGAAGAGTTGGCAGCGAAGTTCCGGGGCACACCTTGTACGATGGAACAAGCAATAGATCGTCTTAATGAAGTGGACATTGTGATTAGTTCTACTGGAGCTGAACGTTATGTCATGGATGCGGCAGTGGTACGGGAGAGCATGAAGCGTCGTCAATCCCGTCCATTGTTCCTGATTGATATTGCGGTTCCACGGGATATTGATCCGGCGATTGCTGAGTTATCCAACGTATATCTCTATGACATTGATGATCTGGAAGGAATCGTGGAGAGCAACCTGGAGATGCGTAAGGTGGAAGCTGCCAAGATTGAGAGAATGATTGAGCTTGAGATGGAAGATTATTACCATTGGCTCAAAACGTTGGGTGTTCGTCCCGTTATTCGCGCTTTGCAGGAAAAAGGTGTCTCCATTCATGAAGAAACGATGGATAGCCTGTTTAATAAACTGCCTGAGCTTGATGAACATCAGCGTAAAGTCATTCGTCGTTTGACCAAGAGTATTGTGAATCAAATGACGACAGATCCGATTAATCGGATTAAGGAAATGGCAGGAACGAAGCAAGGTGATGAAGCTCTGCGCATGTTTACTCAGATTTTCGCTTTGGAAAATGCAGTGGAGATGGCCGCTGAAAAAGTGAGTCAGAGTGACGCCACAGCTCTGGCGAAACCAGCCGCTCACCTTAACGAAAACCGGCAAGACCCCGTGCCGGCTTATGCTCCGGCAGGCGTATAAGGCGGGTGGGCAGCTTGACCGTTGCTGAACAAGTCTATGAAGCTTTAATCTATATGTATGCCCTAAGCCTACTGTTCTATTTCTCGGACTGCATTCGACGCAATGCGGGGGCGAAGCGGACAGGCACAGGGTTTCTTGTCGTTGTTTGGGGACTTCAGGTCACACATGTCATTTTGCGCATGTGGACTGAAGGGCATTTTCCCATCTACACCACCTTTGATTTTTTGTTTATATTTTCATTCAGTATTGTGCTGATGTCTCTTGTCATGACTCGTATCCAGCGTTCTGAATTTGTGATTTTATTGCTGAATGTTGTAGGTTTTTCCGTTACGGTATTAAACCGACTGTGGTTTACGGCCGGAGAGATATCCCTGCATAACTGGCAAACAGTACATGGATTACTCATCATGCACATCACCTTGGCGAATCTTGGTTTTGCGGCGTTAACCGTTGCTACGGTATTTGCCTTGTTATATCTTTTCTTGCACCATAAGTTGAAGAAAAAAAAGTGGAATGATACGATGCGCCGGCTGCCAAGCCTGGAAGTGATCGGTAAGTACATGGATGGTGCTACATTGATAGGAACGCCGCTCCTTGGTGTTTCTGTAATGCTTGCCGTATTATCCATTGTGGCGGAAAGACGATGGATCTTGCTACTGGACCTCAAAGTAATTGCTACAGGTCTTGCTATAGCCATCTACGTAGGTTACTTCGTATTCAAGAGAAGAAAACAGTTCTCTACGATCATCATGGCAAGATGGACCCTGATCGGATACGGATTGGTCATTGTGAGTTTTTTATCCAATGCGTATTCAGCGTTTCATCGTTGGACGGGAGAGTGAAGGAGATGGAGCGTTACACACCAATATTTGTGAATACTTCAGGAAAGAAGTGCTATGTGGTTGGTGGTGGACGTGTTGCCGAGCGTAAAATTAAGGGATTGCTGCATGCCGAGGCTCAGATTACGGTCATCAGTCCGGAGCTTACTCCCTTATTAAAACAACTGCATCATGAATCCCGAATTCAATGGATAGACCGGTCCTACCGCAATGGAGATTTGCGGGGGGCCTTTCTCGTATATGCAGCGACTGACCGATCAGAGGTCAATTCAACTGTGGTTCGGGATGCTGGGAATGCGGGCATATTGGTGAATGACGCGATGTCTTCGGAGCACAGCAGCTTTATTACGCCAAGCGTAGTCAGACGTGGAAGATTAAGCATAGCGATATCCACAGCAGGGGCGGGGCCGGCAGCAGCTGCTGAGATACGAGCCACACTCGAACGACAGTTCGGTGATGAGTATGAGACGTACCTTGAGTTTTTGCACCAGATGAGGAACGAGGTGAAGGCACGCGTATCTTCTGCTAGTCTTAGAAGTACGTTGCTTCGGCAGTTAACTGAGATGAACATACTAGAAGATATTCGTACAGGCCATTTCCGGTGGTGGACCGAAGAAGAAATCGGGGACTGGATATCCCGTAATCAGGAGGAAGTATAGATATGCGTACAATTAAAGTTGGAAGTAGACAGAGCGCGCTTGCGTTAACCCAGACAGGTCATGTCATTCAGGATTTACGCGACATTTGTGAGCGGGAAGGATTAGCTTTTGACTTTGAAGTACATAAGATTGTTACAAAGGGAGATCTCATTCTGGATGTAACGCTGTCAAAAGTGGGAGGCAAAGGATTGTTTGTCAAAGAAATTGAACAGGCGATGCTTGATCGTACCATTGATATGGCTGTGCATAGCATGAAGGATATGCCCTCCGAGTTACCCGAAGGATTAATTAATGGCGCTGTTCCCCGTCGTGCAGATCCACGGGATGCGCTGATTTCCAATGGTGGACTTACGCTGGATCAATTGCCAGAAGGCGCAAGAGTTGGGACAAGCAGTCTGCGCCGATCCAGTCAATTAAAAGCCTATCGTCCAGATTTGCAATTGGAATCGCTTCGCGGCAATATCGATTCCCGTCTGCGGAAGCTGGAGACTGAAGGCCTTGATGCGATTATTCTGGCTGCTGCTGGGTTGTACCGAATGGGCTGGGAAGACCGGATTACCGAGTACTTGACCGAGACAGCTTGCCTTCCGGCTGTGGGCCAGGGGGCGCTTGGTATCGAATGCCGTGAAGACGATGAGGAATTGTTGCACTTGTTGCAGCTGTATAATGATCCCGAGACAGCATTTCCTGTACAGGCGGAACGCCGTTTTCTCAGTGTATTGAATGGGGGTTGTCAGGTTCCGATTGGTGCTCATGCGGTGTGGGTGCCTCAGCAAGATGCAGATTCCCTGAATGGCAAAAACACGTTACAATTAACAGGTATGGTCGGTACACCGGATGGTGGACTGATTCTTAAGGAAGCTCTGACTGGCAAAGACCCGGTTCGTCTGGGAGAAGAAGTGGCTTGGAGATTGATCGAACGGGGAGCAGAGCAGATACTGGCAGAAGTTAGGGGATGAAGACATGGTGGGGAAGGTCTTTTTGGTAGGAGCAGGTCCTGGGGATGCAAAGCTGATTACGGTAAAAGGGTGGGAATCCATCGGTAAAGCCGATGCTGTAGTCTATGATCGTTTGGCAAGTCCAAGATTGTTGAAACAAATGAAACCTGGCGCGGTCAAGATTTACGTGGGCAAGCGCCCGGATCGGCATACGATGAAACAGGAAGAGATCAATCAACTGTTGGTTGATCTGGCTCTGGAAGGCAAGGTTGTGGTACGGCTTAAAGGTGGCGATCCGACGATCTTTGGACGCGTGGGCGAAGAGGCAGATTTGCTGCACAAAAACGGCATTCCATTTGAGATTGTGCCTGGGGTAACAGCTGCGATAAGTGTGCCAGCGTATGCCGGAATTCCCGTGACACACCGTGACTATGCGTCCTCTATCTCCATCATTACGGGGCATGAAAGTCCGGACAAGCTCGATCGCAGCATCCATTGGGATAAAGTGACGAATGCGACGGGCACACTTGTATTTATGATGGGTGTTGCCAAAATTGGCTATATCAGCGAACAGTTGATTCGTCATGGTCGTCCAGCACAAACACCAGTAGCACTGATTCGTTGGGGAACACGAGCGGAACAGGATACCATTACAGGTACCCTTGAAGATATAGAAGCGAAAGTGATCGCAGCCAATTTCCAACCGCCTGCTGTTATTGTGGTAGGGGATGTCGTGAATCAACGGGAACAGTTGAAATGGGCAGAGGCGCTGCCGCTGTTTGGCAAACGAATTCTGGTGACCCGTGCTCGCAGTCAGGCGAGTGAACTCGTGAATCGCATTGAGGAACTCGGCGGCGAACCGTATGAGTTTCCGGTCATTGAGACGGTCATGCCTTCCAGTGAATCTGCGCAGCAAAGTGTCAAAGACGCGTTCAGTGCTTTAAATACCTATGACTGGGTATTTTTCACAAGTGTGAACGGCGTGGAGTTCTTCTTCCGCCATCTGGAACAGGAAGGCAAGGATATTCGCTCCATTCATCAGGCAAGAATTGCTGCCGTAGGACCATCCACAGCAGACGCTTTGCGCAAACATGGCATCGTTGCAGAGGTTGTCAAAGGTCCTTTCCAGGCCGAAGGCATGCTTGAGACTTTTGAAAGTGAACTGAAGGAAGGCCAGAAAGTCCTGCTTCCGCACGGTGATCTGGCTCGTACGTGGTTACGTGACCAGCTGCGAGAACGAGGACTTCAAGTCACCGAAGCCATCATCTATGATACGATCCTCGCTGGTGAAGATGATGATGAACTGCTCAAGCTGCTTGAAGAAGGCGGTATACATGCGGTGACCTTCACAAGTTCATCGACGGTTACCAACTTCATGAGTATGTTGAAACGGATGGGATTGCAAGATCCGCTGCCTTTGTTAAAAGATGTGGAGGTTGCATGTATCGGACCGGTTACAGCGAAGACTGCAGAGGCCGCTGGACTGCGTGTTACGCTCATGGCAGAGGAAGCAACGATGGATAGCTTGATCACAGTTCTATGTGACTGGAAACGGACAAGCGCCAAGGAAGGCGTTCTTCGGAATTAATACACAAGTAATATGTTGACATACGAAGCGTGCTGAATTCGATAGGATACCAGCGCGCTTCCCTTTTTGCTCTATTACACTTTCAGGGAGGTTTACACGTATGAGTTTTCCAATTGTACGGCATCGCCGTTTACGCCAATCCACAGGTATTCGCAATATGGTCAGAGAGACCCATCTAACCGTGGATGATTTTATTCAACCGATCTATGTAACGTATGGAGAAAATGTTAAATCCGAAATCAAATCCATGCCTGGGGTATTCCGTTTCTCGCTGGATCGTCTTCAGGAAGAAGTAACAGAAATTGCCGAGTTGGGAATTCCAGCCGTGTTATTGTTCGGTATTCCTGAGACGAAGGATAGTGTGGGTTCATCTGGCTTCGCTGAAGATGGCATTGTGCAGGAAGCGACGAGATTGATCAAATCGTGGTATCCAGAGCTGCTGGTTGTTGCAGATACTTGTCTGTGTGAATTCACAGATCACGGTCACTGCGGTATGGTACACACCGTGGAGATTGACGGTCACATCTGCGGAGATGTGTTAAATGACGAATCACTTGATCTGCTCGTGCAAACGGCAGTGTCCCAAGCCAAAGCAGGAGCGGACATTATTGCACCATCCAACATGATGGATGGATTTGTACAAGCGATCCGTGCCGGGCTGGATGAGAATGGATTCAGTCACATTCCGATCATGTCCTACTCTGTAAAATATGCTTCTGCATTCTATGGCCCATTCCGCGAGGCAGCAGATTCAACGCCACAATTCGGGGACCGCAAGTCGTATCAGATGGACCCGGCCAACGCACGAGAAGCTCTGCGTGAAGCCGAAACGGATGTGCTGGAAGGAGCGGACATGTTGATGGTAAAACCATCCCTTTCCTATCTGGATGTTATGCGCACCATCAAGGATCAATTTGATCTTCCGCTTGTTGCCTATAATGTAAGTGGCGAGTATGCCATGGTTAAGGCGGCGGCGATTCAAGGCTGGATCGATGAGAAAAAAGTTGCCATGGAAATCCTGCTCAGTATGAAACGCGCGGGTGCAGATATGATCATTACCTACTACGGAAAAGACGCTTCTCGCTGGTTGGCTGAGAAATAAAATAATCGACATTGGGGAGGATACACATGACTGTACAACAAGGTAATCGTCGTAATGATGAGCGCTCACGTAGCGCGTTTGAGGAAGCAAAGCAGTACATACCCGGGGGGGTGAACAGCCCTGTACGCGCATTCAAATCGGTGGGACTTACGCCAATCTATGCGGAGCGCGGCGAAGGGTCCAAAATCTACGATATTGATGGCAATGTTTTTATTGACTATGTAGGATCGTGGGGTCCACTCATCATGGGACATGCACACCCTGACGTTGTAGAAGCTTTGCGTGAGACAGCCCTTAAAGGAACAAGCTTTGGTGCACCTACCTTGCTGGAGACCGAGATGGCGAAACTGGTCTGTGAGCGTGTACCTTCCATCGATATTGTGCGGATGGTTAATTCCGGTACGGAAGCAACCATGAGTGCCATTCGACTGGCACGCGGGGTAACCGGACGCAGTAAAATTCTGAAGTTTGAAGGATCATATCATGGACATGCAGACAGTTTGCTGATCAAGGCTGGCTCAGGTGTTGCAACATTGGGTCTGCCAGATAGTCCAGGTGTGCCTGAAGGCGTAGCTGTGAATACCATTACGGTACCTTATAACGATCTGGAGTCTGTGACACTTGCTTTTGAACGTTATGGTGAAGAACTTGCCGCTGTTATTGTGGAACCTGTGGCAGGTAACATGGGGGTTGTACCTCCGGCTTCCGGCTTCCTGGAAGGCTTGCGCAGTTTGACGACGCAATATGGCAGCCTGCTTATTTTTGACGAAGTCATGACCGGTTTCCGCGTAGGGTTGAACTGTGCCCAGGGACGATATGGGGTTACACCCGACCTGACTTGTCTGGGGAAAGTTATCGGTGGCGGACTCCCGGTTGGTGCTTATGGTGGTCGCCGGGATCTGATGGAACAGATTGCTCCTACGGGACCGATCTATCAAGCAGGTACACTAAGCGGGAATCCGCTGGCTATGGCCGCAGGATATACTACGCTCAAATTGTTAACACCAGAGGTCTATGACCGTCTGGAGACACTGTCTGCACGTCTGCAAGCCGGATTCGAGAAAAATGCATCTGAGGCGGGTGTCGCGATAACCATTAACCGGGTGGGTTCCATGGTTTGTCCATTCTTCAGTGCCGTTCCGGTAACTAATTATGATATTGCCAAAGAAAGCAATCTGGATCAATTCCGTCGTTATTTTGCGGCCATGATTGATCAAGGTGTGAGTGTTGCGCCTTCGCAATACGAAGGCATGTTTGTCTCTGGTGTGCACACGGAGAAAGATATTGACGATACGATCGAGGCGAATCGTAAAGCTCTTCAATCGCTATGACGATCAAAAGTTGGAAACGCCGCGGGGAATGGCTTGAGCTGATGCCAGGCAAAGCCGTAACCGGCAGCTCGGACAAACAGATGGCTGCAGAGCAATGGCTATTGTCTGAACTTCAGTTTCCGGAGAAACTGCTACGTCAGCTTAAAGCAAACCGAGGAATACAACTCGCAGGGGACCGGCTTCGGCTGGCCCTTTTTGCGTCTCAGCCAATCGATGTCGAGCCACGATGGGCTGAGGCGGAGGTCTTGTTTGAGGATGATTTCTGTTTGGTTATGCACAAACCGGCAGGCATGAAACTGCATCCGGATGGAATCCGCTCTGATCAAGCCATCACGCTGGATCATGTGGTTGCCTCCTATTATGAGATGAACGGAATACAGGCAAGTGTACGCCATGTTCATCGACTGGATGAGGATACAACCGGACCTGTCCTGTATGCCAAAAATGCTTTTGCTCTCGCCAAACTGGATGAAGCGATGCGCCGCAAAGAGATTGGTCGCCATTATGTAGCCATTGCAGGGGGACAACTATCCCGCGAACTGCACAAAATTGATGCTCCCATTGGCAAGGACAGACATCACAAACAGCGCAGACGTGTCTCTGAAGGTGGTCAAGAAGCTGTTACGCATGTGGAGATCGTCGAAGTGTGGGAACGGGCAACTCTTGTACGATTGAAGCTGGACACAGGACGCACACACCAAATTCGTGTACATCTGAGTTATGCGGGACATCCGCTCATCGGTGATGAGTTGTATGGAGGAAGAGCGGATGCCATTGATAGGCAGGCGCTTCACGGAGAAGTGTTGAAGTTTAACCACCCGTTAACTGGAGCCATGATTGAAGTAAATGACCCTTGGCCGTCCGATTTTACACAACTGGCAGAGCGCGAAAAGATGTATTAATACTTTTATGTCGCCTAAAAGCTTTCTGAAAGAAAGCTGCTTCGGAAGCATAGTCTATCCCCGGATTTTCCCTTTGAAGAAGGGAATCAAAAAAATCTAGGGATAACAGTGATCGGAAGGTTATTCTGTCATCGAAGTGGCTAGGTGCAACATTCTCTATTTCGCTTTATATAGCAAGGTTTTTCAAAAGGTGGCATGCTCATCTCATTCAAGGCATATAGATGGGGTAACGAAGGATTTGGACCATGGATCAGTCCCATGAGAAGGATCATGGTGAACATATGCCGAAAGGAGGACGCCACCTTTGTTGAATCAACCTTATGGTTTGCGGTTCGATATTTATGAGCGCGTTCATTTGTCTGAGGGAGTTCCTGCGATTGAGGAATTGGAGGAGATTGAATTATACCCGCGCATTCAAGTCATAGGGCAGGATGATCATGCCACCTTAAGAGGGCATCTTTTACTTACAGGTGCGTACAGAGGAGAAAATGAGGCTTCAGAGGAGCTCAAACATTTCATTCCCGTGGAGATTACAGTGCCGCTGAACCGAGTCAGATCGATTGAGGATATTTCCATTGAGATCGAGAATTTTGACGTGGATCTGTTGTCCAATCGTAGTCTGAACATTACTGGCGTGTTGTCGTTGCGAGGCATCGAGGGCTTTCATGCTGAAGAGCCGCAAGTGTGGTCAGCAGATGAGTTTACAGTAGTCCACTCACCGGATGCTCAGCAATCCAACCGTTCCGATGAAGCAGAAGAGACAGATAGCGATCCTAACACATTTGCACAGGAGTATCTGCTCCAGCGGAGTGAGGAAGAGAGACTTGCGAATGCAGCAGAGCTTGCCTATGGTGCCCCGGAATATCATCAGGAATATGCAAACTTATCCTCGTCGGAGCCACTCCAATCGGCGGAGCCAAGTGCGGAGTACGCTAACGAAAACAGACAACCTGATGCAAACGAAGATCCTGCATCTCTGACAGCGAATGGAGATGAACTGGCATCCCAGGAGCCATACAGCGAACCTTCTCCCATCTCGTCATTTATGGCTGAGACCGCTGATCGGTTAGCTTCTTACCCAGAGTCGGAACCATTGCTTCCTCTGGAAGATGAGTCTTCAGCGTGGTCCGAGCCTTCCGTGGATGCATTGCCTACAGAGCCTAGAAATTCAGATCAAGAAGTCCGAGAACCTGCTGCTCAATCATCTAATGAGTTCGCAGCACCAGATGTACCGGACGGACCGGATGTATGGCATTTCGAATCAGCGAGATCTGTACCTCAGCAGGAGAATCAGGCAGTTGATGTTCCGGTTGAACCACAAGCGGAGAACTGGCAAGGTGTATTCGGTACGTCCGAAGCAGTCAATGCAGAGGAAGAACGCCAGTCTTTTGAAGCGACTGAGGTAGATGAGTTTGTGCAGAACGAAGCATTTGTCCCTGAACCTGTTGCTGAGACGGAAGACAAGCCGGAGATGAAGGTTGCTTTTGGCAGTAAAAAGGAATCCGCTCCAAGACAAGAGGAGGGTGTGGGGATCTCTTCCTTGTTATCCTCCGGCAGATCAGCACGCGATGCTGAAGTGGAGAGAGGCGAAGAGGTTCCAGCCGGTGTGATACAGGAAGAAACGTATGCACCTGAGGATGTGGAATGGAAGAATCTGTTCCTGGGAACGATTGTGGATCAGACGCCATTCCGCAAAGTGAAGTTGTGTATCGTCCAGCGGGAAGATACACTGGATGCCATTGCGGATCGATATCAATTGAGCACGAGGGAACTTCAGTTGTATAATCGATTATCTGAACAAGTTGTGGAAGAAGGTCAGATATTGTACATCCCTTAATCCGCAGTTAAAGCCTTCGTTATGACCCGTGATCCCCTTGAGGATTGCGGGTTTTTGCATGATTTGCCCTAAACCTGCATTCCAGCGCACTTTATCCGCTGTTGTCAGGTTGACTATCGCGCACGAGCAAGGTATGATGTGTGTAGGTTTTTTGAAGAACAACGTGGAACGGGAGTAGTAGACAGTATGACCTTTCAGAGAGTGGAATTGCAACGCTGTGAGATTCCGCAGGAACCAACTGATCGAAGTCGCCCGGGAGTTGCCTGTTTGAATTCAAGGGATGAATGAGCGTTATCGTCATTTATTTCTGAGGTAGGATGGGCCGGTAGCAGCCGTTATCTGCTTGAAGTGTCACGTCATGTACAGAGGGGGAAGTCTACCTTGCTTTCGGCGTGAAACAAAGGTGGTACCGCGAAAGCTAACCTTTCGTCCTTTGATGGATGAAAGGTTTTTTTTGTTTTTTTTGGCGAAGATGATGAAGATGAAGTAACGGAGGAATGACACATGTCTGAGGAAAAAAAATCAGCTGCAACAGAAATGCCGACCACTTACGATCCTAAAGCGGCAGAAGACAAATGGTACTCCACCTGGATGGAGCGCGGATATTTCAAAGCCGGTCAACGTAAAGATGCCGAGCCGTATACGATTGTAATTCCACCCCCAAATGTGACCGGGATGCTGCACATCGGGCATGCGCTCGACTTTACACTACAGGATATTCTGATCCGCACCAAACGGATGCAGGGTTATGATGCACTGTGGCTTCCGGGTTCCGACCATGCAGGTATTGCTACCCAAACCAAAGTGGAGCAGAAGCTGCGTGAAGAAGGTCTGACTCGTTATGATCTGGGACGCGAGAAGTTTCTGGAGAAAGTATGGGATTGGAAAGATCAATATGCCACAACCATTCGTCAGCAATGGGGCAAAATGGGTTTGTCCCTTGACTACTCACGTGAACGTTTTACGCTGGATGAAGGTCTGTCCCAAGCGGTTCGCAAAGTATTTGTTCAACTGTATGAAAAAGGCCTTATTTACCGCGGCAAACGCATCATTAACTGGGATCCGGTGAACCGGACTGCTCTGTCTGACATTGAGGTTGAATATAAAGAGGTTCAGGGTCACCTGTACCATCTGCGTTACCCGCTCAAAGACGGAAGTGGCTACGTTACAGTAGCAACAACGCGTCCTGAAACGATGCTGGGTGATACAGCGGTCGCTGTTCATCCGAAGGATGAGCGCTATGCAGATATGATTGGCAAAGTCCTTGTACTGCCTATCATTGGACGCGAAATTCCAATTATCGCTGATGATTATGTGGATAAAGAGTTCGGAAGTGGTGCAGTAAAAATCACGCCTGCACATGATCCGAATGACTTTGAAGTAGGTCTTCGTCATGATCTGCCACAGATTACGGTAATGGATGAGAGTGGCACAATGAATGCAGAAGCTGGTAAGTATCAGGGACTGGATCGCAGTGAATGCCGCAAGCAGATTGTTGCTGATATGAAAGAGCAAGGTATATTGATCAACATCGAGGATCATACGCATCAGGTTGGACACAGTGAACGTACCGGCGCTGTTGTTGAACCGTATCTGTCTACTCAGTGGTTTGTTGAGATGAAGCCACTTGCAGAGAGAGCGATCAAGAAACAACAGAGCGGCGAAGGGGTTAATTTTGTTCCAGACCGTTTCGAGAAAACATATCTGAACTGGATCGAGAACGTTCGTGACTGGTGTATTTCCCGTCAACTGTGGTGGGGACATCGTATTCCGGCCTGGTATGATGAGGAAACGGGTGAAATCATCGTATCTGCTGAAGATCCGACAACGCTACCAGAGAATGCAGGACGCAAGCTCAGACAGGACGAAGATGTACTCGATACTTGGTTTAGCTCCGGCTTATGGCCATTCTCCACACTAGGCTGGCCGGAAGATACGGAAGATCTGCAACGTTATTATCCGACAAGTGTACTTGTGACAGGGTATGACATCATATATTTCTGGGTTGCACGTATGATTTTCACTGCACTGGAATTCACGGATGAGATTCCGTTCAAGGATGTGCTGATGCATGGTCTTGTTCGTGATGCAGATGGACGTAAAATGTCCAAATCACTGGGCAACGGTGTAGATCCGCTGGATGTGATCGAGAAATATGGCGCAGATGCAATGCGTTACATGATCTCAACCAGCAGCACGCCAGGCCAGGATCTCCGTTTCCGTTGGGAACGGGTGGAGCAGGCTCGTAATTTTGCCAACAAGATCTGGAACGCTTCGCGCTTTGCATTGATGAATCTGGAAGGATTCACCTATGAGGATCGTGACATCAGCGGAGAGCTTGGTACAGCGGATTATTGGATTTTGCACCGTCTGAACGAAACTTCCCGCGATATTACGCGTCTAATCGAAGCGTATGAATTTGGGGAAACAGGTCGTGTGCTGTATAACTTTATCTGGGATGACCTGTGTGATTGGTACATTGAGTTCGCTAAACTGTCCTTCTATGGGGAAGATCCGGTTGCCAAGAAGAAAACACAATCCGTACTGGCTTATGTGCTGGATCAGACCATGCGCCTGATTCATCCGTTTATGCCATACATCTCCGAAGAGATCTGGCAGCATCTGCCGCATGAAGGTGAGACGATTACGTTGGCAGCATGGCCGGTATATGATCCTGCTTTTGAGAATCCAGAGGCTGTTGCCGAGATGAACCTGCTCATGGATACCATTCGTGCAGTTCGGAACATCCGTGCAGAAGTGAACGTGCCTATGAGCAAAAAGATTGAATTGATGGTAAAAGCAAACAGCCCTGAGGCGTCCAGCATCATCGAACGTAACAGTCATTACATCAAACGTTTCTGTAACACGTCCGAGTTCGATAGTGGGCTGGATCTGAGCTCCCCGGATAAGGCAATGACTGCAATCATCACAGGGGCAGAACTATACTTGCCGCTTGCTGGTCTTATTGATATCGAACAGGAAGTGGCTCGTCTGGAGAAAGAGTTGCAGAACCTTGAGGGCGAAGTACTCCGTGTGGAGAAAAAGCTGTCGAATGAAGGCTTTGTAGCCAAAGCGCCTGCCAAAGTTATTGAGGAAGAGCGCGCCAAGCAAGCAGATTATTCCGATAAACGGGATAAAGTGATCGCACGAATCAAGGAACTGAAAGGTTAATATATTTGGGTCGGATGGAGAGCCAGTATGCCATCCGGCCGCTTTTTTCACTCAAACTCGGAACCGAAGGTGAATCAGATGACGGAATTAGACGGGACAGATGCAGCAGCTCCTTTACTTACGTATAACGAGGCCGTGGACTGGATCAATGGCCTTATTCCTTTTGGCATCCGACCTGGATTGGAACGAATCGAGGGTCTGATGTCTATGTTAGGCAATCCTCACCAACGTCTCAAATTTATTCACGTCGCGGGAACGAACGGCAAAGGTTCGACTTGCGCTTTTTTGACGTCAGTGCTTCTTCAGGCTGGATATGATGTGGGTACCTTTACATCGCCTTATATCACCAAGTTTACGAACCGTTTTCAATACAACGGCGAGGATATTCCGGAAGAGACACTGTTGAAGATCTCTAACCGTTTGCGACCGCTGGTTATGGAAATGGCATCTACACCGCTTGGTTCCCCAACGATGTTTGAGGTGTCTACGGCTCTCGCGCTTCTGTATTATGCAGAAGAGTGCTACCCTGATGTTGTGGTATGGGAGACGGGGCTGGGGGGAAGGATGGACGTAACGAATATTGTTTCGCCTGTTGTGTCCGTCATCACCAACATTGGTATGGATCATACGGATGTGCTTGGAGATACGATTGAGCAGATCGCTGGAGAAAAGGCAGGCATTATCAAGCCGGGAGTACCCGTTGTAACCTGCGCGACGCAACCCGAAGCTGTGAAAGTGATTCAGGAGAAAGCACAGCAGCTTCAATCAAGCCTGTATTTGGCTGGAAATCATTTCTCTTATCATCGACTGGAGAGTAATGAGAACGGACAATCTTTTCATTTTACAGGCCCTTTTCGTGACCTGGACGTTCGCATCCGCATGCAGGGCTCACACCAATGTGACAATGCAGCGGCCGCACTGATGGTGCTCGAATTGCTTAGACAATACATGGCATTTATGCTGGATGACAACGATATCGCACTTGGACTGGAGAATGCTTTCTGGGCAGGGAGATTCGAAAAAGTCGTCGATGAACCCCGAATTGTGCTCGATGGAGCACATAATCCGGAAGGGGCAGAGTCGCTGGCCAAGAGCATTACGGATGTCTATCCTCACAACAAGTTAATTTTGATGATGGGTATGTTGGCAAATAAGCATCACGAATCATATTTGCAGCATATACTGCCACTAGTGGATACGCTGATCCTGACCGAGCCAGACTTCCGACGCAAAATGGCTGCAGATGAATTGCTGCAGATTGTCGAACGGGTACGTCCCGCCTTTGCGAAGCAGGAACTGGAAATCATCGTCGAGCCCGAATGGGCAAAGGCTCTTGATCTATTGAAGTCACGGACGGAAGCGGAGGATCTGGGGGTGGTCTCCGGCACACTGTACCTGATTGCGGATGTGCGGGCAGCCCTTTTGCATCAAACCGATTCTGAAAAAGGTTGGTGAAAGTTTTGTTAAATACATCGGAACACGTTCATTTTATAGGGATTGGCGGATATGGCATGAGTGCCATCGCTAGAGTTATGTTGGAAATGGGATACACCGTTACCGGATCGGATGTCGCTTCACAGGAGTTGACCGAGAAGTTGGCAGCCAAGGGAGCGAAAATATATATCGGCCATACAGCAGAGCACGTCACTGGAGCAGACCTGGTTGTTTACTCTACGGCAGCGCCTGCTGATAATGTGGAACGGGTAGCAGCTGCAGAGCTCAACATTCCGATTCTGCATCGTTCCCAGATGCTTGCACGTTTGTTAAATGAACGTAAAGGTGTGGCTGTGGCTGGAGCCCACGGTAAAACCACCACCTCATCCATGATTGCACTGGTTATGGATAAATGTGATACGGACCCGACATATATCATTGGCGGAGAGATCATGAATGTGGGCACCAACGCCAAGGCAGGCCAGGGCGACTGGGTAGTTGCCGAGGCGGACGAGAGCGATGGCTCATTTTTGCAGTACCATCCATGGCTCGGTATTGTAACCAATATTGAGGCAGATCATCTGGAGAATTACAACAGTGATTTTGAGGAACTCAAAAAGGCTTATGTGCAGTTCCTGAGCCAGATTCGTCCGGAAGGAACAGCCATTGTGTGCTCAGACGACGAGAATGTTCAAGCGATTTTGCCAGAACTCAAGTCACGAATTACAACTTATGGTATTGATCGTGCTGCGGATTATACGGCAACGGATATTGTATTGGGCGATCGCCGTATCTCCTTTACGATGAATCATCAGGGTGCTCCTATGGGCACGGTGGAATTATCAGTGCCAGGTAAGCATAACGTTTATAATGCGATGGCTACTGTAATTACCTGTCTGGAAGCAGGTATTCCATTTGAGAAGATTGTGGCAGCGATCATCCAGTTCCACGGAGCCAAACGCAGATTCCAGGTATTGGGCGAGGCGCGTGATATACTGATCATCGATGATTATGCGCATCACCCGACGGAGATTGAAGCGACTATTAGTGCAGCCAAAGCGACAGGCAAACGTATTATTGCGGTATTCCAGCCACAGCGTTATACGCGTACGTTCTTCCTGTTGGATGCGTTCAGTCGTGCTTTCGCGGAAGCGGATGAGGTGCTTATTACGGATATCTATTCTCCTGCGGGCGAAAAACAGATCGAAGGGGTAACCTCCGCCAAACTGGTTGAACTAATCGTTCAAAACAGTAATGCTTCTGCACGGTACCTTCCTACGAAAGAAGAAGTTGTAGCTGATCTGCAGCATCGTTTGCAGCCAGGAGACCTGGTGATTACGATGGGTGCAGGTGATATCTGGAAAGTTGGAGATACACTTGCCAAAGGCTTGAAATAGATCATTTGCGAAACCGCCTGTCTTCGATATGAAGCAGGCGTTTTTTTGCGTTAATTGGAATGTCTTCTGCCTTCTCTGCATATAGCTGATATAAATGGGACAAAGGAGAGGGTACGGGTGAGCAATGCTAGAATGACGTTTCGCTTCGGGGATCATGAGTCGGACAAGCCTGAAAACAAGAGGAGTTCCGCATCCAGTCCATTGGTGTCGTTAAGTGAAGAATTACCGCATAATCAACTGCTAACGCCTAAGCAGATGGATACGACCCCATCATGGACGCCAGAGGATATTCCCGGAGACTGGGGAGAGACGGTGCTGACAAGCTCTACTGTACCTGAACCTGACGAGAGGGTGAGCCCTGATTCGAACTCGAATTTTGATGAGCACCATTATCTAGGAAACCGTTCCGGTTACGGTTATGATAATTATTCAGAAGGTCCGGAGGAAGAGCGTCGCTATCGGTCTAATGCCCAAGAGGATCAGGGCCACGACTGGCTTGCAGATTCGGAGAACTATTCCTATAAGCGCAATCGTCCTCCAAGGGGCTGGAAAATGATTGGTTCTGTCACTGGGGCACTTGTTACCGGAGCACTCTTTGGCATGGTGATTCTCTCATTTTTTAATAAAGAAGGAGCCGTCAAGCCAGACGATCTTCTGCCCGCCAATCAGGCAGTTTCCACTGTGACTGGTCAGGAGGGGGCTGCAGGTACAGAACAGCAGACAGCGGCGACTGGCAGCACGTATTATGCACTTCAATACGGCGTGTTCAGTTCTCCTGAACGAGCTGAGCAGGCCAAGCTTGAACTGGCTCAGGCAGGTATAGCCGCAGGGTCTGATCCTGAAGATGGTAATCGAGTATATGCAGGCATTTCGGCTGACCGTGAAGAGGCCAAGCTACTTAGCTCCAGGCTAAAAGCTCAGGGAGTCGAACTGTATGTCAAGGAGATCGTGAACCCTGAGATCAATCCGGCTATATTCGGTGGCAAGCAAGAGGATGTGCAGCTTTTCTTCACAAACAGTTCTGCACTGGTCGAACAATTGTCTACCTTGTCCATTCAGCAGTTGGGACAATCTGCACCGACAGCAGTCTCTGCAGAAACGATGGCCGCGATTCAGAATAAACACCAGTCATGGTTAACCGGTTTGAATAGTCTCTCACCCGGCCTGACTGCGGAGGTACAGCCTATTGTTGGTGGAATGGAGAAATCAATGAACGATGCAATAACGGCTATTGCAGAGTACAACAAAAATCCGGATGATGTGCACATGTGGTCCGTGCAGTCCGATCTGATGGAATATGTACTACAGCAGAAAAAATGGCTCGAAGCGATTAAGCAGTAACATGCTCTTTCCCATAACAACGCTTGGAATTACCCATCCGGCAAGGAACTGGAAATAGTTCCCCTTGCCGGATTTGTGTTTGTATTGACGTACAAAACCCCGTATAATAATGTGGGTGTCAAAAAATGGCGAGGGAAGATTACCGATGAAAAAAAACTTCGGCATGTTATTGCTGTTTCTGCTGCTCGGCTGGATGGCCGGAGCGTGGATCGCCAAGGCACTGCAGCCTGTTAAGGCAGTAGCCTTTCTTACGAAAGCCACGACCATACGTTGGTCGCCGCAGGCTGATCTTGATATTATCAGTTATGATATTTCACTTCAATTTCAAATGAGCCTTCTGAGTCTGATCGGTATGATTGCCGCTGTGTGGCTATATCGCAGACTGTAGGAGAATGACGAGTTATGACGAAAAAAATTAACCAGTGACATCTATTATCGTGATCCGGACAGGATGTTGCCGTGGCATAAGGAGCCGTTCATTTTGGATAACACAAAGCAGCGCCCTATTATTCTGGCCTCCACATCGCCTCGGCGCAAGGAACTGATCGCATCACTCCACCTAGCGTTTGATGTAATACCAAGTCATGCCAATGAAGATACACCGCCAGAGTGGACCCCTGAACAGACGGTACAGGAGCTTGCTTTGCGCAAGGCGCTTGCTGTGTATCGGGGGCTTGAAGGCCGCGAGCAGGAAGCCATTATTGTTGGTAGTGACACCGTTGTTGTTCTGGATGGTGAGATTCTGGGCAAACCCGTAGATGAAGCGGATGCTGAACGTATGTTATCCCGGCTGCAGGGCCGTGTGCATCGGGTGTTTACGGGCGTCGCTTGTATTGATGCGGGCAATGGACAGTCGTTAGTTCATTACCGCCAGACCGATGTAACGATGAAAGAACTGTCGGATGCGACCATCCGTGCTTATGTGAAGACAGGTGAGCCTTCGGACAAGGCAGGATCTTATGCCATTCAGGGCATTGGCGCTTCACTGGTCGACCGTATTGAAGGATGTTATTTTAATGTGGTTGGCTTGCCGCTATCCTTGCTAAGTGACATGCTGGACGGGTTCGGCGTACATGTGTTGCCACGAACATGAATGAAGCCAAATGTTGTGAAATGAAAAGAGGGAACATATGGAGTCGCCTCAATACATGATGCGCGACATCCCCCAGGAAGAACGCCCGAGAGAACGCATGATGGAATATGGGGCGGGCGCCTTAAGCCATGCTGAATTGCTGGCCATTTTACTTCGAACAGGCACAAGACAGGAATCCGCGGTGCATATGGCACAGCGGATTCTGACCGAAACGGGTGGCATTCGCTCGTTAATGGATCTGAGTCTGGAAGAATTGACTGCGATGAAAGGGATTGGCAATGCCAAGGCTGTACAATTGAAAGCTGGCATTGAGCTGGGGCATCGGATTGCCAAGAGCAGACTCACACAGTCGGCTTCAATCCGTACACCGCGTGATGCAGCTGACATCCTGATCGAACAATTGCGTTATTTGCAAAAAGAACATTTTGTGTGTCTCTTTCTGAATAGCAAAAATCATATTATTGCCCAGGAAACACTCTCCATGGGCAGCCTTAACGCTTCGATTGTACATCCGCGTGAAGTGTTCCGGGCTGCCATCAAATGCAGCAGCGCATCTATTGTGTGCGCACACAACCATCCGAGCGGTGATCCTACGCCCAGTCCGGAGGATATCCAAATAACCAAGAGACTGATTGAAGCAGGCGCTATTGTTGGCATTGACGTGCTTGATCATATTATTATCGGAGATGGAACGTACGTAAGTTTGAAGGAGAAGGGCTTAGTATAATATAATGGTTGGCGTTGATGTTTTCCTATGAATGTTAACGGCGTTGTCCGTAAAAGATAGGTTCACTTTACAAATGCAAAAAAACAAATGCGAATATTAGCTCCACGTGTTACGTGGGAATGAAATTATCACGCTCTGGATCTGAATAGAGCGGCTATATGAGGCAGAAAAGGAGATTATGTTATGTTTGGTGGTTTTACGAAAGATTTGGGTATTGACTTGGGGACAGCAAATACGTTGGTTTATGTACGAGGAAAAGGAATTGTGGTGCGCGAACCTTCGGTAGTCGCTATACGCACAGATACAAAAAGCATTGAAGCAGTAGGTGAAGCTGCCAAAAAAATGATTGGACGTACACCAGGTAACATTCGTGCCATTCGTCCAATGAAAGATGGCGTTATCGCCGACTTTGATACAACGGCAACAATGATCAAATATTTCATCCGTGAGGCGCAGAAACAACGCTCCATGTTCCAACGTCATCCAAACGTGATGGTATGTGTACCGTCCGGGATCACGGCTGTAGAACAACGTGCGGTTGAAGATGCAACCAAACAGGCTGGAGCACGCGAAGCCTATACCATTGAAGAGCCTTTTGCAGCTGCAATTGGTGCGGATCTGCCCGTATGGGAGCCAACAGGTAGTATGGTTGTCGATATTGGTGGCGGTACAACGGAAGTTGCTGTTATCTCTCTTGGTGGGATTGTAACGAGCCGTTCGGTTCGCGTAGCAGGTGACGAGATGGATGAATCCGTTATTCAATACATCAAACGCCAATACAATCTGATGATCGGTGAGCGTACATCGGAGCAGTTGAAGATGGACATCGGATCAGCAATGCCATTGGAGCAAGTAGAAACGATGGAAATTCGTGGACGTGACCTCGTTACAGGTCTGCCGAAGACCATTACGATTACTTCGGACGAGATCAGCGAAGCATTGGCTGATACGGTGAATGCAATTGTTGAAGCGGTAAAAGTAACCCTTGAGAAATGCCCACCTGAACTTGCGGCCGATATTATGGATCGTGGAATCGTTCTTACAGGTGGTGGGGCGCTTCTGCGCAATCTGGACAAGCTTCTGGCTGGTGAGACAGGAATGCCTGTCATTGTGGCTGAGAACCCGCTGGATTGTGTAGCAATCGGAACAGGTAAAGCGCTAGAGAATATTCATTTGTTCAAAAGCAGAAGCAGTTCGGCAGTTCGTTCCAAACGTTAATCGGTATTTGCCTAACTTGACATTGCGAATAAGTGGCAAGATATCTTTATAGAGGACCCGGTTAACCCCGGGGATGAGCTATTACCCGCTTAACAGGGGAGGATCGGCTGATATTCTCGCAGGGACTACAAGTCTGACAGTCTCCCCGCCGGGCATGGCTCGGAAGAGAATATGGATGTTAGAGGGTGTTCGAACTGTTTAAACTGCTAGGCAACAAAAGACTTTTTGTTTTGCTGGTGGGCCTTGTTACATTTATCGCGTTAATGGGCTTTACGCTCAGTCCGCGAACCACTCTATCCTGGCCGGAGAAATTCCTGAAGGATTCAGTTGGATTTGTACAATACGTATTTTACAAGCCCGCTTCTTATGTAGCGGGCTTTTTTAAAGATGTAGCGAACATGCGTACGGTATATCAAGAGAATGAAGAGCTTCGTATCGCGATGGGTCACTATACCCGGGATCGGCTGAAGTACAATGATATGGAGCAAGTGAATGAGCAGCTTCAGAAAGCGCTCAATTTCACCGAAGAACAGAAGAACCGGTATAATTATGGTTCACGAATTGCTCAGGTTATCAGTGCCAATTCAGATCCGAATAGCAGAACCATTAACATTGATATTGGTGAAAATGCGGGAATTAAGCCGGGGATGGCTGTAACCTCGCAAGAAGGGCTGGTCGGCGTGATTAGTCATGTCAGCTCCTATACATCAACAGTTAATCTGTTAACGTCCATGGACGCCAATGATCCAACATCCAACGCGATTGCAGCAACGGCAGTAGGTAAGGAGAAAGTGTTTGGTATGATTGAGAGTTATGATCCGAAGACGGGCATGCTCAAGATGACCAAAATCTCAGAAGATTCTAATATCCAAAAGGATGATGAGATCATCTCCTCTGGAATTATAAACAATTTTCCGAAGTACATGCGGATTGGGAAAGTGAAGAGTGTCGAGAAAAGTGAGTATGGTTTAACCAAAACAGCTACAATTGAGCCATATGCAAGTTTCCTTGATTGGAAAGAGTTGATTGTCATTATCCCGCCTGAGGTAAAAGAATAATGGTAACGCGCAAGCAAGTTTTGTTCCTGTTGTTATTCGTTTTGTTCATTGCGGAAGGTACGATTTTGCCGCTGCTCATTCCTTCTGGCTGGCAGATGCGTATTTCTGCCAATCTGGTCTATATCGTCATTTTGTTTATCGCCGTATATCATCACCGACACACGGCACTAGTGCTCGGTATATTTTTTGGACTATTGCATGACGTTGTATTCTACGGCGAGATGATTGGACCTTATGGATTTTCGATGGGATTATCGGCGTACATGATGGGACTCATTTTTCAAGCACCTCGTGCACCACTGCCCGTTATGGTATCGGTTGTCATTTTGGGAAGTCTGCTGAATGACACCATGCTATTTTTCCTGTACAAGCTCTTCCAACTTAACCACGTGACCTTTGACTGGGCGTTGATTGAATACATGATTCCTAATTTGTTCATTCATTTTGTGTTTGCCTTGATCATATATGTCCCGCTTCGGAAACAACTGGAGCGGATCGGCAAGAGACGGAGCAAGACAGAAGAAGCTTCCTAAATACATTTATGGAGCGCAAAGCAGGAACTTGGGGCCCCGGGCACGAAATGTAATGAGATGGGAGGGACAGGCTTATGACGGTAAAATCGAATCACGTAACGATTAAAGGCATCCGAGACGGCCTGGTTTTCCTGTTGGACGATCAATGTGAATTCGAGGAATTGCTCTATGAGCTCCGCTATAAGCTGGAACACAGCCATCAAAATATTTTGACCGGACCGATTGTTCATGTGGATATCAAGTTGGGTGCCCGCGAAGTGACAGAGGACCAGAAAGAAGCAATTCTCGATATATTGAAACAAAAAGGGAATCTGCTTATTCGATCCATCGATTCACCTGCACTCCAACCGGAGGTTAAAGGACCGCCGCCCATTGTAACCATGTGTGGTATGGTGCGTTCAGGTCAGGTGCTTCATCATGAAGGAAATCTCCTGTTTCTTGGGGATATCAATCCGGGGGGCACAGTGACGTGTACCGGAGATATATATGTGTTGGGTTCACTCAGAGGTATGGCTCATGCCGGAATTGGCGGGGACGAGGAAGCAATCATTGCAGCATCGGTATTTGCACCGACGCAGCTACGGATTGCGGATATCATCAGTCGTCCTCCCGATGAATGGGAGAGCCGAGAGACCGGAATGGAATTTGCTTACTTACAGGACAATCAGATGCAGATAGACAAAATGAGCAATATCGTTCGGTTACGCCGAGATTTTAATGTGTTTAAAGGAGTGTAGCTCATGGGAGAGGCGATCGTGATCACTTCGGGTAAAGGCGGCGTGGGTAAAACAACCACCTCGGCAAACATCGGGACAGCGCTGGCGCTGCTCGGCAAAAAGGTTTGTCTGGTAGATACCGATATCGGCCTTCGTAATTTGGATGTCGTGATGGGACTCGAAAACCGTATTATTTACGATCTGTGCGACGTTGCGGACGGCCGCTGCCGTCTGAATCAGGCTTTGGTCAAAGACAAGCGTTTCGAAGAATTATACATGTTGCCTGCGGCGCAGACGAGAGATAAAAACTCGGTATCGCCAGAACAGGTGAAGGATATTATCCTTGAATTGAAAAAAGATTTTGAGTACGTCATTATTGATTGCCCCGCAGGGATCGAGCAGGGGTTCAAAAATGCGGTAGCAGGAGCAGATCAGGCCATCGTGGTCACTACACCGGAAAATGCTGCAGTACGTGATGCGGATCGTGTCATCGGCCTGCTGGAGAGTTCACATATTCAATCACCTAAACTGGTGGTGAATCGAATTCGCAATAATATGGTTAAATCGGGTGACATGTTAGATATCGATGGTATTTTACAAGTACTTAATATTGACCTGATTGGCATTGTGCCTGATGATGAACTGGTCATCAAAGCTGCCAATTCAGGAGAACCTACGGTCATGAATCCGGATTCACTTGCAGCGATTGCGTATCGGAATATTGCACGCCGCATTCTGGGAGATACGGTCCCATTAATGCAGCTGGAGCAGAAGAAGGGTGCTTTTTCTCGCTTCAAAAAGTTCTTTGGAATGGGTTAACTCGTTAAACGAACTTATTCATAATTTTAAATACATGACAGCCGTGGCGCATAGCCCGGCTTTTTTTGTTATCTGACCGGCAGGCTTGTTCATATTATCATCCACCTCTTCATAGGATGTAGTAAACAAGCCTCGGCGGGAGGATATTCCATGAACACGAAACTCAGAATCAAGCAGAGACGAGAAGAACGCATTCGGCGACTGATGGATGGTGCCACTGTGGAGGTCTTACAGGAGCAAAAAGTAGGTTCATTGTTGGACAAGAATGAGATCATGCACCGGAAACCGTTTACGCCTAGTGAAGGGATACAAGAAAGAGATCCAGAATGGTTGTGGAAAAAAGAGAACGGTCGTTTCGTTCCAGGGGGGCATTCGAGATTCAACCTAATCAAGTCACTTTTAAAACGAACGGTCATTAGCGCTTTGATATTCGGCGGAGTATGGGGGCTGTTTCAATTAGATACATCGTGGACGAAAGCTCCCAAAACAGTCATTGCCGATGCACTCCATCGAGATATGGATTTTGCCTCTGCAGCAGCCTGGTATGAACGCCATTTTGGAGGAACGCCTTCGTTTCTGCCTGTTCTTGGTCATACGACGGATGCTGTCAATGGCTCAGGCATACGACAATTACTGGGTAAACCCATCTCAGGAACAGTGGTTCAGCCATTCGCGCTGAGCATGAAAGGAATTGAGATCGTTCCGGATGCTGCTGGTGCAGAACTTGTACAGGTCGCAAGTTCGGATGCTGGACGTGTCATGGAGGTTATCGGAGATGCAGCAAGTGGATTCACCGTTGTGATTCAACATACAGGCAATGTCACGGCAATATACGGTCGGCTGAACGAAAGTGAAGTGAACGTGAATGATTGGGTGGAAGCGGGGAATCCAGTGGGGAGTCTCAAAGCTACGGGTGGTGAGCAACCTGCCACGCTCTATTTTGCGGTCAAAGAGGGGGAGGAGTACGTAGACCCAGCGGAAGTTGTTGCCCTTGATTAGGGTGTGGGGGGTCCGTATTACGTTTCATCCGTTTTTTGTAATTATCATGATGGCCTCCCTCCTGACTGGACATTTCATTGAACTTATTACGCTGTTTGCCATCGTATTCATTCATGAGTGTGGACATGCGGCGGCGGCGGCCCTTCTGGGCTATCGTGTTTTGTCAATCCAGATGCTTCCTTTTGGAGGAGTAGCGGTTATTGAAGATGGAGGTACGATCACGGCCTACCGGGAAATCATGATTGCTCTTGCAGGTCCATTACAAAACATGCTGATGGTTGGTGTGGTTTTATTGTTGCAGTATGGCCATCTCGGCGATCCGGTTTTTCTCAATTATATCATTCAGGGAAACCTGCTCATCGCCCTATTTAATCTGCTGCCTGTACTTCCTCTGGACGGAGGAAAAATTGTTCAGGCGCTTGTCAGCCTGTGGGCACCCTACTATACAACATTAATGTGGACTTACAGAATTAGCATTCTGTGTAGCGTAGGAGTTGTTTTGTATGCGATCTGCCGATGGTTTACTGGAGACTACGGCTTACCGTTAAACATTCTGTTAATCGGTCTTTTTTTGTTCTATTCCAATCTGACGGATTACCGAAATGTACCTTATCGCTTTATTCGTTTTCTGATGAATCGAGAAGGGGCGTTCACTCGTCACGCGGCTGCTGGCAGTTTGGCGCAGCCAATAATCTCATTTCCAGCGAAACCTTTGGACACTATTTTGCGTCTATTAAAGAGAGAAAGATACCATATGGTATACGTGATGAACAGACAGGGACAAATTATGGCCGTATTGCCTGAACAACGCATTATCGGGTCCTATTTTCAACAAAATGGCGATAAATTGTAGTGTTCTGGTGGACCTGTTCTGAAATGGGTTAATACATGTACAATGAGAATGGTAAAGAGAGCTGAAATGGATGTGGATGAATTGAATTGTCTTCTAGAGGTGAAGCCATGAAACAAATGATCGTACATAATGAACATAACCTCATGCAAATGGCGCTTCTGGAAGAAGGCAAAGCTGTGGAATTTACAGCAGAGCGTACACGCGAACGTGGACTGTTGGGTTCCTTTTTCAAGGGACGGGTAGTTAATGTGCTACCGGGTATGCAGGCTGCTTTTGTGGATATCGGTCAGAAAAAGAATGCGTTTCTGTATGTGGATGATGTGTTACATCCCCATCTGGAGAAGCAACCTAAGGTGAAGCCTTCCATCTCGGAGTTGCTTCGTCCAGGTCAGGAAGTCATTGTTCAGGTTCTGAAAGAACCGGTAGGAGGCAAGGGAGCCCGGGTGACGACTCATTATTCACTTCCGGGCCGCTGGCTTGTCTACATGCCTGTTGCCGACTATGTGGCGGTTTCCAAGAAGATTGCCCGTGAAGGGGATCGTTCTCGTCTTAAGGCACTTGGGGAGCAGTTGAGGCGGGATGAAGAAGGACTTATTATTCGAACCGTATCTGGAGAAGAGCAGCATGAAGCCATCAAGTCGGACTTGGAAACATTACGTGCGCAGTGGTACCTGATTCGTGAAAAAGCGGACAGTTTGCCTTCGCCAAGCCTCCTGCATCGGGATCATAGCATGGTGCAGCGAATCATCAGAGATGTGTACACACCAGGCAGTGATGAGGTCATCACCGATAGTGAAGGACAAGCCCGTGAGGTAAAAGCATTGCTGGAAGAGATTAGTCCTGGTCATCAACCCAAAGTTCAGGTGTATCGGGGTACAGAATCCATCTTTGCTGCCTATGGTGTACAGGAACAGTTAAATAAGGATTTTGCCCGAAAAGTCTGGCTGCCCGGAGGCGGATATATTGTCATTGACCATACTGAAGCTCTGACTGTAGTGGATGTGAACACAGGCAAATATACTGGAGCTGGCGGTGACAGTCTAGAAGAGACCGTAACGGAGACCAACATGCAGGCAGCAGTGGAGATTGCCCGTCTGATGCGTCTGCGGGATATCGGTGGCATGATAATTGTCGACTTCATTGATATGGAGGAAGCCTCGAATCGGCATGAAGTTGCGTCAACCTTGGAGGGTGAACTCAAAAAGGATCGGACCAAAGCGTTTGTAATGGGTTGGACCAAGCTGGGTTTGCTCGAACTTACCCGTAAGAAAGTGCGGGAAGAAAGTACGTTGCCCTATGTTGAGCCGTGTTCTTCCTGTCATGGAACGGGAAAAAGATATATTTCACCTTTGCATTGATTTTTGATATATTGCGTGATATAATCTTCAAGTATGTGTTTAGCCTATTGGTCTTGCACATGCTGTAACCGCACTGGCCGGGTATAAGAACAGTTCCGCAAGGAGGCTGTCACCTGAGAACGGGCGAGTCTGAGACATGAGGAGGTGCAAGGCAAATGTACGCAATTATTGAAACAGGCGGCAAACAGTACAAAGTCCAAGAGGGCGATGTTCTGTTCATCGAGAAATTGACTGCGAACGATGGCGAAAGCGTAACGTTCGACCGTGTCCTGGCTGTATCTAACGATCAAGGTTTGACAGCAGGTACACCGTTGGTTTCCGGAGCTACTGTAACGGCTAAAGTGGAGAAACATGGCAAAGGACAAAAGGTTATCGTATACAAATACAAACCTAAAAAGAACTACCATGTGAAGCAAGGTCACCGTCAACCGTACACTAAAGTAACTATCGAAACAATCAAAGCGTAAAGAAGGTGCGATAAGTGATTATCGTTCAAATCTTTCGTGATGAGGACGGGAGCATCGAACGCTTTTCCATCGAAGGGCATGCCAATTTTGCCAAGCGGGGAGAAGACATCGTATGTGCCGGGGTATCCGCTGTTACAGTGGGTACGGTGAACTCAATTGAAACATTGACCGGTGTCGAAATGGATGCCAAGATGAAGAATGGCTTTTTAAGTGGTTCTTTACCTTTGTTGGAGAGAGGGGAAACCTGGTCCCAGGTACAACTGTTACTCGAATCCATGGTGGTTATGCTCTCTAATATTGCAGAGTCATACGGGAAGTATATTAAAATACAGCAATTCAAATAAGCAAAGAAGGAGGATAACCAATCATGTTGAAATTAAATCTTCAGTTATTCGCATCGAAAAAAGGTGTAGGTTCCACGAAGAACGGACGTGACAGTAATGCTCAACGTCTGGGTGTTAAACGTGCTGATGGTCAAACTGTAACTGGTGGTAGCATTCTCGTTCGCCAACGCGGAACGAAAATTCACCCAGGAACTAACGTTGGCATCGGTAAAGATGACACTTTGTTCGCGAAAATCGACGGCGTTGTAAAATTCGAACGTTGGGGACGCGATCGCAAAAAAGTAAGCATCTATCCTGTTAATGTTGCTCCTGTAGCAGCAGCAGTAGAAGCGTAATATCGGCATTCCGCCTAAGGAGCCTTCGGCATTTTTGCCGAAGGTTTTTTGTATTCAACGGTTATTCGGTAATGAACTGGCAGAAAAGACATGTTATACTTGGTTACGGTGGGTGTAGACCAACCGAGTTTTGTAGAACGGGGAGAAGCCATGAAATCTTGGAAAAGAGTGCCGTGGATTGCGGCATGTTCACTTCTGATTCCTTTGGTTTTCGTTATGTTGTATCCGGCGATGATCTCAAGCGTCGTATGCGCATTGTGGTCCGTCGCAGTATTGTTCATTTCTGTGAATGCGATGAAGAAACAGGCGGAGGCGGAACGCAGAACCATCATACAATCCATGGAAAAGACAGCAATTGCTTCATTAAATCATCATCGACACGACTGGATGAACGACCTTCAGGTGTTATATGGATATCTTCGGATGGGCAAACTTGATAAATCCCTGCAATGTGTGGAAAGAATAAAAGAGCGGGTTACGGAAGAGAGTCGAATCTCCAGGTTGGGTATTCCCTCGCTCGTATTTTATCTTCAATCTTTTCGGGCCAGTGGGATGCCGCTGGAATTGCATGTGGAAATAGAAGAAGAGCTGCAGCTTAGTGCTCTGGTCTCTCCCGAGGATGGCGAGTCACTTACCGGGGCGATTGCAGATGCAATCAGAGCCTATCAATATGGCGGCGGCCGGTCTTCTTGGGGAGAGGTTCGCAAACTGACCTTGAACTTCGGGCAGGATCATGGAGATGTGGTTGTCCGACTGGAGGGGGATCAAACACCCGATCCGGAAACATTGCGGCAGCTTACTGCCGTACTCCAAGGAAAAAAAGTCAGAACGGAGCAGTTTCCGTCTGAGGATACGTTTATACAATTCAGAATGCCGTGTGGAATATAGGAAGAAGGGGTTAACCAATGTTTGTAGATAAAGCGAAGATTTATGTAAAAGCCGGAGACGGAGGGGACGGAATTATTTCCTTCCGTCGTGAGAAGTATGTTCCAAACGGTGGACCCGCCGGGGGCGATGGAGGCAGAGGGGCTGACATCATTTTCCGGGTGGATGAAGGTCTGCGGACGTTGATGGATTTCCGTTACCAGCGTCACTTCAAGGCCCCACGTGGTGAGAAGGGACGTAATAAAAGTCAGCACGGTGCAAACGCTGAGAACATGATTGTGCGCATTCCACCAGGAACTGTCATTCTGGATGAAGACAGTGGAGAAGTACTGGCGGATATGACACGTCACGGTCAACAAGTTGTTATTGCTCGTGGTGGTCGGGGTGGTCGGGGTAACATCCGATTTGCCACACCGAACAATCCTGCGCCTGAACTTGCCGAGAATGGTGAAGAAGGCCAAGAGCGTTACATCGTATTAGAGCTAAAAGTGATGGCAGATGTTGGTCTGGTTGGGTTCCCGAGTGTAGGGAAATCCACGCTGCTTTCTGTCGTTTCGTCAGCCAAGCCAAAGATTGGTGCATATCATTTCACAACCATCACACCGAACCTGGGTGTAGTCGGTGTAGGAGAAGGCCGAAGCTTCGTTATGGCCGATTTGCCTGGTCTGATTGAAGGCGCACATGAAGGAATCGGACTGGGACATGAGTTTTTACGTCATGTCGAGCGCACCCGTATTATTATTCATGTGGTGGACATGTCGGGTTCAGAAGGACGCGATCCATTTGAAGACTGGCAGAAAATTAATGATGAACTGAAACTGTACAATCCGCTTTTGGCTGAGAGACCGCAGGTTGTAGCAGCCAATAAAATGGATATGCCGGACTCCGAAGCAAACCTGGAGCAATTTTTGCAGCAAGTTCGTGAGGTGCAACCGGATATTGAAGTGATGCCTATTTCATCTCTGACTCGTAAAGGGATTCAAGAGCTCCTGTATCGTGCCGCTGATCTCCTGGATCAGATTCCGGACGAGCCAGTGGTTGAAGAGGTAGCAGACGTATCCGAACGTAAAGTGTACAGCTTGGACAAAAAAGAGGACGATGGTTTCCGCATCTTGCGTGAGAATGAAATGTTCGTTGTCGAAAGTGCCAAGATTGATCGCATGATGAAACGGATGCAATTGAACTCGCATGAAGCTATATTGAAACTCGCACGTACAATGCGTTATATGGGTGTGGACGCTGAGTTGCGTAAGCGTGGAGCTGTAGAAGGCACCATCGTGCGTATTGGAGACTTTGAATTTGAATTTGTGGAAGGCAGCAGTTACTACTAAGTAACCGTCTTCCGTGGATAGACAGATTGATATACAGACGCAGAGAAGTGGGAAGTTGACCCGCAGCTCTGCGTTTTTTTTGTTTTTTCCTGACATGGGAGAGGCATAAACTTGTATACTGTGAGGAATACATTTCAAAAAAATAGGCATGTCATGTATTGCCCTTTTGTCGTAGATCCTATATAATGTCCACTATATGAATACATGAGTCTTTGAGGAGAGGACGTTCTGTGAACGAACGCTATTACTTGGTACGGGAAGATATTTTACCGGAGGCAGTGGTGAAGACCATGCAGGTAAAAGAACTACTGGCTTCTGGTGATGTTAAAACAGTGCATGAGGCGGTTGAACAGGTTGGATTAAGCCGGAGCGCCTTTTACAAGTACAAGGATGGAATTCATCTGATCAACCAGCTTGAACGGGAGAGAATTGTAACGATCTCTATTGATCTGGAGCATCAGTCAGGGATCTTGTCTCGTGTGCTTGGACATGTAGCAGGTTATGGAGCCAACGTGCTCACGATTAATCAGAGTATACCGCTTCAAGGAAGAGCCAATGTTGTCATTTCAGTGGAAACGACACATCTTCATGGCGAAATTGGTGAAATGCTGGATCGAATGCAAGATATGCCTGGAGTAAGACGCACACGTATTGTAGGCCAAGGTTAATGAGGCTTTAATATACAGGACTGACAGACAAGAATAGACATTAGGGGGTAGATCGTTAGTGAAACCAGTAAAAGTCGGATTGTTGGGTCTGGGAACTGTGGGAACGGGAGTCGTTCGCATTGTGGAAGGGAATCAGGAGGATCTGAGCAGTCAGGTTGGATCGCCGATTGTCATTGAGAAGATCGCGGTGAAAAATACAGAGAAAGAACGTGTTATTGCTGTAGACCGTGCCAAACTCACTGAAGATCCTTGGGAAGTCATTCGTCATCCGGATATTGATGTCATCGTTGAAGTCATGGGTGGCATTGATCAGACGAAAGAGTATATTCTTGAAGCGTTGGAACGTGGGAAGCATATCGTAACAGCGAACAAAGATCTCATGGCACTGCATGGTACAGAGATTTTGGCGAAGGCGCAGGAAAAGCAATGTGATGTGTTCTATGAGGCGAGTGTTGCGGGAGGGATACCAATCATTCGTACGTTAATTGAAGGTTTCTCTTCCGACCGGATTACTCGCATTATGGGGATAGTGAACGGAACAACGAACTTTATTCTGACCAAAATGAGTCAGGAAGGTGCATCCTATGAAGAAGTGCTGGCCGAAGCACAGGCGCTGGGATACGCTGAATCGGATCCAACCTCCGATGTGGAAGGACTTGATGCAGCTCGCAAAATGGCGATCTTGAGCACACTGGGTTTCCGCACTAATGTGGAGTTGAAGGATGTAACTGTTAAAGGCATATCCTCCGTTACCCGTGAAGACATAACGTATGCCAGAAGATTGGGCTATGAGATGAAGTTACTTGGTATTGCGGACCGGATTGACGATGAGATTACGATTAGCGTACAGCCGACAATGGTTAGACAGAATCACCCCATTGCTTCAGTCAATGGTGTGTTCAACGCAGTATATGTACACGGTGAAGCTGTAGGGGAGACTATGTTCTACGGTGCGGGTGCGGGAGAACTGCCAACGGCAACTTCGGTTGTAGCTGATATTGTGGCGGTTACCAAAAACCTCAAACTTGGCGTGAACGGTCTCAAAGCAATTGTTCCTTATAAGCAGAAGCGAATGCAAAGCGATGAGCAGATCGTGTCGAAAAACTTTATTTTACTGCACGTGGACGACAAAGCCGGTGTATTGGCACAAATTACACAAATTTTCGCTGAATATGATGTCAGTCTGGCGTCGGTTGTTCAACAGCCGAATGAGCACAACCCGGATGCCGAGATCATTATCGTTACGCATAATGCAAGTAAGGCAAGCATGGATAAAGTGTTAAAACATTTTGAATCACTCAGCGTCATTCGTCGCATTAAGAGTGTATACCGGGTCGAAGGATAATTGTCCTCACCCCATACTGCATCTTCATTTATTTCCGTTATAAATTATACCCGTATCATCAGGTCATCATATCAGATTATTAAAACATAAAGGAGTTTACCCACAATGAGATATCAAGGACTTTTGCAAACGTACAGAGAGCACCTTCCGGTTAATGAAAATACACCACTGCTTACGCTTCAGGAAGGGAATACACCGTTGATTTATGCAGAGAATCTGTCTGAGGAGCTCGGCTTAAAAGTATACTTCAAGTATGAAGGTTTGAATCCTACAGGATCTTTCAAAGACCGCGGTATGGTTATGGCGGTTGCCAAAGCGATGGAAGAGGGCAGCCGTACGATCATGTGTGCATCTACAGGTAACACGTCAGCAGCTGCAGCAGCCTACGCCGCACGTGGTGGCCTCAATTGTATCGTGCTGATCCCTAATAATAACATTGCACTGGGTAAACTGGCCCAAGCCATGATTTATGGAGCCAAAGTGATTGCGATTAATGGTAACTTTGACCGTGCACTGGAGATTGTGCGTGAGATCACAGCCAAACATCCGATCACGCTTGTAAACTCTGTGAATCCGTTCCGGATCGAAGGACAGAAGACAGCAGCGTTTGAAGTGGTTGAACAACTGGGCGAAGCGCCTGACGTTCTGGCTATTCCAGTTGGTAATGCGGGGAATATCTCGGCCTATTGGAAAGGCTTCAAAGAATACAAAGAGGCTGGTAAATCCAACACGCTGCCACGCATGGTTGGTTTCGAAGCCGAAGGTGCGATGGCGATTGTCAAAGGTGAACCGATTCTTGAGCCTGAAACAGTAGCCACAGCGATTCGAATCGGTAATCCGGCGAGCTGGAAAACGGCTGTAGCTGCAGCTGAGGAATCTGGTGGACAGATTAACTATGTAACGGATGAACAGATCCTGACAGCGTATCGTACGCTTGCATCTCGGGAAGGGATTTTTGCTGAACCTGCTTCTGCGGCTTCCCTTGCTGGTGTATACAAACTGAAGAGCGAAGGGTACTTTAAAGGCGGAGAGACTGTAGTTTGCGTACTGACAGGTAATGGCCTGAAAGATCCGAATATTGCGATCAAAACAGTAGCGACTGAACCGCTTGTTGTTGAAGATACGGAAGAAGCAGTAATGGCGGCCATTGCACAATTGGAGCAGCAATCTGTATGAGTTTGCGTGAAAAGGTAACTGTAAAAATACCTGCAAGCACAGCCAATCTCGGTCCGGGCTTTGATACTCTGGGCATGGCATTGTCTCTGTATGCCTGGTTGGAGATGAAACCTGCCGAGCAGACGACATTTCATCTACACGGCGATCATTTGACAGGCCTGCCTACGGATAAATCGAATTTGATTTACGAAGTCGCACAGATGGTATTCGATGAAGCTGGGGTGTCTGTACCTGAATTGGAGATTTCCATGTATTCCGATATTCCACTTACGCGTGGACTCGGCAGTAGTGCATCAGCCATCGTTGGTGCACTGGCGGCAGCGAATGCATTAATTGGTACTCCTTTATCGGATGCGAAACTTCTGGATATAGCCACCTCCCTCGAGAAGCATCCTGATAATGTGGGTGCATCACTCTATGGGGGTATTATTACGGCTGCATGGGATGGTGTGCGGGTAGATCATATTCGTATTGAGCCACACCAGGATTTGCAGGCTTTGGTTGTTGTACCTGAATTCCAACTGTCTACTTCAAAAGCAAGGAATGTTATTCCAGAGCAATTTGGCATGTCTGATGTGGTGCATAACATTAGCAGATCCTCGCTGCTCGTTGCCGCTTTGGCGAGTGGGCGACTGGATATGATTCAGAAGGCGATGTCAGATCGAATTCACCAACCGTACCGGGCATCATTGGTGCCAGGCATGGCTGAGATATTGGAACATGCTGTCGATCATGGAGCGTTGGGAGCTGCCCTGAGCGGAGCGGGACCGACCGTATTAACCTTGGTAGATCGTCATGACACCCGCAAAGCGGAATTGGAACAATATTTGCTGAACACCATGGAGCGGGAGGGCATATCTGCTTCTGCACTGTGGCTCGATCCGGATTTGGACGGTGTAACCGTGCTGCCTGATCAAGACGAACGTCCTTTTTTTGGACAGAATCAAAGGGGAAGTTAATGCATGAAAAGAATTGCAGTATTACCTGAAGGCTCAGTTTCCCATGAGGCGATTGATTTCCTTTTTAACAGTGAACCGTTAGATTTGCTTCACTCCAAGCTGATTTCAGATGTTTTTCGAGCAACAGATAGTGGAAAAACACAATACAGTGTCATTCCGATGGAAAATACAATTGAAGGTTCCGTTAGCCTTCACATGGACTGGCTTGTGAATGAAGTGGATATTCCAATGCAAGCAGAGTGGATATACCCGTCCATCCAGAATGTCATTGGACATGGGGTTGAATTCAGGACGGAGAGCGGCGAGTATGATTTTAGTAAAATTACCAAGATCATGTCTCATCCTGTGGCTATTCCGCAGTGTCAGAACTTTATTCGGCTGCATTCACCTGATGCGGATCTTGAAGGTGTGAACAGTACAGCCGAAGCTGTAGAAATTGTGAAGAAAAATCCGGGTAAGGGCTGGGTAGCCATCGGTACCAAGCTTGCTGCTCAGAAGCATGGTCTGGACATTATGGCTGAACGAGTTACAGATCATGACAATAACTATACCCGTTTTGTGCTTATCGGCCATGAACCTGTGGTTATTCCTCGTGAACCGGATCATGTGAAAACCAGCTTGCTCGTGACATTGCCAGAAGATGCACCGGGAGCGTTGCATCAGGTATTGTCGGCATTTGCCTGGCGGAAGCTGAATCTGACCCGTCTTGAATCTCGTCCAACGAAGAAACGATTGGGCAGTTATTATTTCTACATTGATGTTGTGGAAACGGTCGATTCGGTATTGCTCACTGCGGCCATGGCTGAGATAGAGGCGTTGAATTGTCAGGTGCGTGTTCTTGGTAGCTATCCTTGTTATACATATCCTTCGAGGTAATCGACCTGTATGATGGTTGGAATGTTCGAAGGTTGTCATAATTCTGGATAGAATGAACAAGTAAGAGCTTTTCATTTGGTGTACAATGGACGAGTTATAACATTCGGAGTTAGGGAAATGGATATTTTATGGAGGTGCAGTCATCGGTGGCAGAGCAGTGGATCTATTTGGATGGTCAGTATGTGACCAAAGAGAACGCAACCGTTTCGGTATATGATCATGGATTTTTGTACGGAGACGGGATTTTCGAAGGTATTCGGATCTATAACGGAAATATTTTCAGATGTAAGGCTCACTTGGATCGTTTGTATGATTCGGCAAAATCCATCAGTTTGAACATCCCGCTGTCCATGGATGAGATGTTGGAAGTGATGGCTGAAACGGTGCGCCGCAATGATATGCGTAATGGGTATATTCGTCTTATCGTATCACGTGGCCCTGGTAATCTTGGTTTGGACCCGCTTCGTTGCCCTAAGGCATCCGTAATCATCATCGTGGAGCAATTGGCGATTTATCCGGAGGAAGCGTATCTGACTGGATTAAAAGCAGTGTCCGTATCCCAACGTCGGAACATCCCGGACGCTTTGAATCCGAAAATTAAATCATTGAACTATCTGAATAACATCCTGGTTAAAATCCAGTCTAACTATTCAGGTGCTGGAGAAGCGATTATGTTGAATTCCCAAGGTTACGTTACCGAGGGTTCAAGTGATAACATCTTCATCATCAAAAATGGTGTAGTATACACGCCGCCTTGTTATCTCGGTGCTCTTGAAGGGATTACACGTCAAGCCATTATCGATCTATGTGGAGAACTGGAGCTTGAATTAAAAGAAGTGCCATTCACCCTGCATGATGTGTATATCGCAGACGAAGTCTTTTTCACCGGGACAGCTGCAGAAGTTATCGCTGCATGTGAAGTGGATGGAAGAACAATTGGTACGGGTGTCGCAGGTCCTGTAACGCTGAGACTGCTGGAAGCATTCCGTCAGATTGTTGACAAAGATGGTTATAAAGTGTGGGAATCTTAAGTAAGAATTGTATAGCATAGGGAACAGGAATCCTCCTTGTCCGATAAAATTCAGCATACCTGGTGTATGGGGATTTTAGCGACAGGAGGATTTTTTTTGTTTAGTTGATGTCATTAGCCCGGTTTCTGCATAGGATGTAGTAACGGTATGGGCGAATGTACTGCCCAAGTATGACGTCTAGGAGGTTAGTTCCCTGTGAAAATACACATGGTGAAAAAAGGCGACACATTATATCTGCTGTCCCAAAAATACAATGTTGCGCTGGACAAATTGATCGCGGCTAATCCGCAAATCACAAATCCCGACAAGCTGGATATTGGCATGAAAGTCAAAATCCCTGCAGAGCCAGTAACACCGAAGCCGGAGGGTATGCTCCACAGTCACAAGGTTCAGCAAGGAGATTCGTTATGGAAGTTGGCACAAGCCTGGGGAGTTCCTTTAAAAGATATGATCAATGCCAATCCACAGTTGAAAAATCCGAATGCTCTTCTGGTGGGGGAAACGGTCTACATTCCCTCGATGCATGCACAAGGAAACACGATGTCTAACTCGGGTGCCAGCAACATTGCTGCAAATGAAAAATTGTCGCCTGAAGGTAAGGAATACACGGGAGTCAAAGAACCGGAACAACCTGCTCCAGTTGCACCAACTCCTCCTGCTCCGGTATCAGAGGTTCCAGTCCCAGTACCTGCTCCACCACCAGCTAATCCAGAAAAACCGAATGTGAAGCCTGAACTGGAGGTGCTGCCGCAGTTGCCAGAACTTCCTGAAGTGAAACCCGAAAAGGAAATGCCGAAAAAAGAAGAGGTTAAACCCGAAGTTCAAGTTAAACCTGTAGCGGAATCCAAGAAATATACAATGCCTAATCTTTCGCCTGAAATTATGCCTTTGCCTGTAATGCCTAATACCGAGCCTCCAACTGAGGTTGCACCAGCAACGAAAAAGCCCTGTGGTTGTGGTAACAAGTTGCATCATGCGCCAGCGGAGCATCCTTATGTTCAAATTCCGGTTCCTGCACAAGAGGCGTATGGTATTCAGCAAGACATGTACACGGCAGAAGTGAGTAATCATGCGCCGTTTCCAGGGATTTCGGAAGTTAGCCCTTACAGTGGCAGTGAAATGACTAACAGCCCGTGGACGGGTGCGGAGCAGAGCTATAACCACAATAACGTTATGCCAAATCTGTCTCCAGAAATGCAAAACAACTCATTTCCGATTGCACCAGCTGGCGAAGTGAATAGTCCATTTCCAACGTATGCAGCACCTAGTCATATGAATCATCAGCCACCATTCATATCTCCATACTCGATGCTTCCGTATCCTCCATGCGGATGTGGATCACATACACATGTCCCTCAGTATACTTATCCTTCTTATGGTTACCAGGAACCGGCTTGGAACATGAACATGTACGGTCCTTCGTATGGTATGCCACCTGAAATGTCTACATCAACGATGCCAAACCAGCCTATTGAGTATGCATATCAGAATCCGTATCCTACACAGAACATGGTTCCGCCGTCCCCACTTGGAGCATTTGGCGAAATGTATCCTCCTCAAGGGCAAGGCAGTGGTGGCAAAAAGGGAGGGCGTGAAGACGCTAACTTAAGTCAGGTAAGCATTGAAGAGGTTGGATCAGATTCGGAGGCGAAGTCCAAGCAAACCGGAAATAAGCCAGCAGCCGCAAAACGCAGAACGAGCAAGGCTCCTCTGAAGAACAAATCCAAAGTATCCGTATCAGGAAAAACATCCAGAGAGGGTGTAGCTACTTCCAACCAACGGAAATCAAATAAAAAGCGTCGTAATCCATGGATACAAAACTAACCAGAGGACTGCGATCGATAGAGAAGTAAGTTACCTATAATATTAGCGGGAAGTTAACTCTGTAATAGGGAGCTGGCTTCCCGCTAACTCTGAATGAACAATGAATTGCATATAAAGGAAATATAATTTTTCAGGAATAATGGGAGCATTTTGTGGAGAAATGTTGAAAACCCTTTCATATATGTGCTAAAATATTTGTTGTACCCTATGAGCGTACCGCGATAGTAGGACAAGTTAGGGAACCGATATGATCGCTTTAGCTAATGCAAAACTAGTAAAGAAAAGAAATGAAAAAAACTGTTGCATTAGATTCAGCCGTATGATATATTATTTAAGTCGCCGCTGAAACACACGGCTGACACGGGAAACACAATAAATGAAGAAACAAGTTTGATCTTTGAAAACTGAACAACGAGTGAGTAAACATTCTGCTTGCAGAATGAACGCGAAAGTTTGAGACAAGCCTTGGCTTGGATCGACTGGAGCACAATTGAGATTTTTAATCTCGTCAGATTCAAAATGAGCTTATCGCTCTTTTCAATACTTTATTGGAGAGTTTGATCCTGGCTCAGGACGAACGCTGGCGGCATGCCTAATACATGCAAGTCGAGCGGAGTTGATAAGAAGCTTGCTTCTTTGAGACTTAGCGGCGGACGGGTGAGTAACACGTAGGCAACCTGCCCTCAAGTTTGGGACAACTACCGGAAACGGTAGCTAATACCGAATAGTTGTTTTCTTCGCCTGAAGGAAACTGGAAAGACGGAGCAATCTGTCACTTGGGGATGGGCCTGCGGCGCATTAGCTAGTTGGTGGGGTAACGGCTCACCAAGGCGACGATGCGTAGCCGACCTGAGAGGGTGATCGGCCACACTGGGACTGAGACACGGCCCAGACTCCTACGGGAGGCAGCAGTAGGGAATCTTCCGCAATGGGCGAAAGCCTGACGGAGCAATGCCGCGTGAGTGATGAAGGTTTTCGGATCGTAAAGCTCTGTTGCCAGGGAAGAACGCTTGGGAGAGTAACTGCTCTCAAGGTGACGGTACCTGAGAAGAAAGCCCCGGCTAACTACGTGCCAGCAGCCGCGGTAATACGTAGGGGGCAAGCGTTGTCCGGAATTATTGGGCGTAAAGCGCGCGCAGGCGGTCATTTAAGTCTGGTGTTTAATCCCGGGGCTCAACCCCGGATCGCACTGGAAACTGGGTGACTTGAGTGCAGAAGAGGAGAGTGGAATTCCACGTGTAGCGGTGAAATGCGTAGATATGTGGAGGAACACCAGTGGCGAAGGCGACTCTCTGGGCTGTAACTGACGCTGAGGCGCGAAAGCGTGGGGAGCAAACAGGATTAGATACCCTGGTAGTCCACGCCGTAAACGATGAGTGCTAGGTGTTAGGGGTTTCGATACCCTTGGTGCCGAAGTTAACACATTAAGCACTCCGCCTGGGGAGTACGGTCGCAAGACTGAAACTCAAAGGAATTGACGGGGACCCGCACAAGCAGTGGAGTATGTGGTTTAATTCGAAGCAACGCGAAGAACCTTACCAGGTCTTGACATCCCTCTGATCGATGCAGAGATGTATCTTTCCTTCGGGACAGAGGAGACAGGTGGTGCATGGTTGTCGTCAGCTCGTGTCGTGAGATGTTGGGTTAAGTCCCGCAACGAGCGCAACCCTTGATCTTAGTTGCCAGCATTTCGGGTGGGCACTCTAAGGTGACTGCCGGTGACAAACCGGAGGAAGGTGGGGATGACGTCAAATCATCATGCCCCTTATGACCTGGGCTACACACGTACTACAATGGCCGGTACAACGGGCTGTGAAGCCGCGAGGTGGAACGAATCCTAAAAAGCCGGTCTCAGTTCGGATTGCAGGCTGCAACTCGCCTGCATGAAGTCGGAATTGCTAGTAATCGCGGATCAGCATGCCGCGGTGAATACGTTCCCGGGTCTTGTACACACCGCCCGTCACACCACGAGAGTTTATAACACCCGAAGTCGGTGGGGTAACCGCAAGGAGCCAGCCGCCGAAGGTGGGATAGATGATTGGGGTGAAGTCGTAACAAGGTAGCCGTATCGGAAGGTGCGGCTGGATCACCTCCTTTCTATGGAGAATCGTTTCCCGCGTGGAAACATTCAAATACAAAATCTAGCCAGGTCGGCTAGTTACTCACTCGTTGCTCAGTTTTGAGAGCTCAAACTCTCAAACAGCTTGCTTTTGCATGGAGCTTGTTCTTTGAAAACTAGATATCGAAACGAAACAAACGCGAATTAGAACATTCCTTTTTAGCTGAACTTGTGTATAACAAGTTTCAATAAAAACGGTAGATTGCATGAGCGAGTGATCGAAATGGAACGACTTTTGGCTTTGGACGCAGTCCAAAACAAGCGGAGTGACAGCTCGAACACGAGCGATATGGTTAAGCTACTAAGAGCACACGGAGGATGCCTAGGCGCTAGGAGCCGATGAAGGACGTGGCGAACAACGAAACTGCCTCGGGGAGCTGTAAGCAAGCTTTGATCCGGGGGTGTCCGAATGGGGAAACCCAGCTGGGGTAATTTCCAGTTACTCACAACTGAATACATAGGTTGTGTAGAGGCATACCAGGGGAACTGAAACATCTAAGTACCCTGAGGAAGAGAAAACAATAGTGATTCCGTCAGTAGCGGCGAGCGAACGCGGAGAAGCCCAAACCAAGGAGCTTGCTCTTTGGGGTTGTGGGACGTCTCACATGGAGTTACAAAGGAGTCAGTTAAACGAAGAGGTCTGGAAAGGCCCGCCAAAGAAGGTAAAAGCCCTGTAATTGAAAGTTGACTCTCTCCGAGACGGATCCCGAGTAGTGCGGGGCACGTGAAACCCCGTATGAATCCGGCAGGACCATCTGCCAAGGCTAAATACTTCCTAGCGACCGATAGTGAAGCAGTACCGTGAGGGAAAGGTGAAAAGCACCCCGGAAGGGGAGTGAAATAGAACCTGAAACCGTGTGCTTACAAAAAGTCAGAGCCCGTTTTAGGGGTGATGGCGTGCCTTTTGTAGAATGAACCGGCGAGTTACGTTCCCGTGCAAGGTTAAGGTGAAGAGCCGGAGCCGCAGCGAAAGCGAGTCTGAATAGGGCGACATAGTACGTGGACGTAGACCCGAAACCGGGTGATCTACCCCTGTCCAGGGTGAAGGTGCGGTAACACGCACTGGAGGCCCGAACCCACGCACGTTGAAAAGTGCGGGGATGAGGTGGGGGTAGCGGAGAAATTCCAATCGAACTCGGAGATAGCTGGTTCTCCCCGAAATAGCTTTAGGGCTAGCCTCGGAAAACAGAGTCGTGGAGGTAGAGCACTGATTGGGTGCGGGGCCCGCAAGGGTTACCAAGCTCAGTCAAACTCCGAATGCCATAGACTTACTTCCGGGAGTCAGACAGTGAGTGCTAAGATCCATTGTCAAAAGGGAAACAGCCCAGACCATCAGCTAAGGTCCCCAAGTGTGTGTTAAGTGGGAAAGGATGTGGAGTTGCACAGACAACCAGGATGTTGGCTTAGAAGCAGCCACCATTGAAAGAGTGCGTAATAGCTCACTGGTCGAGTGACTCTGCGCCGAAAATGTAACGGGGCTAAACACACCACCGAAGCTATGGCTTGATGCTTGCATCAGGGGTAGGGGAGCGTTGTATAAGGGTTGAAGGTGTACCGTAAGGAGCGCTGGACATTATACAAGTGAGAATGCCGGTATGAGTAACGAAAAGATCAGTGAGAATCTGATCCGCCGAAAGCCTAAGGGTTCCTGAGGAAGGCTCGTCCGCTCAGGGTAAGTCGGGACCTAAGGCGAGGCCGAAAGGCGTAGTCGAAGGACAACAGGTCGAAATTCCTGTACCACCGTAAGCCGTTATGAGCAATGGGGGGACGCAGTAGGGTAGTGACGCGGACTGATGGATGTCCGTCTAAGCAGTGAGGTTGATGTGTAGGCAAATCCGCACATCATAAGGCTGAGCTGTGATGGGGAGCGAAAATTGTAGTAGCGAAGGTCATGATCTCACACTGCCAAGAAAAGCCTCTAGCCAGGTGAAGGTGCCCGTACCGCAAACCGACACAGGTAGGCGAGAAGAGTATTCTAAGGCGCGCGGAAGAACTCTCGTTAAGGAACTCGGCAAAATGACCCCGTAACTTCGGGAGAAGGGGTGCCCCGGTAGTGTGAATAGCACGAGGGGGCCGCAGTGAAAAGGCCCAAGCGACTGTTTAGCAAAAACACAGGTCTGTGCGAAGCCGTAAGGCGAAGTATACGGGCTGACGCCTGCCCGGTGCTGGAAGGTTAAGGGGAGTGGTTAGGAGCAATCCGAAGCTGTGAACCGAAGCCCCAGTAAACGGCGGCCGTAACTATAACGGTCCTAAGGTAGCGAAATTCCTTGTCAGGTAAATTCTGACCCGCACGAATGGCGTAACGACTTGGGCGCTGTCTCAACGAGAGATCCGGTGAAATTTTAATACCTGTGAAGATGCAGGTTACCCGCGACAAGACGGAAAGACCCCATGGAGCTTTACTGCAGCTTGATATTGAATTTGGGTACGATCTGTACAGGATAGGTGGGAGCCTTTGAAACGTGAGCGCCAGCTTGCGTGGAGGCAACGTTGGGATACCACCCTGATCGTATCTAGGTTCTAACCTGGTACCGTAATCCGGTGCGGGGACAGTGTCAGGTGGGCAGTTTGACTGGGGCGGTCGCCTCCTAAAGAGTAACGGAGGCGCCCAAAGGTTCCCTCAGAATGGTTGGAAATCATTCGAAGAGTGCAAAGGCATAAGGGAGCTTGACTGCGAGACCTACAAGTCGAGCAGGGACGAAAGTCGGGCTTAGTGATCCGGTGGTACCGCATGGAAGGGCCATCGCTCAACGGATAAAAGCTACCCTGGGGATAACAGGCTTATCTCCCCCAAGAGTCCACATCGACGGGGAGGTTTGGCACCTCGATGTCGGCTCATCGCATCCTGGGGCTGAAGTAGGTCCCAAGGGTTGGGCTGTTCGCCCATTAAAGCGGTACGCGAGCTGGGTTCAGAACGTCGTGAGACAGTTCGGTCCCTATCTGTCGTGGGCGTAGGAAATTTGAGAGGAGCTGTCCTTAGTACGAGAGGACCGGGATGGACGTACCGCTGGTGTACCAGTTGTTCCGCCAGGAGCACCGCTGGGTAGCTATGTACGGACGGGATAAACGCTGAAAGCATCTAAGCGTGAAGCCCCCCTCAAGATGAGATTTCCCAGTATGTAAGACCCCTTGAAGACGACGAGGTAGATAGGCTGGGGGTGGAAGTGCAGCAATGCATGGAGCTGACCAGTACTAATCGGTCGAGGGCTTATCCAAATATGCAAGTGATAATTCGCATGTTTCGTTTCGAATCTAGTTTTCAGAGAACGAACTCTGAAATGTAAGCTATGCGTTTGGTGGCGATGGCGGAGGGGTTCCACACGTACCCATCCCGAACACGACCGTTAAGCCCTCTAGCGCCGATGGTACTTGGACCGCAGGGTCCTGGGAGAGTAGGACGCCGCCAAGCGAACTCTTTCATCATACATAGAAAACAAGCTCTGCGTGTGGACGTTGTACGATGAATTGCATTTGCCCTGCAAATGCATATTATTCCCTGATAGCTCAGTTGGTAGAGCACTCGACTGTTAATCGAGTTGTCACAGGTTCGAGCCCTGTTCGGGGAGCCATTAAGGCCCGTTGGTCAAGGGGTTAAGACACCTCCCTTTCACGGAGGTAACAGGGGTTCGAATCCCCTACGGGTCATAGCAATACCTATTGCTTCAACAAGGGATGAGAATCCCAAAGATTCGTCGGAGGATGTACTTCGTTAGTAGCTGCTTCGCAGTCTCGAACGAAGTGAGAGTATCCCCTACGGGTCATATTATGGAGGCTTAGCTCAGCTGGGAGAGCATCTGCCTTACAAGCAGAGGGTCGGGGGTTCGATCCCCTCAGCCTCCACCATAAGATTTTTAATAACGACGCGGGGTGGAGCAGCCCGGTAGCTCGTCGGGCTCATAACCCGAAGGCCGCAGGTTCAAATCCTGCCCCCGCAATTAGACTTTCCCAATGGAAAGTGATCTGGAACCGTGGTGTAGTTGGCCTAACATGCCTGCCTGTCACGCAGGAGATCGCGGGTTCGAATCCCGTCGGTTCCGCCATTTTATATCTATCAATACCGTATGCGGAAGTGGCTCAGCGGTAGAGCATCGCCTTGCCAAGGCGAGGGTCGCGGGTTCGATTCCCGTCTTCCGCTCCAATATTTGCGCCCTTAGCTCAGCTGGATAGAGCGTTTGACTACGAATCAAAAGGCCGGGAGTTCGAATCTCTCAGGGCGCGCCATTATAACTTCATAATTTGCCGGCGTGGCGGAATGGCAGACGCGCTCGACTCAAAATCGAGTGGGAAACCGTGGAGGTTCGAGTCCTCTCGCCGGTATATATAACGGGATGTAGCTCAGCTTGGTAGAGCACCTGGTTTGGGACCAGGGGGTCGCATGTTCAAATCGTGTCATCCCGATCTCGAAAAAGTACTATCTAACTTATAGATAGTACTTTTTTTGTGTTTATCTTTATTACGTTGCGATATTAAAGGGATTACGATTACGATGTGTGCTTAACATAACTTTCAATATGCCATCAGCTATTGGCCCATGGTCCCTTGCTTCATGAATATACGGGTTACTCTTCAGACGACAAGTTTTGCATAAAGCCTCGTTCTTTAGGTCACAATAGGTTTAAAAAGTGATAGAAGGGGTTCATGTGAACACGTTTAACTTCAGGAAACAATTCAAGAGACGCTGGCGACGGTGGAAACGAACAGTATGGATGACGGTTGCTTTGCTTGCAGTTACGATATTGGCTTACAGCGGATTGTCTATCTCATCGGCGATTGAACGTTTGCTGACCACTAATTTTAGTGAGGCAACTAGTGTGATGGGACCTGTTACGCCGGAGACTAGATCTGATCAGGAGATTCAGGCGTTAGTAGAGCAACTTGATACTGATCCGGATCATTTAACGAGTGTGGTTTTGGAAACACAGTACATTTGCGGAGTGGAGACAGAACAGTTGGGCAAGATGGCTAGACCACAGTTGAAGATGCTGCTGGTTCAACATCCGGAATGGGATGCTACCGTTAGAACATCAGATGAGTTGCATTTGAAGCAACGTGTAGATGACCTTTCACCGCTTTGCAAACAGCAGGCGTATATTAGCATAGATGCTGTGGGGAACCTTAATTTGTATGAGGGTAAGCCTGCAGAAGAGAAGGTTATTCGTACGTTTTTTCAATTGGATGTGGGGACGTTGGAGAGTTCTTTGCCTGAAGGGGTGCTGGAGCAATTGCAGCAGGGTATCCGGATTCAGGACAAGGATGAGTATGATAGCGTAATCTCAACGTTTAGTGACTATGCGGTGGATGAAGATCATCATTTAATCCGCAATGGCGGGTAATCTTTTGTGCTAACTTACAACGTTAAGATACTGAAGTAATAATTAGATGGTTGGAGACCAGTGGCATTGGTATTTCGCGAAGCTAAGTGATAGAAATCCAATATACGTGGAATGTGGTGATGGACATCGAAGAGATGTCCTTTTTGTCGTTTGTGCCGAAATACATAAAAATACGAATAAACATGAAAAAAATCACGAATAAAGACGAGTAATGGGTTAGACAAAGTTTTTCCTGCCGCAGGGTCTATCTTTTGTTATAATGAAATGAACGATACATATGTTCGCTTTTGTGAGGGAGAGATGGTTTTGCGTTTTTTGGGAATTGACCCGGGGATTGCGATTGTTGGTTTTGGTTTTGTGGATAAAATCGGCAGTAAAGTGGTACCCGTACAATATGGATGTATTCAGACGGAAGCTCATACCCCTGAAGAGGAACGGTTGCTTCACGTATATGAAGGTATGGTGCAATTAATTGATAAGTACAAACCGGACGCAGTAGCGCTGGAGAAACTTTTTTTCAATCGGAACGTTACAACAGCGATGTCTGTCAGTCAGGCTAGGGGCGTCATGGTACTTGCTGCTGCACAGAAGGGTTTGCCTATTGCAGAGTATACACCAATGCAGATCAAGCAGGCTGTTGTTGGGTATGGTAAGGCTGAGAAGAAGCAAGTGCAGGAGATGGTCAAAATGTTCTTGCGTCTTCAAGTCATTCCTAAACCGGATGACGTAGCGGATGCGTTGGCTGTAGCCGTGTGCCATGCGCACTCTTATACATTAAATTCCAAGTTGAATGAGGTATTGCGAAAATGATTGATTTTCTAAGAGGACAGTTCATTCATGTAGAGAATGATTATATTGTGTTGGACGTTCATGGTGTGGGGTATCGCGTATTTTGTCCGAATCCATTTGCGTTCGCTAAGCAAGAAGGCGAAATTACCGTGTACACTCACCATCATGTGCGTGAGGATGCGATGCTGCTGTTTGGATTTGTGACACGGGATGAACAGCGTTTGTTCCGCAAACTGATTGAAGTATCCGGTATTGGTCCCAAAGTGGCGCTGGGCATACTCGCTGGAGGTACACCAGAACATGTGGTTACAGCGATTTACCAAGAGAATTTAACGTTCTTGACCAAATTGCCAGGCATCGGCAAGAAGACTGCACAACGCATGATTCTGGATCTCAAGGATAAGCTGGATAGTTTCGGCGCGGCAGCGTATGCAACAGGTTTGTTCGCTCCTCCATCGGAAGAGTCGGGAAGTGGTTCAGCCTGGGATGAGGCACGTGAAGGTCTCAAGGCACTTGGGTATACTGACAGTGAACTTGATAAAGTATGGCTCAAATTGAAGAAGGATGTTACTACAGCGGATTCCGTTGATGTGTTGATGAAAAAAGCGCTGCAAATGCTGTTTACGGGATAATACAAATTGCATATTATAATATAGCTGTAGCCTGCAAAAAAAGGTAGGGATGAACATGGATGATCGGATTATTTCCGCGAACCTGATGATGGAGGACCAAAATGTTGAGTTGAGTCTTCGTCCCCGGTATTTGAATGAATATATCGGACAGAATCAGGTGAAGGAAAATTTAAAGATATATATCGAAGCTGCCAAATTTCGTAATGAGGCATTGGATCACGTTTTGTTATATGGACCACCTGGACTGGGTAAGACAACACTTGCCAATATTATTGCCAATGAATTGGGCGTTAATTTACGAACTACGTCAGGCCCGGCCATTGAACGCCCGGGTGATCTTGCAGCATTGTTAACCAATCTGCAGGAAGGCGATGTGCTGTTTATTGATGAGATACATCGTTTGCATCGTACGGTTGAAGAAGTCATGTACCCCGCCATGGAAGATTCGGCATTGGATATAATGATTGGTAAAGGTCCAAGTGCTCGGTCCGTTCGGCTGGATCTGCCGCCATTCACTCTGATTGGGGCTACAACACGCGCTGGCTTGCTGTCTGCGCCACTTCGAGATCGGTTTGGTGTTATCAGCCGCTTGGAATTCTATACGGTTGATGAGCTGGCTTATATCGTCTCGCGCTCTACCGAGATTTTGGGTGTGGAGATTGTGGGAGATGCTGCGCAAGAGATTGCATTGCGCTCACGTGGGACACCGAGGATTGCCAACCGTTTGCTTAAACGAGTACGTGACTTTGCACAGGTGCGTGGTGATGGGATTATAACGCAGACACTGGCGGAAGAAGCATTGCAACGACTTCAGATTGATCCGCGTGGCCTGGATGAGATTGATCATAAGATGCTTAAATCGATGATCAACAGCTTCCGGGGAGGCCCGGTAGGTTTGGATACCATTGCTGCTACAATCGGTGAAGAAAGTCAGACGATTGAGGATGTCTACGAACCGTATCTGCTTCAGATTGGCATGATTCAGCGTACACCAAGGGGGAGAATCGTAACAGATCTTGCCTATCATCATTTGGGTCTACCTGTTCCACCAAGAGACGGAAAATAATCGAGCCACGTGAAAGTCCACGATTTGAACGTTTACCAATTGAAGGTTCACCATAAACATTGAAGTTTACGTTTGTTAATCCGATATAAAGTGAAGGCATTGCATGGAGAGGAGTCTGAATGTGGGAAAAGCAATACGAACGAAGAAGTGGAGTCGTCGATTGAAGGTACTGGCGGCAGCTCTTTTGACAGTAGGTTGTCTTCAAGTGCCTGCGTATGCAGCAGGTAATGATGGACAGACAATCCGTGTAGCCATGTTTGCGAATCTGGGCAGTATGTATAAATCAACTACACCACTTATTACACTTGAATCAAAGGGACAATGGAGTATCCAATCGGAAAGTGGCGCAAATGTAGGTCTTCCGGCTGGACAGGTCCGTTTCAGTGCAGATGGATTCAGAGTGAAAGTGTTGGAAACAGGGGATTTCAAGGCAGCATCTGCAGCAGCCAAATTGTTGCAGGCAACCGCGGATAAGCCGTTGCTGTTTACAACGTCTGTGAATGGAAATGCCATCTATCAACTCTACACAGGTAACTATGCAACAGAGGCACTGGCTGGACAAGCTGTTACACGGGTACAAAAGGTAGCAGCAGCTCAATTGGCTGGTCAAAAGCCAACTGTGACCGGAAGTAAGCGCCTGTCTGCTGGAACGTATGGTTCGCTTCAGGAAGCAGAGGCAACGCAAGCGGACCTTTTATCAGCAGGAGTTAGTAGTGCTTATCCGGTCCTCCTACTGAGTGGAGGAAGCCAAGCATATGCGGTATGGGTAGGTGAAGCTGTAACAGATGCGGAATTATCCTCAGTGAAGAAAAGTGTGGAGGCCATTCCAGGGATAAGTCTCTCAACTGTTAACAATAGTGCAGGTCTCATCATCCGTCAGGATGCGGGATTAAGTGCGGATGCGCTTAAAACAGCTCCGCATTACACGATTGCAGGTACTGAATCCAAAGCATTGGTACAAGGGAATAGCAATGGCATCAAAGTAGTGGAACGTTCCCAGCGAACGTATCATGGAGATATGGAAATCAGCATCGTCAGCGGTGATCTGGCATTGGTCAATGTCGTTCCACTGGAACAATACCTGTACTCTGTCGTAGGGGCAGAGGTATATTCCTCCTGGCCTGCTGAGGCTCTGAAAGTTCAAGCAGTAGCTGCTCGATCCTATGCGCTTCAACAAGGAGATCGTTTCAAAATTGCCAATGTCGTGGATACGACACTCAGCCAAGCCTATAACGGGATTGGTTCGGAGAACGATAAAGTAACCAGTGCAGTGGATGCAACGGCCGGAGAAGTGGTTAAGAGCGGTGGCAAAATCATCGAAGCTGTATTCTCCTCCAATGCGGGCGGTCAGACGGCTCATCCTTCTGAGGTATGGAACGGCGGAGCAGGTGTGTTCACCAATGTAATTAGCTCGGGGGATACATCAGCGCAGGCAGGATTACATACGTGGTACCATGTGCTGCTCAGTTCAGGCATTAGCGGGTACATTCGTGAGGATAACATCAAAGAATTAACAACCAAGACCAACGCGGGTCTGGCAAAAGTGACGGTAACGGCTCAGAACACCAATGTACGTCCTGTTCCGTTGATTCAGTCCACCGTGGAACCTGTATCCAAAATGAATCCAGGCAATGAAGCTGTTGTACTGGCAAAAGTGGCTCAATCCAACGACTATGCTTGGGTGAGAGGACCTTTCACGTCTGCCCAGTTGGTTAAATCCCTTCAGGGTAAAACGACAGCGTCTGTTCCTGCTTCAATCTCAACCTTGGAAGTAACCAAGCGTGGACCTTCTGGAAGAGCACTTGAAGTCACTGCCAACGGCCAGGCTATGACGGTGAAATATGCTGATACATACCGTTCTGCGCTTGGAGGATTACCGAGTACTCTATTTGATATTGCAGGAACCGGAAGTTATACTGTATTAGGCGCTTACGGCAAAACAGCCAGTAAAACCGGTTCAAATGGTGCCGCTGTAATGTCTGCCTCTGGTACAGGCTCATCATCCGGTAATGCTCTTGTGGTGATGAGTGGTGATGGTCAAGCAAGAGCGGTAACGCAGGGTCAAAACTTCATGTTCATCGGCCAGGGCAATGGTCATGGGTTGGGCTTGTCCCAATGGGGAGCCAAAGGCATGGCAGATGAAGGGTATGATTACCAGACAATATTGAAACACTATTATCAAAATGCGACTATTGTTAAGGAATGAAACTAAAATGAATGTGAACTTATATGATTTTGAATTACCAGAGCAATTGATAGCACAGACGCCGTTGCTTGATCGCACGGCTTCCCGTTTGCTTACCTTGAACAAAGATAGTGGTGAGATTAATCATCAAACGTTTCCTGATATTATCGATTTTCTGGATTCTGGGGATACATTGATTCTGAATGATACGCGTGTTCTTCCAGCCCGTCTGTTCGGTACAAAGGAAGACACCGGAGCAAAAGCGGAAGTCTTATTGCTTAAAAATGTGGAGGGCGACAAGTGGGAAGCACTGGTTAAGCCGGGTAAAAAGCTGAAAGCCGGTTCGGTTATCGTATTTGGAGACGAACTGAAGGCAATCATTGAAGAAGAAGGCGAGATGGGGGCACGTACACTTACGTTTACGTATGATGGAATCTTTCAGGAAATTCTGGACCGTCTGGGTGAGATGCCGTTGCCACCGTATATTAAAGAGACTTTGGATGACCGCGAACGGTATCAGACCGTGTATGCCAAGCATGAAGGATCAGCGGCTGCACCCACAGCGGGATTGCATTTTACGGATGAATTGTTGGATCAAATTCGTGGCAAGGGCGTTAATGTCGCTTTCATTACGCTTCATGTAGGACTGGGGACGTTTAGACCAATGTCGGTAGACAACGTAGAAGATCATGTCATGCATGAGGAGTATTACTCTTTGTCACAAGAAACGGCAGATCTTATTAACCAGACCAAAGAGAATGGACACCGTGTTTTCGCGGTTGGGACAACCAGTTGCCGGACTCTGGAAACAGTGGGCAGCAAGTTTGAAGATGGAGTACTGCAAGCAAGCAGCGGATGGACAAGTATTTTTATCTATCCGGGCTACTCCTTCAAAGTGATCGATGGGATGCTTACGAATTTTCATCTCCCAAAATCCACATTGGTTATGCTGGTTAGTGCACTTGCGGGCAGGGAACATATTATGCAGGCATATCAGGAAGCCATTCAAGAACAATACCGGTTCTTCAGCTTCGGCGATGCCATGTTGATATATTAATATAACGGTATAACGATTAACTTTTAGAGGATGATTAAAACCAATGGCAGCAATTACGTATGAACATATCAAAACTTGCAAACAATCCGGCGCACGTCTGGGACGTGTGCATACACCGCACGGTGTGATTGAGACACCGACCTTTATGCCTGTAGGTACACAGGCGACCGTCAAAACAATGAGCCCTGAAGAGTTAAAAGCCATGGATGCTCAGATTATTTTGAGTAATACGTATCACCTGTTTCTGAGACCAGGACATGAAATCATTCGTGAAGCTGGCGGATTGCACAAGTTCATGAACTGGGATCGTCCAATTCTGACGGACAGCGGTGGATTCCAAGTGTTCTCGCTCAGTGAGATGCGCAAAATTACGGAAGAAGGCGTTAACTTCCGCTCTCACCTGAACGGAGATAAGAAGTTCCTTTCTCCTGAAGTGGCCATGGAAATCCAGAATGCACTTGGCTCCGATATTATGATGGCATTTGATGAATGTCCACCGTATCCAGCTGAATATGAATATGTCAAAAAATCACTCGAACGAACGAGTCGCTGGGCAGAACGTTGTCTTGAAAGTCATGCTCGTCCGCATGACCAAGGTCTGTTTGCCATCGTACAGGGAGGCATGCATGAAGATCTTCGCCGTCAGAGCGCCGCAGATTTGACTTCCATGGATTTCCCGGGGTATGCTATTGGTGGACTGAGTGTTGGAGAACCGAAACATTTGATGTATGGTGTATTGGATTATACGTTACCTTTGTTGCCGTCCAATAAACCACGTTATTTGATGGGGGTAGGTTCGCCCGATGCGTTGATTGAGGGATCTATTCGTGGAGTGGACATGTTCGATTGTGTTCTGCCTACCCGGATTGCCCGTAACGGAACAACGATGACCAGCCAAGGACGTCTGGTAGTTCGCAATGCCAAGTTTGCAACTGATTTTGGGCCACTTGACCCAGAGTGTGATTGCTACACTTGTCGCAACTATTCCAGAGCTTACCTGCGTCATCTGATCAAAGCAGATGAAACATTTGGCCTGCGTTTGACAACGATCCATAATCTTCATTTCTTGCAGAATTTGATGCGTAACGTGCGTAAAGCCATTATGGAAGATCGTTTGCTTGATTTCCGGGATGAATTTTTCGATCAATATGGTCTTCATGACAATGACAAAGGTTTCTGATTGAGTTGTTGAGGGAACCGGCGTAACAAGCAATATCTGTATGTATAGTCGATAAGGGGGAGTTTGAATGTTTCAGGGAATGACTCTAGCAGGAACACCAGCAGGCGGTGGAATTGTATCTTTGATCGTACCTTTGGTACTCATGGTTGCAATCTTCTACTTCTTGATGATTCGTCCACAGAACAAAAAGCAAAAGCAACGGAATTCCATGCTGAGCCAATTGAAAAAGGGCGATAAAATTGTAACGATTGGCGGCCTTCACGGTACGATCGCTGAGATTACAGATGATGTAGTTGTATTGCGTGTAAACGATGTAACTAAACTGACGTTTGATCGTAATGCAATCAGCAGTGCTGTAACTCGTGATACGGCTGTTGAATAGTTGCTGTAACATAGAATAACGAGGGTGCGTTTATATGGCGTATTCCCTGGCAGAGAACCGGATCTCCTGGAGACCCGGTTCTCTTTTTTTTGTTTTATGAGGGAAAGTCGATGTTCTTCACCAGTCTGCTAGGAGCGATGTGTATTAACGCCGAACATGCCACCGAGAGCTGAAATGAAGAAAGCGCTGAGCAGTTGCAAACTATCTTTCCAATTAAATGAAGCATCCAACGCGAGAAATCCAATTAACAGTACGAGCAGTCCGTATACGATTCCGGTAATTCCTCCGTAGTACCATCCTTTTTCACCAGAACGTTTGCCTGCCACAAAACCACCAACCAATAACGATAAGCCATGCACAACATAAGTATACAACGAGAGGTCCTGTTCCCGCATTCCGCTCACCCAGAGAAAAAAGGAGAGGATTAATGCTCCGATAAACATCCATACAAAAGCCTGACAGAGGCCTGACAGAATCGGATTGGACACTCGAAACGAAACCAAGCGGCGGATCAATTGCATGAAGCAACCCCCTTGTACAAGTTTGAAGTTAATACAGTGTATGGTCAAGCCCTCTGACTTATGAACTGATTTCCATTAAATGAACGGATTATTTCTGCATGAGCCTGTGAGGTTCAGGTCAAAATATGGATTGCACTACTCAGCTACTGTTAATAACTCAGTTTCGAAGGAGGACCCCTGTTGTGAACTTCCCAGATGTTGGATCACATATCTTTCGAACCATTCTCATGTACTTTCTGGTGTATTGTGCAATGAGGGTTATGGGTAAACGTGAGATTGGTAAGCTATCCATGTTTGATCTTGTCGTGTCCATTATGCTTGCCGAGATGGCTGCTTTTGTCATTGAAGATATCGATAAACCGCTTTCTCATGGGATTGCCCCCATGCTTACCTTGATCATCGTACAGATCGGAATGGCGTTTATAGGTCTTAAAAGTCGGCGTCTTCGCCTGATGATTGATGGCAAACCTACGGTTTTGATCTCCAAAGGCGTTCTTCACCGAGATGAGATGCGGAAGCAACGATATAATCTGGATGATCTATTGCAGCAACTCCGCGAACAGAATGTTGACAGTATCGGTGAGGTGGATTATGCCATTTTGGAGACTACGGGTAAGTTGACCGTCTTTCCCAAGGATCAGAATGCTTCCAACGACAGCAATTCTTCAGGCTCTGATTCGGGAGGGACTTCTTCCAGTAAATCCAAAGCAGAGAAAAATCAGATTGATGGGCTGACAAATATCAAATACGAAGGTCTGCCGCTGCCCCTCATTATGGACGGTAAAGTTCAGGATCAGAATCTGGAAATCATCCAGAAAACAAGATTTTGGCTGAAAAATCAAATTCAACATAACGGAATTCTGGATTTCAAAGATGTATTTATATGCTCCATCGACCATAATGGTAAGATTTATGTAAGTCCAAAAGATGATAAAAAATGAAATTCATTTGCCTGACCGACGCTTGAACCATGCACCTATCAAAGGAGCACGGGACAGATCATGGAAGTCAATCATTTTGGTCCAGCCCATGACGATGAAATACACAATAAGCCCGACACAAGGAGCGAGAATCATGCGGAGCCAGAAAGGCAAGATCATGGCAGTCTCTTCGTATACGAGTAGGGTCGCTGCTCCCATAATAAACATTCCGGCCCCCGTTTTGACCCAATCCATAATCTTGAAGCGGAACTGTAGCAGACTACGAACGCTTTGGGCGTGTAACAAGGTAACGACAGTAGAATTCACACAGATGGCGATGACTGCACCGAAAATCCCATATTCAGGACGGGAAGCGAGCGTCAAAATTAACGTGATTTTGATAACAGCACCGATGAATGTATTTAGCAGTGCTTTACCTGGACGATCAAGGGCTTGCAACGCAGCTTGAAGAGGAGCTTGAATATAAATGAACAAAGCAAAAGGAGCCATTAGCTTCAGCATGCTTCCGATCGATGCATCATTATACAGAACAAGACACATCGGTTCGGCAAGCACATACATAAACACAGAAAACGGAGCACCAGTCACGAGCGCCAAACGTAATGCCTGATGCATTCTTTTGTGAATCAGCGCGCGATCTCCCTGAGCAGAAGCTTCTGACAGTGAAGGCACAAGTGATGTCGCAAGCGATGAAGTCAGTGCCCCCGGCAACAGCAGCAAAGGAATAATCATACCTTGTAGTGCACCATATTGTGCTGTAGCGATTCCTTTGGATATGCCTGCCAGAGCCAGACTCTGGGCAGTAACGATAGTTTCGGCCAGATAGGATAGAGAACCAACCAATCGGCCTGCTGTAACGGGAATCGAGATTGCAAGCAATCGCCGGATTAAACCGGGCTGTGGAGTAGTGGTTTCTTTCATAACTGAAGGAATTGGGTTTAAAGCTTTGGCTGAAGGTTTGGTTGTTAGATTGGACATGTTCTGTTGCATAACGAGCGGTAACTCTTTCTTCTGCCTGTTATACTTCCACAAGAGTACAAGCATACCGCCAAATTCTCCAACAAGGGCTCCGAGCATGGCACCAGCAGCAGCTTGTGCAATACCGTGGGGGAGGAGAAGCCAGGCAAACCAAATGACACAGACGATGCGAATAATCGTTTCAACAATGGATGAAATGGCAGTAGGCATCATGTTTTGCTTGCCTTGGAAGTACCCTCTGTAGACGGCTGATACGGCGATAATGGCAATCATGGGGCTCATACTGACGAACGTATGATACACCCGCTCATCCGTGAGCACATACTTGGTAACCCAGGGTGCAAATAGGATGCACAAAAACATGAAGACTACACCCAAGGTTAACGTAAAGCTTAAGCTTACTTGCAGGATTCGCTGGGGGGAATAACGATTGGCGCCAGTGTCAGCTTCGGCTACGAGCTTGGCTACGGCCAGCGGAATACCACCCGTAATTAATGTCACCAGTACGATAAAAAAGGGATAGCTCAATTGGTAGATGCCAACACCTTCTGCACCGATGACTCGTGGCAGCGCAATACGCGGGATGAAACCAAGTATTCGATTAATTATGCCTGCCGCGAGCAGGATCATGGCTCCCTGGATAAATGTCTGTTTCTTCAAGACTACCCCTCTTTCCCGGTTGAAAGTACAGGTTATCATCATAAACGGGACAAAGCCGTTGTTCTTCATCCTATGCCAGTCCTTCATCTTCTCATGACAACTTGGACACGATTAACAAAAAGAACCATAACCAGCAAGAAGGAATATGATCAGGCGAAGTCGAATGATGTAATATTGATGCCGCATAAAGGCTTGGATGTACGAAGGGAGGCTCCCCGTTGGAAGAAATGAATGATGTGGAGTTGGAACAGTCAATAGAGATGCTCTGCCGAAGCAAGGCGGAGGAATTAAGGCTTGTCGGTTACGAATATGTCACCAGCAAAGATGTCTGGAATTGCGTCAGTCATAAATATGAAAAACAGGGCATTCCACCGCTTCACCAGCTGGTGAACGACATTTTGTCACTGAAAGCAACAAGCTTTATGAACTTTATGACCGTGTCTGCATACCGGGGGTCCTCTTTCTAGACGAAAGGGATCTTTTTTGTTGAAAATTGACTGCTTTTTACGGCATCGCTATAATAGGAATATTGAGAACGAAAGGGGATCTAGGAACGGCATGAAAAGAATTATCAGTTTCATTCTGGTCGTGCTTGTCACCACAGGGGTAATGGTGGGAACAAGCCCGGAACTGCTCAAAAATATACGCTTGGGCCTTGATTTAAAGGGAGGCTACGAGATCTTATATGAAGCAGAGCCGCTCGAAGCAGGACAACAAGTCACCAAAGCATCTTTGGTGCAAACGGCCAAAAGTCTTGAAAGCCGCGCCAATGCGCTCGGAACAAGCGAACCGGAGGTAACCACTGAAGGAAGCAACCGGATTCGATTGAAGTTGGCAGGGGTTACGGATGAGGCTGAAGTTAGAGCCAAAATGAAAGAACCGGCTGTTCTGACCTTCCGTAGTAAAGCTGAGAATGATAAGGAAGGCGAATACACCAAAATTGAACTTCGCGGAAATGAATTTGTTGAGAATGCAGCCAAAGTTGTATTCACTCAATTGAATGAGCCGATGATTGACATTCAAGTGAAAGACAAAGCCAAATTTTCCGAGATTACCAAACGCTTGATCGGACAACCTCTCGCTATTTATTTGGACGATGAGCTGCTCTCTGCTCCAACCGTTAGACAACAGTTGACAGATGGTTCCGCTCAGATCTCGGGTGCCTATACTCGTGATGAAGCAAATCAGCTTCGTGACACCATTAACCTGGGTGCATTGCCACTGAAACTTACAGAGAAGTATTCACAAAGTGTGGGTGCAACACTCGGTAAGCTTTCTCTGGATCAGACGATTAAAGCGGGATTGATTGGTTCCGTTATTATTCTAGTGTTCATGATCGGGCTTTATCGTATTCCTGGCATTATCGCGAGTTTTGCCTTGATTACACATACGTGGCTGGTACTTGCAATCTTCTATTTAGGAGAATTCGTGCTCACCCTTCCAGGTATTGCGGCGTTTATCCTGGGTATAGGAATGGCGGTGGATGCCAATATCATCACGTACGAACGGATTAAAGAGGAAATGCGCAGTGGTAAGTCGATCTTGTCTTCGGTTAAAGCGGGTGGTAAACATTCCTTCCGAACAATCATTGACTCCAACATCACAACCATTATTGCTGCGGCTGTTATGTTCTTCTTGGGTACAGGTGCGGTTAAAGGGTTTGCACTCGTGCTGATTTTTGATATTGTCACCAGTATTATCACGAATATTTTCTTCTCCCGCTTCCTGTTGACCCTGCTTGTACGGGGTAACGTGTTGAAGAAGCCTAAGTACTTCGGAGTGAAGGAGAGTGAAATTCGTGCGCTTTAATTGGAATTTTGATTATGTTAAAGGCAGTAAGATTGCCTATATCTTCTCAATTATTTTGACGATTACTGGTATCATCAGCATTCTGGCATTGGGTTTGAATTACGCGGTTGATTTCCGTGCTGGATCGAATGTGGATATTACGGTATCCAAGGCGATTACAGCGGAGCAGATTAAACCTATTGTTAAGGACATCGGTGTTGATGAGGGTGATGTTACCATTACACCGGGTGCTGATCGTGTAAATGTTCGTTTCTCCAATGAATTGGATGAGACCCAAGAGAGTAAATTCAAACAGGAATTTACCAAACTGGATGCATCGGCTTCCTATGAAGTGAATACTGTTGATCCGGAGATGGCCAAAGAATTGGAGCGCAATGCGATCTACGCGGTACTCATTGCAAGTATCGGGATCATGATCTATGTTGCGATTCGGTTTGAATGGCGCTTTGCTGTGGCAGCAGTGGTTTCATTGTTCCATGATGCATTTGTCGTCATAAGTGTATTTTCGATCTTCCGCTTGGAGGTAGATCTGACCTTTATTACTGCAGTGTTGACCATTGTCGGGTTCTCAATTAACGATACCATCGTTATCTTTGACCGAATTCGTGAGAACTTGAGATTTGCTAAAAAGTCTTCTAAAGCAGACTTGCGTGAAGTAGTTAATCACAGTTTGTCTCAAACAATGACTCGTTCATTAAATACAACATTTACGGTTTTTGTTGCTTCACTTTGTTTGTTTATTTTTGGCGGAGAATCCATTCGCATGTTCTCACTTGCAATGGTGATCGGAACATTGTTCGGCGCTTACTCTTCAATCTTTATTGCGGCACCATTATGGCTCACGCTCAAAGGTAAACAAGTTAACAAGCCAAAAACAGTGGCTAAAGAATCTAACTAAACATCTTATTGTGAAGCCGCGTCTGCCAGGCGCGGTTTTGCAACTTTATGTACAGAAATAAGGGGGAATATTCATGACCAGAGAACATATCCCATCTGCTCAGGCTGCCACATGGAGTGGTATTGCTGGTAATATGGGACTTGCGGTAATCAAAGCGGGAGTCGGTTATATGGCAAACAGCAAATCATTGCTCGCTGACGGCTTGTATTCTGCTTCTGAAGCTGGTTCTGCCCTGGCAGGTCTCTTTCCCTCCAAGTCTGTACGTGATAAGAGTAAGGCTCGCAGGGAGCGGTTTAAAGAACACTCACGTGTTGCCAGACCGGGAGTCTCCGTATTGTTATCTGTGCTGATCCTCATGGGTGGATTACAGCTTGCCATCTCCGCATTGGGTAGTCTCTCCGGAAGTGAACCGGAAGCACCCGGCAAGTCGGTACTTTTGGTGGCTGTTGCAGCTCTGGCTGTAAAAGAAGCGATTTTTCAATTTCAGTACAGATATTTTCGCAAACGAAACCAGTCTCAGGCTTTAGCCTATGCACAGCAACATCGTCGTGCGCTCTATTGTTCTCTAACCGTGTTAATCGGCATTATAGGATCTATGGCTGGTGAAGAGACAGGTTTGAGCATGCTGCTCTACCTGGACCCTACGGCTGCATTGATTGCTTCCTGTTTTGTACTTCATAAGGGTTACCGAATGATTGTGGACACAGTATATGGTTCACTTGTTCAGGAACTGGAGCAGGAGGATGCGTCCGATTTCAAAGAGACTGTACAGCGCGTATACGGCATTATTACCATTGAGCACTTGGTTGCTCGGGAACAGGAACATGACGTTACGATTGAGTTGGTCGTTAGTGTGAATCCGAGAATCTCCATACTGGAAGCACAGGAAATTGCAAATCGGGCCAAGACACTATTGCTTACCCGGTTCAGTCATGTGAAAGAGGTACAGATTCAAGCGGTGCCTTATGATCCAGGCTATCCCTATAAATCCAATCATGAACTGCCCGATCACGAAGCGACATTAATTCAGTAGTGAAGCGCGGGTCCAGTAGATCAGGAAAGGAGCGTTATCTTTGCTTTATTCGCAATACCGGTGGAATACACCGAATATCGATTTGGAGGCGGCTGCGGGACTCTCGCAGGCGCTTTCCGTTTCCCCACTTGTTGGACGTTTGCTTGTGAGTCGAGGCGTGCACAATGAGAAGGAGGCCGAACGTTTTCTGCATCCTGATCTGAATCAAATGCATGATCCCTATCTGCTACTCGGCATGAATGAAGCTGTGCCTCGCATCAAATTGGCTTTGGAGCGCGAAGAACATATTTTGATCTATGGTGATTATGACGCCGATGGCGTATCCAGCACATCGCTCATGATCCATTTGATGCGTCATCTTGGTGCCTCGTACGATATCTATATCCCTCATCGCTCGAATGAAGGGTATGGATTGCACAACCATGCATTGGATTGGGCCCATCAACAAGGTGTTTCGTTGATTATTACCGTGGATACCGGAATCAGCGCTGTTGAACAGATTGCCTATGCGGCAACACTGGGTATCGAAGTCATTGTGACAGACCATCACGAGCCGCCTGAAATTTTGCCAGAAGCCTTTACCCTTATTAATCCCAAACTTCCGGGATGTCCGTATCCCTTTAAAGGTTTGGCCGGAGCGGGAGTAGCCCTGAAACTTGCCCAGGCACTGATCGGGGAAGTGCCCGGTGAATGGATGGAGATTGCTGCCATCGGTACCGTGGCCGATCTGATGCCTTTGGAAGGGGAGAACCGGGTTATCGTCAGTTATGGAATAGAGTCGATGCGTGGTTCACGTCTTCTAGGTGTGGGGGCATTACTGGAAATCAGTGGAGTGGATCAAAGTCAGGTGACTTCAATTAATATTGCCTTTGCCATGGCTCCTCGTATTAATGCCAGTGGACGTTTGGATCATGCTGGGAGAGCGGTATCACTTCTCACCACGGAGAACCTGGATGAAGCTCATACGCTTGCGGGTCAACTTGATCTACTGAACAGAGAGCGGCAGCAAGTCGTAGAGGGCATACTACAAGAAGCAACTGCGCAGCTGGAACAAAAGATACAGCTACGTTCAGGAGCTGTTCCGGATGTTATCGTATTGGCTGGTGAAGGCTGGAATGTTGGAGTGGTGGGTATTGTGGCTTCCAAGTTGCTGGAGCGTTATTACCGACCTACTCTTATTCTTGGAATTGATCCAGAGAGCGGTGTGTGTAAGGGCTCTGCGCGCTCCATTGAGGGCTTGGATATCTATGAGGCGCTCACAGTTAATAAACACAGTCTGGACCATTATGGGGGCCATCCTGCTGCAGCAGGTATGACCTTGCATCGCGATCAGCTGAAAGAACTTGAGGATGGCTTGAATGAGTTTGCTGCATCTGTATTGACTGAAGAGGACTTTGTACCTCAGCGTCTTGCAGATGATGAATGCAGAATCAGTGATGTTCCGCTGAAAGTGATCCAGGAGATCGACAGATTGCAGCCTTTCGGGATGAGCAATCCTTCGCCTAGATTCGTACTGAGAAGCGTGACTGTGAAGGAAACCAGAACGATGGGACGAGAGAAACGCCATTTGAAACTGGTTCTGGAACAGGATGGTCAGCAACTGGAAACTGTCGCTTTTGGCAAGGGGGCGTTAGCGGAGTTCCTTCTCCCAGGTTCCGTTATTGATGTGATGGGAGAACTGTCCATTAATGAATGGAATGGGATGAGAAAACCGCAACTGATGCTTCAGGACATTCATGTTCCTCAGGTTCAAGTGTTTGATATGCGCGGTAATGCCGAGCCATTGAATGCGATGAAGCAATTTTTGAGCTCACTTGAGGTGCATCTGCGATACAAATCAGGTTCTGTTGGTGCTATTGTTCGGAAAGAAACAGACGTTTCCGAGGGAAATTCATTGTATGAACCTTGCCTTTGGGTATATGATAGAAAGGTCGGGTTATTTCCGTGTAATGCTGCTGCACAGCATTATGGACAGGAAGAAGTCCGGACGTTATTTGTGTTTGATACGCCGGAAACCCCGGAACAACTTGATGCCATGCTGGCTTTGTTCAGTGGAGCTGAGAATATCATCCTTCTGCACGGATCAGGCAACCGCCGAGATCGCCTTCAGATGCCTTCCAGAGATCTCTTTAAGCGTATTTATATGCAGGTGTTGAAATGGAAAGCTGAACCCGTGGAGGAACAAGAGATTACTCCTGTGCTCAGTCGTCAGTGTGGTTGTTCGCCGCGCATGATTACGATGATGTTGGATGTATTCGAAGAGCTTTCCTTCATTACCCGTGATAACGGCAAAATTGCGTTTGTGGATAACCCGCCTAAGCGTGAACTAACCGCTTCTCGTCACTATCAGGCGCTCGAAAACATGGCCGAGATAGAACAGGTGATGCTGGATGCAGCCACACCGCAACTGACACAATGGATGATATCCCGGATGAAGGGCGTATCTTAGATGGAAGTTTGTGTATTTATTTTAGGAGGAGATTATTTTGGATTTTAAAGATTATATTCGTGTCATTCCTGACTTTCCACAACCGGGAATCAGCTTTAAGGACATTACGACATTGTTGAAAGATGGAGAAATGTACCGCAATGCGATCAATGAATTGAAAGTGATGGTTTCTGATCTCAAAATTGACGTCATTGCTGGACCTGAAGCACGTGGTTTCGTTGTGGGCGCCCCTCTGGCGTACGCTCTTGGTGTCGGTTTTGCTCCGATTCGCAAAAGTGGAAAACTGCCTGGAGAGACGATTGAAGTCGGTTATGATCTCGAGTATGGCAAGGATACACTCGCTATGCACACAGATGCGATTGAGAAAGGTCAAAATGTCCTTATCGCAGATGATCTGCTCGCAACGGGGGGAACGATTGCAACTTCCATCAATTTGATTGAACAATTGGGTGGGAACGTTGTCGGTGCTGCATTCCTGATCGAGCTGACTGATTTGAATGGTCGTGCTAAATTGCCTGAAAAAATCGATGTATTCACATTGATGAACTACTAAGTTTAAATCTCCACTTGGAGTGTTGTGATTAAAACCTGAATTGCTTTTCCCTTTTCCCGGGAAATAATATACAGCATTAATGATTATAAAAAAGCCTGTTCTATCCAACCATTGAGGTTGGATAGAACAGGCTTTTTTGATTTATATACGATACGGTGAAATTAATCAGGCGTTTTTTCAGTGATAGGCTGTTTTTGCGAATCGTCATTCAACCAACCCATTACTTCAAACAGTTTAAATAACAAGCTCATCAGGATTCCGACGATGGTTGCCAGTGCCATCCCTTTCAGATGAACGCCGTAGAAGACAACCTCAGTACCACTCAGTCCAATGACCAGTACAAGTGTGGTAAGCAGCAGATTGGTTGGCTTGGCAAAGTCGACTTTCTGTTCAACCAAAATACGCAGACCCGATGCTGCAATAACCCCGAAGAGAAGCAGGGATACTCCACCCATTACAGGTACAGGAATGTTGGCTACAAGCGCCGAGAATGTTCCTGAGAAGGAGAGCACGATGGCAATAACTGCTGCCCCACCAATGACATATGTGGAGTAGACGCGAGTCAGTGCCATAACACCGATGTTCTCACCATAAGTTGTATTGGGAGTAGATCCTACAAACCCGGAAAGGATGGTGGAGACCCCGTTACCAAGAAGGGAACGATGAAGGCCCGGGTCTTTCGAAAGATCCTTGCCCACAATGCTGCTCGTTACAAGCAAATGTCCGATATGCTCTACGATAACGACAAGCGCTACAGGTAAAATGGTGAAAATAACGGACCAGTCAAATGTAGGAGTGGTTACGGTTGGCAGTGAGATGAAATCTGCGTTTCCGATAGCTTGTTTATCAACCAGACCCATTAAACTACCCAATACATAACCGGATACAATTCCGATTAAAATATGAATGATTTTGGGAAATCCACGGAACGTTACGGCACCAATTACTGTGATGCCAAGCGTAGCCAAGGATAAAATAATGGGTTTGGCTTGAGGCACCCAATTGGGGTTAGCCACGGGATCAGAATTAATCAATCCAGCCATACCAGCTGCAACAGGTACAAGCTCCAGACCAATCAGAGCAACGATCGCGCCCATAACCGCTGGTGGGAAGACTACGTTAATCCATCCGGTACCCGCAAATTTAATAATGAGGGCCACGAGACAGAAAACAAGTCCTGTTATGATAAAAGCTCCAAGTGCCATGGAGTAGCCGTTCTCTGGATGTTGTTTTAATACCATTGTGACAGGTGCGATAAAGGCAAAACTGGAACCAAGATATGCGGGTATCTTTCCTTTACACATCAGTATGTACAACAGTGTTCCAATTCCGTTCATCAGCAGGATCATACTTGGATCGACACCGAACAGGTTTGGTACAAGCACCGTACTGCCAAACATAGCGAACAAATGCTGAAGGCTAAGCAGTGAACCTGAGCCAAGTGGCATCTTTTGATTAACCTGAATTTCGCGTTGCAATGAATTTCATCTCCTTTTCCGAAACACAAACTTTCAATAGATTACAGAGTTTCTCTTAATTAAGCAATAACATTTTTGACGCAGCAGAGCGATGGAATTTATATTTTCATGAATTTTCCTTCTATTTCAGCAAATAACGGCAATAATACATAAGAAATAAGAAATGCATTCAATCCCTTGTGAGTCATAGGGAAACTTGTTAAAAGTAATACAAAGCACCAATATAAAAAATGGATAAGCGCTCTTATTCGTCAGCAGTTGACGGGAAACGGGCGAAGCGTCATAATTATAGGAAATTACTTTTACGGGGAACCTGTGTTGCAGCAATGTCACGGGTTCCATTTGGTATAGAAAGGACACGGAACAGATCAGAATGGGCATAGAGCAATTACTCGAGAAGGCCGGGGCATATATCAAAGAACCCGATCTGGTGCGCATACGAGAAGCTTACGAATTTGCTGATCAGGCCCACCATGGACAGACGCGAAAATCGGGAGAACCGTATATTCTGCATCCGCTTGCGGTTGCCGACATTGTTGTGAACATGCAGATGGACACCATCTCCATAATAGCAGCGCTTCTTCATGATGTAGTAGAGGATACTACGGTCTCACTTGAAGAGATCCGCAATCATTTCGGCAATACGTGTGCCATGCTTGTTGACGGCTTGACGAAGCTGGAACGTATTAAGTTCCGCTCCAAGGAAGAACAGCAGAACGAGAACTACCGCAAAATGTTCATCGCCATGGCGCAGGACATCCGTGTCATCGTGATCAAATTGGCTGACCGTCTGCATAATATGCGGACACTCAAGTTTCAATCGGAAGAAAGCCAGCGCCGGATTTCATATGAGACGCTGGAAATTTTCTGTCCGATTGCGAACCGTCTGGGGATCTCTGCGATCAAATGGGAAATGGAGGACATCGCCCTCCGTTATTTGAATCCGCAGCAATATTACCGTATTGCGAACCTGATGCACAAAAAGCGTGCCGAACGTGAGCAATATATCGATACGGTTATGGACGGAATTACGAACAAGCTTGATGAGATGGGCATTCAGGCAGACCTTTCTGGCCGTCCGAAGCATATCTACAGCGTGTTCAAGAAAATGACGACCAAAAACAAGCAGTTTAATGAAATTTATGATCTGCTTGCTATTCGTATTATTGTGGATAATATCAAGGATTGTTATGCTACCCTGGGAATTATACACACGTTATGGAAACCGATGCCTGGACGCTTTAAAGACTACATTGCAATGCCGAAGGCGAATATGTATCAATCGCTCCATACAACGGTAGTCGGTCCCAATGGCGAACCAACCGAGGTACAGATTCGGACATGGGATATGCACCGGACTGCTGAATTTGGTATCGCTGCTCACTGGGCATATAAGGAAGGCGCAGCGGCAGGTCCGCAATTTGAAGATAAAATTACGTTCTTCCGCGAAATTCTTGAACTCCAAAATGAAGCACAGGACGCGTCAGAATTCGTAGAATCGCTCAAAATGGATTTCTTCTCGGATCTGGTATTTGTATTTACGCCAAAAGGAGAAGTCATTGAATTGCCAATTGGGTCTGTTCCTTTGGATTTTGCTTATCGAATCCATACGGAGGTTGGTAATCGGACCATCGGTGCCAAAGTGAACGGTCGAATTGTTCCGCTGGACTATCATCTGAAGACAGGTGATATCATCGAGATTTTGACGTCCAAACATTCTTACGGACCTAGCCAGGACTGGTTGAAAATTGCGAAATCTTCTCATGCACGAGCGAAGATCAAACAATGGTTTAAGAAGGAACGCCGTGAAGAAAACGTTGAAAAAGGGCGAGAGAGCTGTGAGCGTGAACTGAAACGCATGGGGCTTGATCCTTCTGCGTGGATGACGGATGACAAGTTGATGGAAGCTGCCAAAAAATATGCGTTTAATGATATTGAGGACATGCTTGCAGCTGTTGGCTTCGGTGGAATTACTGCTGCACAGATCGTAACCAAAGCAACTGAAAAGCTGCGTAAAGAGCAGGAAGAGTCCAGTTTGCTGGAATTAAATTCCGAGATGCGCGAGCTGAAACCTGCACCTGAACGGAGAAATCGACCAACCAACGGCATTCGTGTCAAGGGCATCGATAATCTGCTTGTTCGATTTGCACGATGCTGTAATCCTGTGCCTGGGGATGACATTATCGGATACGTTACACGCGGACGCGGCGTTTCCGTGCACCGTAGTGACTGTCCGAATATTCCAACAAGTGCAGACGGAGAAGAAGCAGCACGTGTGATCGAGGTTGAGTGGGAAGAGAATATCGAAGCGAGTTACAGTGTGGATATTGAGATTACAGGCCATGATCGGAATGGTTTGCTTAACGAGGTACTTCAGGCTGTATCTGAAAGTAAAACCAATATTTCTGCCGTTACCGGACGGACAGATAAAAATAAATTAGCATTGGTGCACGTCACAATTCTGATTCGTAATACGGATCATCTGCAATCCGTTGTAGATCGGATCAAACGGGTGAAAGATGTCTATTCGGTGCATCGGATTATGCAGTAAGGAGCCTGTAAGATGAGGGTGCTTGTTCAACGCTGTAAAGAGGCTCAGGTGACTGTGGGAGACGAACTGACGGGTAAGATCGAATCCGGATTAATGTTGCTCGTAGGTATTACCCATGAGGACACGGAGAAGGATGCTCAGTATCTGGCTGACAAAATTAGCGGGTTACGGATATTTGAGGATGATCAGGAGAAGATGAACCTCAGCCTGCTTGATGTAGGGGGTGCTGTACTATCCGTTTCCCAGTTCACCCTGTACGGAGATTGTCGCAAAGGAAAGCGTCCTAGCTTTGCAGCTGCGGCCCGACCTGAAGCGGCAGAACGTTTATATGAGACGTTTAATCAACTTTTGCGGGATAAAGGGATTCAGGTTGAAACCGGTCGTTTCGGAGCGATGATGGATGTAACATTTACCAACTGGGGACCCGTGACTTTGATGCTTGAGAGTCCGGTTCGACAGGAACCACGTGCATAATTTCTTCGGGTTCAGGCCATAATGAAGGATAATTCGTTGATGACTATTTTATGATCAAAGGAGTATCCAGCCAATTATGCGCCAATCTGCGAAAGAAACACGTATCCGTACAGAACCTTTGTTACTCCCTGGCAACCTGTATGAATCATTGCATCTTGCCCGTGCGGCTGCTGAGTGTGTTGCAACGATCTGGGCACTTGAGGATTCCGACAAAGGGAAACAGAGTCATCTTCCGCGATCTTGATTGTCCACACTTGTATAAACATCTGAAATTTGGATTATACAGATTTTGAAAAAGACCTGATTCCTCACCGAATCAGGTCTTTTTGTCATGAGTTGATTTTTATAAAATACTCGTTAGTCGATTTTCCTAGAAAATGAAATTACATCGGATTGTTATAAATTGCTCTGGTGAGGGTAATAACAAAACGAGGCACAACGAAGTGCCATTGTACTGCAAGGCCCGATTCATAAAGAAAGTTCGAACACGGAAAGGAGAACATACATTATGAGTAAAGTTGCTTTTTTATTGGCGAATGACTTTGAAGATTCGGAGATGCAGGTGCCGTATGACGAAGTAAAAAAAGCTGGACACGAAGTGGAGATTATCGGTTTAAAAGCTGGTGAGACCCTTAAAGGTAAAGGAGGAAAAGCCTCCTATACGACAGATAAGGCGATTGCTGACGCATCCGCTTCAGAGTATGATGCAGTCGTGATTCCTGGTGGATCATCCCCTGAGAATTTGCGAAGTGATGCGCACATCTTGAAGTTTGTCACCGAGATCAACAGTGCGAAGAAACCAATCGCGGCGATATGCCATGGTCCGCAGATTTTGGCTAGTGCCGATCTGTTGAAAGGCCGTACGATTACATCTTATCCACCGCTCAAGGATGACATGGTAAACGCAGGAGCAGAGTTCAAGGATCATGAGGCTGTTGTGGATGGAAACTATATTACATCCCGAACGCCTGAAGATGAGCCAGCATTTGTGCGTGAACTGCTAAAAGTGATTTAACTTCACCAGTTTTAACTGACATACATTGAAGTATTGTAACTACGTTACATCGTGACTTATACAAACTTCACGTTTGCATTTCATTCCGAAAAAGGAGGGTTTGACATGACAAAACATATTCAGGCGTATTTTCGAACCGAAGACGAGGCGGAGGGAGCAAGAACTTCACTTCAGACGTTCCGTACAGAGCATTTGGAAGTAGGTCAACTCGATAGTGCGATAGGTAGAGACACGCGTGTTATGGTACCACTGGTACCATATAATACTGCGGGTGGTGTAGGCACGAACGGAGCAATGGGTGTTGGTGCCGCTCCCGGTGTTCCAGCTAGCGAAAATGTGATCCCTGTGGTATCCAATGTGGATCGTGATGCAGAACGGGACTCTCGTGACAGAGTGAATGAGGATGGAGACATGCTGGATGCTGCGGACGTGTCTTCGGCCGATTATGATGATCTGCACTATGTTCTGTCTGCCAAAGTAAGGGATGAGGATTATGACGAAATTGTTCATAAGCTTCGTTCCAACCATGCCTATGTGGAAGAACTGAATTAACGTGTAGATCCCTTTTGCCCTTGCACTGCTTGACTACAGAGTCGAGTAATGTGCAAGGGCTTTTAATTATGTCTATACTTTTTAAAGAAATAAAGCGCTATCATTTTTGTAATATTACTGTAATATTAGTTACATAAGCCTTTAACATAGTGGGCTTATAATAACACACATGACCCCCTTTTTTTATATATCTTTTGAGCCTGCACACCGTGTGCAGGCTATTTTTTTGGAATGAAAATGTATATGTTTTGTGTAAAGCTTACCCCTTTATATAATTTTTGCTAGAATAGAGGAATGGATTCGAATATATTAAAGCCAGTTGTTTCATAGTTTAGCTTCATCGGATGGTATATCAAGCATCAAGCAAGCATTTAGCATTTGGGCTCAGGCGAATGCAATTCAACGACAGTGTGTATGAGGAACACATCGACAGAGAGAACCGCCTTATTGCACATGAACAGTATAAAAGGAGTTTCGGGTTGTCTCTAATCCTTCTAATACTCGCAGAAACGCCCCCCGTCCTTATACAAGGGCGGGGTAGCCGTTCTGCTTGCTCGCTGGAAACTGCAAATCATATAGAATGCCTCGTACGAGAAACGGCACCTAAATGTTAATGCAACTGTGTTCTCATACAACTGGCTAGTGACAGATTTAAGGGGGAATTAGTTTTGAGTAAGGTTGGAAGAAATGAGTTATGCCCATGTGGAAGTGGGAAAAAATATAAGAAGTGCTGTTTGAATAAGGAGTCCTCACCCGCAGAATCTATACTGCGCCTGATATCAACGGAGCAGCCTGTCCAAGAAGCTACAGTTCAGCCTGAGAGCAAGCTGACTCCAACCAAACTGAAAAGGATGGTAACGCAAGAGCTGAAATGGGAACATCCTTCTCACGAACAGTTGGCCCTGGAGCTGATTGAGAACATGCGGAACCAATACGAGGGTGAGCTGATTTCGGAAGCTCTGATGTTATGGAACGGTTATTCCCGCCAGACGCGCCCCACTGTGAAGAAGACAGGTTCCTTCTGTGCTGCAATTGAATATTTGCTGTCCGAGGAATACGGCTTCAATGTCTCAAAACCTGATATGGCCACTAAATATGAGGTAACGACAGGTACGATCTCCCGGAAGGTCAATGAGATGTTCAGTTACATTGAAGAATACGGAATGGGCGGCGAAACGGACGAGCTAATGGTGCTGAACGGTCCAGGTACACCAAAGGACAAAGCGGAGGCTCTGCTACATAAGGCGAGGGAAGCCAGTTCTGCCAAACGCAAAATACAACTGGCGAAAACGGTGCTGGAGGTATATCCTGACAGCTCGGATGCATATCTTATACTGGCTGAGGAATCGGACAACGAGTCAGATGCACGGGCTTACCTCAAGGCCGGAATTGCTGCTGGAGAACGCGAACTGGGTGACCTGTTTTTTGAGAAGAACAAAGGGCACTTCTGGGGGCTTCAAGAGACTCGTCCATATATCCGGGTATGCAAAAGCTACGCGGAATCTTGCTGGTTTGGTGGGGATACCCAAGAAGCGGCACAAACCCTGGAGCGGTTGCTGGAACTTAATACGGAAGACAATACCGGAGCACGTTACCTGCTCGCTGCTGTGTATCTGTACAGCAACCAATTGAAGCAGGCAGAACAATTGATGGCGAAGTATGGAAAAGGTGGCGCCTCAACGGCCTTTGCCTATGACCAGATCATTCTGGAGTATAAGAAAAATGGAATCACCTCGCAGCTCGAAAAGCTGTACCGTGTGGCTCGGGGGATGAACAAACATGTGCCGGATTACCTGCTGGGTTTGAAACGCCTGCCGCATAACCTCCCTGATTTTGTCGGAATGGGCGATTCCAATGAAGCGATTGAATATGTCATTATGCACTCCCGTCTATGGGCGAGCATGCCTGATCTGCTGAAGTGGATGCTGAAACAATAGAGTTATGTAGGGATTGGAGTTGGAATTCGTTTGAGGAATCCAGCTTCTATCCGCCATAATTGGAGTGTACTTTCTATCCAGTACGGCGTGTGCTTAGAATTTTTTTAATGCTATCTTTTCATGTTAACCCTTGACTTTAGCACTGCGGTTCATTACAATCAGAAAATAATACGTTGACTATAGTCAATACAAGTCGATTTTTGAACTATATTACTGATTTGATGACGGGACCAAGTACTCCGTGCCCACATGACCAGAGAGGAATCCCCAGGCTGTAAGGATTCTCTTGATGAGCGGACGAATGACTTCCCCGAGAACAGACGGCGAACATGGCAGACATGATCTGTTGACCAGTAGCCGGCCTGCGCAGGACGTGCGTTACACGTAGAGCGGAATATCTGCTTGATCAGGGTGCAATAGGCAATCCTGAATCATCAGAGATCACCTGAACGGCTAAAGTGTCAGGTTTCCGAAATGTGGGTGGTACCACGGGTGAATGTATATTACACAATCTCTCGTCCCTTTGTTTGCTGTATATACAGCGACAGGGCGAGGGATTTTTTTGTTATATAAGTTGATTTAAAAGAAATACACGAAAACGGAGAGGGCAGAAAAAACCTGTAAAAGCGAAGCGTTCGCCTGAAAGCTTTCTGAAAGAAAGCTGCATCGGAAGCATATGCTATCACCGGATTTTCACATTTAGAATGAAAATTTAAAAAATCTGGGGATAACAGCGATTGTAAGGTTGATCTGCCAGCGCAGTGATCACGTGTAGAATTTTTAACTGTAGAGAAAAAAATCAATGCTGGAGGGATCAAGATGGCTTTTCAAAAACCGACGGGGACGCAGGACTTACTTCCTGGAGTTGTCGAGAAATGGCAGTACGTAGAAGAAAAAGCACGAGATCTGTGTCGACGGTTTAATTACCGCGAGATTCGTACACCGATCTTCGAACAGACTTCTTTATTTGTACGTGGTGTAGGAGAGACTACCGATATCGTTGAGAAAGAAATGTATACCTTTGATGACAAAGGCAATCGCAGCATGACTCTTCGTCCAGAGGGAACAGCCGGTGTTGTCCGTGCGTATGTAGAGAATAAAATCTACGGCGAACCGGATGTGAGCAAGTTGTATTACATCGGTCCGATGTTCCGGTATGAGCGTCCGCAGGCAGGTCGTCAGCGTCAGTTCCACCAGTTTGGTGTAGAAGCCATCGGTGCACTGGACCCGGCGATTGATGCCGAAGTCATCGCACTGGGCTACCAATTGTGTGTAGAGCTCGGCTTGAAGGATGTTAAAGTGGAGATCAACTCCGTTGGCAACTCGACTAGCCGTGCAGAATACCGCGAGACATTACTTGGGTTCCTCAGACCGATGAAAGACAGCCTGTGCAAGGACTGCCAGTCTCGCATGGAGCGCAATCCGCTGCGTGTACTCGACTGCAAAGTCGATCAGGACAAATTCGTAGGGGCGCCTTCCATACTGGATAGCCTGGATGAAGAGTCTTTGAATCACTTTGCCAAGCTGCAGGCATACCTGGATGATTTCGGAGTAGATTATGCTGTGAACAATCGTCTGGTACGGGGCTTGGATTATTACACGCTGACTGCGTTTGAATTAAAAGCCCAAGGGATTGGAGCAATTGATACGGTTGGTGGCGGTGGCCGGTACAATGGTCTCGTTGGAGATATCGGCGGACCTGATCAGCCGGGCATCGGCTTCGGTATTGGTCTGGAGCGTATTCAACTGATCCTGGAGCACCAAAATATTGAGGTGACTACGCTCGCTCCACTGGATGTGTACTTTGTTGCTCTGGGAGAGGCCGCTGATCGTGAAGTGAACCGACTGTTGTTCAAAATTCGTCAGTCTGGACTGTCTGGGGAACGTGATTATCTGGGCCGCAAGATGAAAGCCCAGATGAAATCGGCTGACCGTTTCAAATCCCGCTATACCGCCATCCTTGGTGATGACGAGCTGGAGCGTGGTGAGATCGCCCTCAAGTCGATGGATACGGGAGAGCAACAAACCGTGAAGCTTGATGATCTGGTAGCAGCCATTCGCGAAAGTAAATAAGCACGAACTGTAAAATGGAGATTAAAACGTTCCATTAACACATTGATCCGGCAAAATTACTGAGGTTCATCAACGTTTCCAACGAATTGGGAGCTGGTGAGCCAGAGGTAACAAGCCTTTTCGAATACATGATCTACACGTAACCGGACTGTTGAAGAGCAGGTACCACCTGCCCATGCAGAACGGAAATTCACATAATGAGGAGTTTGGTTATGAAAAGAAGTCATCATTGCGGCGCATTAACACCCGCACACATCGGTGAGACAGTAACATTGAACGGTTGGGTTCAAACCCGTCGTGACTTGGGGGGCGTACTCTTCATCGATCTGCGTGATCGCAGCGGGATTGTACAAGTTGTCTTTAACCCGGCTTATTCCGGCGAAGCTCTGCAAATTGCAGATCGTGTACGTAGCGAGTATGTTATCGCTGTAACAGGTAAAGTCGTTAAACGTGATGCAGAAACAGTGAACAAAAATCTGCCTACTGGCGAAATTGAAGTTCAAATCACTGAAATCGAAGTGCTGAATGCAGCCAAAACACCTCCATTCTTCATCGAAGATGGTGTAGAAGTGGATGAATCCCTTCGTTTGAAATATCGTTACCTGGACCTGCGTCGTCCGGAAATGTTCGAAACACTGAAACTGCGTTCCAAAGCATCCAAAGTGTTCCGTGACTACCTGGACGGAGAAGAGTTCGTTGAAGTGGAAACACCAATCCTGACGAAGAGCTCCCCGGAAGGTGCGCGTGATTATCTCGTACCGAGCCGTGTGCATGAAGGTGAATTCTTCGCTTTGCCACAATCCCCACAAATCTACAAACAGTTGCTGATGGTGGGTGGACTTGAGCGTTATTATCAGATCGCTCGCTGTTTCCGGGATGAGGATCTGCGTGCAGACCGTCAACCCGAATTCACGCAAGTCGACATCGAGACTTCCTTCCTGCAACAGGATGACTTGCTGCCAATGATGGAAGAACTGATGGCCAAATTGTTGCGTGAAACCAAAGGCATTGAGCTGGAACTGCCTTTCCAACGGATTACGTATGCAGATGCAATGGGTAAATACGGTTCAGACAAACCAGATCTGCGCTTCGGTATGGAACTGGTTGAAATGAACGATATCGTAGCAAACAGTGGTGTGAAAGTATTTGCTTCCGTCATCGAAAAAGGTGGAGAAGTGAAAGTGCTCAACGCTAAAGGCTGTGGCACATGGAGTCGTAAAGAGATCGATGATCTCGGACCATTTGCTGCACGTTACGGTGCGAAAGGTCTGGCTTGGATTCAAGTAAAAGACGGCGAGTTCAAAGGGCCAATCGTGAAGTTCTTCACGCCTGAAGAGATCGAAGCTGTCAAAGAACGTACTGGTGCTGAGGATGGCGACTTGTTGCTCTTCTCCGCAGACACGAAAAAAGTGGTTGCTGACGTACTGGGCGCATTGCGTCTGAAAATCGGCCGTCAACTCGGCCTGATCGATGACAGCAAATTCAAATTTGCTTGGGTTGTGGACTTCCCACTCCTTGGATATGATGAAGACGCCAAACGTTATGTGGCAGAACACCATCCGTTCACACGTCCAAAAGACGAAGATGTACATCTGTTCGACACAGATCCGGGTGCTATTCGTGCTCAAGCCTATGACCTTGTTCTCAATGGTTATGAAGTAGGTGGCGGTTCGATGCGTATCTACAAACGTGACGTTCAGGAGAAAATGTTTGCTGCCCTTGGACTCTCTCCAGAAGTAGCGAATGAGAAATTCGGCTATCTGCTGGAAGCATTCGAATATGGAACTCCACCGCATGGCGGAATTGCTTTTGGTCTTGACCGTTTGGTGATGTTGCTGGCGGGCCGCACGAATTTGCGTGAAACGATTGCCTTCCCGAAAACGGCAAGTGCAACGGATCTGCTGATGAATGCACCTTCCGAAGTGGATGACTCGCAATTGGAACAACTTCATATTCGCGTAGCCCGTAAACCGGTAGCGGAAAAGAAATAAAGGAGGCATCGATTCTCAATGCTCCATCAATTTTCAAGAACAGAGCTTGCGATCGGACCTGAAGGTCTGGACGCATTGAAAAATAGTACAGTCGCTGTGCTCGGTATTGGCGGCGTGGGTGGAATTGCTGTAGAAGCTCTTGCCCGTAGCGGCGTTGGACGCATCATTCTGATTGATAAAGATGTCGTGGACATTACCAACATCAACCGCCAGATTCATGCGCTGACCACAACAGTGGGACAGAAAAAAGCGGACCTGATGGTGGAACGGGTGAAACTGATCAATCCGGAATGTGATGCCATTGCATTGAATATGTTTTACACGGAAGAAACGTATGAGGAACTGTTCAAATATGAACTGGATTATGTGCTGGATGCATCCGACACGATTATCTACAAAATCCATCTCATTAAAGAGTGCCTGAAACGTAAAATTCCGATGATTTCCAGCATGGGTGCGGCGAATAAAATGGATCCAACGAAATTCCAGGTTGCGGATATTTCGAAAACGACCATGGACCCGATTGCCCGTGTTGTGCGTACCACACTTCGTAAAGACGGCATTAAAAAAGGTGTAAAAGTGGTCTTCTCAACTGAAAAGCCGATGAAACCGCGCGAGGACGTAACCCAAAAAATCGTTCCCGAGAATGCTCCGGAAATTCGCAAGGCCAAACAGCCACCTGCGAGTAACTCATTCGTGCCTCCGGTAGCCGGACTGATTATGGTCAGTGTTGCGATTAAGGATTTGTTAGAAATTGCAGAGAACAAGCAGCAATAACTTGCTGCCAACAGAAGAAGCGTAGATGCCCTTAAGGCATCTGCGCTTTTTTGTATAATTATACCCCGGAAGATAGAGCGGATGAGACATCAAACGTCTATGATAGACGAACCGCATTCCTGAAGAAATGTCAGAGTTACGTCATGTACTTCAACGTCAAAACCGTGTATGATATTCACTGCTGCGCGAAATGATGATACATACATAAAAGAATTTGCGGCTATATAAGCTGAATAAGGTTTACACAAGAACGAAGAGGACAGAAGAAACCTGAAGAAGCAGAGCGTTCGCCTAAAAGCTTTCTTAAAGAAAGCTACATCGGAAGCATACGCTATCACCGGATTCGTACATTTAAAAATTCAAACAAAAAATCTGGGGATAACAGCGATCGGAAGGTTGTTCTGTTAACGTAGTGGTGGAGTGTAAATACTCTGTTATTCAGCTTATAGAGAGAGAGGGGAATAGAACGAAATGAAACACGGATGGATGGCCAGACGTCTTGGCATGGAGCCAGGAGACCAGTGGAAGAAGGAAGTTGTGGCGGGAGCCATTTCCTATTTTGCCGTGGTCTATATCGTTATGGTCAATGCTACAATTCTTTCCGATGCCGGAATGCCTTTGCAGGCAGCTATGGTTGGAACCCTGCTGACATCGATCGCAGGCTGTTTACTCATGGCATTTGGCGGAAAATCACCGATTATCGTTGTACCCGGAATGGGGATTAATGCATTTTTCACGTATACACTCGTACATTCCATGAAATTAAGCTGGCAAGAAGCGCTGGCCGTTGTAACCGTTACAGGTATATTGTTTGCCATTGTTGCGTTTACTTCTCTATACAAAATGATCAGCGAAGCCATTCCCAAAAATCTGCAGCATGGTATTACGGTGGGGATTGGTTTGTTCCTCACGTTTATTGGTTTGCAAAAAAGTGGAATCGTTATCGCGCATCAGACGACATTTGTCGCGATTGGTCACTTTAATGATCCGAATGTCATTACAGCCTGCGTTACGCTGGTGCTGGCCTTGATTTTATTTATCCGTAATGTGCAAGGCGGACTTCTAATTAGTATTTTGGTCGGGACAGGTCTTGCCTATGTACTTGGAGCAGTGAATCCGGGTGAATCCGTATCAGCGATGGATGCGCTACGTCAATATGGCGGTTTGTTTGGTGAATTGTCCTTGATGAAGCTGGCTGATGTAGCATTCTGGATCGCGGTATTTTTGTTGCTGCTGATTGTGGTGTTCGAAAATATCGGTTTAATTACAGCTCAGACACAGATGATTGGTCGTCCGAAGCGCTTCAAGGGAAGTCTGCGGGCACTATCGATTAGTACCGTGCTGGCAGGCATATTTGGAAGCAGTCCTCCAGTGGCCGCCGCCGAGACGACAGCTGGTATTGCCGCAGGTGGACGCACAGGGTTAACTCCGCTCGTTACAGCCGTGTTGTTTGGGGCAACCTTTTTCTTCATCCCTCTGCTCGGTTACATTCCAGACAGTGCGATTGCACCCATTTTGATCATTATTGGCGGTCTGATGGTGCAAGGTGTGAAAGATATGGACTTTGGTGACTTTACAGAGGCTTTTCCTGCTTTTCTGATCATGGTCATGATTCCATTCACATATAGCATCGTGGACGGGATGGCGTTTGGATTTATTGCCTATCCACTTGCGAAGCTGGCAGCAGGTCAGGGTAAACAGGTGCCTGTGGTCATGTATGGCATATCCATCCTCTTTTTGGCCAATTTTGTGCTGCACGGCATCTTGTAAAGTTGTGTTATACAACAAAAGGCAACGTTATATAAGTTCATACGTATGATTTCTGGTGAGCAGATGTAGAACGGGAGGAACGGGAATGGAAGAACAGCAGCAAGCAGGGCAGAAGGAACCGAAGGTAGGAAAAAAAGGATTTAAGGATTTCGTCAAGCTGATCGCTTCCACGAACCCGCCAAAACTGATCCTGATCCTGGCCCTCATCCTGACCTTGATTCAGACGACGGCCGGACTGATTGTGCCACTGATGACCAAAGGTCTGATTGATGGACTAACCACTTCGGCACTGAACAAATCGGTTATTTTATTGTTGCTCGGTGCATTTGTGATTCAGGCGATTGCCTCGGGTATCAGCATTTATATGTTAAATTACGCAGGACAACGTGTGGTCGCCACACTTCGCACGAAGCTGTGGAACAAAGTATTGTCGCTGCGAATGCCATATTTCGATCGCAATCGGACAGGCGATACGATGAGCCGGATTACGAATGATACAAGCCAGATCATGACGTTGATTGCAGATTATCTGGTCTCCTTTGTGTCGAACATCGTTGCCGTTGTAGGTGGGGTGGCGTTACTTTTTTATTTGGATTGGGTGATGTCACTCATTATTCTGAGTCTGGTGCCACTTACGCTGTTGATCCTGTTGCCAGTGGGGAGGAAGATGTACAAAATCTCCAAGAAACAGCAGGATGAGATGGCAGGTCTTACATCCGTACTTAGTCAGGTTATTGGTGAGATTCGCTTGGTCAAAGCCTATGGAACGGAGAAACAGGAATCAGAAGCCGGGGATTCCCGGATTCGTAAAATGTTTGCTTTTGGCTTGCAGGAAGCACGCATCCTTGCGCTGATCGGTCCTTTGTTTACATTTGTCATGACGGCAGTATTGGTCGTTATTCTTGGTGTAGGGGGAATGCGTGTAGCGTCTGGTATGCTGTCACCAGGTGAACTGGTCGCCTTTATATTGCTGTTGTTCCAGGTCATTATGCCAATGGGGCAGTTCACGACGTTATACTCCCGTTTGCAAAAAGTTGTAGGTGCAACAGAGCGCATACAAGCTATTCTTGCTGATGAGGAAGAGCCGCATGATAGCACCAAGGTAGCTCCAAAAGGAAATGAGACGATTGCGTTCCATGATGTACACTTTTCCTATGTCACAGGTGAAGAAGTGTTGCACGGAATTAATCTGACGGTACCTACACGTAAAGTGACGGCGATTGTTGGCCCAAGCGGTAGCGGTAAATCAACGCTGTTCTCTTTGATGGAGCAGTTCTATATGCCCGATTCAGGCCATATTTCGTATGGGGGACAAGCGATAACGGAATATTCTTTGTCCTCCTGGCGCAGCAAGATCGGGTATGTGTCTCAGGAAAGTCCGCTTATGGCGGGTACGATCAAAGATAATATCACGTACGGATTGGATCGTGAGGTCACGATGGATGAGATCCGGCAAGCTGCTGAGATGGCCTATTCTGCCGACTTTATCGACAAGTTGCCACAGGGATATGAGACGGAAGTAGGCGAGAGGGGAATTAAGTTATCCGGGGGACAACGTCAGCGGATTGCCATTGCACGGGCGCTGCTACGAAGTCCTGACATTCTCATGTTGGATGAAGCAACGTCCAGTCTGGACAGTACCTCGGAGTATGAAGTACAACAGGCTCTGTCCAACCTTATGGAAGGCAGAACCACGATTGTGATCGCGCACCGGTTGTCTACAGTGGTGGACTCCGATCAGATTGTTGTACTAGAGCATGGACATGTGACCGGAACAGGAACTCATGCTGAATTAATTGGCAATCATCCGGTATACCGTGAATTAGCGCAGAAACAGTTTGTGGCACAGGAAGGAAACGCAGCTACAGTACAAAACGAAGAGTAATTCCCATTATTGCAGGATCTCCGTTATACCCCTGAGGTATTTCAACGGAGATCCTTTTTGTTTGATTTGATCCCTCATATTTACAATAGATCCAACATAACCTATATTATAGATACCGACCGTTGGTATGTATAAGGAGGGCATTATGGCCAGAAATAAATACCCTGAGCAGACACTGGACCTGATTCTGGCAGTCTCAACTCAAATGTTTACCGAAAAGGGATATGAAAAGACCAGTATTCAAGACATTATAGATGAATTAGGTATGTCCAAAGGTGCAATATATCATCATTTCAAGTCCAAGGAGGATATCCTTAGTGCAGTGATGGAGAAGGAGCTTGGGCGGGCAGAAGACATGTTTATGGAACTCATCCAGAACACGCATGCTCCGAATGCCAGACAGAAGCTCATCAGTATTTTGGAAAATATTATTGTTGATCCTGGCATTCAGTCTAACTCCATTGATCAGGTTCTAAGCACTCAGATCAAGAATCCACAGTTTGTACTTGGTGGAATCAGGAAGGGTGTTCTAAAAGACGCACGAATTATTGCCAATATCATGGAGCAAGGCAAGAGTGATGGATCGATCTCTGTCGAATATCCGCTGGAATGCGCTGAAATCTTCATGCTACTCGTTAATATCTGGATCAACCCTCTTCTTTTTGGACGGGATGAGGCACAGACATTGGAAAGACTCAAGTTTCTACAGCACATGATGAAGCTTTTGGGAGTGGATATCGTAAGTGAACAGCTTATTCAACGTATTACCAATCGGCATGCCAGCACGGGAGGTTATGTGAATCCGGAGTAAGCACACACACATGCTTGTTTGAAATGGAGATGGGAACGATGTTCAAAAATAGTGAGCTTGCCCTATGCAAGAGCCTAGATATTGATCAATCCATTCATGATATACAGCTAAATTGGTTATCAGGAGATATCAGCATTCTTCCGAGTGTGGATGAACTGATTCACGTCACGCAATATGCGGATGTGTGGTTCTCCAAGCGAAGACTGATGCAAGTTGACATACGTGGAGGAACCTTAAACATCGTAGACGGAAGAAAGATGAGAGGTCTCATCGGGTTAAATATAGGTCGAACAGCATTGAAAATTCATCTACCAGCTCGGGTTTATAAACGTATTTTGCTAAACTCCACAGGAGGACAACTCCGGTTGAATCGACTTCTGGCCACTCGCTGTCAATGTAAGATCACCTCAGGTCGTGTAGAATTGTCAGGGAAGATGGGTGAGCTTGAATTGTACGCAGTGGCATCCACAGTGAGTGGACAACATCTTTGTGCAGATAAATTCAATCTTCAATCCACTTCAGCCAAAATCGACATTTCGGGAGAATTCCGTCACTTGCAATTTACCATTACAGGCAGAAGTTTAAATATGGAATGTCTTAATATGCCGGAGAGCTTGTATTCCGTATCCACGGGGGGACAGGCAGTAGTCTCCATTCCAGATAACGAAGGTTTCCAAATTATACTTAAAGAAAGATCAGGAGCACTTAAAAGTGAATTTGATTTGACTCCCCTTCACGGGGACAGCAATAATCTAATACACAAAAGTGGAAAAAGTGAATTCCAAGTGGATATTCGAGGAGGAGCTTTTCATTTAAAACACAGGAAATAAGAGACTAATCGTGTGTACTGAAAACAATGGGGGCAGATATCATGGCTGGTTGGATCGTAGGAATTAGTTTTTCCACCATCGTATTGCTAATTGGGATTTACGGCGTATTGAACAGCAGGCACAGGCAGACCAGAAACAAGTGGGCCTGGTGGTTTATTTTGTTTGGTTGTTGTGCGCTTGTCAGTGCCATCATTAATTATCAATTCAGATGAGCCTCATATATTACAAAAGTAAGCCTACAAAACGGATGTGGCTTTCAATTGCCCTATGTGATATAGTAAGTATCCTTTTGTATTTCCAGATCTAGGTGATGCAGAGCAAAACATATTCTTAGGAGGTAACTGAAACATGTCAGACAGCTTTCAAAGTGCCTATCAAGAAGAAGAGTACAGGTTAGAGCGAACGATGGAGGAAGTGGACAGTCAGTTGCAACGACTGCAAAATATTCCGGTGTATACCGGCCACGACTTCACAGAACAAGTGCTGGAAGCTGGACGCGAAGAGCGCCGCACCGCCTTGTCCAAGAGCGCGCAGCAACCCTATTTCGGACGCTTGGATTTCGAAGAACAGGGCAGTGGTGCACGGAAACCGCTGTATATTGGCAAAGTCGGCGTAGACCGCGAAGAGGTGGGAGAGCATCCGCTCGTCATCGACTGGCGTGCTCCTGTCGCCAGCCTGTTTTACTCATTTACAGGAGGCGAAGCCTCCGCAACGTATGAAGCCCCAGAAGGGCTAATTGAAGGTCTGGTGTACCTGAAACGAAACGTTGTCATTCGACAGCGGATATTGGAACGTGTGGCGGATACATATAACCGTGACAGCGACCAGCCAGCGGTATCTGATGAATTCCTCGTTTATCGTCTGGGAGAGAACAAGGATAACAAGCTCCGTGACATCGTATCTACGATTCAGGCGGAGCAGGATCTGATCATTCGTGCGGCGAGAAACACCGCATTGATCATTCAGGGTGTGGCTGGATCCGGGAAAACAACGGTTGCCCTGCATCGGCTGGCCTTTTTGCTGTATCAGTACAAGGAGCAGGTATCTGCGGAGAAAATGGTTATTTTTGCACCCAACCACATGTTCCTGGATTACATCTCGGATGTGCTCCCGGAACTCGGAGTAGGGGACATCCAGCAACGGACATTCCCGGATTGGGCGATGAACCTGCTGGGGCTGGAGATGCCTTTGGCGAATACGTCAGATACGCTCAACACCTGGTTCGAAACACCAGATGCACGGCCTGAATTGAATGATGATGTACCTGGACGGTATAAAGGATCGATCCGTTTCATGGAACTTATTCGAGAGTGGCTGTCGGGGATGGAAGCGGACTCCGTACCGGATATGGATTTCAGCCCATGGGATGGTAAGGTGCTTAGCAAGACGGAGATTGAGAACTGGTTTGGTGAGGAATACAAACATTATCCGCTGGCCAAACGCAAAGAACGGGTCATGGCGCGGGTTCACCGCTGGATTGAGATGGAACTTAAGAAACCGATGCCAGAAGCTGTGCGTAAAGAACGCAAGAAAAAAGCATCTACTCGTGAGAAAGCTTATGCCAAAAAATGGCCTCAATACGAGCCGCTTACGTTATACAAACAGCTGTTCAAAGCTGCAAAGGGTGGCACAGTGCCAACCTCGCTCAGCGGGCTTATTCCAAAATTGGTCATGAAACAAACGGCAGCAGATCTGAAGCAGGATATCGTCCGTGAAGAGGATCTGCCTGCATTGGTATACATCCATACATTGGTTCATGATATTGAGGGTTCGGAGCGGTTCGATCATGTCGTAATCGATGAAGCGCAGGACTTTTCCCCTTTTCATGTGGCGTTATTGGATCAGTTCGTCAAAGGGCATTCCTTCACCATACTGGGTGACTTGTCCCAGGGGATTCATGAGTACCGTGGTGTTCATGCGTGGGATGAGATGAGTTCTCTGTTTCCTGAGGAGCAGAATGCATACTTTGCATTGACCCGAAGTTATCGTTCAACGATGGAAATTATCGACTATGCCAATACGATTCTGGAACGTGGTGTCAAGAGCGGAATTACGGCGATCCCTGTTTTCCGTAGTGGTGATCCGGTTCGGACATTGGCTTATGGAGGCGATGGGCGGACGGCGAGTCTGGAGCAGGCTTTGAAGGTGTTAACGGTCAAAGACTACCGAACGGTCTCCATCCTGACCCGTACCCTGCATGAAGCAGAGGAACTTCATCGTGAACTGCAGGCCGCAGGCTGGGATCTGAACCTGATCGACGGTGGCAAAAAGCAGTACACGGGCGGACACTCCGTTTTACCTGTTTATCTGTCCAAAGGGTTGGAGTTTGATGCCGTTATCGTGGCAGACGTAGATCAGAAGCATTATCTGCCGAATGCCGGTGATGCAAAGCTGCTGTACGTGGGGTGTACACGGGCCTTGCACGAATTGTGGCTCTTCCATGATGGTGATTTGCCAGAGTACGCGGCCGCAACACATAATCCGGGCGGCGAGCCCGTAACTATTCAGGGTTGGCCAGAACTTGGGTGAATAAAGTCTGTTAAACATTAAAAGGCATGACGTTCATGGGGAAATGTCCCATAAGCGCATGCCTTTTCTGCATTTGTGCAAGAATGCTTAAACCTCTGAGAAAGAACGACAGTGGAAGTTTAGGGTTATGTTACCCTATTTCCCATTCTGGACGAGCGACGGTTCACCAGGAATATGCCGATAGCAATGAGTAAACCACCTGCCAATGCAAACCACTGGACATGTTCTCCCAGCAAGATCCAACTCGACAATACACCAAAGAATGGTGCCAGGAACAGATAGGAACTGGTTTGAGCCGGATCACTATGTTGCAGCAAATAAAACCAAAGCGAGAATTGCATGATGGAGCAAACAAGCGTTAACCAGAGCAGTACGATCACCGAGGTGGTATTCACTATAAAGTGAGGATGTTCAGTCCATACGCTCAGTAGAAGAAGCGCAGCACCTCCCGCGAGCATCTGATAGGCTGTTAAGACAAAAGTATCGTAGTCATCGCCCCAGCGTTTGATAAGCATTGTGGACACGGCAAAGGAGATCGCACCACCGAATCCAATCCAGGTGCCAGGACTAAAACTCATCTGCCATCCAAAGGTTAACATAATCCCCATGAAACCGAGCATAACACCGATCCACTGACTGAAGCGGTAGGTCAGTCTATATAAGAAAGCACTGAGGATAATGACCAGCAACGGATTGGTAAATGTAATAATGGCCGATTCGCCAGAGGTAATCCAGTTCATGCTGTAGTAGGCGCAGCCCATCACTCCTGCGGATTGGAACAGGCCAATAAGGATTATTTTCAACCAAGACTGCCACTGGGTAGGTAATGGGCGTTTACGTAGATACCAGGCCATCAAGCTGCCTGCCAGTACATAACGTAGACCCATGAGCAGGAAAGGTGGAGCATATAACATACCGATCTTGCCGACTGGAAACGAAGTACCCATGATTAGCGTTGTCAGAATGATCAAAATTGTATACTTCAAGGGTTGGATGGTGCGGATACCTTTTTCATGTCTGGAGTTCATAACGTTTGTCCACTATCTACAGTAATGAGCTGCCCGGTCATGGATTGCTGTTCAAGCGCAGCACATATCATGTGTGCGATATCCTCAGGCGAGGCAATTTTCTGCAATAATACTTCTCCACTGAGACGATGCATTCGCTCCTCGTTTCCAGCCCACCACCTTGTAGCAACTGCGCCAGGGACGATAGCATTCACCCGAATGTGTGGTGAGAGTGCATGCGCAAGGGATAAGGTCAGGCCGTGAACTGCCGCTTTGGAGACGGAGTAAGGGAGGGATGAGCCAGAACCCGTACTGCCTGCAATGCTGCCCAGATTCACGATGGAACCCCCACCAGCCTGTCTCATGCCTTCCGTCACTGCACGCACGCAATGAAACATGCCTTTCACATTCACATCCACCAGCTCATTCCAGACGTCATCTGTAACAGACTCCAGATCGTGCATGGGGATGTGATGCGTGATTCCGGCGTTATTTACAAGTGCAGTAATTGGGCCATAGGTTTCAGTTATTGTGGTGACCATGCGCCGGACATCAAGATCATTGGCAACATTAGCTTGAACGGCGAATGCATGGCCGCCCGTATCCAAAATGTGTTGAACAGTCTCGCTTGCTGCATCTTTGGAGCGCGAATAGTTGACGGCGACCAACGCTCCACGCTTAGCCAGCATTAGACTTACAGCACGGCCTATGCCTGTTCCGCCACCTGTGATCAAAGCAACTCTATTTTTCCAGTATGTCATGCTGAACACTCCTTATCATCATCCAGTCAGAGGACTGGTTAGGGATCTACATGAATTGTAGTCCGGTTTGCACATGAAGTATAATGATTGGTAATGAAGTGGATATCATTTTGAATGATGTCAGAGTGGGGGGACCATGGAGAGCGGGGATCTTAGAATATTTCAGTGTGTTGCACAGGAAGGGAATCTGACCAAAGCTGCTGCTAAACTGGGGTATGTTCAATCCAATGTAACGGCACGTATCAGGCATCTGGAAGCAGAAGTGGGTACAACGTTGTTCATTCGTCATAACCGGGGCATGACGTTATCTCCAGCCGGAGAGATGCTGCTGACGTATGCGGATAAAATTATTGGTTTGCTGAATGATGCTTCCAAGGCACTACGGGCGACGAGCACACCATCGGGTCCGTTGCGAATAGGGTCTACTCAGACGGCAGCAGCAGTTCGTTTACCTGAGCTTTTTGCAAAATATTATCAACAGTATCCCGAGGTGTCCTTGTCACTGGCTACGGGTAATTCGCAGATGCTTATTGATCAAGTTATTGGGTATGAAATGGAAGGGGCTTTCATTGGTTGTTCCTGTGATCATCCCGATATCGAGTCCATCGATGTATTTGATGAAGAGTTATTTGTGGTCTCGTCGGGTGTGGGGCCCGAAGAAGAGCTTACCCGTAAGCCGATCCTTGTCTACAGCATGGGATGCTCCTACCGACAGATTTTAGAGGAGTGGTTGAACTCAAGTGGGGTAAATCGTCCAGTGATTATGGAGTTTGGAACGCTGGAGGCGATTATTAGTGGAGTGACGTCCGGAATGGGGATTTCTCTGTTACCAGAGATTGTGATTCGGCAGCAAATCGCAAATGGAAATCTTCGCAAACATTCGCTCCCTTCTGGCATAAGTAGAATGATGACTCGTTTTATTACACGCAAGGATGCGTTTGTCAGCAGTGCGCTTGGCGCATTTATAGCTATGTTACCACGGGAGTATGATATGATAGAGAGTGGTAATACATCAGAAGTGTAAATGTACACATGTTAAGGCAATCCGTTAAGGAAGTGATAAGCAATGGATTTATTTTCGTTTCAGCAGGACTCCAAACCACAAGCCAGATTGCTCGCGGACCGCATGCGGCCAGAGCATCTGGATGAATATATTGGACAGGAACATATTATTGGACCGGGGAAATTACTACGGCGCGCCATCGAGGCGGATCAGATTTCGTCCATCTTGTTATATGGCCCTCCGGGATGTGGCAAGACAACCCTGGCACATATTATTTCTCAGCAAACGCAGGGACAGTTCGTTCGCCTGAATGCAGTGGAAGCTTCTGTCAAGGATGTGCGTGAAGTCATCGAACAGGCGCAAACGAACAAACAGCTGTATGGAACCAAAACCATTTTGTTCCTCGATGAGGTGCATCGGTTTAACAGCTCACGTCAGGATGCGTTATTGCCAGCGGTAGAGAAGGGCACGATTATTTTTATCGGCGCGACGACAGAGAATCCCTTTCATTACGTCAATGGGGCCCTAATGAGCCGTTCAACTCTGTTCCAGCTAGAATCGCTGAACAAGGATCATTCCCTTATTGCGATGCGCAGAGCATTGAGTGATGCGGACAAAGGTCTGGGGTTCATGGAATTACAGGCAGACGATGAGGCGCTTGAGCATATTGCCACGATGGCCAATGGGGATATTCGGCGTGCGCTTAACGCACTTGAACTGGCTGCGTTGACGACGCCACCGGAGAAGGATGGCTCCATTCATATTACGCTTGGTGTAGCTGAAGAGTCTATTCGGCGCCCTATTGTGAAGGCCGATGAATCTACCCAGTATGATGTGCTGTCTGCTTTTCACAAGAGTATCCGGGGTTCTAGTGATGCGGCGCTGTTCTGGTTTTTATACGCGGTGGAGAAGCTCGGTATGGACCCAATGACCTTCATCCGGCGTCTGATTGCAGCGAGCAGTGAAGACATTGGACTTGCGAACCCGCAAGCCATGACCCAGGCCATTGGAGCACTTGATGCATACCGGAATAACGGCTGGCCCGAAGCCAAGCTGAACATCGCACAAGCGATTCTGTTCGCGGTCGAAAGTCCAAAATCCAATGCGGTATACACCGCCATCTCCAAAGCCATGAACGCCATTGATGAAGTGAAATTGGCAGAAGTTCCGCTGCACTTGCGAGATACGCATTATTCGGGTGCCGTGAAACTTGGACATGAGGGCTATCAATATCCGCACAATTACTCGGGGCATTATGTGAAGCAGGAATATTTACCAAAACAGCTTTCACGTAGAGTATTCTATGAGGCAACGGAACAAGGCAACGAATCGAAGATCAGGCTGAACCAACAGCGGCGCAGGGAATTTTAAGAACAGACAGATCAATCGGGAGATGCACACAACATGAAAGAGCTTATGTATATAGGAGCGGGTGGATTTCTTGGGACATTAACCCGATATGCCATACAGTTAGCGATACCAACTGTCCATGGGGGGTTCCCTTGGGCAGTGCTGCTAATCAATGCAATGGGAAGTCTTTTTTTAGGGTGGTTCTTTACCATCGCTATTCCAGGCAAAATAACACCACAACTTCGACTGGCGATTGGCACAGGTTTTACCGGCGCATTTACGACGTTCTCCACGTTTACATTGGATATTGTTCGTTTATCCGAAGGGGGCGAATGGGTGAATGCCGTCCTTTATATGATCGCAAGTGTGTTAGCAGGATTAATGCTTTGTGCGTTGGGAATGAGCATCGGACAGCGTATGTTGGGAACACCAAGACAAGAGGGTGATGCCTCATGATCTTATGGATTGGTTTGGCTGGTGTACTGGGGGCTGTACTGCGTTTCAGTCTGGGAAAATGGGTCTCGGGCTTGCTGGGAACGGCTTTTCCATGGGGGACATGGATCATTAACATCAGTGGTTCATTGTTGCTGGGGCTGTTATACGGGTGGCATCAATCGGTAATGATCTCAGATGTAATCTGGGTGATCTGGGGAACCGGATTCTGCGGTGCGTTCACCACATTCTCCACTTTTGGCTATGAAACGTTAGGACTTATGGGTCGTCAACGATACGCTAGCGCCGCGCTCTATGTCGTCAGTTCGGTTGGAGTTGGGGTGTTGGCCTCCTTGGCAGGATTCTGGTTGACTGCATAACGAACTATTTTTATTTTTTTTGCAAAGAAAAGCAGGAAAAAAGCCATCCTTCATGGTATACATGAAAGACGGCTTTTTTAATAGGGATACACGGTATTGTGTATAATCCGCATTTTATGGACAAGCTCTATTATTGCATTGCGGGTACAGGTACCTTTTGCACCTGATCGATCGTACCCCCACCCAGACAGATTTCTCCGTCGTAGAAAACAACGGCTTGTCCTGGCGTGATGGCTTTTTGCTGCTGATCAAATTGCACGTCCACACTTCCATCTTCCTGCCAGGTCAGTGTAACACCTTGATCCGGCTGACGATAGCGGAATTTGGCAGTACAACGGTATGGCACATTAGGCATGTGCTCTGTACCAGCAATCCAGTTCACACCCGTTGCGGTTAGACCAGTGGAGTACAGGCTTGCATGGGCATCGCCCTGAACAACAAGCAGTTGATTTTTCTCCAGATTCTTGTCTGCAACGAACCAGGGCTCACCATTGCCTGAACCACCAATGCCAAGACCTTGGCGCTGTCCAAGTGTGTAGTACATCAGACCATCATGGCGGCCTTTGACTTCACCGGTCACGATATCAACCATGTCTCCACCTTTGGCAGGCAGATAGTTACTCAGGAACTCTTTGAAATTACGCTCACCGATGAAGCAGACACCTGTGCTGTCTTTTTTCTTGGCAGTATACAAGCCAGCCGCTTCTGCAATTTTGCGTACTTCCGGTTTGGGCAAGTGACCAATCGGGAACATGGCTTTGGACAACTGGTTCTGATTGAGTGCGTTAAGGAAATACGTCTGGTCCTTATTGTTGTCCACACCGCGCAGTAGTTTGAATGTGCCATCTTCTTCAATCAGACGAGCATAGTGTCCTGTAGCTACATAATCTGCGCCGAGATCCAGAGCTTTGTTCAGGAATTCACCAAATTTGATCTCACGATTACACATGACATCCGGATTTGGCGTGCGACCCGACTTATATTCATCAAGGAAATAGGTAAATACTTTATCAAAATATTCTTTCTCGAAGTTGACAGTGTAGTAAGGAATGCCGATCTGTTCGCATACGCGGCGTACATCCTCTGAATCTTCTTCAGCGGTACAGTGGCCGAACTCGTCGGTGTCATCCCAGTTTTTCATGAAAATGCCGATGACATCGTAACCTTGTTCTTTCAGCAGCAACGCGGTAACAGAAGAATCGACACCTCCGGACATGCCAACGACGACCCGTGTATTTTCAATTGTTTTGGACATCGTTATCACCATTTCTATATATAAATGTGTTTCGTTTCTTATTCTAGCATAACCGGACCCAAGATACGATACACCCGGCCAATTTTGGATAGTGTCCACCACAGACGCACATTTTGGAATATCGTCAATCTTTCTTTTCCATAAAGCATGCAGATATGTTAACATTAGCTGAGGGTTATGATCGGAATACGGAGAATTAGAAAGTTAAAAATGAGTTCTATGAATCTCTGCTGTGGACAGATCGTGAAACAAATGGTCATGGACTACAGGATACAATATAAAGTTTCCAATCGTTACTGAAAATTGAAAGAGGTGACTCCTTTGAAAATATCGACAAAAGGCCGTTACGGCCTCACAATCATGATGGAGCTTGCTGCCAGAACAGGCGAAGGCCCTACATCACTTAAGAGCATTGCCGAGCGCAACCAGCTTTCGGAGCATTACCTGGAGCAACTGATTGCTCCACTACGTAATGCAGGACTGGTGAAGAGCATTAGAGGTGCATACGGCGGTTATATCCTTGCAGGTGATCCTGCAACCGTAACTGCAGGTGATGTCATCCGTGTACTGGAAGGGCCAATCTCTCCAGTAGACTTCACAGAGGAAGATGATCCGGCGAAGCGTGATCTATGGTTGCGAATCCGTGACGGTATTGCGGAAGTGTTGGATTCCACAACACTGAAAGACCTGATTACATTCCAGGATCAAGAGAAAAAAGATAGCTACATGTTCTATATTTAGGGTCATTATTCGCATCGCAGAAGACACACTAAAGCCCCCAACTAGGGGGCTTTAGACATGCCAATAGAGATATTTCAAGAAGTCTGATCTTCTCGGTATTGAAAAGCAGACTCTTTGAACACGCACCAATGGGTACTTTGTTCTACCATTTCTACAGATCACTTCAGGGAAGTAAGGACTATGTATTCAGCCGCGGATTTACAAGTTGGTGAAGTGTGAGTTTAACGGGATATCTTGTGAATCAGCGACTTTTTAAAGTTTCTATATCAGCTTCCATGCGTAACTGACGGCGATTCAAAATATCAATGCTGTGCTGATGGGTATTCAATTCGGTAGTTACTTTGCGTTCAGAGGCGGAGTGGGAAGCGTCAAGCCGTTTCGTAACGGTCAATGTTTCCAGAACAGCTTGTTGAAGAAGTGGGATGTTCTTGGTTTGTTCCTCTATAGTGTCCAATCTGCTATCCATGGTATCCAATCTACCATCCATGGTATCAAATCTACCATTCATGGTGTCTAATCTACTTTCCATGGTAATTAGTCTGTCTTCCATCTTTTCAAGACGTACGTCGATGCTGTCGAATCGTTTGTCCATTTGTTGAAGTTGATTCAGAATCTGCCCGAGAATGGGATCACTCATGTCTCTCTCTCCTTTTTGAAATGGATATAGAACATTATACACGAAGATGCGACAATAGAGCATCCATTTCAATTTCCAATTTGACAGTACGCCATGAGATAGAAATTTAACATATAACGGGGTGGAAATAAATGAAACGAATTTATTTGGATCACGCCGCATCGACACCTATGCATCCACAAGTCGCAGAAGCGATGATGAACGTCATGACAGGACAATTTGGCAATGCATCAAGTATCCATGCCTTTGGGCGTGAAGCCAAACGGACTGTCAGCGGAGCAAGGGATGTCATTGCGGCGTCTTTGGACTGTTTCCCGGACGAATTGGTGTTTACCGGAGGTGGCACGGAGAGCGACAATCTGGCGATTTTCGGAGCAGTCTCAGCAAGGCAAGATCAGAGGAAACATGTCATTACGACCGCAATTGAGCACCATGCTGTTTTGCATACGTGTCAGGAATTGGAGCGGCAAGGTTATGAAATAACCTATCTATCTGTGGATCGTCACGGTCGAATAAATCTGGATGAATTGCAAGAGGCCATCCGGCCGGATACGGTTCTGATTACCATGATGTTTGCCAACAATGAAGTGGGCACCATTCAGCCGATCCGTGAGGTCGGTGAGCTTGCACGTAAACACAATATTCTGTTCCATACTGATGCAGTTCAGGCTCTGGGTAGCCAGGATATTTCCTGTAAGGAACTTCCTGTGGACCTGATTAGCTTCTCAGCGCATAAAATCAATGGGCCTCAGGGTGTCGGTGTACTCTATGTACGGCGAGGAATCGTGTTGGAAGCAAGAGCCCACGGTGGGTTGCAAGAACGTCAGCGGCGCGCTGGTACGGAAAATATCGCAGGTATTACCGGATTTGCAGAGGCTCTCAAGATTTCATCAGCTCAAAAGGAGACGCATCGTCAGCATGATTTGAAATTGCGCAAACTTTTGTTGGAACAGCTTGAAATCCATGTGGGGACGGAGCACTTTCATGTGAATGGACACGCGGAGCATACGCTGCCGAACATCCTGAATATCAGCTTTCCGGAAGTGTCCACAGAGACGATGTTAATGAATTTGGATATGGAAGGGATTGCTGTTGCAAGCGGTTCTGCCTGCACTTCCGGTTCACTTGAAGTCTCTCATGTGCTCAAAGCGATGAAACTGCCTGAAACATTTTTACATTCTGCGATTCGTTTTAGCTGGGGATTGGGTAATACTACGGAAGAAATCATGATAACCGCCGAAAAAATTGGAACCATTCTTGGACGACTGCGTAATAGACCCTAAGGGGAACTTTACACATGGAACAGAAGGAGGGAAGAAGTTCCATTTCATCGGTTGGATAGAAGCGGTTTTGATGATCGGCGTCTGATTGCCACTCATCAACTTTGGGCATACCTAGCAATAGCGCCGCGCCTATTTAATGATAAGAAGATGAGGGGGACCCAGCGATGAAGCTTCAGGAAATGATCGGACTTGCCGTTTTTGATGTGGAGGACGGGAAGCAGGTCGGTAAAATCCAGGATTTCATTGTGAATGATGATTGGCAGATTGAAGGCATTGAACTTGAGAACAAAGGCCTGTTTACCAATCATGTCAAAATCGTGCAGTGGCAAGATATCGTTGCCTACGGCGAAGATGCCGTCATGATCCGTAATCAACAGGCTGTCCGCAAGACGGGAGCCGACGACATAAAATACACGTACCTCCTCGGTCGGTCTAAATTGAAGGAGATGTCCGTGCTCACCGAAGAAGGTTTGCTGCTTGGGCGTGTCTCCGATGTTTATTTTGACCAAGAGTTGGGAAATACAATAATAGGGATTGAAATTACGGACGGTTTTGTGTCCGATCTGATCGAGGGCCGCAAATGGCTGCCATGTACAAGCGATATGTCTATCGGGGAAAGTGCCATTATGGTACCGTCTCTGAGTGAACAGCGCTTGGAAAATGCCATTCATTCTGTTAATGGATAGGTGAATGAATATGAAATGTCCAAACTGTAGTTCCAAAGATATCGGGAAAATTGGTTCCCACCAGTTTTATTGCTGGGGATGCTTTATCGAATTAACGGTAAACGGTGAGAAAATGTCTGTATATCAAGTGGAAGAAGACGGTACGCTGAGCTCCCTGGATGATCTGTTTTTCGGGGACGAGCTGCCACAAGACTTCCCTCATCTTCACGCTTCTTCTTAATAAGCAGGATAACTTCCTCTATATGCGGTTTCATGACAATGCATGTCATGGGATGCTGTCGTTATATGATGGCACATGTATATAGATGCGGTTACATAATGGTTCGGGTTGCACATGTATGATTATATGCTACCCTTTACTGCAAAATGCGCTTCCTTCTCTGATGAAGGAGGCGTTTTTTTGGGTTTAAGAAAAAATGTTCGAATTGCTCCTTCCACTTCTGCGCTGTGTTAATAAATTTTACCTTTCCTACATATACTGACTCTCAGAGCCAGTCCAAAAGGAGAGATACAAGTGGAGCAATTAACCAAAAACAAGCTGTTCCGTTATGCGATCTGGCTGCTGCTCGGATTAATTATTCTATATTTTATTTGGTTGCTGCGGCCTTTACTGCTTCATATATATGCATTCCTGAAAACAGTGCTGGCACCCTTTATCGTAGCTCTTATCATATCCTATGTACTTAATCCGATTGTCAGCATGCTGGGAGGGCGCAAGGTGCCGCGTACGATTGCGGTACTGCTCATATATGCCTTTTTCCTGACCTGCATCGGTGTCATTCTGATGAATGTGATTCCGGTATTGATTGAACAGCTGGAGGAACTCAACGAGCATATGCCGGAGCTGTCCATGCGTGCCCAGAGCCTGATGAACAATATGGATCACAAATTAATGCCGCCAAGTGTGCGAACAGGCATGAACAGTTGGTTCTTTCAGATGGAGGATCGACTAACTCAGGGCATTACCGTGCTTATGGACAATATCGGGGCGACCATTAATGTGTTATTCAATGTATTCATCGTGCCATTTCTGATATTTTATATGTTAAAAGACTTTGAGGTGTTTGAGCGCACTATAGTGGCATATCTCCCGCGTTCACGCCGTAAAGCGATTGTCTCCGTGATGAAAGAAATCGATACTGCACTGGGGAACTACATTCGGGGCCAGTTTATTGTCTGTGTTATTGTTGGCATCTTTGCCTACATTGGTTATATCGTCATTGATATGCCATATGCCCTGCTGCTTGCAAGCATTGTAGCTGTGTTTAATATTGTGCCTTACTTGGGGCCGTTCCTTGGTGCTGCTCCTGCTGTGGTCATGGCATCAACCGTGTCGTTTAAAATGGTGCTACTTGTGGTCATTGTGAACACCCTGTGCCAAGTGCTGGAGAGTAACGTTATCTCTCCTCAGGTTGTGGGACGTACGTTGCATTTGCACCCACTGTCCATTATATTTGCACTGCTCGTCGGAGGCGAACTGGCAGGCATTGTAGGTTTAATTCTGGCAGTACCCGTTTTTGCCGTACTAAAGGTGATTGTGCAACACTTTTTCGCCTATTACATCAAACGTAGGATCGACTGATAAATAGGGTTACAACAACAGCTAGCCTGCGTTGACACCCGCTTGTGCTACCGATATAATGAGTGTGTATGTTTAGAACATGAAATCGATGATGAAATAAAGTACGCCGAGGGTTCCTTTCCTCAGAGAATAGACTTCTTCGGATCAGGGTGAACCTGAACTGATGGCTGGAAGAGTCTTGAAAGATGAAGCGGCAGAAAGCTAATTTCGGAGTGCAGGACAACCCTGCCGGGAGCGACCGTTATTTCGCATGAACGAGGAGATTGTTTGTTTATCTACGCAGCAAGGGATAAACAGCAATAACCAGGGTGGTACCGCGATAACATCGTCCCTGATTATTCAGGGGCGTTTTTTGTGTTTATTTTTACAGAAAACAATGTTGACCAACCGGAGCGAATACGCAACGGACTATTATAATTTAATGGGGGCATCCAGTATGAAAGCCAGTGAAATCCGGTCCAAATGGATAGAATTTTTTGCAAGTAAAGGTCACAAAATCGAGCCGAGCGCATCGCTCGTGCCTCACAACGATCCTTCCCTTCTGTGGATCAATGCAGGTATGGCACCGCTCAAGCCTTATTTTGACGGACGTGAGAAGCCGGAGAACCCGCGTCTTGCGAACTCCCAGAAGTGTATCCGTACCAATGATATCGAGAATGTCGGCAAAACGCGTCGTCACCATACGTTCTTCGAGATGCTCGGTAACTTCTCTATTGGAGATTACTTCAAGGAAGAGACCGTAACATGGGCGTGGGAGTTCCTGACCAGCAAAGAGTGGATCGGTTTCGATCCGGAGCGCCTTTCCGTAACGGTATATCCGGAAGATGAGGAAGCATTCAAACTGTGGAACGAAAAAGTGGGACTGCCTGCTGAGCGTATCATTAAATTGGATGAAAACTTCTGGGATATCGGCGAAGGTCCATGTGGTCCTTGTACCGAGATCTTCTATGACCGCGGCGAAGCTTACGGAAACGACATGAGTGATCCTGAAATGTATCCAGGTGGGGAAAACGAACGTTATCTGGAAGTATGGAACCTGGTATTCTCCCAGTTCAACCATAACAAGGACGGCAGCTACACACCGCTTCCTAACAAAAACATTGATACAGGTGCAGGTTTGGAGCGTTTTGCTTCCATTCTGCAAAATGTGGATTCCAACTTTGACACAGACCTGTTCCAACCGATGATTCAAAGAACAGCCGCTCTTGCGGGTGTGAAATATAACGACAGTGTCGAAATCGATGTTGCACTGAAAGTCATTGCCGATCATATCCGTACCGTTGCCTTTGCAGTAGGTGATGGCGTGCTGCCAAGTAATGAAGGGCGTGGATATGTCATCCGCCGCCTGCTCCGTCGTGCGGTTCGTTATGGAAAAGTGCTTGGACTCGACCGTCCATTCCTGTATGAACTGACTACAACGGTTGGTGAAGTGATGGGCATGTACTACCCTGAGGTCGTAGACAAACAAGAGTTTATCGCCAAAGTGATTAAAACGGAAGAAGAGCGCTTCCACGAAACACTAACAGATGGTCTGGCGATTCTGGCTGATATTAGCGGTACTGCCAAATCCGAAGGACGCACGGTTATTAGCGGACCTGAAGCTTTCAAACTGTATGATACGTACGGTTTCCCGTTTGACCTGACAGAAGATTATGCTGCAGAGCATGGTCTGACTGTGGACCGTGAAGGTTTTGATGCTTCCATGCAGAAGCAACGTGAGCTTGGACGTGCTGGGCGTCAAGAGAGTGAGAGCATGAAAGTTCAAGGTGGACCACTTGCTGAGCTGGAGGTTAAAAGCGAGTTTGTTGGTTATACTGACCTGTTGACGGAAGCAAAAGTGGTAGCCATCGTCGCTGGTGACGCCCTTGTTGAAACCGTAGGCGAAGGACAAACGTGTCAGGTTGTTCTGGACAAGACTCCGTTCTACGCGGAAAGTGGCGGTCAAGTGAGTGATCAGGGCTTGTTGCGCGGTGCTGGTGTAACAGCGAAAGTACAAGGCTTGTTCAAAGCTCCACTAGGACAACACGTACATCTGGTAACGGTGGAGTCCGGTGAACTGCGTGTAGGTGATGTGATTAACGCTGAAGTGGATGCAGCCAAACGTGGCGACATTATCAAAAACCATACGGCGACCCATTTGCTGCACAAGGCACTCAAAGATGTGCTCGGCACACACGTAAACCAGGCAGGATCGCTCGTAGAGCCACAGCGTCTGCGGTTTGACTTCTCTCATTTCGGCAGCATTACGCCGGAAGAGTTGACTGAGATTGAGCGTCAGGTGAACGAACAGATCTGGAATCGTCTGAATGTGAACATCGAACTGAAAGCTATTGACGAAGCCAAAGAGATGGGTGCGATGGCCCTGTTTGGCGAAAAATATGGAGATATTGTACGTGTTGTTCAAGTCGGAGACTACAGTTTGGAACTTTGTGGCGGCTGTCACGTAAATAATACTTCAGAGATTGGAATCTTCAAATTGGTAAGCGAGAGCGGAATCGGCTCCGGCGTTCGTCGGATCGAAGCTGTAACTGGCCGTGGCGCATATCTGTATGTGGAAAGCCAGTTGGAACTGCTCAAGCAATCAGCAGCACTGCTCAAAGCAAATGTGGCTGATGTACCCAAACGGATTGAAGGTCTGAACCTGCAACTGAAAGAAGCTGCAAGAGAGACGGAATCCCTGCAAAGTAAGCTGAGTGCCATGGAAGCTGGTCAACTGACCGATCAAGTGGTACAAGCAGGAAATACTCAATTACTGGCAGCACGCGTAGATGCTCCGAACATGGATGCACTGCGTACAGTGGCAGATGAGCTGAAAGTAAAATTGCCTAATGCAGTACTCGTATTGGGTGCTCCGGCGGATGGCAAAGTGAATTTTGTTGTAGCGGTACCTGCTGAACAAGTAAAACAAGGATTGCACGCAGGTAAAATCGTCAAAGAAGTCGCAGCAGTATGCGGCGGCGGTGGCGGTGGACGTCCAGATATGGCACAAGCCGGAGGCAAGGATGCTACCAAGCTGGATGAAGCGCTGAAACTGGCGGTTTCATTGGTTAGTGGGCATACTGCATAATCCATTGAGCAGCTTATCATCGTCAAAATATAAATCGAAATGGTTCTGTTCATTTGTATTTTGTACCTGAGAACGACTGAAATCCAATGATGCAGTATGCTGAAGCCAGTAAAGGACAAGCAAAAAACACAATTGCCTTATCCTTTGTTTACTTGTGGCAGTCAGAATATGTTATTATATAAACAGAAATCAATTCGGCAGGACATGGTCCCCATGTTCATGCAGGAGCGAGGTGTCATCAATGGACTCCATGGATAAGACGGTTAAATTTAATGTGAAAGGTGACGAACAGGAAGCATCATCCAAAGAGATTCTTCTCACGGTATATGATGCACTGGTCGATAAGGAGTATAATCCGATCAACCAGATTGTTGGGTATCTGATTTCCGGAGACCCGGCATACATTCCTCGTCACAACAACGCACGTAGTCTGGTCCGTAAAAAGGAGCGCGATGAGCTTATTGAAGAGCTTGTACGTTCCTATCTGGCCAATCACCGGTAATGTACGCCGCTTCCGCTGTGTTGCAGCCATGCAAGCAGCGGGAAATGAACCGACAGAATACAGCCTGAAGCTTGAGAAGGCGATGTTGAATCGACCTGAGCAGGCCCCAGGATGGGAGAGCATGGATGAAAATATTAGGTTTGGACTATGGGGACCGAAGAATCGGAGTTGCCGCGAGTGACGCCTTCGGTTGGACTGCCCAGGGATTGGAAGTACTTGAACGCCGCCGTGATGAAGGCGAGTTCGCTCGAATTGCCGAACTTGTGCGTGAGCATGAGATTAGTGAAATCGTAGTGGGACTTCCCAAAAACATGAACGGCACCGTAGGACCGCGCGGTGAGATATGCATTGCTTTTGCCGATCGCCTGCGGGATGAACTGAATTTACCTGTTCACCTTTGGGATGAACGGCTGACAACCATGGCAGCAGAACGTACGCTGATCGAAGCGGATGTCAGTCGGAAAAAACGCAAGCAAGTTGTGGACAAAATGGCCGCAAGCTTGATTTTGCAAAATTATTTGGATGCCAATAGTAGAAGGTGAGGGGGATCAACAATGGCTGAAGATCAACTGGGTATGGAAGAAGAAGCGGAAATCATTTACATTGCGGATGACGAGGGTAATGAAGAGGAATTCGAAGTCATCATGAAGTTTGAAGTAGACGGTTCGGAGGCCAAGTATATGATGGTTGCTCCGGTTGAACCTGAAGATGGCGAAACGGATGTATATGCATTCCGTTATGAAGAAGAGGGCGACGATATCAAACTTTTCGTTATCCAAGATGATGCCGAGTGGGATATCGTCGAGGAGACGTTTAATACATTTCTTGCTGAAGATGATGAAGAGGAAGCGAACTAAATGACGGAATATAGCCGCAAAGACCTGAAATGGACAGATTCACTGCGTCTGGCATTCGGTGCTCATGTTGAGCTCGAGGAAGAGAACGGTAAATCACAACCGTATGACTTGTTGGCTGAGTTCGAAGTGAACGGTCAGCAATATGCGGTGCTCCGCAGTTCGTTGCGACCTTATGACGAGGTTGAACTTCTGCGGGTATCACCTGGAAGTGAGAACCAGATCATGCCAGAGTTAGTTACGATCGACGATGATGATGAGTGGGAGAACATCTCAGAACTGTATGATGAATGTACACTCCCCATTGACGAAGATTAATCAGCTTCAAATTGAAGAAACCGGGAGGGCGGAGAAGTCCGCTCTTTTTGGTTGTGTAAAGGAGTTGTTTCTTTTTTGAAAGGGAAAGCAATAGTAGTCATACTGCTTATCATTGTAGTTCTTGCCGGAGGCGCAGGTGTTTACGTATGGAGTATGATGCGTCCTGTGGAAGCTTCTACAGAACCGGTCGTATTCGAGATTAAGAGCGGATCGGGAACTTCAAAAATCGCGGATCAGCTTCAAGAAGAAGGCCTCATTCGAAGCGGGTTAACCTTTAAAGGGTATTTAAAGTGGAAAAAACTAGGATCCAATTTCATGGCGGGTACATATTCTATGAATCCTGGCGTGACATATGATGAGATTGTTAGCAAGCTGAGTAGTGGTGAAGTGGTACCGGAGGAAATGGTGAAATTCACGATTCCAGAGGGTTATAATGTTCTGCAAATGGCGGGCAAGCTTTCTTATGAGCATGTTCTCGATCGGGATGAATTCATCAAGCTGGCCAATGATCCTTCGGCCTTCGATGTAGATATCCTCAAAGATATTCCAGTGGATGAAGAACTTCGCTACGTATTGGAAGGGTATCTCTTCCCGGAGACCTACGAGCTGAAAAAGGGAAGTTCCACGCATGATGTGATGCAACGTATGCTGGAAGAATTCCAGACCAAGATCAATTCTATCCCGGATTTGGAAGCCAAGCTCCAAGAGAAGAATCTTTCCCTGCACGAGCTGCTGACCATTGCGTCACTGGTGGAGAAAGAAGTTGTAGTGGATGAGGAACGTGCACTGGTTGCAGGGGTAATCTACAATCGGATTAATCAGGATATGAAGCTAGAAATTGATGCTACCGTGCAATATCTGCTCGACAGGCCAAAGGAGCGATTGTATTACAAGGATCTGAAGGTGAAAAGTCCTTATAATACGTATCTGAATAAAGGCCTGCCGCCGGGTCCAATTGCGAGTCCAAGTCTTCCGTCCATTGAAGCAGCACTAAATCCGGAAGCATCGGAGTATCTGTTCTATGTGACAAAAAAGGACGGCTCGTCTGGACATCTATTTGCCAAAACGTATAAGGAACACCAGCAAAATATAGCCAAAAGTAAGGCTGCGCAATAAGCGGAGGGGATTATATGAGTAAGAAACATGAACTGCTCGTTACAGCAGCGAATGTGAAAGAGGCAGAAGTGCTGCTCCAGGCTGGAGCAGATGCTCTGGTCATTGGAGATGATCGATTCGGTATGCGTCTTCCAGGCAGCTTCAGCGTGGAGGAGACAGCAGAGGTGGTTGCCATTGCAGCCAAACATCAGGCGCGGGTGTATGTATCCATGACGAATCTGATGTCCAACGAGCTGTTGAAAGAATTGCCCGAATATGTTCAATCACTTGGCAGAATCGGTATTGACGGTGTGGAATTTAATGATCCATCCGTGCTGGCTACCATGAAGGAATATGCTCCACATGTGAAGCTGCATTGGAATGCGGAGATGACTTCGACGAACTATGCAACAGCTAACTATTGGGGGACCAAAGGAGCGAGTCGCGTTGTGCTTGCCCGTGAGTTGAATATGGACGAGTTGACGGAGATGGTTCCTTTTCTCAAGGTGGAAGCTCAGGTTCAGGTACATGGCATGACGAATATATATCACTCCAAGCGTAGCCTGGTGCAAAGTTATATGGCTCATCAAGGACGGCCAGTCGAGGGACATCTGGGCAAAGAACGTGGATTGTTCCTGATCGAGGCTGAACGCCGGGATGAGAAATTCCCGATCTATGAAGACATTAACGGCACACATATTATGAGTTCGGAGGATATATGTATCCTCGAAGATCTTCATCTGTTGATGGAGGCGGGTGTACACAGTTTCAAAATTGAAGGTATCCTAAAATCACTAGCCTACAATGAAGCTGTTGTACGTGCATATCGGACAGCGATTGACAGTTATGTTGCCGATGCTGACGCATATGCGTTCTCCGAAGAGTGGCTCGATGAGGTACGGGAGTTACAGGATCCTGAACGTGAATTGTCGTTTGGATTTTTCTATAAAGAACAAGTGTATTAATAGACGAGGTGAACAGAATGGAAACAGTGGCGGTACAGCGGAAGTTCTCGGGTAAACGTAACCGTCTGGACAAACCGGAGCTGCTAGCTCCGGCGGGTAATCTGGAAAAACTGAAATTTGCAATCCATTACGGTGCAGATGCCGTATATATCGGTGGACAGGCCTATGGACTGCGTTCCAACGCGGACAACTTCAGCTTTGAAGAGATGCGTGAAGGTGTGGAGTTTGCCAAAAAGTATGGAGCCAAAGTGTTCGTAGCGACGAACATCTATGCACATAATGAGGATATTGAGGGTATTGAAACATACCTGCAAAATCTCTATAATGCTGGAATCTCTGCGATCATCGTAGCTGATCCGGCTATTATTGAAGTAGCCCTGCGTGCTGTGCCAGGTCTTGAGGTACATCTGAGTACGCAACAATCCACACTCAACTGGCAGGCTGTGAAGTTCTGGAAAGATGAAGGACTTCCACGGGTTGTTCTCGGACGTGAGACCAGTTTCGAAGAGATTGAAGAGATCAAGGCAAATGTGGATATTGAAATTGAAGCCTTTATTCACGGGGCAATGTGTTCCTCGTATTCCGGACGTTGCGTGCTCTCCAACCATTTTACGGATCGCGACTCCAACCGGGGCGGCTGTTGCCAGTCTTGCCGCTGGAAGTATGATTTGTTTGAGGATGCGAGAGAAGATGCAGTGTGGGTTAGCGAAGAGGACATGCAGATGAAGACACCTGCACCATTCAAACTGGGTGAGAACCAGCTTCCCCTGTTTCAGGAACAGGATAATTCATTCTCCATGGGATCAAAGGATCTGTGCATGATTGGCCATATTCCCGAGTTGATTGATGTGGGTGTGGACAGTTTCAAGATCGAAGGACGTATGAAATCGATTCACTACGTGGCAACCGTGGTTAACGTATATCGTCAAGCCATCGATGCCTATATGGCAGATCCGGAGAATTATGTTCTGAAACCTGAGTGGGTTGAAGAAATGAACAAAGCGGCGAATCGCCCGCTGAATACCGGGTTTTTCTATGATACACCAGACCATGAAGATCATATCTATGAACCGGAAGAAAAAGCCGTACCTTTTGACTTCGCTGGATTGGTTATGGGGTATGATGCCGAAACAGGAATGGCAACCATTCAACAACGCAATCACTTCAAACCAGGACAGGAAATCGAATTTTTTGGTCCGGGAGGTCACTTTTTCAAACAGGTGGTCGGCGAAATACAGGATGAAGAAGGCAATGTTCTAGATGCTGCTCGTCACCCTTTACAGCTGGTTAAAATGAAAGTGGATCAGCCGGTTTCGTATTTTGACATGATGAGAAAAAAGAAGTAGGTTCAAATACCTACAATGAGCCAATTTAGTATTATGATTTAACAAAATAGTGTTATGAAATCAACAGGAAGGACCTCCGTTATCGGCATATGGGGGTCTTTTTTTTATAGAAAAATAGGAATAAAGTTGTAAAAAATTTCTGGGAAATGAAAGGTGAACGAAGAAAGCTGTCGAATACTACATAATTATAGGGGAGAGACACAAAAATCTAACAAGTAAATAACTGGCAGGTGAATGGGATTGGTTCAAAAGAAGCAGAAAGACAGTGGAGAGCAAGTGACAAAAGATGAGCAGGTTAATCCTGAGCAGGTTCAGAAAGTGAAGAAAGAAAAAGTAGGTAAAAGTAAAATTACAGGGAATGGGAAAAAATTACTTAAGCTTGATCGTAGTAAACTGAAGCTGGGCTGGATCAAGACCGATTGGGTAAAGAAACAATTCAAAAACCGGGATTGGAAAAACCTTGGGGGAGCTTCTTTTAAACAAATTAGGAAGGCAAATCCGGTAAAATCCGTAGGGGTTAAACTGTTCTTGATCTTTTTTGCGGGGATCATGATTTTTGTAGTGAGTTTGGGTCTATTATCCTATTCAAAAGCCAAGGGTACGATAGAGAAAAATGCTTCGCGTGCCAATCAGGAGACCATTGATCAGACCAAACAAAAAATGGACATTATTTTGGAGAGATTTGTGGATACATCCACACAGATTTTCTTTGATCCGGAAATGCAGTCCTTGCTGCAAAAGATGTCAGATAAGAATCTGACTGCGTATGATACATTTGTGAATTCAAGTTCAATCAACAAGCAACTGTCCAATGTTGCATTTACAAATAAATCTATGGAAGCGATTTATTTGGTGCCTACAGACGAAACAAAGTCCGTTATGGGTACGGGCAACAACAGTTCATCCATGGGCGGTATTCGTCAGGAAGCATGGTACACTGAGTTGATTGAGTCGGGCGGTTATCGCTGGCTTCCAACCGAGGTCAAGGAAGATGGCTCAACGCCAACGTTCAAAATTGCACGTTCCATGAAAAACTTGCAGGGGACTACTCAGTCGTATGTTCTGGTTATTGAGCTGAAGCTGGAAGTTTTGGAGGAACAATTGAAATCGCTTGATCTGGGGCCAGGAGCTGTTCTTCAACTGATTGCTCCGGATAATAAAGTGGTCGCATCCTCCATCTCGGATGGTACGGGACAAGATACAGATCTTGCATTTGTCAAAGAGTTGACCGAACCAGCAGGTAGCACGAATACGAAGTATCTTGTAGATGGAAAATCTACGGAAATGCTGGCTGTATACAGCACGATGGATACATCCAATTGGAAACTGGTTGGTATGATACCTACCTCTGTGTTGGTTCAGGATGCAAAAGGCATTCTGACCCTGACCTTGTGGATGGCGCTGGTTGATGCGGGGATTGCAGTATTGATCGGGGTCTGGATGGTGCGTATGTTTGCTCGTCCACTCGGCAAACTGAAAGACCTGATGCAGGAAGGTGCTAAAGGTAATCTTAAAGTTCGAACACCGTACAGCTCCCAAGATGAAATCGGTCAGCTCTCTACCGCCTTTAATCTGATGATGGAGCAGATTACGAAGCTGGTTGAACAAACGAATCGTTCTGCGCAGGAAGTATTGGATACGGCGTCTGAGCTGAGCAGTGCATCCAAGAAAACGGCTGTATCCGCTTCGGAGATTGCCGTAGCCACAGAAGAGATCGCAGGCGGTGCAGGCAGTTTGGCAACCGAAGCGGAACGTGGCAATGAATTAACGGACAATATCTCTCGTCAGATGCAGAGTGTAATCGCTACTAATGAACAGATGGGTGATTCTGCTCGTCATGTAGAGAAGTCCAGTCAGACAGGAACACAACATCTGAATCAGTTGATGACCAAAACTCAGAAGACAGAAGAAATGATTGGTGCACTGGTGAATAAGGTAGATTCGCTGAAAGAGAGTACATCCTCTGTTCTTAAAGTGCTTGAAGTGCTGCAAAATATCACAAAACAGACGAATATTCTTTCCCTGAATGCAACCATTGAAGCAGCACGTGCCGGTGCAGCCGGACGCGGATTCATGGTGGTGGCTGATGAGGTCCGACAGCTCGCGGCTCAATCCAGACAATCCATTGAAATGGTTGGAGAGATCACAGACAAAATCATGACCGAAATGAACGAGACCGTGGATGCTTTGTCTGAAGCCTATCCGTTATTTAAGGAACAGATGGATGCGGTTAAAGATACCAACGTCATCTTTGCTTCTGTGCAGGAACAGATGGGGGCATTTGTGGAGCGTCTGGGCATGGTGACAGGTTCCATTGGAGAATTAAACCAATCTCAAGCTACGTTGTCTGAAGCCATGAGCAATGTTAGCGCTGTAGCTGAAGAATCTTCTGCAACGTCCCAAGAAGTAGCTTCCTTGAGTAGTGAACAGCAAAATATCAGTAATCAGCTGGTAAATCTGTCTGGTAAGCTGGAGAATGTGTCCACGGAACTGAAAGAAACGTTGTCACGCTTTACGGTGTAACAAAAAAATAAAGCATATCCGTGAAATATGCGGATTAATATTGCTAAGGAGCCTGTCCCGTACATGGGACAGGCCTTCTTGCTGTTTACCGGATAATTCCAAGCTGTATTAGCAATAATATGTCAAAACGACAAAGGGTGAGACTGGGATGCATCTCCTTGCGAAACGGCGAATCTATATAGCTTGTATTATGCTAACTCTTGTCTTTGGATTGCTTATATTGCGATTGGGATGGGTCCAGATCGTTCAGGTGAATCAGACGATGCCTGGATTTCACCGAACGGTACGTGAAATGTCCGTATTGCAGCGTGAACGCGGGGTGATGTTAGATCCGGGCCGTGGACAATTTACGGATTACAAAGGTGAGGCATTGACGGGTAAGCTGCAATGGGGCTTGGTTCTTTTCCCACAGGCAGTGCCATCAGGTACACTACGCAAGCAAGAGGCATTAGAAGGCTCAGAGATGACGCAGTTGGCAGCTATATTACATACCGATCTGGATCAATTGAAGAAGGAATGGAATCGGGAAAATGCACCTCATTTCTGGACAGCAGGTGCAACTCAGCCTGTTCATTTGACAGCTGCTCAGGTGGAGTGTCTGCGTAATCTGCACCTGCAAGGAGCGGGTATCTATCCAATGATGACAAGGTATCTTCAGGGGCATACGGGAATGCAGTGGATGGGTTATCTGGCTGAACAGCCTGAGTCCTCCAGAGCTCTAACTGGGCATCAGGATGAAGTAAAACAGCCATTTTCCATGAAATCAGGGGCAGCTGGACTGGAGAGGACACTTGAACCCCTGTTGAGGGGAATTGGTCCTACGCTTGTATCACGTATGGTCTCGGGTAGTGGGAAGATTATCCCTGAAATTCAGCCGCACGTTATTGCACCGGCCAATGGCCATTATCCTTTACGTGTAGAAACGACTGTGGATGCCAAGTTGCAGCGTGGATTGGAGCAGTTGACAGAAGAAGCTGGCTTACAAGAAGGGGCCGTTGTTGTGTTAGATGCGGCTAACGCAGATGTTCGCGCCATGATTTCAAGTCCATTCTATCAGCCACAACATGTGGACCCCAAACAATCGGCCTGGGGAAATCGTGCAGTACAGGGAGCCGTCCCGGGTTCCATTTTCAAAATTGTCACTGCGGCTGCTGCGCTGGAATACCATGCGGTTTCTCATGGAGAAGAATTTCATTGTGGTGGTGAGTATGGAAAGTATGGTTTGTCCTGCTGGAAAGAGCATGGGCATGGTAACCTGAATCTGGAACAAGGATTTGCGGAGTCTTGCAACATCGTATTCGCGGAAACGGCGCGCAGGCTTAGTATGGAGCAACTGGAGAACACGGCAGATCGTCTGGGACTGGCGCGACCTGTTGGTTGGGAGGGGAAAAAGATGGCAGGAATGCCCGTCTTGCGACACTTTGATCACGAAGATCACGGGCGTGTGCGAACAGAAGCTGTTTCTTCTGGTGATGAAGGTGCGAAAATACAGACAGCCATCGGTCAGCGAGATGTGCTGGTCACACCGCTGCAAGCCGCCAATCTTATTGTGACACTGTTACATGATGGAAAGGTTAGTGCCCCACGTCTCGTTAAGAGAATCCGATATGCGGATGGTGGCACCATGCTCGAGATGCCCTTGCATGATTCTCCTTCAGCCGCAGGGCAGATTGCTCCCGCAACTGCGCATAAACTGTTATCCTGGATGAATAAGGTAGTCCGTGAGGGAACAGGAAAATCCCTGCAGCGTGCGCGGTGGCATGTTGCAGGGAAATCAGGTACAGCTCAGGTACAGAAACATGGGGAGAAGCGTAATCATCAATGGTTCATCGGTTACGGACCGATAGAACAACCCAAGTACGCCGTAGCTGTGCTTGTTCAAAATGTCTCTCCAGACAGCCATCATCAGGCGACAGCTCTCTTCAGGAAGGTCATGGACTATTTGGCTGGGTCCTCGTGATCCTTCGCAGGAACAGGCGTATGCATCGCGGACTCGGCAGAACTCGTTGAGGCCGTGCTAACGGGCGGGTCCATAACCAATGGAGAAGATTCAAATTCATCTTTTGGCAGGTGAATCCACTTTTGCAGGTACCCTTGTTGTAATAGTTCTTTCAAAAGGATCAGCAGCACTGGAGATAACACTACACCAGCCAGGCCGAAGATCGAAAGGGAGATTAGCATGAACGAAAGCATCAAGTACGCCGAAGATACACCAATCGAGTTACCCGATATCTTCGGTTCCAACAATTGTCGTGTCAGCATCGTCACTGCAAGAATCACAATCAGGCCGATGGCCAGGCTGCTATTGCCTATAATGAACAAGTAGATAATCCATGGAATGAATACAACAGGAACCCCTAGCAATGGTACCAGATCAAAAACTGCACAGACGACTGCAATGGTAAAGGCGTTAGAGGTTCCCAAAATCAACAAACCTGCATAAATCAATACGAACGTAATGAGCATCATGATCATCTGTGCCTTCAGATACGAACGGATCGTCTTGAACACGTGATTACGCATGAATTCAATAGCTAACTTCAAGGTTTTGGGCGTCTTCGCACGGGCAAACTTGCGCCAGGATTCAATCTCGATACTGAGAAAGAAGGCCAGAATAATCGCAATTCCGAAGTTCGTAATAAATGAAGAGAATGAACTGAGGAAACCTACAATGAATTGCGCTCCGCTCGTTACCCATTTGGAAAGAAAGCCGGTCAGTGTTGCAAAATAATCATTCGCTTTATCCATAATTCCATCAGGGAGAGCGTCTGACTTGTCCTGGATGAATAACACCAGATTGGTAAACTCACGCTGTATCATTTCAATGTATACAGGAAAATTATCTTGAAGATTGGATATCTGTGAGATAATAATCAAGCCCACACCAAAAAAGGCCGCGATAATTATCGCGAGAAATAACAGGACGGATATGGCAGCTCCAAGCGTCTTGGGCAGTCCTTTGCGATGTAGAAATTTGGCTAATGGCTCAATCATCCAGTACACGATAAATGAGAGAAAAACCGGTGCAGCGATTTGATATAATTGGCTAAAACTGTACATGATGACGTACACGGTTAATACGAGTAAAGCGATATCAAAGACAGTTCGCCCGTATTTTTTGTAAAGCGGTAGCATGGACATGGCTCCTTTGCAGGCAGATCATTATAATGTATATATTGTACACGATAGCTATCTTTTTGGGAAAACAGGATTCAAGAAAAGTCTGAACTATGATAAAATTAAAGGCGGTTTATTTTTGATAGTGCCATAGCGCACCGTAATTCAGCAGGAGAAGTGGGGAGCTTGCAACATGACAACGATACTTCAGAGTATTCTACTGTGGTTATTGTATCTTTCATCCTTTTACGCCTTTATTCCAAGTTTGATCAGCAGGCTTTTCGGTTTTCGTGTATTTAGACGGGGGAGAAGTGATACACAATTTGCATTAACGTTTGACGATGGGCCAGATCCGCTGTATACGCCGAGATTGCTCGATCTGCTTCGTCAGCATCAAGCAAAAGCAACATTTTTTGTCGTGGGAGAACATGCCGCGAGTCATCCTGAACTCATTCAGCGCATACATGACGAAGGCCACCTTATTGGCATTCATAATTATATTCACAAAACGAACTGGCTCATGCGGCCGCGTACGGTTCGTGACCAGATTCAGCGAACAGGTCAGATTATCCATGAAGTAACCGGTGTTAAAACTTGTTTTTATCGTCCACCATGGGGCATTATGAATCTGTTTGATTTTTTCAGCAAGAAAGAACGAAAGATTGTACTGTGGTCTTCCATGTTTGAAGACTGGAGAAGCCGAGTAGGTGTCCAGCGACTGACCGAACGGATGCTGAAGGAGTTAAGAGGCGGAGAGGTCATGCTGCTGCATGATCGAGGAACGACTCTTGGTGCTGATGCACACGCGCCGGAGCAGATGCTTCAGGCGCTGGAGGTCGTATTGCAGGAAGCTGAAAGGCTGGGCCTGCAAAGTGTACGTGTCGATACGTTGATGGGAGGTGTTACAGTGAGCGAATCTCAGAACAAGAATCAGCCACAGACAACGTTAAAGCTATGGAAGCGGATCGTTGTTGCCTTATGGCTTGGCTGGGAGAAATTGTTCCACTGGGTATATCATCTGCGGACGGCTTCGCCTGAAGATCCCATGTTACACTTTCGATCTCGTGTATATCACGGAGCACGAATGGAGATGAGCGATGGCCATGTCATCCAAAACGGAGATCCGGTCATTGAATTGCATTTTGACAATCAGAAGTTGTTCGAACTTGGGGTGACTTCGCGTTCAAGTATGCATTTGGCTATTCGTATGATCCGCACGATGGAACAGCAACTGCCGGATTTGGCACATATGGTGGCGCTCGATCCTGAGTTACGCTCTGCCAAAGCCATATACGGTGTAAGTATGATAAACAGAGGTCCTGAAAAATTTGGATTTACCATACAAGAATTGCCCCCTGGACCGTTCAGCGCTGCATCCAAAGTATACCTGAAACTGCTCTTAAGTGTGATCCATCCGGCAGGAACCAAACGCTTGAAACAGCGTACAGAACAATTGGTACCCAAGATGATTGCCATGCCGCTGGATATATTGTTGGAACGTTACGGTCAACATACGACACAGGTGGCTGCAACGATAGAAGAATCCAGAGATGAATCGTTGTTAATTGAACAAGAGATATTGCCAGAGCGGAACTAAACGGACTAATTACACCAACCAGCAAAAGAAAAGGGTTGCCCTTCGCCAGATTTGGCAGAAGAGCAACCCTTTATTTATTAGATTGTTTCCAATAGGTCAAGTATGGAATACGTAAATTAGATACTCAGTACGCCACCATTGCTTGCATTGGTAACCAGTTTGGAATAACGAGCCAGGTAACCGGTTTTTACTTTCGGTTCAAAGCCTTTCCAACCTGCGCGACGACGTTCAAACTCTTCGTCACTGATGTGCAATTCGATGATACGGTTGTTCAGATCCAGCTCGATGATGTCTCCTTCTTCAACAAAGGCGATTGGACCACCTTCAGCTGCTTCTGGTGAGATATGTCCGATACTGATTCCGCGGGATGCGCCAGAGAAGCGTCCATCGGTGATCAGACCAACTTTGGCACCAAGCCCCATACCAACGATCTGGGAAGTAGGAGCTAACATCTCAGGCATACCTGGTCCGCCTTTTGGTCCTTCATAACGGATGACAACAACATGTCCTTCTTTTACTTTGCCGTTAGCAATGCCTTCGAGCGCTTGCTCCTGGGAGTCAAAGCAGATAGCAGGACCTTTGTGGTATCCACCAACCGAAGCATCAACCGCACCAACTTTGATGATAGCGCCTTGTGGTGCAAGGTTACCAAACAATACAGCCAGGCCGCCTTTTTCGGAATGCGGGTTATCCAAGTGGTGAATGACATTGGTATCCTGGATTTCTTTTCCTTCAACGTTCTCGCGAATCGTTTTACCAGTAACCGTAATACAATCCCCATGAATCGCGCCTGGTTTCTTGAGCAATTCGTTAAGCACTGCGCTTACGCCGCCTGCATTGTGAACGTCTTCGATGTGAAGATCGGAAGCTGGTGCAAGTTTAGCAAGATGCGGAACGCGGTTAGCTACTTCATTGATGCGTTCGATTGGGTACTCGATGCCCGCTTCATGAGCCAGTGCCAGCGTGTGCAGTACTGTATTCGTAGATCCACCCATCGCCATATCCAGAGCAAACGCGTTATCGATCGCTTCTACAGTAACGATATCACGTGGTTTCAGATCCATTTTGATAAGTTCCATCAGTTGTTTAGCAGATTGTTTAACAAACTCACGACGCTCAGGAGCAACAGCCAGGATGGTTCCGTTACCTGGCATCGCCAGTCCCATCGCTTCAGCCAGACAGTTCATGGAGTTTGCTGTGAACATACCGGAGCATGATCCACAAGTTGGACAACCGAACTGTTCAAGTTCAAGCAAGCTCTTATCATCGATTTTACCTGCTTGGTAAGCACCTACGCCTTCAAATACGGAAGTCAGGGAAAGAGCTTTACCATTGCTGTCGCGACCGGCTTTCATCGGTCCACCGCTGACAAACACGGTAGGGATATTACAGCGGAGTGCACCCATCATCATGCCGGGTGTAATTTTATCGCAGTTCGGGATACATACCATGCCGTCGAACCAGTGAGCAGATACAACGGTTTCCACGGAGTCCGCGATAATGTCACGGCTTGGCAGCGAGTAACGCATACCAATGTGTCCCATGGCAATTCCGTCATCTACCCCGATGGTGTTAAATTCGAATGGAACGCCACCGGCTTCACGAATAGCATCCTTTACAATTTTACCGAATTCCTGAAGGTGGACGTGGCCGGGCACGATATCGATGTAAGAGTTACATACGGCAATAAATGGCTTGCCGAAATCCTCTTCTTTAACGCCCGCTGCGCGGAGCAAACTCCGGTGCGGTGCACGGTCAAAACCTTTTTTGATCATATCGGAACGCATCTTCTTGGCTGACATGGTGTGTTTCCCCCCAAATATATAATATTGAGCAACATGAATGGAAAAGTAAATGGCAGTGTCTGTCGTTTAATTTCATCCGTACTCTAAAAAAAAGATCGGTTTGCCGGTGTCGAGCTCCCCGTAGTTTGTGAAATTCTTTGCTGCTTTAAACCCGTGAACACCCGGTTTTTCTATTGAGTCTATCACAACCATCGTCATATTTCTACAATCAATAGAAAGAAGCCTCAAACCATTTTCATGGAATCAGACTTCTTGATTTGCGGGAAAACTATGATCATGTTTCGATGTGGGAGCGGAAATCATTAGTTGCTTCCGCCTTTGCGTCCAATCTCACGATAGAATTCCTTATTATGGGTTTCGGAGGTTGCTTCGCCGCCCTTGCGGCCAATCTGCTTGTAAAAGTCAGTGTCATGGGCATCTGAAGTCGCTTCTCCACCTTTTTTTCCAATCATCTGATAGAAGCTTCGATCATGGTTCTTGGAGGTGGCTCTCCCACCTAATCTACCGGCTTCCTCACGGCTCATCTTGCGTTCTGACGTCGGTTGACGTGCCATTACAAATCACTCCTTACAACAATAAGTTGTTTTTTGTAGCGCGTATCCCTAAATTACCACATCATTTCCAGCCTGAAACAAAAAACAAGTGAGAATCGATGGCGAAGAAAATCCGTCAGAGAATTAGGCCGACCGTTTAAACACCTCATGTCGATTGAAAGAAAAGCGGGATATATCCGGTTCAATCAAGGGTTTGAACGTGTGACGAACAGCCGGCAGAGCCAATGTGACTGCGAAGAGTAAGGCGATGACAAGTATGACTGGAATATACGCCGAGCTTCCCATATAACTGTAGACTCCAGACCAGATTGCGAGACGAACGAGAAAACCATGCAGCAGGAATACATAGAGTGTGCGTTTTCCAAGGTCCGTCAGTCTGGAAGTCAAGGAGGGTACCCAGGCCAAGAATAGTGCTGCCGATCCGATTTCCAGCAAATAGATGCCAAGTCGGAAGATGCCTGCATACCATTCGTGGTGGCCCAATTCGGCGTATGTCATGCTGCCGAGTAACCATCCCGATGTAATATTTAAACCGCCATACCCGATCCATACCAACAATGCAGCGGAGAGGACGGCTGCGGTTCTTCGCCCCCAACCGGATAATAAACGAGAACGGATGGATGCCCCATAGTCATAACCGATGACAAAGAACGGCAGGAACACAAACGTACGGCTGAAGCTGAGCCAGAATCCGTCGATGGGCAAATACCCGGCAATGACACCGAGCGCAAGCGATCCAATCAGCCGATATATCGGTTTCCATGAAATCGTCAGACGAAGCAACAGTCGCCAACAGAAATGACTCGCGAGAAACCATAACAGCAAATAAGGTGCAAAGAAGGATAGCCGCATATGAGGTGTGTGGAACACACTAAAGTCCATCAATGCGTATAAGGACTGAAATAGCACATATTGCAAGGCAATCTGTTTCAGGACGTTTCGCCCCGAGGCCCCTTGAAGTGAGTGTGTCGCAAAATACCCGGTCACCCATACAAAGAGTGGCATGTGAAACGTATATATCCACAAGAACAGAGCTTCTGCTCCTGCAAAGCGTGTGATGAGTGGTTCCAGTGCATTACCGGCAAGGACACAGACGATAAGCATAAAGCGCAGATTGTAAAAGAAAGATTCCTGATCATCCCGGATCAGTGTCTGATTTTTCATGGTGTAGCCCCCTTATAGACCCTAGCTGCAAGGTCATTTGCATCTGTAATAAGGGTAATACGGATGTACATTATCTATTGTGATTTAATTCACATTAGTAAGCGTTATCTTTTCTCAAAGCTGTGACAACAAAATGAACGCTCCGGGATTGACAACGGTTGCATAGAGGATGACAATAGTAACAGAAGATGAGGAAATGTAACGATAAGGAGGGAAGAAATCATGTCAACGAGTCCCAATCCAAGCCCGGAAATTATTACGTTTGGGGAGAGTATGGGTTTGCTGACTGCCAAAGATACAAGAGGGCTGGAATATGCAGCCACACTGGACAAGTCGTTTGGGGGTGCCGAGAGCAATCTGGCTATTGGTGTATCCCGGCTTGGGCATACCAGTGGCTGGTTTGGACGTTTGGGCAATGATCCGATCGGCAACATGATTCTGAAAGCCATTCGCGGTGAAGGTGTAGATGTATCACGTGCAAGGTTAAGTGATCACGAGCCCACTGGTTTGATGATTCGTGAGAACGCTTCCGGGAAAGCCTCGGTACATTATTATAGGAAGCTATCGGCAGCAAGTGCGATTACACCAGATGATCTAGATCCCGCATATATTGCCGGAGCTAAGATATTGCACGTTACAGGTATTACAGCCGCCATTAGTTCGTCTGGACTTGAAACGGTAGAAGCTGCCATACATATTGCCAAACAGGCAGGTGTGAAAGTAAGCTTTGATCCAAATCTGCGTCTCAAACTGTGGTCAGCGGATGAGGCCCGTCCGGTTTTACTGCGTCTGGCTGAACTGGCGGACTACTTTTTACCGGGTCTGGATGAGATGAAACTTCTATACAACGAAGAAAATGATCAAAAAGTACTTGAGCGTTTATCTGCCATGAATGCTGTGTGCATCGTGAAGGGTGGCCCTGATTTGACCTACGTATTGGCGAATGGTACCCTAACGGAAGTTCCGTACTTTAAGGCGGATCATGTTCTGGATACGGTAGGAGCAGGAGACGGATTCTGCGCGGGATTTTTATCAGGTCTATTAAAAGGATACTCCCCGCAGGAAGCAACTCGTCTCGGCAATTTGACCGGTTCCATGGTTATACAGGCTGTTGGCGATTGGGAGGCGCTCCCGACGTGGGGGCAGGTCGAGGCCAAGCTGAACAACGTTGCCCATGTTGAGCGCTAGTCGCTGCTGAAATCATATATGGCTCATCTTCGTTCTTCAAATGTAAGGCTTGTATACACAACCACCACATTGACAAGGGAGAGAATGAAATGAAGAAGCTTCAGCTGTTGCAAAAGATTACGGACAATGGGGTTGTGGCAGTTCTGCGTGCAGATTCTGCGGATCAGGTCATTGCCATGGCCGAGCAAGCGATTGCGGGTGGCATTAAAGTTATCGAGATTACGATGACCGTACCCAGTGCACTCAAAGCCATTGAAAAATTAAGCCGTGTATACCATTGGAACACACAAGATCCAGAGAAGTTCGCGATTATTGGTGCGGGAACGGTGCTAGAACCGCAAACGGCAAGAGCGGCCATCATGTCGGGTGCCGAGTTTGTCGTCGGTCCTTCCCTGAATCCGGATACCGTTCAGATCTGCAACCTGTATCGAATTCCGATCCTGCCTGGTGTGATGACGATTGCTGATGTTCAACGCGCCTTGGAACTTGGTGTGGACATTGTGAAGTTGTTCCCGGGTAATCTGTACGATCCTTCGATTATCAAAACGATGAAAGGTCCTATGCCGCAGGCGAATTTTATGCCAACTGGTGGAGTATCCTTATCTAATCTGGGGGATTGGATCAAGGGTGGAGCGGTGGCTGTAGGGATCGGCTCCGACTTGACATCGGAAGCTGTGAAGACGGGTGACCTGAGTCATGTCCGTCGCAAAGCGGAACAATATATGGATGCTTACCGCAAGGCCAAGGCTGAATAATATTTTTTCAATCCGGAGAGGGGAGCCTGATTAACGAAGGCTCCCAATTCTGTGAGCCGCGGCACCTGCGGAAGTGAAGAAAGGTGATTAACGTTGAGAAATCGGTATAATACAGGGCGCAAGAAGAGGGGCATCGGGAAATTCCTGCTCGTACTTCTGGCGCTCATTGTTATTGGATGTGGATTTGTTGCGTGGAAATTATTCACACCATACGGTCCACAGGAAACAGCTCAAACGGCCATGGAAACAGTCAATCAGGTGACGGTGAGCGAACAAGAGAACTGGATTGATTTTGCGCCAGACAAACCGGCGGGTAAGAGTGTTCTTTTCTACCCCGGCGGACTGGTAAAACCGGAAAGTTATGCACCACTTGCCCATGAGCTGGCTGCTGCTGGTCATCACACGATTATTGCCAAGATGCCAGTTAACCTGGCAGTGCTCAAGCCAAACCTGGCAGATGAGATTCTGGCCGCATATCCAGATGAACAATTCGTCATGGGTGGGCATTCTCTTGGTGGGTCCATGGCTGCACGTTATGTAGCATCGCATCCTGATGCACTACAGGGCATCTTCTTCCTGGCATCTTACCCGGATGAAAAAGGAAGCGTAAAGTCACTCGGAATACCTGCTTTATCTATTCTGGGTACCAAAGATGAGGTCGTGAATGCTACGAAGTATCAGAGTGGACGGATTTATCTTCCGGAAGATACGGTATATTACACCATTGAAGGTGGAAACCACGCCCAGTTTGGTGATTATGGTCATCAAAAAGGGGATGGCGAGCCGGAAGTGAGTGGAGAAGAACAGCTGAATCAGACCGTCAAGACAGTCCTGGGTTGGTTAAGTACCATTAAGTGATCTAGATTAATCTGTCTGCATTGAGGACTGTATGCATTTATAGCATAACTTGATGGAGGTGATACGGGTGGCCATGCTTCAAGTGAATGGAGCGCAGATCCCATGTAAAGGTATCCTGTTCGATAAAGATGGAACACTGCTGGAATTCCTCCAGTTATGGGGGCCGTGGGCAGAGACGTTACTGAATCAGTTACAATCACGTATGAACGAACTTGGTGCTTCATTTACGGTTGAACTGGAGCACGTTCTGGGCACCACCCATAATGCAGAGGGGCATATTGTCGGTTATGATCCGCAAGGTCCCCTCGCGATTGCAACTGTGGATGAGTGCACGGGATTGCTTGCCGGGCAGCTATATGCAGCAGGCATGCCATGGAATGAAGCGATCACAACGATACGGCAATTCTCAAGTGTAGCCATGAGATCGGTACGAGAGCGCAAATCGGCTGAACCGATCCCAGGATTGCTGGATTTCTTGCAGAGTTGCCGGGCAGCGGACATACCTCTGGCGGTTGTCACTTCAGACAGTACAGCAGCAGCAGAGACACATCTGCATTGGATGGGAATCCGTTCCTTTTTTACATCCATTGTAGGCTGTGATCGGGTGACCCAGGGCAAACCGGATGGAGAAGCAGCACTTTTGGCTTGCCGGGAATTACATATCGATCCTGCGATGGCCGTTGTCATTGGAGACAGTAATGGGGATATGCAGATGGGACGGCATGCAGAGGTATCCTATACGCTGGGTTACTGTCCGCAGTTAGATCAAGGATCACACCTGGTTGATGCCCATGCCATTATTCGCCATTATAATGAGCTAAGTGTGATTATATAAGTTGCTCTGGCCAGATTGAACTATATAAATTGAACTAATCATTTACACAAAACGGAGAGGGCAGAATTAACCTGAAGAAGTGGAACGTTCGTCTAAAAGCTTTTTAGAATAAAGCTACATCGGAAGCATATGCTATCCCCGGATTTACCCTTCATAGAAGGAATCAAAAAATCTGGGGATAACAGCGATCGGAAGGTTGTTCTGTTATCGGAGTGGTCAGTGTAAATATTCTTTAGTTCAATTTATATTGTATATAAAAGGAGGAGAGAGGATGAACGCAACAGAACAACTGGCTGCCTGGATTCAGGAAAGCTCCCGTATTGTTTTTTTCGGAGGGGCCGGGACTTCAACGGAAAGCGGGATTCCCGACTTCCGTTCGGCTGCGGGTCTGTATCAGACGGAGCAGCATTCCCCTTATCCACCGGAAGAGTTGTTAAGCCGGCATTTTTTTGATCAGCATGCCAATATTTTTTATGATTTTTATCGAGGCAAAATGCTTCATCCAGATGCGGAGCCGAATGGGTGCCATCGACTGTTAGCCCGTCTGGAGCAGGAGGGAAAACTTGAGGCAGTGATCACGCAAAATATCGATGGATTGCATCAGAAGGCAGGCAGCAGCAATGTCCTGGAGCTACACGGCTCAATTCATCGTAATGCCTGTATGGATTGCAAGCAGTTTTATGCACTGAATGATATTATACAATCCCAAGATATCGTACCTCGCTGTACCGCATGCGGTGGTGTGATCAAGCCGGATGTGGTGCTGTACGAGGAGGAGCTGGATCAGACAACATTGTATCGCTCTATTGATGCATTGTCTTCCGCAGACCTGTTACTCGTGGGCGGCACGTCACTGACGGTATATCCAGCAGCCCAGTTAATTACGTATTTTCAGGGAAAACATACCGTTCTGCTCAATGCTACACCTACCGCTTACGACAGCAGGGCGGATTTGCTGATTACAGAGCCGATTGGTGAGGTAATGAATGATGTGGACCAGCTTCTTGGTTAAACGTATGGACTGAATAACCGCATTCTCCGGTGTTGACCGGATCAGGAGGCGGAACCTGGGGAAAGAAGGGATTCATGATGGTCTACGTAGCAAGCGATACTCGCTATGAAACGATGAAATACAACCGCGTTGGACGTTCAGGGTTGAAACTGCCAGCGATTTCACTGGGGCTGTGGCATAATTTTGGCGGTATCAATAACGCTGAGAATGGACGAAATATGATCACCCGATCATTTGATCTGGGTATTACCCATTTTGACCTTGCCAACAATTATGGTCCACCGGCAGGTTCGGCAGAACAGTTGTTTGGACAGGTGCTTGCCCAGGATCTGAAACCTTATCGGGATGAACTTGTGATCTCCACCAAAGCAGGATATTATATGTGGCCCGGCCCGTATGGCGAGTGGGGCTCACGCAAAAACCTGGTATCCAGTCTGAATCAGAGCTTGAAGCGTATGGGCCTTGATTACGTGGATATTTTCTATTCCCACCGTTATGATCCCGAAACGCCTTTGGAAGAAACGATGATGGCACTGGATCATATTGTTCGCTCGGGTAAAGCCCTCTATGTAGGAATCTCCAACTATCCCGCAGACCAGACGAGAGAGGCCGCTGAGATTCTCAAAAGTTTGGGTACGCCGCTGTTGATCCATCAACCAAAGTACTCGATGCTGGATCGCTGGATTGAAGATGGTTTGCAGGACGTGCTGGATGAATATGGAACAGGCAGTATTGCATTCTGTCCACTGGCACAAGGTGTACTTACGAACAAATACTTGAATGGTATCCCGGAAGACTCACGTGCCAAAGGACCGTCGGTATTCCTGAATGAGAGCAACATCTCTCCGGAGACGCTCCGCAAAGTGCGTGCGCTCAACCAGATTGCAGCAGCCCGTGGTCAGAGCTTGGCCCAATTTGCACTTTCATGGGTTCTACGTAATGGCAGGGTAACATCTGCGCTGATTGGCGCAAGCCGTCCTTCCCAGATTGAAGAGAATGTGGCTGCACTCAGCCAATTGGATTTCTCTACAGAGGAATTGGAACGGATTGAGTCCATTCTGTCACCCAAGTCTGATGACAAATAATTAACGTGCAAAAGGTGCATCTTAGCCATAATGGCGGAATGCACCTTTTTTGTCGTATATGATTCTTGGTCCATTATGTTGATCACCGTTTGTTAGGTTGAGCATTCTTCTGTAACCCCTGATGTCGTGGACGCGAGAGGATTTTCTCTCGATACAAGCTGGGCGCTTCACCGTGGAATCGTTTGAACTGTTTGGAGAAATACAGCGCGTCTGGCAGTCCGACCGATGCAGATACCTGTTCGATGGACAGATCCGGGCGTTCTCTTAGGAGTTGGCGCGACTTGTCGATCCGCAGTTTTAGCAGATAAGTGACTGGCGAAAGTCTGGTTTCCTGTTTGAAAATACGGGAAAGATACGCACGATTATACCCGAGACTCGCAGACATTTGTTCAATGGAGACCGGATAAGCATATTGGGTGGCCATATATTGAATCATCTGTTTAACCGTACGTCGGATGGATGACTCACCTGGAATTAAGGTTTGACCCTGCGAAAGGTGATTCTGTGCTTCGGCTAGAATCATATATAACGTACCCAGTGATGTGAAATGGGAGCTTTCTTTGCGCTCGGCAAAAGCATCCTGCATCACGGATAACCAATCGGATATTCCACAGGAAGGTCCGGCATGAAAAACGGACTTCTCCGGGCGAAACCCTGCTTCCTCGGCATGCTGGGCAGCCTGGCTGCCGGTAAAGGCGATCCAGCGGTATTGCCATGGGTTACGGGCATGTGACTGGTAGCTCACCAGCTGCCCGGGGTGAATGAGGAAACAATCACCTGCGGATAATTCGTAGGTGTGCAGTTCGGTACGGAACGTACCCGCCCCTTTTTCTACATAATGCAGCAGATAATAATCAAACAATTTAGGGCCGAGGGCGTGACCCGGAAGGGTCTGACTTGCTCCGGCAAACAGGACATGCAGTGCGCCTTGCTCATAATAGACTGGATTGGAGGCGACCGAATAACTGAGTGCTCCACTTTTACCGGAAGGTGATTCCTGTATTTTTTCTATTGAAGATGCAAGCGGGTCTTTCTTGGCGTTGGATTGATCTGCCATAGTTGTTTCCTTCTTTCCGGGATGCTCTGATCATTATACGCCTAAAGGTCACATTTATCCATATGAAACACACATGGTTGCATTACATGAGGCACCGCTTTCTTATATAATAACATTAAGAAAACCACAACAACGAGGCGAGGTGCAGAAGCAGTGAACGTAACTGAATTGAAACAAAAGTTTATTGAGAAGTACGGAGAGAGTGGAGCGGACATCCGTGTATTTCATGCCCCTGGTCGTGTGAATCTGATCGGTGAGCACATTGACTATAATGGTGGATACGTGCTTCCGGCAGCACTTGAATTTGGAACAACATTAATAATCCGTGAGCGTCAGGACAACAAGTTGCAACTGGCTTCCACGAACATGTCTTATGAAGGAGCACTGGATACTTCCACTATTGGTAAGGAGAAAACGGGTGAATGGACCGACTATCCTGTTGGTGTCATGGTTGAATTGCAAGGCAAAGGTGTGAATGTAACGAAAGGGTACGACTTCCTGTACCACGGGGAGATTCCGAACGGGGCAGGACTTTCATCATCTGCATCTCTGGAGGTACTTACCGGATTCGCGATTCAGTCTCTGGAGGGCGTGTCGGATATTGATACGGTTCAACTGGCACTTCTGTCCCAGAAAGCGGAAAATGAGTTCGTAGGCGTCAACTGTGGAATCATGGATCAGTTCGCTGTTGCAAACGGTGCGCAGGATCACGCGATTCTGCTGATGTGTGACACACTGGAGTACGAAAAGGTTCCTTTCCGTACAGGCTCTTACAAATTGGTCATCGGGAACACAAACAAACGCCGCGGGCTGGTGGATTCGGCGTACAATGAACGTCGCTCCCAATGCGAGCAGGCACTTGCCATCTTGAAGGAACAGCTGCCTGCACTGAATTACCTGGCTCAATTGACGCCAGAGCAGTTCGTAACACTACAGGACCAGATCAAGGATGAGAAAGTTAGACAGCGTGCACAACATGTTGTGGAAGAGAACGCGCGTGTGCTCGCATCAGTCGAAGCATTGCAGCGTAATGATCTGGAAACCTTCGGCCAATTGATGAACGCTTCTCATGAATCGCTTCGCGACTTGTACGAAGTAAGCTGTGATGAGCTGGATGTTATGGTTGAAGAAGCTCAGCGGATTCCTGGCACACTTGGTGCCCGAATGACTGGCGCAGGATTTGGCGGTTGCACCGTATCGCTGGTGCATGAAAATGATGTCGAGCGTTTTGTAAGCGAAGTGGGCGCTGCATATGAAGCACGTACCACTCTCAAAGGTGATTTTTATGTATGCGGCGTAGGTGACGGTGTTAAAGAATTGAAGGAGGCGAAGTAAAATGGCAATTTTGGTGACAGGTGGAGCAGGGTATATTGGATCTCATACGGTAGCGGCTTTGTTGGAACGTGGAGAAGAGGTTGTTGTACTGGATAACTTGCAGACAGGGCATCGTGAGGCGCTGCTGGGCGGTAAATTGTATGAAGGAGATCTTCGTGACAAAGAAATTCTGGCGAAGCTATTCGCTGAAAATTCAATTGATGCGGTTATTCACTTCGCAGCCAACTCACTCGTAGGCGAAAGTATGAAAGACCCGGTTAAATATTATGACAACAACGTGTTTGGTACACTGTGTCTGTTGGAAGCGATGAATGCAGCAAATGTACGTCGCATCGTCTTCTCTTCCACGGCAGCGACCTACGGTGAGCCTGAGAAAGTGCCAATCGAAGAAAGCGATCGTACAGAGCCGACCAACGTATATGGTGAAACGAAATTGATGATGGAACGCATGATGTCATGGTTCGATAAAGTTCAGGATATCAAGTACGTTTCCCTGCGTTACTTCAATGCAGCCGGTGCGCATGAGAGCGGCAAAATTGGTGAAGATCACCAGCCAGAGAGTCACCTGATCCCCCTCGTACTGCAAACGGCTTTGAAACAACGCTCGCATATCGCTGTGTTTGGTGACGACTATGCAACCGAAGATGGAACATGTATCCGTGACTACATCCACGTGAGCGACTTGGCTGATGCACATCTGCGTGCAGTGGATTACCTGCGTAAAGGTGAGAACAGTAACGTGTTTAACCTGGGTAACGGCACAGGATTCTCGGTAAAACAAGTGATCGAAACAGCTAAAAAAGTGACTGGCCTCGATATCCCGGTTGTACAGGAACCACGTCGTGCGGGTGACCCGGCAGTGCTAGTAGCTTCATCTGCAAAAGCGAGATCCGTTCTGGGCTGGAATCCAAAATGGACCAATCTGGAAGATGTCATTCAAAGCGCTTGGAGCTGGCACCAATCACGTCCTGACGGCTACGGAAAAAACTAGGAGGCGAACACCTTATGTCACAGACTCATATTGCAGCAGGTGCCACAGAGCGGACACCGGAGCAGCAGGAAGCACTGCATGCCATTGAACGTCTGGTTGCATTTGCCTTGCAGAAACAATTAATTGAGGAAGCGGATTGGGATTACAGCCGCAACCTCTTGCTGGAACAATTCGGATTCTCGGAGCCTTATGCCGGCGAGTTGGACACAACAGTGCCCGATGGTCCACAGGCGATGCTGGATACGTTGATCGATTATGGATTTACCATTGGACTCATTCCTGAAAATAGCGATACGTTCCGTGATTTGCTGGATGCCAAAATCATGGGTCATTTGATGGCACGCCCATCGGAAGTGGTACGCGCATTCCGCCACACCGAGCAGACGGAAGGCATTGAGGCGGCCACATCTCAATTTTATGACTTGTCGATTAACTCCAACTACATTCGGATGGATCGCATCTCGAAGAACGTCTATTGGACGCAGGATACGGCTTATGGGGAGATGGAGATTACCATTAACCTCTCCAAGCCGGAGAAAAGCCCGAAGGAAATTGCCATGGCGAAATTGCTTCCGCCACCGGTATATCCAAAATGCCAACTGTGTCGTGAAAATGTAGGCTATGCGGGTCGAGTAAATCACCCAGCCCGTCAGAATTTGAGAGTCATTCCGCTGGAGCTTAACAACGAGCCTTGGTTGTTCCAGTACTCGCCATATGTGTACTACAACGAGCACTGTATCATTTTCCATCATGACCATGTGCCGATGAAACTGACCAAAGATACGCTGCGCAGGCTGCTTGCTTTTGTTGGGGAGTACCCGCATTACTTTATCGGGTCTAATGCAGATCTACCGATCGTTGGCGGTTCTATCCTTACACATGACCATTTCCAGGGTGGACGTCATACGTTTGCCATTCAAAATGCACAGCCAGAGGCAGTCTTCCGCCATGCGGATGCACCTGGACTTACTTTGAGTCTTGTGAAATGGCCAATGTCCGTCATGCGTCTGGCTTCACACGATCCTGCAGAGCTGCTTGAAGCCGGTAACGCTGTATATGAAGCGTGGAAGGTTTACAGTGATTCGGCTGTGGATATCGAAGCATTCAGTGAAGTAGACGGTGAACAGGTACCACACAATACGGTAACACCAATCGTTCGCCGCAGTGCAGACGGTGGCTACGAGATGGATCTCGTCTTGCGTAACAATCGCACAAATGATGTGCATCCTGAAGGGATTTTCCATCCTCACCGTGAGATGCACCATCTGAAGAAAGAAAACATTGGTCTGATCGAAGTGATGGGACTTGCCATCCTGCCGGGCCGTTTGAAGGAAGAGCTGGACAGTATCGCGGATATTCTCGCTGGAGATGCCAAACTTGCTGAAGCAGCCAAAGCTTCTGATCATGTGTTGAACAAACATCTGGGCTGGGCCGAAGAGTTGGTTGAACGATTTGGGCCTAACCTGGACAAAGAACAAGCCATTTCCATCGTACAGCAGGAAGTCGGCTTGAAATTTGCCGAGATTCTCGAACATGCAGGTGTCTACAAATATGATGAAGCAGGACGCCAGGCTTTCCGTCGTTTTGTAAGCAGCATGGGATACACGGAATAGGAATCAACATAATTAACATAACCCAAGAACACCCGCCCAATCATGAGCGGGTGTTCTTGTCTTTCTTGATATTTGTGTGCATTGGAATGAACTTCCGAGCCAGTTATAATGGAGTGAAGTCCTAGAGTACCACAATGAATTGAGGAAATGGGGTTAATATCTTGGAAAAGCAGGCATTGGATATTTCGTTGATTACAGATGCTGAGGAACTGCAAGGCATGGTGGGTGAACCGCATGAACATGTGCGTAATAAGGCAATTTCATTTGTGGATTCACATGTTCAGAATTTTTTATCCATGTCACCATTATTTTTCCTCTCCACGTCCGATCATAATGGTAAAAGTGATGTATCTCCACGGGGCGATGGAGCAGGATTCGTAAAAGTGTATGATACATATCGACTCGTTTATCCAGAACGCCCAGGCAATCGAAGGATAGACTCCTTGTTGAACATCCTGTCTGACCCAGGTATCGGTATGCTCTTTCTGATTCCGGGAATGAATGAAGTGCTGCGTATCAATGGTACAGCTTCCATCACCAAGGATGAGGAATTCATTGCGAGCATGGGATGGAGTGGTAAAACCATAGGTGCAGCTGTCATTGTGGATGTGGAAGAGTGCTTTATTCATTGTCCACGAGCATTCAAACAGGCTGGGTTATGGGCCCATGAAACATGGGTGGACGCTGAGGATTTGCCTTCAACGAGCGAGATGTTTAGAGCACATTTGGAGATTAACGGATTGTTATAAAGTGAGTGACTATCGATTTGTTTTTCTATAAACGGGGTACTATAATTGGAGTTGCACAAAAAATTCTAAACTCCATTGGAGGCGACAATAGATATGAGATCATTCCAATTCTATAATCCAACCCGTTTGATATTCGGTAAAGGACAACTGGAAGCATTAAAGACAGAAGTGCCGAAATACGGTAAACGGGTTCTGCTTGTATATGGTGGCGGCAGTATCAAACGCAGTGGGCTGTACGATCAAGTGATCGGATTGCTTAAGGAAGCTGGAGCAGAAGTGACTGAACTGGCAGGCGTTGAACCTAACCCACGTCTTTCTACAGTGCATAAAGGGGTAGACCTTTGCAAAACGAATAACATTGACCTGATTCTCGCTGTAGGTGGCGGTAGTGTACTGGACTGCTCCAAAGCGATTGCTGTAGGTGCTAAATATGATGGCGACATGTGGGATTTTGCTCAGCGCAAAGCCGTTGCACAAGACGCTCTTCCGCTTGGTACCGTATTAACGATGGCAGCAACGGGTTCAGAGATGAACTCCGGTTCGGTTATTACAAATCAGGATACACAAGAAAAACTGGGCTGGGGTAGTGCATACTCATTCCCTGCATTCTCCATCCTGGATCCGGTGAATACATACACTGTTCCACTGGACCAAACAGTATATGGTATGGTGGATATGATGTCCCACGTATTGGAGCATTATTTCCATCTGGATGCCAACACACCGGTTCAACTCGGTTTCTGTGAAACGATTCTGCGTACGGTAATGGAAGCAGCACCTCGTCTGGTTGAGGATTTGGAGAACTATGAACTGCGCGAAACGATTCTGTATTGCGGAACGATGGCATTGAATGGTGTGCTGAATATGGGTCTCGCAGGAGACTGGGCAACACATAATATCGAACACGCGGTATCCGCAGTGTATGATATCCCGCATGGTGGCGGACTGGCGATCTTGTTCCCGCACTGGATGAAACATAACCTGGATGTCAATGTGGATCGATTCAAACGTCTGGCAATTAATGTATTCGAAGTAAATCCTGAAGGCAAGTCGGACAGACAGATTGCCGAAGAAGGTATCGATGCGCTGAGCCAATTCTGGACATCCATCGGTGCCCCTAACCGTTTGGCTGATTACGATATCGATGATAGCCAGATCGATGTTATGGCTGATAAAGCTATGTTGTTTGGTCCATTTGGTAACTTCAAGAAACTGCAACGGGAAGATGTTGTATCCATCTACAAGGCTTCTCTGTAATTCTATAATCACTGACAAGTGAACGGACACATCCTGAGGTCCAATAGCCGCAAGTCTCCTTTATGGGGGCTTGCGGTTTTTCTATGTGTTGGATGCGTACGCGAATGATGGAGGATCTTGAAGCATGAAGTAAAGAATGTCGTGATAATACCCATTATCGGCTCCAGAATACATTTGAGGAAAGATTTTGAAACATTTTGATGTTAGCTACGTATTTATTTACATGTGGAATGCCCAGTTAGGATGAATTTGCGGCAGAGAGAGGAGGAACAGGGGATGGAGACGATCTATTGGGGGTGTCTGATCGGAGGGGCCATATTTGCGGTTGTCAGCCTGGTGCTGGGTGACTTGATTGACGGCTTGCTGGACGGGGCTTTTGAGATGCCAGGTCTTGATTTTTTCAAACCCGTTGTGTTAGCTGGTTCCATTACAACCTTCGGTGGGGCAGGCATTATGCTGACACGTTACAGTTCATTAAGTGTGATGTCGGGTCTAATATTATCCCTGCTTATAGGTATTGCTGCAGCCATGCTGGTATTCTTCGCATATATCAAGCCGATGCGTAACAGCGATGTCTCGATTGCATTTTCAATGAAAGAGTTATCTGGTAAAATTGGGGAAATTACCATTCCTGTGCCGGAAAAAGGGTTTGGTGAAGTAATGATCCGCTTTGCATCCGGCAGTACGATTCAAACGGCATCCAGTTTTGAACACCTCCCCATTGCGGCGGGAGCCCGTGTTGTTGTTGTGGATGTCGTAGATGGCGTACTGCGTGTGTCGGAATGGGATGAAAATGTACTTAAAGATTTATAAAGTATTCTTGTCACCTAAGTAGTTTTAAGCACTCATCATGAATGAATAAGGGGAGAGATGTGGAATGGATAGTTTGAATTTGAATTGGGATGTATTGTTGATTCCTATAGTTGTGGTTGCTGTAATACTGATTCTGGGCTTGGCTTTCTGGGCGAGATACAAAACGGTTGGACCGGATGAAGCGATGATCGTTACGGGGTCTTTCCTGGGTAGCAAGAATATCTCCGATGATGATTCTGGCCGAAAAATTAAAATTGTTCGTGGTGGCGGTGCATTTATCCTGCCCGTGTTCCAGCAATCGGAGTTCATCTCTTTGTTGTCCCACAAGCTGGATGTCTCTACACCTGAAGTGTACACGGAGCAAGGGGTTCCGGTTATTGCTGACGGTGTAGCTATTATCAAGGTTGGAGGCGCTGTAGAAGACGTTGCTACGGCAGCTGAGCAATTCATCGGTAAACCTGTAGAAGCGCTGAGAAGCGAAGCACAGGAGGTACTGGAGGGGCATTTGCGGGCCATCCTCGGTACAATGACGGTAGAAGAAGTATATCGGAACCGGGATCGGTTTGCGCAAGAGGTTCAAGGCGTAGCCGCTAGAGATCTGAAGAAAATGGGACTGCAAATTGTTTCATTTACCATCAAGGACGTACGTGATAAACAGGGCTACCTAGATGCCCTCGGTAAACCGAGAATTGCTGCTGTGAAGCGTGATGCAGAAATTGCCGAAGCGGAAGCGATGCGTGATGCACGTATTCAAAAGGCCAATGCAGAAGAGCAGGGTCAAAAAGCAGAGTTGCTGCGTGATACCAATATCGCCGAGGCAGCCAAAGAGAAGGAACTGAAAGTAGCCACATTTAAGCGGGATCAGGATACAGCCAAAGCGGAAGCTGATCAGGCATACCATATCCATGAAGCACGTGCTAGACAAACCGTAGTGGAAGAAGAAATGAAAGTTGAACTCGTTCGTAAAGAACGTGAGATCGATCTCCAGGAAAAAGAAATTGTCGTACGTGAGAAGCAATATGATGCTGAAGTGAAGAAAAAGGCAGAAGCGGATCGTTATGCGGTGGAGCAGGCTGCCGAGGCGGATAAAGCCAAAAGAATGCGGGAAGCCGATGCTGTGCAGTATTCCATTGAAACACATGCCAAAGCAACAGCTGAACAGAAGCGACTCGAAGGTCAGGCCATGGCGGATGCAGAACTTGCCAAAGGTACAGCGGATGCAGAAGTTATTCGTTTGCGTGGTCTTGCTGAAGCCGAAGCGAAGGAAAAACTGGCCGAGGCGTTCCAGAAGTTTGGCGAAGCGGCTGTACTCGATATCATTGTCAAAATGCTGCCTGAACTGGCTGGCAAAATTGCAGAGCCAATTGCATCTATTGATAAACTGACGGTGGTAGATACAGGTAAAGGTGAAGGTGCAGCGCGAGTGAGTAATTATGTTACCGAACTTATGGCGACGGCTCCAGAGATGCTGAAGAGTGTATCCGGCATCGATGTAGAGCAGCTGATTAAAGGCCTTACCAAGTCCAAAACACCTGCTCCAGTTGCCATTCAACAGAGCGAGGCTGTTACAACTCCTTCTATAATCGACAAGATTGTGGAGAGAGCTGGGGTTGACGAGTAAGAAGTACTTCAAATCTTGCATGGTTGCTCTATTGACCTTAAGGCGAATTTTTGTTACTTTTTAAGCGAGACGTCCGGCGCGGATTGCCCGCTCCGGGTGTCTTTTCGTTCGTAACAGGGTGTGACTTAATCGCACCTAAGATGGTGTGAAAAAAGAGGTGCAAACAATGAGCAGCCTGCATGTAGATAAAGCGCTAAATAATAATGTAATCATTGCACAGCATCCTGAACACGGGGAAGTCGTTGTTATTGGAAAAGGCATTGGCTTTAACCGAAAACCAAGTGATCACATTCCATTGATGGCTGTGGAAAAAATGTTTATTCTGAAAAACCAGCAGGAGCAAGAGCAGTACAAACAGCTTCTTCCACAGGTGGATGAAGCGCTGATCGAGATTATTAACGAAGTTATTACGTATATTGCAGAGCGTACAGATGTTCCTCTGAATGAACATATCCATATTGCATTAACCGATCACATTTCTTTCGCGTTAAAACGCAAAGAGCAGGGTATTGTCATACAAAATCCATTTTTATATGAGACTCGCGAGATTTATCCGGAAGAATATCGAATGGCAGATTACGCGGTTCGTCTGATCAAAGAGAGAATGGGTGTAGATCTCGGGATGGACGAGATTGGTTTTGTTGCGCTCCATATCTATAGTGCAATGACCAATCAAAATATATCCCAAGTACGTGAGCATTCTCAATTGATCACTGATTTGGTGAACCTGGTGTCTAATCAACTCGATTATTCGTTTGAAACGGAATCGCTTGATTACTCTCGTTTGCTGACTCATCTTCGTTTCGCTCTTGAGCGTGTTCGCCGTGGAGACAAAGTGGAAGAGCTTCATAAGTTGGATTCCCTGCTGAAGTTGGAGTATCCCGAAATGTACTCGCTTGCATGGAAACTGACCAAAGTGATGGAGAAAAGACTGAATCTGCCTGTTTATCCTGCAGAGGTAGGTTATCTAACCATTCACCTGCAACGGCTGAATCAACGGAAAGAAGAAGAGGATAAGTGACCAGTGATGGAATGACGGATTGATTTTTTTGGTGTAAAGGCTTGCAATAGATTAGAACTGGTGCTACAATGGTGTCCGTAATCAAGCAACTGAATAAACATAAGCGACGTGTTACTGACTCGATCAGGCATGAGTTAATTTGAGTGTGATTGTTCTTACCTTATACAGGGTATGCTATACCCGAAGGTTGGCACAGTTCACTTTATTAATTCATGCCTTTTTTTGTGTTTCCTTGCTTGCATCACGACATATAACTTAGACGAAAGGGAGATACGACGCGATGTTTAAAAAGCTTTTTGGTGTATTGCAAAGAGTAGGTAAAGCTCTTATGTTGCCTGTAGCCATTCTACCTGCGGCAGGATTGCTGCTTGGAATCGGTAACATGCTGGTTAATCCAGATTTCTTGCAATATGTAACGGCGCTCGACACCCCTTGGGTGAACTCGATCGCAACAATTATGATGAACGCAGGGCAGATCGTATTCGACAATCTGGCATTGCTGTTCGCCGTCGGTGTAGCCGTCGGATTGGCTGGTGGCGAAGGGGTTGCGGGTCTTGCAGCCATCATCGGTTATCTGGTCATGAACGTCACACTGGGTACAGCCGTAGGGGTTACACCAGCAATGATCGGCGAAGTACCGGGTTATGCCAGCATTCTGGGTATCCCAACATTGAGTACAGGCGTGTTCGGAGGTATTATCATAGGTATTGCCGCCGCGCTCTGTTACAATCGATTTTTCAAAATTGAACTGCCGTCCTACCTGGGTTTCTTTGCAGGTAAACGATTTGTTCCGATTGTCACTTCGGTTGTTTCCCTCTTGTTGGGGTTAGTTCTGGTGATTATCTGGCCACCAATTCAAAATGGATTGAATGCTGTGTCTCACTTCATGGTCGATACAAGCCCGACATTGTCGGCATTTATCTTCGGTGTCGTGGAACGGTCATTAATTCCGTTTGGTCTTCACCACATTTTCTACTCCCCATTCTGGTTTGAATTCGGTGAGTATGTGAACAAAGCTGGAGATGTCATTCGTGGTGACCAGCAAATCTTCTTCAATCAATTGCGTGATGGTGTTAACCTCACAGCGGGAACATTCCAAGTTGGTAAATTCCCGTTCATGATGTTTGGTTTGCCAGCGGCCGCTCTTGCGATGTACCATGAAGCAAGACCGGAACACAAAAAGTATGTTGCAGGTATCATGGGTTCAGCTGCGCTGACCTCGTTCCTGACAGGGATTACAGAACCACTTGAATTCTCGTTCCTGTTTGTAGCACCAATCCTGTTTGCAGTACACTGTATTTTTGCAGGTTTGTCTTTCATGACCATGCAAATTCTGGGTGTGAAGATCGGTATGACCTTCTCCGGTGGGTTCATTGACTTCCTGATCTTTGGTATTATTCCAAACCGTACACCATGGTGGGACGTTATTATTGTCGGATTGATTCTCGCGGTAATCTATTACTTCGGTTTCCGGTTTATCATCCGCAAATTCAATCTCAAAACACCAGGACGTGAAGATGCAACGCCTGAAACCGAATCTGGTGGAGGGTCCGGTTCAACGGATGATCTGCCCCATAATATTCTCGAAGCTTTCGGTGGCAAGGAAAATATCAAACATCTGGACGCTTGTATTACTCGTTTGCGGATTGAAGTTAATGAGAAATCCAATGTGAAAAAAGATCGTTTGAAACAATTGGGTGCATCTGGTGTGCTTGAAGTGGGTAATAATGTTCAAGCCATCTTCGGAACACGTTCCGACACGATCAAATCTCAAATGCAGGATATTATTGCAGGACGAACACCAGCACCAACGCCAGTAGCAGCCAAACCAACTCCAGAAGAGGAGAAGGCACAAGGTGAGCAAGGCGAGCGTATCGTTGCTGAGGACATCGTCATGCCAGTCAATGGTGAGTTGATGGACATTACGAATGTACCTGATCCAGTCTTTGCTGAGAAAATGACAGGTGATGGATTCGCAATTTTGCCACATGATGGTACAATAACTTCTCCTGTGTATGGTAAGGTGTTTAATGTATTTCCAAGCAAACACGCCGTGGGCATCATGTCCGACGGAGGCAAGGAAGTGCTTGTTCATATAGGTGTCAATACGGTGAAGCTGAAGGGTCAAGGCTTTAACGTACTGGTACAGGAAGGTGATCTGGTATCGGCGGGTCAGCCGATTATGGAAGTGGATCTGGAGTATGTGAAAGCAAACGCTCCATCGATCATTTCGCCAGTTATTTTCACCAACCTGCCAGAGGGCTCCACAGTAACCCTGAAGAAGAGTGGAGTGCTCAAAGTTGGCGATCAGCCAATCATTGAGATAAAATAAGAAGTGTTACGACGATGGCAAGCAAGTGTAAATATATGCAATGCCTAAACCAAACTACTGAAAGTGAGATGATTGTAATGCAACAAACATTCAGAATTACAGACGAAGATGGTATCCACGCACGTCCGGCGACAGCCCTGGTTAATACAGCAAACAAATTCAAAGGTGCAGAATCCTTTGCAGAAGCTAACGGTAAAAAAGTAACGTTGAAATCCATCTTGGGTGTTCTTTCCCTCGGATTGGAACAAGGCGACACCATCAGCATTATCGTTGAAGGCGAAGGCGAAGCTGAAGCTCTTCAAGCTTTGACTGACGTTATGGTTAACGAAGGGTTGGGCGAAATTAATGCTTAATGTCTCCGGGATCGCGGCTTCGGCGGGTATTGCTATCGCCAAGGCGTTTATCTTGGAGCATCCTGACTACTCTGTAGAAAAACGCCAAATTAACGACGTTGACGCAGAGATCGCAAAACTCGACTCAGCACTGGGCAAGTCCCAGGCTGAGCTTGAGGCGATCAAAGAGCGTACTTTACAAGAGCTTGGCGAGAAAAAAGCAGAGATTTTTGCTTCGCATTTGCTCATTTTGAATGACCCGGAATTGATTGATCCGGTTAAAGCGAGTATTGCTGATAACATGATCAATGCAGAATATGCTTTGAATGAAACGGCATCGCAATTTATCTCCATGTTTGAGAACATGAAGAGTGCCTACCTGCAGGAACGTGCAGCAGATATGCGTGACGTTACCAAACGTGTGCTAAATCACTTGCTTGGTATCGACTTCATGAGTCCGGCTGAGATCAATGAAGAAGTGATCGTGCTTGCGGAGGATCTGACGCCTTCCGATACGGCTCAATTGAATCGCCAATTTGTTAAAGGTTTCGCAACTAACATTGGTGGACGTACTTCTCACTCAGCAATCATGGCTCGCTCTCTTGAAATTCCAGCTGTTGTTGGAACCAAGGACATCTTGGCTCAAGCAAAACAAGGCGATATGATCATTGTTGATGGTCTGGATGGTCACGTACTGGTTAACCCTACTGATGAAGTTATTGCTGAATACCGTACCAAACAGGAACAGTATGATGCACAACGTGCAGAGTGGAGAAAACTGCGTGATGAGCCAACAGTAACCGTGGACAACGTTCATGTTGAACTTGCAGCCAATATCGGTACACCAAATGATGTAACGGGTGTTCTGGAGAATGGCGGCGAGGCTGTAGGCCTGTACCGTACCGAGTTCCTGTACATGGGTAGAGACAAGCTTCCTTCCGAAGACATTCAGTATAATGCTTACAAAGCGGTACTGGAAAAAATGGAAGGCAAACCTGTTGTTGTTCGTACACTCGACATCGGTGGAGACAAAGAACTTCCATATCTGGATCTGCCAAAAGAAATGAATCCATTCCTCGGTTTCCGCGCAGTTCGTCTGTGTCTGGACCGTCTGGATATCTTCCGTACACAATTGCGTGCATTGCTGCGGGCAAGCGTACATGGAAACCTGCGTGTCATGTTCCCAATGATCGCAACACTGGGTGAATTCCGTGAAGCAAAAGCTGTCTTGCTCGAAGAGAAAGAGAAGCTGGTTGCTGAAGGTATTGCTGTTTCTGACAGCATTCAACTCGGAATCATGGTCGAAATTCCTTCGACTGCAGTTCTCGCGGATCAGTTTGCCAAAGAAGTGGATTTCTTCAGTATCGGAACGAACGATCTGATTCAATACACTATGGCTGCAGACCGTATGAACGAACGTGTATCGTATCTGTACCAACCTTACAACCCAGCCATTTTGCGTTTGGTTAAAATGGTTATCGATGCAGCGCATCGTGAAGGCAAATGGGTGGGCATGTGCGGTGAGATGGCAGGAGACGAAACAGCAATTCCATTGCTGCTCGGCCTTGGATTGGATGAGTTCAGCATGAGCGCAACATCCATTCTGCCAGCTCGTAGTCAGATCACCAAGCTGTCCCGTGCGGATATGCAAGAACTGGCTGCTAAAGCTCTGGATATGCAAACGGCTGAACAAGTCGTTGAATTGGTTCAAAGCATTCAAGCATAATGTAATTTTAAGGGGTTTCCACCCGATTTTAAGGGTTTCTTTTTCCGATAAAAAGCTGCAGTCGTGCAGCAATTTTGCCGATATCCGCGATTCATTGTGGATATCGGCTTTTTTTGTTATGAGCGGGATAATCTGATTCGGAGGGAAGACATTAGAAAAGCTCTTGCTGATTGGAATGTCAGCAAGAGCTTCTGTGAGAACAATGATTGGATTAACTGCAAGCGCAGTTCAGTACAGGTTTACGAGCTGCTGTTGTTTCATCCAGACGAGTGACCGGTGTTCCGTAAGGTGCGTTGAGTACCAACTCTGGTGTCTCTTCCGCTTCTTTGGCAATCCGTATCATCGTATCAATAAACCCATCCAGTGTTTCTTTGCTTTCGGTTTCTGTTGGCTCGATCATGATGCATTCCTCAACGTTGAGCGGGAAGTACACCGTTGGCGGATGATATCCAAAATCAAGTAATCGTTTGGCAACATCCAGTGTACGCACACCATACTGCTTCAATCCCCGACCAGACATGACGAATTCATGTTTACATACCCCTGGATACGGAATCTCGTAGTAAGGTGCGAGACGGGCCATCATATAGTTGGCATTCAGTACCGCACACTCAGATACCCGGCGTAAGCCTTCCGGTCCATAGGTGCGAATGTAGGCATAGGCACGTACCAAAATACCGAAGTTGCCATAGTACGCTTTGACCCGGCCAATGGATTGATCTCCTTCACGGTCCAGTGAATACACACCATCATCATTCTTGATCACCATCGGTTTAGGTAGGAACGGGATCAGACGGCTCTTCACCCCGACGGGTCCGGCACCAGGTCCACCACCGCCATGAGGCGTGCTCATCGTTTTGTGCAAGTTCAGATGCACCACGTCAAAGCCCATATCACCCGGACGGGTAATCCCCATAATGGCATTGGAGTTCGCGCCATCGTAATACAGCAAGCCACCAGCCTGATGTACGATGGATGCAATCTCCTGAATGTCTTTCTCGAACAAACCCAGTGTATTCGGGTTCGTTAACATCAATGCGGCTGTATCTGTACCAACGGCTGCACGGAGTGCGTCCAGATCAACCAGTCCATCTGCGCGGGATGGAATCGTCACGGTCTCAAATCCTGCAACGGTTGCACTTGCCGGGTTGGTCCCGTGAGATGAATCGGGCACGATGACTTTGGTACGTTGTTCACCACGACCTTCGTGGTACGCACGAATCATCATAAGTCCAGTCCATTCTCCATGGGCACCAGCGGCTGGTTGTAGGGTTACCGCATCCATACCTGTCAGCCCCGCAAGGTCATTTTGCAATGTATATAACAGTTCAAGTGCACCTTGAATGCTGGATTCATGCTGATAAGGGTGGATTTTGGCGAAACCATTGTAACGTGCAACATCCTCATTAATCTTCGGATTGTATTTCATCGTACAAGAACCCAGCGGATAAAATCCGTTATCTACGCCGAAATTACGACGGGACAGCGCAGTATAGTGTCTGATAACATCTACCTCAAATACTTCTGGCAGTGCCGCTGCTTCCGAACGGAGCATTTCCCGGGGAATCAACGTATCAACAGCCTGACGAGGAACGTCACATTCCGGCAGGGAATAAGCGACACGTCCAGGGCTGCTGAGTTCAAAGATCAATGATTGTTCCGGAGCAGGAGATAAGGTCTGTGCGCTGAATGTTGTAGCTGTCTCAGATTGAGCCGGAGTGGAGACAGAGGCACCCATTTCAGATTGTCCTTGTCCTTTTATCGATGTTGTCGTTGTTGTCGTTTCCTGAGTCACAGCGATCCCTCCAATACTCGTGCAAATTCGTCGATCTCTTCTTTGCTACGTCGTTCGGTAACAGCAATAAGCATATGTCCGGCAAGCTCCGGATAATCACGTCCAAGTTCATAGCCGCCAATAAAGCCCGCATCCAGCAGTTTTAGTTGAAGGGCATCGATGTCAGTTCCTTCAGGCAGCTTAATCACAAATTCATTAAATGTTGGCGCCTTAAACGTCAGGCTAACGCCGGGAATCGCAGTTAATGTATTTAAGGTGTAATGACTCTTTTGCAGATTCAGATCCGCGACATCGATCATGCCTTGTTTACCCATGATGGACATATATACAGATGCGCTGAGCGCAAGCAAAGCCTGGTTGGAACAGATGTTGGATGTCGCTTTTTCGCGGCGAATGTGCTGTTCACGCGCTTGCAGTGTGAGTACAAATCCACGTTTGCCGTTGCGATCCGTTGTCTGGCCTACAATTCGGCCAGGAATTCGGCGCATGTGAGGCTGGGATACGGCGAAATATCCGCATGTCGGGCCGCCGAGTGAAGCGGCGATGCCGAGGGGCTGTGCATCGCCAACGACGATGTCGGCACCCAGCTTGCCTGGGGCTTCCAGCAGACCCAGCGATAGCGGGTTAGCACTTACGACGAGCAGGCCCTTGTGCGCATGCACAAGGTCAGCCGCTTGTTTTACATTTTCCACGGCACCAAAGAAGTTCGGGCTCTGGATCATGACAGCTGCGGTATCATCCGATATGGCGGCTTGCAGGGCATCCCAGTCCGTGACCCCATCCTTATAACCGATCTCGATAATCTCCAGACGGAGTCCGTGCGCATACGCCTGCAATACCTGACGGGCTTCCGGATGAACGGTACGGGATACGATAAGCTGTTTGCGACGAGTTGCCGCTGCGGCCAGATTACCTGCTTCAGCAAAGGCGGTTGCGCCGTCATACATACTGGCATTGGCTACAGCCATACCGGTTAATTCACAAATGTAGGATTGAAATTCGAAAATGGCCTGTAGTTCACCTTGACTGATCTCAGGCTGATAAGGTGTGTAGGCAGTGTAGAACTCGGAACGTGAAATGACATGATTGATGACGGAAGGAACATGATGATCGTATATGCCTGCGCCGAGGAAGCTGGCGTGTGTTTCGAAATTGGCGTTGGCACCAGCTTGTTTGGACATGTGCCGTGTCAGCGCATATTCATCAAGTTTGGAGGATACGGGCAGCTCGCCCTGATAACGAATCTCCTGAGGAATGTCCTGAAACAGTTCCTCCAGCGTATCCACACCGATGGTTGCGAGCATGGCACTCTGATCCTGTTCTGTCATGGGAATGTAGCGGTGCTTGCTCATGATTGATCAGCTCCTTGAGTAAGTGTCTTTGACGTACGTGTCCGTTTATGAAAAGGGGTCTTTACGACCTCGGCTTTCAGTTTCTTCCCTCGGATCTCAATCTCAAGCGGGGTTCCCAGCGCAGCGTATTTGCTGTCGATGAGGGCAAGCCCCAGATTACGCTTCAATGTAGGTGATTGCGTGCCTGTTGTCACTTCACCGATCTGTACGCCTTCGGCGTAAATCGGATAGTGGGGGCGAGGAATACCGCGCTCCAGCACTTCGATGCCAACCAGTTTGCGGGCGGGCCCGTCATTTTTTTGCTGTAACAAGGCTTCGTGTCCGATAAAAGGTCCAGCATTCAGTTTCACAAACATACCAACGCCAGCTTCTAGCGGAGAGATCGTTGCAGATAATTCCTGCCCATACAGAGGCAGCTTGGCTTCAAAACGCAGCGTATCCCTTGCACCAAGTCCGGTTGGCACCAGTCCGTGACCTTCGCCGGCTTGCATTAATCCGTTCCAGACGGTAGCGGCCTGATCTGCTGGAATATATAGTTCAAAGCCATCTTCACCGGTATAACCGGTACGGGACAACAGCAATTTTACTCCACAGACTTCGGCATCCTGCACAAAACGAAACGGTTCAATCGTGGATACATCCGTTTCGGTAACTTTTCCGATAATATCCACAGCCAGTGGACCTTGCAGGGCGAGTAGCGCCGTCTGCTCCGAATCGTTGGTCATGTTTACGCCAGGGATCAAGTGCTCTTGCAGCCAAGCCCAGTCCTTGTCGATATTGGAGGCGTTAACGACGAGCATATAATGCTGATCTTCCAGCTTATACACGAGCAGATCATCCACCACACCACCATCTGGATAACACATCAGGGTGTACTGGGCTTGACCGGGAACCAGCGTGGTTACATCATTGGTTGTCATTTGTTGCAAAAAAACTTCAGCCTGCTCACCCTGTACAGTGAATTCGCCCATATGGGATACATCAAACAGTCCAGCACGCTCACGTACCGCTTCATGTTCTTTCTGGATTCCGCTGAATTGCACCGGAAGCTCCCAGCCTCCAAAATCAATGCACCGTACGCCTTCGTATTGCTGATACAGGGGAAAGAGTGGTGTTCTAAGCAAATCGGACATCAAATCACCTCGTCATGGGCCGTCAAACGGCCGAATATGCAATCGTGGATCAATGAACCAGGGTATTTTTTAATTTTTCAGCTAGAGGTCATTCGTAGATAAGTATGGTAAGGCAGCTATGGCAGCGCCGATTGAAATCCTGTTTTTCGTTTTTTTGGGAAAAAGGAAAAGGACAGGCCAAAGAATCGGCATGCCAAGTAGCACGCTGTATTCTAAGGCTCTGTCCCTTGTACCTGAGAGTTACCCCGCTGTATTGTACAACAGGTTTCCCCTTGGGTGATCATAACGCCCGTACAGGGCGAATAGATGCTCTCCAGAGTTGCGTCCCGTAAAAGTCCTTTTGCCTGAGAGATTCACCCCCGCTTATCGGTGGTTTACTCCTTCGGCGTTACCTCATGTACATCCCGAATCGGGTGTCACGGGTAATCTCTCCCTTTACATTCATCCGCGGGTATAACATAGTCCAATAAACACATTTACTCTCCTCATTAAAACGTGAATCCACTACTGATGTCAAGAACGATATCATTGATATTGAATTAAAACCGAATATTTATTGTATTTTAAATTATATTGTTCGTGTATTTAAAAAGACTGCGCTTACTATTCTAGTTTTCACCAGTATATGTAGAAAGAGTGTATTTAGGTTACGGTTTGGAGAGGCCGTTATCAAATAAATTGTGAGGTATCTTGACATTTGAATCCGAAATATCATACGCTATGTTCTGGGAAAAAGGTTAAGGTCAAAGAACGCATGCACTCATTAATGAAAAGCGAGGCGGATATCGATGAGCGAATTGAAAAGTGATTTCCTGTACAGTGAAGAGCACGAATGGGTGCAAACCGTAGGGGAGGATACTGTACGTATTGGCATTACCGAGTTCGCGCAGCATCAGCTGGGTGACATTGTGTTTGTGGAATTGCCTGACCTTGAATCCAATGTAAAAGCAGAAGACAGCATTGGAACGATTGAATCGGTCAAAACGGTGTCGGACTTGTTCTCTCCCGTCACAGGTTCAATTATTGCAGTGAATGATTCGTTGCAGGACTCACCTGAACTTGTGAACAGTTCTCCTTACGAGGAAGGCTGGATGATTGAGATCCGTGTTGAGGGAGATCTTACAGAAGCATTGTCTACATTGATGAATGCAGATGCGTATCGTAAACATACGGAAGAATAGGGTCAACGAGCTTGTACTTATTAACATATACTTTATAAAAAAATGAAATAAGCTTCATATTGTTTCGACCTGTGTGAGCCGGATGCTTGCACAGGTTTTTTGTGCTTTCGAGGAATAGTTTTGAATAGGGATCGAGGCAGATTGGGGATGTAAATCACCTGCTTGGACCAAACTATAGGTTAGAAAATGATTTTGGAAATGACAAAAGTCATAGGCAAGAAAAACCTTGTGTACCAATGGGTTCAGCCATTATGCATCGGTTAAAACGATTACATAACCTAATGTTGTCATCATTGTTCATGACGAAAGTACGCTTTCATTTCATTGAACAGGAGAGCATTCTCGCTTAGGATTACAGCAGGGGAGAAATGATACCCTTTTCATAAATCATAATCACTTGATCCAAGGAGGATAATACAATGAGTAATTTGGACCAATCGTCCAATTCCAAAGGTGGACTACGGGTAGGTGTGCAGCGTTTTGGCCGATTCCTGAGTGGTATGGTCATGCCGAATATGGGAGCGTTCATTGCCTGGGGATTAATTACGGCCATGTTCATTCCAACAGGCTGGTTCCCTAACGAGACACTAGCACAGCTAGTCGATCCGATGATTAAATATTTGCTGCCACTGTTAATTGGTTACACCGGGGGTACGATGGTGCATGGTCAGCGTGGTGGTGTCGTAGGTGCCATTATGACCATCGGGGTCATCGTGGGTAGTGATATTCCGATGTTCCTCGGTGCCATGATTGCCGGACCACTGGCAGCATGGATCATCAAAAAGTTCGATAAATCAATCGAAGGTAAAGTTAAAGCCGGATTCGAAATGCTGGTTAACAACTTCTCAGCCGGTATTATTGGCGGGATCTTGGGGATTTTTGCTCTACTGGGTATTGGGCCAGCTGTAGAAGCGATTAGCAAAGTATTGTCTGCCGGTGTGCAAGGTCTGATGAATCTGGGCTTGCTACCGCTGGTCAACCTGATTATCGAACCAGGTAAAGTGTTGTTCCTGAACAATGCAATCAACCACGGTATTCTGACACCAATTGCAACAGATCAGGCAAGAGAATTAGGACAATCTGTTCTATACATGCTTGAATCCAACCCGGGTCCGGGACTTGGTATCTTGCTTGCTTACTGCTTCTTCGGACGCGGAATGGCCAAATCTTCTGCACCAGGTGCCGTTATCATTCATTTCTTCGGGGGAATTCATGAGATCTACTTCCCTTATATTCTGATGAGACCGATTCTGATTCTTGCCGCAATCGCGGGTGGCGTCGCAGGTACATTAACATTCATGCTCACCGGAGCAGGACTTGTTTCGGCACCATCACCGGGTAGTATTATCGCGTATTTCCTGTTAACACCAAAAGGTGGATACCTGCCAATGCTCGCAGGGGTGCTTGTAGCAGCAGTCGTTTCATTCTTGATTGCAGCAGTGTTGCTGAAAACGGGTAAACAAAAGGACGAAGATTTGGAGTCCGCATCCAGTCGGATGAAAGACATGAAGAGTCAAGGAACCGTGCCAAACGCGGGCATTACGGCTAATAATCATCGTGAAGCAGACAGAGCTTCAGATAAGGCTTCTTCTACAGTGAAAACAGATGTGAAGAAGATTGTCTTCTCCTGTGATGCAGGCATGGGGTCGAGTGCCATGGGTGCTTCCATTCTCCGCAAGAAGATGAAGGCAGAGGGGATTGACGTTACGGTGACCAATACGGCCATCAGTGATATCCCGCCGGATGCAGATGTGGTAATCACACAACAAATATTAACCGATCGTGCCCGCTCCGTTGCGCCGAACGCAGAACATATATCCATCGACAACTTCCTAAAAAGCCCGGAATACGATGCGCTTGTTGAACGTCTGAAGTAATTGCGCGCAATCGTTTTCCCTGAGCCGGAGGCTGAGATATGAGTATTACCAAAAGACAACGTGAAATCGTGGAGTTTCTGCTGGAGCATCCACATGAAGTCACTGCCGGTGAAATTGCCGTTGAAGTAAAGGTTAGTACCCGAACGGTTCACCGGGAGCTGCAAATGATTGAACAATGGCTTGAACCTTTGGGCATGAGGCTGGAAAAAAAATCAGGAACCGGTATCCGAATTGATGCCAGTTCCGATGATCTGGCTGTATTGCGCCAGCAACTGGAGGGTAAAGAATATGTAGAGTTTACGCCGGAAGAGCGTAAGCTCTTCATGCTTTGCATCCTGCTTGATGAAGCGGAGCCTGTGAAATTACTCGCTCTGGCTTCGGATTTGAAAGTGACCGTATCCACCGTAACCACAGATCTGGATGATCTGGAGTCACGGATTCGTCAGGCGGGACTGAAGCTGGTTCGCAGACGTGGATATGGCGTCAAGATTAACGGGAGTGAGACGATTCATCGCACAGCCATAGCTGCACTTGCTTTGGAATTTCTGGATGAATCCGACCTGTTCGGAAGACAACCTGAACAAGGTGGCTCCATCGTAAACCAAAAATTGCTGGATATGATTGGACACGGTGATGTGCTTACGATCGAAAATGCGTTATGGCAACCAGATATCGAATGGCTGGAGAACATCCCGGAACGCCAATACATGAAGCTGCTGATTCAATTATCCGTCGCAGTTGTACGTATTCGTAAAGGCTTTGGCATTGGCCGTATTTCTCCGCGAGAGAACATGGAAGATGCAACTGCAGAGCAGGATGAGATGAAGGTTCCACCTTATATGGCTTCCCGCTTATGCGGTGTGTTATCCACTCAACTGGGGCTGACATTCTCCCAGGATGAGCAAGCTTATTTTCACAGATTATTAGTTGAGACAGAGCAGCGAATTCACTCTTCGCGGCTGTTGCCAATCGACGACTTGATTTTACTGGACAGGGTACATTCACTGATTGATCAGATGCAGGCAAGAACGCATTACACCTTTCATGAGGATCGATTGCTTCGTGAAGGTCTGCTTGGTCATATGCAACCTGTAATGGAGCGAATTGAAGGGCAACAGATGATACGTAATCCGCTACTGCAGCAGATTCGCAAAGATTATGACTCCCTGTTCGAAGAGGTCAAACAATCTGTTGGGCAAGCTTGGCCAGGCACAGACGTTCCGGATGAGGAAATTGGTTTCTTGGTCATGCACTTTGGGGCTTCCATCGAGAGGTTGCGTACATTGAAACGGGAGATCAGGGCGATCATCGTGTGTACAAGCGGAATTGGATCATCGCGCATGCTATCCAGCCGATTGTCCAAGGAGATTCCCGAGATTCGAATCATGGATAGCGTGTCCTGGTATGAAGCTGCCCGGATACCTACAGATCAGTATGATCTGGTGTTATCGACGGTCGATCTGCCGATGGATGAGCATCAGTATTACAAAGTGAGTCCACTGCTTACGGCAGAAGAGAGCGAACGTCTGCGTCATTTTATCCGAACAACAACATTACAACGACAGCATAATAAGCCCCGTGAAGCAGAGGTTCAGACAACAAGTCGTTACTCAGACCCTGATGGAATGGAAGCTATTTTAGTTGAAATCGTCCGAATTATCGGCAAGTTTCAGGTGTACCCGCTGGATAATCAGGATATCGGGTTCTATAAAACGGTGTATGCGATGTGCAACGTGCTCCATGGAACGGGCGTGTTGAAGGAGCCAGAGGAGATCGCAAAACGGCTGGAGGCACGTGAAGCAGTGGGGAGTCAGAAGATTCCCGGCACAAGACTTGCTCTGTTTCATACACGAAGTGAGGGAATATACAGGCCGTCCATTAGCTTGTTTCAGCTCACGGAACCACTTCTTCGTACGCCGGATGATCCGGCAGGAGTTACCCATGTTCTTTTGATGCTCGGTCCGAGAGAATTATCCAAGGAAAGCCTGGAGGTTCTCAGTGAGATTAGCGCCCTGTTATTGCAGGAAGAAATGATTACATTGCTGGAAAAGGGAATCAGGGATGAACTCATTCATTACCTTTCCCAGGAACTCGTTGGATTCTATCGCAGTAAAACCGAAATTGGAGGTCAACCACTATGAGTATGTTAACAACAGATAAAGTCATCATGAATGCGACGGCTCAGGACAAATACGAAGCGATTCGTATGGCAGGACAGATTCTGAAGGATGCGGGACATATTACCGCTGATTACATTGAGAAGATGATTGAACGTGAAGAGATTGTCTCAACCTATGTAGGGAACGGACTTGCGATTCCGCACGGTACGAAGGAATCCAAAGCATTCATTTTATCCACAGGCATTTCCGTTATTCAGTACCCACAGGGTGTTGATTTTGGCGATGAGAAGGCTTATATGGTCATTGGTATCGCGGCTCAAGGCGGGGAACATATGGAGATCTTGACTAGCATTGCGGTGATCTGTGCTGAGGATGAGAACATGGAGGCCCTGCGTCTCGCGAAAACAGCCGAAGAAGTTATCGCTATTCTGGAAAGTGAAATGGAGCTATGAAGGCCCTACACTTTGGCGCAGGTAACATTGGACGCGGTTTTATCGGATTAATCCTCTCCCGGGCAGGGTATGAGGTGATTTTTTCAGACGTGAATCAGACATTGGTAACCACTCTCCAGCAACGGGGTCAGTATACGGTGGAACTGGCTAACGAGAGCAAGGATCAGGAGACCGTGACAGGCGTAAATGCGATCGATGGAACTCAGCTGGAGACGGTTGCCCAAACCGTTGTGGAAGCTGATCTGATCACAACCGCAGTGGGCGTGGGCGTACTGAAACATATTGCACCAGGTATTGCGAAGGGACTTAAAAAAAGACTGAATTCTGGTCCTGCACAAAACCCTCTTCACATTATTGCTTGCGAGAACGCAATTGGAGCCAGTACACAATTGAAAGAGCATGTATATGCTCTGCTCAATGATGAGACACGTTCCCTTGCGGATCAGTATGTGTATTTTCCAGATTCGGCCGTAGACCGGATCGTGCCTATCCAGCATCATGAAGATCCTCTGCATGTACAGGTGGAGCCTTTTTACGAGTGGGTGGTGGATCGTTCCCAGATGGCCCCGGCATTCAAACCGGTTGAGGGCATTCTATACGTTGATGATCTGGAGCCTTATATCGAACGGAAGCTGTTCACGGTTAATACAGGACACTGCGTTGCAGCATATATCGGTCATGTACACGGGTATGACACGATTCAGAAGGCTATTGCCGACGAGAAAGTGAAATCGATTGTATACGGTGCTTTGCAGGAAACCGGAAAAGTATTGGTGAAGCGTTTTGCATTCAACCCGGAAGAGCATGAGCAGTATATTGTCAAAATATTGGGACGGTTCGTCAACCCGTATCTCACTGATGAGGTTACTCGTGTTGGTCGTTCCCCGCTGCGCAAATTGTCTCCGAATGATCGTCTGGTTCGCCCTGCCCTTCAGGCATATGCGGATGGAACCGAAACGATCTATCTGGCTATGGGCATGGCAGCAGCCTGCAAGTTCGATGTCTCCGACGATCCGGAAGCAGTGGAACTACAGGACATGATTCGCCAGAAGGGAATTACAGCTGCGCTCCACCATTACACGTCGATGGATGAGCATCATCCGGTGCTTGAACAGGCTGTTGCCCAGTATAACCAAATGTAAGAGCAGCGGTAGCCAGCTAACAATATAGATTAGGCATAATGAAGAAGAGCCAAACAGTTGTTAACTGTGTGGCTCTTCTTTTGGTTGATGTTTATCGGCATAGTCATCCAAACAGCGCTGACATATACACGATTTTCGGCGCTGTTCTGCCGGAATGCGGTCAAATACACCCTCCGGGAAAGTAGCCCGGTTACACCAGCATTCCGAATGAGGATGTCCTGCGGCATAAGAACAGCGATTAGCTTCACCGCATAATGGGCAGACAAGAACATCGATAGGGATGTGCTCTTGATCGTCTTGTTCTGCAGACATACAGTTCTTCCCTCCCTGTGGAATAGCTACGAGCTGAAGTTGAACATACTGCTCCCAGTATAACAGAAATGCGTCAGTGATTATGGAATTCACTGTGTATATATGACTTCCAGTTTACCACCACATCTGTTTCTCCCAGGGGTTATTCATTCTTCAGGCGGTAGTTCAATCTGCAGGCCATCCACATGTTTACGTCCCATTAATTTGCGTTTCTTGCGGTTTTCTTTTGTCTCCAGCACAATGTCCAGATCATAATCGTCACCCGGATATAACTCATCGGCAGATATATGCAGGGTCAGGCGTTTTTTATGGATTTTGACTTTGCGTCCACGTAGCATGACCCCGATATTTCCACGGCTATCCTCCACATCACATACGATTCCCGACTGATTCAGATAGGCCGCATACACCCGATCCCCTTTGCGAAACGTTTTGGCAGGAGCAAGAGAATTCGACTCTCTGGTTGTTCTCTGTTTGTGGAGACCGATTGAATCTTTGGATTGCTTCGTCTGATTCAACTGATTCAGCTTGGATAACTCTGTCGGGTCGTCTGCCTCCTTAGCGGAACGCTCCGGCGTCAGGATCGGAGTTTCCATAGGAGGTGACGTGAACACCATTGTACGATCTTTCGAAATACTTTGATCTGACAGGGACTTGGAACGCTCGATAATTCGCTGTGGCATGCCTAGCTTTAATGCGATGGAATAAGCATAGCTCTCACCAGCTTCTCCGATACGCAATCGATACAGCGGCTGGAGAGTAACGGTGTCAAATTCCATACGGGCATTTTCGAATCCTGGCGTGGCCGCAGCAAAATGTTTGATTTCACCAAAATGGGTTGTCGCCACAACGGTTGCTCCGCGGCTGTGCAACACCTCCAGCATGGCAATGGACAGTCCGACACCTTCACCGGGATCTGTGCCGGAAGCCATCTCATCAATAAGCACCAAGGTTGACGTATTGGCCTGTTCCAGTATGCCAATCATATTGCGAATGTGTGCTGAGAATGTACTGAGCGCCTGTTCCAGACTCTGCCCGTCACCAATATCAACCGCTACCTCGTTATAAACAGCCATCTCGCCACCTTCCTCCACCGGAATAAGCAAACCGGATTGCATCATCAGGGTTAACAAACCAAGGGTTTTGAGTGCGACCGTTTTACCCCCGGTATTCGGGCCCGTAATAATGAGTGACGAGTACGTCCTGCCAATGGCAAAATCAAGCGGAACCATGGAAGAACCCATGAACGGATGACGTGCACGTTGAAGGCTGATGTGGCCCTGAGTATTGACTTGAACGGTACGTCCGTCCATGGTGGCCGCATATTTGGCTTTGGCAAACAGGAAGTCCAATACACCAACCGTTTCGGTGTTCAGTGCGATTTCACGGTTATACGATTCGGCCAGAGAGGTTAAATCACCGAGAATTCTCATCTCCTCTCGGGACTCCTCCGCTTGTAGAGCGGCCAATTCCATCTGCAGACTTACTAACTCAACAGGTTCAATATATACGGTTTGCCCGCTTCCGGATTCATCCAGCACACTGCCTTTCACCTGTTTGCGGAACTCTTTCTTAATAGGCAGAACGGTTCTTCCTCCGCGTTGGCTGATGACATGCTCCTGCATAATGGAACGATGTTTACTCACCAGAGAATCAATCTTTCGTTTCATACGCTCCTCATTCACCGTCATTTTTTTGCGAATACGAGTCAGCTCCTTGCTTGCTTGATCCTGAATGCGTCCACTATGGATGCAGCGCTCGATCTCACGCAGCAAAGGTTCGATCAGAATCATGGATGCTGCATAGCGACTAACGGTGGGAGCGGCGTCAGATTTGCCCTCCATGTACTTCATGAGTTGTGCACAGCTCCGCAGGAACTGAGCAAGATGACTGAAGTCACGTTCACTGAATAGATAACCGGTGCCAAGCAGATCCATAATCGTTTCCATTCCGTCGAGTGAAGGGAGGGGGATACTGGCCCCGAAACGAATCAACGCAGCCGCTTCTGCTGTTTCTTCCAGGCGCAGCTGGATCAGGCGAGCATCTACCATCGGTTTTAGTTCTCTGGCATAACGTTTGCCCAGATAAGACAGGGCGCAGTCTGCAACATTTTTTTGAATTTGTGGATAACCCAGACTGTTTAATGTGCTCTCATTCATGCGTAATCTCTCCTTGAATTTGAATTGGGATTGCAGTTGACACGCGAAACATATTCCTGGAAAACGCAAAAAGGGCGGAGAATGAACAAACGTCATTCTCCGCCCTAAATATATGGGAAAGCAAAGTCCGCTACAGGTCTATATTAAAAAATCCGCGCTGAACTCAGCGCGGAAATAGACCCGGACAATGACAATCCCGGAGGCGATTTATGATATCCGCTGTTCTTAACTAAGTACAGGGATCTGGCGCATCATGAAATACACGTATGCCATGTGGGCACAAGCGCAATGAAAGGCCAAACTCCTGAATATGAAACTTGGTTAGTTAAGAACATTCACCGACATTAAAAATCTCTCCTTTGATTGAGGAATATGCAACCAATATAAACTGGAAATTGGTTTGAAGTCAACCTTAGAATAAATGAGTGGACTTGAATAAGAATGGGTTTTAAAATAACAATAGTAAAATAATCCAATGAAAGCGATTTAATATAATAAACATACATATTAAAGGAGGATGCTCTTTTTGCCTAAGTATTTACTGCGTTTGCTCTGCTTTACCCTGATCCTCGGAGCCCTTCCCGTTATTGTTATTGGTTCGGTCTCGTACACGATTGCATCACGTGACATTGAGCAGAAAGTGCGTGAAAGCAACCTTCAGATATTGCATCAGACCCAAATGCGGGTAGAACAAGTTCTGCGCAGCCTGCAATTATCATCCATTCAGTATGTCAATTCACCCCTGGTACTTCAGGCGATGAAGAAACCGCTGGACAGCAGCGATTTTCAGGAGATTCGTGACCTGACGTCGGGCTTTAACAACTTGCAAGCGGTTACGAACATTGACCAAGCCTATCTGGTTAATCTGGACGAAGATTGGGTTGTTTCGATGCGTTCTTTTGGCAAATTGGATGATTTCAGCATTCGGGACCGGATTGGTTCTTATCTGACCTACACTAACAGCCTGTTCTGGGTCACTCAAAATGCCAGTTCAGCCAAAGAAAGTGTACCCGTGTCAGCTGGCATGGGGGAACTGACACCCGAACAGGCACCTACTCTCATTTCATCGGATAATGTGGTCAGTATGGTATTCAAAATCCCGATGATGCCAACGAATGTGAAACCAAAGGGATTTCTTGTGATTGATATCGCCGATACGGAAATAAGTACATTTTTGAGCCGAAATGCGAATTCCGGAGATATGTACGTTCTGGATCGGGAGCAGAAGTATTTTCTAAACGATGTGCAGCAAGATGGGAAATATGACATGCTCAATAAGGAAATTGATGAAATGGTGCAAACGACAGGCCAGCCAGAGGGGTTCTTTAGCTCGGAGGTGGAAGGTAACCAAGTGGCGGTTAGCTATAGGCAATCTCCACTTAATGGCTGGTTATACGTGTCCGTTGTATCCCTTGGGCAGATCACGGCCCAATCACAGAAAATTGCATTGGTTACCGGTGTCGCTACACTGGTCATGTTATGTGTAACGGGATTGGTCGCCATATACGGCAGTCGGCGGATGTATTCACCGATCTCCAGACTGCTGCAATTTACGAAAGGGCTGGATTCCCCAGTTATTCCATCAGCACGCCGTCAGGATGAATTTATCTATATTGAGGAGCAATTGTCAACCTTGTTCAGTTCGGAGAAAACGATGCGTGAGCAGATGAAGGGGCAGCATGTACATCTCCAAGAGTTTTTTATGACCAAACTGCTAACAGGCAAAATCTCGGAAGAAGATTTCAGATATCAGGGAGAATTGTATGACTTCCCGACCGGGTGGGCAAGCCTTGGCGTACTCATGCTCCAGATGGATACGTTGGAAGGAACCCGATATGAGGAACAGGATCGGGACCTGCTGCTGTTTGCTGTCAACAATATGGTAGGTGAACTCCTTCCTTCTGCAGTTCGGTTCACCCCGGTCATGCTGGATGATGCCCAAGTCACCGTACTTGCCTCTGAACTCACGGATGAGGTGAAGCTGAAGGAATGGATGCACACCCAGGCAGACTGGATTCGCGAACGTGTCGTGACCTATCTGAATCTGCCCGTAAGTATTGGCATCAGTCGTTCGTACACTTGTATTGGTGATACGCCAAGAGCGGTCCAGGAGAGCCGCGAGGCTCTGCAAGGCCGGGTAAGTCTGGGCAGCCGTATTATTTTGCATTACGAGGATATACAGCCACGTGGTCAGATGGAGGCTGCGTTGTATACCCAGTTACGGATGATTGAAGATCAGCTCGCTTCCGCGCTCAAGCAAGGAGATGAAGAGAAGACAGACGCCTATTTTACGCAATATTTGGGGTTGCTTGCCGATAAGAAGCTTCATTTCAGTGAATACCCCGTCATTATGGTTCAGCTATTGTCTCGTGTATATCAGCTTGTTCAGGAGCAAGGTGGAGATGTGGCTGAAGTACTGGGTGAAAAAGCATCCATGTCACATCTGCTAAAGTTGTCCACATTGGACGAAATGACCAATTGGTTCCGCAAGCGGCTGTTCCAGCCCGTCATCCGTTTTTGGCGAGAGCAGGAAGAATCTCAATACATGAATATTGCAAGGCGCATGATTCGTTTGATCGAGGAACGTTATGATCGTGAATTGTCGCTGGAGGCCTGTGCCGCTGAGCTTAATTTTCACCCTGTCTACCTGAGTCGAGTATTCAAGAAGGAAGCAGGAGTCAATTTTACGGAATATCTCGCAGAGTATCGTATGGAAAAAGCGAAGACTTGGCTGCAAACAACCAATCTTAAAATATCGGAGATTGCAGAGAAATTAAACTATACCAATCCGACCGCATTTATCCGTACGTTTCGCAAAATCACAGGAACTACCCCCGGCAAGTACCGGGAGCAGCAGCGATAAAACAAGCCTGTTCTGCCTGCCATGGAGGCAGGCTTTTTCATGTTCAGGTGTAGGGAAAAGGCCACACTTATCCATGAAGTTAAGACAGGAATATGGAGGTTAAAAGCAGTTCATTGCGCCTTTCATTTCTGTGAATGAAATCAGATAAACCCTTGCTGCATAAGGAATAACAAAAGGCTAAAACGAGACGATAGCCAGTCATAGGTTTATCCTCCACAATGAAGATATGAATTCAGGAAGTGATCTTTTGTAATCGTTTCCAATGTGGGGAGGAAGACACTATGAAAGCCGAAACGGCGGCTCGAACACGGCCCGCTACCCGCAGTGACAAAAACCTGCTGTGGAGGGACATTATCAAAAACCGGTGGCTGTATATCATGTTAATACCGGGTGTGCTTTACTTTGTTATTTTCAAATACATACCCATGTATGGCATCACGATGGCTTTTCAAGATTACACGCCTTACAAGGGCATCTTGGGAAGTGACTGGGTAGGGTTCAAACATTTCCAGCGTTTCTTCGGAGAACCCCAGTTCTGGACATTGTTTCGAAATACGTTTTTACTCGCCATTTATAACATTGTGTTCTTTTTCCCGCTGCCGATTGTACTGGCACTCATGATGAATGAGGTTCGCCGTGAACGCTTCAAACGATTTGTACAAACGCTTGTTTATGTTCCGCACTTTGTTTCCTGGGTTGTTGTTGTCGGTGTGTTCTACATGCTGTTCACAACCGAGGGCGGTGCGATTAATGAATTGCTCTATAACCTGACTGGACAAAAAGTGGCGTTCCTGCTTGAACCCGGATGGTTCCGTACGATGATTGTTGGACAATCCATCTGGAAAGAAGTCGGTTGGGGCACGATTATCTTCCTTGCTGCACTTTCCGGTGTTGATACACAACTCTATGAAGCTGCACGGATTGATGGTGCCAATCGCTGGCGCCAAACCTGGCACATTACGTTGCCGGCCATTCGCAGTACAATCGTCATTTTGCTTATTCTGCGTCTGGGCAATTTCCTGGATACAGGCTTTGAACAGATCTTCCTGATGCTGACTCCGACGAACCGGGATGTGGGCGAGGTATTTGATACCTACGTGTACACGAAGGGGCTCACCCAGGCACAGTACAGTTATAGTGCTGCTGTCGGGTTGTTCAAATCGGTTGTCGGGCTGGCGCTTGTCCTTGGTGCCAATACGCTGGCCAAAAAATTCGGGGAGGAAGGCGTCTACTAACCCTCGGGAGCAGACGTTCTTCACTAGACAGGAGTGAACATGAAGATGCAACAGGATAAAACGTGGGGCAACCGGATCTTTGATTTTCTCAATCACGGCTTGCTGCTGTTGATTGGTATCGTGACGGTCATACCGTTCATTTATATTTTGGCCGTATCGTTTACCAGTCCACATGAAGTGGCCAAGGGAGGATTTATTCTTTTTCCAAAAGAGTTCTCTCTGGCTGCATACCGCTACATTTTCTCAACGGATACCTTGATTCGCAGTCTGGGTGTATCGGTCTACATTACGGTGATTGGTACCTTTATTAACCTGTTGTTTACGTCACTTATGGCGTATCCGCTCTCCAGAAGATATTTGCGTGGACGCCAGCCCATTTTGCTGGGTGTATTGTTCACGATGCTCTTCAGCGGCGGGATGATTCCAACGTACTTTGTCGTGAAATCTTTGCACCTGACGGATACGTTATGGTCGCTGATGCTGCCTACCGCTATTAGTGCGTTTAACTTGATTGTACTGAAAAACTTCTTCCAGGCTATTCCCGATGAACTGGAGGATGCAGCCAAAATTGATGGATGTAACGATGTCGGCGTATTGTTCCGGATTGTACTGCCGTTGTCCATGCCAGCCATGGCGACATTTTCACTTTTTTATGCAGTGGCCCACTGGAACAGTTTCTTCAGCGCTGTAATCTATATCAACGATAGTGAGAAATGGCCTGTCCAAGTCTGGCTGCGTGAGATTGTCATTCTGGCACAGAGCCGAATCGGAGACACGAGTATCGAAGAGACCGAGATCCAGCCGCTTACCATTCGCATGGCGGTTATCGTATTCTCCACGATCCCGATTATGCTGGTGTACCCATTCCTGCAAAAGCACTTTGCAAAAGGAGTAATGCTTGGTTCGGTGAAAGGTTGAGTCTTCACATGCTTCAAATTCAGTTCAAGATGACAATTTAACTGCATAAAAAAGGGAGGTTTTCATGTTATGAAAGCAACAAAAAAGAAAGCCGTAGCTGTCTTGAGCACACTGGCACTGGTGACAGGGTTGCTGGCAGGATGCGGATCAGACGAGGGTCAGGCTGCCGAGGGCGGCGTACAAAATGTATCCATAGCCATTGCACAGGTGGGTGATGTGCCAAGCAAAGGCAATGAAGTTCAGCAAAAGATTGAAGAGTATACCAATACCAAGCTGGATATCCAGTGGATACCGGCTTCGGCCTATAATGACAAAATTAACGTGATGATCGCTTCAAGCGATATGCCAAAAATTGTGAAGGTGCAGTATAATCCGACCGTGACCAGCGCTATGCGTAATGATGTGTTCTGGGAAGTGGGGCCTTTGCTGAAAGACTACAAAAATCTGTCTGCTCAGAACGAGCGTTTTTTTGACAACATCAAGGTAGAGGGCAAAATCTACGGAGTTCCAGTTTTCTCGGATATCGCGCGGGCCACGGTGATTTATCGCAAGGACTGGTTCGAGAAGCTGAATCTTAAGGTGCCAACCACACCGGATGAATGGTATGAAACGATTAAAACACTGGCAACCTCCGATCCTGATGGAGATGGTCAGGATAATACGTTTGGGTTGATGCTTTTCAAAAAATATAATGAGGACCAATATTCGTTCACGACGCGCCTGGGCGTAAGTTTTGGTGCACCTAACAAGTGGAAAGTTGAGGAGGATGGCAGCTTCACGCCTGAATTCATGACGCCGGAATATATGCAGGTGCTGGATCTGCTGAAACGGTTGTATGATGAGAAACTGCTGAACCAGGACTTTGCCGTATTCGATTCTACGGAAGCGGAGAAAAAGTATGATTCTGGCGTTGTGGGTATCCGTGTAGGTGTTGCTCAGAATGGAAAAAGTCAGCAAGAGCGTCTGTCCAAAAACAATCCGGATGGTGTGGTAGACATCGCTGGTTTGCTCGGACCCAATGGAGATCGTGTTGCAGGACAGACGGGTAACTCGGGCATTCTGGCATTCCCTAAATCGACGGTGAAATCGGAAGAAGAACTCAAGAACCTGCTCTCCTTTCTGGATAAACTGATGGACCCTGAGATGGCTACCCTGTTGATGCGTGGCATGGAAGATAAACATTACACCAAAGTGGGCGAAGATCAGGTGGAGATGAGTGACTTCGATGCATTCCAGCGTGAAGTGAAGCCTTACCGTGACAACCTTCCTTATGTGGAAGGGTATAACGTACCAAAGTTGAAGGATACGGAACTGGGTGAAAAAGGTACAGCACTTGCCAAGGAACTGGCGGAGCACGCTGTGCCAAACCCTGCGCTAACGTTATATTCCCCAACATATGGTGACCGCGGGGCGGATCTGGATCAGGTGATTGCAGATGCACAAACCAAATATATCATGGGCAAGATCGATCAAAGTGGCTGGGAAAAGGAAATTGAGAATTGGGGCAATGCGGGTGGAAACAAGATTCGTGAGGAATATGCCGAAGATTATAAAAAACAGGCTCAATAAAGAGCCGGAAGCGGAGGCTTGATCATGAAGGAAACATTGCAACTCACATCGGTGCGCATGGCACAGCAATTCATGGAAAGTTATCGCAACCATGAGCTGTACTCCACTTGGCATTATGAGAATGGCTGCTTTCTGAAAGCACTCGAGGAGCTGTACACGCACACCGGGGAGCAAAAGTATTTTGACTACATCCTTGAGCTAATGGATCATTTTGTTCAGGAAGATGGCTCGATTCGTTCCTATACGGTTGAGGAATATAACCTGGATCAGATCAATCAGGGAAAATCACTGTTCCTGCTGCATGAGAAAACGGGTGAAGAAAAGTACCGCAAAGCTGCGGATTTGCTTATGACTCAGCTCAAGGGACAGCCACATACGAGTGAAGGCGGATTCTGGCACAAAAAGATTTACCCTTTCCAGATGTGGCTGGATGGTTTGTATATGGCTACTCCATATCTCACCCAGTATGGCGCGGTAACGGGTGAAGAGAAGTGGTTCGACAAGGCGGCTCTGCAGCTCTTGCTGGTGGAGCAACGTACACGTGATCCGCGTAGTGGTCTTTTGTACCATGCCTGGGATGAGAGCAAAGAGCAGCGTTGGAGTTCGGGGGAGACGGGATGTTCTCCACATGTCTGGAGCCGGGCGATGGGCTGGTATGTGATGGCGGTTGTGGATACACTGGATCATCTGCCGGTAGATCATCCGCAGCGAGGGCAGATCGTGGGCATCTTCGAACGGGTAGCAAACGCATTAGTACATGTTCAGGATCAACAGACCGGACTATGGCCACATCTGCTGGATCAGCCGGGAAGAGAGCGGAACTATCTGGAGGCTTCAGGCACCTCAATGTTTGTCTATGCATTGGCCAAGGGTGTGCGTAAAGGATATCTGAGCGGCAAGTTCAAAGCGGTTGCGGAAAAAGGGTATCAGGGTCTGCTGCAGCATCTGCTGCAAACGGATCGTGAAGGCGTACTGTCCTTGACGCAGTGTAATGGCGGAGCCGGTCTTGGAGGAAGCCCATATCGTGACGGGTCCTATGAGTATTATGTGACCGAGTCCATTCGGATCAATGATCCGAAATCGGTTGCTCCGTTCATTTTGGCAGGGGTGGAGATTGAACTGGCGTAATGCTGGTTCTTCTCTCTAAATTATTTATGATAGCGCATACAATGAGGCAAGTTTGCTGAACAAATTGGCTAACCAAAAGGAGAGATGGTTCATGAGTCCAAAAGGTCCAATGTCCCGTTTAGGCGGAATCGTTGTAATTGGTGCAATGTCCGCTGGATTGCTTGCAGGTTGCGGGGGAGAAAAAGCGCCTGCTGCAGGGGAAGGTAAACTTCCCATTTCCATCTCTTTAATGCAGGTAGGTGATATACCGGCCAAGGAGAATGGGATTGAACAGAAGATTGAGGTATATACCAATACGGATGTCAATGTACAGTGGATTCCGCAGTCTGCTTTTGATGATAAAGTGAACGTTATGGTTGCATCGGGCGAGATGCCGACCATTATGCGTGTGAATTATGTACCTACAACGTTTAATGCCGCCAAAACGGGACTGTTCTGGGAACTGGGGCCTTACTTGAAGGATTATAAGAACCTGTCTGCCCAATCCGAGGCTTATTTTAACAATATCAAAATTGAAGGCAAGATCTACGGTATTCCGAACTTCCGGGATATTGGACGGACTGCGATCGTATATCGCAAGGACTGGTTCGATACATTGAAGCTGGATATACCCAAAACGCTGGATGACTGGTATGAAGTGATGCGCTCTATTCGTAAGGATGATCCAGACGGGAATGGTAAGGAAGATACGTACGGTGCACTGTTATTTAAGAAATATAACGAGGGAGTCTCTTCGCCACTGACGCGTATTGCTGTAAGTATTGGCGGTGTCAACAAATGGGGTGTGGATGATGCTGGGAAACTGACCCCGGAGTTCTTGACTCCGGAATATGTGGATACGATGAAACTCTTCAAGCGATTATTCAGCGAGGGACTGATTAACAGTGACTTCCCTGCCCTTGATCCTTCGGATGCAGACAAAAAAATGGATTCGGGCCTCGTTGGCATGAAGCTGAACGGTGTGGCTCAGAACGGAAAATCTTCTCAGCAACGGCTTACGCCAAATGCTCCGGATGGAGAGATTGATGTAGCTCCGTTCCAGGGACCCGATGGTATTCGCATCGCCGGAGAGCCTGGAAACTACGGAATGCTTGTCATTCCGAAAGCATCCGTTACAGATGAGGAGCAACTGAAGAAGGTCCTTACGTTCCTGGATCAGTTGATGGATGAGGAACTGAGCACGTTGCAGCTCCGTGGATTACTCGATGTGCACTATACCAAGACTGCGGATGGAAAAACCGAACTCAAGGATTTCGATGCTTATCAGCGTGAAGTGAAGCCATATCGGGATAATTTGTTAAGCATTGAAGGTTATAACGTGGCTGAACTGGTCGATGTTCCGATTGGTATGAAAGGTACAAAGATGGCGCGTGAGAATGAGCAGTACGCTATTGCCAATCCGGCACTCACCTTGTCTTCGGCGATCTATACCGAGCGTGGTCAGGAGCTGGATCAGATGATCTGGGATGCGCAGACCAAGTACATTATGGGTAAAATCGATGATGCAGGTTGGGAGCAGGAAATTGCAAGCTGGAGAAAAGCCGGTGGTGATCAATTGATCACGGAATTGGAAGCATCCTATAAGGAATTGAACGGAAAATAAAGCTGTGTGAAATAAAAAAAGGTTGATCAAATGGAATGATATGGTTTATTCTATGAGTGAGTTTATTTTTCCAATAGCATAAGAAAGACCACACCCTTAAAGCATAAGGCTATGAATCTGCGGATTCATGGCCTTTTTTTGTTTTAAGCGAATCAAGTGGGTCTATGGAAGGAGCGTTGCAAGCCTTGAAGTGATGGGGATGGACGAAAAATAATACCAATAGCCTAGTACAACATGGTAGAATATTGATTATTATGGCAAATTTAGGTTTTGGTTATGAAGAGAAGTGACTAGGTTGACCAAGTAAAGCATCCCCATACTAAGGTACATAGGAGCGTGAGTAGATTGAAGAAGCAGATTGAAGGACACGAGAAGAAAAAAAGGAACGGTTGGATCGTCGGGTTGTTAACGACAGCTGTATTGGCAGCAACACTATTACCGATTGGCCCCGTACATTTGACGTCAATAGCGAATGCGGCGTCGGTAACAAGTGATACTGCCCTTAGCAAGTTCAAGGATATCAAGGGGCATTGGGCTCAAGCCACTATTGCCAAAGCTTATGAAAAAAATCTGATCTCTGGTTATCAAGACGGAACGTTTCGTCCCAATGGCAAAATCACGCGCGGGGAATATGCGACAATACTCGCCCGCGCGACTGGATTAGAGAAGGTCAAAGGGCAGAACCCGTTCTCTGATCTCAAGGGACATTGGTCTGAAGCGGCGGTTAGCCAGCTTGTCGGACAAGGATTCATTAACGTTGGCGATTATCCCAAAGGCTTCAATCCGAATGCGGAGCTAACTCGTTACGAGCTGATGAAATGGATTGCCAATGGATTGATCAAGTCCGGCAGCAGCTTCCAAGATGCTTTTAACGATACGAAAAACACGCTGCTTCCCACACCGGAAGTGAACCGTGGCAAAATTCGTGCCGAGCAGATTCCGTATCTTGCCCTTGTTCGCGGGACAGGCATTGTCGGTGGCTTTCAGGATGGCACATTAAAACCCGCGGATTCCACCACACGTGCAGAAGTATCGGCCATTTTGCTGCGTTATATGGACGTAGAGGGAACGGATGCAGGGAAGTATAGTGACCTGAATGAAATGAGAGAGGTCGGCACGACGGGTACGAATTTAACGACAGTAACAAATTACAAATATATCAAGGGTAACTTCGGAGATATAGTTAACACAGATTACACCTTGAAAAATAATGTGGGGGTCGTAAGGTACCATAGATTTATCGTAGTGGATACTCGAGGGACTAAGCCCTTGGGACTGTACGCCTCGCTATTTATAGATCCAAAGAACTTGACTAGGGCACAAGGAGGTCGCTTCTCTACCTACGCCGAGATAACGTTTACTTCTAAATTTGATAAGTCAAATCTTTTAACTATTGCTAGAGCGAATGATAATATAGCTATTCCAATTCAACGATTATTTAATGTGAGCTATTTGAAAGAAAAAGGGTTTATTACTTTACCAGACGATTCGAATGCAATGTTGAAGCAAGGAGTGCCTACCAAGTTTTGGTCATCACATACTCTGGATCCTGTGAAAGGCGGATATATGTTGAAGAATGATGCTGGTAAAGAAGTTCAAATCTATCAATAGAACTTTTGGTGGTGTTTAAATTTAATATTAAACGTTATCTATTAGATGGCTTAAGAAATTTATTTAGAGTCTTAGTAATAATACTAATGATGATACCAGTCTATTACTGCATTTCTGATACTCCTAAAGCTAATGCCTTAGAAGAACAATATGGTCCCAAATCCATGAAAGGGCCAGCAGTAACAGTTGATGCAAACCCAACTCAAGGAACACCGGGAGTTTACTGGTATCAACTTGATTCAGGAGAATTTAGGGCAGAATATCAAGGCACACACAAAGATGTGGATAACGGAGGAACTGACTATGATGCATACCCTGTGAAAACAGAAATTCCTGATAATGTTGATATGAGTAAATGGCCGCCACTAAGTTGGAAGCCATATAGAGGAATAGGAATTGATAAGGAAATGGTAACTGATATTAAGCTAAAGAACGATCCTGATGGCGTAAAATATCAGCAGGTAAATAGTTATGAAGGAATAGGTAGTCCAAGAGTTACAAGTGAAAAAAATGCGGATCTTAGAACATATACTGGCAAAGGGTTTGAGTTCTTTGAAAGAGAACCTTATGGGACTAGGCCAGGTAATAAACCCAAATATAAGATGGTATACCACACCCCTGTTAGCATCTTCTGGGAAGGTAAGATTCACGAAGAGAAAGAAATCGATGTAACTCCAGATAAAACTCTTACCCTAGGTCAAACCCAGCAGATGGAAGCCTTGGTGAAGACTAAGGGCTATGGTGCGACAGCCTTTGGTGAGGGCATCGACGTGTCACGAAGAGAAGCGGAGATCAAATGGTTTTCTTCTGACGAGTCGATTGCAAGTATAGAGTTGAAAACCGGAATGTTGAAAGCCGAAAGTCCGGGCACAGTCACTGTGCGTGCGATCTGGAACAATGGTACATATCTGATCTCGGATACTGCGACCATAACAGTCACGTCGGAGCCAGGACTCGTTGTGAATCTGCCGAATGCTTGTAAAGCCAATACGATAGCTCTACAGGCAGAAGCCGTTCTAACCAAACCGGATCGCACTGTTCATAAACTGACGGCTCATCCCAAACTGACGTGGCAGAGTTCGAATCCAACTGTGGCAACGATCGGCGCAGACGGCAAAATTACAACAAAAGGGATCGTGGGTAGCACTACCATTAAAGCCCATTTTCTCGATTCTGCCCAACAACTGGATGAACAAGGGACTCAGGTACTTGAGGTGAAGGACTGCACGGATAATGGAGGAGATCCTGTGAATGCTTGCCCTGTGACCATCAGCCCACCTAGTAGAGGAACGGTTATTGAAGCATCGGTTATGGACCCGTCTGTTCGAGGTGTGTTGAAGGCGGACGATCGGGGATCTGAGAAGTTCGATGTTACCCGTGGTATTCCGACCTCGGAAGATCTCTATGCCAATGTCTTGGCCAAGGAATATCTGTTTCAGCACCGTTGGGTTAACATGACAGGAACGGTGACTTACAAGGTTCCTGTGAAAAGGGTTTATCATAAAACCTGGACGATTCCGGGAAGAGCTTCTAGTGGTGAGGGGGATCCAGGAACACCTCCTGAGCCCAGAGAACTTGACGTCCCTGGAGATAAAATCATGCAAGTAACAAGGACATATAGCTATTGGCAGATCGATAATCTGGAGGTATACAAGTTAAATGAGGCAAAGGTATCTAACTATGCGCTAGGTGGTTATGGTGACACCGTGACCCTGACGCCCAATGCATATACTCCACCGACTTTGCAATCGGCTATGGATACTGTGGTTAACACTCATGTGAAACCTGCGCCATGTCAAGAAATTGATCTTGGCATCCAAGGGGTTCCAGGTGGTTCCGATGAACCGCCTACGCCAGATGAAACGTCATTGTTTCAATCTGAAGCTGAAGCGAAGGTTAGAGAGAACACGGTCAATAACGACAAGGTAACCTTTAATGGGGCGACGATTATGGACCCCGCTCCAGTAGCAAAATCAGCTCGGCAACCGGGAACGATCCCCCAGCCGGGCATGATTGGGGATCTTGTTCTATACCAGAACCGACTGACGATCAAGAACACATTGGTGAACAAAGCCAACCAGCCGACCACTGGTGAAATTTCTTACGATTTGCTCCCTGGCAATGTTAACGGTGGGCAGGATCAGAAGTTCCCCATTCTGGGCATCAACTCGGTGACAGTGCATACTCCAGTTGTGAACTATGCCTGGGTATCCGATGATCAGCCGCATAACCAGAAGACTACGCCTGATCCGACCAGAGCTGCACTTATTCTAGAGCGTCCATTTGTTGTACGAATTCCAACTTCAGGTCAACATTTGGATATAGGGAGTTACCCTGGTTATGGAAACCATGATTATGCAAAATATTTTCGGATCAAACAGGTTCGTTTCCCATTCGATGTTTATAATGAAGCCAGAAGCCAGTTCATCCCGGCCATGACTTGGGTGGATATTCCGGTAAATCAATTAGATACCCCTTTTTATCTCCCTGTATGGGTAGATGAAGGGAACTATCAGATAGAGTTTCGTAATATTGCCGAAAATGCACCTGCAAACTTTACAGAACAACAGGATGCCAACACAAATCTGACCCATCATGTTGCAGCAGATACCGTTGCTGTAGAGGTTATCGGACGATTGTATGATTTTCACATCACGGATATTTCAGACTACAACTGGGAGAATGTGTTCCGCAAGCGGATGGGCAGCCCCGAACCAACGGGTGTGAGCTACTGGATCGGTGGAAATAGTATCGACGGAGATCCCCGAGGTAATTTGGCTCCTTATGTCCTGCCTATTCGTCCCGGCAGTCATCCGGTACAAGGCTTCCGAAATGCAGCGGTGAAGACGGGTTACCATTTCAAGTTTGATCTGAAGACCAAAGGTAATATGTTTGGGAAACAGGATGGTATCCGAATCACGCCAACGTTCTTTTTTGTGAGCAAAGATGGCACCACCCGGCAAGAAGTGGATTTATACTACCATCGGGGACAGGAACGACTTATTCGTATCGGATCGGCACAGGATTTAGAGAAACGCTTTGTTGTGCTGAACTCACGGTTGCGGAATGTACCCGGTACGGAGTTGGGGGATACGGCGCGCTACCAGTATACCTATGAACTGTCGGAGGAAGAACGTATTCAAGGGTCACTCGCCGAACATATGGTTCGTTTCGTGGATCAGACCTCTCATTATAAAACGTGGGTAGGTCGGTATAACTGGATGATTCTCCCTTCACAGATCCGCACACTTATTGGCCCAAAAACAGATATTCCCGCCAGTGTTAATGTGGATCGGGCGAATGCAGCGATTCAGCGCTGGTATGGGGAGTATAGCTTGCCAGCCGATGTATATGCAGCGCCCAAAGGAACCGATCTCGAATCCCTTGCCAGACAAAACCAGTTGGATGACAAGTCAAAGGTATTTCTGAGGGACGGTTACATTGTAGTGAACTTCAACATCGAAACGTTGCGCAGTGGCAATACGAATGCACCCCATCTGCAATATATTCATGCACCGTTGATGAATCAATGGCAAATGGAAGGTTTCGATTACAGCCCGGTAGATAGTCAGGGGAGAAGCTGGCCGATGCAAGATGGGGACGTGGTTTGGTACCACGCCGATCAATCCAGCCGTAATGATTTCCAATCCCAGGTACCGCATTAGAGAGAGGTTATCGATCCATTAAGAAGGCAGACGTTATGTGAATCTACATGACGTTTGTCTTCTTTTGTGTAATTGGGATTATGGTTGGGCAGCAGAACGGGTATAAAGGGTAAGGAGCGCTCGTTCTATCCATATTCATAATTTTCTCAACGAGAGGGGAACAACACATATGATTGAAGAGGATAAGCAGGAACTATTGATTTCAGATGATACATACAGAGGAAGAGATTTAGGTGTCACCTTAGAAGCACAAGCCTGTCGCTTCAAAGTCTGGTCACCGTTAGCCGTTCAGATGGAACTACTTCTGTACCCGCCTTTGACAGGAGGGAACCCTGAGGAAGAGCCCAATCAACGGAAACAGCAGGCGATACCTATGCAAAAGAAAGAACAAGGCACATGGTTTCTGGAACTGGAGGGCGATTTAAGCGGCTACCGTTACATGTACAAGCCTACTTTCGAAGATGGACATTCGACCAATGCTGTAGATCCTTACGCACGAGCCGTGACCATGAATGGAGAAATGGGTGTAATTGTCAGACTGGAGCAGACACATCCGAACGGATGGAGTGAGGATATACGCCCCGAATTGACCAGTCCTGTAGATGCAGTCCTGTACGAACTGCATGTCCGTGATTTCTCCATTCACCCTTCGTCGGGAATAACGAATAAAGGCAAGTACTTGGCTTTTACCGAGACAGATCTGCGTGATTCGAAGGGCAACACACTAGGGATCGATCATTTGGTTGAACTCGGGATTACCCATGTGCATTTGCTACCCGTATTTGATTTTGCGACGGTGGATGAATCCAGAGTAGATGGTGATACGACGGATGCCTCCAACTATAACTGGGGATATGACCCGCTCCATTATAATGTGCCGGAAGGTTCCTATGCATCACGTGCAGACGACCCGGAGACACGAATTCGTGAGTTCAAATCCATGGTGCTTGCCCTTCATAACAAGGGAATAGGTGTCATTATGGATGTGGTGTATAATCATACGTTTGATACGGAAGGCAGCTCTTTTGAAAAACTTGTACCAGGGTACTACTATCGTGAAAACGCCGATGGGACCTATAGCAATGGTTCAGGTACGGGTAATGAGGTGGCTACTGAACGCGCCATGGTTCGCAAGTTTATCATCGACTCGGTCCGCTACTGGGCAGAGGAGTACCATGTGGACGGTTTTCGCTTTGATCTGATGGGCCTGATCGACACCACTACGATGAAACAGCTTGCAGCGGAATTGCATACCGAAGTGTCACCTTCTATATTGTTATATGGTGAACCATGGGGCGCACTGGATTCGCCTCTTGGGGATGATATGACCCTAAAAGGAACGCAACGCGGGGCGGGTTTTGCTGTGTTTAACGATAATTTCCGCGGCGTGATCAAGGGAGACAGCGATGGAGTGGGTACGGGATTTGCGACGGGGGCGGACGGGAAAGAAGACGAATTGTGGATTGGCGTCCGGGGAGCCGTTCAGGATTTTACGGATGGTCCATCCGAGACGATCAATTATGTAACGGTGCATGATAATCTCAACCTGTGGGACAAAGTCGCACGTACACAAGGACTCCACGATACCTTGAATTTCCTCACCTATGACGAGGATGGGTGTATTCGCGGTTGCGAAAGTGTGGAAGAGGCTGTAGAGAAGGCTGAGCCTTACCTGCAGATTGATCCGGAACACATTCTGGAGAATGAGACCGTTAGGCGTTGTTTGCTTGCCAACGGTATTGTTCTAACCTCCCAGGGTGTACCCTTGATCGCCGCTGGAGATGAGCTGCTTCGCAGCAAATATGGGGATGCCAACAGCCACCAGAGTGGAGACGCAGTCAACGCCATACATTGGGAGCAAAAGCAGCTGTTCAAGCCAGTGTTTGACTATTACCGTGGGCTGATTCTTCTTCGGCGAGAGCATCCCGTATTTCGGCTTCGTACACGGGAAGAGATCGAGAAGCATGTTCGTCTAATCGAAAAAGATAATGGGCTACTGGCGTATGGACTGAACGGTACAGCAGCCAGCGATCCTTGGGAACGTATTGTCGTCATCTATAACTCGGCAAAGGAAAACCGAGGCCTCTCTGTTCCCGCAGGGACATGGAATGTAATTGTTGAGAAAGGACAAGCCGGCGTTGATACGATACGTACCGTACAGGACGGACAGGTAAATGTGTACGGGCTATCCATAACGGTGATGTATTCCAATTCCTAATCGACCTTAATCTCCAAGCAAGAGAATGTAGTGTGCTAGTAAAAGGGAGCGTGCTTAAATAAGGACATGTTCAATTGTCCTGTAGATCGGGTGAAAAATGAAAATGAGTCGTCCTTCCAATCGGAAGGGCGATTTTTTGTCGAGTTAAAGAGCGATGGCTCGACCATAAACAGGAGTTTGTTATACTCGGAAATACTAAAACATCCGCCAGTTCAATGCGTAGCTAAGTATAGATTTGTTTGGAAAGCAGATGACATCCTGTAATTTATTCTTGTATTTTTCAAACTTTTTTTGTCAGGACAGGTACATATGCTGTCAATCTATAGCACTTGTTTTCATATCCTATATTTTGAAAGCGATTGCTAATTGAATACACAAATTGAACCGATATGATGAGTACAGACAACCCCGGGTTGACAAATCCCGTCCCGCTCCGTAACATCGGGACAACACGAAAACAATGGATATAAAGGCGGTGGGAACGATGCCGGAATGGACTTCTTTTCGTTACGAAGGCAACGATCTTGGCTTAACATATACTCGTGCTGCAAGTACTTTTAAATTGTGGGCACCTACGGCACAACAGGTTGATATATTGATTTTTGAAGATGAAGGGCATTACAACGAGGAAGGTAAGGTGCAAGAGCATAAGGGTGAAAGGGAACATTCCTTGACACGTGATGCGGATGGAATATGGACTTTAGAGCTTACAGGCGATTGGGCAGGTTATTATTATATGTACCGTATCACTCATAATGATCAGCGGATTGAAGTCGTTGTTGATCCTTACGCGAGAGCGGTAACGGCCAATGGGCAACGAACGGCTATTATAGATCCTGACACCACCAATCCGGTCGATTGGGAACTGGATGTCAAACCTGCTTTTCTGCGTCCTGTCGATGCCGTGTTATATGAGTTGCATGTCCGTGATTTCTCCTCAGACCCACATGCCGATATTCCGTATAAGGGAAAATATCTGGCATTCACAGCATCCGGTCTGACGGATAGAGCAGGCAATAGCATTGGTGTAGACCATCTTGCCGAACTGGGAGTCACTCATGTACATCTTCTGCCTGTGGCGGATTATCAGACGGTGAATGAACTCGCTACAGCTGACGTTGGTTCCAATGTCCGAGCACCATACAACTGGGGATATGATCCGCAACATTATAACGTTCCCGAAGGTTCCTACGCTACCGACCCTCGTGATCCGGCAGTTCGAATTCGGGAGCTCAAATCACTCGTACAATCTCTGCACCGACAAGGTATTCGTGTTGTACTTGATGTTGTCTATAATCATACGTACAGCGTGGAAGAGGGACCGTTTGAACGGATCGTACCCGGCTATTATTACCGTTATCGGGAGGATGGCACCCTCAGTGATGGTTCCGGTGTAGGCAATGAACTGGCGACTGAGCGTCCAATGGTGCGAAAATATATTGTGGATTCTCTCCGATATTGGGCAGAAGAATATCATGTGGATGGATTTCGATTTGACCTTATGGCTCTAATAGATACGGAAACGATGAATGAATTGACACGCGAATTGCGGGAACAGATCGATCCGGCATTTCTGATCTATGGGGAACCTTGGACGGGTGGAGATTCGCCTTTGGACCGCAAAACATTAAAAGGAACCCAGCGAGGTCAGGGATTTGCAGTATTTAATGATCATTTTCGCAGCGCAATCAAGGGGGATAGTGATGGAAGTGGCAGAGGGTTTGTCACGGGTGCCGGAGGACAGGAATATGAGATTCTCAGAGGATTAGCCGGGGCACTGGATGATTTCACATCTTCACCTGTGGAAGTTGTCAATTATGTAACTGCCCACGACAACCTCAATCTGTGGGATAAAATTGCAACAACCATGAACCTAAGACATGAATTAGGATTTCCCGTATGGAAGGACGGACAGCCCGTGGGTGGTGGAAGTGCTGAGTCCGCTGTAAAAGCAGCAGATCCTTATCGGTATGTGGATGCAGATAATGTTTTGGATGATGAGATGGTTCGACGCTCGTTACTGTCTTCCGGCATTCTGCTGACTTCTCAAGGCATTCCGTTCCTGCATTCAGGGGATGAGTTGCTCAGGTCCAAAGCCGGTGATCATAACAGTTATCGGAGCGGGGATGCGGTGAACGCCATCACATGGGCCAACAAATCACGGTTCAGACCGGTGTTTGACTACTATCGTGGTCTTATTCACCTGCGTCGCACACATCCCGCTTTTCGTATGATTGATGCTGAACAGGTACGAAATCACCTTCGTGTAATTCGTGCGGATGGCAATGTAGTTGCCTTTATCCTTCAGGATGGTGCGAATCAGGACACCTGGAATCAGATAATGGTCATTTATAACGGAACGGAACATGAACAGCATGTGGACCTGGGAGAAGGGGACTGGCATGTCGTAGTCAATGCTCATCAGGCAGGTACAGATCGGATTGAGACTGTTCGTGGTACTGTGCAGATAGAACGATGGTCATTGATGGTACTGTATGACACAGAGCGTGCTGGAGGCGCTGAGCCGTCAACAGTGGAGATTAGTTTTCCTCGCCAGGTATATAGTCCGAAGGAGACCACGCAACTGCGAGCAATCGTACGGGACAGCATTGGCAATGTGGTAGAAAAAGCCCCGGTTACCTGGACTTCTTCAGATCCGGATATTATTCAGATCCAGCCTGATGGAACAATCCATGCACTGGAACGAGGGGAAGCTTCGATTACAGTCCACTGTGGGGACATAACGGCAAGTTGTATGTTACAAGTGGATTACCGTCATGCTGAACGAATCGAAATTGTGGGCGAACCCGTCATGTACATGACCCGCATCAGTCGCTTCCGTGCCTTGGTCCTTGATCAATTTGGTCAGCCACTTCAGGATTCGCATATACGCTGGAGCTCTTCTCATCCAGAATTTGCAGCGGTGAGTGCAGCAGGAATCGTCCGTGCGATAACATCTGGAGTAACCCGTATTATTGCTGAAGCTGGAGGAATAAGGGCATCTCTTGCCGTGACGATTCATAAACAGATTTCGCGAACCGTCACGCTTCGATATGAACGGGATGACCAGCATTATGAAGGTTGGGATGTCTGGGTGTGGGGCACAGGTATGGAAGACGGAGCAGTAAGGTTGGAACAAGTCGGTAATGCCGCAGAAGCCCGCTTCCGCGTTGCTCCGGGTCTGCATCACCTGGGATTGATCATCCGATTGAACGAATGGGAAGCCAAAGATACGTGCGGAGACCGTTACGTGGACATTGTACCTGAAGATGGGGACGTGCACATTATTGTCCGTAGCGGGTCAGACGAGATGCAGATCATTCGCGAAAGCGAAAAAACGGAAGATCGTGATAGCGCATAGTTTCTTTATTTATAACTTTGAACGTAGTTCGTCAAACCCTTGCTAAACCAGCAGTTGGAAGAGATTCCGACTGCTTTTTTGGTCTGAATATACGGAGAATAGCTTAGCCGAAAATAAAGAATTGTCCTGTTTCGTGTTTGAGATCCTCTATCATTGGGGTAAATATAGATATGGCCCACGATTCGGCCAACGAAAAAAAGACCATTATGGTCTATAGCGAAGCTTTAACGCTTTCCAACAAATATAATGTAGTGATCCCTTGAAGGAGGATGTTCAATCATGAAATCCAACGGAAAAATGGCTCAACTTACAGCAACGCCAAGAACGGAAAAGAAAGGTGCAGCACTGCGCTTGTTAAGACAAGGCGGACGAGTTCCTGCAGTCGTTTACGGCCCGGGACTTGAAGGTGCTTCAATACATGTAGATGAAAAAGAGATGCTGAAAGTGGCACGCACAGGCCGCTCCGAAATGTTCAACCTGAATGTTGAGGGTGGTAAAACGATTCCTGTACTGATCAAGGATCAGCAAGAGCGTAATGGACGTTTGCTGCATGTAGACTTTTTGCAGATTTCCAAGAACAAGCCAATCAGCGTAAGTGTATCGATCGACTTCCAGGGTACAGCAGCCGGTTCAAAAGCGGGTGGTGTATTCCAGACACAGGAGACACAGCTGGAGGTAGAAGGATTGCCTGCGGATCTGCCAACGTCCATTGAAGTTGATGTTAGCGGATTGGATATTGGTGATCGCTTGACTGCAGCGGACGTCAAACTGGATAAAGGTTTGACACTCGTAACATCTCCTGAATCAATCATTGCGTCCGTCATGCCGCCACAAGCGGCTGAGGAAGAGCCAACAGCTTCTGCTGATGAAGCCGCTGAACCAGCAGCTGAAGAAAAAGCTGAAGAAGAATAAGCCAAGCTTGGTGATCTCATCAGACCCCATGCTTAGCCGAAGCCCAGTCCCCGGACTGGGCTTTTTATATTTCCCGGATGAGAAGTTATGATAGTCGCATGAAGGAAAAGAATGTACTACAATACATGTTAAAGGGCAAGAAAGTAGGTATATTTCAATGTTTGATCCAACGGTGTATGACAATCTGAAAGTAGGGTTTGAGAATTATCTCTATGATATGGATAACCTGGATGAACGTATTCAGATTACGGGGCGTAAAGATCGGCTGGAGATGGCAGTGATGTCCAGAGAGTTCACAATACAGTTCTGTCTCAGGGATCGTCCGGAAGTAACAGGAGAAGTCATATTAAGCAGTTCCCTTGAGGAACTTGCAGCAGAGATATTGGAGAAGCCTGGAGCGCATCCGGGTTGCCGATTGGAACTGCGGTTTGGTATGGATGTGAAGGAGACCGAGACACAGTGCTCGGCTATTCGTTCATTATTGCAGATGGGCTGGCCTGACCAGCGGATGTGCCTGAACATCCGCTATATCTTTGATGAAGAGCCAATCACATACAACGTCATGGCTCATGTATACTTTGACCGTAGTGTGAATGAAGACCAGATGGGAGATATTCCTGAACTATGTGAGCATATGGTGAATGTGATGAATCAATTATTAGAGTTGTTGCATAACCAATAATTCCAAGAAAGCCTTGTCTCTTTGGTGAGATTAGGCTTTTTTTTTGCATTTTTTTAAAAGCTTGTGTAGGCTTTCAGGCTTAGGTTTAAGGTCATTGGGGTTAATGTTTTACGCAAGCAAGTAAGAGAATGTATATTAAAAGGGGGTAAGAGTGCAATTGGACTATACTGAAATGGTGAAATTGCGAAAAATAATATTGGGACTAAAGATTTAGTTCTGTACTAAAGGAACTAGTTTTCCTTGCCGATAAAATATCGAAGGGGAGAAACTACATGACAGAGAAATTAATTCGTCTGCTGCGTATACTTCAGGCTATACAAGCAAATCCTGGAATTTCGGCCAAAGAGTTGGCGCTGAAATGCGGTACGACTGTACGCACGATATATCGTGATCTCCGGATTTTGGACAGGGTTGCCCCGATTATGAACGAAGGATATGGCAAAGGTTACCGATTTATTGGTGAGTTTGCCATGTATCCATTAGATTTTACTGAACAGGAGGCAATGGTCTTCTCCATGCTTCCGTCCGTAGTTGATACCTCCAAGTTACCTGCTGAGTTCGATTCGGCTTTTGACAAGGTCATGTCGGCTCATACCAAATTAAAATCAAGAAACAGTGACATTGTAGAGAATATTGCGGGAATTATTCGTATGGGCACGCCAGCTTATCGTGAGGAAGGAAAAGACCCTAATCTGCTGATTCCCATCATCGAAGCTATTCTAAGCCAGCAAACTATTCGTACTCAATATCATACGCTGACAAGAAATGAGATTACAGTTCGCGATATCGATCCTTATTATCTCATTCCGCGTGATCAACGTTTTTATCTGATCGGCTACTGTCATTTGCTGCAAAAAGTTCGATTGTTCCGAATTAGCCGTTTTTTGGATGTAACACGAACCAATGCCGGTTTCGACAAGGGTGACTTCAACATAACACAGTATATGAAGAACACATGGTCTATTGACCGTGGAGACGAGCATATCCATTTCAAGGTAAGATTCTCTGAGAAAATAGCCCCCTACATAAAAGAAGAAGAGATGTTTGTTCGCCCGCGAATGACGAATATGTCGGATGGGGGATTGTTATTTGAAGTGACACTGAATAGCAGCCGAGAATTTTTGAAATGGTTGTATCAATTTGGACCCGAGGCAGAGGTACTTGAACCACGGGAGTTTCGTAGAGAGATACGCAGGCAACTTGTCGAGTGGTTGGAACATTATGAGACTGATGTATCTTTGTGAATTTTAATTATGGACAAATACAAGAGAAGGAGCAGGTCGTATGAGCACTAAATTATTCGCAGCTATGTATGGGATGGACCACTATCATGGAGTACAGGTTTTACATGTGGGGGATACCGTGTATCTCGTCAAAGATCCAGACAATCGATTGGATCAACAAGCAATTAAGGTCGTTATTCCACCGATTGGAGCGGTAGGCTATATCGTTAATGATCCGCTTGTCGTACCTCATGGATGTTGGACCGGGAAGGCATTCTACGATGTATTTCATCAACTAACGTGTGCCAAAGTACGATTCATGATGAGAGATATGGTTATTATGGAGTTAATTGAGATGAGTCACATTCCTGTTCCACAGATGGATTCTTTGATTGCGGGATGGCAATTTCGTGAAAAAGCTTGATCATCTTAAAGAGCAGGTTTACATGGGGCAAAAGCTCATAACAGAAGAAGGCTCATTGACGGATGAGCCTGGTATAGGTGGCTTCCAGATGCATGGCTGTTCTGGCCCAACTGAAATGTGCCTTTGCGCTGTCTCGGCCAGCCTTCCCTAACATCTCGGCAAACGTGGGGTTGCTTGCAAGTTTGTACAGGCAGGAGGTGAAACGTTGGGGACGCTTATAATCAGTGACAAGGTATCCATTAATACCTGATTCAATAATCTCACGAATGCCTCCGTTATCAGAAGCAATGACAGGTAATCCTGAAGCCATGGCCTCAACATTGACCAGACCAAAAGCTTCATGTTCTTGGGAGGGACACACCAGACAATCGACGGCCCGATACAACTGATCGATATGCTCATGGTTTATCTGGCCACGAAAGGATACATGCACTTTTTGTTTATGGGCAAGTTCGCGAAGTTTACGCATGTAATGCGGAGGGCCTTTGCCTGCAACGACCAGTTGGACAGGCATCTGTCGCTGAAGGAGGGCAGTCGCACGAATTAATACGTCTACGCCTTTTCCAGGGATGAGCCTGCCGACATACAAAATAGAGAATGGTTTAGTCACTCCAAATTGTGTACGCAGTTGAATCTGTTCTTCGCTGGATTCAGCAGGCCTGAAGCGGCTTAGATCCGCACCCAATGGAACCACACTCATCCGGCGTTTTACCAACGGAAATCTGCGGCCTAGCCTTTGTCGCAGGGATCGGCTGTTAACGGCAATCCAATCCGCTTTTTTCATCAATGTGAGTCTGGAAGTTCCGGGCTGAGCAAAGGTTAACGAGTGAAGATAGAGTACAACGGGAGTGCGTGGAAAAGCTTGTTTGATGTTCGCCATACTTCGTGGCCTGTTGTCCACTTGAATTACATCGTAGGGTTGTTTGGATAACTGACGTATGACGGCTTTGGTGTATCTGACAGGACTCGATGCAGGGACACGTTGAATGGTGATGCCATCGATCTGTTCTGTGGCAGAGAGACCTTCCATTTGACGAGTTATGATAGTCACCTGATGGCGGTGTGCAAGTTCGCGGGCAATCCCCAATATACAGATTTCCACGGAACCATTACCGGGCAAAGGTAATTTCTCGGGTGCAACCATAGCAATTTTCATTAACTGGCTCCTCCTTGTCCGACATGGGTAACAATCTTCGTCGTATATCTTATGAGAAGCTGAGGTATTTGGCTCCTGCAAAAAGGCAGGGGAACACCCATATAAGCGTGCAGGAATAATCTGCTGCGTGGAATGAAGCGGAGATTTTCAGCTTTTGTGATATACTGTACGGGAACAATTGAATTCGTTACATGTATAAAAGCAGGAGGAAAATAATGTTACATTCTATGCTGGGACGCTTCCGGCTGATGTTGTGGTTGCAGGGAATTTCGTATGTATTGTTACTGTTTGTTGCTTTTCCGTTGAGAGATGCCGGAGTTATGCCGCAGGCTGTCACTTGGTTTGGAAATTTGTACGGTTTTTTATTTTTAATGTACTTGTTATTTATGGTGAGCATGTACACCTCACAGAAGTGGCGTCTGCGTCGTCCAATTGCCCTCTTCTTCATTTCTTTCATTCCACTGGGGAATATGATTTACGATATTGTCGTATTCCGTAAGCTGTACCGTCAACGAAATAAAGCTTGACTTTATTTAAGATTATGAAATATGATGAATACAGGTTTAACAACCCGTTCCAACTAAAACTACATATTCCTGTTAAAGGGGAGTAGCTTTTACAGTAAAGTCGTCAATTCGGGATCGTATCCCCGGCTTTATTGGCAGCAAATTTGTTGTTAGCGAGACCTTTACCAAGTTTTCATGCTCGGTAAAGGTCTCTTTTTGTGGATATAAAAGGACCTTACCAGCGATGGTAAAGGTCCTTTTTTTTGTACATCATAAGGATATTAAGGAGGAGTCAACGTTGGAAGTTTCATTATTATTGGAATATGGGTGGGTGTTGGCTGTCTTAGTAGTTCTAGAAGGATTACTTGCAGCAGATAATGCATTGGTACTCGCAATTATGGTTAAGCATCTACCTGAAGAGAAGCGCAAAAAAGCGTTGTTCTATGGTCTGATGGGCGCATTTGTTTTCCGTTTAGGTTCATTGTTCCTGATCTCTTTCCTCGTCGATGTTTGGCAAGTACAAGCGATCGGTGCCCTGTATCTTCTATACATTTCGATTAACCACATTGTTAAAAAGATACTGGGTAATCGCAATAAAACAGATGAAGCTGCTGATTCGACGCCAAAGAAACCGAAAAAACAATCTGGTTTCTGGATGACCGTATTCAAAGTCGAAGTAGCCGATATCGCATTTGCAGTCGATTCCATTCTGGCTGCAGTTGCCTTGGCTGTAGCGTTGCCACCAAGTGGATTGCCTGCAATCGGGGGACTTGACGGAGGACAGTTTATCGTTATTTTCCTCGGTGGATTCATCGGGCTTGTAATTATGCGTTTTGCAGCCTCATATTTTGTGAAGTTGCTTCATTCCCGCCCAGGGCTTGAAGTTGCGGCTTTTGTGATCGTAGGTTGGGTAGGGGTTAAACTGGCAGTTATTACACTTGCACACCCTTCATTGGGGGTTCTGGATGAGCATTTCCCGGAAAATAAAATTTGGAAATTCGGATTCTATATTGTACTGATCACCATTGCGGTATGTGGTTGGTTCCTGTCTTCCAAAGTTCCTGAAAAAGAAGACGAAAATCCGGTTGATGAGTTGGAAAAACAAGCAGGTCTGTAATAATCATGTTACGCTAACAACATCATTATTATTAAGAAAAGAGGGGACTGTCCTAGGACAGTCCCCTCTTATGGTTTATACATAAAGTCTGCACCATGGACCTATTTCCAAGAAAAGGGTTGACACATGAATTTCAGTCCCTTTATTATAAGACTTAACATTAACGAAGGGAGGCCGAGAGACATGATGCTTGGTTATGATCTGAATCTAACAGGGCGCAAGGTGGATACAACTGCATATCAGGCTCATCGTCTCATTGGCCTCATACGGTCGACATAGGGGATAGGCATATCGTTTAGCGGGTTTTATAATCGATATGCGTTCTTCGCTTATATCATAGCGATGGATAACAGACACACAAGCATATTTAAGCTGTTCTGTTCTCCGTTATTGTCATTCAGTAGAAGTCATGGGCGACTAGCCTATGGCTTTTTTTAGTTTTATTTTATAGATGAATCAGCAAACCGAATTTGCTGAACGTACAGGAAGGAATAATACACTTTTATGAATACAGACTTTAATTTATTTAATGATCCAAATGAAAACGCAGGTGGCTATCGCCATGAAGTGAAATTGCCCGCGGGCGACCTAACCGTATATGCAGCACAACAACTCTTTTCCTCGCTCGATTACAAGGTATTCGAGATGGCGAACAATAATCTGCAGATTCCGGGAATCTCTTATATGAGTTACACACCTGACGTGCATGTCGGTGTAGGTACATGCATTGGAACAACAGCCGTCTGGGATGCGCAGAGCGGATACGTTTCTCCCTCCATCGTTGGCAGTGACATTGGCTGTGGCATGCGAGTGCACATGACGAACTTGCACAAGGACGAATTGAAAGACATCGAGCTTCGCCGTAAACTTGTCAAAGCCATAGAGAAAGTATTGCCAATGGAGGCGAACCAGCGAGGTCATTACTCGGATATAAGACTGGAGCACATTGTTCGTAAAGGGCTGCATGGTTTACCCAAAAAATATATCCCTGACAGCTATACACCGAAAAAATCAACCTCGATAACTCATGTGGAAAGCAGCAAATTCAGTTACGATGAGGATGTGTTAAATCACATTCCTGATATGACGTGGCATCGTTCGCATCGTCAGCTCGGTACACTGGGCGGAGGGAACCATTTTGCCGAGATTCAGGCGATTGAGATCGCCGAAGAGAATCGTGGAATCGCCGAAGCTTGGGGATTGTACGATGGACAGATCGTGGTCATGATTCATTCCGGCTCTCGTGCATGGGGCGGATATGTCAGTCAGACGAGTTCTTCTGCGATTGCGAAAGTCATGCAGCGTCTTAACCTGGGCACATCTGATCCAAGACTGGTATTTGCGCCGCTGGAGCATGCAGAAGGTCGTCATTATGTGAACATGATGTATTCTGCATTGAATTACGCTGTTGTCAATCGTCACCTGATTGCGTATGCTATTCGCGAAGCATTCCGGGAAGTGTTTGGCCCCAAATGTGAATTTCGTACGTTATACGACCTGATGCACAACTACGCCTGGGAGGAATCCCATGCAGACCAAGACTCCGTTTTTGTACATCGAAAAGGAGCGACACGTGCGTTGCCGGCGGGTCACCCGGACAATCCCAAGCCTTATCTGGCAACTGGACATCCGGCGCTTATTCCCGGTTCGATGGGAACTGCTTCATATATCATGGTCGGTCAGCCACAGGGCGCTGATAATTATTATTCCATATGTCACGGCGCGGGTCGCATACGTTCACGAACAGCAACGAAACGATTGGTTACTGTAGAGGATTTTGCTACGGCACTTGGCGTCGGCACAGAAGATGAGATCGTGGTAAACCAGCGCTCACTTGAATCCATTATTGATGAATCACCACAGGCTTATAAAAATGTAGACGAAATCATAGACAGTGTAACCGGCGCAGGCTTGGCTCAAGTTGTAGCCAAATGCAAACCGCTTGCCGCGGTAAAGGGAGCGAAATAATGACAATACACGAACAACAAGTAGATCCTACCCGGGCAATCTATAGCTACGATGAACAACATGATACCCGAATTCGAGTGGAAGGGTACGCCATCTATTCAAGGCTGATTCGTGGCATCAGCGAGGCGCTACATCAGCGATATGGGATTGAATACAAACTGTATGCCAGTTCTGACCCGAACAATGAATATTGGGAGTTACTCCGGGAAGACTTGCAAAATGGAAGTACCGAAGTGGAATTGGTAGCCCGCATTTTCGAGGATCTGGAGCTTCAGACGTTGCATTACGATGATGATGGTGATGTGCCCACGTATGGTGTGCACTACTCCATCCGCAACAACGTATTTGCCTATCCAAAATGGGGCGTTGCACTTGTGCGGGTTCCATTTTTCCGAGAGAACGGGATCTATAGCGAAGACTTTGTATTTGCTGTCGGGGATGATCAGATGAAGCAGTTTCTGGGAAGTGTCCGGGAACGGGAACGTCAGCAAAATATGAAAAAAGTGACGGTGTATACCGATGCCCGCAATGGCAGCGACCGTCATGTCGAATCGATTACTCGCTCCGTGGGAAGAGAGGATGTTGTTCTCTCTGCAAAGATTAAACAGGATATTTTCCGCTCGCTGGATCAGTTCTTCGAAGCGGATCGTTCCTTTTACAGAGATTACGATATCCCATACAAACGGGGCATTCTATTGTATGGACACCCCGGAAACGGTAAGACCACATTGGTGAAATCCATTGCAGGAAGTATCCCGGGACCGGCTGCGTATTGGCAGATAACGGAGTATACCAACAGTGAATCGGTGCGTGAAGTGTTCGAGGCTGCCAAGCGACTTGCACCGATGGTACTGATCATTGAGGACATCGATTCGATGCCGGATGAAGTTCGTTCCTTTTTCCTGAATACATTGGATGGAGCTACGTCGAAAGAAGGCATTTTCCTGATCGGGACAACGAATTATCCTGAGAAAATCGATCCTGGCCTTATGAACCGTGCTGGACGGTTTGACCGGGCTTACGAAATTCCGTTGCCAGATGAAGCACTGCGCCTGCAATATTTACGCCAACGTGGCTTCACCGTATTCGCGGGTGAAGAGGGCACGGTAGAAGCAGCTCGTCTGACCGACACGTTTTCTCTTGCGCAGCTAGGTGAGTTGTATGTGAGCGCTGCGCTGGAATGGCATCAGAATGGACAGACCGACATTGTAAAAGTCATTCAGTCGATGCGTGGCGAGCTGGATAAGAGTCACAAACATACGTGGCTGGCGCAGCCAGGTAAGGGCCGTGCAGGCTTTTATTGATCAGATCTAACCCATCAATCCTATAATATGACGCAAATTTATAAATAATCCTACCTCAATTGGTGATACTAACCTTGTCTGCTCTAACATACAATGACTTTCGGGAGGTACATAACGCAGCCCTGAGCTGGTGAGATGCCGGAAAGTGACGTGATCTGTTTCATACTGGGCCACAGCCTATTTTGCAGAGAAGAATGCATGGGACAAACGGTAATATGCAAAAATTTTTATGCCAATTGTTTAAATGCTTCTGTAGCGGTTAATAGTAGACAGACAACAACAAAAACTTTAATTAGAGGTGAATGATATGGGTTGGTTATGGTCATTAATTATCGGTGGTATCATTGGTTGGTTGGCAGGTTTGATCGTTGGTCGTGACATTCCAGGTGGTGTTATCGGTAACATCGTTGCGGGTTTCATCGGTGGATGGTTAGGTGGAGTAATCTTGGGTGATATGGGTCCTGAGATGGGCGGATTCTACATTGTACCTGCATTGATTGGTGCGATCGTTCTTGTAGCCATCGTAAGCTTGATCTTCCGTTCGATGGGACGTAGTCGCGGGTAACTCATTCAAGATCAGTTCTTGAATAAGTTGTTGCTACATTGCATTACCTAATGAATAAAATAAATTACCAATGAAGAGGTTGATTGAGAGCCATAACGATGGCTTTCAATCAACCTCTTGTTGTTTTAGAATATAAGAAGGTATGCGTAATGGCTATCTATATTCATACGTAGTTTAGATAAGAGGGGATGAACGGAATGGAAAAAGCTACATTCGCCGGCGGATGTTTCTGGTGTATGGTTACACCGTTCGAAGAACAACCGGGCATTCATGGGATTATATCGGGTTATACTGGCGGTCACGTCGAGAATCCAACATATGAGCAGGTCAAAACCGGGGAGACCGGTCATGTCGAAGTGGTTGAGATTACATTTGATCCGGAAGTATTCCTTTATGAACGACTGCTAGAGCTATACTGGCCTCAGATTGACCCGACAGATGACGGAGGACAGTTCCAGGATCGGGGGACACAGTATCGTACGGCAATCTTTGTGCATAATGAACGTCAACGTGAGCTTGCTGAACAGTCTAAACAGGAACTGGCAGCCAGCGGACGATTCACTCAACCGATTGTTACGGAAATTCGGGATGCCGTCGTGTTCTATCCGGCTGAAGACTATCATCAGGATTACCACAAGAAAAACGAGAAGCATTATAAGGAAGACCGTGCGTTATCCGGACGGGACGAATTTATCGACCAGAACTGGAAATAATGCATCAGATCACATGAAAAGCCGGGCGAGTTCCAGTTGGAACTCGCCCGGCTTTTTGGCTGTATGGAGGCTGAAATCAGCCATAACGGTTATCTGATTGTTCCCACCAGTATTTCTACGTCAATGGTAATCTTCGACAAGGAAGTTTGAATGCTCACCAGGGATGATCCCGACCGATGCCAGGAAAGTGGTGTCATATGAACGAGTGAATCCAGCATGTTTGCGGTGACGGGCAGCGTGTAGGTCAGCGGAATGCTGGCGATGAGATGATGATGTTTGCGGAATCGGTCCAGCGTAAGTTCCCGGCCGTCTGCTCGATCAGGTCGATTCAGGAACAGCATTTCTCTTAGTTCAATTAAATATCGTTCACGGGGGATGACTTTGATGATCCATCCCCCATCTTTCAGAATTCGTCCAAACTCTCCATAATTGGAAGGAGAGAATATATTCAGGATGATGTCCAGCTGACCTTCTGCAAACGGACTGCATGCCAGATCGCCGACAAACCAAATTTGCTGGTTGTAGGCAGAGGAAGCCATGGCAATGCCTTCTTTGGCAATGTCGATGCCCCAGCCAACGGCTGGAGTATCCTGCGTAATCTGCTGCAGAAATGTTCCCTCTCCTGTGCCGGCATCCAGAATATGCACGGGATAGCTGATGTCAACCGAATAACGTGAGATCCACCTGCGTAGTACTTCGGTCAAAGGAGCATAAATCCCGGTTTCCGATAAGATATTCCTTTTGGCAGTAAATAAACGTTTGTCATAGTTGCCCTTGAAAAAACGTGTCATGAAATTGATATAGCCTTGTCTTGCAAAATCAAAGCTATGCCTGGACACACATTGAATGCTCCCTGAGTTAATGGTTGCCATAGGGCTATGACAGATGGGACAGTTCAACATATGGTTGTATGGATTAATAAGCGCAGCGCTACGTTCTCTGCGATGGACTGACATGGAATAACACCCCATTCATTCAGATTTGGATAACTGAAGAAAAGGGCATAACAAATAAACCTCTGCACGAAATTCAAAAAAAGAGGTTTATGGCTATGCCCCAAGTTATCTATATCGAATGAACTGAATTATCATAGGAAGGTTAAGCTCCTTTTGCCTATCAAGATTAGGGTGAAGCAAGAGAACGTTACTAGTATAACAGGATGAGAAGAAATGACAAGTAAGGGGAGCCAGGCGAATTTGAAATAAAAGAGCGCCCTGTCAACCGTTTAGACGGTCATACAGAAGCGCTCCGTTCATTATTTTGCAGCAGCCTTTAATACATATTTGGACAATGTCTCATCGTTCATCGAATAGATGACATCATCGACATAGGTAGAGACACCTTCTAATGAAGGAACGGAGGCACTGGTCGTGTAGATATGCACGTCTTCCAGTGTCTGCGGATCAAGAATGTATCCTGTTTTGGCAAAATCAAGCTGGTACTGACCATCCTGTGTCTGGTCAACATGCATTAATGCAGGCTGTGCGTCCTTGAATGTACGCTCAGTCACTTTGCCTTTCATCGTATACAGTTCCAGCTTCTGCCCTGTAAGGACCGTATAGCCGTTGCCAGCCGTTTGGATGTAGGCATCACCGGCAATAGCACGTCCCCATGCAAGCTTGCCGTCGGTGCCAAAGCCCATCAGTCGGTTACCCGTATTCTCGAAATTGGCACGCATAATAATGGAACCATCGTCCAGAATGGCCAGCGATTCACCGCCGCCATCTCCCAGTGTATTGGCATTGGCAGGGAATTGGTAGAAGGACAGACGATTCAACGTACGATCATAGATCTCCACCTTGGGATTCGCAGCTTGCTGCCAGAAGTTGCCTACCTTGGTTTGTTTGCTGGCATCCACTACAATTCGACCATGATCAGCCTTGAGCACGCTGCCGTTAATGGTCTTTTCGGTAATTAATTTGCCCTTTTTGTCATATAACGAGATGGCTGAGCGAACGGAACCATTTGACTGCACGCCCTGACTTGAAGCAACCATCAGCGTATCGTTATCCAATAGGGATATGTTTGCAGGTGAGTTCACGGATTTGATCCAGTTGGTCTTACCAGATGTATTGAATGAGTACAATTTTTTGGTTTTGTCCGAATATTCCATATACACATAAGCTGTACCGTTGCTGGCATATACCGAATCGGAGTATGTGGTGTAAGGACCGCTTTTCTCATGGAATATCGTATTCCACTTCAATTGCCCAGTTGTAGCATCGAATGCTTGGAGAGAGTCCAGTTGCCAGTCGAGTGTAGTTTTGCTGCTTGTTTTTGTTACGGGCTGGGAGGCATGTACATATACAAGATTTTTGGATGGCACGGCATGGATTGCCTTGATCAGGACATCTTTTTCGGTATTGGCCTCAGATAACATCAGGGAAGATGACGTCCACGCTGGTTTGGGCATGGATTCGGTTGAGGCAGCAGCGTAACTTGTTGTATTCATGGTGAAGAGGAGCATGCCGCTAAAAATGAGGGCAGCCCATGTTTTGGACTTGTGTTTGGTCAATGTATGCAAGTGATAAACCACCTTTCTTCTTCGGTTCAAAAGAGAACCGATTGTTGAATTTTACCATTGAAGTGAAGTGCAATTCAACCGAACACACTGTAACCTTTTATCATGGATTTGTCGAAATAACTATGTTTGGAGAAGTGTGAGGGTTACAGGGAATTCATCTTCTTTCGATCAAGGTGGAAGTCTGATATATTTAGTGCGGTGATAAGCCATATCTGATTAAGACGTTGGATAGAACATAGGGAAAAGAACAAGGAGAAGAGCTATGAACTGGAGTGAAAATGTGACCCTATGGGTCATCGGAATTATTGTCATATTACTACTGCTGGCCTGGATTATTCGGCGTATTATCGGGCGCGGTCAGCGGATACGAAGTGAAGCCAATCCCAGGAAGATTACGATAAAGGACATCGACAAGATGGAGGATGGTTCGGAATTTGAATTATATCTTTATCATCTATTCGAAGAACTCGGGTACGATGAGGTTTATAAAACGACGAGCAGCCGGGATTTCGGTGCGGATCTTGTATTTGTGGATCGACTCGGCCGGCGGAGTGTTATACAAGCGAAGCGATACGGTGCGAATCATCCGGTAGGATTAAGCGCAGTGCAGGAGATCTATACATCCATGCGTTATTATGAAGCTGACCGGTCGATTGTATTAACGTCCGCTCGTTACACGGAAGCTTGCCGGACGCTTGCGGCAGTCAATGGAGTGAAGTTGCTGGACCGGGAAGACCTGATGGAATTAATCCTTTTATTCAAGGCGAGAAGAGTGGAGGAAGCATTGGAACTGATCGAAGAAGATGATCATGAACCAATCGAAACGTGGCAGTCTCGGCGAAAGCGGCAATCCCGCTAAGTACACGGTGGAAGCCTTCTTAAAATATGTATATGCCCATTCCAGCAGGAAGCACCTTCACTTGCGTAGCTGCACATGATATATTGAGTGTATATCAACCAAAGGAGTGTGTAATCCATTATGGCACGTACACAAACACAAAAAGCATTACGCAAAGCAGAGCGGTCAGGCAAGTGGTGCTCGGAACAGAGCCGACGAGTTAACGGAGATTATGGTGCATTATCCCAGCATGTACGTCTCATGCCTACGAAGCAGGAAAAATTGCAAAAGGTCAAACACAAGAAGCAGATCATCCAGGATGGTGGTGCTTCTTTTTATTTTGTCTATGAGAAACGGATTGCTGGATAAGTAAGACGATTATAATCCTTTCTTTGGTTGGAAAGTAATCATGTGGACTGTTAAAATCAATCTTATAAATTGGCTATAAATTCTGTACATATAATGAAGGGGAGAACCTAAACATATGACAACAGAGCTGCACATGAATAAAAAAATCGTTCGGCGTTTCTTGTTGCAAACGCAAGCTTTACTGGAACGTTGGCCCGCAGTTTCCTTACCATCGGGACCCGATCAAGTTCTGAGTTTGATTCGCTCCCTTGGTTGCGTGCAGATCGATCCTGTAGCTGCTGTAACCGGAAACCAGCATCTGGTGCTGGGTGCCCGTGACCCGGGTTATACGGCTGACAGCTTAAATTCGCTGCTGAGTGATCATAAGGTGTTTGAATATTTTGCAAATGCTGCCTGTGTCATTCCAATCGAGGATTATGCTCTCTTTGAACCTGTGCGTGCCCGATTAAGGGAGCGTCTGGCTCCATCCTTACAAGGTCTGGAGAAAACAGTGCAGCATGTTTTACAGCGTTTGAAGGAGGAAGGACCTTTACCTTCAAGAGCCTTCCGTGCTGTTGAACGGGTAAGTGGTTATTGGGACAGTGCAGATGTGCCAAAGACGAAGGATACCACACTTGCTCTGAATCTACTGTTAGACTCTGCTGTGATTCGTGTGGTGGCGAGGCAAGGGAATGAACGTTATTTTCATATAACCGAATCCGGATTGCAGCAACAGGGACTTCCGATGAAAGAAGATATGGATGTGTTAGCCCAGAAGCAGGCTCTGCTGGATAAATACATTCATGCGTATCGCGTTATAGATGCCCGTGATCCCCGTCTGGGTTGGCTAAAATCTACAGCGGCTGAACGACGCGCCGATATTGCTGCCCGTGTGTCAGATGGGCGAATGATCCCGCTTAAGGTGGAGGACGTGGCGACGCCTTATTATATTCGAGCTGAAGACGAGGATTTGTTATTGCACATGGAGAGGGAAGAGCCACACTATGATCCATCAGGCCCGGTCCGTTTCCTGCCGCCACTGGACAATCTGTTATGGAGAAGAGAACGTATTGTCGATTTATTCGATTTTCATTATAAATGGGAGATCTATACGCCAGAGGTGAAAAGAACCTACGGTTATTATGCCATGCCGATTCTTCATGGTGATCGGTTAATCGGACGTATGGACCCGCGACTTGATCGCAAAACTGGAGTGCTTACCGTTCGTTTGTTATCAATGGAAGAGACTGCTCCACCTGTGGAGGAATGGATTGCGGATTTTCGGGAGGGCCTTCAATTCTTTGCGTCCATGCATGGAGCGCATTCAATCACTATTGAGAAGACGGTACCGAAAGAGTTGAAAAAACAGCTTAAATCGATTTGATCAGGGGATACACGAAAGAATGTAAGGATATGAAATTAAAATGGCGTAGAAAGAATCTAGGATGAAAGGATCTAAAAAATAGACAAAAAAGGGGAGAACCCGGTGGTTCCCCTTCATTAATTGTACAATCAGATCTTTAACATGGCATTAGAAGTGCTAACGAAAATCTAAGTTTGCGTACTCGCCAAAACTTTTTTAGTTCACCAGATGGGGCACTTCAACGTTTGGATCAACGTCTGCTTCATAATCCACACCGTCGGTTTCAAAACCAAACAGTTGGAAGAATTCGCGACGATAACCTTCCAGATCGGACAGATCATAGATGTTCTCTGTAGTCAATTCATTCCAGAGCTTCGCGACTTCTTGCTGAACGTCATCTCTCATCTCCCAATCGTCGATACGAATGCGACCTTCTGCATCTGTTGGAACTTCTCCTCCTGCATACAGGCGATCAGCGAACAGACGCTGCAATTGCTCGACACATCCCTCATGCAAGCCTTTTTCTTTCATGACTTTGTACAATGCTGAGATGTACAGCGGCACGACTGGAATTGCGGAGCTGGATTGAGTCACCAGCGCTTTGGCGACAGTTACATAAGCACGTCCACCCTTGGCACTTAGACGATCATTCAACTTGATTGCAGTCGCTTCCAGATGATTCTTGGCCTGACCGATGGAACCATCACGATAGATGGCATGGGTAAGTTCAGGTCCGATGTAGGAGAAAGCGATCGTTGTTGCATCATCCGCAAGTACGCCGCCTTGTTGCAGGGCATCCATCCACAGTTCCCAATCGTCTCCACCCATTACGGTTACGGTCTGACGAATTTCCTCTTCCGTTGCCGGCTCCAGCGTAACGGAGCTGATTTCGCCTGTGTGGAAGTTTACTGTTTTATTCGTGTAGGATTGTCCGATAGGCTTCAGCACAGAATTGAACACTTCACCCGTGTTTGGATCGGTACGGCGGGCCGAGGCTACGCTGTATACGACCAGATCCACTTGACCGAGTTCACTGCGAATCAGTTCAACGGCTTTGTCCCGTGTTTCGTTTGCGAATGCATCACCTGTGATGCTGTACGATTTGAGGCCTGCTTCTTCAGCGGCTTTTTCGAATGCAGCGGAGTTGTACCAGCCTGCGGAGGCTGTACGTTTTTCTGTGGAACTGCTCGGACGGTAAATACCGATCGTATTCGCTCCCGCTCCAAAAGCGGATACAACGCGTGACGCCAGACCGTATCCGGTGGAAGCGCCGATTACGAGCACATTACGGGGGCCTTTGAGCTCCGGCTGTGATTTCACATAATCAATCTGTTCCTGCACTTGCGCAGCGCAACCTACAGGGTGGGAAGTGGTACAAATAAAACCACGTGTTCTTGGTTTAATAATCATTTATTTGCATCCTTTCATATTCAGCTCATGTTTCAGCATTTCGATCAAATGCTCGTATACATACCTTCTTATTGTAAAACAATTACCTCGGAAACGGAAACCGTTTCGTTTGATTTCGCCGGAAGGGTGGCGTTATATCTCTAATTTTGCGATGATGTGCATATAATGTACTCGCTTGTTAGGGTAGAAAGGACAGGAATGCCATGCTGAAGGAACGCATTGAACTGCTAAGCAAAAGAAAACAAATCTCCCGTAAAGACCTTGTGGAAGGTCTGGTCACGCAGGCCCACTTTGCCAATATTCTGGCGGATCGTTATCCGCTCCCTGAGGATTTGGCAGAAGCTATCGCCGGACGTCTGGGGGTATCCCCTTCTTATATTCTAAAGGCTGCGGCTCAGGACGAGGAAACACTCGAACGGGCAGAAGTCATCTTCGAACAAATGTCTGTTCCAGCGTCGTCGATATCCGAAGAGACGGTGCATGCGCTGTCAGATCGGGATGACACACTGACTGTTGAACTGACAACGGCTTTGATGAAGGCGGTATATTATCAACAGTTAAATGATGCAACGGCACATGAATATATACATACGTCCTATCTTAATTTTTACCTGGAGAAGTATGGTCGCCCAGACGATATTGATCTGCCGCGCCCGTTAGTCAAGGCACTTTTATTCTATAAAATACAATATTATCGCTCCAAAATGGCCTTTGTAGATGTACTAACTCATGCAACCAGGCTCAGTGAGCTGGCGCTTCCTGGCAGTGAATTCTGGCTGTCTGTGCAAAATATCAAGATGGAAGCCTACATCCAGGTTAAACAGTATGAAGAGGCGAAACAGGTATTCGAGCTTACGATGCGTCATGTATATGATCAGCGGCTGTTCCATCGATTGTCCGGGTTATATGTGGCATATAGTGGTTATTGTTTCGCAATGGGACTGGTTCAGGAGGCACTCTCGGCATTAACCATGGCGGAGGCGAACCTCGTATATGCGGGGAACCAAGGCGATCTGGTGACCGCAATTGCCAACAATCGGATTGTTATGTTAACGATGACAGGTGAATTGGATCAGGCACAGGCGGAGATTGAACGATTTGAGTCACTATTGCAGCAGGAAACGGAAGAAACACAGCTCGCGATGCGGCCGCTCGTCTGTATATATCAATGCGAAGTGGCTCTGGCGCGGAAGAACTGGGGCGTACTTGCACAAAGTGTAGATCAACTCTTGAAATGTGCAACAACCCAGGACCATCAGATGAGCGGAACCTTCTACCAGAGCCAGCTGGCTCTTGCGCATGGAGATCGCGAAGTTTTCATGGAGCGTGCGCTTGCCTGTCTGCCTTATTTTGAATCCGCGCAGCATGTCGTGCGCCTTGAACCATTATACGAAGGATTGGCCGTGGTGTCTGAGGATCAGCGCAAATACAAGGAAGCGGCGATGTATTATCGGAAGCTGGTATATTTGTTACGCAAAAAATAGAGCGGTAGCATAATATCATCCGTTTGGAAAAGATGGATCACTACGGGTCCCATATAAGGATATTTCCTGGATACAGCCGGCTGACAAGTCGGCTTTCTTTCTCATTCCACTATAAATTTGATTCCATTTCAAGAGCATAAGCCGTACTAAGCTCCACAAAGTTCAGAACTTCGTCAGATACGGGATATAGTCCTGACTCTGTAGCAGGAAGCTTCCTCACTTCCCAAAACTTTTCGATCAATGTCTCATCACCATTAAAAGTATCGTGAGATAACTTCATTAATTCACAGGCAATGTTATAGCCTTCATCCGATTGGGGAGGAACAGATTGTTGTATGCACCACTCAATCCGGCGTATCAAGGAGACATATTGCTGAGTAATCTTATCATTATTATTAAGTTTCGGTAATGCTTTCTGTAGAAAGGCAACTTCCTCAGCATTGAAGTAATCCATCCACTGTTTAGCAACGGGCTGTACGTTTTGGACCAGATGTGAAACCCGATCCCAGGAAAGTATACCTTCCAGATCAATCATATTGATCAAAGACGTAGTATTTTCAATACTGCCCTGAATCGAAGTTAATTGCTCCTGAAGATGATTATGATGTGCGATCAGAATATGACGATAAGATAGTTTGTTCATTACAGTTTGTATGTCTTCAAGCGATAATGATAGTGATTTGAGCAACGTGATTTTTTCAAGCGCAAATAAATCTTCCTCTGAATAATAACGGCGACCGTTGTCTTCCTTATGACTCGGTTGTAGTAGACCGATCTGATCATAATAACGTAGTGTTCTCACGGAAATATCTCTCTGTTTGGATACTTGTCCTGTTGTCCATCTCTGCATGTTTTTTCCTCCCAAAAAGTGCTTGCAGGTGACGTTACGTCACCTAATATCATTATAATATATAATAGAGGATTGAGGGATCGAGAATGACTAGAGCGGTAATGTGGAAAAAGACGGATCAGTGGACATGGCGTGAGTTACTAGTATTGCTAACGCTGGAATTTGTATTTGTAATATTCGTGATTAAATACCCGATACAGTCCGGATATGAGGAGTGGTTGGATAATACCCTTTATTCTGGGACGCTCACAGGGCTTACCATCGCAATTACACTTTTGACGGGACTGTACTTGGTTGGTTTGCGACCGAAGAAGCTGTCGTGGAGAGAGGTGGGCGTGAAGGGATTCTCCGTAAGGGATTGGTGGAGAATTGTACTGTGGCTCCTGCTTCTCATCATTTTAAGTGTGATGGCAGTATATCTTACCAGTTTTCTTGGAAATACGGTAGACAACAGCAAAACAGAGAGTCTTCAGCAAAATGTCACTCTTTTTACTATCGTTATCGGTATCGTTTCGGCTGGATTCGTGTCACCTCTCTATGAGGAGATCTTTTACCGCGGGTTCATATATCGCTGGCTACGGACTCGTATCAGGATGAAATGGGCGATTGTGATTAGTGCTCTAATCTTTACTCTTGCTCACTTTCCAACGATTAATGCCATGCCCGTGAATTTTATTAGTGGCGTTGTGTTTGCATGGACGTATGAACGGACAGGATCGGTCGTGCCTGGCATGATTGTTCACGGTGCGTTTAATACGATTGCCGTAGTGTTAACCGCAATGAGTTAGATTGATGATTATAGTATGGACACACATTTAAAAATGAGTATATTGAATATGATTTGGTGCAATGCCACCACTTTAACCACAAATAATATCTGCCAAACGTAAAATGAGGATCGCATTAGCAGTTGCTTTTTTGCGGAATTGGCATAATGCCTTACCAAAGAGATGATTATCCGGTAATTCGATTACCGGATTTTTCGTTTTTTTTGTATGCCGCCAGAAGGGTATTCAAAGACAAGCCGTGGTGTTTATAATTTAATTATAAATAAAATATAACAAATGAGGTGCTTACTATGGGCTGGTTCGGTAGAAAGAACAAACAGGAAGATGCGATTGCGAAAGCAGATAAAATGATGAATAAAGGGCTCACTGGCATGATGATGAAAGGTTTCGTATCCAAGGAACATCGGGAGGCAATCAACCAAAGTCTGGATTCGGCAAAACAGGCACAATTGGCTGCGAGTGGTTCGCTTCCATTAACGGCAACAGCAACGGTGGTGTCAATCACCGATACGGGCAAACTGATCAACTTTGATCCGATTGTTGTGCTTGTATTGGATGTGACAGAGACAAACGGTAACCAGTATCAGCGAACCTTGGAGACACTGGTGTCCAAAATGCAGATTCCACGAGTTGGAGATCGGATAGGATTGGGTCAGAATCCAGCGAATCCGACGGAACTGATCTATATGGGACTAGTTTCCATCTAGAAGGTTTTGCTTGTAGGACAGTGATACTCCATTTATTAAATACGTATAACAACTGATTACAGACATAACGTTAGAGGTTTGGATAGAGATATGAAGAGAAGGATGAAGAGAGGGTGGGCCATATGGTAGGTTTTCTGAGATTGATTGGCGTATTAACTGTGTTTGGAGTGGGGTTCTCCCCATTTCTGGCACAGAAGATGTGGGATGATCCATTTATCATCATGCAAGCCTGGTGGTATAAACCGGCGATCTTTGCCGGGTTCGGATTGATCTTTGTTCCTGCGATTTTGAGTAATATTTTCGGCGTAGGTCGAGTCAAGACAGGTTTACCGGCAGTGGGTGTCATTAAGAGCATACAACAGACTGGCACGTATATTAATGAACAGCCGGAGGTTCGATTGGGTCTGACGGTGTCGCGTAAGGGGCGTGAGAAATACAATACCGAGATGAAAACTGTTATTCCCCTGACATCCATGGCTCAGTTTCAGCCGGGCAGCTTCATTCCGTTAGTGGTCTCTGTGAAGGATGAACGCAAGGTAGGGCTTGATATGAAAGGACAGTTATCACAGGAGGATATGCAGCAACTGTTGGATGAAAAGATGGTACAACAAGGGGTATCCCCTGAGATGATGGATATTGCACGAACAGGCGAAAAAGCAATGGCCAAGATTCTCGATGTCACTCCACTTGGCAATGGAGGCAGTAATAAGATCAAGCTTCAACTCAAACTCAGCATAACCAAGACGAATGGTGAAACGTTCACTGTGACAACGCAAAAAGAAATTTTATCTACTGCGCTGCCGCAGGTGCAGCAGGGCCATATCATTAACGTCATTTATTCAAGACAAGATCCGACAAAATTGGTGTTGGCATTGAATGTACAGGAGCGACAATTAAGTGACTTATTCTCATCCTGAGAATATAGATAATAAGGAGGTCGTACACGTCATAACCATGACCTGTACGACCTCCTTATTACATTTGGTATGTAGAAGGGATGCAAACAACGTACTGCTTTCAGACAATACCAAGGCGCATGCGATAAGAAAAGAGTACTGTTCTGGATTGTCCGTCAAATACACGATTAGCCAGCGCTCTGAACTCATCGGCAGCTGTTAATAGTTCATCCGCTCCAAGTTTCAACGCCGTTTGCAAGCCGCCTTGGCTCAAGGCCAGGTTCACGTATCGGTCTGCATCAAAGGTCTCGTGGTGATGAAACACGATTTCCCGCACATATCGGAACAGACCCGACTCCTGAATTTGCTGTAAATGCCCATCCTTGCTCCATTTGTGTGCCTGACTATTCCGGGGAGCCAGACTGGCTGCCCGTTGATCTGCTTCCTTATTCAGCTTCAGATAAGCTTGTTCTAACTGCCAGTCTAACATTGGCGGCCAGTCACAATCATAGGCAGCAAATATGCCGCCTGTACGAAGTACACGTGCAAACTCGCGTAGTGTAGGTTGCGGCTCCATCCAGTGAAATGATTGGGAGCAGGTCAGCACATCCACACTGCCATCTGGTAATCCAAGGTCGTGAGACAAGCCGGACACAAACCGCAGGTTATCCGGCTTCCCGGCAGATTCCCACTTGGATTCTGCTACAGACCTCATGTCATCGCTGGGTTCGAAGCCGATGATGCGTTCTGCCTGATTCAGCCAGATCCACGAAGATAAGCCGGTGCCACAGCCAACATCTGCGACCATGCGCGGTGTGCTTCCAAGATATGTCGTTAGAATATCCACCACTTCAGTGGGAGCAGCTGGTCGGTTCTGATCGTATAACGTACCAAAACCTTTGAAACGTTCCACATTGTTGCGTCTAATGTCTTGCATGGATAAACCTCCTTCGGTCAGATGGTTGACGGAGAGTCAGCTGTGTTCAAAGTCGTATAGGCCTATATTATATCATTCATTGTTGGGAAGGTTGTTCATGACATGCTGTAAATGTTCAACGGCTTGGATATGACGTCTGAGCAATTCCTGTCCAACATGAACAGGCTCGATTACGGTTAGCTCCGAACCGAACGATAGCAGGAAGGAGTAGAGCCATTCCCCTACATTTAATTCGAGAGACACACGGAGCCTGCCATCAGGCTCTTTTTTAATGAGGGACGGTTCGAAAAAATCATACACCCGGTAGGCAATATTACTGGAGAACGAGAGCGTTAGAGGAGTCAGGACAGGAGCTGCCTCTGATTCAGGGTGGGCTGACCCCACATCAACAGGATGATCGAGTTTTCTCGTTAGAAAGGTCAAATGGGTGATCCGTTTCATTTTGAATGTCTCGAATTCTTTCCGTTCAGGATCATCATGAATATATCCTCTGAAGTACCATGTACTGTTCTTGAATATAAGCTTCTGAGGTTCCACTGTTGGAACACTCTTCTCTCCATCCGAATTAACATAGTGGAACGTAATCAGTTGATTGGTTAATATGGCTTGTTTCACTTGATTGAAAAGTTCTCTCTCTTGCAGGGGAATGCTGCCCCATGGTGAGAAATTGAACTCGATCCAATCCAGCTTGTGATCAAACAGGGCGGTCAGCCGTTGCAGCATATGAGCACTATTCAGGTGTGGGATTGCACTGATACTGTATAGTCCCATCAAAATTTCGTTCTGGTCTTCTTCCGACAGCAGCGACTTGTCCATGACATAGTTGTCCATGAGATGAATGCCGCCATGCTTGCCGGTCGTCGTATAGACGGGGATGCCCGCAGCGCTTAGCCGGTCGATATCACGGTACACCGTACGTACCGAAATCTCGAACATACGGGCGAGTTCGGGTGCAGTGGCTTTCTTTTTCTCCAATAACAAAAGCAACATTCGAAATAATCGGTTATTTTCCATGCTCTGATTATACCATGACAATAGGTGTCAGGGTATGGGTGGTACACTGGTTACATAGTCTTACGAAGACATTTTGACTCAGTCTTATAACTTGTTCTTCATTTATTGCGAAGTAGTGAAGGGGACGATATCGATTCTGACGAAAAGAAGTGTTCGCCTTCATCATCCGAGGATAACAGCGATCAGAAGAACGATTCGTGACCGGAACGGCTACTCGCATAATATCAAGTATTTTATATCGAATTGAGTTAAATATGAAGGAGGAACTGGTCATGACAATGAAAGAAGGATTTTACTGGGGTGGCGCAACGGCTGCCAATCAATTCGAGGGTGGATGGAACCAGGGTGGCAAAGGGCCAAGCACATCTGACATGATGACAGGGGGAACCCACACGATTCCACGCCGGATTACACCTGTATTGGAAGAGGGCACGTATTATCCGAGCCATGAAGCGGTTGATTTTTACGGACATTACAAAGAAGATATTGCCATGATGGCAGAGATGGGTTTCAAAATGTTCCGCATGTCCATCAACTGGTCCCGGATCTATCCGAACGGTGACGAACTGGAGCCGAACGAAGAGGGATTGCAGTTCTACGATAATGTCTTTGCCGAGTTGAAAAAGTACAATATTGAGCCGCTCGTAACGATCTCCCATTACGAAACGCCATTTGGTCTGACACAGAAGTATAACGGCTGGGCTTCCCGTGAAGTCATCGATTGTTATATTCGTTATTGTACAACTCTCTTCAACCGCTACAAAGATCAAGTGAAATACTGGCTGACATTTAACGAGATCAACTGTCTGACGATGCCGTTGGGTGCTTATATGGCTGGAGGTCTTCTGTTTGAAGGCAAAGAGACGTTGGTCGATGGAGTGGATGATCCACAGACTCGATTCCAGGCATTACATCATCAATTCGTTGCGAGTGCCAAAGCGGTGAAGCTGGGACACGAGATCAATCCTGATTTCCAGATTGGCTGTATGGTTGCGTTCATGACCACCTATCCAAACACATGTAACCCGGACGACATGCTGCTTGCACAGAAGAAAGACCAACTGTCCAACATGATCTGTGGTGACGTACAAGTTCGTGGAGCGTATCCTGGATTCGCCAAACGTTTCTTCGCCGAAGAGGGCATTAAAATCGAAATGCAACCAGGAGACGAGCAGACACTGCGTGAAGGTTGCGTAGACTTCTACTCCTTCAGTTATTACATGTCTCTGGTAGAAAGTGCGGATGAGTCCCTGGAGAGAGCTGAAGGCAATCTGCTAGGGGGTATCAAAAATCCATATCTCGAAGCTTCTGACTGGGGATGGCAGATCGATCCAAAAGGATTGCGTTATACGCTGAATCATCTGTATGACCGTTACCAGATTCCACTGATGGTCGTTGAGAACGGATTGGGTGCTGTCGATGTGGTAGAGGAAGATGGTTCCATTCAGGATGACTATCGTATTGATTATCTGAAAGGTCACATTGAACAGATGAAAGAAGCGGTAGCGGATGGCGTGGATCTGATTGCCTACACCATGTGGGGATGTATTGACCTGGTTAGTGCGTCCACTGGAGAGATGAAGAAGCGTTATGGCTTCATTCATGTCAACAAGGACAACGACGGTAACGGAGATTTGAGCAGAACACCGAAGAAGAGCTTCCACTGGTACAAAAAAGTTATCGAATCCAATGGTGAAGAGTTGTAATTTGATATAAAATCAATACCCGCTTGTTCCTTGAAATAGGACAGGCGGGTTCTTGTGGTTTCTGAATTCGTTCAGGATGGATTCAGGATCAAATATAAGAATATAAAAATACCCGGCAATCCTTGAGTTAAGGAAAGCCGGGTATTTCCATATGCATGCGCTCGTAGAGACTATGCCAGTTTTCTGCTATGCAGTTGGGACATACGCTCCAGATGCCGCTGGTAAAACCATATGCAAGCGGAGAGCCAGCAACCACTCAAGAAATATCCACCGACGATATCACTTGGATAATGCACACCCAAGTAGATACGACTTATGCCAATGGTCAGTATAAAGGCGGCACTGGCCATGATCATCAGTACACGTCCGGTGACGGTGGGTACATGTTTCCAGATGAGAAAGGCCAGTCCACCATACAGGCTAAATGCAGCCATGGAATGTCCACTGGGGAAGCTGTAGCCGCTCACTTCAATAATTCGGTTAATGGTAGGTCTGGCACGTTGGAATACCAGCTTGAGCAATGCATTTAAAAGGGTTGAACCGGCGAGCACACAAGCGAGGAAGAGTAGTTCGCGTTTGTGTCGCAGCCAAACGTATAACACAATCATGGCAATGATTGTAATGAAAACTACAGGCATTTCACTGCCGATCCAGGTGAAAAACTGCATGAATTGTGTCATGCCAGGGGATTCCAACCCCTGAATCCAGCCGATCAGCGTATCATCAAATCGATGAATCTGGTTATCGCTGATGGATAGGGCGATGCTTATAAAGGCGATCATGCATAACGCTGCAACGAGCAGCGGGAATGAGAAGTTCTTTTTCCAGTTGTGCATCAAATGTTGAGATCCTCCGTGAACGTTAATTTCGTATGTGGGCTCCTTGCGTATGTTGGACATAACGATATTTGTATTGTGCTATAATTTTACAATAATTATAGCAGCAATAAAAATATGTAACCTTTACAACGTTTGTTCAAGCAGAGAATGTAGGAGGGGAGCGGTCGGAATGAAACAACGGTTGGTGATGTGCATGTTGGTCTTACTGTTGGTTACGTCGGGGTTAGCTCTATTTTCCGGAGAGAAAGTGTATGCTTGCAGTTGTGTGGAGAGTGGTGTCCAAGAGAGATTGAAGACAAACACAACGGTATTTACAGGAGAAGTGGTAAAGAAAGGACCATCGCAGCAATCGAAGAATGATGGCATGTTAAGAGAGTATACCTTTGATGTAGATACGGCATGGAAGGGGGTTAACGCCAAAAAGATGAAAATCATCGCGAGTGACGGTGGGTCTGAATCATGTGGTATTCAATTCGAAAAGAATCAGTCCTACCTGATCTATGCGTATCAATCTGAACTGGATCAAAAGCTGCATACGAATCTGTGCAGTCGCAACGTTCTTGTGGAACAAGCCGGAGATGACTTGAAATTGCTGGGCGCAGGCAAGGTTGTAAGTAAAGAAGATTTTGGAGAAACCAGTGATGGCTGGCGAAGTGGACCTGTCTATCTTATCTTATACGGTACAGTCATTTTATTAGCAGCATTGGCAGTTTTGTGGTTTTGGAGACGAAAGAAAAGAATCTGATTGCCCAAGGACGGAAAGAACCTGAAGAAGCGAAGCGTTCGCCTAAAAGTTTTCTGAAAGAAAGCTGCATCGAAAGCGTACGCTATCCCTGGATTTTACCTTTATAATAAGGGATCAAAAAATCTGGGGATAACAGTGATCAGAAGGTTACTCTGTCATCGGAGTGGCCAGTGTAAATATTCTGTAGTTCAATTTTTATAGTTTAACTGCAACATGTATTCATAAGCTGTGACGCCAAATACCCGTTTGAAATGCCGGTTCAGATGGGTCAGATCCACGAATCCACAATCAGCAACAGCAGCGTAGACGTCCTTCTGCATTTCGATGGACTGACGGGCACGCTCCACCTTGCAGTTTAAGAAAAACTGGTAGGGAGAAATACCTGCTTGTGACTTGAATTCACGGATAAATTGAAACTTGGACATGCCAAATTCGGCGCTCAGGTTGTCCAGCTTGAGCACATCTTCGGTGCTGCAAAACATCATTTCCTTAGCTTTTCGAACCAGGCTGTCCTGAGGCACCCAGAGCTTGGGATGCATCTCCTTCTGAGCCAGAAGGTGAACCAGATCGAAGACCCGTTCGCTGCACTCGGCTTCGTCCTGTCTGTGCTGAACGGCATCGTTCAGCATCAGGATCTTCCGTGCAAGCTCGGGATCATAGACGATGGGACTTCCAAAACGCAATTCCTTTTTGCCTATAATCTCCTCTACCAAATCCGGCTTCAGATACAGCATCACGTAATCAATGCCTTCTCTATCATAGGAGCTACCATCATGGGACTGCTCACGATTGAACAACATGACACCATTTTGGTGAGATGCCTGATATTGTCCGTCCAGGTTGTATTGTTGAATGCCGCGCAGGGTTACGCCAACCGCGTACTCTTCGTGGCAATGTTTTTTGTATGCAAAATCAGTAAAGCTGGCAGATAGTGCCAGCACGTCTTGTGACTTTTTATAGTTGAACCGTTCCATGCAGCACACCTCCCAAGCTTTAGATCAATCCGGATACTATAATGGCTGAGTATAACAAAAAAAGGGCCATGAGAATACTCAGTAATTTTTGGTGGCGATTCAGCAACGTTCTGAAAACCGTGCCAAAAACAACCCAACTGGAGTAGGCCAGAAAACCTATGAAGGTAATGAGCAATACGAACAGGAACGATGAAAATGAGCTGTGGTAAAAGGGCAATACATAGCTTGGAAGGACCGTGAACGTAAACAAGACCACCTTGGGATTGACAAATTGCATAATAAAACCGTTCCCAAATCCGGTAACTTGGGTTGGTGCATCCTCAGTGGTACCCATCTTGTAGATCTGATACGCCAGATATACCATATAGATGCCGCCGACAATCTGCATCACCTTCAGAATTCCAGGCAAAACATCGGCAAGAAGGTGATTAAGGAAAGCTGATGCCGTAAGCAGCAGGCCAAATGCCAGCGTAGCTCCCCACACATAATTCATCGTTTGTCGCGCGCCTACCTTCTGGGTGGACGATAGAATGACGATATTGCTAGGCCCGGGGGTAAAGGTGACGACGATGCAATAGATTAAAAAAGATGCAATATTCATGACGAAGCGCTCCTCTGGTTGTAGTCTAGTTCCATGATCATACGTCCAGAGGGAAAAACCATATAGTACATTATTGCAGCAGGTACATGGATAGCAGCACGGGCTTCCGTTTAAAAGATACGGGGGAGTTTTCTTTTTGAATGATTGCGTTTACAATTTAGACGGAGCATAGGATGATCAGACCACTTGAGGAAGTGAACGTAATGAAGAAAATGCTGCTAGTCTATATTTTGCTAATCTCGGCATTTGCGCTGTATGTGTTGAGATTCGAATATACCAGTCAGGTTAACAGTTCATGGGAGGACCGGGGGCTGCGCGGTGATATCGGAGAGACGTATATCATGATTACATTCCAGTCCGGGCTGGAGTATTGGAAGAGCCCGCTTAAAGGATTCGAGGATGCCGCGGATGCGCTTGGAGTGACCGTAGAATATCGCGGAGCTACCCGGTATGATGCGAAGGAGCAGACGATGGTGATCGAGCAGGCCATCGCTCGTAAACCCGCGGGAATTGCCATATCTGCGATCGATCCCCAATCGCTAGTTCCAGCGATTAACAAGGCAGTCGATGCAGATATCCCTGTTGTATTATTTGATGCGGATGCACCCGATAGCCAGGCCTATTCATTTCTGGGGACAGATAACTACAAGTCCGGTGTAATGGCCGCTGATAAAATGGCTGAACTGCTGGGGCGTGAAGGAGAGGTTGCGGTATTAACCTTGCCTGGACAACAGAATCATGAAGAACGAACGAAAGGCTTCCGCGATACGATCGAGGAGAGATATCCTTCCATGCAGGTCGTTGAAGTTGCAGATGGGCACGGTGATGCGATGGTGTCCAGAGACGAAACACTGAGAATGATGAAGGAACGTCCGGAACTGGCGGGTATTTTTGTGACTGAAGCCACCGGAGGAGCAGGAGCGGGAGAAGCGGTTCAAACTGCCGGGGGCAGCAGACATCCTATGCAGATTATTTCATTTGATACGAATAAGGCTACATTGGATATGATCAAGAACGGGACGATCTCGGCTACAATTGCACAGGGAACCTGGAATATGGGGTATTGGTCACTCCAATATTTGTTCCATCTGCATCACCAGTTGACGGTTCCTGCTCCATCGTCATCCGGTGAAAATGCACCGCTTCCCGTGTTGGTGGACACGGGGATCTCTGTCGTGACACGTTCAAATGTGGATGATTACTATGCCAAATAACAAGGAGCATTTGAAGAGTGAGAGGTTTTGGGGCAGAAGAGCGATTCTCTCAACTTTCAGGAACGGGATTCGGCGTTTGCGCTTGCGTAATATGCCCCTTCGCTACCAGCTAATGCTGCTTTTTTTGCTATTCGCCATTGTGCCCTCTGTAGGACTCGGCCTGCTTGTCAATTGGACAGTGGAGCGGGTTGTTGAGCGACAGGTTGAAGGGCATACGATGCAACTGATTGGTAAAGTGAATGAAGCCCTGAACAGCAAGATGGAGAATCTGCAAAATATGACGTATCTGATTGCATTTGACCCGGATATTGATGCTTTTATGGACGACAATATGTCGTTGAATGATGATGCAAGCGGTGAACGGATGAATAAAGGCGCAATTGCCGAAACGGAGCAAAATCAGTTGTATGGCATCAAGCAAACCTTGCAGGGGTTCACAACGTTGTATCCTGAGATCGCCGGGATTGTTCTCGTCAATGGAAGTGGTGACTATATTAGCAACGAGATGTATCCCCGAGCAGAGCAGAGCTTGATCCAGGAAAATTGGTACCAAGAAGCCGCGGCCAATCCGGGCATATTCATGGTGTTGGGTCAGCCCAAAGAGCGTAATCTCACGACACATGTACGGTATAAGGATGATGAGATTGTATCGGTTGCACGTTCCATCACGGATGAAGCGTCAGGACGTGTGCGAGGCGTTATTATGATTGATCTTAAACTAAGGTCCGTCTCTCAGGCTGCCCGCAATGTGACCTTGGGTAAATCTGGTTATGTGATGGTGACGGATGCCGAAGGTCAAAGTGTATACAAGCCGGAGCATCCGTTAATCGAACACATCCCCGCAGAGTGGTTTCCCTCCGGGGAGAGTGGCACGTTTACCGCCGAAACCAAGGGTGGAGCGTTATTATTCATGTATCAGTCGTCCACCTTTACGGGTTGGAGAACGGTAGGGGTATTTCCCACAAGAGACTCGATATCCGAAGTACGCCAAATCCAGTTTTATGTGGTTAGCTTTGTATTTGTGGTGTGTTTATTCGGACTTAGCGCCTCTTTATGGTTCTCGCGTTCCATTGCCCAACCGATTTTCCGACTCATGTCCTATATGCGCAGGGCGGAGACGGGTAATCTCAGACCAGGCCGGTGGAGCGATCGGGCGGATGAGATTGGAATGCTTGGCAACAGTTATAACCGAATGCTGGCACAGATTCAAGAACTGATATCGCTGAATGAATTGCGAGAACGGCAGAAGCGCGATGCTGAAATGCGAAGCTTGCAGGAGCATATCAAACCTCACTTTTTGTACAATACCCTGGATACAATTCATTGGATGGCACGCAAAGAGGGTGCAGACGATGTATCCGGCATGGTTGGCGCGTTATCTCGATTATTTCGGATCGGGCTTAGTAAAGGACAAGATTACATTCCGCTGCACTCTGAGCTTGAGCATATGACCAGTTATCTGCAAATTCAGCAGACACGATACCGCGACCGGCTTCAGTATACATTGAATATTCCAGAGGAACTGCGGGACCTTTTCGTGTTAAAGCTGCTGCTTCAACCCTTGATAGAAAATGCAATCTATCATGGAATCAAGGGCAGGCGTGGGCCGGGACACATTCGGGTGGAGGCCAGATTGGAACATGGCAGACTGCTGCTGACCGTTCAGGATGATGGAGCAGGGATGTCCAACGAACGGCTTGCCGAAATGCTGCATCTGCTCGAAGCTCCTTTGGCAAGTCTGGAAGCGTCTTCGCCTGGGATCACAGGCAAAAGTTATGGGATGTTGAACGTGCAAGCCCGTCTCCGTCTGTCCTTTGGCGATGATTACGGTATTCTGCTGGAGAGCGAGGAGGGTCAAGGAACTCGCGTGACCATCATTCATCCGTTGATGCGAGAGCTGCCACCCATCCCGCAAATCAATAACAAAGAGAGGCAGGAGAGTGAATGGGAAAATTCATAAAATCGAACGCGACAACTTCCACTGGGGTAGATGGGACAGCCGCATCAAACACGGTAATGGAGCTTACACCGGATAGCCACGTCACGAAGAAGTATCGCGTGCTCATCGCTGATGATGAGCCAATCATTCGTGAGGGAATCCGGGATGCAATTGACTGGGAGATACTCGGGATGGAGGTTGTGGGTGAAGCGGAAGACGGTGAGGAAGCACTGGAACGGGCTGCTGACTTGGGCGTGGATATTGTTCTGGTCGATATGAATATGCCATTCCTGAACGGAATCGAACTCATACGTGCTCTACAGCAGAAGTGCCCGGACTGTCGTTACCTAATCATTTCGGGGCATGATGAATTTGCATATGCGCAGGAGGCGGTTCGGCTTGGCGTAGAGGATTACATCTTAAAACCTGTACAATCAGAACAATTACATGCTGCGCTTGAGCGATTACATCAGCGACTTACGGAAGAGCACCAGAGGACGGCTTATGTACAACAGGCAGCCCATCAGATTGAACGCAATATCCCTCTGCTTCGCCAGCGATTTATGCTGGAGTGGCTGGAAGGGCAGGCTGCAGGGAAAGATCTGATGGAACAGCTTGAGTTTTTGCGTCTACCCGCGGTTCCACCTGTGCAGATCGGGATTGTGCGATGGCCTGCCGCCGAAGCTCGTCAGACGATACTGAGAGAGAATGATCGTCAGTTGTTTCTGTTTGCAGTGGAAAATATAATCAGTGAACTGCTGGCAGATCTGCCACATGTTCTGTTTCGGGACGTAAGCGGATTGATTGGCATATGTCTGTGGCAAGAAGCTCCCGAAGAAATAGAGTCCCTTCTGGAACAGCAGATCAGTTCATGCCTGAATATTGCCATTCATGCTCATCTGGAGATACATGCAGGGACACTGGAACAAACGCCGGATACGTACCGTCATTGCCGTGAACAGGTATACGAAGAAGTGCAGTTGTCCCCTCTTGTTCGCCGGGCAAAACAACTTATTCAAGAAGAGTATGCCGAGCGGGAACTAACGTTGGAATCGCTTGCTTCCCGCCTGCAAGTATCTGCCGTATATCTTAGCCGTGTGCTGAAGAAAGAGCTGAATGATTCTTTCGTGACGCTTGTCACGCACGCTCGCATTCGCAAGGCCATACAGTTGTTGGACTCCACAACATTGCCGATGCACACCATAGCCGAACGTGTAGGTTACGACACCCAGCATTATTTCAGCACCGCGTTCAAAAAAACAATGGGCATTTCGCCAGTACAGTATCGAAAGAACGGAGGAACGGCTTATCGTCCTTCGGCGAATTGATTATGGTTGTACAGTTGTTCATTCAGCCATGTAGTACATGAGATGGATGTGCTCTACTTCGTGTGAAGCGAAGCGGAGCATGTCCTTTTTTTTTGATCTTAATCTGATTTTTGATGGACCAGGCTCACAACGGAAGTTTCCATCAAAAGTTAAATTTTTATAAAAAAGGTTCAAAACGTGCAAAGACCTTGAGGCTCGTGCAATGCTACCATTGATCTCAGACAGGGACAGCAAGGAACAGGATGCACTACATGCATTGTAAGCGTTATCTTATAACTCATTTAGAACCGTATGACGTGAGGAAAGGGGAACTTCATATGAAAAAAGGAGCAGTGCTCATCTGGCTTCTGGTGATGACTCTGATGCTCTCGGCCTGCAATCTGGCAGAGAGTGGTGCAGGCAGCAAGGAAAAGGGATATGTCGGTATTTCGATGCCAACCAAATCATCAGAGCGATGGGTGGGAGATGGGGAGAATATGGTCCGTCTCTTTCAGGAGCAGGGGTACAAAACCGATCTCCAGTATGCTGAGGATGTGGTCGAGAATCAGATTTCACAGATTGAGAACATGATCACCAAAGGTGTGGATGTGATGGTCATCGCATCTGTGGATGGCAACACACTAACGGATGTCATCAAGAAGGCCCATGACGAAGGAATCCAAGTGATCTCGTATGATCGGCTCATTCGCAATACGCCTTATTTGACCTATTATGCCACGTTCGACAATTTTAAGGTGGGTGTGCTTCAGGCCTCCTACATCGAACAAAAGCTTGGACTCAAGGATGGAAAAGGACCGTATAACATTGAATTGTTTGGCGGCTCTCCAGATGACAATAATGCCTATTTCTTCTTCGACGGCGCGATGTCTGTGCTTAAGCCGTACATTGATTCCGGCAAACTGGTTGTACGCAGCAAGCAGATGACGATGTCTCAGATTGCGACCTTGCGCTGGGATGGTGCACTGGCCCAGTCTCGGATGGATAACTTGCTGAGTGCTTATTACTCAGGTGATCATCTGGATGCCGTGTTATCTCCTTATGATGGAATCAGTATTGGTATCATCTCATCTTTGAAAGGGATCGGTTACGGTACTTCGAACAAGCCGCTGCCCGTTATTACAGGACAGGATGCCGAACTTGCCTCAATCAAGTCGATTGTGGCCGGGGAACAGACGCAGACCGTATTCAAGGATACGCGCAAGCTAGCCGAGAAGACGGTAGAGATGGCCAATAGTATCTTGCAAGGTAAACAGGCGGAAGTTAATGATGAAACATCATATAACAACGGAATTAAGGTTATTCCAGCATATCTCCTGGATCCTGTCTCCGTGGATCGTACCAATGTGGAACAGGATATCGTGGGTACCCAGTATTACACGAAGGAAGAAATCGGACTGAAATAATAAATGAAAGGAGCACATCCCATGGCCGGAATCATTCTGGAAATGAAGAACATCACCAAGACCTTTCCTGGCGTTAAAGCACTGGAAAATGTCAATCTGAAAGTCCGTGAAGGCGAAATTCATTCCATATGTGGTGAAAATGGTGCAGGTAAATCTACGTTGATGAAAGTGTTAAGCGGAGTATATCCACATGGCACGTATGAAGGCGACATTTTATTTCAGGGCAAAAAATGTGAGTTCAAGGATATCAAGCAGAGCGAGGATCTGGGAATTGTCATTATCCATCAGGAGTTGGCCCTGATTCCCTACCTTTCAATCGCGGAAAATATATATCTGGGCAATGAACGTGCCAACAGAGGCATTGTGGACTGGAAAGAAACATTTGTGGGTACACGGGAGCTGCTCTCGAAGGTAGGGCTGAGCGAAAATCCGAATACACTCGTATCCAGTATCGGGGTAGGCAAACAGCAACTGGTCGAAATTGCGAAAGCGCTCTCCAAAAAGGTACGGCTCCTCATTCTGGATGAGCCAACCGCTGCGCTGAATGAGGATGATAGTGAAAATCTGCTGCAATTGATGCTGGAATTCAAGAAGCAGGGCATCGCCTGTATCCTGATCTCGCACAAGCTGAATGAGGTATCCAAGGTGTCTGATTCCGTGACCATTTTACGGGACGGCAAGACAATTGAGACGTTGGATATGAAGAAGGAGAAAGTGACTGAGGACCGGATTATCAGCGGGATGGTAGGACGTGATCTCACCAGTCGTTACCCGGAGCGTCATGCCACCATAGGTGAAATCATCCTTGAGGTGAAGGACTGGACGGTATATCACGAACATCATGCCGAGCGGAAAGTACTGGATCAGATCCATATGAATATCCGACGTGGTGAGATTGTGGGTATTGCCGGGCTGATGGGAGCTGGGCGCACCGAGCTTGCCATGAGTATCTTTGGCAAATCCTATGGCCGAAATATTTCGGGACAGCTCATCAAGAATGGTAAACCCATTCAAAACAATACGGTCACGGAGGCCATTCAGAATGGATTCGCTTATGTGACAGAGGACCGTAAGGAATACGGACTTATTCTAATGGATGACATCAAGCGCAATATTTCACTGACGGGTCTCAGCAAGCTGACGCGAAACGCAGTAGTGAACGAGCGCGAAGAAGTGCTGGTAGCGGAAGAGATGAAGAAAAGCATGAACATCAAAGCCCCAAGTATTTTGCAGAAGACCGGTAATCTGAGCGGGGGCAACCAGCAAAAAGTGGTGCTGAGTAAATGGATTTTTGCTGGACCGGATATTCTTATCCTTGATGAACCTACACGCGGGATTGATGTGGGAGCGAAATTCGAAATCTATACCATCATTCATCGGCTTGCCGCTGAGGGCAAGGGTGTACTGGTAATCTCATCCGAGTTGCCGGAGGTTCTTGGCCTGTGTGACCGGATCTATGTGATGAATGCCGGGCGAATCACCGGCGAAGTCAGCCGCGAGCAAGCATCGCAGGAAACGTTGATGAGATATATGACCAAGTCTGGAGGCGGCAAGCATGGAAATGATAACAAAACTGTTTAAAAATAATATTCGTCAATACGGTATGATTATTGCCCTGGTTGTAATTATGCTTTTGTTCGAGGTACTGACAGGTGGACTATTACTCAAGCCGATTAATATAACGAATCTGATCTTGCAGAACAGCTACATTTTGGTGCTGGCGATCGGGATGGTGCTGGTCATCATTACCGGACATATTGACTTGTCTGTTGGTTCCATTGCAGCCTTTGTTGGTGCTGTTGCCGCAATTATGATGGTAGATTGGCAGCTTCCGGCCTGGCTTGCGGTCATCGCATCCTTGCTGGTAGGCGCTTTGATCGGGGCATGGCAAGGCTTCTGGATCGCATATGTGCGTATTCCGGCATTTATCGTGACGCTGGCAGGAATGCTTCTGTTCCGCGGTTTGACGATGATTGTGCTGGAGGGACAGTCGATCTCTCCTTTTCCGGGTGGGTTCCAGAAAATAAGCTCGGGTTTCCTGCCGGACATTCACTTCTCAGGCTTCGGTCTGGTATCCATTATTGTGGGGCTTGTACTCACCGTCTGGTACATTGTTAATGAACTGCGGGAACGTCGTTCCCAGCGAAAATATGGCTTCGAGGTGGTGTCACAGGGGCTATTTCTGCTCAAGCTGATTGTGGTGGCTGCCGTGACAAATCTGTTTACATTTGTACTCGCAAGTTACGCGGGGATTCCGAACATCCTGGTTCTGTTGTTTGTCCTGATCATCGTATACTCCTTCGTGATGAACCGTACCGTTATGGGCCGGCATGTGTATGCGCTTGGAGGTAATGAGAAGGCCGCGGGACTGTCCGGAGTGAAAACAAAAAAAGTAACCTTCTGGGTTTTCGTGAATATGGGTACGCTTGCCGCGGTATCCGGGTTGATCTTCGCCGCACGTCTTAATGCCGCTACGCCAAGGGCGGGTACCAACTTTGAGCTGGATGCCATTGCGGCCTGCTTCATCGGAGGTGCTTCCGCTTCAGGGGGCATAGGTACGGTATTTGGAGCCATCATTGGTGGTTTGGTTATGGGTGTGCTGAATAACGGGATGTCCTTGATTGGTCTCGGTATTGACTGGCAGCAGGGAATTAAGGGATTGGTACTGCTGCTTGCTGTGGCGTTTGATATTTATAATAAAAATAAAAGATCGGCGTAAAACTGGATAAAATGCAAAACAGACCTTGATCTCAGGATCAGGTCTGTTTTGCTGTATACACCACTTGTTTACATCAATGCATCGAGGAAACGTGTGGCGATCCCAAAATAGATAAACAGGGATAAGATATCATTCAATGTGGTGATTAACGGACCCGAAGCGACAGCTGGGTCAACCTTGAAACGACTAAGCAGAAGCGGAATGCATGTGCCGGTCAGTGTACCGATCACCAGAGTGAAGAATAGAGAAACCCCGATAATGGCGCCGAGCAGCCAGTCCCCTTGCCAGACATAAGCAATGACGGTGATCAGCAATCCACAGACCAATCCAATCATGATGCCCACTTTGATCTCCCGACCAATCAGTGCGAGTACAGTGGATTTGTCGAGTTTGCGTCCGATTAGTCCTCGTACCACGACAGCCAGAGATTGCGTTCCTGTGTTACCAGTCATACCCGCGATCATCGGCATAAAGAATGCCAGTGCGACAACCTGATTCAATGTATCCTCGAAAAAATCCACGATGCTTCCCGAGATCAGGCCAATTAGCAGCAATAGAATGAGCCAAGGGAGTCTGCGTCTGACGGCAACGAGTGGTTTGGTATCAAAGTCGATATCCTTGCCGCCCCCACCCATCTTGGCCAAATCTTCACTGGCTTCATCCATAATAATATCGATGACATCATCCATTTGGATAATCCCGCATAACCTGTGATTCTCATCTACTACTGGAAGCGCCATAAACTCATAGCGTTGCAGAAGCTGCGCTGCTTCTTCCTGGTCCATATCTACCGTTGCGTGGATCACCCGTCGGGTCATCAGTTCTTCAACCTGGGTCTTGTCGTCAGCCAAGGCAAGGGATCGATAACTCACTACTCCGACCAGTTTACCTTCATCATCCGTCACATAAAGGTAACTGGAGGCGGAGATATGCATGGTGCCTTGCGATTGTCGCAAGGCTTCCTTGGCTGTCTCATGGGCAAGCAGGGTTCGATATCGATCTGTCATGATGCGTCCAGCCGTCTCCGGCGGATAATTAAGCAGGGACCGGATAATGGCAGAGTGGTCCAGATTCATGGTGGACAGCAATTCTTCTCTTCGTTTGGCAGGCAAATCGTGCATGAACCGGATCAGATCACTTTTGTCCATCTGCTGCATGACTTCAAGCGTTCGTTCCGGCCCGAGTCGTTCAAACAGTTGAATCTGTTCGTGCAGCTTCAGGGTCTCGGCGAGATCCGCCAGAGCATCGGGTTTGAACAGGAGCAGAAACCGATTGGTTTCTTCTTCAGGAAACTTTTTATATACGAGTGAGAGGTCGTAGGGATGCAGTTCTTTCACCAATTTATAGAAATCGGGAAGGTTCCGGGATTGCACATGTTGCACGAGTTGTTCGGTGATCTCCTCCACGGAGAAATCTTTCTTGGTATGAGGTCCGTTCATATCGACACTCCTTTCTAAACGGTCAGCTTCATATTTTTAAACGAAATGGGTTGGCAGTTAAACAAATGGAGGAAAAGAGAGTACCCAAAATGATATTGTAATCTTGCTCAAACATTCGATATGGGCTTACAAACGGGCGTTGCAAGGATATACTTGTTGTACAGCGACAGACGAGGAGGACGTGTGCGGTGGAAGCAGAAAATATTAGAACACAATTGCTCAGTCTGGCCGAGCCGGAGTATCAGAAATTCTCGGCTGCGCTTATTCCCAACATCACAAATGTGTTAGGCGTGAGATTGCCAGCCTTACGAAAGATTGCCAAACAGATCGCCGCCGGGGACTGGCGCACTTATCTGGAGACGGCAGATGATGAATACTTTGAAGAAGTGATGCTGCAAGCCATGGTCATTGGACATGTCCAGGCTGATCTGGACGAGCTGCTGAAGGTCATTGAAGCATTTGTACCCAAGATCGATAACTGGTCGGTATGTGACAGCTTCTGTGCGGGACTAAAATATACGAAGGTGCATTCGGAGCCGGTGTGGGCATTCTTGCAGCCGTATCTGAGATCAGAGCAGGAATATGAGATTCGGTTTGGCGTGGTGATGCTGTTGAATTTTTATCTGGATGAGAGATATATTGATCGGGTTCTAATCGCATTGGATCGGATCAGGCACGAAGCTTATTATGTGAAAATGGCGGTCGCGTGGGCCATCTCGATGGCTTATGTGAAACAACCTGAGGTTACTATGCGTTATCTGAACCATAATACCCTGGACGATTTCACGTATAATAAGGCACTTCAGAAAATCACGGAATCGTATCGCGTTGATCCGGAGAGCAAGCAGATGATCCGCAGTATGAAACGTAAGGTGAAGAAGCGAATTTCCTCATAGTCCTAGCATGAAGCATTCCACCAGGGAGAGGGCGATAAACGAATGAGAAAAAAGTTAATGTATACCACGATGCAACTGGACGGTCGTCCATGGGTGTTGCTCGCTACAGAACAGGGATTGTGCCGAGTGGTCATGCCCAACGAAACACTGGAGGACTGGAACGGCTGGATGCAGAAAGTTGCACCTGGCGTGGAATTGGAAGAGAATGAGCATGCGCTGAAACAAACAGGCATGATGGATTGGTTACAGTCCTATTTTGCAGGGGAACCGATGGCTTATACCGATGAAATTCCACTGGACTTGATCGGAACGAACTTCCAGCAGGAGGTATGGAGAGAACTGGGCCGCGTCCCCTACGGTGAAATTCGGACCTATGGTGACATTGCCGCATCGATTGGAAGACCTTCGGCTGTGCGAGCGGTTGGGGCTGCAAATGGAGCCAATCCGATTCCGGTTCTGTTACCATGCCACCGTATTATTGGGGCTAATCGCAAGCTGACCGGGTTCCGTGGAGGGTTGGAGATGAAGCGCAGACTGCTGGATATCGAACAGATTGAAGGCGTGACCGATGGAGGGCATGCACGGTTTTATTTTTAATATATTCACGTAATTAAGGAGAATAAGGTGAGTGGACAGGACAGGCACGTATTGTGCCTGTTTTTTGGCATGAATCAAGGTAGAGTAATACAAACGTTCCGCATATGGAACACCAACGTTTTACGTATTTTTGCCCTGTGAAACCGTATGGTAACATGGATCATAGATCATAGATCAATCGGTATCCGGGGGACGTAATGCCGGGTAAGAAAAGAGGGATGACATAATGAAGCAGGCCTATTGGTTAACCAATGTGACTTTGGAACAGCGTTATGTTTGGGAAGGGGAACAGGTGACAGGGACACGGACAAGCCTCGCTCATCTGCGGATTGAAGATGGACGGATTGCGGCGATTGTGGAAGGAAGCAACCCGCTGTCTAACGATCTGCCACAAGTAGATGGCAAGGGACTTTTATTGCTGCCTTCGTTCGAGGAGGCACATATTCATCTGGATAAAACCTACTACGATGGACCATGGACAGCCGTCAAACGGATCTCCAGTATTTTCGAACGTATTGAAGAAGAGAAGGTTCTGTTGCCCAAGCTGCTACCAGATGCCAAGCGTCAAGCGGAGAGTATTCTAACCTTGATTCAGGGGTACGGCTCCACCCATGTACGTAGTCATTGCAATATCGAACCCGTCAGTGGATTGAAAAGACTGGAAGCAACGCGGCAGGCTCTGGAATCATTTTCGGGCAAAATCTCTTCGGAGATTGTAGCTTTCCCGCAGCATGGACTGCTTCGCTCCCATTCAGTGGAGCTTATGGGCCAAGCGATGCAGGAAGGTGCAACGCATGTGGGTGGACTCGATCCCCATACTGTGGACGAAGACATCGAGAAATCACTGAATGCCATGGTCGAACTGGCTGTTCAGCATCAGGCGGGCATCGATATTCATCTGCATGATGGCGGGCAGGCCGGCAAACAAACGTTGCTGGAACTTGCGAGTCTGACCGAAGCAGCAGGGCTTCAGGGTAAAGTTACGGTAAGTCATGCGTTCTGGTTCGCTCGCGCGGAGCAGCAGGAAGCAGAAGATATGGCGCAGCGAATGGCTTCGCTCGGGATGAGCATTGCTTCCACGGTGCCTATTGGCAGAACGATGATGCCTCTTCCCATGCTCCATCGTATGGGCGTGAACGTGAAGCTGGCCACAGACAGCCTGACAGATCATTGGTCTCCTTTTGGCAATGGAGATCTGCTTGAGAAAGCGGGTCGCTTCGCAGAACTGTACGGATATAGTGATGAATTGTCCTTGTCTCAATCTTTGGCGTTCGTAACAGGCGGTGTGACACCGCTGGATTCACAAGGGGAACACGTATGGCCGAAGGTGGGTGACACAGCAAGTTTTGTATTGGTGCATGCAAGTTGTTCGGCGGAAGCCGTTGCGCGGCGATCTGCGCGGCAGGCCGTATGGTACAAGGGACAATTGGTGAGCGGATCGACATCGGATTGAGAAAAATAGAGCGGGTGTAACCACGGGAAACCGTGGTTTTTTGGCATGGGAAAAAAAGAGGAAGGAACTGTTCGCAACTACCACATTTTGGGTTATGATGGACGTAGTTAATGAAGGGAGCAAAACGAATGAAGATTGAATATGCAACGGAAGCTGACTTCGACTATATCATGGATCGAGATCGGCATATCCATCAGGCACTTGTGAAAACGAAGATTCATGAAAAAGAAATATTCATCCTCTGGAACGAGGACGAGGGATCAAGAATTGGATGGATGAGGTACGGTTACTTTTGGGACAACCTTCCCTTCATGAATATGATCTGGATTGATGAGCCCTATCGAAACGGCGGAATTGGCAAAAAAGTGGTGCATCACTGGGAAAATCTAATGAAGCAACAAGGCTTCGATACCGTAATGACTTCAACGCAGTCAGACGAACATGCCCAACATTTCTATCGAAAGCTGGGGTATGTTGACGCAGGGGCTCTGTTGCTGGATACACAACCTTTGGAGATTATATTGATCAAGAAAATCTAGTGATAAGCTTCAAGGAGAGAGGATGGTAGGTATGGAGCGAGTGAAGTTACAACCTATAACCAAAGATAATGAACTCGAGTGCATGCACCTTAAACCACGGGAAGATCAGCTGGATTTGGTAGCTAGCAATGCGGATTCATTGATTCATGCGACAAAGGAAATTACGTCCAAACCATATGGCATTTTCGCAGAGGATCAGATGGTCGGTTTTATTTTATTTGATAATGAGGTCTACAATGACGGGTATTACTGGATTCTGCGCTTCATGATTGATGAGAAGTATCAGGGGAAGGGCTACGGTAAACTTGCTATTCAGGAAGTGATTCGTATGTTGCAAGATAGAAGTGATTGCCAGCAAATCAGGGTATCCCATGTTCCTCATAACATCGCGGCTAATGCGCTGTATAAGCGTTGCGGATTTCAGGACACGGGTGAATTCGAGGACAACGGGGATATCATTTTAAGTTATCAAGTGAGGTAACGGGGAGGCAAGCTCTGATGATTAGAGAGGCAGAGGCTAGGGATGCAGAGGTTATCGAGAGACTGTATAGAGAATTATTGCCGAACAACCTGAACACGAAGGTGCTTGCAGAGCGTATTGAAGAAGTTCGGAATAATCCCAACAGTTTCTTGTTCGTGTATGAACTGGGTAATCAGGTGATCGGCACGGCTCATTTACATATTTGTTTGGATGCTTTGGTGGAAAATAGACCATTCGGCGTCGTTGAGCGGGTTATTGTTACGGAACATGTGCAGAGCAAGGGATATGGATCTGAATTGATGAAGTATGTGGAAAACATATGTGTGCAGAAAAATTGTATGAAGGTATTTCTTACTAGTGGATCATCCAGACATGAAGCACATCACTTTTATACGAAATTGGGGTACGACGGAGAATCCAGCAAGGCATTTAAAAAGTATTTATAACGTATAACATCATCAAGGAAAAGGACGTAGAAGCAAAGAAATGAAAGATAACAAACATCCGGTGCAAGATCCCCGATTCATCGTTACCTTGCTTGTGGCTACTTGTTGTTGTTTAGGTGTTGTGATGTATTTACGGGCCCAAACAGATACGAATATGTATCGCTTTTTAAGTTGGGATATGCTCCTGGCATGGGTGCCATTCATTATCTCATCCTGCATTAGATACATATTTCATAAGAAAGTAACCACAACGAGTGTTATATGTATGTGGTTGATGTGTGCAGTTTGGCTCTTTTTTCTGCCCAATGCGGCCTACCTTTTTACAGAGATCCTGCACTCATTCCGATATTTTGATGCTCAAGGGGAGGTCAGATTTTGGGTTAATATTGATTTTTGGTATGGACTCACCCTGACGTTTGTCGTAGCGATCATCGGATTGCTGCTCTCGACATGTTCGATCATTCAAATCCAAGGCATGTTAAATAAATTAATAAATAAGTACATTAGCATGATAATTGTAGGCGTTATTCTGCTATTAAGCAGTATAGGGGTCTACATTGGCAGATTTAATCGTTGGAATTCATGGGATGTATTATCCAGACCGGGAAAGATCTTTGTGGATCTTGTGAATGATTTCAATGCAGCGAACAGCATGATGGTTGAGTTTGTCGCTATTGTATTTACGGTTCAACTTTTTGGATACGTTATCGTATCTTTGCTAACCTCAAGGTCGAGCAGTTAATTCCCATTGGAAAGGGCAAAGGATCTGAAATGATGAAATCAATAACACAGGAAATTACGGAAGAATTATTAATGGCAATGGATATGTACAAGAGAATTGCGCGGCAATTGATCGACCAACTGATATTGGAAACGGATCAGCCAGATCGGGCGGCAATTCTTGCAGGTGCTTACGATATGCTGACCAACGCAGATGTAATCCATGGAGAAGAAGAATTAACGGGCAACTGGTATTTTGATGTTCATGGCGAGCACTGTATGTTCAAGAATACCGAAACAGGGCAGACATTGGAGGTTTTCCTTGGTAGTCCAGCGGATGTGGGCAACATGGACCCCTACTTTTTTTACAATTTTATCAAAACAACGCCAGAGCTTGCATACCTGACTTCGTATTTCGAGAATGCGTTTAAGGACATGTTGGATTTATTCGAACGTTTGGAAGCGGAGCATTTGTTAATTCATGTTCACGGGGTGGCATATAGAAAGGTTCTTTAATTGCTGTACATGTAATTAGAATTGAGGAGGAATGACATATGAGTTTAACGGAATGGTCCATAGATATACTTCAATATGATCTGTCAGATGAATATTCGATTCGCAGAGCTGATTTTGCCGAATGGGGATTATTTTGCACGGTTTATTATGATATGCGTTATGTCGGATTTTTCAGAGAAGAAGAGTTCAGCTCTTCCAAGATCAGTGCGTACTGGATTTACAAGGGGGAAAGCAAAATAGGTGGCGTGAGAATGGAGCCTAACCGGATGTATCATTTGTTTTTTATCCCGCCATTCCAGCAGTGCTTTGAGGTATTGAAACTGCTGAAGCATACATTAGTACAGTGGTCGGATCGCACGAAACGAATTCTGACCTTTGAGATTCTTCCAGACCAAGTCGATCTATACGCAAGAGCCGGATTCTGGCCAGTGGAGTTCAGATGTCGCTGGATGCAGCGGCCTACAGATCATTTTGACATCGAATGGGACAGCAGGGTAACGGTGAAGAATCCAGAAATTATTGAAAGTGAAACCGGCACCAGAACATATGTGAATGAAGATGAAATTGCCCAATGTGACCTGGAGAGTTTTGCAGGAAGTCTTGAAGCTACACGAAGAAAACATACCACTCTTGCAGATTTTATCCCAAGCGATGACCCTAATTATACGAATGAGATCCTAACTCAGGCCTCTACACTTGTATACGATAAGGAGACGGGGCAGCTTATTGCCAACTGTCGTCTTTGTTTGCAGGATAATCAGGCTGCCGTATATAGTATAGGGGTTCGACCGGCGTATAGAGGCAGAGGGCTTGCTACACTGATGTTACAGAGAGCTTTGAATGAGCTTAAGGGTAGATATCCCGTGCTGCGATTGTATGTGATGCAAGGAAATGATGCGGAGTCCGTGTATCTGAATCTGGGCTTTATTCCGGGAGTACAGGAGATTCAGACGATGTACATTCCAGAGGAGGAGTCTCAATGAAGGTGGCCATCTTAACCGATATTCATGGCAATGTTCCTGCGCTTCAAGCGGTATTGGCTGATATGGATTCCAGAGGAGACATAGAGCATACATTTTGTTTGGGAGATATGATCGGCATTGGCCCTTACTCTAATGAAGTGATTGAGATGTTGTACAGCCGCAAAAATATGATAGCGATTTCAGGGAATCACGAAGAGGCCGTATTGAGTTTGCTCCAAAATAAGGGACCATTAGAAGGGCACAAAGGCATGGCTGAACACCATGAATGGATAGGTCAACATCTAAATGCAGAGTCGATCAAGAGAATTCAGGCTCTACCAAAATTTGTTGAAAAAGAGGTCGAAGGACGTCAGTTCCTTTTGACTCACTATCATATGAGCAATGACAAGCTGGATGCCATCGATAAAGAATCATCTGGAACCAAATTGGACGCGAAGTATCAGGGGACGGCCCATGATTTGGTTTGTTTTGGTCATCATCACATTCTTCATTATTACAAGACAGATCAACGAATCTATATGAACCCGGGAGCTTTAGGCTGTAATGATCTTGCCATTGCCAGATACGGAGTCGTGGATCTCCAAGAGGGGAAGATTGATGTGAAATTCATTGGCGTTCCATATGACAACAGAGAGTATCTGCAGTCGTATGAACGGTTGAACGTTCCGGATCGGGCTTTTATTTTGAAGGCATTTCACGGGAATCAGTTGGAAAGAGAAAATATAGACGGTAGTCATCGTTCATAGCAATGTGCTGCTACTTTGGGAAGGAGAAATGCACATGGGAATGATCATTATGTTGGTAGTTTATCTGTTCCTCGGTATTTATGTTGTGAAAGTTGGAATGGATAACTCAAAAAATAGTCAGCATACAAAAGAAATATTATCAGAGTTAAGAGAAATAAAGGACTTATTGAAAGAGCGAAGGTAAAGGAGGGGGATGTGTATGATTTATGATTTACAAGGGGAAGCCAATATGGCACCTGTTGTGGGGATGTTATTATCCGCTGTAACAGAAAATAGCCAACGACTTAAATCAATTACAGAAGGTATGTCGCAAGAAGAGGTAGATTACAGAGGGGAACACAACCAGTTTAATAGTACAGCTCAATTAATCCGACATATTACGTTCGTTGATATAAATTGGGTTTATAGAATAAAGGGAGCAGTCCTTCCTCAGCGTTTAATAGAGCAATATGGCCCTATGATCGATGCGAATAATAGACTCCCGCTGGTTCAAGGTGTGGCACGTGACACACTTATCTCTCAACATGAGAGTGTACTAACCCTTCTAAAAGAGACATGCGCACATTTAGCGGATGCTGATCTAGACCGAGTCGTTACTTTTGGACATCAGAACGAAAAGCAAGCTACGATCCGTTGGGGATTATGGCACATGGCTGACCATAACCGTTATCATCAAGCTCATATTAATCAATTGAGGAAATGGTTCCAAACATAAACTGATACTAGTACGTTCTTTACCCATCCTCATCGACAGCTCATTCTTCAAATGTATTTGTGCAGAACCAAAGATCATCAAGTGAATCTTTCAGAAGAACATATTGAATACAAGTGGGCAACCAGATCTGAATTATATCATTACCTGCCTTATGCAATTACTTCAGATCTGGAGAAATATAATGTTTTTGAGAAAATCAAGTTAATCGATTAGGTGAAAAAAATCAACCCAATACACGAATAACAATATCTTGATCGTGATTACCAAAACCGGCACCATAGATCGTTAATCCCCCAACGTTGGGGCTCTTCTCGTCAACTGTAAATCGAAGCGTCCAGAACGGCTCGTCCAGCTTAATATCTGCAAGTGTAATGTCAGACATCCGCTCTCCATCCATGTAAGTACCGGAGGTATCAATGCGGATGGTCTTCAATAATCCATACTGATTCACATTGCGATGCCACCATTCTGGCGTATACTTGCCGCGCGCTGCCCTGCCGAAGTCGGCAGGGCTCGTCCACGTTCCAAGCGCAACACCGTTAAAGGTGAATTGAATATCTGACAGCCAATGATCCCGTAATCCCGGGGCTTCAGATGCCAGTTCCATCGAGATCTCTATCGCATCTGTATTCTCGTCCGGAAGAACAAAATTAGATGTTTTATATTCAACATAACCTTTTCCAAACCACAAAATTGCAGCGTGTACCCGCTCAGGATCCAGGAAGTAGCGGGGATCGTCCCACACGCCAATCTCTTTCTCAAGTGTCCCTAGCCCACAAGTAGGCTGGATATCAAAAGCAGTATAGTGCCCGACGGATATCGTCTGCTCTCTGGTTCGTGAAGTCCGACTAGCGGATGGCAGCTCGATCTCAATCTGATTTTGCTTGAGGTAACATAACTTGTGTGTCCCTCCGTTGATCCGAACGCGTCTGCTCCCAATGAGCCCCGCATCCTCCAATTTACGAATGTGCATCGTGACAATGGAGGGGCTAAGCTCTAATGCTGCGGCAATATCCTTCACATTCATTTCACGATCTGCAATCATATCCATGATTCTCCATCTGACTTCGCTTGCCAGCGCCTCATATAAAGGAATGAACCGAGGCTCTCCATTTGCTTTGATCATCTGTACAACAACTCCCTACTCTCAATCTACTAAAATCACATATATATTAATTTAATGAAATTAGTCCGAAGATGCAATCCAGATTCATTGCAAGTTAATCGCCAATAGTGTTTAATTTTTTTAGTTGCTACGAAGTTGGATTCTTATATTTGTGAATTTTAAATAAGAGATGGAGTGGAGTAATGAGATACAATAACCCTGTTGTAAAAGGTTTCTATCCAGACCCTAGTGTGATTAAGGTGCACGACACGTACTACATGGTGTGCAGTTCTTTTCAATACTTTCCGGGCGTACCGCTCTTTGAAAGCAAGGATTTGCTGAATTGGAAGCAGATTGGTCATTGCCTCACTCGTAAAAGCCAAATTCAGTTGGACACCGTGAACAGTTCCGGCGGGGTATTTGCACCCACCATTAGGTACAATAACGGACGATTTTATATGGTGACAACCAACGATACGACGCATCAGAATTTTTATGTATGGACAGACGATATCTACGGAGAGTGGTCTGAACCTATCTATGTGGATCAAGGTGGAATTGATCCGGATTTGTATTTTGAAGATGAAAAGACCTTGTTTATGAGTAACGGGGTTGATGATCAAGGCGTTGGAGGAATTGTCCAGTGTGAGATTGAAATTGAAACTGGCCGGAAATTGACGCCAGGTCGGACCATCTGGAACGGAACAGGTGGACGATATCTGGAAAGTCCGCATCTGTATAAAATGAACGGCTACTATTATCTGCTTGCAGCCGAAGGTGGCACCGAATATGGGCATATGGTTACGTATGCTCGGGGTACTTCTTCTTCAGGTCCATTCGAGGCTTATAAGCACAATCCGGTTCTAACCAATCGCAATCTGGGCGGTTATGAGCTCCAGGGTGTGGGGCATGGTGATCTGGTTCAGGATGATCGGGGGAACTGGTGGCTCTTTCACCTGGGATTCCGACAGATTGGCAGATGGGCTACGTACCATCATCTGGGCCGAGAAGTATTTCTGACTCCGATTACGTTTGATGAAGATGGATGGTTTACAGCCGGGCATGAGGGTACAACACTGACGAGTTTTGAGACTAAACGTATCCCGGACACAGTGATCCAGCAGGATAAGAAGCATTATACGTTTGAAAATACCGACTGGAGCCTCGACTGGTGTTACCTTCGTCATCCGAATACAGAGCATTATCAGCTTGAATGTGACAAGCTTACGCTAACAGGAACCGATGTAACGCTGGACATTCCGGCATCTCCGACGTTCATCGGGTTACGCCAGAAAGACTTTAATGCCACGATTTCAGTCGATGTTAGTCTAACAAGTCGAGAAGCCGGTATCACCATCTATATGGATGAAAATCATCATTATGAAGTGGCTATTCGTCAGGAGCAGGATGGCTATAGGGTGATCGAGCGTCTGAATATCGGGGATATCAAATCGATTGAACATGAAGTGGATCTGGGAAATAAACAGCATGCAACGCTGTTGATCCGCTCAAGTCAGGAACGATATAGTTTCCTGTTTCTAGCAGATGGTGAAGAGATTCTGCTAGGCACGGCACAGACGAGATACCTATCCTCGGAAGTGGCTGGAGGTTTTACAGGCGTACTTATTGGATTGTACGCGACGGGTGAAGAAGCTTCAGCGGAGTTTACCAATTTCAAGTGTGAATATCACTAAGAAGTGAAGAGGAGGGCCCTAGGGTCCTTCTCTTTTTTTTAATTTGTGTCAAAATATAGAAATAGATCTATTAATAAATGCCAATAGAAGAGAGGTATGTAAACATGGAAGTACATTATAAAATGCCAGAATCCTTAGAAGGCATCGTTCGAATAGATAAAGAATTACGTAAAAAACATGATGGAACCCTTCAAGATTATATGGGTTTTTATATTAGTTTTAACAATGACGATGATAGATACTATTGTACGCCAGATGATGCCATCATATTTGGAAGAACAGGGGCAGATGGTGACCATTTTGCTTTTTTTACGTTTAATAGATCCATTAGTGATTTGGAAGAAGCTCCAGTTATCTTTATCCAACCTACGGCGTTTGGTAATCAAGTAACTTTAGTGGCCAGAAACTTTAAGGATTTTGTAGCATTATTTATTAATCTTAAGGAAATATATATTTTGGAAAGATTTCAATTTTATAAGCATAAATCAGATTTTATAAACGACTATAATGATAACTATTTGAAAGATATAAGGATGAGAGAGTGTGATAATAATCTAATTATTAAACTGCTAAAAGAGAATATTACAGGTATAGCAGAAATTGATGATGTGTACGAATACATGATTGAATCCAGGAAACAAATCGAACTGGGGATAAACAATGATGATTTTGCATGATCTCTATATGGTATCGCTAAATAATTTACATGTAACAAAAAGTTGAAAGAACGTGTTATTTAATTATAAAGCTTGATTGGATAACCAAGGAGGCGTTGTATGGAGGATCAATGGAGAATTGCAAAGTATGATCCGGCATGGCGTGATTTGTTTCTGGAAACGGGTTCGAAATTAAGAGCAGCGTTAGGCGAAAAGGCTGTACGGATTGATCATGTGGGGTCCACTTCAATTGTCGGAATGGACGCTAAACCCATTATCGATATACAGGTATCTGTTTCCAATGTTGAAAATCTGTTGGACTACCAGCGTGAGATCGAAAGCGTCGGATTTGTATTCAGAGCAGAAAATCAGGATCAGACTAAACGTTACTTTCGTGAAGAACCTGGAAGCAGAAGGACACATGTACACGTTAGACAGGCAGGCAGTTTCTCGGAGCAAATGACCTTGCTGTTCAGAGACTATTTAAGGGAGCATCCAGAAGATTGTCTGGAATATGCGGAAGAAAAGCACAGACTCATGTCATTGTATAAAGATCAGCGTCCCAAGTATGTTGAAGGAAAAGGACCGACGGTGTGGAGCATATTACAGAAAGCGCATATTTGGTCTCAAGAAATTGGATGGCAACCGGCAAAATCTGATGCATGAGCACATCCAATGAATAGAGATAACTCTATTGGAGTGATCACATGAGCATGGAAAGAAAGCTGATAACAACCGTTCTAACCATCATTTGTTTTACTTTGGCTGCAAGTCTCATATCAATGAATGAATCCTACAGTTTTGATTTTTACATTATTATTTATCTGGTATACGCAACTCTGCTGATCCTATTGATCGGGTTACCTTTATCGATATTGCTGGACGATCTGCTCCTCCGAATAAAATTCGTCAATCATGTGTTGTATCTAAGTACGAGGATATTGGGTTATGCATGTGCTGGAGTTCTAGGTATGTATATTTATTATGTGGTCATGGGCGCAGGAGAAGAAATACTGAATTTCAAAGAGACGTCAGGCATGACCTTATTTGGCATTCTTGCTGCCATTCTATTTGTATTGATTGATATGGGATTGGAAGTTTTGTTAAAGTTGCGAAGAAGAAAGAGTTGAATTAAATTGATTCGTCAGGAGGAGAAGTATTGGCGATTAACAAAAGAATAATGAATCTATCAGCCTGGCTTGCTGTATTAGCCATCATATGTATTCCTGGAACTTTATATACAGATGATGGACCGCTCCGAACAGAGTATGGTTTCCCGATCCGATTCTTTACGGATTATCATTATGCCAACTCGGACGGAACAATCTGGTTTATATCTGGCATTCATTTAAATGTACTTCTATATTTGTTCAATGTCCTGTTTATTTATGCAGGTATTCATGTAATCTTGTATATAAAAAAGAAATTTGCTAGAACGTAAAGATGGAGTGATGACGATGAAACAACTTCCAGTAGAATGGAACTCAGACAGGCTCATGATTTCAGACGTGAAAGAGTCCGACATTCCTGAACTTCAGTCGATTTATGATACCAGTCGATACATGCATCAATGGGATGGACGAGAGCATGATCTGGATTATGTGAAAAAATGTTTTCAAGAAGGCCACCTTCCTCCAGAAGGGAGAATGGAGAACTATCGAATTCAAACCATTCGTAAGGCTGAGGATGATCGCAACATTGGTTTGTTAAGTGTGTACCACGGTTATCCTTCTGACGATTCGCTATATCTTGAGTTTCTGTATATTCAGAGTGAGATCCAGAAGAAGGGATACGGACAAGAATTAATTCAGGCACTGACTCTCCATTGTTCCGAGCTAAGTTACAAGGAAATTCGAATTAACGTGGCGCTCAAAAATTGGCCTGCATTACGCTTCTGGATCAAATCCGGATTCAATCAGATCAGCGGAATTTATGGTGATCTTGAACATTCTAATGATACCTTTGCCAATACAGAATTGATCAAATCTCTCTGAAAGCACAAATGAAAAGGGGAATATACCAATGGAAACTTTCTTTCGTTACAACTGGATCGTGCGTGAGCAATGGTATGCCTGGTGTGAAGATGTACCGCAAGAAGAATTGCTTCGGGCTCGTACGGGCGGAGTAGGTAACATATTACAAACGTTGTTTCATATCATTGATGTAGAGTGGAGCTGGCTTCAGTTACTTCAGGGTAAACCGGATGATGCCGAAAATTTTGCAAACTACCAGAACCTTGAGGCGGTAAGACAATTGGATCGCAGATTACGTCCGGATGTGGAGGCATTTGTTACAGCATGGGAGCCGAGTATTGGAAAAAGAGCTTATATCGATTCTCGCTCGGCAGGAAAGCCTGATACATATTCATGGGGAGAAGTCATGCAACATGTGATCGCCCATGAGATTCACCATATGGGGCAGCTATCGGTATGGGCCAGAGAATTGGGCAAGCAGCCGGTATCCGCCAATGTCATTGGCAAAGGCCTGATTGTACCTGAATAAACTGAGAGGTGGTCATACCATGAAGGAGGGGGAACCGTTGACGATCCAACTTGCCCAAGTGGATTGGATACATCTTGATGAGTGTGTCCAGCAGGTGACTGATCAGGAGGTTCAGTTCGTTCCTTTGGCACCGGGAATGGAAGCGACTGTGATGAGATTCGAAATAGATGATCAGCGGTATGTATTGAAGGTCTGGGACAAGGATTCCAAGCCAGGTATCGCCAAACAATATCGATTATTGTCCAAGCTTTATCAAAGTGGAATTCGTGTATCTAAGCCGTATGGTTGGGGATTGGACGATCAACAGAATCAAGTGCTGCTCACGAGCTATGATGGAGAGCCAGTAACCCAATTAACACAAACCAAACTGACACATTTGGCTGAGCGATTAATGGAGGTCCATCGTTATCCGGTGAATGAAGTGGGTGTTGGAGAAGATGGAGAATACATATCCAGGACTGATTTTGTTCAATACTTCTTTCCTCAGATCGAATTACATGAAGATATTCATGAGCATCTCACAAACTTGATTCAGCATGCTCAGATCAGACAGGAATGTCTGATTCATGGCGATTATAATCTGGGAAACATTCTTGAAATGGACGGCAATTACACCATTATTGATTGGACCAATGGGCAGTACGGCGACTCAAGGTATGACATCGCATGGTCTGTTTTTCTTATCACCATCTATAATGGGGAAAGTTACGGCGAGATGTATCGCGCTCAATTTGCACGTGCTGCGAGTGATGTGTACACGCTGGAAGAGGAACAGATTTTTGGAGCAATAGCTTGTCTGCGCTGGATTCTATTAAGGCGCGTTGGGGATGTGCCCATGGGGCCAGATGTCATGGAAAGGGTTTACAGCATGGCTGTCCATAATCCATATTTGAATGAACATCTGCTGTAATCATAGTCAAGGAATATCGGTGACGACAGTATGCCATTTCATGAGAATCAGCTCATTTTTTTGCAAATAAAATAAACAGCCTGTCCTAAATTAGCGATCCACGCATACCTATGATAACAGAGGAGCGTGATCGTTATGGAACAGAAAGTACAAACCTATTTTGAATTGAAACAGCAGCAAAAAGATATTGAGCAACAGTTGTCTGTACTACGAGATGAGATCGTTGCATATTGTGCAGAACAAGGGGTTTATGAGACGCAGGTTGGTGGTTACACGGTGAAAACGGTGCTTCAGCACCGGAAGGAATACGATGATCAGAAGTTGTATGCTTCTCTTCCTGACCCGGATATCTGGCGATTGTTGTCCAAGGTGGACAGCCATAAGCTGAAAAGTCTCATCAAACTGAACATTCTCTCTGAGGAGCAAATTAACCCGGCATGTACAGTGAAACAGGTGACCTTGTTACAGGTGGACAAGCTGTAACTTTTCATACTACTTCCTATACCAGTTGAATTTAAATGAACATTACGATCACATAGCACCTTCCAAGAAGAGTTCTGTTGCAGTGAGCAGTGGAACAAACGTGGAGGTGTTTTTGTTTTGCGAAAGAACAGGGCCCGTGACGATAAATAGTTAAATATGAGGGGGAAGAAGTATAATTTGTTCATTGTAAGCGTATTCAATAGACGGTATGATGGATAAAAACGGGCAGGGAGGAATTGTAAATGCCAACAGAAATTCCATCGCTACATGCTGCGTACGCGAATGCGTTCAAAATAGGTGCTGCTGTACATACCGGAATGTTGCAGTCCGAAGGGGAATTTATCACCAAACACTTCAATAGCATTACAGCTGAAAACCAGATGAAATTCGAAGAGATTCATCCAGAAGAGGATCGTTATACATTTGAGGCTGCGGATCAACTTGTTGATTTTGCCGTTGCCCACGGAATTGCGGTTCGGGGACATACTTTGGTCTGGCATAATCAGACATCGAAATGGGTTTTCGAGGATAGTTCGGGTGCTCCCGCTTCCAGAGAATTGTTATTATCCCGCTTGAAGCAACATATTGATACGGTAGTAGGTCGATATAAAGGGCAAATATATGCGTGGGATGTTGTCAATGAAGCAATTGAAGACAAAACCGACTTATTCATGCGGGACACAAAGTGGTTGCAGCTAGTGGGAGACGATTATTTGCTGCAAGCATTCAGCATGGCTCATGAAGCTGATCCAAATGCTCTGCTTTTCTATAATGATTATAACGAGATAGATCCGGTCAAACGGGAGAAAATATACAATCTGGTTCGGTCTTTATTGGATAAGGGAGCGCCTGTACACGGGATTGGGTTGCAGGGGCATTGGAATATTCAAGGCCCTTCAATTGAGGATATCCGAATGGCGATTGAGCGCTATGCTTCACTGGATGTGCAGCTGCATGTTACCGAGCTGGATCTATCCGTGTTTCCTTACGAGGATCGTCGAACGGACCTCACTGCACCAACTTCGGAGATGGCTGAGCTACAGGAGCGTCGTTATGAAGAGATCTTCAAGCTGTTCCGTGAGTATAAATCATCCATTACCTCAGTGACGTTCTGGGGAGTAGCGGACAATTACACCTGGTTGGACCATTTTCCGGTACGTGGACGCAAAAACTGGCCTTTTGTATTTGATCAACAGTTGCAGCCTAAGGAATCATTTTGGCGCATCATTAATCCTATGTCCTGAACATCAGGTAAGTGGAGAGAATCGGTCACGATGTGGCCGATTTTTTGCTGTACTCAATATAGATTATACAGTAAGGCTATCTCGTGCGTGATTGAACACCATATTCGTAGCTAAATCAAAATATGGTTTTATATGGAAATATATGATAGGGTAAGGTAAGAAATGGCGACCAAATTCTGTCCTGAAATGAGATGAGAAGATGGATTACATCCGTAACTATTTAATTACTTTTGCCGGAAACTTTACATTTAGTTATTATATCTTTGAAGAGGGCACTTTTGCCAAACCGTTGATGTTTGCTACATTCATGCTGTTGCTGATCATGACAATCGATTACATGAAAAGTAAAAACAAATATACATTGGAATAGGATATGACCAAGGGTTTACGCGATTCTGGAGCACAGGCTCGTTTTTTTATTGTAGATAGAACAGCTTCCATTTACATCAGGACCATTGTTCATTACACTTGATAAGTAAGACCTCATTAACTCAATTCAGATCATCAGGAGGATATCATTATGCATCAATCCGCACATATTCAGGAAGCAAGAGATTACATATTAAACCGAATCCATACCAAACCTGCCGTAGGCATGATTCTGGGTTCAGGATTGGGAGCGCTCGCGGACGAGATTGAAAATGCGACCGTTATTCCGTATACAGATATTCCGTATTTCGCGCAATCGGAAGCCATCGGTCATGCCAATGAATTGGTTATTGGTGAACTGATGGGCAAAACGGTTGTAGCGATGAAAGGCCGCCTTCATTATTATGAAGGTTTTACATTGGACGAAGTGACATTCCCGGTGCGCATTATGAAAGCGTTGGGTGTTGAACAAGTGATTATCACGAATGCCTGCGGAGCCATCAACACAAGCTTTGAGCCGGGACAACTGATGCTGATTACAGATCATATTAACTTGGTGGGCAACAACCCGTTGATGGGACCGAATAATGCTGAACTGGGTGTGCGCTTCCCGGACGTATCACAGGTATACAATCGCGAGCTTCGCAGCATTGCGCTTAAGGTTGCAGAAGAGCAAAATGTTGGTCTGCAGCAAGGTGTCTATGCATGGTGGAGTGGTCCGGCATATGAGACACCAGCAGAGATTCGCATGATTCGTACGATGGGTGCGGATGCAGTGGGGATGTCTACGGTACCTGAAGCCATCGTTGCCATCCATGGCGGTATGAAGGTACTGGGCATCTCCTGTCTGACCAATATGGCCTGTGGCATTCTGGATCAGCCGTTAAGTCATGACGAAGTCATTGAAGTGGCTGCCCAAGTGAAAACAACCTTTATTGGTTTGGTAAAAGGCATCTTGAAAGAAATCTAATCGCGAGATGATTTCTATTCTAGGCCGCGCTGGATAGGATAGAGTTTCCATCCAGCCAAGTCGAAACCAACAAAAAAACGTATGCTTCACGAGTTGTTGCTCGTGAGACATACGTTTTTTTATTTTGCAGAACTATGAACCATCTGAGAAGGATCGGCCATGATTGCTGGCGTAGACTCCCTGATGATGGGGGTGGTCATAATATGCGAGACCTGATAGGGCTGTTTTGGATTATTAATCCGGGATAACAGCATTTCCGCAGCTTTAATGCCCATCTCATTGCTGTAAATGTGAACCGTCGTTAATGCAGGCTCAATAATTCGGGATTGAGGTGCATTGTCGAATCCGCATATCGCAACATCCTGTGGAACGGAAACATTTCTGGCTTTCAAAGCACGGATCAGATCGACGGCAAGAAAATCGTTGGCACACACATAAGCGGAAGGTAGGGAATTCAACTCTGCGACCCGCTGGTTTAACCATCCTGGCTTGGAGAAGCAGAGCCGATCATTATCCAGGATGCAATGGGATAGGTCTACCTGCAACCCAGATTCGAGCATAGCCCGATGATATCCAACCCATCGTTCATTAAAACTCTTGCAGTGATTGTAATCTCCGACGAATCCAATACTCGTGTAGCCGCTCTCAATTAATTTTTTGGTTATATGATAGATGCTATGTTCATTTTCCATAAGGAGCAGATCTGCATGGAATTCGGGATAACATACGTTGGAAGCGCAATCGATAAAGATCGTGGGGATGCCCAGATCGGTAATCAGCTGAGTGTATTCCAGATCAAATAATTCAATGCAAATGATGCCGTCTACTTTGGCGATATCAAAGTTATTGGGCAGTGTAAGCGTATCTTGATCGTCTTCACGCACAATATGAATCGAGAGATTATATCCCTCCGCACTTATTCTTTTCTCCAAACCGCTGATTAACAACGAACCAAAGTGAGATGTATTAGGCAGGTTTTCAGTCAACAAGGCGATATTGCCCGGGGCTTTGGTTAGAACATGCTCATTTTCCATATAGGCGAACTGTTTATATTTAAGTTCAATTGCTTTTTTAATTACACGGTTTCTAGTGTCATCTGGGATGTTTCCGCTATCGTTCAATGCTTTGGAAGCCGTATTCCTGGAGATCCCCAAAGCATCAGCGATGTCTTGTATCGTGATTTTTTCTTTTGCCATCTAATGCTTCACCTCTACTAATCATTAGTCATCCATATTCTTCTCTACGTCAAATGTATAATAGAACGGAACAAATAGCAATCTTTACTTTACAAATGCACAATTTTGTTTGCGATTTGAAACGCAAATTTCATTTTTATAATTGTTCCAAAATTTTTTTACAAGTGTAATGTGATTGGATGAATATCAGCGATTATGAAGAAATATTTATGTTGATATCACCGAATTGGTGCTGATTATATGCAGTTTTAGCATGTTTTATTTACATTTATGCAAAGAATAAATAATCAAATGCACAAATGTTTTTTTACAAAATGTATTGACTAAATCCTTGAGTACCTGCTAAATTGTAAATTATCAAATAGGCAATTGTAAATATTGAAAGCCCTTACCGAAAACAATTGTCAACTTCAAGAATGGAACGGAGGTAACATGTTGGATAACATAGTGGACACCAAAAAGGGCAGAGGAAGGGTAGTGAAAGTGAGGACGGCCAATGGCCACAGGTTGCAGCAGCTTAAAAAGAATTACTTTTTATATATATTGCTCGCACCAGCCTTAATTTTGACTCTTATCTTCAAGTACATTCCGATGTACGGAGCCATCATTGCGTTTAAGGATTTCAGTCCGATCAAAGGCATTATGGGCAGTGATTGGGTGGGATTAAAGCATTTCGAAAAATTTATAGCCTCACCCAATTTCGATATCATTTTAATGAATACGCTTAAACTCAGCTTTTTGGGATTGATATTCAGTTTCCCGGTGCCCATTTTGCTGGCACTCATGCTGAATCAGGTACGTAAAGCTGGCGTGAAGAAAAATATTCAGCTTTTTTTGTATGCACCCAATTTCATCTCGGTTGTTGTTGTTGTGGGTATGTTATTCATCTTCCTCTCACCGACAGGACCGATTAATCAATTCGCCACATGGATTACAGGTCAGCCGATCATGTTCATGTCTGAACCGGAATATTTCCGCTGGATCTACATTTTGTCCGATATCTGGACCGGAGCGGGCTGGGCATCCATCATATATGTCGCGGCTTTGGCCAATGTTGATCCGGAGCTTCACAATGCGGCCAATTTGGATGGAGCCAACCTCCTTCAGCGTATTCGCCACATTGACCTTCCAACGATTCGTCCGATTATGGCCATCGTTTTTATCCTTGCAGCTGGTGGCATTATGTCCATTGGATTTGAGAAGGCCTACCTGATGCAGACATCCATGAACCTGCCTTCCTCCGAGATTATTGCCACGTATGTCTACAAGGTGGGGTTACAGTCTGGAGATTACGCTTATTCTGCGGCAGTGGGATTATTCAACTCGGTGATCAATGTGATTCTGCTGGTGACGGTGAATCTGATCGTGAAGAAATTGAATGAAGGCGAAGGCCTCTATTAGGAAAGGAGTATGATCCATGGTTGTTAAACACACGGGGATGGATCGATTGATCCTCACACTCAATGCCATTTTTCTCACTTGTGCTGTATTGGTTGTGGTGGTTCCCCTGATTTATATTGTTATCGCCTCATTCATGGACCCCACTGTGCTACTGAATCGTGGACTGTCCTTCAATGTATCGGATTGGAGTCTGGACGGTTATCAGATGATTTTGTCCAATCCAGCCATGATCCGGGGGTTTGCTAATGCGGTACTGTACTCGGTTTCCTTTGCGCTGATCACTGTGACCGTATCCATATTTGCAGGCTATGCATTGTCGGATGAAAGGCTCGCAGGACGTGGTTTTTTCATGATTATCTTTATCATTACGATGTTTTTCGGCGGGGGATTAATCCCGACCTATCTACTTATACGTAATCTCGGCATGCTGGATACGGTGTGGGCAATCATCATTCCTGGAGCCGTTAACGTCTGGAACATCATCCTGTCCAGAACCTTCTTCAAAGGAGTCCCTCGGGAACTAAAGGAAGCTGCGAACGTGGATGGTGCCTCCGAGATGAAGATTTTCTTCCAGATCGTCATTCCGTTGTCGAAGCCCATCATATTTGTACTCGCCCTCTATGCGTTCGTTGGGCAGTGGAATTCCTATTTTGACGCGATGATTTATCTGGATAATCCGAACCTCCATCCGTTACAGCTCGTTCTGCGTTCCATTCTGATTCAGAATCAGGCTGCGCCGGGCATGATCAGTGACCAACTCGCGATGGCGGAACTGAAAAGGCTCTCCGAGATGATTAAATATTCAGCTATTGTCATTTCGAGTCTGCCCCTCATCATCATGTACCCGTTCTTCCAGAAGTATTTCGAAAAAGGTGTCATGGTCGGTTCCCTCAAATAGTGAACAGCCTGCGATACAGTAAGTTGATCCAATCCAACTCATGGAGGTCATTATTATGAAAAAAGTGAACAAGTCCAGAAAAGCCGTTACAACGGCATCCATTTCCATGTTATCTGCAATGCTCTTTCTAACCGCGTGTGGCGGGGGTGGAGGCGGCGCGGCAAGTGAGGCGCAATCACCTGATGGCAAAGTGACATTGAATTTTATCACACAGAGCTCTCCGCTGGCTCCCGCTGATCCAAATGATAAGCTGATTAACAAGCGACTCGAAGAGAAAACCAATGTGCATATCAACTGGAAGAACTATACGAGTGATGTGTTTGCGGAGAAAAGAAATCTGGCGGTAGCCAGCGGTGATTTGCCGGATGCTATATTTGATGCAGGTTATGGAGATTATGATCTCCTGAAACTGGCGAAGGACGGGGCGATCATTCCACTTGAGGACATGATTGAACAATATATGCCCAATCTGCAAAAGGTGCTGGAGGAAGCCCCCGAATACAAGAGCATGATTACAGCTCCGGACGGACATATCTATTCATTCCCATGGATTGAAGAACTCGGAAGTGGCAAACAACGAATTCAGGCAGTGGATAACATGCCCTGGATTAATGTGGAATGGCTGAACAAGCTCGGACTGAAGATGCCAACGACAACCGAAGAGTTGAAAGAAGTGCTGATCGCGTTCAAAACCCAAGATCCCAACGGCAACGGCAAGGCCGACGAAATTCCATTGTCTTTTATTAACAAGCCAGGTGGAGAAGATCTGACATTTCTCTTTGCGGCATTTGGACTCGGGGAGAACTGGGATCATACCGTAGTAACGAATGAAGGGAAAGTAGTCTTTACAGCAGCCGATGCAGGTTACAAGGAAGCGGTTAAGTACATTCATGAACTGGTTCAGGAAGGTCTCGTGGATGTGGAATCGTATCAGCAGGATTGGAACACGTATCTGGCAAAAGGTAAGGACAACAAGTACGGTATGTACTTCACATGGGATAAAGCCAACATTACAGGCATGAATGATACGTATGATGTTCTGCCTCCAATTGCCGGACCTGATGGAGAGATTAATGTCACAAGAACAAATGGCATCGGTCTTGATCGTGGTCGCATGGTCATTACCAGCAGCAATAAAAATTTGGAATCCACAGCGAAGTGGGTAGACCAATTGTACGATCCGCTCCAATCTGTGCAGAACAACTGGGGTACGTATGGAGACGAGAGTCAGCAAAATATATTTGAATTCGATGAAGCCAAGGGCATGTTGAAGCATCTTCCGCTGGAAGGCTCTGCACCTGTGGAACTCAGACAAAAGACAAGTATCGCGGGGCCATTGGCCATTCTCGACAGTTATTATGACAAATACACCACCAAACCGGAAGATGCTGCATGGCGTATGGAACTGCTCGATAAATATATGGTTCCACACATGAAAGCAGATAACGTCTATCCAAGCGTGTTCTTCTCAATCGATGAGCTCGACCGCCTTTCCACCATTGAGACGGATCTGTTCGCCTATGTGCTGCGTCTGCGTACAGAATGGTATCAGAACGGGAAAGTAGATCAGGAATGGGATGCTTATCTGAAAGAGCTGGATCGCCTTGGATTGCAAGAATGGCTGCAGATTAAACAAGCAGGATATGACCGTAATAACCAATAAAGAAAAGTACGGAGGAGAAACCATAATGTCGACGATTCTACAACAAGATTACCGCAATGAATACCATTTTTCACCGAAAGAGAAGTGGATGAACGACCCGAACGGCATGGTGTTTTTCAATGGAGAGTATCACTTGTTCTATCAGTATCATCCGTTTGGTACCACATGGGGACCGATGCATTGGGGGCACGCCGTAACCCGAGATCTCGTCACTTGGGAGGAGCTTCCTGTAGCTCTGGCACCGGATGAACATGGCATGATCTTCTCCGGCAGCGCGGTGGTGGACTGGAACAATACTTCCGGACTCTTCGAAGATGAGCCGGGGTTGGTTGCCATTTTCACACATCATCTGGAAGTGCCGAATGAGCATCCTGTTCAGCGTCAGAGTCTGGCGTATAGCAAAGACAGTGGCAGAACCTGGACCAAGTATGAGGGTAATCCGGTATTAAAGCATGAGTCCTTTGTTGATTTCCGTGATCCCAAAGTGTTCTGGCATGAGCAGACCAAGGAATGGATTATGATAATCGCATGTGGTCAAACGGTATGTCTGTATCGTTCTCCCAATCTGAAGGATTGGAAACTTGGAAGTGAATTTGGCGCCGGGATCGGTTCACACGATGGTGTGTGGGAATGTCCGGACCTGTTCCCACTTGCAGTGGATGGAGAAATTGGGCAGGAGAAGTGGGTAATGCTCGTCAGCATTGGTGCAGATCCTGCTTGTATAGAAGGCTCCAGAACGCAATATTTCACCGGGGATTTTGATGGAAGTACATTTGTCCCAGATGAGGCATCCCACATGATTCGTTGGATTGACCATGGCCGGGATAACTACGCGGGCGTGAGTTGGTCCGACATTCCGGCTGAAGATGGCAGACGCTTGTTCATGGGTTGGATGAGCAACTGGATGTATGCCAACCAGACGCCAACCGAAGATTACCGTGGAGCCATGACCATTGCCCGGGAGCTTACACTTGAGACAAGAGCAGGAGAAGTAATACTGATTCAACGTCCTGTACGTGAACTTGAGCAAGCCCGTACGCCAGTATTGTCCCTACAGGATGCTTCGATTCAGCAAGTGAGTGAGCAGTTGAACGCTTTGCAACTAGTGAACTATGAGATCCATGCAGAGTGGGCTCAGGATCAGTCGTTCCATTTTGCGCTAAGAAGCGGCGCAGATCACGAGACCGTCGTTGGTGTAGACTCGATCCGAGGTGAAGTATATGTTGACCGTAGTCGATCGGGCAGCGGCGAGTTTCATGAACATTTCCTGGGCCGCCATACAGCTGAGTTAAAAGCGGTGAGCGGGAATCACTCTTTGCGTATCTTTGTAGATCATTCATCTGTGGAGGTATTTGCAAATGATGGTCAGGCGGTTATTACGGATCTGATCTATCCTGATGTGGATTCCAAGGGCATCTCTGCTCATGCCGAAAATACGGAGCTGGTATTCTCTTCACTTCAACTCTATGAGGTCTCACCGACCAAGGTTAAAGGTGAATTGTAATGAAGGAAAGGAGCCCAGAACGATGCGTATCGGAGCCATAGAAGCAGGTGGAACGAAGTTCATATGTGGTGTAGGGAATGAGCATGGACACATAGAAGATCGGATCAGCTTTCCAACAGAACACCCGGAGACAACTCTGGCCAAGGTAATCGACTATTTCAGGGATAAAGGTGTGGAAGCCATGGGGATTGGCTCCTTTGGTCCGATTGATATGCAACCGGATAGTCCCACCTATGGTTATATTACAACAACACCTAAGCCAGGGTGGGAGAACTGTAATGTGGTTGGAACCTTGAAGCATGAATTTCCGGTTCCTATCGGATGGGATACGGATGTGAATGCTGCCGCGCTGGGTGAAGTGACGTGGGGGGCGGCGCAAGGACTGGACAACTGTGTATATTACACGATTGGCACAGGCGTTGGTGTCGGAATTGTGGCAGGGGGCCAACGAGTACACGGATTGTTACACCCCGAGGGTGGACATATTCGCACAAGACGCCATCCGGACGATCACTTTGCCGGATGTTGCCCGTATCATGGCGATTGCCTGGAGGGAATGGCGGCAGGGCCGGCCATTGAGGCACGCTGGCAGATCCCTGGCAGTGAACTGCCGGCAAATCATCCGGCGTGGGAGATCGAATCCTTTTACATTGCGGAGTCGATCACCACGGCCATCCTGCTTCATTCGCCGCAGAAGATCATCTTGGGTGGTGGTGTAATGCAGCAAGATCATCTGTTTCCACTGATCCGGGAGAGGGTTATCCGGAATCTCAATGGTTATGTGAATGCAGCCCAAATCACACAACATATGGACCAATATATCGTCCAGCCCGGATTAGGCCAACATGCAGGTCTGTGTGGTGCGCTCGCATTGGGTCTGGAAGCAGTGCAACATGCGGCACAAGTTTCACATGCTTCTTAGTTTTATTAAATAATGTACATTCCGAAAGGGACGGTTGTTGATTTGCTTATTTGTATAAGCAAGACTGCACGGTCCTTTTTGGGCTTTTTTTATTTTTTTGAGGAGTTAATTAAGTTTGAAAAATATAATACATTCTAAAATCCGTTGTTGCTCAAGTCAGCTGCCAAAGGTATGATTTTGAGTGTCTATCCCTATCGTGCGATAGGACATTCAAAATTTAGCGTGTCTTCAATGGAAAGGAATCCAATCAATGAACCCAATAACGATACGTCAAGCTGTACAGGCAGACCAAGAGCAACTCGCTGATTTACGGGCGTTGGTATTATACGATGATCTAACCAGGTTGGGAAGGTACGATGATGTGAAAGTGCGTGAACGTTTCCGAAATACATTTGATCCTGTCCATACGCGGATTATTGAAGTGGAGGGATCAATGGTAGGTTGCGTAGCATTGAAGCCCAAGGATGAGGTATACCTATTGGAACATTTCTACATACATCCTGATTATCAAGGTCAGAGAATAGGAACTCAGGTGCTGAATATGTTGCTGGAACAGGATGAAGTTCAGGGGAAACGGATTACTTTAAATGTATTGCAGGGAAGCCCTGCTCGTCGATTGTATGAACGATTTGGATTTATGCTGGAAAGTGAAGATGAGGTTGATCTATTCATGTCGGTTCAAGTGCAGTAATAATATGATTACCATGCTTAATCAAGTTCACTTCATATGTACGCAATAATGGAGAGTATAGAAAAAAATCTTAAGAAGCGAAGAGTGGGCTTTTATCTCATAATTATCTATGTCAGGATACCGATCCCGCATGTTTGGAATGTGGAGGACAGATGTTGTATCATGGCATGTTTGAGGTAACTGCTATCGTTGTCACACATCAAAAGCGTCGTTCCAATAAAAAGGGACGGCGCTTTTAGTGTTATTAACTGCTTGTAGTATGAACTTTATTGGATGGCTTATGTAGTAGAGTATCGAGATCGCCATTCAAATCTTTCAGGTTCGGGAGAAATGAGGCAGCTATCGAACAGATGAAAGGAAGAAGACCTAAAGACAGAAATAGGAAGGGAAGACCATAGACTTCTGCAACCGCTGCACCTGCAAAAGCGCCTACGGGCTGTAATCCTCCACTAATCAGGAATCGTATTGAATTAACCCGGCCTTGTAGAGAACTAGGCACAAGCGTACCATGTAACGAAGAGCTTAGAGAACTGAAGAAAGGCCCTGCTGCTCCTGCGGCACATAAGGCAATAAGTGCAAATGGGTAACTCGGAAATAGCCCCAACAAAGCGTTAAACAGCCCAATCGCAGCTAAGCTGCACAGCATGACCATGCGTCGTCTCTTGATTTCACCCATCCAAGAGATAATAGCTAGTCCTGCTAGTGTACCAAATGCAGAAGCGGTGGTCAGAGTGCCCATGGCTGCGGCATCCCGGTTCAACACTTCGCGGACAAAAGGAATCATCATGGTCCAGATGGCTATAGAGGACATATTGCTGATCGAAACCATTACCATAATCGAGAACATGGCTGGGAATCGCCGATAAAAAGAGAAGCCCTCTCCAATATCTCGGATATAAGCTTTGCGAGAAAAAGATGCTTGAGCTGCTGGTTTCTGCATTGTGGGCAGATAGAGCAGTGCGGTGATGGCTGCAATGTAGCAAATAGCATTGATGCCAAGTGTCGGTAACGCTCCGGATGCAGCCGTTAGAGCTCCCGCAAAGGCTGGTCCCAGCAAAGCAGCGGCATTTCGACAGCCGTCGATCACTGCGAATGCCCGCAGCAGTTTGTGTTTACCAGCTACGCCAGGTACAACAGCCATGGCCGTTGGCATAAATAGGGAGGAGCAAGTTCCGCTAAGTGATGCAGCGAGAAATAGATGCCAAAGTTGTAATTGGCCCGCAATACCCATACTTAGTGGCAACAAAAGAGCCAGCAATCGTACTGTAGCCAGTCCAGCCATGAACCGTCCACGATGCAGTCGGTCGGACAGCGGTGATCCGAGTAGCCGGAAAGCTACCTCGGGAATGCTGAAGCTTATTGCCATAGCACCCATGGCTAGCTTAGAGGCAGTTAATTCATAAACAAGCCATTCCATGGCCAAAAGACCAAATACATCACCGAGAGAACTAAGAGTAACAGTAGCCAATAAACCGTAGTAACTTCGCTTCAGCATTATGATTCCTCCGTATGATAGAATAGTGCAATTTGTGGTGAAGGAAATGCATGAATTCAACCTTCAATATAAGCTCCAATCTGCAGTGGAAGGTTGTTCAGAGCTTCCAAGCGCAGGCTATATTCGGTGTTTTTGAAATCATAATGCACGATAATCAGTCCGGCTGCTCGCAAGGCTATTAGATGGTAATGCACCGTGCTCTTGGACAGTCCAACCTCACGGACAATTTCAGTGAAGGTCAGCTGTTTACCAGCCAGTAGTCGTAAGATGAACAGTCTGGTTTCATCGGACAGGGCCCGCGTTAGACGCAGTAACCCAGGGTCTGGTCGTCCCGGTTCTGTTGGCAGAATATCGCAAGAATAATTAGTAAAGATCATCTCGTCAAAGATCACTGAGGTGACAAATGGACGAGCATGATATTGAGGGATGAGGATTATTTGTTTTAGCATATCGTTGGGATATATCCTCATGCCCTGTGTAGCTTGTTCGTATACTTCTTGGTTATTCGTCCCGTTCAGACCGGAACGTCTCGATTCAGCTTCCAAAAAGAGTCCCTCCATAATTGCCGGATCAATCTGCCCAAAATACTGAGCATCCCATTCTCGTAGCACTTCGGATGTCCGACTGCGCAATTCGGGCAGATTGGAGGGGACAGATAACTTAAAGCGAGCGGCGATGTCATACAATTGGCCTGAGGACAAATCTTCAAGCCAATTCAAAAAGTGATTCACCGAACGTTCCCCTGAACAGCTCCATATATATGGCGCAAGGCTGAAATTGTCTGTTGCTTTCATCGTATCTCGCATTTGTTGAAGTTTGGCTGGTGAGAATTGATCCTGTACATCACGAACCCATCGCTTCCCGGCATCCAGGTTAGTATGATTTTGTTTACTTATAAAAGCGCTCAGGGTGCTTACGCATTCATAAATTGGTGCAAAATCAACTTCTACTGTGTAGTTCATAAGAGTTTAGTTCCTTCCTGTATTTAGTTCTATATTTATAGAACTAGTTATTTATTTTATATTATACGAACTGACTTGTTGTTTCAACATAAATTTCCCATGTTCGTACGAACTACCTTCATTCCACAAAAACGTTTCACCAGAAGGGGAAGTGAAAAACATACCACTTAACGAGAGGATTTTGTTTACGCCGATGATGTGAAAGTCCATGGGTGTTCCCGAAAATCCATACGAAACAAAGGAAGAGCCCATTCATTTAATTCTTGAATGGGTCTATTGAACTTTTCTATTATACTTTCCGATGACGTTACCCTAATATGGATAATAACCTACTTTTTATATAGGAATTATATAGTATGGAGAATGCCATGATGCCACAATGGAAGCGAAATCTGTATATTCTGTGGTTCGGCCTGTTTTTCAATCATATGGCGTACTCGCTGTCCGTTCCGTTCTTTCCTATATTCCTGCAAAATGATCTCGGTATCCAGAGCGGCCTGGAGGCTTGGTCCGGTATTTCGATCTCTATCAGCTTTCTGATCAGTGGATTATGCGCACCCTTTTGGGGATCACTGGCTGATAAATATGGTAGCAAACTGATGCTCGTCCGTTCAGGGGTTGGGCTAGGCATTGCACATCTGGCTAACTTCTTTGTTTACGATCCATATACGTTTATCGCGGTGAGGGTCTTTCAGGGACTCATGGCTGGTTTTCATCCCGCCTCGATTACACTGATCGGCACCAATACTCCGGAGAAACATGTGGGTTACGCACTTGGCGTGATTTCCACGGCCAGCGCTGCGGGCGGGATTCTTGGTCCTCTTGCCGGTGGTGTGTTGAGTCACTGGATCGGACTGCGAGGATGCTTCATTGCATCGGCTGTGATTACATTGATCGCGGCTCTAATGGTCCTGGGTGTTAAGGAGTCACGACAAGCTCGTACAATCGTTCCGACGAAGATCATAGGGGACTTGAAAAGAGCAGCTTCCACACCCGGGCTGATGCGGATCTACGGTTTGATTCTGCTGGTTTCAACGTCTGTACTCATCATTGAACCGGTGCTGACACTCTATGTCGTCCAGATTGGAGGAGATATCGGCAGTGCAACACTTAGTGCGGGCATTGTCTTCTCGGCGATTGGTGTAGCAACCGTCATTATGGGACCCCGTTGGGGCAAGATTGGTGGCAGGATCGGATACGAGAAAACACTGTTTATCGGTCTGATCGGCGGCGGAATTGGCAGTCTGCTGCAGATGACAGCTACGAATCTGATTTATTTTGGCAGCCTGCGATTTGTGTATGGTCTGTTCTTTGCCGCGGTCTATCCGGCGCTTAATGCGCTGATTATCAAGTATGCTGACCATGATTTTCGTGGGAGGGCTGTCAGCCTGAGTCAGACGGCGAGTCAATTCGGTATCGTGCTTGGACCGTTAATTGGTGGTTTCCTTGGTGGATGGATCGGCATTCCGTTTATTTTTCTATTTACTGGGATTGTATTGCTGGGAGCGGCTTGGACAGTCAGGGTTAGTGATGTGAAACAGGCGAGTAAACCCGGATTAAGCATGACAACAGCAGAAGCGGGCGGAAACAGCATAAAGAAATGACCAAACGACGAAACAACGAAACAACTCTATGAGATAAAAGGATATTCGAACGGAATGGTCATCACTACAACTTAGGGAGGAATATATATGTCGCAACGACAATTGAAATTGGGAGCTAATCTGAACGGAGTGGGTAACAGTATCTCCTTTTGGCGTCATCCGGATATTCCCATTAATGCGAGCGTTAGTCTGGAATTCTACAAGAAGCAGGTGCGTATCGCGGAAAAAGGGAAGTTCGATCTGCTCTTTATTGCAGATGGCCTCTTCATCAACGAGAAGTCCAATCCTCATTTTCTCAATCGCTTTGAACCTATGACACTTCTGTCCGCACTCGCCGGGGCCACTTCCCATATTGGGCTGGTTGCTACATTGTCTACTTCCTATAGTGAACCGTTCACGGTTGCGCGGCAATTTGCTTCGCTGGATCAATTGAGCGGCGGGAGGGCTGGATGGAACGTGGTTACTTCACCTTTGGAAGGATCGGCACAGAACTTTGGAAAGGCGAACATCCAAACCATGCGCTGCGCTACGAAATTGCGGAAGAACATCTGAATGTGGTCAAAGGTCTCTGGGATTCCTGGGAGGACGATGCCTTTGTTGGGGACAAGGAACAGGGCGTATTCTTCGATCCTGCCAAGCTGCATACGCTGAATCACAAAGGAAAGCACTTCACCGTACAGGGCCCCCTGAATGTGGGGCGTTCGAAGCAGGGTCATCCGGTGATTTTCCAGGCGGGCTCATCCGAATCTGGTAAAGATCTGGCTGCCCGCTCGGCAGATGCCGTCTATACAGGACATGAGACGCTGGAGGAGGCAAGGGAGTTCTACCGGGATGTGAAGGCAAGAGCAGTGGCGTATGGACGTCAGGCAACGGATATCCTGATCTTCCCGGGCATCGGTCCCATTGTGGGTAGAACAGAGGAAGAAGCTGAGCAGAAGTATCAGGAAATTGCCGAACTGGTGAGTATGGATCAGGCGCTGAATTATCTGGGGCGTTACTTCGATCATTACGACTTCTCCCAGTTTCCGTTGGACGAACCTTTCCCCGAGATTGGGGAGATCGGCAGCAACAGCTTCCGCAGTACAACAGAAAAGATTAAGCAGCAGGCACGCGAACAGGAGCTGACCTTGCGTCAAGTAGCATTGCTGGCGTCTACCCCGCGTACATCGTTCATTGGTACACCGGATCAGATCGCAGATCAGATTCAGGAATGGTTTGAAGGCGAAGCGGCAGACGGATTCAATGTTCGTACCGTGGTGCCCAATGGCTTGGAAGATTTCGTGGAGCTAGTTGTTCCGGTTCTGCAAAAACGAGGGCTGTTCCGCACGGAGTATGAGCATGAGACGCTAAGGGAGAATCTGGGACTTGAGATTCCGCGTAACCGGTATACGTTAGAAAGTGTAAGATAGAAAAGATAGAGCGGTAATGACGTTAATTTAACGTGTTGCCGCTCTTTTTGATGGTTTCTTTTTGAGAGAGTACTGTTATTATAAAATGATAAACAAGCTGTAATTCCAGACGAGTCACAGGAGGAGATTGGCATGATTAGAGGGTTAACGAATGCGGGACTGGGCAACATCGAGTCTGATGAACAATATATCATAGAGGCGGCCAAGTATGGTTTCGGATCTGTCGATTTGAATCCGCTCTCATTGATTGAAACGTATGGTAAGGAGCGGGCGCAACAACTACTGGATAGCAATCAGGTCATTATCGGTTCATCGGGTCTAACGGTGGAGTGGCGGACAACAGATGAGCAATTTCGTGAGGGATTGCAATCTTTGGTTGCCATGGCTGAAGCTTCTGCTTCGCTGAATTGTTACAGCTGTTGTACGTATATTTTACCCTCAACGGATCAGCCAGCAGCGCAATTTATGGCGGCAGCTACGAAACGCTTGAGACTCTGCGCAGATATTCTGGACGCTTACGGGATTAAGTTAGGGCTAGAGTTTGTTGGTTGCCATCACTTGCGGACGCAATGGAAGAATCCGTTTATCTGGCGTGTGGAGGATACGCTGGATTGGATTGAAACCATTCATGCGCCTAACGTAGGTTTGCTCGTAGATTCCTATCACTGGCATACGAATGGTCTACCCATGGAAGATCTGTTGAAGCTGAAGAAAGAGCAGATTGTTCATGTGCATATCAACGATGCCTATGATTTGCCGATCGAGCAATTGAAGGATGGAGAACGCTTGTATCCTGGAGAAGGTGTAATAGATCTGAAAGGTTTTCTGACAAATCTGATGGTTATTGGCTACAACGGTGTCGTGGCTCAGGAGGTGTTGGCACCTGCATCAGAAATGGATGTAGAGGCGCGGTTTGCCAAGTCGAAAGCAGGCTTTGAGCAGGTATTTGCAGATTTCTAAATCATGCTGAGAGAAAAGGATTGAAAGAGAACGACGGGATTAAACGGGCATCCGTTTGGTCTGGTCGTTTTTTGGTATGCCTGTTTTTGATATCCATACATGTTTCTGTTCAGTGATTGTTAAGAGCTGCTTGTTATATTGCTAATGAACATAATCAGAAGTTTTAAGGAGGAGACGGTTTGAGTCCACACACTAAAAGGGGTGCAAGAGTCAACAGAAAACGATGGAGTGTGCTTGCTCTTGTCATTACATTACTCACGAGCATGACTTTTCCATCTTCATCAGCCCTTGCTGCAACAGAGTCCATTTCAGTAAGTCAACCTACAGACATTGAGTTCTATAAGACGGCTGATGGTGAAACAGAGATGCTGATCGCAGACAGCGGCAACAATCGGGTTCTTCGGGCTACAGCGGAAGGCGAAGTGCTGTCGACCATGGATGTCCCGCATCTGACGGCAGTCACTATGGGAAGCGACGGACTGATCTATGCTGCTGCATCAGGCGCAACAGCACAAGTGCATATTTTTAATCCTGATGGTACCGTACACGCGCCCGCTATAGATGTTATGCGTACACTTTCCCTATATAGCGGATATTCAGATGCGGATAAGCAACCTTATATCCGAAATATAATTATGTACAAAAGGGACGCTTATTCTTATGTGGAACTGATGTATAGCCTCTACAGTACTCCAACGAGATCTGTCATATTAAGTAGCATTTCGTTGGATACCTTGAGATGGACAGGAAGTTCGAGTGGGGGATACACCGAATACTCTAGCGTAATTCTTGGAGATGGAAATCAGAAATGGTATACACATATGAGCGGAGTTAATCTCTACCCCTTCATCAGTATAATAAATTCAACAGACAAGCTTGGAGACCTTACGTTAGATTCAGTGAACAAACAAGTATACGTCGTGAGTGAGAACCAGATCATGCATGCAGGTTACGAAGGTTTTGTTTATCCCGATCGCCCTGTACTGAGTACGTGGGTGAGTGGGAACGAGTCATATCCGATTGACCTCAATAATCAAATTGCCTTCGGACCGGAAGACGAAGTATATATGGCTGATACGGCGAGAGACCGGATTGTTGTATTCAGTGCAGACGGAACCTCTGCTCGTACTCTAGGTCTCAGCCAGAATAATACGCCTAAACCGGCTGCTGGTGCATTTTCCAAAACGGTTAAACAAGGGCTGCCTGTAACCTTTACATCCACCGATTTTGAAAGTAATTATGCTGATCCAGAGAATCGGCCCATGACTGATATTCGTATCTCCTCTTTGCCTGACAACGGCAAATTGCAGCTGAACGGCGTTGATGTCGTGAAGGATCAGGTTATTCCTGTTGCGGAGTTGAACACATTGGCCTTTGTTCCTGGTTCAGCTTTTACAGGGATCAAGACAACATTTGGCTGGCAGGCCAAGAATGGAACTGTCTTTTCGGATAGCGTGGATGTCACGATCATGTTGCGAATCAAAGGGGATGCCAATGGAGACGGTGTAATCACACCGGCAGACGCCTTATTGGTCAATAAATATATCAAAGGTTTAATCACGTTAACACCAGGTCAGATTGAAGCGTTGGACATGAATGATGATGGTGTCCTGGATGCGAAGGATTCAGCGCTGATTATGGGCGTTTACTTGGGGATTAATTCATAATATCAGAAGGGAGTGACTATTTTGCCAAACCAAAAGGGGCATTTAATATTTACAAAATCCAAACGATCCATGAAGGCGCTTCTGACTATGCTGCTCACGGTTTCCATGATCTTTTCGTGGCTTCCTCAGGCACAGGCCAGTGTAGATCCTGTCATTCATATCGGAGAAGTATCTGGCAAACCAGGAGATATCGTCGAAGTGCCTGTGTCTTATGATTCGAAAGGCTCAGCATTTGCTTTTTATCACTCTGAGCTGTCCTTTGCCTACGATTCAGCTGTGCTTGAACTCGTGGAAGGGGACGAGGTTGTAAACCAGCAGGCTTATGAAAAATATCAGGGATTAAATTTAACCAAAGATACCTCTGCTTCCGGTTACATTGAAGTGTCTATGATGACTCAACAATTCATCGATGAATCTACGGAGTTGTATTCCCTTCATTTTAAGATTAAGGAAAATGCGGTTATCGGTCCAAGCTTAGTAACCCTGCAAACGGGCGTATGGACAGGGGATATTGATCCGGTTCAAGTGACCGGGCAAGTTGGACAAGTCATTGTGCTTGAAGATGTAAAGCCAGTCGGGAATGGAACTGTTGGCATTGGATCAGCACAAGGAAAAGCAGGTGAAAAGGTAACGCTATCGGTCGATACGGTGTCACTTGATCAACCAATCGGCTCTTACGGGGTACGATTGAAGTTCAATCCCGCAGCCATGCGGGTTACTGATGTTACAGGTAACAGAACGGGAATACAGTATAACGTGAATAATGAAACAGGATCACTCATCGTAGGCTGGAGTGATGAGGATGGCGGGCTCAGTCCCATTCCGGCATCCGAGAGCCCGCAGGAGTTGTTTAACATCGAATTCACGATGGCTTCCGATGTTATTGCAGGAGAGTATCCGGTCCAGGTTGTCGACACGGCCCTGCCTGAACACTTTACGGTGACGGATGCTGATGCAATTGAGATGAACAAGCAGATTGTACCAGGCAAAATCACAGTCGTGGGCTCACCGGTTACACCAACAACCCCATCCAATCCGGGTTCGTCCGGTTCAGGAAGTTCATCCGGTGGTTCGTCAACACCATCACCGTCTGCAAGCACTTCCGAGAAGATTACCGTTAATGTGACCAATGAACGGAACACGAATGCCGTTGTTTCAGAAACGATTATTGAAAGAACAACAGGGGCAGATGGACGCAAAAAAGACGAGGTGAATCTGACGGCCGAGCAGACTTCTCGTGCAATTGAAACCCTGAAGAAGGCAGGTTCGACTATTGCCCGGATCATGATTCCGGATGAGAAGGACGAGGTATCTGAACTGAACGTGAAGCTGCCTGCCAAGTCTACTGCACTAATGGCAGACGAGAAGATGAATCTGTATATTGAAACGGATAACGCATCTCTGCAACTTCCGGCGAAATCTTTGCAAGGACTGGACTCGGACGTATTTTTCCACCTTGTTCCGATCAAGGATGCCGCAGGGCGTGAGGTAGTAGAGCAGCGAATTAAGAAGGATCCATTAATTGTAGAACAGCCAATCAATACCTCCGACTTCCGTTTAATAGGTCGTCCAATGACCATTGAGACAAATATGAGCAGTCGTCCGGTGACAGTAGTGCTACCGATCAGGGATACGAACCTGACACAGAAGGAACTGCACAAGCTGCAAGTATTTATTGAACATAGCGATGGGACCAAGGAACTCGTTAAGGGTAAACTTGTTAAGTTTAATGGAACAGACCAACCGGGAATTGAGTTTGAAGTCACCAAGTTCAGCACATTTTCCATTATTCTCATGAATGGCAGCCAATCCTCAGCGTACATTCAAGGTTATGCCGACGGTACATTCAGACCGAATCAGGCGGTTCAACGTGCCGAAATGGCTGCATTGCTATCTCGCGTATTACCTTCAGACAGCGAGGAAGCTACGCTCAGTTCATCGTATCGGGATATGCCTGTTGCGGAGTGGGCCCGCGATGCCATTACAAAGGCGACAGCAGCAGGTTATATGCGTGGTAATGCTGCGGGTGATTTCATGCCAGGGCGCTCTATCACACGTGCCGAGATGGCTGTCATCATCGAGCGGATTTTGACAATTCAAGAGTCAGCTGCCGATGTCAATACAGAAGCATCTGAAGCAACAGCAGCTTTGCCAAGCGAAGCTACGGATATTACACCGCACTGGGCCCGAGAGGCGGTTCAACATGTATTGGCAACGGGAGTCATGCGTGTGTCGCAAGACGGAGCATTCCGCCCGAACGATGCTGTGACGCGAGCAGAGGCCGTCACGTTGCTGAATCGTTTGGTGAAGATCGAGCCTGATCTGTCCGGTGCATCGAGATGGAAGGATGTATCTGCAGATCACTGGGCTTACGGCGCGATTCAGGCTGCATCCCAGAATTAAAAAGTAGATTGCTGATCCTGCTTGTCCCTGTCTTCAGTTGGGGAAGAGCAGCATCAGATGAAATCCAGGAGGCATCTGCGGATGCCTTTTTTTCATCGTTATATGGTAGTTATCAAAAAGGATGGACAGCTTCAGGTGCGAGTGGGAAAATAACGCTATGCAAGATAGACGTTTACTGGAGAAAGAGAGATGACAGTCATCAGAACGGATCGATTTATGTTAGGGATCGGACTCATGACCCTGCTGCTTGCGCTAGTGGTAACATGGCAGATCTCAGGTGGACACGAAAAGCCCGTGGCCAGACAGGGCATTCTGGACTTGGCGGGTATGAAGTGGACGAGCCAATCCGTCATTCCACTGGATGGAGAGTGGGAGTTCTATCCGGAACAGTTGCTCTCCCCACAGCAGATTCATAGTATGCATGATAAACCTGTCATGATGCAAGTGCCAGGTAATTGGGACGACGAGAGAAACAACCAGGGCTATCCGATGAAAGGCAAAAGTTATGGAACCTACCGCTTGATTGTGCAAAACGTGCCGCAAGGTGAGCTGCTGGCCATTGCCAAACGTTATGTTCGTTTTGCAGATGCAATGTATGTGGATGGCAAGTTGATGAGTCGTTCCGGTCAGCCGGGAACCTCTGCCACCTCGTACGTCCCGCGCAATGAACCTTATACGATCTATTTTCACCCTGAACGTACAGAGATTGAAGTTGTGCTGCAAGTAGCCAATTTTGATTTCCGCAGTGGTGGCATCTATAACTCAATGGATCTGGGACCAGGCAGTTACATGGAAACAAGAACGATCATTCAATCCGGACTTGAGCTATTGATTATAGGGATTGTGGTAATTTTTGGATTGTTGTTTCTGTATCTGTATATCCGTCTGCATCGGGATGGAAATCAGCTGTTGTATGCGCTGTTCTTCATCGGTTTTGCATTGACGGTTGTGACCAACGGGGAGCGTTTGATGTTACAGTTGCTGCCGGACATTCCTTTTGAGTTGGCGTATAAATTGAAATACATGTCGGTATACGGAGTGTCTGTGATTGTCAGCATGATTACCTGGAGACTTACTCCCAATCTCGCGCCCGTGTTAAAAAGGTGGCTTCAGGTACCCAGCATGGTACTGACTGTCTATCTGGCATTTATTGCGCTGGCACCATTTCGTGTCTATTCCTATATTCAGGAGAGTATGTACGCTATTAATCTGTGTGCCTATGCATTGGCATTCATGGTTATTATACATCAGTATGTTCGGGCAAGGTACGGTAACCGGAGTCGCTCCCAGGCGCAATTGCTTATCATCTGCATCTGGCTTATGCTGATCAACTATGTGCTTGGAATCATTGTGACATGGTACCCGATCAGTCAGGTGCTGCTGAACTGTACAACGCTTGTGATTTTGTGTGCCTTTGCCATGTTACTGATCTATCAATACACGCAGGCATATGATTCGATGCAGCAACTTACCCATCAACTTCAACTGTCGGACAAAGCCAAGGATGAGTTCTTGCTTCTGACTTCGCATGAGTTAAATTCGCCGCTCCATAGCATTATTCATCTGTCCCGCTCCCTTCTCACAACGTCACTGAGACGCACTAATGAATTGGAAATTCAGGGCAAGCTTCAGCTTATTCGCAATACGGCGTACCGAATGTCCAATCTGGTCAATGATCTGATTGATATATCACGATTCAGGGATGGCAGCATAAAACTCTCCATGGGAAGCGTTGATCTGGTATCCTGCCTTTCACTGGTTACGGAAGTGCTGGGATTTTTGGCTTCTGGCAAAGGAATTGTTATGATTCGCAGACTGGAGCCTGAAGCACGCTATGTCATGGCGGATGAGAGTCGGCTGCTTCAAGTGCTGTATAACCTGGTCTACCACATGATGGGACAACATCATAATGGGAAGCTGGTACTGGCGTGCGAAAGGCATCTGGATCATGTGCGAATTACTCTTTATCTGGAAGCTGATTCGGATTGGAGTACTCTGCAAGGTCAGGGTGCAGACCCTGGTCTACAGCAAGGGGATGAGATTGCTGCGGGGGTTGCTGTTGCAGCGGAAATGGTCAGTGCAATGAGAGGGAAACTCGTGGTGAACGATGAAGCAGCATCAATCATGATTGAGCTTCCTCACGCAGTTAGCACCAACAAGCCCGATTTGGCCGAGGTAGCCGCAACGCAGGAGACTGATGTGAAGGAGGAGAAAAAGGTGGGAAGCGTGATTTCAGCCCACGTATTAATTGCGACATCTGATCTTGTGGATATGGAACAATTGAATACATTGCTTGCTACAGAAGGCTTTCATCTGAGCTTCGCTGACTCTGATGTCAAGGTTCGGACTGCTCTGGCTGGTGGGAAGTTGCCCGATCTTGTGATTGTCGACGCGATGTTGCCTGAGGTGACCGGGTATGAGCTGTGCAAGCAGGTACGGATGGAGTTCAGTCAGGTAGATTTACCAATTCTGTTTATTAACATGCGCAGTACACCAGCAGATATTGAGGCATGCATTCAGGCCGGCGGTAATGATTTTATAACCCGTCCACTGGATGCTGGCGAAATTCTTGTGCGGATACATACATTACTTGGCATGAAGCAACTCGTAAAAGAAGCAGCCAATAACGAGATGGCCTTTTTGCGTTCACAGATCAAGCCGCATTTTCTGTATAATGCGTTAGGCACCATTATGTCGTTATGTTTTACGGATGGGCCGAGAGCCGGAGAATTGCTAGGCAGTTTCAGTCGTTATCTGCGTATACTCTTCCATCTGGATAACACGGAGGAGTTGATTCCGCTTAGTAAAGAGATGGAGTTAATTCGAGCCTATGTGGAGATAGAGCAGGAGCGATTCGGTTCACGGCTTCAGGTTAAACTGGACGTGGACAGCTCGTTATATTCCTGTAAAGTCATGCCGCTCCTGATTGAACCGCTGGTGGAAAACGCCATTCGGCATGGCGTATCCAAGAAGATTGACGGCGGAACCGTTCGCTTGACCATTCGAAGATATGAGGATAGCGTTCAAGTGGTGGTTGAGGATGATGGTGTGGGCATGTCTGGTAAGCAGGTTGCCTTTATTATGAATAGAAGTCATACAGAACAAGGTATTGGCCTGCAAAATGTACAGAGACGATTGAAACATATGAACGGACAAGCACCTGTGATTCAGAGTGAACAAGGTCTGGGCACCAAGGTTACCATTAAATTTCCATATCAATAATACAGAGGGGGAGAGACCGTGTTGCAGGCCTATTTGGTGGACGATGAGCCGCATGCGCTGAATATGCTGGAGATGTTTCTAACTCGAACGGGAGAAGTCGCCATTGCTGGGCGTTCGGTGAATGGATTCGAGGCACTGGAGGCACTTCAGCATACACGACCGGATATCTGGTTCCTCGATATTGAGATGCCGGGCATGAGCGGATTGGAGCTTGCAGCGAATATCCATGAAGTCGAACCGGATGCCGTCATTGTATTTACAACGGCTTATGATCATTATGCTGTCTCTGCTTTTGAACATGAGGCTCTGGATTACCTGCTCAAACCGATTGAGATGGGCCGATTGTCCAAAACCATTGACAGACTGCTGAAGGATAAGGGAAATGCGGCTAAGTCAACTGCAGCGGAACCAGCACGGCAATCTTCGGGGAACAGCAATGAGTCAAATCAATTATTTGTACAAATGTTGGGGAATTTTCGTGTCACGCCTACGAATGGTGAAATGGTCATGTGGCGTACAGCGAAGGAGAAGGAACTGTTTGCATATTTGCTATTGCATGACCCGATCACCGGTGTTGTTCACCGGGATCGCATTATTGACCATCTGTGGCCTGATGAGCGTTACGAAAAGGCCAAAATCTATATGCATACCTGTGTGAGTCTGCTGAGGAAAAACCTGAAGAAGTTGGGAATGGAGCAGATGGTCAGCTACAGGAATGAACATTACATGCTGGACAAAAAGCGAATCCGTGCTGATGTATATGATGTACTGGAACTTGTACTTCGGATGCAACGCGAGGAGGATGTTCCACTGGCTCAAATGGAGCGGACTTTACATATGTATCAGGATGAACTGCTTCCGCAGGAAGATTATTTCTGGATGTCTGAACTTAGCCAGAAGATCGAGCGCGGTGCATTGGAACTGATGCTGAAGCTGTCCGAGAAGTACCTGGAACTGCATAACGACAAGAAGGCAGCAGAAGCAGCGGAACGTGCCATGCGGCATTCCCCTTATGAAGAAGAAGCGTATCGTTGTGCCATGCAAGCATATTTGTCCATGGGCAATCATGACCATGTCTTACGTATCTATCGCGATCTTGAAGAACGTTTAAGTGAGTTGCATATTCGTCCTTCTTCAGTGAGCACACGATTATATGAGCAGATTAAAGCTTGAAGTGTTAAGGAGTAGCTGCAATGATTCAACGTATGCATGATGATCTGAAATTCCCAAAAAAATTGTCTTGGAGAATGTCTTCCAGCCCATGTTTTTTGTTTATATGAAAACATTGACAATGTGCTAAAAATCCCAGGATTTCCCGTTTGCAATTCGCACCTATAATTACAACGTAATAGGTTATTTTTACTATGAACGTGGAACTTTGGGGGGGATGAGGCAGACAAGCTCTCATATGGATGATACATGCAGCATATTAGACAACAGGCACGGCATGAATGACCGGATACCCGACACACGGATTGAGGGTAAAGTTGCCGTAGGAGGCACCGATATCTACAGTGGTGAAGTTCATGTGGAGACCCTTGGTAAGAAGATCGGCATGGTCTTCCAGCAACCGAACCTTTTTCCCAAATCCATCTATGATCACGTGACCTTTGGCCCCAAACAGCATGGATCCCCTCTCTACCTTCAAGATTGAGGAGCTGACGCACGAATTGAAGGAGCGCGTTATACCATTGCAGCAAGGCGCTCGATTATCCCAGCAGACCGTGTTCTTCCTAAATGGCGAAGTGGTGGAGTGTTCCGCTTCCCAAAGCATGTTCGCTGAGCCAGCGGATGTACGTACACAGGATTATATTAGTGGCCGGTTTGGTTGAATTTTTTATCGTTGAGAAGTGTGAAAGTCTTTCAGATCTGATCTGAAAGACTTTTTGCTGTTTTTACAGACGTATGTATCCGGTTGAAACACGGAAAATGAACTAAGAATGATTTTTGTTATACTGTGATTCAATTGTTAGAATTCCATATTTTTGATATTATCAGTTACATTGGTCAACAGCATAATACGAAGTTTTTAGTAGATAAGGAGTACATAAGATGAAATTTTTATTTGAATTAATGTTATCCATGCTTCTGTTAACGAATGGCGCAAGTGGTGAACCGATTACCAAAGAAGAAATTCATAGTTATCTCAAAATGCATCATCTGAAATACGCAGAAATCAAAATCGTGAATGATCAATCGGCACTTTTGGTTAGTGTAAAAGGGGAAGAGGCCAAAGCGTCCGTACTTACCAAATCACCCAAGAACAAGCTTGTCATGCAACCAAATCAGTATGTATGGAAAGAAGATGAGGAAGGGATTTCAGTCCAGAAATTAGGGGATTATCTCTGTGTTGTTATTCACGATAGAGCAGTGCCTCATGATATGGATTTTGTGAATATTATATACACGGACGAAAATTGGATCGAGAGGAAGGACCGTTATTATTTTAATGGAAAGCAAGCGCTTGTTATTCCAATACCCATTCAACAAAAATACCTTGTTGTAGCCATCTATGGTAATGATGGTTTTATCCATGATATGAGCAAACACTTACCGTAGGCAATTTAATAATGGAAGTAGGTTCATCAATCACATCTTAAATCTTACAAATAACTTGCACCCAGTTCACAAAAGTAAAGATGTAAAGGCTGCAACAAAATCCCGCTCACCCAAAGTACCTGCGGCTTCAGGACATATCATGCCTGTGGTTCGTGGGTGCTTTTTCTATACTCGGCGTATGCGTAACCCTGATCTTTTTACAAAAACCACTATGTTCTCCGCTTGATGATTCCGCCTATGTCAATTCTCCTCCTAATGATGCACAGAAGTGGTGGAACTTTCCTGAATCGTGAACAATCTATGAATTGTTGTATCATCCTCTAATTGCCGCATTCTCCCCAGATTCACTCCCCCTATATGGAGCAGCGCAGAGCATGACTCTGTTAGAAAAAGCTTGAGAAACCTTTAACGGAATATGAAGGAATGCAGGTATATGTAAAATTTTAAATACATGCTTCTAGGCCGTTGACCCTGCCCCCATAAGTCTCTTATATTTACTCCCGACACAACAACTCAGAACGGGTGGTGGGACGATTTTGTTCACTAATAAAGGCAAGAAAATGCTCGCTATGCTTACACTTATACCCTTGGCGACTGGGATGGTCATGGGTGCTTTTCCTGCGGCTGTATCCTATGCAGATGCGGGTGATGGCTCGCCAGTCAACAACTCGGCAACAGGTTCTTGGCAAACGGGAGATTTGCACGTACATACATTTGAGTCCGATGATGCACAGGTTTCACTGGAGGACGTGCTTGATGCGGGTTTAACCAAATATGGGCTGGACTGGATCGCGCTTACGGATCACTTGCGGTTATCCAAGCGAGATCACAATGGGAACGACATTTCGGATGGACCAATACCCATGTCCCAAGGAATGAATGAATATCAGGTACCACAGATCAAGGCACTTCAGGATGCAGGCAAATACACAGGTAAAACGATCTTTTCCGGTTTCGAATGGGACATGCCTACACATGAACACGTTGGAGTGGGGATTCTTACGGATGAGCCGAACTCAACCGAAGCGCTGAACGCTGCCAAGGAATTCGAGTATCGTTTCACGAATCGCGCAGCGAACCTGTTTAATGCGGCAGACGTAGCGAATTGGGATCAGAACGGGGGGCGTGCCTACACGACTCATCAGGATGCCTTAACCGCCATCAATTGGCTCGCGACCAACTATCCAATGACAAGTTATGCGATGATCAACCACCCTTCACGGGGCAAAAACAAATATACCATCGCGGACTTCCGTGATTTCAACGATTTGGCTCCACAAGTGGTATTCGGTATCGAAGGCATGCTCGGCAATCAGATGGAACCGGATCGTGGTGGGTACAACACAAGCTACAATGTAGCTAATCCGACCGCTGATGATGGATACAAATACCGTACATACGGCGGCGTAGACTACATGGTCGCCAAGGTTGGCGGATTATGGGATGCATTGCTTGGAGAAGGACGTCATTTCTGGAACTATGGCAATTCGGACTACCATTTCAAGACGATTGGCACGAATTCCAGTGGTTATTTTCCGGGCGAATATGCCAAGACGTATTCCTGGGTTGAGGGTACAGGGATGCAGGCTGTTCTGGATGGACTGCGTTCGGGGAAATCATTTTCCGTATTCGGTGACCTGATCAATGCACTGGACTTCACGGCATCCGGAGCGGGTAATCAGGTTGAGATGGGCGGAGACCTTAATGTTACCCAAGGTGATGAAGTAGAGCTGAAGATTCGCTTCAAAAGTCCCGCGACGAGTAACAACTATGAAAATCCAATCAACAGTGGTGCGTCCGCCGGACAAGTACCCATTGTGGATCACGTTGATCTCATCGCCGGAGATGTTACAGCCAAGGCCGAGAAGGGTACAGCCGCATATACCAAAGACACCAATGACTCTACCAGAGTACTGGCTACTTTCACGTCCAACGATTGGACGACAGATGCCGAAGGCTATAATGTCATCACGTACAAGATCCAAGCTACAGACCAGGACAAGTATTTCCGCCTGCGCGGGACGAATCTGGGCATGAACGTGACAGGTGAGACTGTCAATGGCGAACCGCAGCTTGATCCGAAAAATACGACTGCGGATGCAACCACCCGTTTTAATCAAATTAATGATAGCAACTACCGCGACCTGTGGTTCTACTCCAACCCAATTTTCATGAGTGCCACACCTTATAGTGATGCACAGGCGGTAACCGATACAATTCAAGCAATCGATTTGGGTGATCTGAGCGCGGTCACTTCCGACCTTACCCTTCCTGATGAAGGAAAGCATGGTGCAACCATTAGTTGGTCCAGCTCCAACCCGGAACGAATGAATAACGAAGGCAAGCTGCTAACACAACCTGACAATAATGAGCGATTGGAACTGACGGCAACTGTGCAGCGTGGAACGGAATCTCAAAACAAAACGTTCACTGTCATTGTGGAAGGTACGAATAATCAGGCGCTGGTGTTGAAAAGCAACATGACTACCGCTGACGGTCAGCCATATTACACGGATACATGGACGAACCAGTCCGTAACAGTTAGTGTAACCGGCGCAGTATACGCACCTGCTACTTCTGCGATCATCGAGTTGTCTCGTGACGGAGGGCAGACATACGAACCATATGAAGAGAATACGCCTTTGGAGGTAACGGAGCCGGGAGAGCACAACCTTTTATTCCGGGCAACCGATGATCTGGAACAAACGTATACTTTACCTCAGGTCATTAAAATGGACCGTGAGATTCCCGTCATCAGCTTGCAAGGTAGCAGCCAGATGACGGTGAATGTGGGAGACACGTACAATGAGCCTGGAGCACAGGCTTCTGATAATGTCGGCATCCGTGGTTCCGTGCATGTGGATGGCACGGTGAACACACAAGCAGCAGGAATCTACACCCTTCGGTATAACGTGAAGGATATCGCTGGTAATGCAGCACAGGAAGTTATCCGTACCGTGACTGTACAAGCCCGCTCAGGCAATAGTGGCGGGGGTTCAGGTGGGGGAAATGGAGGCAACTCTGGTGGGAATTCAGGAGGAAGCATACCAAGTGTGCCAACAACGCCAACCGTTCCAACCACACCAACGAGCCCGGAAACGGGGGCAGATTCATCCACTGAAGTGAAGGTTGAGGTGGAAGCGAATCAGCCGGTCCAAACGGGTCTGAAAGACATCGTACAATTCAACGCTCCGGCGGGAGCCATCGGTTCCAAGGATACGTTGCAAGTGTCTGTGGTTGCCAAGAACAAGTTACAGAATACAGCTTCCCTGAATGTACTTGGACAAGCTGTACAGATTAGCCGCAGTGGCGGAAGAACATTGAACGATCAGGCCGTATTGAGCTTGAAAGTGGATTCGACAGAACTGCCGAATGGCACCCAACCTGCAATCTACTATTATAATGAAGCTCGTCAGAGCTGGGTATTCATCGGTGGCAAGACGAATGCAGCAGGAAGCATAACGGCCAATGTGAATCATCTGGGCACATTCGTTGTGTCAAGCTATGCACCCTTGAATCTGTCTGACCTGAGTGGACACTGGGCTGCCGACTACGCAGACCGTTTGCTGGGCATGAACGTGATTCAAGGTTACACAGATGGAACATTCCAACCTTCGAAGAAGATTACCCGGGCAGAGTTTGTTACGTTGCTCAGTAAGGCGCTGGCATTGAAGTCTGTCGAGTCGGATACAACGTTTGCAGATCAAGGTAATCTGCCCGACTGGGCGAAAAGAGACATAGCCGCAGCCATGCAAGCTGGAATCGTGAAAGGTTACGGCGATAATACATTCAAGCCCGATCGGACGATTACCCGTGCTGAGATGGCAGTCATGATGGCGAATGCACTAACAGCAAGTTCGGAGGCACAAGCCGGAATGTCTGGCAATACATCCGTTAAACCAAGTTTTAATGATGCATCGCAGACGCCGTCTTGGGCACAGGAAGCACTGGATGCAGCGGTGCAGGCGAAGATTGTTAGCGGATATACGGACCATACGGTTCGTGCAGGCAGTGAAACGACTCGAGCGGAAGCTGTGACGATGATCTACAAACTGCTTTTGGCGCTTCACGTGTAACTGCAAAGTATTTAATGAAAATAAACGAAGGTCATCCTGACAAGGATGGCCTTTGTTTATTTTGCATGTGGGCAGGTTATGAAGAGTCTGCTCCCAGCGCAGCTTATTCTTCCTGTTCTATAATCTCCACATCGGTTTTATTGGAGGCTAGGAAAGAAGGAAGCAGACTGCCATCGGGCAGTGCAATGTTAAAATGTAATAAAGCCTGATTAAGCAATCGACAGTGTTCAGGTATGCTGTGCACCAGCACATTAAATTGAATGTCTACCGTCCCTCCTGGGGCGATTGTCCCCAGTGAAAGTCCCTTCACAACGTCTCCATCGGGTAGGAGCTGTCCGTTAACCACCACGCTGCCAGCAATAAAGGTGGACTCCGCTTGGAGTACATCTTTCAGAATGACATCTATCGCTGGCAATGAGCTTGCGTTATGAATCAAAATTTTGTAACGGAGATGAGAATGGACTTCGACCTCAGATTTGTTTGTACTTTTGACAATGGTGAGCTGTGGCAAACGACTCGGAATAACCACTGTTTCGGATTGGAGTGACCCAACTGTTGCTTGACCCTGAGCTTGAAATTTGGCTGTAAACTGATTAAGGATACTTCCGTTTACGGGCTGGTTAATGACGATAACCTCAAACGTAATACTTGCGCTATGCGCCGGCTGAAGGGATGCAATGAAAATACCCGCGGCTGGATGAGCTCCAGCAACCAGTTGTCCGTCCAATCTTACACTACCCTCAACGAATCGGGTTCCAGTCGGAATTGGGTCGGTAATCGTAACCTGAACGATTGGTTTTCCCGTATTGGTAACGACGATCTGGTATGTGATGGTGTCGCCCACAACAACTGAAGTTTTATCAGCTGTTTTTTGAAGGGTAATCTGTGTTGGCGAAGTGGAAGTTACGAGTACGTTGACGGGATTGGATTGGAGTGTGAAAATCGTCTGTCCCAACGTATAGCGAAGGTTCGCCTGATTTGTAATTAGTGAAAGCGTAGTGTTTGCGTTTACTCTGACTTGGAAGGACAACACGGCGGTGCCTCCTGGCGGAATAATGCCGAGATTGATTCCGGTCGCAGGGTTTCCCAACGGTGCCGCTACTCCGTTAACGACTACACTGCCCGTTACCAATGATGTTCCTTGAGGAACAGGATCGGTTAATACAACCGAACTTATGAGTGATCGGTTATTATTGCGTATAAGAATGCTATAGGTAATGATATCACCAGGTAAGGCATCAGGTCTGTTCGCCGTTTTGTTAATAGATACATTGGGATTGTTTACATAAAGGATAATGGAATTCGATTGTGAGTTGTCCGTTAGTGTTCGTCCGTCTGCGGTAAGGAAAGTAAAGCTTGCAGTCGCTTGATTTATAATCTCCAAACTTGGAGGTATGGAGGTAAGGGTCACCGAGAATGCGACTTCCATTTGCTGCCCCGGAGCAATCGTTCCCAATGGAATGCCAGTAACAGGGTTGGCTGAGGGTAAAGGGTTGCCATTGGATACGACACTTCCCTGCACAAAGGTCGTATTGGCTGACAATATATCGAACAAGGTCACTTGGGCTGGAACTGGACCTGAATTACGGACAGTAAACAGGTACTGAACCGTATCACCAATCTGTACATTTTGAGTGCTTGCCGCTTTGACTATGGTGATGATCGGGAGATCTACAGGTGTTGTCACTGCATTGGACTCCACGGTATCTGTGAAATCTCCTGTGGTGAATACGACTTGCGCCTGATTGGTTACAAGGACAGGCATAGGCTCGTTAATAACACTGTCATTAACTATGACTTGAAAAGTGACGGCTACTGAATCATTTTGCATGATCGAACTGATCGTTATGCCTGTAGACGGATTGGCGTCAGGGCTAACGGTGCCATCTACAGTAACACTTCCTGGAACAAATGTGGTACCGAGCGGGATCGGATCCGTAAGCACAACATCGGTAATGGGTGTCGATACATTATTTTCGATCAAAATTGTATAAGTGATTGTTTCCCCTATCTGAACATGCTGGGCAGGTGTTGATTTCAATACGGATATAATATTCTCAGCCGTAACCGGGATGGAGACGATATTGGATAATACGCTGTCACTGAGAATGCGACCATCTGGCAGAATGGCAATATAGTCAGCTCTGGTTTGATTGTTCAGTACAGGCGGATCGGGAAGCGAAGTGACTGCAGCCTGAAATGTGACATTTACAGGGAATTCACGAGATATCGTGCCCAGAATAACGCCTGACACTGGATTGGTCCCGCTCCATCGATTCCCGTTAATGAATACACTGTTCTGCACAAACGTCTCTCCCGGCGGGAGAGGGTCAAACAATATGACATCTGCGTTCAGATTCCCCGTATTAGTGATGAGTAGAGAGTACGTAATGGTGTCTCCCACAACCGCAATTGATTCGGAGGCGGATTTCTCGATATTTATAATTGGACTATATACGGGGATAGTTACTATATTGGACAAGTTCTCTAAAGTGGTTGTTCCGACAGTAAATTGGATGGTTGCCTGATCTGTCAAGTAAAAAGGATTGGGCAGAGGTACGGGTAGATCGGTAACGCTGACCTGGAAGGTAATGATAACCTGACTATTGCCAGGAATGCTGCCGACATTAATACCAACAGAAGGATCGGCTCCCGGAATGACCGTCCCATTCAAGGTTACACTATCTGGAACAAGCTCGGAGCCGGCCGAGATCGAGTCCGTAAAGAGGATGTCATTAACCGTGAAGCTTTCAATATTATCGATAACGATGGTGTAAGTGATCACATCTCCGTCCACAGTATCAATCACATCAGCGCTTTTGGTTACAATCGGGTCTGGAGACGATATCGGTATGTTGATTTCATTGGAAGGGGAGCTTCCCGGAATGACACGCCCATCCGGTGGACTAAATGTATAGTCCGTCGTTGCCTGATTCACTAGTTGCTGATTGGCAGGCAGTGTATTCACGATAATCTGAAATGTAACAAATAGGGATTCCCCCGGAGCCAGCGTTCCTAAAGGAATACCTACATTCGGATCAGCCGCAGGCAATGGAATGCCATTGGATATCACGGTCCCCGGTACAAAGGCGGCATCTGGCGGGATTATATCCGTCAGTGTCGCGTCTGCAGCGATATTGCCGGAATTCGTGACATTGAATTGGAACGTTAACGTTTGACCAACGGCTGCAAAGGTAGGATCGGAGCTTTTGGTTGTTGTAATGATAGGCTGATATACGGGTATGATTAAAGGATCCGAGAAAGATGCTTGCTCGAACGGGCCGCTCGTAAACGTAACCTGTGCCTGATCAGCAAGCTCGGGCGGATCGGGTAAAAAAATAACATTAGTGCTGAATGTGACGGTCACAGACACGCCGGGACCAATGGTTCCAATACTAACCCCTGTAACCGGATCAGCTGTGGGCTGTACAATCCCGTCTATGGTTACACTGCCGGGGATAAATGCCGATCCAATTGGAATGGCATCTGCAAATACAACGTTGTCAATTGGATCAGTATCTGAATTGGTGATAACTACGGTGTAGGTTAGTGTATCTCCTATAACAGCATCAGTGGCACTTGCTGTTTTGGTAACACTGACCAGCGGAGTGGATACAGTCACGGTTACGATGTTGGAAACAGATGTGTCTGTGATCACACGCCCATCAGGCAGTTGGGAGGTATAGTTCACAGTCCCCTGATTCGTTAAGTCAAATCCCCGAAACAGCCCAGACACCAGTACCTGGAATGTGACAGTTACCGTATCACCAATGGCGACATTTCCAACATTGATACCAGAAACGGGATCATCTGTCGGCTGTACAGTGCCATTAACCGTAACACTCCCTGGTACAAAGCTGGAACCTTCCGGAATCGGGTCCGTTACGGTGCTGATGGCATCAATATTTCCGACATTTGTTACGACCAGTGTATATGTCACCGTGCTGCCAACTAGAGCATTGGCTGTATCTGCGCTTTTCTCAATCGTGATGTCCGGTTGAAAGACAGGGACAGTGACCGCATTGGACGGAGCCTCATTGGAGATGATGGGGCCATCCGGAACAGTAGGTGCTGTATAACCGACTTTTGCTTGGTCAAACAGACGAGGTGGTGTAGGCAATGAGGTTACCTGCACCTGAAATGTAACGATAACCGAGCTGCCGGCCGGAAGTGAGCCGACAAAAATTCCGGTTAGGGGCTCCGTTCCCGGCTGTGATACCTCATTAATGGTAACTGTGTCGGGTATAAAGGAGCTTCCCGCAGGAATGTTGTCGAACACCACCACATCCGTAGCGTCCGAAACGGAAGTATTTTCCACAAGCACCGAATACGTAATCGTATCTCCGACAATTGCATTCTGTTCACTCGCGGTCTTCGTGGCAGTAATCACAGGGGTATTAATATTGATCTGCAGGGCAAAGGAATCAACCAAGTATCCGTCGCCCGAAGTTGTTAAACGCAGTAAAGCGGAAGTTTGGGTGTTCACAAGTGTAGTACTGACATCCACGTTAGTAATGTCCCATCCTTGTCGTCCGCCCACAATATTCGTCCCAGGCGTCCCGTTGATCTGATTCCGGTTGCCGAAGGTGCCTGTGGTGTCCAATGAGCCGGTATCTCCGTTAATCTGGGAGGCGAAGAAATTCGTTGCGAAATTGTTCGGACCGGATAATGCCCTTAGATTGGATACGGTGGGACCAAACAAAGCCTGATCTCCCGTTTTGTTCGCATCTCCCTCTTGAGCTCCGAGTAAGGCTCTGCCAGCCAGAGGGCCAGAAAATGGTGTTGCAAAGCCCTCAATCGGTGTAGTAACCGGACCTGATGTCGAAAGGATGACCTCGGCACCTACCCGAATCGAAAGGTTTCGCAGGGGCAAGGCTGGATTGCGGTAAACCACGCCAAGTGTCCAGCCTGCATGATTCGACGTCGGATCAGGAATGGACAACGTCCCGACTACGCCACCTGTCACATATGTACCTGCCCCACTAGCTCGAATTAAATCCGTTACGTCCGATGATCTTACGTAAGCGAAGGTTCTTGGAAATCCAGATGCCGTCGAAAGTAGAACTTCTCTAGCTGTGGCTGGATCGGGAGAGACGGTGGTTACACCGACGGGTGTGGTCAGAATGACGTCTTTGTTAATAAAAGCCGAATTGTTCTCCTGATTATCAATGAATGTTCCACCCCAGATTAGTTCCGCATAGAGAACAGTACTTCCCACTGGTAGATTGAGAACAGCAGCTGAGCTGTTGTTCTGAAATACGTTGGTGGTTCCAGGTGGATAGGAGCCGAACTGCACGTTGGTATCCGTGATGATGTACCCTCCAATACTGTCCACCGTACCGGGAACACCCACCGTATTGGACCGGCTTAGCCCCAGCGTATTTCCTGTAAAAGTTATAGCCCCGGTATCATTGATTACGTATCTTTCAATGAAAGCCACTGTATTTCACATCCTTTATTATAAATTCACTCTAATCAATATATTGGGGGCGAAAAAAATTATGAGGAAGTACGGGCTTAATGTTGAGCAGGAACGGAAATTTGTGATTTTTTGTGTTTTCGCTATCTTTAATTCTGCCAGTTCTCAGCAGAAGTCAAGAGGACAAGTTATTGTGATAGAATAAGTTATCTGGATGATGAAACGGTGGGGGCTTGGAACGTGAACAAAACGGAGCGGCAGCTTGCAATTACGCTTGAATTGCAGCGAAGAAAGATGTTAAGAGCAGAAGATTTAGCGGCTCAATTCGAGACAAGTGTACGTACGATATATCGAGATATCCAGGCATTAAGTGAAGCTGGCGTTCCGATCATGGGAGCCCCGGGTCATGGGTATTCCTTGATGGAAGGATATTTTCTGCCCCCGGTAAGCTTCAGCGCAGAAGAAGCGGTATCCCTGCTTATGGGAGCTGATTTTATTGAACAGAGATTGGATACGGAATACGCGATGCAGGCTAAATCGGCTCAACGGAAAATTGAAGCCATCTTACCTGAATCCGTTCGTAACGAGTCCACACGTGTCCGGGAAACGATGCGAACGCTTCATACGCTTGAACCCTTAACCCGAGTGAGGGTGAAGACATACCTTAAACAGATTCGTAATGCCATTCTGGAGCAACGTAAGATCAGCTTTATGTACCTGAAGAAAATGCCGGGAGCGGATGGCACTCGGTATAACATGCGTGAGGTTTCCCCCTATGGACTTTCGCTTGTCCAGGAGAATTGGGTATTGATTGCACGTTGTGATCTAAGGCAAGACATTCGTCATTTTCGTTTGTCGCGCATGACTGAACTTTCCGTGCTGGAGGATCAATTCCTTTTGCCGCCGGATTTTGATCTAAACAGTTATCGACCTCCTGACGACCGTAACGAACAAGTATTCATTCGGGCTAAACCTGAGATTGCTGACAAAATTATGGAGGCCCTTCATTTCTATATGGATGCATTTGAGGAGGAAGAAGATGGTGTGATTTTTCATTTTCGTGTCCGCCATCCGGAGGAAATATTACATTATTTGCTTGGCTGGGGTGGGGATATCGAGGTCTTGGAGCCGGAATCTTTACGCTTTCGAATGCAGGAAGTAGCCAAAAACATCTTAAAACACTACTGACATACACCTGTCAGTAGTGTTTTTTTATACTTTGATATGTCACAGATCAAGAGGAATTGGAGTTGGTTGAAGGATGAGAAGTACAACGGAAGCATTGAAATCATTGGAAACTGCAGTAGAACGATATTTGGCAGAACTGAACAAATTGGATATGGATAGCTTACATAAAAAACAGAGTGAGGAGGAATGGTCCATTGGACAGATGTATGTACATTTGATTCAATCAGCGCTTTTCATGCATCTTCATAATGTTGAGCAGTGTTTGAGCAGCAAGGATTCGGCGTTAAACTCGGATGAGGAAAAAACAGAACTGGGTAGCCAAGTGTTTGAATCAGGACACTTCCCTCCCGTTCCCGTAAAGGTTCCTGCTTCCCCTCAGTATACCCCGCAACCACCCGAGAGCAAGGATTCGTTGATAGATGGTTTTCACATGGTCGTGGAGCGGATGAGGAGTACAGAACCTCTTGTATACCAAGCATCGGTAAACAACAAAATAGGTCATCCAAGGCTTGGCGCTCTAAACGCTAAGGAGTGGTTTTTATTGATAGAAATGCACTACAGACATCATTTTTTACAATTGGATCGATTGAAATCGAATCTGGAGATGTAACCGAGAGAAGGGGATGGGATGTATCTATGAAACCAAATAAGGACAGCAGATATTGGATTGGTGTTGTATCTGCTTCTCATGTGAATGTAGCCGTAGAGGGAGGGTTTGCGCAGCTGTGCCATGGCAAGTCCGCAATGTTGAGACAGATGTCCCCAGGTGACTGGATGATATACTATTCTCCACGTACAGAGATATCAACAGGGAAGCCACTTCAGGCGTTTACCGCCATTGGTCAGATTATCGACGACAGGGTTTACCAATATCAGATGTCGGAATCATTTGTACCCTTTCGCCGAGATCTCCGTTATCTTCCATGCCGAGAAGTAAAGATCGCAACGTTGTTAGACCAACTCAGTTTTACGCGCGGAAATCGCAATTGGGGGTTCCCATTTCGTAAAGGTCACTTTGAGATTGGGGCTGAAGACTTCATGATGATAGCTTCCTTCATGTTGGAAGGTGAGACACAATCACTACTGGATATTAGCTCAAGCCAGAAATGTTAACCAAACCAAAAGGCCCATAGATTGCCTATGGACCTTTTTGATTTATGGATAATCATATCCCCCACTGTTGATATTACATTTACAAAGACGCTGGCCTTTGTTGTTATTAAGGTTTAAATTCAAGTGGAAAGGTCAATAAAAGCTCTGTAAGCAACGCTGTACAATCCACTGAAAACCAGTACAATTGAACCTATAAGAACATGAGATAAAGAGAGGTATTTCTCCATGACGGATACAAGTGGGAATCGCAAAGTTGACGGCTATCTAAAGAAACTCAAAACGTGGAAGGAAGAGTCCGCGAAGCTGAGAGAGATTATTCGAGATTTTGACCTGACAGAGGATATGAAATGGATGCATCCTTGTTATATGCTTGATGGAAAAAACATCGTTCTCATCCATGGATTCAAAGAGTACGTCGCCATTCTGTTCTTCAAAGGTGCTCTGCTGAAGGATACACACGGCATTTTGGTTCAGCAAACGGAGAATGTACAGGCAGAGCGCCAGCTTCGCTTCACCAGTCTGGAGCAGATTGTGGAGCAGGAGGCTATGATCAAAGCCTATATTCAGCAAGCGATTGAAGTGGAACAGGCCGGACTGCAAGTGGAGATGAAAAAGACTGCCGAATATAGCGTTCCTGAGGAACTTCAGCAGCAGTTCGATGAAAATCCTGCTTTCCGAGATGCATTTGAAGCACTCACACCCGGACGGCAGCGGGCCTATCTCTATTATTTCTCACAACCGAAGCAATCCAAAACAAAAGTGTCACGAATTGAGAAGTACATGCAGCCGATCCTGGAGGGCAAAGGATTGAATGATTAAGGTCTTTGCTTGATAAAGGTATCTACCATCCAATCAAAGAATCTTTGTTTCTCTTCATAATGTGGGTAATGAGCCGAGTTTTTATAGGCAATGAATTCCTTTTGATTTCCTTCAATCTGGTCAAAAAACATCTTGGCGGCATGGGATGAAGTCATTAAGTCGTAATCTCCCATGACAAAATAAAAGGGCAGGTTCAGCTTCGTGATCAAGGATGGCAAAGGACGGCTCAGGGCTTCACTTATCAGTATTTCTTGCGAATAATTGATCCCTTTATTAAAACGAATGGCATCCAGCATATTATATTCTTGGCTGAACGTCATTCCCAGAAAGCTGGTGTCAGGGCTGTCCATCAACCTTGATGTGCCTCCATAACGTTTAACAATATCTCGCGGCGTGAATGCCTGTCCTTGTTGGATCGGTTCATAGATCTGCTCCAACTGGTTTATGTCTTCATAATTATCAGCCAGTTGAGCTTGCTCCATAACGTAATTCCATCCGTCCATCTCGCTCTGTTGTGTATCTGCCATCTGACCGATCCCAATGTAGGCTTCATATTTATCGGGTGCTCGATGCGCAGCAAGAGTCCCTATGTATGTTCCGAACGAATGGCCCATCAGGATTACCTTTTTCTTCCCCAGACGTTGAGTAATATAATCCGTGACAGCCAGTGCATCTTCAACTAGCACATCAGCTGAGAGATTGGAATAGTCCTCGAAAAAATGATAGGATTTGCCGCTTGCTCTCTGATCATAGTTCACAATCGTAAACTGAGATTCTAACAAATCTTGGACCTTTTTCGCGTACGGAAGTTCAGATGCCCCCGGTCCACCGTGTAAATACAGGATAACGGGGTTGTCCAGATCCTGTCCTCTGATCATAATTTCATGTCCGGTACCATTGATTTTAACTTGTTCCAATACATGAATAGGGTTTGTTGCTTTTATTTTTGGTGTCCATGTTGGAAAGTAAAGAACTGCGAGTGATAGGGTTAGAGTCGTAACACCAAGCCACAAACCTGTTTTCTTCATTTTGTTCATAGGTCATGTCTCCTCTGGTTCAATGTCTTGAAGTGATTATTTTTCATAAACTCATAACTCTATCTTACGTGATTCGTCATGGATTCAAATCGTACGCCAGATTGAATCTGTTCTCCGTCTCAGGTTGGACATAAAAGGGCCTCAGTCCTGATGAACAGGACCAAGGCCGCCAAGGGTACTTCCGCATATAATGGAAAAACAATTGATCAGTATACCAAGCATGATTTCACTCCTGAATTCGCCAAACTGAGTTTAGAACATCGTCGACTTCTTTGATTCTTGTGACAGATGGTGTTTGAATTAGATTTCCTTTGACCATGACCATAGAGATGTCGGACAAGGCCTCAATATGTTCCAACGGATTTTGCTCCATGATGATCAGATCGGCATGTTTCCCGATATCCACTGTCCCTGTAACATCATCAACACCCAGGATCTTTGCATTGGTTCGAGTCACCATGTCGATGACCTGTTTGTTGTTCAGGTTGGTCTGTCTCATGTAGTGGTCCATCTCCCTCCACATATCATAGTGAGTCACGTAAGGCATGGCGGCATCATTACCGATCCCGATGATGATGTCGTTTTCGATCGCTTGTTGTACACCTTTGAGCATGGAATCGTAGACGAGTCTGGAATTCTCTTTTACCGTTGCACTTACCTTCGTTACGCTAGTATCCAGTGAAGCGGATGGATAGGCGGCTTGCAGGGTGGGGATGAGTGCGGTGTAGCCATTCAGGGCATTGGGATTATTTTTGAACAAACGAATGATTTCGTCGTCCATCTCCGAACCGTGTTCGATGGTATCGACGCCACCTTGTAACGCAACACATACACCTTCCGTGCTTTCCACATGGGCTGCTACCCGCAGGCCAATCTTATGCGCTTCGTCACAGATCGCCGCAACTTCGTCCACTGTCATCTGTAAACGTCCAGCTTCGCCAACCATCTTTGCATCCGTCACGCCACCCGTCACACAGATTTTGATCAAATCCACGCCGTGTTTCACATTGATGCGCACATTCTTTCTGGCTTCCCACGGAGAGTCGCCCACAAGAGCCAGGAATGGAGCACCATGTCCCCCCGTTACACTTAGGAAAAACCCGGAGACAAGCAGATTAGGGCCGACAAAGTCGCCGTTATTAATCTCATCCCGCAGCTGGACGTCGGTGTAAAAGAATTCCCCCACACTGCGCATCGTTGTTACACCCGCATGGAGAGCGGTCAGCGCGTTGCGTTTCATTCGTTTTTTCAATATGTTTCTGCCGAATTTCGTATTCAGGATTCGATCATATGCGAACTTCAACATACCTTCGCTGACCGACAGACTGAATGGTTTACCATCTGCAAAGAGGTGCGCGTGAGCATTAATCAGGCCAGGCATACCATAGGAAACGATTCCTTAATAGTTAATGGCTGGTACGTTATTAAAACAACCCTTTTTGGAGGGGGCGTCAAGGGGGATTTCTTGATGAACTTCCACCTTATAGCGTTATTAGCTTTACCGAGATGACTTTGATAAAGGTTAACGCGATTTGAGTTGAAGGATATTACAAAAAGTGAGTAGATATATATATATTATTGATACTAAGAATTGCAGCATGAAAAAATACCTAATTATAATATGAAAAATAATCTAATAAACATGGTATTTTTTCATTTTACAAAAAGGTAATATGTTAAAAAGAATGGTGGAAATTGTAATAAATTGAGTTGTGTAACATTAACTGAAGTGGACGAGGTGTGATTTATGAGCATCATTGATGTAAACGGTATCACAAAGGTTTATCGGCAATACAAAAGATTTTCGGGATTGGTTGGCTCTCTGAGAAGTCTAGTTACTAGGCAGTATACGGAGGAAGTAGCGGTACGTGATATCACTTTTTCGATAAAGGAAGGAGAAGCAGTAGGTTATCTAGGTCCAAACGGTGCGGGCAAATCCACCATGATTAAGATGATGACGGGAATATTGGTTCCGACTTCTGGCCAGCTAAGGGTTCTTGGTTCGATCCCACATGAAGCAAGGCAGAGCAATTCTCAAAATATTGGCGTTGTGTTTGGACAAAGGAGTAATTTATGGTGGGATCTTCCGGTTCGTGATTCTTTTGATCTTCATAAATACATATATAAGCTCTCAGACTCCACATATCAAAAAAATCTGAACTACTATTCCGACCTCCTAGCGTTATCCTCATTTATTGAAAAGCCTGTTAGACAATTAAGTTTGGGTCAAAGAATGCGAGTGGAAATCGCAATAGCCTTACTGCATGATCCCAAAATTTTATTTCTAGACGAACCAACGATTGGTCTGGATGTCATAGCCAAAGAACAGATTAGGGAATTTCTAAGGATGATTAATCGTGAGAAGAAAGTCTCCATTGTTTTGACGACTCATGACATGAAGGATATTGAGGAAATTTGCCAACGAATGATTGTTGTGAACAAAGGCAATATGGTTTATGACGGATCTGTCGAACAACTTCGAACAACGTTGGGTGATCAGCGCCAGGTTATCATTTACTTCCGGGAAGAGCCAGGCGTGATTGATATACCCGGGATTAAACTAATAAAGGACGAAGGGTTAAGAAAAACGTACTTATTTGAAAAAAGCGACAGGACCGTATTTGATTGTGTGAATCAGATCGCTAGTGAACATGCAGTTGAAGATGCTTCTATTGAAAGCGCAGACATAGATTCGGTCATTCGGAAACTCTATAGAAAATTGGACGAAGAAGATAGAGCAAATGAGTTGTGAAAGGAGGGCCTGGGTTGAAAACGTATATTATGTTTGGTGTAAAAACATTCTCGAATCAACTTTCATATCGTTCTGAAGTTTGGCTAAGATTGCTCGGGAATTTTGTGGCTATTTTGATTCTGACTGAGATCTGGAGAGCAGTTCTAGGGAATGGAGAGATTGAAGGCATAGGTGTAGAGCAAATGATTACATATAGCATTATCAACACGTTGCTTGCTGCCCTGCTACTTACCGGAATTAGTGCAAAAGTGGATAACAGTCTAAAAACAGGTTCAATCGCTTCGGAACTTATTAAACCTCTTTCTTATCCTCTACATCTATTATCTGAGGGACTAGGGAATTCATTCTATCAGTTGGTGTTTACTTCTATTCCTTCTTTATTCATCGCATGGTTTTTCTTTGGTTTTCTTCCTCCAGCTTCGGCAATTCATTTTCTGTTTTTTTTGATTGCTTTAATCCTGGCATTGGCCATTTCGTTTTTGTTGGGGTACCTTATATCTTTATTGGCTTTTTGGCTCATGAATCACTTTGCATTAAATTGGATGTTGGGCGGATTCATCACGATTTTTTCAGGTTCCTTTTTACCCTTATGGTTTTTTCCGGATTCGTGGGTGACCATAACCAAAATGCTTCCTTTCCTGTACCTGGGATATCTTCCTGCTGCAATCTATTTGGGAGCGGTCACGATTCAGGAGATAGGAACTTTTATTATTACAGGTCTAGTATGGACTGCGGGGCTGACTCTTCTTGTGTGCTGGTTATGGAATAGGGCGATCAAGCGTCTGGTGGTCCAAGGTGGATAATGTAGCTGTAGAGAGGCTGATCTAAATGACATTGAAACTTTTTGGGAAATTAGTCTTTTTGTTAACTAAAGAAAGAATGGAATATCGCGGGGACTTCTTCCTTGCAGTTATTGCTCAAATCATTAATTATACCGGAGATTATATTATTATTTGGCTGTTTCTAAGAAAGTTTGATACTCTGGCCGGTTGGTCCTGGCCTGAAATTGCGTTGTTGTACAGTCTGGGGCTGTTCACTTACGCACTAGGAGCCTCTTTTTCATTTGTGCAAATGCGGGACCTTGAGAATCAAGTGAAGAATGGGACATTTGATTCAATATTGATCAAACCCGTGAATCCATACCTATACTTGGTATGCAGGGGATTCAACTTGGGATACCTTGCACATGTGGCGATATCAGGGTCTGTGCTGCTCTGGGCACTCTTTAAGTTAAACCTGAATTTATCCGGGGCTGAAGTGCTGTACCTTATTCTCTGTATCATTGGCGGGGCCATGATTCAGGCTGGATTCATGTCGGTAATCGGAGCCGTATCCTTTGTTTGGATTAGAACGAATTTTTTGTTCACCTTATTTTTCAAATTTAAGGAATTCATATCGTATCCACTCCCTGTATTCGGTACATTCATACAAGTACTTTTAACGTTTGTCATTCCATTTGCGTTCATCAATTTCTATCCTGCTGCATTCTTGCTTACCAAAGGCACCGCGCTGTTGTCATCATGGACGATGTGGATTGTACCTGTGATAGGTCCTCTGGTTTATTTGCTTGGTTACCGTCTGTGGATGCTCAGCGTGAATAAATATCAAGGTGCAGGAGGTTAAGTCTGTGGAACAAATAAAGGAGGCTATCTCGAATCTTTTACCTCAAACGGACAAAATGGGAGTCATGCAATTTATCAGGCAACATCGTTTAGTAAGTTTCGTTAGTTCTCGATTTGAGGGTGGTTATACAAAAGAGTTGGAAATTGATCTGTATAATATTAAGAAGTTGAATGAGGCTAAATTAGCTTTTTTGAATGGGCTTGGCCATTGTATAACAACCTATGCGACAAATGGAGACCCCATTCCTTCCTTGAGGGCGAGCCGTTTATAGTCAGTGTCTTTGACGATATCAACCGAAACTCTTGATTTTTATTGGAATACCTTAAATAGGGAAACCAAAGTAGCTGTTTTAGCCAAATATATTCATATTGAGAACGGGAAAGTCACCATTAACTGCATTAATAAGCATTCATACAATGGAATTACCCAATCAAATTATCGTAAAAAGTCGACAATTAAGTGTTGTCAACTTTTTATATGTTTCTGTGATAGTTTGTCTTAAGCTATAGACACGAATGAGTTAATTTTGTTCTTACATCTCATTTTCAACCCGAACTTAAGCATAAGAGATCGGGACAAATAAGGCAGGCAGTTGATTCAATACCTTGATCTTCGTAATCTTCAAAATATTTAACCTTGTACAAAGCACCAAGATGCCGCCAATCATAGTAATATCATTTATGATGTTGGACAAGATGTTCTCGAAATTAATCAGTTGCCCAATGATCCCGTCTATGGTGAGGAAAATGATAAACATAATCTGATATTGACTGTTGGATATGCTGTTCATGGTTGTACTCGTGCCTATGATGAGCGCGCTGATTCCAATCACTTGATTGAGTATGGACTTGTATCCGTCATTCATGAACTCTTGGAGAGGGCCCCACGGGTACTTCCGCATATAATGAAAAACAATTGAAAATATACCAAGCATGATTTCATTCCTGATCCTATTTTTAATTCTGAATTCACCAAACTGAGTTTAGAACATCGTCGACTTCTTTGATTCTTGTGACAGATGGTGTTTGAATTAGATTTCCTTTGACCATGACCATAGAGATGTCCGACAAGGCCTCGATATGTTCCAGCGGATTTTGCTCCATGATAATCAGATCGGCATGTTTCCCGATATCCACCGTCCCTGTAACATCGTCAACACCGAGGATCTTCGCATTGGTTCGAGTTACCATGTCGATGACCTGTTTGTTGTTCAGGTTGGCCTGTCTCATGTAGTGGTCCATCTCTCTCCACATATCATAGTGAGTTACGTAAGGCATGGCGGCATCGGTGCCAATCCCGATGGTAATGTCGTTTTCGATCGCTTGCTTCACACCTTTGAGCATGGAATCGTAGACGAGTCTGGAATTTTCTTTTACCGTTGCACTTACCTTCGTTACGCTGGTATCCAGTGAGGCGGCTGGATAGGCGGCTTGCAGGGTGGGGATGAGTGCGGTATAGCCATTCAGGGCATTGGGATTATTTTTGTACAAACGAATGATTTCGTCATCCATCTCCGAACCATGCTCAATGGTATCCACGCCACCTTGTAACGCAACACGTACACCTTCCGTGCTTTCCACATGGGCTGCTACCCGCAGGCCAATCTTATGCGCTTCGTCACAGATCGCCGCAACTTCCTCCACCGTCATCTGTAAACGACCAGCTTCGCCCACCATTTTCGCATCCGTCACGCCGCCCGTCACACAGATTTTGATCAGATCCACACTGTGTTTCACATTGATGCGTACATTTTTTCTGGCTTCCCACGGGGAATCGCCCACCAGAGCCAGGAATGGAGCGCCGTGTCCGCCTGTGACACTTAGGAAAAACCCGGAGACAAGCAGATTAGGACCGACAAAGTCACCGTTATTAATCTCATCCCGCAGCTGGACGTCGGTGTAAAAGAATTCTCCCACGCTGCGCATCGTTGTTACACCCGCATGGAGTGCGGTCAGCGCGTTGCGTTTCATGCGTTTTTTCAATATGTTTCTGCCGAATTTCGTATTCAGGATTCGATCATATGCGAACTTCAACATACCTTCGCTGACCGAGAGACTGAATGGTTTACCATCTGCAAAGAGGTGCACGTGGGCGTTGATCAGTCCTGGCATTACGTATTTTCCTGAGAGGTCGATTGTTCTGTAATGACTTGGGATAATAAGTTCATGATCTCGGCCGATATCCTGAATAAGTCCTTGTTCATTGACGAGAATTGTCATGTTTTTTTGCAGATTGCTGTTGGCATCTCCGTGGATCAGATTGACGTTTTTTAATGCGTAAGCGGTGTTCATGTTGTGTTCCTCCTTAGAATGTGGGTGAGGTGAGTAGTTTGGTAAATGGTAAATATCCAACTTAAAAATGAATAATTAATTCATTTTTGGATCAAAAAAATAGAGCTGCTTAATGTTAGATATTTTTTGCGTGCAAACCAAGTGAAAATGACCTGATCTGCACGCTTTATCTACCCGGTATAAGTGATGAGAAGAAGCGTTATTCGTTGAGACTCTTCATACCGTACAGTCTGTATACATACAGTGCTTCGAATATTTGCTTCCGGCTGTCCTCGCTCATATCCCGCTTCAATAGATCCAGGTTCATGTCGATCACGTTGTGTGCGAGGATGTTCAGTAAGATCAAATTCTCCTTTGTACCGATCTCATACCGTTTATATTGATTCTTGAGATATGCCTTCTTGGTTTCGATCATCAGCTCGACAAGCTCATTCTTGGCGTTGGTGTAGATCGTTCCTTTATTCTTTTCGAAGATGATCACAATCTGATTCCGGTATTTACGTAATACGTCCACCTGTTCCTGCAATAGTGCCGACTTTCGCTCACTATCCGTTTCCTCGAACAAGGTCTGATTATCAAAGTGGATCGTCTCCACCAGCACATTTTTCAGATAATCCACCAGATCCGGCGGGACGACAGCGTAGAATAATTCTTTCTTATTCTTAAAATAAGTATAGATATTGCCCACGGAAATATTGATTTCATCCGCGATATCGCTCATCTTGGCATCCACATAGCCTTTTTCAAAAAAGACTTTGAGTGCCGCGTATTCAATCTCTTTCCTGACTTCGTCTTTCTTGGCTTGCACCATCGGGAACGACTCCTTAATAGTGAATGGGTGGTTCGTTATTAGGATAGGCTTTTTTGAGGGGGGTGTCAAATGGAAGATTTGTTAGGAAACAAGTGGATAATGCTAAATAATTCCTAAGAAAATTTTATTCCAAAATATCAAAACACTTTAATAATTTTCAAATTATAGTATTATAGTCTATAGTGCGTAGGAACTATGGCATGAAAATTTTTAATGCAATATTAAACAAGAAATAATCATTTAATTTTATTCATAAAAAGTAGTGACGTGTTAAGTAAATAGTATGTGGATGCTTATTGGGACGTTAAAGTAAGTAAATGTGTTTGTAAAACTTCTTTTGATTAACCCAAAATGCATTGTTATATAAATTCTATTTGAAGCATGGCTTATCTATATTAGCAAACAAAATCATTTTTTTTATTAAAATGAATTACTTGATAATGGGGGACAATTTAATGAAATTAAAGAGCGTTGAAATTAGAAATTACAGACTCCTGAATAATTTAACTGAAGGTAATAATGTAAATATTGACAAAGAGACAACACTTATTGTGGGGAAGAATAATTCAGGTAAAACCTCTTTTTCTCATCTATTTGAATTGTTTCTTACAGGTGGGAAATTCAAATGGGAAGATTTTTCTGTCGAATCACATATTAAGTTTAAAGATTTATTTCAAGATTTCATTAATGCCAAAGCTGAAAAAAATTCTGATTTGTTGGAAATTTGCTATAAAAGCGTCCCAAATATAGAAATGCTGTTGACTCTTGAATATAATGATACAGATAATTGGAGCAATATCAGACCTTTGTTAACATCCTTAGACGATTCTAATTTACTCAAAATATCATTCTCTTATTCATTAGAATATGCAGAATTATTTTTCGAAAAATTATATAAGGAATATCTTAGAAAGAATAATTTAAATATAATTGAATATGTAAGTAAAATACATAATGATTATTTCAAAATTGTGATTAAACCACATTCTGAAAATAACGAAACTATACAGGTTACCTTAGCAGATATAAATAAATTAATAGGTACATGTTTTATAGCAGCCCAAAGAGAAGTTGATGATGGGAATTCTAGAGGTAGTTCTAAATTATCTAGTATTTTTCAGAAAGAGTATAAGAATAGGTCAAACAAAAATAGAGTAGATGAAGATTCTGAGGACTCAAATAACGAGTTAGAAGCCTTAGCAGATGAAATGTTAAGAGCCAATATAGGCATTGAAACAAAACTAGATGCTTTTTTTTCTGAGTTTATTAAATCCTACTCCAGATTTGGTTATCCGAATATGGATGAAACAACTTTAATTTTAAAGTCTGACATGACAATTCCTAATCTATTTCAAGGAATAAAATTATTTTATAAAGACAATGAACATTTATTACCCGAAAAATATAATGGTCTTGGATATAGCAATCTAATATATATAATCTCTGAGATTCTGATATTTAAATCATTCATAGAGGAGAATGGAACAGATTTAAATATTATTTTTATAGAAGAACCCGAAGCTCACATGCATCCCCAATTGCAGTCTGTCCTTATTCAAAGGATTACCGCTTTTTTAGAAGAAAATAAAATTAATGCACAGATTATAATAACAACGCATTCATCTCATATTGTGTCTAATTCTTCATTTGAAAGTATTAGATATTTTTTCAAGAATAATAAAACTGTATCGATAAGAGATATGATGAAGTTCTCAGTAAATGAAAACACAGATATTAAAGTTGAAGATGGAGTTAATGATGAGACAATTTACAGTGTAGATACACTTCAATTCTTAAAAAGATATATAACATTGGTGAAGTGCGATATGTTTTTTGCTGATAAAATAATTTTAATTGAGGGTCTTTGTGAAAGACTTTTAATGCCCTTATTCATTAAGAAAGTTGATGAGGTAATTCTTTCAATAAGCAAAGTTGATGAAGCCAGCTCTATTAAGCCTCTAACAGAACAGTACATATCACTTATAGAAGTTAGTGGTGCATATATGCATAAATTTAAAGAATTCTTAGATTTCTTAGGAGTTAAAACTCTTATTATTACAGATATTGATTCCTGTAAACAGGAAGTGGTACTTGATGAAAATCAAAAGCCAAAAGAAAATAAAGACGGTACTCAAAGGAAAAGCTCAAAAAAATGTGAAATTAGAGAAGAATGGATAGAAGATCTCTTCACCACCAATCCAACTTTAAAAGAATGGTTACCGGCGAAGAAATCTATTAAAGACCTAATTTTCGCATCGGAGAATGAAAAAAAATATAAGAATATTGGAGTAACCTATCAAACAGGTTCAACTGATAGTGGAGCAATAAAGTGTGGAAGGACATTTGAAGAAGCTTTTTTGATTGAGAATAAGGACTTTATTTTTAATAACAGAAATGATATTAGTAGTATCGGCAAATTTATTGGAAAATATTCTAATTCAAATGAGATTTTAGAAGATTCATATTCTGTATACACATATATTGATAAGAATGATAAAAAGTCAAATTTTGCTTTTGATCTAATGTACGTAACTGACTGGATAGTGCCCTTGTATATTAAGGAGGGATTAGTATGGTTAGCGAAGTAGAAAAGGAAATATTTAGATATATTGATAATAGAGAAAGTTTTATCATTGAAGCTGGGGCTGGGAGTGGCAAAACGTGGACTTTAGTACAAGCTTTAAAATATGTGATTGCAAAAAATGAAGTGAACTATTCGAAGAATAATCAAAAAATTGCATGCATTACTTACACAAATGTAGCTAAAGAAGAGATAGTAAATAGAGTTAACGGGAATAAGTTAGTTAATGTAAAAACAATACATGAATTTCTGTGGAGTATTGTTGAACCTTTTCAGAAAGAGCTTAAGAACGAATTTCTAACCTCCCTTGAGGATAAGTTAAAAAAAGATTTAGAGACAATGGAGAAGGCAACTAAAAAAACAACACAAATTTACAAAAATGCAGAAGAGTCCAGTAAAAAAAACCAAGAGAGAATATCTGCACTACAAAAACCTAATATAAGAATAAAATATAGTGATAATGCTAACTACAAGAAAGGGATTATTTCTCATGATTTAATGTTAGAGCTTAGCAAGAATATTATAACCAAAAGTAAAGTGATCAAAAAGATAATACAAGATAGTTATCCCGTGATATTTATAGATGAATATCAGGATACCAAAAAGGAAATTGCAGCTGTCATTATGGATTATTTAAAACCTGAAACATCAATTGTTTTTGGTTTTTTCGGAGATTTTCACCAGCAGATATATAATGGTAGTATTGGTCGAATCGATCCCGAAAAAAATGAACTTAGAGTGATTAGAAAGAAAGAAAACTATAGAAGCGAAAAGGGGATTGTTGATCTCTTAAATAAGATAAGAGATGACGGCTTAGAACAAGAATCAAAAAGGAATAATGAACAACGTGGAAAATGTTCGTTTTTTTATGTAGATAATGAAGTGTTAGATATGGAGCAATTTATAGTGGATAATATAATGGATGAATTTACTTTAAATACAAACAGTCAATTAAAAAAACTCTACTTAGTCACAAAAGCAATAGCAAAACAAAATGATTACCTAAAATTACATGAATTATACGACGAGAGAACAAGTCCAAATTTTAGAGTAGGGCAAATTAAACCAAGTTTCTCCCACATGTTAATGCTAGAGAATAGAGAACAAAACGAAGTGGCTAAAGTTATCTATGAATTACTGCCACAGAATATAAAAGAATCAATTAATAACAACGATCAAATTAATGACAACGAAGATTTCATTGAAGAAATGAATAAAAATATTATTAAAAATAAAAAATTTAACGAGATAGATGTCTTTAGTAGAGATGCTAGTCAACTCGCAAATCAAGGTTTAAAATATGATGAAATAAATCGGAAGTTACTTGAACTGCATTTCCCAGTTGAATTTTTAAGGTATGATACATCTAAAGATAAAAGGTTAAAGAACAAAGATATGATTTTGAGAAATTCAAATAATAAGGATTGTCCATTTGCTAATTTTTTGTTTGATATAGAGGAAATTATTGAACTTTACCAAAATAATAAAATACAACAATTACTAAAAAAAACATCATACCCATTAAATAATCTTCAGGGTAAAATTAATCTGAATAAATTAATGGGAGAGTTAATATTGAGGTCGGAAAGCGAAAAAATTGCAGAAGTATTTGCATTTGTAACGAATAATAAAATACTAAAATTCTCCGAAAAGTTAGAACTGATATGGAAAAGGGAAGATAAAAAAGATGCATTTTTTTATAATTTAATGGAGCTCGAGTATGTTCAATTTAAACGACTTTATCATACAGTAAAAGATACTTCACCATATTCCACAAATCACGGAACAAAAGGTGCTGAGTTTGAAAGTGTAATCTGTTTTATAAATGATTCCGATTGGAACCAATATAGTATTGATGAATATCTTAGTGAACAAGATACTAGTTCTACTAAGCATAATAGAACCAGAAATCTATTTTATGTTATCTGCTCACGAGCTAAACTTAATTTAGCTATTATAGTTATGTCAAAGTTATCTGAAAAAAGCTTAGAAAAAGCTAGATATCTGTTTGGAGAAGAGAATGTATATAAAAATTATATAAAAACTGTATAAGGCTAGAAAATTAATCTTCTTTTATCTCAATAATCTCCCGTATATCATCAATATCCAACGCTTCTGCAATCCGCTCGATATGAGCAAAGTTGATATTCTCACGTTTCCCAGACTGCAATTCACTCAACGCAGCGTGACGGATATCAGACAATCGGGCCAGTTCGCGCAGCGAGATATTATGTTTTTCCGTGAGTTTATGAATATTGACGACAACTTTTTTAGCCATGAGTATCACTCCTAAATTTCCCATATGGTCTTGACGTTACGCATGAGCGTACCATATACTTTTTGTATATCTGGTACTCTTATGCGTACCAATTTTAGGAGTGGTGACATGACAAGTACCAACAGCGAAGATATGGCTTCGCAGTACGCACAACTCATCCAAAAAGAAGATGATTACGTCGACCAACTGGTTACATGCAATAAACTCATCCTAGACGCCATGGACATTATCGCCAAGCGAGCAGGGGTACTACACATGGACACAGTGAAACAAGCAGCATATCACTTGCACGCCATGGAACAGGATCTGAACCGAAAGTTATTTAAAGTCCGACTGGAGAAGAGCATCTTGGCAAATCAAATAAGCCAGTCTACATAAAGTCACCTTAACTAAAGGACAGTACAGGATCAGACAAGATGATCTTGAACTGTCTTTTTGCCTTCTTATCCAAACTTTTTTCGCTCTCAATTAAGCATTGACTTTCCTCCCAAATCCCCCTACACTTCAATTATTAAAATACTTTTAAAAACTTTCATTGAATAGTTCGAAATGATCGAAAGGAGGCATATAACTAACGATGTTACCCACATCACACAACACCCAACAGGTTAAGCGCATTAACGTTGAATTGGTAAAGAACACACTCAGATCCATGGGAGTTGGCACGAAAGCTTCCATTGCGAATTTGACGAAACTCAGCGTTGCGACATGCGGCACAATCCTGAATGAATTACTCCAAACAGGTGAAATTATCGATCTAGGTCCAGACGAATCGAGTGGGGGAAGACCTGCAAGTCGGTATCAGTTCAATGCGGACTACGCCAGTGTGCTGTGTCTGATTATTCGGACAGAGGGCGGCATTCACTCAATCACACATACATATGCCAATCTGAACGGAGATATGGCGGACGAACAGACGCTCATTTTGGAAGAAATTAATGTAACGGTGGTAGAGGATCTGATTGCAAATCTGATCGAACAACACCACAATGTGCAGGCGATTGGTATCGGCATACCTGGTGTGGCGCACAACGGCGTGATTGGGATTTGCGATGTACCGGAGCTGATGTATCAGCCGCTCGGGCCAAGGCTTAAGGAGCAATATGAAGACGTGGAAGTGGTTATTGGCAACGACATGAACCTGACAGTTTACGGACTTTACAACCAGCAGCAATTTGAGGAAGAGAAGAACTTCGCGGTGGTGACGTTTCCGGAGAATCATTTTCCGGGTGCAGGCTTTATCATTGATGGTCGTCCGCTGACGGGGAACACGCAATTTGGGGGCGAGGTGTCCTTTTTACCTTTTGGCGTGTCACGGGAAGAGCAGCTGTGCATGTTGAAAACGACGGAAGGGTTGCAGGAACTCGTCACAAAGACGCTGATATCCATCATTGCGATTATCAACCCGGCAGCGATTGTCGTTACGGGCGATACAATGGACCCGGCTATGCGGGATGACCTGTTACAAGGCTGTCTGGATCACCTGATTCCACAGGAGCATATGCCGGAGTTAATCATCCAAAGAGACACTCGGCGCGAATATGTGACGGGACTAGTCGCTGTTACACTGGAGAGCCTAACCTACCGCATTCAGGTGGTTGAGAAGCAGTGGTAGGAACTACTTATTGTGAATTGGAGTTAAGCAAAATTTTTGACACGACAACGGAGAGGGCAGAACCAATCTGAAGAACGCCTTTATCACTGTATTTTCACCTTTAGGAACGATTCAAAAAAATACAGGGATAACAGCGGTCGGAAGATGGTACTGCAATCGTAGTTATAACGTGCATTCATTTTTCTGAACACACTGGAGGAACTTATTTTGAATCAGCAAGCAGGTACACAAGGCAACAAACGAAAGTTCAACAAGCTGTACGCCATGCAGCTGGCAACGATCTTTCTCGGATTTATCGTATTTGGGATATCGGAAAATATTAAGGGGCCGGCCATTCCGCGCATTCAATTCGATTTTAATCTGGATGAGAAACAGCTCGGGACGTTATTGTCCCTGAATGCACTGGGGTACCTGATCGCCTGCTCCTTTACGGCTATTTTGGTTCGCAAATGGGGCATCAAGGCCGTCAGCATCATTTCATTTGCATCGATGATCCTTTCGGGTGTGTTCATTTACATGTCTCATAACTATCCTCTCTTTGCTTCATCATACTTCTTCATGTACATCGGTAACGGCATGCTGGAGATTGCTTTGGCGATTCTGGGTGCGCGGATCTTTGTGAAAAACACAGGTACGATGATGAACCTGTCCCATTTCTTCTATGGGTTAAGTTCAACGGTGGCGCCTTTGCTGGCGACAGGGGTGATGTCCTTGAGCGTGTTCGGACACGTACTGGACTGGCGCGGCATGTATCTCGTGATGTTGTCGCTCTGTCTGCTGCCGATCATTGCGGCGCTGCGCAGCAAATTTCCGGGGGATGATCTTCCTCATGAAGATCGGACCTCGCTTAAGACGTTAACACGTGATCCAGCTATCTGGCTGATGGTGCTCATTCTTTCTTTTGGCGTGGTATCGGAACTAGCGGTTGGGGGTTGGCTCGTTAACTTTCTGGAGAAAGCCTACACGTGGGACACGGTGAAAGCTTCGGGGCTACTGTCAGCATTCTTCCTTACGTTCTCGCTAGGTCGTCTGCTGCTGGGTCCTCTAACGGACCGGATCGGATTTGTACTGTCGCTGATAATCTTCTCTGCGTTCTCGGCCATTTGTACGTTTATTGCGCTTGCCGGAGGAGAGGGTCTCGCCATCTTCTTTGCCATCTCGGGTGCAGGTATAGCGATGATCTATCCAACCGTTATGGCGTTTATCGCACGCAGATATCCAAACGGCAGTGACACGGCGATTACGTTCACAGTTACCCTGATGGGGGTCGGCAGTGTCATCGGTAACTATGTGATTGGCTGGGTCATTGAAGGTGTGAAGAATATGTACGGTCCAACGACTCAGTTGGGGTTACTGCGCGGACTTCAGGCGGGATATGGATTCATTGGATTATGTGCGGTGATCTGTGCGGCATCTGGCGTAGTGTTGTATGTGTATTTAAAAAGAAGGCAGGAATTGATTTAGAAATCAATTGCAAAGATAAAAGCCCCACTGATCTCCATGATCGGTGGGGCTTTGCATATGAATATATAAGTAGATTAGTACGGTATATCATCTATCACTAGTATCTTAACTCTCTCCTATGACTTGTTCAAAGCCGCTCTTCTTTTCCAACGTTTCAGAAGCACATACAATCCAAAAGCACCCAAGAAAACCACCGCTGCCGGAACAATATAAGGTTTAACAATCTCATCCACGTGCTCCCATTGAGAGCCTAATTTGAAGCCTAAGTAGATGTATAATGAGGTGATCGGAAGCATGGCCAAGAATGTAAAGAGACTGAATTTGAACACATTCATCTTCGCCATTCCGCAAGGGATGGAGATCACGGTCCGAATGCCAGGTACAAAACGGCCATAGAAAGCGACCCCGCTGCCATATTTCTCGAAGAACGTATCGGAGGCGTCCAGATGATGAGGTTTAATCAAGAAATACTTGCCGTATTTTTCGACCATAGGTCTGCCGCCGTACCGTCCCAGGGCATATAACGTCAGAGGGCCAAACGTTCCACCTACGGTACCCGCCAGTATAGCCAGCCACAGTTTCATATCTCCAAGGTACACCCAATATCCCGCCATGGGCAGCACGAGTTCAGCGGGTACGAATTCAAACGACAAGGCAATAACGAGACCTGCGTACGACAAATCTTTGAAAAAAAGTATAAATTGCGTGATCCACTCCGTCATGCTTTCCCTCCACAAATCTATCTATTTTTTATAGTTTAGAAACACTCCTATACCAAGAGTAACAATAGCGAATAGAGCTTGTCAAAACTCACACGCATATCCGATTAAGCCCGTCACGGCGGGATATGTTAGGTCATACATAAGCGATATCTCATTCGACATGCGTTGAGCAGGCGGTCGGTCTTCGAACAAGATGAACTCCATATCACCCTGCCCCTAACACCAATATAACACTCTGAAAATGTTTCCAAATATAGCGTGATAAAACTATCACTAGCTTCTTCACCATCCTGTACATAAAGAGAAGGAGATCAGAACATGACCGAAACTTCGATTATCGACCAGATCCATATTATGGTTGAATACAATGTATCCTTTTATTGTTTCATGTATATCATATAGATATACAACTGTAGGGAGGTGAGGTATAATTGGAGCATCAATCAAACGAAAGGCGTGGGATTGCCATGACTACAGCCACACTTAGCAAATGGGGAAATAGCAGTGCAATTCGTATTCCTAATCAATTGCTTAAGCGTCTTAATCTGGAAGAAGGCTCGGAAATCGAGATTTTGGTGACAGAAGATAATGAATTGTTGTTGCGTCCAAAAATCAAGCCTGTAGAGTCCAATGAGGAACTACGTAACCATCTAAAGACTTTGCTCTCTAAAGTGAAACAGGATACAAGACATGAAGAAATAGACTTTGGCACTGAAGGGAACGAGTTACTTTGATTATTCCCAAGCGAGGCGATCTGATATGGCTTGACTTTGATCCTCAAGCGGGTCATGAGCAAGCCGGGAGACGACCGGCTATTGTTCTATCGGAACTTGAATTCAATGAAATAACGGGTTTTGCCGTTGTAAGTCCCATAACGAGCCAAGCCAAGGATTATCCTTTTGAAGTTACACTACCAGAAGACCTGCCATTTTCAGGTGTTGTTTTGACAGATCAGTTGAAGAGTCTTGATGTGCGGCAACGACGTATCCAAATTGCGGGACATGCCGAACCAACCTCTGAATTTATGAAATCAGTTCTACGCAATGTCCGTTCTATATTGGCATAATTGAAAATTAGTAGCTGATCATATTCCTAAATCCACGTCTAACTAAAAGACGTGGATTTTTTCTTTCATATCTAAGTAGCTTCATCCATCCTTGACGCTTCGAATAAGAGCTTCCGAAAGGCACTTATAAGTTGATAAGAAAGATTTTTAATCCTCTGAAAATGCTTCCAAATATAGTATGATAAGACTATCACTAGCTTCTTCACCATCCTGTACATAAAGAGAAGGAGATCCGAACATGAACGTAACTTCGATTATCGATCAAATTCAGATTATTGAGTACGATCCCTCTTATGCTGCCGCACTCGCGGATATGTGGAACCGCAGCAATGAGAGCTGGGGAGGTGGCACCAACCTTAGAACAGAGGAAACGGTTCGCCGCGAGATGGAGAGTTCGTCCAATCTTCATGCATTTCTAGCCGTTCATGGGAAAGAGGTAGTTGGCTTCTGCAGTTTTGCTCATTACCGCTATGACGAGAGAGCGTTATATGTACCGTTGCTTAACGTACGCCCCGACTATCACGGGTATAAGGTCGGACGCAACCTGATCCTGAATGCTGTGCGCAAGACCGTAGAGGCCGGATGGCCCCGTCTGGATCTGTTCACATGGGCAGGCAATACGAAGGCTGTGCCGATGTACAAGAAATGCGGATTCTTCTGGGAGAAAAAAGATGAGAATGTGCATCTGATGAATTTCATTCCCACCATTTTGCAGACGGAAGCACTCGCTACATATTTCGAGGAGCTGGATTGGTATGCAGACAGCACGCGTGAACTCGTCGTCGAGCCGGATGGCCGACGGGAACGTGGTTTTGATTTCTTTGACTATACGTGGAAAAAGGGAGATGTCTCCCTGCGGGCTGAATTTGAAAAGTCGGGTCGCGGGCTGACTGCCCTCGAAACACCGGATTACGAAATCGCTACAGAGGTCGATGATCATGATTTGGTTTTCGGTTCCAGCTATAAGGTTCGCTATCGAATTAAGAACACTTCCGCGTCTGAACTGGCGATCGAAATCAAGGGTCAGGATAACAAAAACATTCGATTTGCGCTGGACGTTGCCCGAACAGTCGCTCCAGGAGAAACCATTACCGTGGAAGGTGAGTTTCACCTTGATCCGATTACAGAGGAACAGAATAACAATAAAACCCATCCCGTTGTTGCCAGCACATGGTTGATCGGTGGTAAGAAAGCGGAGTTCAGGTTAGGTATTGCCCCGAAATTCCCGGCCAAGATCAAGACCGTCTTGCCCGTAAAAGAGCTCTATCCAGGTATCCCGGCAGAGTTAATTCTGAATGTGGAAAATAATGTGGATGCAGAAACAGAGTTCAGCCTGAACCTGCCTGAGGATGAATTCCTTGAATGGGCGGAGCGTTCGATACGCTTTACGGTGCCTGCCAAAGGCAAAGTGTCTGTGCCAGTACGCTTCACCTTGCGTTCATATGGTCTATATTTCCAAGAAGTAGAAGTGACGGCTGTCCCCGTGGGGAACCATGCGATCTCTTTTACAAGCAAAATTTCTGTCCTGATGAAGGGAATCGAGGGCAAATATGGCGGGCAAATTGAGGATCAATGGGTGGCCGTCAATGGCGCATTCTCGCTCCATATGAACAAGCATGATAACGTCATGTGGATTGAATATCCCGGTTCCCGTCATTCATTCTGGTGGACTTATCCGAAGCTGGGTAAGCCGTTTGCTGAAGAGTTATCCAAGAAACAAGCCAAAGAAGTGAATATTTATCCCGAAGGGGACCGTCAGGTTCTTGAAGCGCTGTATGACTCGGAGGATTTCCCTGGCTTACAGATTAAGTCCGTGGTCAAGCTGTCTGCGAATGGAATCGCCGAATTCCACCACGAAGTTGAAAATACACGAGATACTGCCTGGGAAGAGGATCTGTATCTAATGAATAACTTCGGGTTCTATGGTAACAGGTTGATCCTTCCTTATCAGGGGCGCTTCGTGGATATGGGCGATGATTATGCGGGTGATCCGAACCATTGGAATAGCTCACAGATTACGGAGAACTGGCTGTTCTGCAAAGAAGAGTATGGCGCGTGCGGCATCTATTGGGACCCTTCCCTGAAGCTTCTTCGTCCGGAATACACGCTGGGGTTGCAGCATGAACTGGGTCGTTTGGAGGCAGGGGCTGTAGCACGAACCAAGGAAACGGTGTTTGCTCTGAACACGTTTGCCAAATGGCATGATTTCCGTGCATTTGCCCGGAAGCAGCGTAACCCGGTCATTCCTTTGCTAGACAGTCATCTGGATCTGACACTCAGTGAGGGGAATCCATTTGCCCCGGATGTGCTGCAAGCAACGTTGACTGAACATAAACTGGTTCCGCTTGCGGGCAACCTGGAGCTGTATGTGCAGCAGGGTAGCGAACCGGAGGTTATGGCAAAAGCGAAGGAATTCAATCCGGAGCAGAATCTAAACTCCGCCAAACTGACATTTTCACCGGACGAAGTGGATCGCCAACAGCACGTGAGTGGTTGGAAAGTTCGTGGGCTATACCGGGGCGAAGATCGGATTCAGGTGCGAACGGCGCTTTGGTTCCCGCAGACCGGAATAGAGGTGAAGCAGAAGATTGAAGAAGGTTCTTCGGGACCTGTATACACTGTAGACAATGGCGTATTGTCGATCGCCGTTGCTCCAGAATTCGGCAGTGTCGTACACTCACTGAAAGTTGCAGGCGAAGAATGGCTGGACAGCTCGTACCCTGAACCGGCTCCACGCTCATGGTGGAATCCGTGGTACGGCGGGTTGGGAGTGGCAATCCCGGGCATGAATGGTTTCAGCCGCCAGTTGGAACAGAGAGTCGCTTCCTGGACAGAGCAGAAGGATCAATACGGCAACGTCTGGAAGGGCATTAAACTGACCACCCGGATTGAGAAGCATGAAGCGAATCGGGGAATCACAATTCACCAGCATTATCTGATGCTGCCGGGTGTTCCTGTGCTCTGCACGCTGCTTGCGGTGACAAACGAAAGTGGCCTGACGCTGACGGATTACTCGCTTGCGGAGGAACGTTTCCTCCAGCCTTCATCTGTATTTGCGGAAGGATGGATAGAGCAACCGGGTAAAGATCGATTCCCATTAGGCAAGGTAGATGTGGGCCTGCCGCTGGAAGACCTTTTGCGAGTGGGATCGGTTTCGCGTGAGAACATGCTGCATGCGGTCCATCGTTACCCCAATCAGAGTGCATGGGCTTTTGCCAACAATCAGGTGACGGGTCTGCACGTGAATCATCATCTGACACTTCATCACGGGGAGACGGTCTGGACGGAGCCGACCTATCTGGTTCTGGGATCCATCCCGCTGAGTTCAGCGGATGTGCATGACCTTCTGAAACTGAATTTTGTAACTTCTACCGATAAAAAGGAGGCTTCACATGCCGATCATTGATATTCACATTCATCTGTCGGACATCGAGAGCTTTCACCGAACAGCAATCGATCTGTCCAAAGTGGATTACTCAGCCGCAGGTCTTAAAGCGGAGTTTGATAAAAACGACGTCATTCTGGGCATCGGAATGGGGGTTACGGAGCAGACGAAGGGAGCGTTCCCGGATTCCAGTTCTCCCAACCCGATGGGGCTTGACCTGGAAGAGAAGGTCCCATCATTCCTGATGGAATGCGTGGGGATCAATCCGAATGCGTTAGATGATAAACATGCTCAGGACGAGCTGGACCGGATTGAAGCTAGACTGCAATCCCCGGAAGTAGCCGGAATCAAACTCTACGCAGGGTACTACCATCACTATGTGTACGACAAAATCTATACCCCGGTTTATGAACTCGCAGCCAAGTACAACCTGCCTGTCGTGATTCATACAGGAGACACGTACTCCATGAACGGGCTGCTCAAGTATTCGCATCCACTGACGGTGGATGAATTGGCCTTGCAGCAACGCGGTGTGAACTTCATGATCTGTCATTTGGGTGATCCCTGGGTGATGGATGCTGCTGAAGTGGTGGCGAAGAATCCGAACGTGTATGCGGATCTGTCTGGTCTGGTGGTGGGGGATCGGCCTCATTTTGAACGGTTCATGAATGAACCTCTGTTCATGGATCATTTCCGCCGGGCCTTGGTCTATTCGGATCATTACGAGAAAATGCTGTTCGGTACCGACTGGCCGCTTGCGCCTATCGACCTGTATGCCGAATTTGTCCGCCGACTTGTACCGGAGCAGCATCATGATAAGGTGTTCTACGAGAATGCCTTTGGACTATTTCCACGGATTGAACAGAGGATTGCCGATCTGGGTTAGAGCGTAAATAATGAAACTTTAATATTTGAGGGAATATCATCCGTGTAGGTCATTCAAAAAAGCATGCGATGTTCACGCTGAATTCCTGCCGTAAAAGCTCCTGCCACTTTGCTGGCAGGAGCTGTTTGGATTCAGGAAAACTGAATTTATTCCTGAGAGACTCCATGTTCATCTGTTATCTCCTTTTTGCCTGTATTTGTTTTTACGAATAAAGAGAACTATAATGGTGGATGCACAAAATTTAAGACTTTTTTGGAGGAACATACGTAATGAGATCTTTTCAGTTTTATAATCCGACCCGGCTGATTTTTGGCAAAGGGCAGCTTCAAGCACTGCAAACCGAAGTTCCAAAATACGGAAAGCGTATTTTGCTTGTATATGGTGGTGGAAGTATCAAGCGCAGCGGCCTGTACGACCAGGTGATCGGCCAGTTGAATGAGATTGGAGCAGAGGTGACGGAACTCGCTGGTGTAGAACCGAACCCCCGTCTATCTACAGTTCATAAGGGCGTAGAACTATGCAGAACACATCACATTGATCTGGTTCTTGCGGTTGGCGGCGGCAGTGTACTTGATTGCGCTAAGGCCATCGCCGTAGGGGCCAAATACGATGGGGATATGTGGGATGTTGTTGTGCGCGAAGCAACTCCGCAGGGCGGACTTCCACTGGGTACAATTCTGACGATGGCAGCGACAGGTTCCGAGATGAATAACGGTTCAGTGATTACGAATCAAGATACACAGGAGAAATGGGCATGGTTCAGCGAGTATTCATTCCCAGCGTTCTCGATTCTTGATCCGGTAAACACATTTACGGTACCTCTGGATCAGACTGTATACGGCATGGTGGACATGATGTCGCATGTGTTTGAACATTATTTCCATCTGGATACGAACACACCGGTTCAGCTTGGATTCTGTGAGACGATTCTTCGTACTGTCATCGATACTGCCCCTCGCCTGATCAAAGATCCGGAAAACTATGAACTGCGCGAAACCATTCTCTACTGCGGAACCATGGCGCTTAATGATGTTCTGAATATGGGGCTTGCTGGAGACTGGGCATCTCACAACATTGAACATGCCGTGTCGGCCGTGTATGACATTCCTCATGGGGGTGGCCTTGCCATTCTGTTCCCGCACTGGATGAAGCATAATCTGGATGTGGATGTAAGTCGATTCAAACGTATGGCCGTTAATGTATTTGATATTAATCCTAATGGAAAATCAGACAAACAAGTGGCTGAAGAAGGCATCGAAGCCCTGCGTAATTTCTGGACTTCGATTGGTGCTCCTAGCCGTCTGGCTGACTATGACATCGACGACAGTCAGATTGACGCGATGGCTGATAAAGCAATGCGATTCGGCCCGTTCGGATTCTTCCAGAAATTGCAGCGTGAAGATGTCGTGCAAATCTATCAAGCTGCACTGTAATTAAAATTCACTTATATAGTGAATGTAATAAACAAGGACCTTCCTGTACGACTGAGGAAAGTCCTTGTTTTTATTTTAGCACCATCTATTGTACGTTCAACGGCATATTCCAGATCATATCTTGCGAGCACTTTAAGCTTGTTCAACCGTTTCATCATTCCCACCAGTATACATCCGTTTCAGATACAACTTGCTTGGACGGTGCAAGAGCACGATGAGCAAGGCGAAGAGATGAATCAGGATAAACAGGTTACTTTCATTGGGAATAGCAACAAGTAGCGCCAAACTTAGAAATGTCACGGTGAGCTTGAACTTTCTCTTGGTGATGAATATAACGGCGAGCAGGCTTGGTCCAATCATAAACAACATTCTGCCTACGATTACGCCAGAGGCGTAAGCCAGATCATCCCCTTTGCGTGAGAAAGCAAGATAGGCCTCCATGTTCTGGTTAAAATCGATGAGGAACACAATAAAGGACACCATCACGTAGATCAATTTTACACTTAATAAAATGCGCACGACATTTAAAAGTGTGGGTAAAGCTGGTTTTACCATATCACTTCTCCTCTTCTACTTCGAACCCATATGATGGATTGTACTCCTATTCCTATTCCCCTTCAATGAATCGTCCTTTTCTTTCACGATATGTATTTCATACATTAACCGATGATGGGGATGTCATATTTTGTATTAACCCAAAGTCTACATTTTCCAATCGTCAACACCGATCCTGTACCTACAGTTATCCGCTTCCAAAGAATAAGTAAATATTTTTGAAAGCGTTTTCTATACTGGACGTTTATTTAATAACAACCGATATAAAGTTAACCTATATTATATGGGACACAACAAGAATGAGGATGGATGGTGAATGTATTCATGTTATTTGCAAAAGCGAGGCAACGCTTGACCAACATGTCTTTTCGGTTCAAATTGCCAATGATGATCAGTATTCTGGTCTGCATCGTACTGGCCGTGACGGCAGTACTGTGTTACAAAGTGGCAGAGGAGATCACATTGGACAAAAGCAAAGATGAGATCCAGTCGACTTCTGACCGGATTGGAGCAGGTTTATTTACTTCACTAAGTCTGGAGGAGCAGTCCACGTTTCTGATCACAACACATCGGACATTCCAAGACTTACTGGAGATTCGAGATACAGCAGGACAGAGTGATGACGCGTTTTTTTCGGAAAATAGCGAACTGGTGAACAAGGCCAATGGCATATTGGCAGACAGCCTGACAGGAATGGAGGGCAGTAGCGTTCTAATTCTCCTGGATCGGGAAGGCGTTGTGGTTGCAGCAAACAATCCCGAAGTGGTCGGCGGGGAACGTGCCACACGCACGTATTTTCAGCAGGCACTTCAAGGGAAAAACTATGTCAGCGAAGGTGTGATCTCCGAATCTCTGGGAACGCTGGGGACCGTCTTTGCAATGCCGATCTACGGTGATAACAAGGAAGTGAAAGGCGTGCTTGCGACGACTGCCTCGACCTCATTTTTCGTCAACCAGTTACAGAACGTCAAGATTAACGAAGAAGGAAAAGTTATTATACTGGATCGTTTAGGTCTGGTTATTTTTAATTCAGCAGATGAGAAAATGATTGGTCAGAAGATGGATTCCTCTGAGTATCAGTCGCTGATTGATCTGCCTGCCAATGAGCAGTTGCAACAAGGGGAGGCGAGCACGGAGGAAAAAGTGGTGTTCTACTCCAAAATTCCGAAGTCTGATTGGACTGTCATTGTGGAGGATACGTATGAAGATGTGAAGAAGCCGCTGACAGGTATGGCGAATCAAATGTACATTGTTCTGTTCAGTGCTATTGTGGTGTCGATCATTGCAGGCATCCTGATCTCGCAACTGGTAACCAGACCGATTAGCCGAATTACACTGTTGTTCAAACAGTTGGCCGGCGGAGACCTGACTGTACAGGCACAAGGCAAATATACCGGAGAGTTCAAAGAACTGGCAGACAGCTTTAACACGATGGCCGAAGGGAACAAACAGTTGATCTCCAGCATGAACCATTCCATTGGCATCCTGAAGACAAGTACGACGGAGCTGGAAAATTCCACTCAGCAAACCTCGACCACGATTGCCGAAACAACGACAACAGCATTTGAGATTTCACGAGCTATGGAGTCCCAGGCGAATGATACGGAAGCCATAGTAGACAAATTCATGAATGTTGGTAACAAGATTGAGAACGTAAATGAGATGTCGCAGTCCGTTATGCTCAAGGCAGATGAAATTACGGATGCATTCAAAAATAATCATGAAGTTATTGATGCGCTCATTGCGGTGAACGGGCAGAACGAGATTGAAGTTGGCAACATCTCCAAAATTACAGTGCAACTTGCTGAAAGCTCCTCGGGCATTCACCAGATCACAGGTACGATTGCCGAAATTGCGAATCAGACGAAATTACTTGCGCTGAATGCTTCCATTGAGGCTGCAAGAGCGGGCGAGCAAGGGCGCGGCTTCGCCGTGGTTGCTTCCGAGATTCGCAAGCTGGCAGAGCAGACGACAGTGCAATCGGAGGATATCAATCGAATTGTCATGCAGACCATTAATCACGTGGAACAGAATAACCGAAGTGTTCAGGCCATTGAGGAGATTGCGGAACAGCATAAGAGCAGTGTAAGCCAGACCAAGGAGACATTCAATTTCGTCACCCAGAATATGAATGAGATGATGAGCCAGGTCCAGGCCATTGCCACGGAGATCCAATCCATTGAACGTGATAAGGATGACGTCATTGGAGCTGCACAGAATCTGTCCGCTTCCGGGGAAGAAGTATCCGCGTCTGTGGAAGAAGTCACAGCGACGATGCAGGAGCAGTCCGGTATGACAGAACATCTGGCAGATATGGTGCAGAGAATTGATGGACTGAGCAAACAACTTGCCGAAGAATCATCCCGCTTCAAAATAAAGTAGCATAGCAGCCTGCGTAGTGAGAAGTAGTATAGCTAGTCTGTGAGACACAGCGTAGAATTTCTTCAGTTTACACAGTTGAATGAATACGAAAGAAACCCATTCCTCATAAGAGAACTGGGTTTCTCCGACAATGTGAGCATCTGTACCCATCTAAGGGTACAGGTGCTTTTGTGTGTGATGCGCTACTCTCCTCGAACGGATGGTGCATATGCTAGCACTTCCATCTCAATTAAATAAGGGCCTAACCCACTGAATACGGTCATGCGGGCGGGATAGGGCTGCTTAATCATTCGTGCATAGACTTCGTTGTATGCGGGCTGATCCTCCACTCGTGCCAGATGAGTCGTTACCTTCACGATATGATCCAGTGTAAGTCCGGCTTCTTGCAGGATCACTTCAATATTACGAATACATTGTTCAGTCTGCTCCTTAATACCGCCGATAGGCTCAAGGGTCTGTGGATCAACGCCTACCTGACCTGCAACGTAGACCATATCTCCTGCACGGACAGCGTGGGAGAAAGGAAGTGGGAACTTGGGTGCTGTACTCGCATGTATGATGGTAGACATAGAAGTTATCATTCCTTTCTTAGTGAGGGTGTATATTGGTTGTTAACTGATGCCAGTTTGTAGCCTGCTGATATTGATGGGCGATGGACAACAAGCGGTCTTCTCGCATGAGTGGACCAGCAAGCTGCATGCCGATTGGTAGTTGCTTCCCTGAGGAAGTATCAAATCCGATGGGAACGGTAATGGAAGGTAGTCCTGTATTAGTAAAAGGCCCGTTGAAAATCGGACTACCGGTCTTGTAGCCATAGGGGGCCACATACGGCGTTGATGGAGTCAATAACACATCTACTTCATCGAAAAGCATCATCATCTCGCTGCGGAATATCGTTCGAATGCGCTGTGCCTGCAAATAATCAACAGCACTCGTTTGGAAGCCGAGTTCAAGCTGCTCCCGCATCGTGTGACCGTAGCGATCGGAGGCTTCCGCGAAGCGTTCCTGATGGAAGGCAGCAGCTTCTGCCCGCATAACTGTACGATGAGCAGCAATGGTCTCTTCCATATACGAAGGCAGAACAACTTTCTTCCATTGCATGCCCAGCTTCTCAAGTACAGCGAGTGCCGACTCTACCGCTAACAAGATCGCCGGTTCATCAGTCTGGAAGAAGTTGCTTGGTAGCCCGATCACCATTCCTGAAACAGGATGCTCAAGAGCGCTTGTTAAGTCTGGCTTGCCGTGAGGCAGTGTGAAGGAGTCCATCTCATCCTGCCCGGCCATCACTTCCAGAACGATTGCGTTATCTTGTGCGGATCGAGTGAAGGCGCCAATATGATCCAGACTCCAACTGGCTGTGATGACACCGTTACGGCTAACCCTGCCGTAAGTTGGCTTCATACAGGTTAATCCGTTGTAAGCTGCGGGTCTGAGCAGAGATCCAAAGGTCTGCGTTCCGAGTGTGAAGGAGGCCATACCAGCCGCTACAGCAGCCGCGGAGCCTGAACTGGAACCACCTGGGGTGTGCGCCAGATTCCACGGGTTGCGGGTTGGGGGTTCTCCTCCCTGAAAAGCGTATTCCGTCGTTGTTGTCTTGCCGAGCAGGATAGCGCCCGCAGCCTGCAACTTATCAATGACAGTAGCATTCGTCTCTGGTATGAAGTCAGGGTAGGTACTAGATCCGGCCGAGGTGGGTATGCCAGCGGTATGGATAATGTCTTTCGCTCCATAAGGAATGCCATGCAGAGGGCCGAGATAGTTGCCATTCATTAGCTTGCGTTCAGACTCTCTTGCGGCCTGCAAGGCTTGTTCCGCGGTGACCGTAACAAAGGCTTGCACAGCAGGCTCTACGCGCTCAATGCGAGTCAAATAGGACTCTGTAAGCTCAACAGGAGATATCGTCTTGTTTTTAATCCATGTTGCAGCTTCCATAATCGTTAGTTCGTTTAGTGGTTTTGTAATCATCGCAGAGGTACCCTCCTATGCGGCGCATTGGGGCCGACTTCTTCTGACAACTTGAAACCTCGAATCAGTTCCAAGTCGGCTGTAAATAGAGCAAGCTCCTCACTCGTAATAACTCCGTTCGTGTATTTCGCACTTTCCGTACGGCGGTGTGTGAGATAGTCGTCCTGTTTCAGAGTAATCACCCTTTCTCTCTCTATTTGGTGAAGCTTGAATCGATAATGTCCTCGTAAGCGAGGTCTTCCTTCAGATTGCCGATGAAGCGCTGCATATCGATTGCGGTGTTAAAAGCTGATTCGTTGATGAGCCCCTCAGCAGGGTATACCTTGCTGTCAATCATACGTTGTACGGCTTGTTCCACGACTTCTTTGTCCAGATTGGGGAACTCTTTTACAGCGACTGCTTTGGCACCATCAGGATTGGTTTGAATATAGTCCAGGGCTTGCTCGATAGAGGTGACGAAGCGCTGGGTGAGATCAGGATTCTCCTCAATGAAGCTTGCGGTTGTATTCATCGTTGCAAAGGCGAAGTCAGGATAATCTTTCGTGAAATCATGGACAATGTGCAGCCCCTCAGCAACGCCTTGATCCAGTTGGGGTTCGTAAACGATAGCAATATCAGCTTTGCCGGCTAATACAGCACCAAGTTCGGAGCCATTCTGAACCTCGGTGATCGTCACATCTTTGTCGATATCGATGTTATTGTCGGCGAAAAGCTTCCGCAGTAAACTGTTGGAGCTTGTAGGTGCCAAACCTACAACAATGGTTTTACCTTTGAAATCCGCTGTTGTGTCCACCGTTACTCCTTCTCGTGCAACCGCCCATACAGGAGCACTGCCGGACAGAAGGACCAATGAGCGAGCATCACCGCCCTTGGCATTCGCGAATGCGACATGCTCAGGACCATGAAATGAGAACGCTGACTCGCCTGAGATGACCGATGACAATGCTGTTGGTCCACTTCCTGCAGCACGGATGGAGGATAGCTCAATGCGATTCTCCTCTAAGAATCCTTGGTTATTGGCTACATAGAGCGGAAGGTAGAGCAAATTGTGATACACCTCGGACACCATGATTTTATCCACCTTCGCAGTATCTTGCCCCTCATTACTGGATGCACCACCGCCACTTGCAGGTGTTGCGGCATTGCTTCCGCATGCGCTGAGCAGTGTGGTCAAAATCATCGTCATCGTTGCCAGAATAGCTATCTTTTTGAATGTACGCATTAGTCACCAGGCCCCTTTAATGGTTGTAGTTAAGTTAGTCGTTGCGGGTCAGTTTAGACAGATGTGGTTTTGCTGCTGGTCTTGTTGTCGTTCCATGGAAGAAGTCGGGATTCGATATAACCGACACAGGTGTAGAGTAGCATGGCGACCAGCATAAGCATGAACACGCCGACCCATACGGCCGGAAGGTTGAACAGGTTGCCTTCGACGAACACCATGTGTCCGAGTCCTTTGTCAGAAGAGATGAATTCTCCACCTACGACAGACACCAATGCCAAACCGATATTGATCCGGAAGGCCGAGATGATCCATGGCAGAGAGGAAGGAACGATAATTTTGCGGAAAATCTGTGATTTCTTCGCACCGAAGGATTTCATCAGATTAATCTGGGATTCGTCGATCTGATGCGTCGCTTGGTAGGCGGATAATAGCGCTACGATAAACGTTGCGACAGAGGCAAGAGCAATCTTGGAGAAGATGCCTGAACCGAACCAGATGATAATCATGGGGGCGAGTGCGATCTTTGGAATACCGTTCATCGCTACAATGAACGGATCGAGCACACGGGCAACGGACTTGGAATACCACATGAGCAGTCCTGCCAATGAGCCGATTAAGCTCCCTGCTACGAAGCCGATAACAGTGGCATTCACCGTTGCAAAAGCGTCTGTAAGCAGTTGCCCTGAGCTGGCCATCGTGATGGCGGCATCAAGAATGGCGCTTGGTGATCCCATGAGGAATCCGTTAACCAGTTTCAGACGAACGGCGGATTCCCAGATCACCAGGATGACCGCTACAATAATGAACCGCCACAGCATCGTTATGAGCCATTCTTTGGAGAAGGTGGAGTGTCTGCGTTTGCTCTTCACAACTCCAGCAGGCTTTCCGGCAAGGGTAATTTCAGGTGATGTGCTCTTCATTAGCTGATCCTCCCCATTTGGATATCAAGCTCTGCCCAGATCGATTCAAAATACTGTTTAAACTTCTGGTCGGAGCGGGCTTTCAGTGCTGAACCGTATTGCGAGGCGAGACCAATCTCATACACCTGCTTCACGGTCGTTGGTCGTTTGCTCATGACAGCAATGCGGTCGGAGATGGCGATGGCTTCCTCAATGTCATGCGTGATAAGCACGCCTGTCTTGCCCTCGGATTTCAGGATAGACAAGATCTCATCTTCCAGAATGAGTCTGGTCTGATAATCAAGTGCGGAGAAGGGTTCGTCCAGTAATATAATATCGGGCTGGGTAACGAGGGTACGTATGAGGGCTACACGTTGGCGCATACCGCCTGATAGTGTGGAGGGATAGGCTTCTGCGAATGAAGCTAGGCCATAACGATCCAGATAATCCATGGCAATATCGCCGCGATCTTTTTTGGACATGCCCTTCACTTCCAAACCTAGCGTGACATTGTCCAAGATGCTTCTCCAAGGCAGCAGCAGATCCTTTTGCATCATATAGCCGACATGCCCGGTGGTCTGATCAATCTCTTCGCCACAGACGATAACCTTGCCATTCGTTGGTTTAAGCAGACCCGCGATAATATTGAAGATCGTACTCTTGCCACATCCGCTCGGTCCCACGATACTGAAGAACTCCTGCTTCTTGATTTGCATCGAAACCTCAGCGAGTACTTGAATATCTTCGCCGGTTGCACTGACAAATGACTTGGATACGCCTTGTATCTGTATAGCCATGATAGGTAGCCCCTTTCCTACAGCCTGATGGTTGTTCGGTTCTTGATGTGAACTGATGTTAATTAACGTGACATTCATGAATATATTCATAATCATATAGACTGTGGGTTCTGTTGTCATTAGTTACTTTGAACATAAAAATACAATTAAATCAGTTAAAATGAACAATTGAAGATTGGATATGAAAAGAAAAACAAAAGAACGTGTCATTATATATGACACGTTCTGGGTTCAAGACGTATGATTAACTTCACTGGGAGGTGGATTAAGCTTCAGAAGGGACTCAAGTGCAAAGGCAAGTCGGAAGCGAAGGCTCTCCATCGGGTCCTTGATGTTTCTGCCGGTTAGTTTCTCGCATTTTTCCAACCGATAGATCACTGTATTGCGATGTACAAACAGCTCTTTCGCTGTATCGACGATCTGGCAATGATTCTCATAGAAAGAGGACAAGGTCTTCATAAGTTCGCTGCGCTCGTTTGGATCTCGGGCTTCGAAGGGTTTAAAGGTTTCTTGATGGAACTGCAACATTTCATCGTGGGGAATCATACGCAGCAGGCGACTTATATCCATCGTCTGATAGGAATGGGCGAAGCGGGTCTTTCGCATCTGATAGCCGGATTGAAGCGCCTTGACTGCTTCCTTATAGGAGAGTCCGATATCCAATACATTCGTATAGGGATTGCCTATTCCGAAGGATAAGCTGAGTTGCGACTCCGTATACAGATTGCTTGCGATTCGCTCAAGTTGCTGAGTAACGGTGTGTTCGTCCCAAGACGATTCGTTCAAAAAGACGAGTATACCAAACTGGTCGTTTTTGGTGAACATGACGAAGGAGATATCCAGTCTGGCGAACTCCTGCTTAATCAACTCGTAATTAGCGTCTCGTTCCGAGATGAACCGCTCTTCTCCTGAGGGAGTGAGAATGCGATTAGGTTTGTTCGGTAAAGGTTCATCCATCTTGGCGATGATGAGAACGGAACTTCCTTTTGCATGCAGCCCGTATTTCTTGCCGCGATGCAACGCTTCTTGTTCCGAACGAATGAAGCCTTGAATGAGATCGGAGAAATATTCATTTTTGTAACGGCGGGAGCGTTCCTTGACGGCTTGCTTCTTGGTTAACTCCAGACCGATTACATTGACGGCTTGCTCCAGTGCCAGAGTGGAGAGTTTAGAACTTGCGGAACTATCGTATCGTGCGATCAAATAGCCCTCGTGCCGATCCGTGAAGATGGGATGAAGCTCGGCGTGTCGATATGTATCAGCAGTAAGCAGGCAGATCAAGATTGCGGTATGGAAGGAAGGGTGCTCATCTATAAATGACAGTAAGGGCCCTGCGAGAGACTGGTCATCCATCTGTTGTGCATAATGGGAGCTTGCCGTAATCTGTTTCTTGGAACCAAGCAGAAGAACGGGTGAAGAGAGTAACTGAGACAACGTATCTACGATGTTGGGTATACCTTTTCCTTGCATAATCATCGTGGAAAATTGTTTGTGAATAGATAACGCGTAGTGAAGCTCATGGGTTTTGTTCTGAAGGATGGCGCTAATCGATTGTTGAAATATTTCACCGAGTGTATTGTCGATCTCCGACAGCTCGATGATTGGGAAGCCCAGCCTGTCGGCTGTCTCAAGCAGTTGCGGAGATAATTCAAGAGAGAAGCGCTGTGTCTTGACCGCAAGCGCTGCACAACCGATCGCATGCATGTCGGTAATGAATCCAAGATGAGCATCGGGGCGGTCTTTCAGAATATAACCGTTGGTCAGCAGCATATCTCCGGGTTTCAGGAATTGTACAATATCTGGGGCATCCATAATATTAATCGATTGCACCAAACGATCTAGTCCGCGATGTCCGGCAATTACCTTCGCTTTGGATAGGATGGGGATAGTCAATAACTGTTGCAGATCCATCTTCAACCCACTCGCTTTCGTTATTATATGTTATAAAATCTAACATTAAGTGAGGTGGGCGTAAAGAAAAGTTTGGATAAAGAGGCTAAATGATATTGATTTTTTAAGCAGATTGTACAAAATGCTGAGGTGGATTAGGTGTGTTTGCGTGAACTATGACTCTGGTACATAAGCTAAGATTCACAATTGGTTAACTTTGTGAGAAAATGGAAATTAAAAGGCGGTGTAAAAATGCCAGCTACTTGGACATTTAGTGCAAATAGGACAAGAGACATTCTCTCTTATAAGAAAATAATCTTATACTAGGAGATGTTCATACTATGAAAATTTCAGACCGACTATTAAGACAATATTTAGATCATGTTTATTGGATATGTGGAGGCCCTTGCGGCGGAAAAAGCACGATGACTAATTTGCTTTCTTCAAAATGGAATATGAATTATTATTCTTCAGATGACCACACGTTCGATTATCAAAAAAAGGCTAATGCACAGGATCATCCAGCAATTTTGCGACATTTCATTGATTGGGAATGGTTCTTTTTAGGGCGAGGGAATGATAGAAATCACTGGTTAAATTCCGTGTTTGACGAGAGTGTGGAATTTATCATCTTGGATTTGTTACAGATGGGGAAAGAGAAGCCAATCGTAGTAGATACTTTTATGGAACCTGCTTATCTAAGGGAGATTGCTGACCCCAACCGAGTTATTTATATGTTTGCAGAAGATGACCTCATTCGAGCGGATTATTTAGATCGAGATCATCTGAGAGGCATGGAGGGTTTGTTTCCTAATTTATCAGATCCACAACGTGCACGGGACGAAACATTAAACACAGTGGTTAGAGCATCGAATCATTACCTGCAACAAGCAGAGCAATATCAATTAAAATGGTTTATGAGAACATCTCAGTCCAATAAAGAGCAGATGTTATTAGAAGTTGAAAAGCATTTCGGTTTCAAAAGATACTGAATTGTTAATGATATCAGTCCCAGTCGTCATTTGTTACACTAAGGGAATACGATAGCTCAATAAACCACAGAAAGTAGCCGATTAACCTAATCGGCTGCTTTTGTTCAGGTGACGGGCAATACACTAATTGACTAAACCCTTTCTTATCTGATGAACTAGTAAAAATGCTACAGAAAGTGGGAACAACATCTATGATTCCATTAGTATATGACCAGATTAACCATTGGGGAAAAGACGATGAGTTTTTCCTTGCCTTACTAAATAAATTAAAAGTAGAGTCTATCGTTGACTTAGGCTGCGGAACAGGAAGATGGACGACTCATCTTGTTCAGTACGGTTATAAAATTACAGCTATTGATCCCCATGAAGAAGCAATTGAAGTAGCGAGAATTAAAGATAATGCAGGCAAAGTGAATTGGATTGTAGGAGATAGTTCAAATTTACAAACCAATACCAATGACGCGGTTATTATGACTGCCAATGTGGCACAGGTATTTCTTACTGATGATAGTTGGAAGAAAGTAATCTCAGACGTATTTCGATCCCTAAACGTTGGCGGCCACTTTATTTTTGATATTAGAAACCCTTTGGTTAAAGTGTGGGAAGAGTGGGAGAAGGACGGGACGCCGGACTTAGCTAAAGATATGCGAAGTGGAGACCCTCTTGAAATCTCTACAGAATATGAAGGGTTTGAGGGAGATATCTATACTTTTTATGAAACTGTGAAAAATACAAAAACAGACGAAGTCCTAGTTCATGAAAAAATGCAGATCAGATTTCGAAATCAAGAAGAATTGGATGAGTCGCTGAAACAAACAGGGTTTTCGAAAATTGAAACATATGGCGATTGGGAATTTAAACACGCAAATTCTAAAAGTCGATCCTTTATTTTTCACTGTGTAAAATAGAGACATTAGAATACAACATATTAGCACTCCTTAAATGTCAGGAAGCAGCTGATCCATGTGATCAGCTGTTTATTTTTATTTTTTTCAAATAAAGGGCGGGTTAATTCATATGGAATGCAAAGTTAACTTGACACAAAATGCAAAGTCAACTATGCTAAAAATGCAAAGTAAACATTGCAAGGACGTGATTACATGAAGACAAGAATTGCAGAACTGCGTAAGCAGCATAAACTGTCACAGGAAGAGTTGGGACAAATTGTAGGTGTTACCCGGCAAACCATCACTTCTCTAGAAAGGGGAAAGTATACGGCTTCCCTCATTCTTGCTTACAAAATTTCGAATTTTTTTGGACTCGCTATTGAAGAAGTTTTTGATTTCAGCGAAGTGGAGGAGATATAAGTGGACAAGTTCAAGATTAAAGTAGAAACTCGCAAAAACGCACTGTCACTGGTAGCTGCTGCTACGATATTGATCTATGTAGGACTTATATTTTACAGAGGTGGACTGCCCGCTCTGCCTAGTTTTATAAAGGGATTTCATACAGGAGCTTTTATCGGGGTTGAAGTGGCCGTCACTTATTTTCTCGTCAGGTATATAAAAGCCAGCAAAAATGAAGCCGAGCTGAAGAAGCAGTTTATTGAGGAGAATGACGAGCGGAGTGTTACAATACTCCAGAATGCAGGCACACTTAGCGTAGCAATTATTCTTATTAGTCTGGGCATAGCCTCCATGATTGCCGGTTTCTTTAATCCCATGATATTTTACACCTTACTAACTTGTTTATTATTTGTTTTAATCGTATTTTTGGCACTATGGATGTATTACACGAGAAAAATCTAAGAGGCAGGTTCGTGATAAAATAGAGTATCTTACTAAATTTGGGGGTGGTGGCGAGATGGCTGAAATTCTTGACAAAGGTCCTTTTTATCATGGGACACGAGCAGATTTGCAGATTGGTGACTTGCTCACAGCTGGCTTTCGCTCAAATTACAATCCGGATGTTGTGATGAATCACATTTATTTTACAGCTTTACGTGATGGGGCTGGGTTAGCTGCGGAGTTGGCAAAAGGCGGTGGTGAACCGCGCGTGTATCTTGTTGAACCAACAGGGGAATGGGAGAATGACCCAAATGTGACGGATAAGAAATTCCCAGGTAATCCGACGCGATCATATCGCAGCAAAGCCCCACTAAAAGTTGTTGGCGAAGTGAAAGATTGGGTGCGACAAACGCCTGAACAACTCGCAGTTTGGCATAAACGCCTGGCGAAAATAGATAAAGGTGAGATTCTAAATTAGTCTAACTATTAACACATAAAAAGTAGCTGATCCATGTGATCGGCTGCTTTTTTTTGAAATAACGGACAGGTTAGTGCAGCATAGTATAAAAGTAATCAAACAAGGGTTAAATTCATTTAAATAAAAAGACGAAACCATTTACGGCTTCGTCTTTTGTGGGTTTGCAAACCCTTTTTAATCCTAGATAAAAAGGTTCTTTTTACAGCTGCACTATTGCACAGAAAGTACAGTCTCTAGCTCAGGGATGTATTTCTTCACCATACTTTTGTCTTCCCACTGTCCTATAACCCCAGTTGGGGCTTGACCTTCGGATACGACTAAGTAAGGTTTAATGGTTACGGTACGCGGTAGCGTCTTGAAGGGTTCAAAGCGAATATTATAAGATTCGCTAATGGGGTGAGAACCGATGGGCTTCAGTTGAACGCCATGTTCATCCACAATATCATATTGAAGAGCGATGATTCCCCCGTTAGCACCCTTGTATTCCGAAGGGATAGAAGCGAGCATCTTTTCTATGCTCTGGCCCGGATTGGTTTTGTACTCAACGAATAACTGCGTTGTGATAGGGGTAATTTCCAGCTTACTGATCTGCAAGTTAATGTTATCATGATGCTTGGTCTCCTTTGAAGTGAGAACGGTAACGGGCGTAGTTTTTGTAACAGGCAGAACGAATTGGAACGGGACATCGTAACCCTTTAACGTTACATTTACACTCAAGTCAAACTGATCAGGGAACTGGACATTCTGGTCTGTGACAGTAGTGTTGGTAACCTGAACGATTAAGCTGGAAGCATCCTTACCATCCATAAAATCGGAATTCCAGCTCAGAGGCTGGCCTTTATAGAGAACCTCTAACGTATCCACTGCCCCTCTATTGGCATCAGAAAACAGCGAATTGGGCTCCGAATCCAGGTGATTTCCAGGAGTGGTTACGTTCATAAGAATGCGGGTTCCGTCAAATAACAACGTTGGAATATTCATAGTCACGTTGCCATGGGTCACGCTTTGGTTGACCTTAGTGATGAAATCATCAGCTTGTTGAAGACCAGGATCTAAGTTGTTTTTTCCCCATAATGAATAGATTTGTCCTAGGACCGGAATTTGCTTGAGAGCATCAGCCATTGCGGGCGATACAAAGCCGGAAGCGATGAGTGTCACTCCAAGGAATGCAGCGGCTGCAGTGGAAACCCACCATTTATTAAAAGTTCTTGAACCATTTGTTTTTCGCTCAATCGAGGAAACGGAATTATTGGTTTCTCTGATGATTTGGTAAGTCTCATTCATCTTGGAGCGGGCAACATCCGATAACTGATTGGGAAGTAGGCTTTGGCAGCTCTTTAATTGTTCTTCTAACTTAGTGTTCACGATGTCGCAACTCCTTTTTCTTGATTGATTAGAGATGAATGTTTTAGCTTTTTACGGGCGCGATGCAGCCGGGTCTTCACGGCTACCTTAGAAATTTCGAGAATGTCGGAAATTTGGCTGATCGGCATGTCCTGTAGGTAATGAAGGAGAATCACAGTCCGCAGATTTTCCTCCAGATGTTGAACGGCATCCCATAATTCGATTTTCTCATAATCCTTGGAATTGGAAGTGACTTCGGGAAGCTCTCCGTAAGGAAGCGTTCTGGAGCTGCTTTTGACCATTCTGTTGCATTCATTAATCAGAATCCGGAAGATCCATGTTTTGAAAAAAGCGGGCTCTCTGAGTGTGTGGATGGACTTAAAGGCTTTAAGCATTGTCTCCTGCAGGGCATCTGCACAATCTTCGTCATTGTTGACGATGGACCTTGCAGTTCTATATAAAGGTAATTCCATCTCTAACATTAACTGCACGAATGCTTCAGGATCCCCAGCTTTGGCTTTGACGACAATAGAATCTGTATGCAAGGGTTCACCTGCTTTCTTACTAAAAGTATTAGAATGTTCGTAACGTTACTTATATATTAGATCGAGTAGGTAGATGAAAGGTTACATGAAAAAAACGTATTCTAGTAATTCATCCCGTTTATGAGACAAATACCTGTAACTTTGACCCGGGATGTTGTTAAGCCTAGGTTTATCGAAAGTCGCTTTTTTGGATTTTCGCTAAACGATGCGATTATCCAAGAGTTATGATATAGGTAAATGAGCAAAATTATATACTTGACTCTAAAGTGTAATAGTGGGTATTATTCCCATATATCGATGATTAAGAGAATGGTCTAATGCTATTCGCGCTTCCCATCCTGTGTTATGAACGCGCAGGACTTAGGTCTAGCGCGTTTTTTTATTTTTGTTCACAAGAAATGGAGGAATGTAAATGGCAATCATGACAGATTCAAGAGGTAACATTTTTTTGGGATTTATTCGTATCGAGTACGATAAGGTCATTACAAGTAAACTGGATGCTCCACTAACACATGCTCTAATTGTGGTAAAGTGCCAAGGAAAGTATCTATTCATGCATAATAAGTGGAGAAAAAACTGGGAACTTCCAGGGGGGGATTATTGAAGCTGGAGAGCATGCGGAGCAATGTGTAATTAGAGAATTGTATGAGGAAACCAATCAAATTCTGGATACAGCTGAATTCAAAGGGCTAATGAAGTTTAGACTCCAGCCAAGTTTTCATGGACCGGAAAGGACAGAGTATGGAGCTCTGTTCATGGGTGAACTGTGCCGACTTGAAGATTTTGTTGAAAACGATGAAGCTTCTTCAATAATCCTTTGGGATGGCACATCCGAGATTGGTGATATCGCAGAAATAGATAGGAAGTTAATTGAATTCGTGTGATACATGATTGAACTAAGAGTAAGCAATATTGCAGGGAAATCAATGAACGTATTGAGCAACCCTCTCCATATATCATTCGTTAGAGTATGAGAGGGGTGATTACTATTAATAAAATGAGTAATAGCATCTTAATGTTGGTCTCAGTGGTATTCATGGTGTTATCCGGTTGTTCATCAACAGAGAAACTTGAAGATACAGTTACTAAACGTGTAGTCGCATCTGATTTTGTTCTCGAAGTCACAACACCAACTGTTATAGGCACGGGTGAGACAATGAAAGTAAAAGGGACTTTAGAATATACAGGTATCAAACCCGTTGAAGTTACCCATGGAAAACCAATCATTCGTTTTTTCTTTTCCGGTAGTGAGGAGGAACGCAGCTATGCGGATGTGGGGTACTATACTGAGTTTAAGACAGGTCAAGTGATTGAGGTCGAAGATGAATTCATGGTGAGCAAAAAAGGGAAAAAAAATCTCTATGTGGATATGACCGCGGATATCGAATTAACCATGGATCCAATTGAAATTCTTGTGAAGTAATTTTGGTAATATCGAACGGATTGAGAAGGTCAACTCAAAACGAAATGTCTACGAAAATAGTAGTTTATTCCAAATTCTGAATTCGTAATTCATAAAAAACCTCCCGTCCCACGGAGTATATGGGATCGGGAGGTTTTGATTATAGCGCTAATTCAACGTTTATCGTATAAACCATCCGGTGGGTTGAGGGGTTACGTCTGCGGTATCTCGTAAATCATGGACTTTGACGTTGCTGCCGTAGATCATGGAATCGCTACTAAGTCGGAACGAAGGGAAACTGTGCTCGGATTGTAGACGCAGACAGGGTTCGAAGTAAATCTGCTGCTGTTTGTTGATGACAAATGGAAGCGAACCCGCTTCTACGGTAACATCATCGCTATCCGGTTCGTTTAAGATCAGAAGTACCGCAATTCCGTCACAACCGCATCCATCGGTATCATAAAACAATTTGAAATAGCCTGGTCGATCTCCCAGCCTTTCAGTAAGTCTTGCTTCTGCCAGCGGACTGACTTGAATGATCATGACGTCGTTCACACTCCTCTAATCCCCATTGAATTCGCTTACATTTTAATATATGGGCCATAAAAGCAGATTAGAAGGTGAATTAAAGAAAAGCAAACATGTCCTGTAAAAATAATGACGCTAAAGCGTAACGCATTCAACAACTCACACATAATGTCATATCCCGAACTGCTAATGGTCCAGTATAAAATCATTCGCCCCTCAATGGAACCCATTTCATCGCCATTCCTTATCTGGTATGATAAGCAGGGAAAATAGGGAAAATTAGAGAAAAAGGAAGGTTCCGCTATGACACCGATCACCATATACGACATCGCCAAAGAAGCAAACGTATCTGTAGCGACAGTCTCCCGGGTGCTGAATGATACGGCACCTGTGCGTGCAAGCACCCGAGAGAAGATTATGTCCATCATCGAAAAACACCAGTTTCAGCCCAATGCGCAGGCGCGCAGTCTGATTAAGAAAGAGACGGGTACCATCGCCATCATCCTGCCGGACATTACGAATCCCTTTTTCCCGGAAGTCTTCTGGGGCGCGGAGAATGAAGCTCGCGGGTTAGGGTACACGTTCTTTCTCTGCAATACCGCAGGCGACTACAACAGGGAATCTGAATATTTGTCCATCTTGCGAGAAAAGCGGGTAGACGGGATTATTTTTCTCGGCGGGCGAATCAACATGCAAGTCTGTCCGGATGACATGGCGCAGGAATTGATTGATATGGGCAAACGCATGCCGATCGTGCTGGTCAATGGCAATATTGCCAAAGGCGGGTTCCACCGGGTATATACCGATGAAGGAGCAGGGGCGGCCCTTGCAGCTGAGCATTTGCTTGAACTGGGGCATCGTGATATCGCCTTTGTCGGCGGGCTGAAAGAGTTATCCACCACCATGGTCAAGGTCAGAGCGGTGCAGAAGAAACTTCGGGAGCATGGGCTCGAAATACCGAAAGAACGGCAGCTGCTCGGAAGTTTCTCCATCGACGATGGCAAAAGGGAAATGTCCAAACTGCTGGATCGAGACAATCCGCCAACTGCAGTCATATGTGTGAATGACAACACAGCCATTGGTGCGATCAAGTCGACGATTGAGCACGGGCTCTCCATTCCGAAGGATATATCCATTGTGGGTTTTGATGATACACCTCTCGCCAGTGCGGTTATACCGGAACTGACGACCGTATCCCAGAACACATATCAGCTTGGCAAACAGGCTGTGGACGTGCTGCATGAGCTGATTAACCAAGGCAAACCGAAGAAGCAGATTATTCTGCGACCGGAGCTAATAGTGCGTCAAAGTACAGGACCTGCTGCAAGATAAAGGGCCTGTAATTGGAAAAGAAAGCGTTGACATTTCCTCGAAGGGTGAAATATAATGAGTGCGTGAATGAAACCCCTTTCATAAAGTGGAACGGGTTTTATGTTTCAGCTTAATGAAACCCATTTCATGAAACGGGTTTCAGTGTGGTCATCCATTCATTAGTTCAAGGGGGCGTAACGTATGAGAAGAAGTCTAAAGGTCATTTCGTTATTGATGTTGGTCATGGTAATGGGTCTGACAGCCTGTAGCAGTAAAAGTGGTTCCTCCGGCGAGTCCGGTGGCAAGGTAGATTTGAGTATGACGATCTGGGGTTCGGAGGATGAGAAGAAAATTTATCAGGAACGACTCGATATTGTGAAGCAGACGTATCCCGATATTAATGTGAAACTCAACGTGGTTGCAGGAGATTATGACCAGAAGGTACAGACCATGATCGCCGGAGGAACGGCACCTGACATTATGATGATTGCCGAGAACTATCAGGCCTACGCCTCCAAGAATCAGATTATACCGCTGGATGACATGATCAAGGCGAACAATGTGAACATGTCAGAGCGTTATTCCGATGATATTGCGAACCTGATGAAGTATGATGGCAAGCAATTCGGTTTGCCGGATCGTGCAGGCGCGATGGTCCTCTTTTATAACAAAGATCTGTTTGACAAAGCCGGGGTGGAATACCCAACCAAAGATTGGACGCAGGACGATCTGATGGCAGCGGCTCAGAAGCTGACGGTGAAAGAGAATGGCAAAACAGTTCAGTGGGGCTACTATCCAGGTAGCTGGTGGCCACAATGGATGCAGCTCATCTACCAGAATGGTGGTTCGTTGTTTGATGAGAGTGGCAAACCAACTTTCGATACGGAGCCAGTGCGTAAAGCACTGCAATTCATGAATGATCTGACCTTCACCCACGGTGCAGGACCAACGCCAACTGAGATTGCCGACATGGGGAATATCGGAGCCGATCCGCTATTTGCACAAGGCAAGATCGCCATGGAAACAACCGGTTTCTGGAACATTGGTTCACTCGCTAAGGTCGAAGGCATCAACTGGGATATCTCACCGGTATGGGGCGAAACGAACGCATTCTTCAACGGTTTAACGATTACCAACGCTTCCAAACACAAGGAAGAGGCATTCAAAGTCATTGAAGCACTGACGACACCAGAAGCACAGATGCCAATGGTCAAAGCCGGTCAGGATGCTCCCGCAACCAAAGCCGGTCTGTCCAGTGATGAATTCCTGAATGCTGAATATGGCGGCAAGAAAATCAACATGGCTGCGTTCAGTGAATCAACGATCTATGCAGAACCGTTCAATCCGCAATGGAACGAAATGATGAAGCTGATTAACGACAAGCTGGGTGTGTACTTCAACAACAAAGCTTCACTTGATGATACCGTTACTGAAATCCAAAGTGGACTGGAAAGACTCTACAAATAGAGGTTGTTCAAATAGCATCGACAGGAGGACAGGTGGAATTCGGCATGATTGCGGGTTCCATCTGCTCTCTGCGTCATGGGAGGGCTTAACGTGAGAAAAAAGGACGGGAAATGGTTCTACATCTTCATCTCGCCTTGGCTGATCGGGTTCCTGGGGCTGACCCTGGGTCCGATCCTGTTTTCCATCTATATGAGCTTCACAAATTGGGATCTGTTCCAGTCCCCTGAATTCATCGGTATCGACAATTACAAAACGTTGCTGACCGATGATCCGATCTTCTGGAAATCCGTCGGCAATACATTCTTCTATGCGCTGATATCCATTCCACTGGGCATGTCGATCTCGCTCTGGATTGCATATTACCTGAACAAGAAGATCAAAGGGATTACTTTCTTCCGGATTCTATTCTACCTGCCTTCCGTCGTTCCGGTGGTTGCAAGTTCATTACTCTTCATTCACTTGCTTGCACCGACGGAAGGATTGATCAACCAGGCACTCGCGATCTTTGGTATTGAGGGTCCTGCCTGGCTTCTTGATCCCAACTGGGTTAAGCCTGCATTGATTCTCATGTCCTTATGGGGTGTAGGAGGAGGCGTGGTATTGCTGCTTGCAGGGATGAAAGGCATTCCGCAGGAACTGTACGAGGCCGCAGCCATCGATGGTGCGAAAAGCACACAATCGTTCTTCCATATTACATTCCCGATGCTGACTCCCGTTATTTTCTTCAATCTCGTGACCGGCATGATCGGGGCGCTCCAGACCTTCGCGCAGGTCTTCATCGTCACTGCCGGGGGACCTGATAATTCAAGTCAGATGGTCGTTCCTTACCTGTTCCAGAATGCATTCCAGTTCTACAAAATGGGATATGCATCGGCGATTGCCTGGGTACTATTCATCATCATCATGGCGTTGACACTGGTTGTATTCCGTTCATCGGCGCTATGGGTGCACTACGAGGAGGGAAAAGCCAATGAGTAATCCATCGACTGTGGAGAAGACGATATCCTATATTTTTCTGATTCTGGTCGGGGTGCTGCTTGCTTCACCTTTCCTGTACATGATCTCCATTGCACTGGCAAGTGACGCAACAACCGTCAAATCAGCTTTTACCTTCGTTCCAATGGAGTTCCAGTGGTCGAACTTTTATACGATTTTCACGAATAACAATCTCGGAACGTATCTCAAAAACTCAGTCATTATTACCATCTTTACGATTGTTGGATCGGTATTGTCAGCTTCCATCGTGTCTTACGGCTTTGCCCGAATCAAAGCGAAAGGCAGCCGTTTCCTGTTTATCGTGTTGCTCAGTACGATGATGATTCCGGGTGAGGTGACGATGGTACCGCAGTTCATCATCTTCCGTCATCTGGACTGGATTAATACATTCTACCCGCTGATCGTACCGAGCTTCTTCGCCGGAGCGTTCAACGTATTCCTGATTCGGCAGTTTGTCATGAGTATCCCCAAATCACTGGATGAAGCCGCCATGATTGACGGCATGGGACATCCGGGGATCTATTGGAAGATTATTATGCCACTGACTTATCCGATTCTGGCGGCCATTGCGATCTTCTCATTCTCCTATAACTGGGGGAACTTCATGGGGCCGCTCATCTATATCAATGACCCGGAGAAAATGCCGCTTGCACTCGGTGTGCAGCTGTTGACTACAGTAGGTGGCGGACAGATGCCGCCATGGAACCTCGTGATGATTGCCTCCCTGTTCCTCACCATTCCGATGGTACTGGTGTATCTGTTCGGACAGCGTTATGTCTATGAAGCGAACATTAGCGGCGGAAGCAGCGGAATCAAGTAACAGAAGGTGTGTAGTGTGTATGCCTTGAACCTTTTGTTCAAGGCGAATGAAGTCATTAACGTACATGGAGAAAGGATTGTTTAGCCCATGGCGCATAAAGAACAACGCAGCAGGAGCAAACGGAGTTACATCCTCATGGGTGTAGCCCTGATTGCCCTGCTGGCAGGAGGAGGAATTGTTATCAATCATTTTGCCAATGAATCATCCAAAACACTTGTATTCCAAGAGGAACCGGTACGTCTGAAGCTGGATCAGTCCTACAATCATTTTGAAGGCTGGGGCACATCACTTGCCTGGTGGGCCAACGATCTTGGCGGATGGAAGGATCAGGAGAAGGTTAGTGAAGTGATGGATCTGGTCTTTGACCCGGAGAAAGGATTAGGTCTGAACATCGTTCGTTACAATATTGGCGGTGAGGAAAATCCGGAGATGAAAGCCCTTCGTCCCGGTGGGGACGTACCCGGCTTCCAGCCTGAACCTGGAGAGTGGGACTGGGAGGCCGATGCAGGCCAGCGTGCTGTATTACAAGGCTCGATGGAGCGCGGGGTCAACATTGCCGAAGCATTCTCCAATTCACCACCCTACTGGATGACGATTAGTGGATCGGTCACTGGAGCCGTGGATGGCGGCAATAACCTGCGTGACGACCAGTATGATGCGTTCGCCGATTATCTGACGGAAGTTGTGAAACATTATCGGGATGAGTGGGGGATTACTTTCCGCACCCTGAATCCGCTCAATGAACCTTCCTCCGACTGGTGGAAGAAAGGCAATATGCAGGAAGGCAGTCATTTTACCAATGAGAAGCAGGCCGAGATTATTAAGAAAGTCGCTGCATCGTTGAAGAGCAAAGGGCTGGATGGAACCGTCATTAGTGCCGCAGACGATAACAGCATTGATGAGACGGTGTTCAATTTCAATCTCTATGACCAGGACACACTGGACGTAATCCAGCAGATCAATACCCATTCCTATAATGGTAGCAAAATGGAAGAGCTGCGCACGCTGGCAGAAGGCCATGGCAAGAAGCTGTGGATGTCCGAGTACGGAACAGGCGGCAGCGAGCCGCACAGTCATGAGGACATGACCTCAGTGCAGGAACTCGCAGAGCGGATCATGTTCGATCTGAAAATCATGCAGCCATCCGCCTGGGTATACTGGCAGGCCGTTGAAGATGAAGGCGCCAATAATAACTGGGGCTTCATTCACGCCAATTTTAACGGAGAAGAGCAGTATGAGATGACCAAACAGTACTATGGCATGGCCCAGTTTACGAAGTTTATTCGTCCTGGCGCAACGATTATTCCAACGGATGATGGTCGCACGTTGGCTGCCTATGACGCAGAACGTCAACGACTGGTGCTGGTGATTCGTAATGAATTGTCAGCTGGAACAACGGCGTTTGAACTGAAAGGGTATGCGTATGGAAAATCATCCACCGCGCAGGTGTATCAGACTTCGCCGGATCGGAACATGGGACAGCTTGAAGACATTCCGGTGTATGCCAACGGACTTGAAGTGCCTACGGCAGACAATTCCATTACAACCGTAGTACTGGAAGGCGTGACGTTGCAGGCGAAGTAATAACAGCGATCAGAAGGTTATTCTGTCATCGTAGTCCCAGTGTAAATGGTCATTTAGTTCAACGGATTTGTTTTGCCTTATATTTTTAAAAAAGTCATGGGACATATGAAACTATATAAATTGAATTAAACAGTTACACCAAACGGAGAGGACAGAAAAAACCTGAAGAAGCGAAGCGCTCGCCTACAAGCTTTCTGCAAGAAAGCTACATCGGAAGCATACGCTATCCCCGGATTTTCCCCTTTGAGAAAAGAAAATCAAAAAATCTGAGGATAACAGCGATCGGAAGGTTATTCTGTCATCGAAGGGCGCAGTGTAAATAAGCTTTAGTTCAATTTATATAAAATACAGAGAAGGAGGGGATATCTTTGACAGAGAACACATCCCTTTTGCTTGAGGAACAGGAGAAGAACATCGCCAGGGCTGAGAATGGTGTTCAATCCGAATTAACATATGATGCACGCAGTTTTTTCCTGAACGGAGAGCGTGTATTTCTGAACAGTGCCACGATCCATTATTTCCGTATGCCGAAGGAGGAATGGCGTGAGGTTCTGCTGAAGGCGAAGCTGGCAGGCATGAACTGTATCGACACCTACTTTGCGTGGAACGTACATGAACCGGAAGAAGGACAGTGGTCCTTTGAAGGGGACAACGATTGTGGGGCTTTTCTGGATCTGTGCGCAGAACTGGGCATGTGGGTCATCGCGCGTCCGGGTCCGTTTATCTGTGCGGAATGGGATTTTGGCGGTTTTCCATACTGGCTTTGTACGAAGGACGGCGTGAAATTCCGGGAGAATAATGAGACGTATCTGCACTATGTGAATTTGTATTTTGACCGGATTGTGCCGATTATTCGGGAGCGCCAGTTATCTGCCGGGGGCACGGTCATTCTCGTTCAAGTGGAGAATGAGTATGAGTACCTGATGGATGACGCCGCCGCAAGTGAACATATGATTACGCTGAGGGATGGATTGTTGCAACGTGGCATTGACGCTACGCTGATTACATGCGTTGGCGGGGCGGAAGGCACGATTGAAGGGGCTAATTTCTGGTCGGGTGCTGACGGGCATTATGAGAAACTTCGAGCCAAACAGCCGGACACCCCGAAGATGGTCACGGAATTCTGGACCGGATGGTTCGAGAATTGGGGAGGGCCTTCGGCTATTCAGAAGACGGCGCCTTTGCTGGAGCGACGCATCATGGAGATTCTGCGTGCCGGGTATACCGGAATCAGCTATTACATGTTCTACGGCGGCACGAACTTTGGTGGATATGGCGGAAGAACGATGGGTAGCAGTGACATTTTCATGATTACGTCTTATGACTATGATGCACCGCTAAACGAATATGGTCGGGTGACACCGAAATATGCGGTAACCAAAAATCTGTCTTACTTCGTCCATGCTTTCGGGGCCTTTCTGATGGAAACAGAGGAAATTCCAGAAGAACAGATCGTTGTACGTCATCCTGAAGGCTTATCTGTACGAGGCAGACAGGCGGACAACCAGAAGATTTGGTTCTTGGAGAGTCACAAGGATGAACGCGAGACGATGCACATTACGCTTGAAGAAGGGCGTACTCTTCCCGTATCGCTGAATCCGGGACAGATTGTTCCATTGCTGGATCGAGTACAGATTGCGGACCAGGTATACCTGACTGCGGGCACGATGATTACAGGCAATGAAATGATCAACGGAGAATTGAACCTGTTCATCGTGGCCCCAGCAGGCCAGCGTTCCATAGTTGAATTGGAAGCGGTGGACTTGAACGTCATGGACAGTTCGGTGCAAGTGCTGGTCGAGCATGATTCAGCAAGGAACGTACACCGCTTCGACCTGTTCCATTTCCAGGAGCCGGGAATGATCCAACTGGAAGCAAACGGCACACCGATCCGTTTCGTCATTCTGGATCAAGAGATGATGAATCGAACATGGCGATTGGAAGCAACCAATCAGAAGGGACTACGTTATGCAATCGGGTTCGATGACGTGGACGTGTTACCATCGGGTCAGGTGAAGGGCATGATCACGGATCCGGATCGCACGATTACGCTGCTTGGTGACTGGACAGATGGAGAACGGACATTAACAGGTCACGAATTCTTTGCCAGCGAGGAGTCTATTGCAGATATACAGCAGCAGCTTGCGTGGAGATCACCGAGTGCGCCGACGTTATCTGCTTCGCCTGAGCTGTCTCGTATTACGTTAACTGCGATGCAACGCTCGGCGAGTGGACAACCGGAAGACTTTTCCCGGTATGGACAAGATTTTGGTTATCTATTGTACGAATGCGATTTCGAGAGTGCAACCGAAGGGATGACCAGTCTCATTTTGCCAGATATTCAGGATACCGCCAGGATTATTGTCAATGGAGTACAACAGGTACTGGTTCGTCAGGTAGGTGCCGCAGGAGTACAGTTGCAAGTAGTCCAAGGGAAGAACACACTTCAGATTCTGGTGCAGCATATGGGCAGATTGAACTTCTCTCCGTATTTGGGTGAGAGCAAAGGTCTGGCTGGTGCTGTGTATCTGGATGGCCAGGTTCAGGATATTCGTCGGGATTGGCATACGGAGAGTAGACTTGTGCATCTCGATGAGGTGAACGCTATACATGGGGCGCCACTTCTGAGCAGAAGCTTTACGCTGGATGGTAGGGATCGGGCGATACTGGTGGGTGCCTTGAGTAAAGGCCTTCGTATCAATGGCATTGAAGTTCCGATGGAGGGATATCAGGATTGGTTTGCCTTCCAGACACTAGACATTTCCTTGTATATCAAGCCCGGAGAGACGAATACACTGGAAATGCTGTATAGCCGTTCCTCACTGAACCGACTGGAACTGATCACGTATCCAAGTCAGGGAGAACTGAAAGATTGGCGTATGGCAGGAACGGATGCTTTACTTCCGGAACAATGGGAGCGCACTGAAACAGGGCAAGAACTGGCTCAACGTAGCGTACAGGGGTCCATCCTGCGTACGGCACAGTCTGGTGTCGCCAAAAGTGGCAATGGGAATGCCAACCCGGTGACCTATACCTCAGACGGTGGAGGCTCAAGTGCTGCGGTGAGCGAGAAATCTCAGCCCACATCTAATGCTCCTCAAGCACAAGGCTTGCATGGTCAGCCTGTCTGGTACCGCTGGCATTTCACCAAGCCCGTAGTATCCGAGCATCATAAGGTGAACTTGATGCTTCGTCTGACCGGAATGAGCAAAGGAACCATTCACCTGAATGGACATCATCTGGGCCGTTACTGGCAGATTGGTCCACAAGAGGATTACAAGATCCCGGTAGCTTGGTTACAGGAAGAGAATGAATTGCTTTTGTTCGATGAAGAAGGCAGAACACCAACACATGTACGTTTCCTGCTGGATGCATTATCCCGTTATCCGTGGGTTGTCGTGAACTAGCTCATGTATTAGTCGGTAGATGGCTTACCCATATCCAACTATGGCGGGGAACGATAATTGAACCGGGAGAGTTCAAGTTGGAGCATTTTTTAGAGAAGTAAATTAGGTCGAGAAAGCAGCATCACATACCGCATAAGTTTACCTTTTTATCGCAACCATACCACCTCATTTTCTTAGCCCAATTTACCTGAGTTTGTGAGTCATCTGATTCAGTCCTCTGAGTGAATTAGGCTAAGGGAATCGGGGAACTATGGTTATCAGATTTTTACAATAAGCGAGATAAACATTGCAACTTTAATTTTGTAACCGTTTACATATAAAATGATTGTTCATCCATGATCTGTGAAGGGAGTGATGCTTCATGTAATTGGAATTTGAACAGTAGTCCGTAAGGTTGTTAAGTCTAATTCATTATTTCATTCGATCATGGATAAGGAGATGACCTGATGTTAACGAAGAGGAAAGACAGAGCAAGAGGACCCAGCGTTTTCAAGGCTGGAATGATCCTTCTGCTTGGAACATTGCTTCTATTAACGATGTTATTCCCCAATACAGCGAGAGCGGCGACAAGTGTCTATACGATATCCGCCTTCACGAACACAAGTGAGTCCAATATGTATATCTATGAATCCTATAATGCAACACATTACGGTTTGCTAAAAGGGCCAGCCTATACACCTCCGTCCGATCTGATTCGCGATCCCAGCATCATGAAACACACCGATGGTCTGTATTACGTCGTCTACACCACGAATTGGTCGGGTAACACCATAGGCATCGCTTCCAGCCCCGATAAAGTGAACTGGACATTTGTTCGTAACATTAACTTATCCACACCTGCCACAATCGCACACACCTGGGCACCGGAATGGTTCAAAGACAGCAACGGCAGTCTGAACGTTATCGTGTCCCTCTCACCAGGCAACTATGAGAATTTCAAACCTTATGTCATTACCGCTTCAGGCAGCAATTTAACATCTACCGCATGGTCTGCACCTACTGAACTGGCAGGCATTGCTCCTAATTATATCGACACTTTTATTGTGAAGACAGGTTCTACCTATCATGCTTTTACCAAAAATGAGACCACCAAATACATCGAATATGCGACTTCCACTTCGCTAAAGGGTCCTTATACTTTCAAAGGTACAGGAGATTGGGCAGGTTGGGGATCTTGGGTTGAAGGCCCCGCGCTTGTTCAGCTGGATAATGGCTCCTGGCGAATCTACTTTGACGGCTATGCGACACAAAAATATTACTACAGCGACTCTGCTGACAATTTCCAGACTTGGAGTACCAAGCAAGAGATTGCGGGTCTTACCGGACTGGTCCGGCATATGACCGTATTGAAAGAGTCCGGACAGCCGGGTGATATCCGCAAGTTGGAGTCATTCAATGTACCGGGAAGCTTCATTCGTCATTACAACTATCAGGCGCGAATCGACGCCAATGTGAGTCCGGCGGAAGATGCACAATTCCGTATTGTTCCCGGGCTGGCGAATGCAACAGGCATTTCGTTTGAGTCCATGAATTATCCGGGTTATTTCCTGCGCAATACTAATGGCAACATTACACTCGTGAAAAATGACGGCAGCGTTACCTTCCGAAATGACGCCACGTTCAAACGTGTCAATGGACTTGCTAACACCAGTTGGACATCGTATGCCTCGTTTAGTAACCCGAACCTGTATCTGAGACATTACAACAATGTGCTGAAATTAGAAGCTGTCGTTACTGCCCTCGATAAGTCAGACGCGACCTTCCGAGAGGTCGCACAATAATAGGTCTTCGTTTTCTAAGTTAAACTATACATTTACACGACAACGGAGAGGGCAGAAATAACTTGAAGAAGCGAAGCGTGCGCCTAAAAGCTTTCTGAAAGAAAGCTGCATCGGAAGCATACGCTATCCCCGGATTTTCCCTTTAAAGAATAATTAAAAATCTGGGGATAACAGCGATCGGAAAGTTGTTCTGACATCGGAGTGCAAGTGTAAATCACAAGGAGTGAAGTGGATGAAATGGTTAAAACGAATGGGTTCGCTGCTGCTGGCAGGAAGTCTGCTAACAAGTAGTCTGGGACTGGGTTCAGAAGTGTCTGCTGCTGGAGCTTACACGGCTGTTGCCGATCCATCGAAGCAATATCAGACGATGGAAGGATGGGGAACATCCCTCGCGTGGTGGGGCAAAGTGGTTGGAGAATATTCCAATCGGGATGAGTATGTAGAGAAAATGTTCAACGCGAATACCGGACTGGGGCTGAACATCCTGCGGTATAACATTGGAGGCGGGGATAATCCATCTTCCAATGTCCTTGAATATCGCAAAGCCGTTCCTGGTTATCAGCCTTCTCCCGGCGTGTATGACTGGAATGCAGATGCAAACCAACGATATATGCTGCAGGCTGCCAAAGCGCAAGGTGTAAATATCATCGAAGCTTTTGCCAATTCCGCACCTTACTGGATGACGATCAGCGGCAATGTGTCCGGTTCGGCGAGTGGTGGGAATAACCTTAAGCCCGATTACTACGATGATTTTGCCGATTACTTAACCGAGGTTGTGAAGCATTTTCGGGATAACTGGGGAATCACATTTGATAGTGTAACTCCACTGAATGAACCGATCTCGACGTGGTGGAAGCAGGGCAACGACCAGGAGGGCATGCACTTTGACCGGGCGGATCAGAACACCATTCTGAGTCAGGTACAAGCCTCGTTGAATGCGAAGGGCCTGTCCACGAAGCTGAGCGCACCGGAAGAATACAGTATCGATGATACCAATGTGTCGTTCAACAGCTACAGCAATGCGGTTAAATCAGCGATTACTCAAATCAATACCCATACGTATGGTGGAAGCAATCGTACGGCTTTGCGCAACACAGCGACTTCTGCGGGCAAACATCTGTGGACCTCGGAATATGGCGATGGGGATGCAAGTGGACTTACGATGTCACGTACCATTCTCAAGGATATTCGCAATATGGGCGCAAGTGGATGGGTATATTGGCAAGCCGTGGATAGTGCCGACGGATGGGGATTCTTCAAGAACGTGTTGAACAATACGCAAACGACCAGCTACACCGTGAACCAAAAATATTATGTCATGGGCAACTACAGCAAATTTATTCGTCCCGGATACAAGATTATCGGCATGAGTGATGCCAACACCCTTGCGGCTTATGATGCAGCTTCCGGCAAAGTCGTGTTGGTCACGACCAATTCGGAATCGACGGATACAACGGTAACCTATGATCTCAGTCGTTTTACGAACACAGGCACGTCTGCTCAGGTATATCGGACCTCTTCGACTGAGAAGTTGCAGCAACTGACCAATATTTCGGTGCAAAACAAAACCTTTACGGCTACGGCCAAGGCTAACTCGGTCACAACTTACGTCATTTCCAATGCATCTTATAATGGGGGTACAGGATATGAAGCCGGCGCCATCTACAAATTAATCAACCGCAACAGCGGACTTGCACTTGATGTAAACGGTGCTTCTACTACGGGTGGGGCAACGATCATTCAGTGGAATGATAACGGAGCAGTCAACCAACAATGGAAGCTGGAGTCAGCTGGTAATGGATATTACAACATCCGTAATGTAGGCAGCGGGCTCTTGTTAGACGTGAATTCGAGTTCCACACAAGGTGGAGCCGCTCTGATTCAGTGGCAGGATAACGGGGGCAACAATCAGCAATGGCTGCCCATTGATGTGGGAGGATATGTGGTGCTTGCGAATCGTAACAGCGGCCTGACGGTGGATATCAATCAAGGGTCTCTGACCGCAGGTGCCTCTACCATTCAGTGGGCCGACAATGGCGGAGCCAATCAGCAATGGAGACTCGTCAAAGTGAATTAGACTTGTGGTCATGAAATAACGTTCTTATGTATCCTTCTTTCTTGGAGGTGCAGTGTCCTAAGTAACACTGTATCCTCCAGGAAAGTAGCTAGTTTATACATATATATGTTCATTCACCTGACTTGTATTTAACGAAAGCGGGATAGGGCGAACCTGCTGATATCCTGATCCGTGTGCCCCGTTTGCACCAAATCGGATAATATTTGCCCAATGGCACTTGCGAACTTAAAGCCATGACCGGAGAAACCGCCGGCCAGCCACACATGTTCATGGGCAGGGTGTCGGTCGATTATAAAATCTTCATCCGAAGTGAATTCATACTTGCATACACTGCCACGCTTCAACTCCCCAGCTGCTTGCGGCATATGAAGCTCAAGCAATCTTCGAAGATCACCCTCATCCGTTTCTTCCGTACCAAAAGGTGCCATTGTACTTCCAGGTGTCCACACCTGACCCGTATCATGACGCCCCATCTTCAGTCCTGATCCGCCAATGCTTGGGAATCCATAATATATACCTTCTTTTCCTGCCAGTGTAAAACTGGGGAAGTGTGCTTCGCCATACAAGGCTTCAGGTGCATCAAACCATCCAACCGTTTTACGTACAGCCTGAATCGGGAGATCCACGAAGGGCTTCAACGTCTGGAACCAGGCACCAGCGCTTAGGATGATGTGATTTGCATGGTATGTCTCACCACTCGAAGTTTGAACTGCAACGGAATGTGGTCCGCATTCAATATGTTCTACGCGAGTATGCGTTAACAAGGTTGCACCATGAGACTCGGCTGCCTTGCGAAAGGCACGAATACAGGGTTCACTATATAAATAACCTGCATCAGGCTCATACATGCCCTCGTAATGTTCAGGTACGGTAATCCCTGGCCAGCGTTTCATCACCTCGGCTGCATGCAATATTTCATAACGAATGCCTGCATCATCTGCATGGCTCAACCGGTTGTGGAAGGAATGAATCTCCGGATCAACCATATTCAGTACACCCGATGGAACAAACAGTGGATCGCCAGTCGTTTCCTCCAGCTCATGCCATAACTTCTGCGCAAGCAATGCCATAGCGATATAGTCAGGCCCACCACTATACACATGGCGCATCAGTCTTGTATCTCCGTGATGACTTCCTTCCGTATGCGGAGGATCAAAGGCATCTATTAATAGGGTTTTGCATCCACTGCGCGATAGATAGTATCCTGCACTCATGCCCATGGAACCGGCTCCAACGATAATAACGTCATATGATGATGTGATGATGGCACGTCCTCTCCTATGTATCCTTTTCTACAGTAATGCCTTAATAGAATATATTAATCGTAAAAGCTAGATGGTGGCAAGTGTAGTAAAATGGACTTCTACAATGGATGTTGCAAAGGAGACCAAGTATGAGTGAGCAATTCAGTTTTGATCTATTTCCATTAATTCAGACAGAACGATTCATCCTCCGGTCGGCAGAGGCTAGGGACAACCATGATCTGCTCGCGTTATATTCGGATGAAGCTGTGGTTCAATATATGCCATTTACTCCTTTTGAATCCTTGGAGGATGCACAGGGTGAGATGAAATGGTATATGAAGATTTTTAAGGAACACACGGGCTTACGTTGGATGATTGAAGACCGTGAAACTCGTAAAGTGATCGGAACCTGTGGGTTCCTGAACTATGAAGATGTACATAATCGTGCAGAGATCGGATACGACTTGTGTTCTTCTTTCTGGGGCCGGGGTGTGATGACAGAAGTAGCCCATGCCGTGTTACATTTTGGATTCACGCATATGCAACTCAATAAGATCGAAGCTAAGGTTGAACCGGAGAACGAGGCATCAATTCTCTTGCTACACAAGCTTGGTTTTCAGAAGGAAGGTTTGCTTCGGCAGCATGAGTTCGAGAAAGGCAGATATATTGACCTTGCGGTGTTCTCCAAGTTACGAAGCGAAATATAGGCAAGATAGCCCACAAGGATTCCAATGACACCATCTCATTCCAGAGCCGTAAGGCTTGTCCCTCTGAATGAGCCCGTGCTATATTGGAGAGATGTGAGGAGATGAGGATATGAAGCTGGTGTCCTGGAATGTGAATGGTTTAAGGGCATGTGTGACCAAAGGATTTATGGATTATTATCAGGAGAGTCAGGCGGATATTTTCTGCCTTCAGGAGACCAAATTACAAGCCGGACAGATTGAGATGGACCTGGGGGAAGACGTTTATCAATATTGGAATTATGCGATTAAAAAAGGTTATTCCGGTACGGCCGTATTTAGCCGAATCAAGCCGATATCCGTTCGTTACGGGATGGAGGAGGACAGCGAGCCAGAAGGCCGGATGATTACGCTGGAGTACGATGAGTTTTATCTGGTGAACGTGTATACACCAAATGCCAAGCGGGATCTCACCCGGCTGCCCTATCGTCTGGAATGGGAGGACCGATTCCGGGGTTATATTCTGCAACTGGAGCAGATCAAACCGGTTATCGTCTGTGGTGACCTGAATGTGGCTCATCAGGAGATCGATCTGAAGAATCCGAAGCCCAATCTGGGCAATTCCGGCTTTACCCTTGAAGAGCGTGGCAAGATGACCGATTTGCTTGCTTCCGGGTATGTGGACAGCTTCCGGCATCTGTATCCGGATCGTACGGATGTGTACAGTTGGTGGTCTTATATGCCGAAAGTCAGAGAACGGAACGTGGGCTGGCGCATTGATTATTTTCTCGTATCCAATCAATTGGCACCCAAGGTGGCGGATGCACATATCGACTGCCATGTGATGGGCAGTGATCATTGCCCCGTGGGTCTTACATTGCAACTATAGGTAAGAATTAGCGTGAGATGGATGAGGTATGAATTTTAGAATACAAGGTTAGATGACTGCAAGTTTCCTAGATGGGAGATTTGCAGTTTTTTTGGCGTTACGGGTAGGGGATTGAAACTGGACTTTGGTTGGGGAAAGGACTGGACTCTGGATTGTTTCAATCCTGCTATTTCTTGGGTACGATTGAAGCATACATATATAGATGAACCTTTGGGATAAGGGGTAGAGAAGATGAAGAAGGGGTTACGGAGAGGGTTAAAGGTGCTGGGAGGCATGATGCTTGCCACAGGACTTATACTGCTGGCAGGTACAGCGTATGAAGCGTATCAATCCACGCAGGATATGAAGTCTTATCCCCCGCCAGGCAAGTATTATGAAGTGAGTGGTCGCAACATGCATCTCTACACCGCTGGCAGAGGAGAAGTTACGGTGGTTTTTGCCTCAGGCTGGGGTACACCCAATCCGTACGTGGATTTCAGTCCGTTGTATGACAAGTTGAAATCCAAGGTGAAAATTGCGGTATACGATCGGTTTGGGTACGGATACAGCGACTATACGAATGAACCTCGTGATGTCGATACGATCTCGGAAGAGATCCACCAATTGCTGCGAACATCCGGACAACGTCCACCTTACATCATGGTAGGTCACTCTCTGGGTTCCTTGGAGACACTCCGGTTTGCGCAAAGATACCCTGATGAGGTGGCTGGCATGGTCATGATCGATGGAGGCAGTCCTGAATATTACAGTACGGTGGAGATGGATACGCCCGAATGGTATTTTGCTTCAGCTCGATTCCTGGTGAAAACAGGCGTAGCGCGTACACTGCTTCATTCGGATCGGATGATGGCAACGCTGGTCATTGACCCGAAGTTGGTTTCTACCCCAATGAAAAAAGCCGCCACCATTTCTACACTGAAGCATGCTTACAATGATAACGTCATGGATGAGATGCGTCACGCCAAGATCAATGCATCACGTGTGCTGGAGAACAAAAAGCAATTTTCTTTTCCACTGACAATCCTGACGGCCGGATCAGATCAACCAAGTAAGGGGAGCCGGGCATGGCAAGCAGATCAAGCAAAATTTGCTTCATGGTCCAAACAAGGAAACCAGCGGCTTGTTCCTGACGCCGAGCATTATATTCATAACAGTCAGCCGGATCTTGTCGCTGCCGAAATCATGAAATTAGTAACAACGTCGATTGACCTATGAGTAACATGATTCCACAAATACATGAAGAACAGGATGAGGAGGAGGGATGGATGAAAAAGTTTAAAGTGATCACCCGTTTCCTGTCCATTCTCATAGCCAGTTGTCTGTTGTCTTTAAGTGTATTATCTGTATCTGTGATATGGGTCAAGAATAACGTTCATGCGGTACCTGTAATTGAGTCGTTTGAGCGGGATTAGCACATAAAACGAATAATAAGGAGTGGTATCGGGATGGTGAAGAGAAGGAAGTATATATTGGCCTGTGCGGCACTGGCGATGATGGTGGCCTTGAGTGCTTGCAGCAGTGCAGCAGAAGAACCGACAGGTGATGCAGAGAAGGTGGACACCGAAGTTTCCTCCGGAACGGGTGAACAAGCGACCAATGAAGAAGTGAGCGAAGCAACAACAAGTGGAGTGACAGAGACGGAGGGTACAACTGAGCCAGCCGAATCGGATTCAGATAGCGGTGAGGAGGTCACTGCTGGAACGAATGAGTTGCCAGGGAATTTGCCAAGTGACTTTCCCCTGCCGGAAGATGCAACCATTCGTTTAGCCAATTCCGGTGAGAATGAAGGCAAGCAATCGGCCATGGTGATCTTCACCACGGAACAAGATATGAAGACCATATCCAAGCTGTACAAAGATTACTTCGATGCCAAAAAGTTGACGGATGCGGGTCAGACGATTGATGACAAAAATATTATTATTCAGGGAACTGACCCGGAAACGCAGGATGCCTGGTCCTTAATTGGAGGGGCATTAGCGTCACAGGAAGGCGTCATTGAACTGACATTGACCTGGTCAGAATCATAGGGAGAATATAAGACTATTGTCCTCTTCTGCTTTCTTTCCTCCTATAATAACGAATCAACGCCAAAATACCTTGCATGCGGAGCCGCATTATTGCTGCACCGCTGCAAGGTATTTTTATTTCGAACTGGAAACCTGACAGGTTACATGGTATGTTATATCATTATAATAGATTAATAGACAACTATAGAAGAAGACAGGAGAGGATTGAACATGATTAGAGTGGGTATTGTTGGTTACGGTAACTTGGGTAAAGGGGTAGAGAAAGCCATTTCCCAGAATGAGGATCTTGAACTGATTGCTGTGTTTACACGTCGTAATCCGGAGCAGATGGTCGCTGAAAGCACAGAAGTTCGCTTTGAGCATATCTCTGCAGCGGAGCAATACATAGGCAAGATCGATGTTATGATCCTCTGTGGTGGCTCGGCAACGGACCTTCCGGAGCAAACACCAGCCATCGCCAAGTTGTTCAATACAGTAGACAGCTTCGATACACATGCCAAGATTCCTGAATTCTACAAGGAAGTGAATGCTGCGGCAGAGCAAGGCGGTCATGTAAGCGTCATTTCCACAGGTTGGGACCCAGGCTTGTTCTCCATGAACCGTCTGCTTGCACAGTCCATCTTGCCAGAAGGAAAAGAGTATACGTTCTGGGGCAAAGGTGTTAGCCAAGGTCACTCGGATGCTATTCGTCGTGTTCCAGGTGTTAAGGCGGGTGTACAGTATACTGTACCTGTGGAAGAGGTTATCAACCGTATTCGTGCAGGAGAGACACCAGAGCTGTCTACACGTGAGAAACATCTGCGTCAATGTTATGTGGTAGCTGAAGATGGCGCCAATCAGGATGAGATCCGTGAGACGATTGTATCGATGCCTAACTACTTTGCGGATTACGATACTACTGTAACGTTCATTACTGAAGAAGAATTAAAATCCGAGCATGAAGGTATGCCGCATGGTGGATTTGTAATTCGCAGTGGTGTTACAGGTGCCGGTCAAAAGCAAATTATTGAATTCGGTCTGAAACTCGACAGCAATCCTGAATTTACAGCGAGTGTACTTGTAGCGTATGCGAGAGCCGCACAACGTTTGAGCGTGGAAGGACATAAGGGAGCGAAAACGGTATTTGATATTCCGCTCGGTCACCTGTCCCCGAAATCGGCTGAAGATCTTCGCCGCGACTTGTTATAATTCTGCTTCATTTCTGTAGTTTCAATAAAAAACAGCTCGTCCCTAGATGTATAGGACGAGCTGTTTTTTGTGTTGTGTTACACCCAGTGTGAGGGAATGTTGAGATGATCAGGTAACTTGGTATTAACATTACCTTTGGCTGCATTAATCTGCGATTGCGTGAGGAAGATGCCACCTCTCAGGTCTGCACCGCCGAGATCCGTATCCCGTAAGTCCGCACCAATCCAATCGGCATTTCGTATATCTGCATTTTGGAGGTTGGCTGCGATCATTAAAGCCCCTCGGAAGCTTGCGCCCCGCAGGTCAGCCCCTTTTAAGTTGGCACCAAAAAAGTCACTTCCGGTACGTTTTTTATTCTTCTTCGACTTCCCTTGTCCATGAGCGGCGGCTGGCACATTCGCACGTATCATTTCACTGGCCTGAACCAAGAGTTGATTCACCGAGGAACGATAATGAACGATGTCCAGACGCAGGAGAGCCGCAGGCTCCAGATTGCTCAAGCGCTCGATCTCCTCATATAACTCACCGAATGCCGAGTGAAGGGCTGATGTCTCCGGTCTCATCATCATTTCCTTCATATAACTGAGCAACTCGTGAATTTGTCGCAATGCAGGCAGACAATCAAACATCTCCTTTGCAGACTCCGGATGATCACGCCAATCCTTGCCCGCGTAGGTTACTTGAGACAGCTTCTGTCCAGCTCCGAAACAGTCATATACCGTACAGCCTTTGAACCCTTTCTGCCGAAGCTGGGTATGGATACCGCAGCGATTGTCCGTGCGCAGATTGGGACAGGGTGTGCCGCTGGCCTTTTCAAAAGCAAAATCAGATGACTTGCCATAGGGCAAGGCAACACAGCACAGGCCAAAACATCGCTCGCAGTCTGCACTCAGATGAGGACTCGCAGTACTGACAAATGGTTGGTTAGACAATGTAAACACTTCCTTATACGAGTACAAATAAATGGAATTACGTCTGTACCACTTTACCATTGCCCTGCGATTAGAGCAATTAGAGACAATGAAAAAAAGACGTTTACCCAAATAAGATGGGAACGCCTTTTAATCGTGGAGAATCACGTATTCAAATTAAACTACACCTTGAGCGATCATGGAATCAGCGACCTTGAGGAAACCGGCGATATTCGCTCCGGCTACGAGGTTACCTTCACAGCCATACTCTTCAGCAGCTTCCACACAGCTGTTGTAGATGTTCTTCATGATGTCATGAAGCTTGGCGTCTACTTCTTCAAATGACCAGGACAACCGCATGCTGTTCTGTGACATTTCAAGAGCAGACACGGCTACACCACCAGCATTAGCCGCTTTGGCTGGACCAAACAGTACGCCCGCGCCGTGGAAGACATCAATGGCAGCCAGGGTGGAAGGCATATTTGCGCCTTCGCCAATGGCTTTCACGCCACCTTTAACCAGAAGGGCAGCAGCTTCTTCATCGATCTCATTTTGCGTCGCACACGGAAGAGCGATATCACAAGGGATAGACCAGATTCCTTCACAGCCTTCGGTATATGTAGCATGCGGATGTTCTTTGATGTATTCGCTGATGCGAAGACGATCAACCTCTTTCAGACGTTTCACGGTATCCAGGTTGATGCCTTGTGGATCGTATATGTAGCCACCTGAGTCACTGCATGCCACGACTTTGGCTCCAAGTTCCTGGGCTTTTTGAATAGCATAGATGGATACATTACCAGACCCAGAGACTACGACTGTGCTGTCTTGGAAACTGAGGTCTTTGGATTGCAGCATCTCCTTCACGAAGTACACACATCCGAAGCCAGTGGCTTCCTTACGTGCCAAGCTTCCTCCGTACAGCAGACCTTTACCTGTCAATACGCCTGCTTCATGCCCACCATGGATACGTTTGTATTGGCCGAACATGTAACCGATTTCCCTTGCGCCTACACCAATGTCACCTGCCGGTACATCGGTATCTGAGCCGATATATTTGTACAGCTCTGTCATGAAGCTTTGCGTGAAACGCATAACTTCCAGATCCGATTTTCCTTTCGGATCGAAGTCAGAACCGCCTTTACCACCGCCGATAGGCAGACCGGTCAAGGCATTTTTGAAGATCTGTTCGAAGCCGAGGAACTTAATAATGCCCGAGTATACAGAAGGGTGGAAGCGAAGTCCGCCTTTGTAAGGACCAATGGCACTGTTGAATTGCACCCGGAATCCACGGTTAACCTGAACTTTGCCCTGATCATCTACCCATGGGACACGGAATGTGATTACACGTTCGGGCTCGACAAGCTGTTCCAGCAGACTATGGTTCCGATATTTCGGGTGTGCTTCAATAACTGGAATAAGGGAATCCAGAATTTCTTTGACAGCTTGATGGAACTCGTCTTCATGCGGATTTCTGGCGACAACCGACTCATAGACGGAATGAACATATTCTGCGGCAGTAACTTGAACGGACTCTGTAGTTTCTTTTGTTATCGTGGACACTTTTTCGATGCACTCCTTTATCGTGTTAAAGTCTTTGAATACCTATTTGCATAAATTGAATAAAAGTTTGTAGTTAAATATACAGTAAAGCAAATAAAAATACGAGATATAAATTCATAAAATGTTTTTTATGCAGTAATTAAAATGTTCTATGGATCTACCACATGATGTGAAGAATGGAGTTATTAAATGGAAGATATGACCACAAATGATAATATAAAAGCGAGTTAGACGAATATACTGGATTAAAATATTAGTTTTGGTAAGATGGTAAGAAGGTCTCGTATCCTGAGGCCTTTTAACAATCAGAAGGAGGACAACAAGATGATGAAGAGAAACATGCCAATCAACATGGAGAACAAGGCTTGTATAGGGGGTGAAATCTATTATGAACCATAGGACTTCCCGCCATAATTGCAGAGAGAAGCTGGTGAGCCAGCTATTTACATTCGGTGAAGAGAAAAGAACATTTCTCGACGCCTATTTCGACGTGCGTGATCCAGAGCGAATACAAATGGAAAAACAACTGCTGGCCTATACGGAATATGTGGAAAAACTGCTACTGGGCCCTGATGAAGATCTGGACTCGGCTGTATTGATCGGCAGTCATATTGATTTCGAATATATCGATTTTCATACGTCAGATTCATTCATGATTGTCATGCCAGAAGATACGGATCCGGATGAGGGTCGCATTTCCTTCCTCTCTCCAGTGGGGAGTCAATTGCTGCTTGGCCGCAAAGGGGAAGTTAGGTCTGTCCATACACCATCAGGTTCCATGAGAATACGCATCACAGGCATTGAGCTGCGGGGCGAAACCTTAAACGAGTCGGCCTTGGGAGGTGCAGATCATGCACTTTAAAGAGACAGACTTACCAGGGATTGGACGTAAATACTGGCTGCATACCCGTAGTGGTGAGCACTTGGTCATTGTGATTCATAATGACGAAAGGCGTGACCTGTTCCATATGGAGTCAGGGGATACACCTGAAGAGATGGGGGATATGGTATCTCTTGTCACCCTTGACGATGATGAAGCCCGGGCGGTAGCCGCCATCGTTGGGGGTATGACCTATAAACCGAAGTTTCAAGATGAGCGTGAAGTCATGCTTGAAGGGTTGTTAATCGAATGGCTACGAATTGAACCTCACGCATCAAGCGTAGGCATGACGATTGGTGAACTGGATATCCGTCAGGCTACGGGCGCTGTTATTCTTGCTGTGGTGACCAAGGAGAAGGAGAAACATTTTAATCCAGGTCCGGATTATGCTTTTACCGCGGGAGCTACAGTTGTCGTTGCCGGTGAACGGAATCAGATTAAACACCTTAAACAATTGTTGACTGATGGACGGACTTAGCCTATGGATATGCTCATATTCGAAGTGGGAATTGCCGTTGCGCTGATTACACTTACTGGGCTGATATCTTCACGATTACGATTTTCAGTCATTCCTTTCTATATTCTGATTGGTATGGCTGTTGGACCACATGCACCACAGATCGGCATAGTGGATTTGCGTTTTATTGAAAGTTCGACCTTTATTGAATTTATGGGCAGGCTTGGCATTTTGTTTTTGCTATTCTACCTGGGTCTGGAGTTCTCTGTCTCCCGTCTATTAAAGTCTGGTAAAGCCATTCTGACCGGAGGCATGTTCTATGTAGGGCTTAATTTTGTCTCTGGATTACTGTTGGGGTGGTTCATGGATCTGCCCCTTCAGGAGACTCTCGTCGTCTGTGGGATCATGACGAGCTCTTCTACAGCCATTGTAGCCAAAGTGCTCGTTGATCTGAAACGCACGGCAAACCCCGAAACAGAGATTATTATGGGCATGATCATGTTCGATGACTTGTTCATCGCGATTCATATCTCAATCCTGACCGGGCTTGTGCTCAGCGGGGCAACTTCATTCTTAAGTGTTCTGCTGGTATCCCTGTCTGCCCTGCTGTTTATTGTGCTGTTCCTGATTATTGGCAGGAAAAGCATCAAATATATTGATAAGGCACTGAATATCAAGTCATCAGAGTTGTTCCTGCTTACCGTCATGACACTGCTCTTCCTGGTAGCTGGTTTCTCGGAAACATTGCATGTAGCGGAAGCCATTGGAGCATTGATGATGGGTCTTGTGCTGGGCGAATCAAGACATGTCAGTCGGATTGAGCACCAGATCATGCCTTTCAAAGATTTTTTTGGTGCCATTTTCTTCTTCAGTTTTGGTCTGACCATCGAGCCGTCTTCACTTGGCGGAGCAATTGGCATGACGATCATTGCCGTTATTCTGACGATCGCCAGTAACTATGGTGCAGGCATGATCGCTGGCAGATTGGCTGGAATGAGTCCTAAGGCCTCCTTGAATGTGGGCTTTACCCTGGTCTCCCGGGGCGAATTCTCCATTATCATGGCGAACATCGGCAAGGCCGGAGGGCTGATGGTATCCATTCAATCTTTTGCCGTATTGTATGTGTTAATTCTGGCTGTGCTGGGGCCTATCCTAACGAAAGAATCTCCGCGTATCTACGCACAGTATGAGCGACTAAGGAAGCGGGTGAAACGAAGGGAGGCAGGATGAGGCGGTGTAGCTGTCCTTGGACAGTCAGAGAATTCTGACCGCAAGGCCTAATAAGCGTCACACGGTTGGAGTGAGAAATCACTCCGGGGTGTGGCGTTTTTTTATTAATAGAAATGGACCGAATATCGGCTTGAAATCATGCTTAACACACCAATTTATCGTATGTATCCATATCTTGTGCGTGGTCGTGAATGTTCAAATTCAGAGGCAGGACTTTGGATGTGATTTGGCAGAAATGGATTGAAAGTAAAAAGTTATTATGTAAAATAATGTTATATTTGATTCTAGCAGTTGAACGTACCATTTACATGAGAATGTAGAGGGGGAATAGCTCATGAACAAGAAAAGTAGATTTCAGCGGTTAAAATGGGCCAGTACAGGGATTTTGCTCAGTCTCGTATTATTTGCTCTACCTGCATCTGCCGCGTGGAATGATACATATGAGGGTTATGCGACGTATACGGGCTCAGGTTACTCGGGAGGTGCGCTGTTGCTTGATCCCATCCCTTCGGACATGAAAATTACTGCACTTAATCCGATCTAGCTCAATTATAACGGTGTCAAAGCTGCTCTAGCGGGAGCCTACCTCGAAGTCCAAGGTCCGAAAGGCAAAACAACGGTCTATGTAACAGACCTCTATCCGGAGGGTGCCAGTGGAGCGCTCGATCTATCGCCAAATGCCTTTAACCTGATTGGTGACCCAAAGGCAGGCAAAATCAATATCAGCTGGAAAGTAGTCAAAGCTCCCACCCAAGGCAATGTCTCCTATCGGATCAAGGAAGGCAGCAGTCAGTGGTGGGCAGCCATTCAGGTCCGCAACCATAAGTATCCGGTGCTGAAGTTCGAAGTGAAACAGAAGGATGGTACGTGGCTCAATCTTGAAAAGCAGGACTATAATCATTTCCTCGGAACCGGACTGGGCAAAGAAAAACTAAACGTTCGTATGACCGATATTCGCGGTCAGGTAATAAATGACACGATCCCAGCTCTACCTAATGATGGATCGGGTGGTGCGTACATCGTACCGGGCAATGTCCAGTTTTCGGATTGACAGATATACGAAGGTGTTATAAAAAGAAGTATGTTCATTGACGAACAGTTCAGCCAGTGTCCGGTCCTGTTGGTTCACCCCGAATTGGACCCCATGACACCGATCAGGTTCAGCCAACCTTTTTTTGATCGTTTGGTGGTAGATAAGGAATGCATCATTTTGGAGGGTGCAGGCCATTTTCCTATAGAACAGCCAGGACTGAAGCAGTTGGAGGTAGCGGTGTTACGATTTTTACAAGAGATTCAATAATCCAATGATATAAGGTCATGATATGGCTTCTAAAATACATAGTTCTCATATCTTTAATATAGAAAACACCTCCCATTAAGGGAGGTGAATTTGAATGTTTTTGATATGAATTGCACGACCGCCAACCTGAATCTGTATAATTTCATTGGAGCTGTCCAAAGTTAATCTGGCTCGGATTTCGGAGGGGCGGTTCATGGTATACCCTTGTCTGATCGTATACGTGTGATGATGAGGATCTGTAAGCTGGTTGTAATGGTGTAAATAACAGAGCATGGCACCATTGGAGGTACCCGTTGCACTCTCTTCCGGTATATCATACAGTGGTGCAAAATTACGACATTCGGTCAGAACGTCCATAACATCTGATTCGAGTGTAAACACGTGATAACCTATGGCATGATGAGCCTTGCTTATTTCCGTGATACGCTGGAAGTCAGGATCAATTTTGGTCAGAACATCAACATCTTTAACAGCTATCATGATATCAGGTAGTCCGGTAGACACAATCTGTACAGGAAGTTCGGAATGTAAATCCTCCGTAGAAATACGTAATGAATCGGCAATCTGCTGACGATCCACGATCTCCCCAAACTCCGGCAATGTCTGTGCCAGATAGACTTCTCCATTGACTTCAATAACGACTGTAAGAATTCCGGCCAGTGTCTCCAGTGTATATGTACCAACATCAACGAGATGTTGTGTTTTCATTAGATAAAATAATGCAATTGTGGCATGCCCGCAGAGATCAACTTCATCACTTGGAGTGAAGAAACGTACTTTGAAATCAGCCTGTTCCGATGGCATAACAAATGCAGTTTCTGAAAAACCGACTTGTCTGGCAATCTCCTGCATCTGGGATTCAGACAAATGCGCTGCTTGTAAAACAACACCTGCGGGGTTTCCGCCAAGAGCCTTGTCCGAAAATGCATGTAATGTACTTACTTCAACTTCCATATTGTTACCTCACTTGTTCAAGTATTGGATTAAGGACTAACATAATCGATAATCGACATTATATCATGATTGTTGAACTGGATAGTGAATCCCTTGATTGCTGTGATTTTTTGAATGAATAGGTCAAGTGACTGCTGGGAAAGGGTAATGAAGGGAGAGAGAGCATAAAGATAATCCAATGGAAAGGCTGGGATCTCTAATGAAAGCAATTGTGATTGAGGAATTTGGTGGAGCGGAACAATTGAAGGAACAAGAAGTAGCCAAGCCAGCATGTGGAGTGAATCAGGTGTTGATCCGAACGCATGCCACGTCGGTCAATCCGGTGGATTTTAAGATTAGGCAAGGCTATATGAAAGAAGCAGCGGATAATTTTCCGTTGATTCTGGGCGGAGATGTTGCGGGTACTGTGGCTGAAGTAGGCTCAAATGTTACAAGGTTCAGAGAAGGTGACAGGGTATTTGCACGTCCGCGCGAATTCGGAACCTATGCAGAATATGTTGCAGTTGATGCAGACATTATTGCCCGTATACCGGAGAATTTAAGCTTCGAGGAAGCGGCAGCGATCCCGCTGGCAGCGATGACGGCTTGGCAAGCTCTTGTAGATCATGGACGTCTAGGTAAAGGGCAGAAGGTACTCATCCATGCTGGGTCAGGTGGTGTGGGAACGTATGCCATTCAGATTGCCAAGTCCCTCGGCGCTGAAGTGGCTTCTACGGCCAGTGATTCAAACGAAGCGTTACTTCGATCGCTAGGTGTGGATCATTTTATCAACTATAAAAAAGAAGATTTCTCGGAGATTCTCTCCGGTTATGATGTTGTACTGGACACCATGGGTGGTGATATTCAGCGCGACAGCTTCAAGGTGTTGAAGTCCGGCGGGCATCTGGTATCCTTGGTGGAACAACCGGATGAGAAGCTTGCCAAGGAAGCTGGAGTGACGGCCAACGTCTTCATGATGGAGCCCAAAGGGGATCAACTGGATCAGTTGGCTGAACTGGCTGCGGAAGGCAAACTCAAATCGGTTATTGATGGAACCTACCCGTTAACTGAGCAGGGATTAAGGGAAGCACACGAGAAAAGTGAATCCCATCATACGCGTGGAAAACTCGTTATTCAGGTGCAATAGAGTTCATTAACTCATAGAAGTATGTGGACTCTTGAGTCCGATTCAGATTGTACCAGGCCTGTAAAGTTTCTGGTGTGAAGACATCCAGCTTCTTCAGTACATGCATCGTAAATTCTAACGGAGCTATTCCAGATGCAGTAACTACATTTCCATCGGTTACTGCTGGCTCCGTTTGATAATAAGTTTCTCCGGTATAATCTGGACATATCATCTTCAGGTATTGCAGATCATTGCTTGTATGCTGTATGGAGTCCAGTAACCCCATCTTTGCGAGTCTAACTGTGGCACCACAAATGGCCGCAACAACCGTACCTTTTTCTATAGCGTCAGTAACTTTTTTTAATAGGGGATCATGGATGGTGTCCATCCAGGTATTTCCTCCCGGAAGAATGATGACGTCGTTACCATTCAACGTACATTCATCAATCGAAATATGGGGAAGGATGTTCAATCCGCCCATGGTAGTTACCGGATGTTGATCTACACCTACGGTTACAACCTGTAAAGGCTCAATATCTTTCTTAAAATATCTTCCCGAATTCAGTTCCGCAGTTAAATAACCTACCTCCCAGTCTGACATCGTATTAAATACATAAAGATATATGTTCTTCTTTTGCATCATACACACCCCTTTTGTTATTCATGATTGGTTGGATTACTCTTGTATTATAAAAAAACTTCACTGACATTTACCGTCAGTGAAGTTTTCAAACCTGATAATGATCAATGAGATCATGCAGAACTTCAACCATTCTTTGCTTCAAACTTATAGGTTCAATGACCTGAACAGATCTGCCATAGGATAAAAGCAAGATAGGAACATATTGAAGGATGTCTTCTTTGTCGAGTGAGAATGTTGCTTTTTCAGCAGTCCGTTCTTGGAGATGGTGTCCCAAAAACCAATGCAGGCATAGGCCATCCAGTGTGCTTGATTTACCTGTAAGCACCAGAGGAATAAATGATGTCGGATTTTGTGCTTCCGGAAGGAGGCTGCCTCTGAAAAATTCACTTGCCGAAAAATGAGGTGGTCGGTTGAACATCATTTCTGTCTGGTTAGCACAAATGATTCGATCCACTCTAAAACTGCGAATGTCATTCCGAAAATGACAAAAGGCTATAACATACCAATGATGATTCCAATAGATTATTCCATAGGGGTCCACGATTCTACACTTGGATTGCTCTTCGTGACTGGTTAGGTAATCGATTTCTACAGACGACTTTTGGAGTACACTTTGCTCTAATGTCTTTAATATGATCTCAGTACTGGGCTCTATTCTTGGCTTCCCAAGGGAACCGATCACTTCAACCCCTTCAAATTGTTGCTTTATCATATTCTCCTGTTCTTGATTGGAGTGCATCATAAGCTTTGAAGTTGCGCTATCTAATGCCTCTCCTAAAAAATACCCAGCTTCTTTGGCGAATATGGCAGCATGAAGTAATGTCGTTTTCTCTCCTACATCCAAAAGAAGAGGACTTTTAATGAATTGATTCAAGAGAGTATACCCGCCATGATGACCCGTGTCAGATATTATCGGTACACCACTGGCGCAAAGTGCATCCATATAACGGTAAACGGTTCGTATATTCATTTCTAATTTTTCAGATATTTGATGGGCTGTAATTTTTCGGCCTGAGTTAAGCAGCCATAGGATGGCCAACATATTATCCAGCTTAGACATTAATTTCACCTCAGAGATTAATCAATCATTTATTTTCTGGTGTAATAAGATATAATAGGGGAAATTTATTCCATTCTGTGCATGAGGTGATACGGATGTCCAACGAACTCATTCAAGCCATTCAATTGTTAAAAGAAAAGAAATGGGTGGATCTGACCCATACATTTGGACCGGAATCCCCACATTTCTCAGCTTTTGAAGAAGCCCAATTTGATACGCTGTTTAATCACGATCAAGGTTTCTTTGCTCAGAGCTTCAAGTTCCCTGGTCAGTATGGTACACATCTTGATGCCCCGATTCACTTTGTTCGGGATACCCGGTATCTGGATGAACTAGGTTTGAAGGAGCTTGTGCTCCCGCTTATCGTCATTGACCAGTCAGCCGAAGTGGCGAATAACCCGGATTTTACACTGGATGTAGAGCATATTCATGAATTTGAAAGAGAACATGGCATGATTGAAGCAGGAAGCTTCGTAGCTTTACGTACGGATTGGAGCAAACGTTGGCCGAGTCATGAAGCATTTGATAACAAGGATGATGAGGGCAACAGTCATGCACCTGGATGGTCGGTGAGTGCACTTATGTTCTTATTTGAGGAACGAAAAATAAAGGCCATTGGGCACGAAACCTTTGACACGGATTCAGCCGTAGATTATCAGAAGAATGGGGCACTCCTGGCAGAATATTATGTGCTTGCTCAGGATACATACCAGGTTGAGCTGTTAACGAATCTGGATCAGGTGCCAGCTAAAGGCGCGGTCATCTTCAATATTGTACCCAAGGCGGAGAAAGCCTCCGGCTTCCCGGTTCGATCCTTTGCTATTCTACCGTGAAACGGGGTAGATCCAAGCATCATTCCATCTTCTTGATACTGAAAACCGACCATTTTGAACGCGCACTAATAGATCAATCAGGTATTAACTAGATTAACTGATCCACATATGTAAGTAGCATGGGAGGCGCAATACGCCTCCTTTTTTATGTTGTTACTTTTGATCCGAATGAGGATCTTGATTAAATCTTTGAGAGATTTTCTTCTCTGTTTTCTTACGCCGTATCCAGCGTTTGAGTACACCTTCTTCTTTGCGTTCTTGCAGTGTCTCCTTCAAGCCTTGAATCATAAATTCCGATCTTCGTCTGTCATCCCGACCAATCTCGCGTAATTCTTTAATAAATTTGTCGTCCATATCTGCCTCTCGCTTATTCAGGATAATTTCATTATACCGAACGTACGTTCTTTTATCAAGTTTTACCATTATGAATGATGTTCGAGATCAATATAGTGAAAAGAAGCGCAGGAACAATGCACGGCATGTGTGAGAATGGTACTAGAGGGGGCGATCATCATCCTTCTAAGATTGACTGTATGAGGCTGAGAAACGAGAGGAAGAAAGGAGCAATTCATGATGAAGCAAAGTGAAGGTAGATCGTGGTTACTCATTTTGATGCATGGAATTCTGGGGGTTGGGGCGATCGTTGGAGGAAGCATGTTAATCATCAACCCAACTGGAAATATGGTGAATTTGCCTGAATCTTTGTTGCTGAATTCTCCGTTTTCCAGTTTTTTGTTTCCGGGAATCATCCTATTGCTGGTTCTTGGTGTGATGCCTATAATGATTGCTATTGCACTCATACGCTGCACTCCTTGGGCGCTGGGTGAAAGGCTGAATCTCTATCCTGACCGCTACTGGGCCTGGACTTTTTCCTTATACACGGGGTTTGCCCTCATCATCTGGATTATGGCGCAGGTGTATTGGATTCAGGATGTCTCTATCATTCACTTGGTCTATTTTGCATGGGGAGTGGGTATTCAAGTTGTGACTTTATTACCTTCTGTACAGCGAACATATTCGAAATAAACTGCTTGTATATGGAACAAACGGCTGTCGAAAGAATCGTTGAATGATTTTTTCGCCGGCTATTTGTTATGGGCCTCGAGCGGAAACATGTTGTTGTAGTTGACAAAGAACGGATATCCTCGCATACTTACGTAATAAACTTTATAAAGTATATTTATTAATGAGGAATAAGCATATGTATGAATATCGCAAAATCATAATTTGCAGGAAACAGGGAGGTGTGCATGGATGGTATACGTTATTATGGCAATTATAATTTGGGCTGGTGCCTATGCAAATATGGTCTTGTCAAAACAGCCGATTGAAGTAAAACCTGTGAAGTCGATGGATGATTTGTTTGAGTGAACAGAGCAACTTTGGCGATTCCGATTATTGGCGAGCACGAAGGAACTCGTGGGTTCGAGTAAGGTATTACGTTGTGCTATGATATGGAGTGAAATGACATCCATACCATTGCTTTGGCTCCATTGAACCAGAGTGGAAACGAGAGGGTTATGAAAAAAGCCAATGCTACAATGATGAAATACATCAATTTGAATAATGTGCGTGAAGTCATGCAGCAGATCGAGACGGCAACCAAACCGCAATTAGCCTCATTAACCAATCTTAGTGTGGTTACGATCAATGCGCTGATCCAGGAATTATGTGATGGCGGAGAGTTGTTCCAGGATAAAGTGGTTCCCTCGAATGGCGGGCGTCCTGCTCAGGCATATCGATATAATTATAATTACAAGCTTGCTTTGGTTCTTTACATCAAAGAGATGAAAGGCCAAGAGTTGATTTCGGCAACGGTCATGAATCTGGAGAATAAGGTTGTGTTGAAGGAAGAGAGCATCCTGCCTGCTTTTGATAAACAACATGTGCTGCAACTTATTGCGCGTTTCGTTGCGGAGTACCCCTCCATTGATATGATTGGCATCGGAATTCCAGGACAAGCCGTGGACGGGAATATCACGGTGAGCAGTCATGAAGAGCTTATTCATTCCCATCTGATACGGGAGATCGAGAGCGAGTTCCAGCTGAACGTTCTTGTGGAGAATGATGTGAATGCAGCGATTAGCGGGTACTGTGCACAGCATGCTGATCTGAAAGAACAGAGTGTAGCAGGAATTTATTTTCCTAACCGATACCCGCCGGGTATGGGCATGATGTTGAATGGACAGATGATCCGCGGGAAAAACGGGATGTTTGGTGAGGTTAAGTATCTTCCTTATTCACCAGATTGGAGACGTGACATGAGCAAAAACGACTTTGTATTGCAGGTATGTCATATTCTGCAAACGATCAATGCCGTCGTCGCCCCGCACCAGATTGTCATTTATCAGGAACGTGTGGAGAGAGAAGAACTGGACTTGGCGTGGAAACAGTACGGGGAGCAGCATCCCATGCCGGCATTGCCCGAGATCGTACATCAGGACTCGTTTCAACATGATTTTGATGCTGGGTTAAGGGGAATGGTTCTTAAGGCGTTGAAGAGGAGGATTCATCATGCGTGAAGAAGAGAGAATCATGAAGGGCATATTGTTTAGTCCAAGTGATCCGGAATTAAAGACTATCAAAAGGCGGGCCCATAATCTCAGTCAGCGTTACAGTCAGACATTTGAGGAACAGACGCAGGAAAGGGAACAAATATTGCAACAGCTATTGGGGCAGATCGGTAAAGGTGGATTCCTGCAAGGCCCCATCTTCTTTCATTATGGTGTGCATACCCGGATAGGCGATCACTTCTTCGGTAATTACAATCTGACGATACAAGACGATGCACCAGTGACGATCGGGGACTATACCAGTTTTGGTCCCAACGTTACGATTGTTACTCCCATTCATCCCATGATTGCCAGCGAGCGGAGACAGATGGTGGATCAGAACGGTGATGTGAAGTCGCTATGTTATGCCAAACCTGTCACGATTGGAAACGATGTATGGATCTCGGCGAACGTCACGGTGTGCGGAGGTGTAACCATTGGAGATGGATGTGTCATTGGGGCTGGGAGTGTTGTGACTCGTGATATTGCACCGCATTCATTTGCAGCAGGCGTTCCGTGTAAGGTGATTCGCAAAATTACTGAAGCAGACAGTATGCTCAATTATCCCGATGTTTTGGCAGATTGCCGTGTGCTGGAAGAATAAAAAAAGCTGTCACCAAGATCGGTAGATGATCCAGTGACAGCTTTTTTGGTATACGTTTATTTGGAGGCGTTATAGTTGCTCAAGAATTCTTTTACTTTTGCAGGATCAGCTTTCAATTCATTCCCGGTCGGAACGAGCGGGCTTACTGTGGAGTATGCTTTGAGTTTGTTATTCTTGTAGAAGCTCAAAATTTCATCCTGATTAATGGAGTACAGTACGGCTTTTCTCAAATCACTGCTCTTGGCCACATCACGGTTGGCCGTGTTGAACAAGAGATAAGAAACAGCGTTGCTCGGAATGCTTTGCAGATGCAATTTGCTGTCATTTTTGATGATGTCATACTTGGTTTCAGGCACACCGTAATATAGATGAATTTCACTGCTGCGAAGAGCAGAGAGGGCGCTGTCTGCATCCGCGATGAACCGGACATTGACCTGAGCAATTTTCGGTGCATATTCAGTGCCTTTGCGGTATCCCGGATTTTGCAAGAATACAGCTTCATAGTCATTTTTATAAGACAAAATATAAGGTCCGCTCGTATACAGGGTGTTATTGTATGATGCGCCTTCAGTCACCGTGTTCTGATCACCGTAAGGAATATCTTTGTTGACGTCAAAAGAAGCTACATCATAAGTGTTGATGCTCTCCACCTGTTTTTTGGAGACGATCCCGGCTGATTGGTGAGCCAGGTAGTTCAGTACTTGCGGGAAAGGTTCCGTTGTTGTCAATTTAACGACCTGATATTTACCTGCACTATTATCTGCTTTGGTTTTGTCAGTCACGAGTTCTGTAATTTTGCTGCCAAGTCCTTGTTCCAATGCTTCAAGGATTGTACCATTACCGCTGGATTGTTTAATGGATTGCAAAGCATTCAGATCCGTTACAACCTCAGCGTCTTTGATGTGTTCATGCAGACTGTATGTCCGGTGATCCGGAACAGAATCTTTGTTTTTCGCACGGTCCAGGGAGAAAATGACATCATCTGCACCCACACGTTCGCCTGTATCTACCGCTTTTTTGTTATCAATCTTCGCAAAGTTGATGTCGTCTCTGAGAATGAAGTAATAGTCCGAATTACCTTCAGCAATGCTGAAATTATGAGACAATGATCCTTCTGCTGTCAGCTGATCGTCATCCGTCAAGTTAACGAGACGTACATACATATTGGTGTTCAACTGGTTGATGGAACCGTCGTTTCCTTTGATTGGATCAAGGGAAGTCAGTACGGATGCGCTCTGCGTCAGAATCAACGGATCTTTGGCATTTTTGGAGCTGTCCTTGAACTCAATCGGTTCCCAAGCCATCGCGCGGGATTTGGAGAGACGCACGGTTTCGACATTCAGAATGTCTTTGTTCACAGCCTGACTTTTCAGGGAAATGTATAGAGGAGCGATATAAGCCTGATCCGTTACCAAGCGATCTTCCAATTGTTTGTACGTATCTTTGTATTGGTCTGGTGTTTGGGTAGCTGCCTGATCGATAAGCTTATCAATCTCCCCATCTGCGAGGATACTGTAATCTCCACCTGTTTTGAAAAGAGAACGTACGGCATAATCGGGATTTCCCGTTACCGTTGTCCAGCTGGACAAGGCCATGTCATAATTCCCTGCATCCTGCTGGGATTTGAAGCTGCCGTAATCTGGCTGCAGGTTCAGCTTCACATTGAAGCCGTTTTTGGTCAGCTGGTCACGGACAATGTTTACATCATTTTCGGAAGAACTCATGGCGAGCAGCTCAATGTCTGCCGGTTTTTGTGCAGTTTCTGTGGTGTCCGCTGGTGCGGTCTCCGCCTGGGATTCGGTTTTCGTTTTTACACTGCAGCCGGAAATCACAATGACGAGAATTAATAGCAATGAGATCAGTGTCCGTTTTTTCATGGGATTACCCTCCATATCTTGAATGTGTGATGTGTGATTTTTTTTTTCTATATCATTCATTTCAACGAATCATTTAGGCCTTTTCCAGCTTGGGATCGAGCGCATCACGCAGACCATCACCGAGAAAGTTAAAAGAAAGAACCAGCAGAATAATAGCCAAGCCTGGATAAATCGCCAGATAAGAGTGAGTCTCCAGGTATGTACTGCCTAGCTTCAGGATGTTACCCCATTCCGGAATATGCGGCTCCACGCCGAGTCCCAGATAACTCAGACTGCTGGTAGCAATAACGGCTCCACCAATCGTGAGAGTAGACTTGATAATCATGGGCGCAAGGGAGTTGGGAATAATGTGTTTGAAAATAATCGTACGATTGTTGTACCCCAGTGCACGTGCAGCTTCCACAAATTCAAATGTAGATACATAGAGTACACTGGCTCTCATCGTACGGGCGTACGTTGGAATGGAACCCAGACTAAGCGCCAGAATAAGATTGACCGTATTCGCTCCGAACGCCGCAATAATGGCAATGGCAAGCAGAATGCCCGGAATGGCATAGAGAATATCAAGCAGTCGCATGATGATGTTATCCGTATGCCTACCGTAGAAGCCAGAGAGCGCTCCAAGGACTCCACCGATTAACACAGGAATGATCGTCGACATGCAACCTACGATCAAGGAGATCCGGGCACCGAATACAATCCGGGAAAATAAACATCGTCCGAAGTCATCCGTTCCCAAGGGATACGCCAGGGAAGGGGATTGAAGCAGAGCGGAATAGTTATTCTCCACAGCCATGCCGTAATCAAAGGTAAAGAAGCTGCAGATCGATATCGAGAACAGAAAAATGATAAAAAACAAACCGGACATCGCAGTCATATTCGGAGCAAGGCGCTCCCACAGATCGTTCCAGAAGTTTGATTTTTGTTTCCCCTGTCTGCGAATGCGTCCAATAATGGAAATGCCGAGCAATAGTGCGAATACATTACCTGTGATCGAGGTCAGAATCAGTACCACACTTACACCGATCATCCAGCGAGGGAGGATTGAGGTCGCGTTATAACGGGATACGATAATTAGAACGACCAGGTCGATGACCAGAATAAAGATCAGCACCGCCATGGCAGGCAGGAAGTTGTCAGCCACATAAGGTTTGAAGATATTTAATGCGGATACACCGATCACGAACAGTTGGGTTAACAACATGTACACCGCAAAGGTATACTCCACGTTCCTGGATTTTCGAATCAGATGAAAGGCTGCCGTTACGATAAATATATTGCCTGAAATGATAGCAAGTAGTTGAACCCAGGCAAGCCTGCGAGTCAGAGCAGAGACTGTACCGGTGCGGATCAAGTCTTTTCGAATCCGAAACGTGATGACAGTTTGCACTAGTGTGAAGAATACGTAGATCCCAAGGATCGTTAGCAGAAATGGTTTGAACGTCTGCTCGCTCCAGTCATAACTGTTGAACAGCAGCAATGCAGTCAAGAGAAGAGACGTGACCCAGGCGAAGCTCGCCTGGCTGTATTCGCGAGAAGACTTAAGCCGGAAACGCATTTCTTGTGTTAAGGACGAGTTTGTCATAGTACACCTGCTTTAATATTGTTTCATCTTGGAGCGCACTCTTGGATCAATAAAAGCATACAGCAGATCAACCGCTACATTAATAATGGAGATTGTAATGGCTGTGTAGATTACTCCGCCCATGATACTCGGAATATCAGGGATGAATTGTTTATCCACGATGTAGCTGCCGAGACCGCTGATATTAAACACTTTCTCCGTTACCGCTGCTCCGCCCAACATGGCTCCGAATTGAAGTCCAACTACCGTTACGATGGGAATTAATGCATTGCGCACAGCATGTTTCAGCATGACTTGGCGTTCGCTTAATCCTTTGGCACGGGCGGTCATGACATAATCCTCATGAATGACTTCCAGTGTAGAAGAGCGGGTCATCCGAGCCACCGCGGCCGTGAGACCCGTACCCAGCACAATGGTCGGCATAATGATCGACAGCCAGTTCTGCGGGTTGAAGGTGGCGGGAAGCCACTGCATTTTGATCGAAAAGTTCAGAATGAAAATAAGCCCTTGCCAGAAATTCGGGATGGATAATCCAATCAGAGCAATAAACATGAAGGTGTAGTCGAACCACGAATTAGGCTTAATTGCTGAGATAATGCCAATGGGTAATGCAATGACAAGTGCTAACAGCAGGGAAATGACCGCAAGCGTCAAGGTAATGGGAAACTTCCTTGCAATCGTGGCTGTTACGTCTTCATTTCCTGCAAAAGATTTGCCAAGATCGAAGAAGGCGACGCCCTTGATATTGTTCCAAAGCTGTGTAAGATAAGGCTGATCCAAGCCATACACCTGATTGAACGCGGCAATCTGTTCCTGCGTTGCTGTCTCTCCCAGAATGTTAGCTGCCGGGTTGAACGGAGACAGATACAAAATTGTAAATACGAGTGTAGCTACGCCCAGAATGACAAATACCGTCATCAGTATTCTTTCAAATATGTACTTTAGATAAGGATTACCATACAAGAACAGGATGCTATACATGAGACAGCCTGGAATAATGGATATCGCGAAAAACCATGGTTTATCGATCAATGAGTGGAACGTATCGGCCATTGTAAGACGTTGATTTCCTTGTTCCTGAAGTATGCGGGATGTCCGCTCCTTCAATTCCGTCTGAACGCTCTCCTCCAACCATTCCTCGGTCTGACGTTTGAATTCTCCCTCACTGACCTGCTGCTGGAAAAAACGATGTTTGCGACGCAGTTGTTCTTCCACTTCCAACTTTAGTCTGTTCCGGTAGGAAGAAGTGAGCAGTTCTTGCTCAGCGGCCTGTCTGGCAGCTACCCAGCCGTCATTTTTTCGATGTGAACGCCATATTAGAAACACGACTAAATTGATCGGTAATCCAAGAATGAACAGAACGTATCGATAGGAAGGATAAAGCAGCATTTTGCCATAAATAAAGCTTAAATTGTGTACCAACCGTGAGATTCTACTGCCATCTGCAAGATTCAAACCAAGGTACCTCCTTTCATTCAGGTTTAAATTGCATTATTCCGATTGATATAGTATATATTATTTAGGGTCTAAACAATTGTCAAGGAATTAAATGGTATACATATGAGTGAATGAGAAAAACGGATGAGAGCTGGTGATTGCATGGAACCTTTACTGAAAGTTAATGAGTTATCTGTCTCTTTTCACTCCGGAGAGAGTGAGTTTCAGGCAGTGCGAGAAGTAAGTTTTGAAGTGCGAAAAGGGGAGACACTAGGCATTGTAGGAGAATCGGGAAGTGGAAAAAGTGTAACCGCACGTTCCATTATGAGACTGCTTGCATCGCCTCCTTCACAGATGAAAAAGGGAGAAATTCTATTTAAGGGTGTCGACCTCGCCAATAAAACGCAGAAAGAGATGGAGAGCATCCGTGGACGTGATATTGGTATGATCTTTCAAGATCCGATGAGTTCCCTTAATCCGACAATTAAAGTGGGGAAACAGATCTCTGAGAGTCTAATCAAACACCAGAAGGTGTCCAAAAGGGAAGCCAAGAAGCAGGCGATTGCCATGATGGAGCGGGTGGGGATAACTCGCAGCGAAATACGCTACAACCAGTATCCGCACGAATTCTCCGGAGGCATGCGTCAGCGGGTCATGATCGGTATTGCACTCGCTTGTCGTCCTGAATTACTCATTGCCGATGAACCGACAACTGCTCTGGACGTTACGATTCAGGCACAGATATTGAATTTGATGAAAGATATGCAAGAGCAACTGGGCACATCGATTATCCTGATCACGCATGACTTGGGCGTAGTAGCGGGCATGTGTGATCGGGTTGTTGTGATGAAAGAAGGACAGATTGTGGAAACTGGGACGACGGCGGAGATTTTTGCTAATCCCAAACACCCGTATACGATCAGGCTTCTGAATGCATTACCACGTTTGGATCAGAAGAAAAAGCCAAAACGGGTATCCATGGTTCCGAGAGATCTGGAAGACGATCAGCCATTGCTTGAGGTGAAGTCGCTCAAACAACATTTTAATCTGGGCAAAGGCAACACTTTAAAGGCTGTGAATGATATCAGTTTCCATATTCGGCAAGGAGAGACACTCGGCGTTGTGGGAGAATCCGGCAGTGGTAAATCGACCACGGGGCGCGCCATTCTTCGATTGCATGAGCCAACAGGTGGGGATGTGCTGTTTAAGGGAGTTCCGCTCAATCGTCTGTCCGCTTCGGAGATGAAAACGATGCGCAGACATATGCAGATTATTTTCCAGGACCCCTATGCATCTCTGAATCCCAAAATGAGGATAATGGATATCATTGGAGAAGCGCTTGATATCCATCAACTTGCAGGCAATGCCGCTCAGCGGGAGAAACGGGTGGAGGAATTGCTGGAGATGGTGGGTCTTGATCCTGCCCATGCGCAGCGTTATCCACATGAATTCTCGGGAGGACAGCGACAGCGGATCGGTATAGCGCGAGCTCTTGCTGTGGAGCCTGAATTCATCGTATGTGACGAACCATTGTCTGCACTGGATGTATCGATCCAGGCTCAGATCGTACAATTGCTTGAAGAGTTGCAGCAGCGACTCGGATTGACGTATCTGTTCATCGCGCATGACTTGTCCATGGTTAAACATATCAGTGATCGGGTGGCTGTGATGTATAACGGGAAAATTGTGGAGCTGGCTGAGAGTGAAGAACTGTATTCCAACCCGCAACATGCCTACACCAAGGCATTGCTATCAGCTATTCCTGTGCCTGATCCGGCGATCGAAGCGAAGAAAAAGAGGCATGTTGTCAAAGAAACACCTGTTGAAGCAGAGGACCGTTATAATCTGGAACATTCCAAGTGGGTAGAAGTTAAGGAAGGCCACTGGGTGGCCATGTCAAGCTAGAGTGATGTGACTCAATTTAGCTAAAAAGAACCCCGACAATGATCACTATAGATCGTTGTCGGGGTTGTGTTGGATGTACTTGATTTTATTAATATGATGGCAATACTCAAAAGCGATTATTTGAATTGAACGGATTTCTTGATGGTATCAATCTCTGCTTTGGTTGCATCATCCATGTAAGTGAAGATGAAGTTAAAAGCATATCCTTCAATAATGGTGCTGTAGTAGTCCTGAGTAATCGTTGAACCGTCACCTGCATCCATCGTAATTTGCATCAGATCCATCTCTTTACCACCGATGGTTTCCGTTGTCATCTCTTTATAATCATAAGGGAACTGGCTATCCACCATGAATTTTTTGGTTGCTTCCAGGTAGTCTTTACCTGTACGAATGCCTTGCAACAAGCTTACTTTCTCAGCAATGGCCATAGCGGAAGGACCAACTTGACCTCCGTCCAATGGATACTGTGAAGCCATAAGCAGATTCAATGTTTTGGTTTGAGACAGTTCAATTTGTTTTTTCTTCGTTTCATCATCACCAGCAATCGCTTCGGATGATGCGCTTGTCAGTTCATTCATACCCGCAGCATCCTGGAACTCCCAAGCTTCCGGGAATTTCAGAGATACGCCGAAATAGTCATTGGTGTAAGAGCCTTTTTGTGTAGTCCCCAGCTCAACGTCTTGGGAATTATCCGTTTCCTTGGACTCTTCGCTTGCAGGTTCAGTGTTCTCTGTTTCTTCTGTATTGGCTGTCTCAGAATCAGTGCCAGTCGTTGTTTCAGTTGCGGCAGGCTCTTTTGTTGCGGCTGTGTTATCTGCCTTGTCACCGCAAGCGGCTGCAACCAGCATAATCATCATGAGCATTGCGAATAAAGAAGCTTTCTTTGGAATTGTCATATTACCCTCCTGAAATGTGTGTGTGTGTTTTCTCTCTCTACATCTTGCTTGTTTCCTAAATTGTAGCACAAACGTTCCCATTTACTACCTATAGGAATCTATAGGGGTCCTTTATAAATAAGACAATCGGCTGGCAATTGAAACAGCTTCCGTGCTGGATTGCACACCTAATTTGTTGAAAATCACTTTTTTATGATGATTCACAGTGCATTCCTTGATTTTCAATTTCAAAGCAATAGCTTTCACAGTGAACCCTTTCGCGATCATTTCCAGAATGGTTAACTGACGCGCTGTGAACTCCACCGCTGGTTTGTCACAAGCTTCAGTAGCCTGCTGATTTTGGTAACTGTTCTGCATATATGCAGGAATCAGCTTGGCAATAGCAATAAGCTCGCCCTGCATATCCGCGTTAATGGTGGACACATCCAGATAGCCGAAATGCTGCGATTCCATGGATAGAGGGGCAGCGTAGCAATGCCAGCTTTGAAAATAGGGGCTTTCATGCTGCTCGGGCAACAGAAGCACAGGTTCATTGCTGTCCATCGTTACAGAAATGGCGTTGACTCCACAGCTCTGTGCAGTGAAGATCATGCCCGGACGAATGGGAGAACCTTCTACTACCGTTTCCAGATCTGGACTATAATCCATGGAGAGAAGCACACCGTCCATATCTGTGAGTAGAAAAAGATAAGTGCCCGTTAAATTCTCTTTAATATGTGAGAGGCTGTTCTGGAATGCATGAATCAGGAAATGATTGTTTTTGCGAAGCCTGTCCAGTTGAGATTTAGGTAAATAATCGAACGGAGCCGTTTCTGTTAGATGCTTGCACATGGCGGGCTCCTTGTGCCGTGAGGCAAGTGTAATGGCAGGCATGTTTGATTCCTCCTTCCTGCACAGTCGCTAGTAAGCGTAGGATCTGATTGAATCTGAGGTGCGTCATCCAATCGTTTTGATAACGTGCCCTTCCTGGTTTTTAATTTCTGTTTTAACAATCTGAACAAGCATATGATCCAATGAAGCGATCTCGAATGTGCCTTCAACCGGACGAAGATTCTGCACCAGCTCTTCAACAATCTGTGTGTTCACCGTCAGGGTAACTTGTTTGTCGGATTCCACGACTGCTGGAGCTTCTCCAGCTTCGAATAGAATATTGGTCTCAGGTCCGATCAAGGACAGAGATTCGCCTTTCGAAATTCGGCTACGAAGGATGGTTCCGACTAATATAGCCTGTTTGGCTCCAAGCTGGAGTTTGCCCGGAACAGTCTTTATCAGCATTTTTTTACGCGGGGACTCCCAGCCCAGTTGTTGTATGAATAAAAATGCTGTGCTCGATCCGTCCTGTTCCATTCCATGCTCAACCGCTTGTACAACAGAAGGAATATCTGCGTACGAATTTCTCATCAGATCGGTCACGTATTTGGGCATGAAATTGGAGCAGGCCGAGAGGAAGCCGCGCGCATTCCATGTTTGAATCATTTCCAGCTCCCGACCTGTAATACCAACCATCTGAATAAACTGCACGGAACCGTTAGGCGTAGAGATCGCCGGTAGATCCGGATCTTCAATAAATGAGAGAGCAGTCAACAAAGTATCGGACTCCAGACAGATGGGTCCATTGGCGTCCATGTAATCTCCTGGCTGAAAGATATTTCCGCTAGTGAACACGTAACGTCCTACATTTTGAAGCAGATTCAGCGCCCAGGCTGGCGGAGAAGTCTCTCCTTCACTGCGTGTAAGGCGAAATGTGAGTTCAAAACCATACCCGCTTTTGGATGCATCCTGCATCTCTTTTTCATATAATTCAGAGAAACCATATGTGACAAAATGCCAGTGGGGCATGGGTGTATTCACTGCATAAACACTGATGCCATCGAGAGGGTCCGGACCTCCGAGCATGTAAGGAATGGATGTTCCATAATGGTGCGGCTCCTGTTCACCGTATAGCTCACCGATGGTTTTATCAATTGCATCCCAACCGGATGTGTTTTCTTCATAAGTCATTTGTTGAATCCTCCTGTACTAGTCTTTCCCCCGAAAAACATTTAAAATTAAGTCTACCTGTTACAGAAACGGATTCAAGCGGCTTAAGGATGAATTGTGTCAGATAGGACTTCGGTGTTATTAATAGCAATCCAGAGAGTGAATTTACATGAGTATGAAAGATATGTATTTCAGAGAGTTTAAGCAGGCAAGCTGGGACTCATTTTCCGAACTGTTTGAAGAATTTGAAAATAAACTGGACCCTGCGTGGGTAAAACGTGCGCGAATACATGGGATTCCGGCGGACATAAGTCGGGTACTTTTGTATGAAATGGGGGAGTACACTTTTGAATGGATCATGAAAGATATCCCGGCTTTAGGGGACCAAAGTCCTGCTACATACCTGGAAACCGAGGAGGGAGCGCAGGCATTAAGGGCAGCCATTATGCATATGCCACGTTAATTTTTGTTATGGAAAGAATGGGTGAGCGATCCTATGATCCAGTGAAGTTGATTTTGCAAAATAGATATGTTACGCTTACATTACAAGAGCAAACACAACAGAATATGCAATAACATCTTTTGATGGATTGTAACTGTGAAGACAGGCAAAACCTAAACTGATGGTGAAATGAAGGCCCCTTTTTTTGGTGCTATTTTACCTTGAGTTTAGGTTTTTCTTGTTTTCTGCTCTAAATCACACCATTTTTCATCTGGAAAAACCAAAATAAATTTCGAAAAGAGGTTGTTGTTCATGACCACGGCAAAAAAAGGATTCCCCGAAAACTTCCTATGGGGCGGCGCTACAGCTGCCAATCAATTGGAGGGTGCATTCGATAAGGACGGCAAAGGCCTCTCCACAGCGGACATGATTGCTCATGTTCCCAAAGAGAAGCGTACAGGCGGACATGCCATGGAAATTTCCTCTTCCCGAATTGAAGAGATTCTCTCCGGCAAAATTGAAGAACGTTTCCCGAAACGTTTTGGTATTGATTTTTACCATCACTTTAGAGAAGATATTGCATTGTTCGCTGAAATGGGCTTCAAAGTATTCCGCTTATCCATTCACTGGGCACGCATTTTCCCGAACGGTTATGATCAAGAGCCAAATGAAGCAGGTTTGAAATTCTACGATGAAGTATTCGACGAATTGTTGAAATACGGTATCGAGCCACTCGTTACATTGTCTCACTACGAGACTCCGCTTGGCTTGACGCAAAAATATAATGGCTGGGCTGGTCGTGAAGTAATTCAGCACTATGTTAGATATGCAGAAACGGTGTTCAACCGTTATAAAAATAAAGTGAAATACTGGCTGACGTTCAATGAAATTAACGTAATGTTGTTCAGCCCGTACACTGGTGGCGGCATTCTGATCGATAAAGTGGACAACAAGTTGCAGACGACGTATCAAGCGCTTCATCATCAATTTGTAGCAAGTGCCATGGTAACGAAGCTTGCACACGAAATTATCCCTGGTTCCCAAGTCGGCTGTATGCTTGCTCGTATGGAAACTTATGCAGCCACATGTAATCCGGTAGATGTTCGTTTGGCTCAGCATGAGAATCAGATTAACCTCTTCTTCACGGACATGCATGCTCGTGGTAAGTACCCGAACTATATGGCTCGTTATTTTGAAGAGAACAACATTGTCATTCAAAAAGAAGCGGGCGATGATGAAATTCTGCTCAACAATACAGTTGATTTCATCTCCTTCAGTTACTACATGTCCGTGACCAAATCGGCTTCTGCCAACGAAGCAGAGACATCCGGCAACTTGACTGGTGGCGTGAAAAACCCTTATCTGGAAGCGTCCGACTGGGGCTGGGAGATCGATCCGATCGGTCTGCGCGTAACCCTGAACAACTTCTGGGATCGTTACCAGAAACCATTGTTCATCGTGGAAAATGGTTTGGGTGCCTATGATAAAGTTGAAGAAGATGGTTCGATCCATGACTCCTATCGTGTGGATTACCTGAAAAAACACATCGAACAAATGAAAGAAGCCATCAAAGATGGTGTGGATCTGATTGGATTTACAGCATGGGGTCCGATTGACCTGGTGAGCATGTCCACTTCCGAAATGTCCAAACGTTATGGTTTCATCTACGTGGATCTGGACGACGAAGGTAACGGAACACTGAAACGTTCCAAGAAGGATTCATTCGACTGGTACAAAAACGTAATCTCCAGCAATGGTGAGCAACTGTAACTCGCTCGTTCACAGGATTGTTACCGCACAGGAAGCGGGCAAAACCTAACACGAAAGTTGGCAAGCAGGGAATCCAATGTCCCTGTCAGCCCTTTTGGTTGGAGATTGTCCGCTTTTTCCTGTCGGAAAAGGATAGAGGTAAGCATTTAAACAAAGAATGAAAATACCGTTACTTAGAGAGGAAGGATTGACATGACAACACCATTTCCGAAGGATTTCCTATGGGGCGGAGCTGTAGCAGCCAACCAACTTGAAGGAGCTTATAATACAGATGGCAAGGGCCTTTCTGTTCAAGACGTAATGCCGCACGGGATTACAACGCCCAGAACGGAAGGACCTACTGAGGATAACCTGAAACTGATCGGGATTGACTTTTATAACCGTTACAAAGAAGATGTTAAGCTGTTTGCTGAAATGGGATTCAAAGTGTTCCGTACATCTATCGCCTGGTCCCGTATCTTTCCTAAAGGTGATGAATTGGAACCAAATGAGAAGGGTCTGCAATTCTATGATGATCTGTTCGATGAGTGCCATAAGTACGGCATTGAACCCCTCGTAACCATCTCTCACTATGAGACACCGCTACATTTGTCCAAAACTTATGATGGATGGGTTAACCGTAAAATGATTGAGTTCTACGAGCGTTATGTAACGGTGCTCTTCAACCGTTTCAAAGGCAAAGTGAAATACTGGCTGACGTTCAACGAAATTAACTCCATTCTGGAGGAGCCATTCATGAGCGGCGGGATCTATACGCCAAAAGCAGAACTGTCCAAACAGGATCTGTATCAAGCAATCCATCATGAATTGGTAGCCAGTGCGTTAGCAGTGAAACTGGGACATGAAATTATGCCTGAAGCCAAAATTGGCTGTATGGTACTGAGCATGCCTACGTATCCGCTGACTCCGAATCCGGATGATGTGGTTGCAGCGATGCATGCTGAACAGCGCAATGATATCTTTGCTGATATCCATGCGCGTGGTTACTATCCGAAATACATTAATCGTTATTTCAAAGCAAATAATATCAATATCAAGTTTGAAGACGGCGACGCTGAAATTCTGAAGCATACCGTAGACTTTATCTCGTTCAGCTATTATGTAAGTATCTGTGAGACAGGTGATCCCCAGAAACGTATTGAAGGAAAAGGCAACTTGTTTGCAGGGGTACAAAACCCTTATCTCCAAGCGAGCGAGTGGGGCTGGCAGATCGATCCGCAAGGACTACGCGTAACCTTGAACAAATACTGGGACCGATATCAAAAACCATTGTTTATTGTCGAAAATGGTCTGGGCGCAGTAGATGAGCTGATCACCGACGAAAATGGCAATAAAACGGTGAACGATGATTACCGTATTCAATACTTGAATGACCACTTGGTACAAGTGGGTGAAGCTCTTGAGGATGGCGTGGAAGTGATGGGTTATACGTCATGGGGCTGTATTGACCTGGTGAGTGCTTCAACAGCAGAGATGAAGAAACGATATGGTTTCATCTATGTCGATCGCAACAATGATGGTTCAGGAACTCTGGATCGATACAAGAAAAAATCTTTCCACTGGTACAAAGAAGTTATTGGTACAAATGGCGCAAGTCTTAAACGTAACAATAAGTAAATAGTAGTTCTTAAGGCAGGGTTGTTATGCACCTTCTTATGTCATATTAATGCACATTAACCGCTTTCACAAAAACATTGTCAGATGGATAATTATATGGTAAGATGGGCCTAAGGCTAATGAATACTGGATTGTTACTGTTCAATCAGGCAAAACCAGAGGCGGGGCATATTTCGTGACCTGCTTTGGTTTTGCCTTTTACTACTTTGACGGTGCAAGGTGATGTGAAGAAATGAAAATTGAGAAGGTGCTGAACAACAACGTAGTTACCGTAATTGATCCGGGAGGAAACGAACTGGTCGTTATGGGGCGTGGAATTGCCTTCAAAAAGCATACTGGTGAATCGATAGACGAGAGTCTCGTCGAAAAAATATTCTCGCTTGAAAGTAAGGAAGTATCACAGAAACTTAAAACGCTTCTGTCAGATATCCCGGTTGAATATGTCGAGTGCTCGGATGAGATTATCCGTTATGCCGAGACGGTGTTAGGTGAGAAGCTGCATGAGAGCATCTACATTTCACTGACGGATCATATTCATTTTGCCATTGATCGACATCGTCAAGGATTGCAGATCCGTAACGCATTGTTCTGGGAGATCAAGCGCATGTACCGGAAGGAATATGCCATTGGACTCAAGGCGCTACAGATCATTGAGGAAACATTAGGTGTCCTGCTTCCCGAAGACGAATGCGCATTCATTGCGATGCATCTGGTTAATGCCCAGATGAACGGTGAGATGAGGGAAACGATCAGTATTACAAACATCGTTAAGGACATTCTTAATATCGTAAGACGCAGCTTTGTGATTGAACTTGATGAAGATTCATTGAGTTATTATCGATTTTTAACTCATCTGAAGTTCTTTGCCCAACGTGTGTTACAAGGGACGGCAATTGAAGATAAAGAAGAAGATAATCCGCTTCATGACTTGGTGAGCAAGCAGTATCCCGAAGCACACGCATGTGCAGTACGGATCAGTGACTATACGCGTAAGATCTATAATCGGGTGTTGTCCAAGGAAGAAATACTGTATCTGACCATTCATATTGAACGAATTGTCAGAAATGAACAAACAATTGAATAAAATTAGGATTGTTACTGCTAAAAAGGCAAAACCTAAACGTTGAATAATGATAAGCTCTTCTGCTTTGTCATTATTCAGTGTTTAGGTTTTTTTTTAACCTTCATTACACATAAAAGGAGCAAAACACAATGGATAAACAACAATTGTCCAAGGATATTTTGAAGCTTGTTGGTGGCGAAGAGAATATCGATCAAGTCACTCACTGTATGACAAGACTCAGATTTAACCTGAATGACAACCAAAAAGCGGACAAAGCGACGCTAAAAAATACACCAGGCGTGATGGGCGTGATGGAGAACGGCGGACAGTTCCAGGTTATCATCGGTAACGATGTACCTGTCGTGTATAACGCACTTGTTGGCAACATGTCCAAATCACCAACCGCAGATAATGCATCATCAGCTGCTTCAACTGGAGAAAAGAAAAAGAGAAATCCAATAAGTGCGCTGTTCGACTTCATCTCAGGAGTATTTACTCCAATCCTGCCAGCCATTACGGGTGCAGGTATGATCAAAGGGATCGTGGCGATCCTTGTAGCCCTGGGCTGGTTGTCTGATACCAGCTCAACCTATATCATCTTGTCTGCAATCGGGGATGGTGCCTTCTACTTCCTGCCAATCATTCTAGCAATTAGTGCTGCACGTAAGCTGGGTAGTAATATGTATATTGCTGCAGCGCTCGCAGCGGGTATTATGCATCCGACGATTACAGCATTGCTTGCCAATGGTGACACCACATTTGTGGGAATTAAGGTTATAGCAGCGACATATTCTTCTACGGTAATTCCGATCATTCTCGCCATCTGGATTGCTTCTTATGTCGAGAAAGCTGTTGATCGTGTTACACATGCTTCATTGAAACTTCTGATTGTTCCGACGGTTACCCTGTTGATTATGGTTCCACTGACGTTGATGACTGTTGGACCATTGGGTACGGTTCTTGGTAATGGTTTGTCCGGTGGTATTTCATGGTTGTTCGACAATATGTCCATCTTCGCAAGTATCCTGATTGGTGGTACGATGTCACTGCTGATCATCACAGGTATGCACTATGCACTGTTGCCAATCATTGTCGGTTCAATGACAACACTGGGTTACGACTTTATTATTCCACTGATGTTTGCAGCTAACCTGGCACAAGGTGGTGCAGCATTTGGTGTAGGTCTCAGATCGAGAAATAGCAAAACCAAATCCCTTGCCTATTCCACAGGTCTTACGGCTATTATGGGGATTACGGAACCAGCGATGTATGGTATCAACATGAAGTTCAAAAAACCGTTTATTGCAGCTCTTATTGGTGGAGCTATCGCAGGCGGATTCATGGGGATCGTCAATGTTAAAGCATATGTACTTACAGGTCTAGTGGGTCTGCCAAGTATCGCAGCATTTATCAGTCCGGCAATTAGCACACTGCTCTATGCACTGGCTGGTGGTCTGATTGCTATCATAGCTGCGGCAGTTCTGACATATATTCTTGGATTCGAAGAAGAAAATGCATCGGAGCCAGCTGCACCAGTAGCTGAGCCTGCAACAGCAGCAACAACTTCTGCTGGTGTAACTGAAGACGCAAAAGCACAAGATGAGCAAATCTTCAGCCCAATCACGGGTGAAGTTAAACCGCTGAGCGAAGTGCCGGACCCTGCATTCTCTGAAGAGATTATGGGTAAAGGATTTGCGATTCAACCATCTGAAGGACGTGTGGTTTCTCCAATTAACGGTACTGTGTTCTCGTTATCAAAGAGCGGACATGCTATTGGTCTGGTAAGTGATACAGGCGCAGAGATGTTGATTCATATTGGGATTGATACGGTGAAGCTGAAAGGTCAATTCTTCTCGCCTAAAGTTCAAGCAGGTGCAAAGGTTGCTGTAGGTGATGTCCTGATGGAGTTCGACCGGGAACAGATCGAAAAAGCCGGTTATACAACGATCACACCCGTTATTATTACAAACATGCATCAATATGAGTCCATTGAGTCTGCTGGTCGCACGACGATCAAAGAAAAAGACTTGTTGTTCACAGCGAAAGCTTAATCAAAAGAATAAAGCAGCAACTTTGCCGGATTCAAACCCGGGAAGTTGCTGCTTTTTTTTTGTTCTACTTGTGTTACACCACAGGAAGCATACCCTGTACCAATTGCACAAAGTGTTGTGCAGGCTTGGACAGATAACGGTTCTGCAACCAGACCAGCGCTGATCCGACAGTTGAATGCTGATCCTGAAGGCGGTATACATGGAAAGGGTGCTCTTGGTATAACTGAAGAACGGTATGAGGCACGATGGAACTGGCGAAGCCGAGTCGGACCAGCTCCAGCAACATATTAATGTCTGAGCACTCGCCCATGATGGAGGGGGTGACTTGATGCTCACGGAATTTGTCCAAAATTAACTCGAACATACCGAGTCCCTCTGTACTTGGAAGTAAAAGAGGAATTCCTGTGAGCTGCTCAAAACAAGTCCCCATCTCCGCTTCTGGTAGCAGGTCTGTCGAGTTAACTAGCGGTGTTGCAGAGATATAGAAAAGGGGCTCCTGTGGCAGGTGCAGCACCTCATAGCGTGCGGTCTGGACAGGCATGCGTACACAGGCAAGCTCAACTTTGCCATCTTCCAGCAATCGGCATAATTGTGCCGATTCATTTTGCTGAATTTTATAGGTCACCTGTGGATGGGTAGTACGGAACTGCTGTAGTGCTTGCGGGATCAGGCGATCTGATATGGTATTGATGCCGATGGCGAGTTTACCCCGTATGCCGTGCTGGAAACTTTGCATCTCCATTACAGCTTCCTCCATATATTTGGTCAAGGTGACTGCATAATCGTAGAAGCTACGGCCAGCCTGCGTTAGTTCCATCATGCGCCCTTTGCGTTCAAACAACATCACGCCTAGCTCTTCTTCCATTAACTTAAGCTGCTGGCTTAAGGGGGGCTGAGCCATGTGAAGTCTTCGGGCTGCTGCTGTAATCTGTTTCTCCTCAGCAATGGCAATGAAATAGCGACATTGTTTGATATCCAAGTGGTTGTCTCCTTTGCCTTCAAACTATATGTAATTCGTATGGAAAGCCAACAAAACATGTATTTTTAATATACTACGTTCTTATGTTAACATACATTAGATTTGCACACCTGACTAAAGTGCTTGGTTTTTCTATGAAAGTTACTGCATGAGAAGACGTTGAATTGGAGGATGAAATAACGTGGTTAGAACAATACATGACGCCGCTCAAGCAGGGCATACCGATGAGGTCATTCGGTTTATCACCCAGGGTAGCCAGTTGAATGAACGGGATGCATTGGGGCGATCAACTCTGATGGCTGCCGTGCACGGTAATAAGATAGACACGGCAAGAATGCTAGTGGACGCCGGAGCAGACATTAATCTCCAGGATAGACGATTGGATAATCCGCTGTTATACGCGAGTGCCGAGGGCATGTATGACATGGTTGAACTGGCCATTGAAGCAGGTGCAGATACAAGGTTAACAAATCGTTTTGGCGGTACCGCCCTTATTCCAGCAGCTGATCGGGGCCATGTGCACATTGTGGAGCTTCTGCTGACACGCAGTGATGTAGATGTGAACCATATCAACAATCTGGGATGGACAGCCTTGCTGGAAGCAGTCATTTTGGGAGATGGCGGTCCACGACATCAGCAGATTGTTGCCTTGCTTTTGCAATATGGTGCAGATCCAAAGATCGCGGATCGGGACGGAATTACACCGCTCGTACATGCGCGTCAGCATCAATATGCGGAGATGGAACGGTTATTAACCGAAGTCTAAAAGCACTTATGTGTTTATGATACAGAAGAGTGAAAGGATATTGCTAACAAATGAATAGACATCAAGAGCATTTTTTACAAAAGAATATGAAAGACGTATCTTCAATGATTTTAGCGGGCATACAGTGGTTTTTCTTCCTGTTTACCAATACTGTTGTGGTTCCGCTATCTATCGGACATAATTTTCATCTGTCCCCGGATGCCATTGCTGCCACCATGCAGCACGCATTTATCCTTACTGGAGCGGTGTGTATTCTTCAAGCAGTATTTGGTCACCGCTATGCAGTCATGGATGGTCCTTCAGGACTATGGTGGGGATTGACGCTGAGCTTGACTGTATCGGCTTCCTCAGCAGGTATGAGCCTGGAGCGCATTGGTGGTGGCCTGGCTGCAGGTTTTCTGTTAGCGGGTCTGACGATGATGATATTGGGCTGGCTAGGCGCGGCGCAAGTGCTGCAGAAGCTGTTTACACCGATGGTGAAGAGTGCCATGCTGTTTCTGATGACCATTCAATTAACCATGAACTTTTTTAAAGGTATGATTGGATATACGGAGTTTGGTCGCTTCGATCTGCCAGTTGCCGCGTTATCCGTTGTCATTGCATTTCTGGTGGCATGGATTCAATTAAAGGGTAAGGGGAAACTGGGGAACTACGCGATCTTAATTGGAATTGTGGCAGGCTGGATTGCCTATAGTCTATTGTTTCCGGGACAACATGGTGGACAGCCCAACCACATAGTAGGAGGCCTAACGCTGTTTCCATGGGGAGCACCAAGATGGGAACCGGGAATCGTCATTACTGCATTTTTTGTGGGACTGGTGAATATGACGAATTCGATTACCACATTAAGCACGGTCGAGAAACTTTATCAGGCAGAGACGACCCGTCAGCAGTACCGACGCTCATACGTGCTAACGGGTCTGTTCTCGATGTTGTCGGCCTGTGTAGGTGTGCTGCCATTTGGTTTATTTGCATCATCGATCGGCTTCCTGGAGAGCACTCGCATTCTGCGTCGTGCTGCCTTTATTATTGGAGCGGGGTTGTTATGTATGATGGGGCTTACACCTTCGGTTACTGCCTTTTTTGCACAAATACCACCAAGCGTAGGCAGTGCTGTTCTGTTTGTAGCCTATCTGCAGATGTTCGGTACAGCATTAAGAACACTTGAGGGCACGACATTTAACTCTAAAACGATCTATCGTGTAGCGTTACCGGTACTCACTGGAGTTGCTGTAATGAATATTCCTGCTGAAGCCTTTCAAAACTTGCCCATGTATCTAGTTCCGATTATAAGCAATGGTCTCGTTATTGGTGTAGTGGTATCATTACTTCTCGAAAAAACCGTGAACTGGTCCAAAATGGAACAACCAGTGACAGTCAGTAAAGCGGCATAATGTGTTTTATCTCGTAACAGTCCAATTTGATTGGGCTGTTTTTTTGTTTTGGTTACCAACCTATATGGCCACTCGCTATTTCACAATAATTTTGCCTTGTCCTGCAAGCATTCGCATCTCTCGGGAGAGTCGGTCCTGGTTACCGTCCTGCATTTCGAGTTGGACACCGTAGTGCCATGAGGTATTTTTTTCTTGACCCCAGCGGAGAGTGCCTTCCATATATAGAGGGTCTTCGAATAGCAGCATATTCATGCCAATCCGAATATCGTTATTCTCGACAGGAAGGGATAGTGGAAATGATAGCTGACAGCCGGACCGACTGATATCACATAACTCAGCTTGAATGGGTTTCGGTGGTGCAGTGACCCCGTTGATGCTGAGAATATAGATCTCAAAGTTGATTGGTTCCTTTAGTGTGTAGCGAAAGGGTTCTTTTCTATTATTCATCGACATGGCTTGGCTTCCTCCATCAAGTTCAAAAAAGTCAGTTATGCTTATATCGACCGTTTGGAGCGAGAAATGAAGAGTTGCGAAAGCAGAGATGGTCCAAGGTTCCTTTTACACGTGTATCAGGCTTGATATAATGATGGAATATATTTCTGAGGTTAGGTCTTAATCTCACAGAAGGGACGGGGAATATGAGAGGAACATTTCAAATGGTTACAGATACGGCAACATTGTGCCTGTATGATCTGGCAGCGTTAAAGCACCGTTTCGAGGATACTTCGGATTGGTGGTCCATACCGGAAGATGAGCTGAGTGAGGTGAATGCAGGCCATTGTCTGTTCCTGAATCTGGGTGCGGATGGAGTGTATGAGGTGGAGTGGAGCTTGGAGGATGCACAGGTGGAATCAGATTCAGATGACGTAGCGAAACGGGAAAAGGTATATCATCTGCAAGTTCCGTCTGGGCACGTCTATCTGGGAGCGGCTGATGATGTTACTGGCGGGGAACTGGAGCCGGATGAGACGTGTGAAGGGGTCATGTTTCAGCTAAATCCCGGAAACTATGCTTGTATCATCTCCAGAGAAGCCAGTCGGATCGCAATTGTCATGACTCCAAGTATTCAGGGGAAGAACACGTTGGCTGAATTAATCCGGATTTAATGTACATAGGTGAACAGGAGGGATTCATATGCAGGTTTGGAACGAGACACCCTTATTGGACACAGATACCCTGCGTCAACGGATGAGAATACTTGCCGCACTGGATATCATATTTTCGGAGGAAGACTGGCTGCGTGTACATCATTATGAAAAAGAACTTCAGCCAGGTGTGGCATGGGGAAGCATCGATAATGGCGCAGGTGATCATCTGCATGTATTATTTACGAATTCAGGCACATTGATCAAGGGATTTGATCATGAGTCACCTTTAAGTCCGCATGCTCGTGAGGATGGAGAGATCTACCCGGGCATGTACGATGAAGCGCCGAAGACATTGATGACTGTTCTGCGGGATCATGAGGAGACATTGGATCTGGAGAATGTGACCTTTTGCCTATGGCAGGAAGGGGACGACTTGTCATGGAAGGTTGGTAACTGGATTCGGATGGCGATAGCCGAGGAAGGTGAAGCGGACGCTAGAGGTGGTGCAGAATTTTTGCTGGAGTACTTGAATAAAGACTCGGAAGATTACGTGGATTGGGCCAAAGGGTACTATGATATGCCAGACCTACCGTTGGAAGCTGTAGCTGAGATATATGAAGAAAAACCGGTGACTGCCAGCCTGATTAAGCAGTTGTGTCCTGAACGAAATGTGGCAGCCGCACTGGATGAGTTGCAGCACCGCGGGTATGGCGTGGAACGAACGTGATGGAGTAGCAAAGGAGGTAGGTAGGCCGTGTACACTGAACAGTTAGAACGTATGCGTGAAAAGTTAATCAATCTCCGAAGTCTGGATTCGGATTTGGACTTGTTCGGCGCAGAGAGCCATGCATATGAGATGTCAGCTGTATGGACACAGGAGGATATTGCACAGTTCGAGCAGAAATGGCGAATTAAATTGCCGGAGGACTATAAGGTATGGCTTCTACATATGGGGACGAGTGGTGCAGGGCCTTATTATGGTCTGGAGAACCCGGATGACGGTGTATACGCTATGCTTGGTTATGATGATGAGCTGAATGCGATCTCGGACCCTTTTCAATTCACGGAAGCATGGAACTGGAACTATGACTGGTTCGATGACAGCAAGGAAGAAGAGGAATGGTATGCTCTGGAACACGAATATTTTGATCCAAAATGGTCGGCAGGCATGCTGCGCATCAGTGATTTTGGTTGTGGCATCTCCATGAATCTGATCGTTAAGGGAGCCTCCTACGGAGAGATCTGGGTTGATGACCGGGCTAACCGCAATGGAATTTATCCTGATCAGTATTGGGGCAATACGAATCGACTGCATTTTCTGGACTGGTACGAGTTGTGGTTGGATCGTTCGATCCAGCAAATGCACGAACAAAAGCAATCATCTGGAGCAAACGAAGTCTGAAGGAGGTTGTACATATGGGCTGGGAATATGGGATAAGAACAACGGAACCTGCGATTTTACCTGAAGTTGTGGAACGTCTGGCAAGTGCACTAACGTTTACCGAAGTATATAGTTTGGAACACCAAATCAACGGCTTTGTGTTGAAACGTGAAGATTCGTCCTGGCCTACAGCCCTTGAAGTGTGGATAGAAGAGGCATCCGGGTTGGAAGAGGTTGCGGACGGGGAGTCGTATATCTACTGTTTGTTTCATGTGTGGGGCCAAGAGGCACGGAGCTGGATGCAACAGATGGAGCGAGAAACCAGGCAGGTAGATGGCGGTTTAACCTGGTTTGAAGTCTAATTAGTAGTGAAATTGCATGAACAGGCGTGATCCTATGGCTAAACAATCGCTCATCTATCCGTATCGGGGTCCGCAGCGAAATGTGGGATTTGTATTATCCCCTTTATACATAATCGGTAATTTGTAAAAGAGTTAATCTTGTTTGTATTGTTCATACGTGTACATCATTCGGTATTTAGACGTTGAAACTCTTATGTAAAAAGCTCCCTCAGGTGATGGCGGAGCTTTTTTTGATGAGCCAATAATAAAACCGTTTGCTTCACTCACCCGTCTTATACCATAGAAAGAGAGAGAAGGAGGGATGCGGGGTGGAAACAAAAGCAGAGCTGAACCAGAGGATCTATGTACAGACCGAAGATGAGACGGTATTTGTGCAATCCATTATGGAACATCAAGATACGCTCATTTCCATTGCCTACAGTTACCTGCGTAATCGGCAAGATGCGCTGGAAGCTGTGCAGGAGATGACGTGCCGTGCTTGGGTTAAACGTCGTACGCTGAACAATGAGAAGGCGTTCAAGTCGTGGATCATTCGGATACTGATCTATGTCTGCATCGATGAACAGAGGCGCCGCAAGCGGGCGACACCTCTCGCCAAGGAGGAACTGGAGGACAGCATTCCGGCCTCTTGGATGATCAGTGTTGATGATAATCGAATTGCGATGGAATCTCTTTTGCAAAAGGTGAAACCCAAATATCGCCATGTATTATTGCTGAAATATTATAACGACATGACACTGACAGACATTGCCTCCATCCTAGGCAAACCGGAAGGGACAATCAAGACCTGGCAGCACAAGGGACTCCAGCAGTTGCGCAAGTTGATGAAGAACAGGAGGGATTGGCATGACCACTAACCCGGAGGAGAAAGCACTTCTTGCAGACGCATATCAGGTGAAAAGAGAGAAACAGCACTGGAATTCGGCGGATACAACTGCGGCAATTCAACGTGGTCTCGCGAAGGCCAGAACCAGACGATCAGGTCGGAGCGTTCGTATCCAATGGATTACGGGAGCTCTGGTTACGGTCCTGGTAGCAGGATGGTTTCTTGTGGGGCCGCTTGGGAGTTATGGGCAAGAACAGGCAACATATACTGAGCCTATAGCCAACTGGGGCGTACTTGAACCCTTTCGTGGCCTGCTAAATTCGGATATGGACAGTGCTACGATTACTTCAACGCTCAATAACGGTTATGTGCAACTTGTAGATCAGACGGTTACATCGGGCATATATACGTTTACGGTGAATGCAGTTATGGCGGATGAGAATCGAATAACGGTATTGTATACTGCCCAAACGGATGCTTCACAGGAAATGTATTCGACTGTCAATATGAAGATGACGGACGCATCGACAGGTGTTTTGCTTGACAACGGCAGCTCAGGTGGTGTGTATTTTTCGAAGGATAAACATATCGTGTATGGCCGAAGTACAATTGATCGAGATCGAGACAAACCATTACCTAAGCAAGTAAATCTACAATTCCAGTTGTCCTCAGTTGTACCAGATGTGGTGAATCATGCAGACAACGGGGAGAAAGAACGAAAATATCAATTTTCCAAAAAAATGAATCTTTCTTTTCCACTGGATCCCAAGTTTTCTATCCCCAAAACGGAAATCATTAACGTTAATCGGACTTTTGCGCTTGGAGGTTATGAGGTCATGTTGTCCGAGGTTGAAGTATCTCCACTTCTAACTCGGGTCAGGCTTGTTTATGCACCTGATCAAGAGATCGATTACAAAACGAAATTGTTGATCAGTGAGGTCGTCCAGCCTATCGAGATTGTAACTACCGCTAAAGACGGGAAGCAGACCAACTTATCCACGACATTCGGGAGTGGAACGGAAGACGGAATGATGTATTCTTTCAGCAGCAATTTTCTGGATAATCCGGAGTCAATGGTTTTAAAAATTCGTGGCAAACCAGATAAGGTCTATGATGATTTACAGGAAGCCCAGAAGGATGAACTGGAGATCAAAATCAAATAAATAAAATAGGATCGATGGTTGAGATGAAGTCATGGCAATGGTTATGACTTCATCTCATTTTTTTGTTTTTTCACGATATCTGATCTGCTGTTGCATAAAAGTGAGAATTGTTGTCTTTTTGCAGTTTTTGTATTGTCACAGCCGAAGTTACACGATATAATCGATTTGTCTTTGAGGATAATATTATAAAGGATGGTGAAATTTTGAAGAAATTTTCGATGCTGTTACTCGCTATAACTCTATTGTTGATAACTGTCTTCACAGCCCCGTCTACATATGGTGCGGCCAGTTATCCAAACACAGGTACAAACGGATTGACTGGTTTTGCAGGCAGTGCCAAGAATGAAAATGGTGTATCCAAGTCAGCTACGACAGGTGGTAAAAACGGTCAGGTGGTTTATGTTAGTAATCTCAATGACCTGAGAACACACATGGCGGGCTCTACGGCCAAAATTGTCGTCGTTGAACAGAATATTTCCTCTTCTACGTTGCAAAAGGTTGAGTTTGGAGCGAACAAGACACTGGTAGGTTCCTTTGGCAAACATACATTAACGAATATTCATTTCAGATCCACAAGCAGTTCAAGCAATGTAATTTTTCAGAATCTGACTTTTGAACACGCTTCCAATATTAATGCCAATGATGATATCCAGATGTATATCACTTCAGGCTCCAATTACTGGATCGATCATGTAACGTTTGCTGGTCACAGCTACAGCTCTGGCGGTAGTGATCTGGACAAACTGCTGTATATCGGTGACCGCGCCGATTATATTACGATTAGCAATTCCAAATTTGCAAACCATAAGTATGGCGTTATCCTCGGTCATCCGAATGATGGTAACAGCAGTTACAATGGCGTCCCTCATGTGACGATGTCCAACAATTACTTCGAAAACTTGTATGTACGTGGTCCTGGACTTTTAAGATACGGTTACTTCCATCTCAAAAACAACTATGCCAACAACTTTAATCAGTCCATCACCATTGGTGAAAAAGCACGGATTTATTCCGAAAACAACTACTTTGGTGCAGGCGCTGAAAAGGGCGGCATCCTGGATGACAAGGGAAATGGGGAGTTCACGGATAGCGGCAGTACGCCAGCCCTGACAAGTCCGATTTCTCCTAAAACGAACTGGAGACCAAGCTCCAATTACAGTTATCAGGTAGAGAGCGCCAGCTACGCGCGTGAGTTCGTCACCAAGTATGCAGGCTCTTCCAATACGACACTTGTGTTCGGTAAATAAGAAATTATCTTGATAATTAATTAGCGATTAACCAAGAAGCCTTTCTTGTACGTAACAGCGTATAAGAGGGGCTTTTTATGTTTTTTTTATACGGAAGCGTATTAAATAAAAGTTAATATTTAATTTTGTATTCGGAATACCGATATACATAATGTAGCGCTGCTTTCATATTTGTGAAGTAACATTGTACTATGGCGGTGGCCTGAGCGTTGCGTTGAAATATGCACGGAAGCAAACCATTAAGAGGCCGATGTGAGTGCGAGTATGCCCTACAATCGTAAACTTATTTTATCTAAAGGACGGGGTATGCATGAATCGTATTGACGAAATTATATGGAAACGGAACAAGATCATCAGCATCATTTTGTGGGTTGTGTTAATTGTAGGATTTTCAGTAGCTTTAATTGAGCCCAAATTATTTATTTCCAACGGTATTGTGATCTTGTATGGAATCTGGCTCGCATACGCAAACGCCAAAAAGAAGCATATTCATCTCATTCCTTGGGTGAACACGGTGCTCATCTCGTTGTGCGGGGTATTCGCCGGATGGGGAAGCGTTGAACCGCTGCTTGCTATGCTTATCTCTTCAATCTTGCTTATTTATCCAAACAAAAAATGGTTTATCATCGGATTTTCGGTTATGCTCGCGAACAATATTTTTCAACTTTGGATTATTCCTACAACAACTCAGGATCAGTTCGTAACTAATGCAATTAATGTAGGACTATTCGCCGTTGCGGGTGGAATCTTGTTGATGGTGTCCTATCTGAACCAAAAGCTCTTTCATGAAAGTGAAAAAAGATGGAGCGAGGTCGAAGCGTCGCGGACCCGGGTGGAAACGATGCTTGAACGGGTCAAGGAGTCTGTTGGCGGGCTGTCTCGTTATACAGATCAATTGAAGCAAAAGGTGGATTCAACAGGTTCCATTACCCATGAAGTGACCCTGGGATTCAGTGAGGTTGCCAAGGGTGTGGAGTTCCAGGCGACCAGTGTGGCGGAAATTTCGGAATCCTTATCCGTATCGGATCAGCATATTAAGGATGTTGCGCTGTATTCCCAGCAGATGAAAGAGGTGTCTGCAAGTATGGCAACGAGCACGCAAACAGGAAGCGAACATCTGAACCAACTGAACAGTCAGATGCAAGACTTATATAAAACGATCAATCAAACGGCGAGTGACATGCAAAAGTTCAATGAGGAAAGTGAATCCATGACGCTTATGCTGAACAGTATAGCGGATATCGCAACTCAGACCAACCTGCTTGCGCTCAATGCAGCCATTGAAGCGGCTCGTGCAGGCGAGCATGGACGCGGATTTGCGGTTGTATCCGAGGAAGTGCGCAAGCTGGCCGAGAGCTCGGGTCAATCCGCGAGTGATATTTCAACCATCCTGTCTCGGTTAAAAGGACAAACGCAGGCACTGACAGATCGCTTCGAACGTATTCGTCTATCCTTACAACAAGGTAGAGACAGCGTTCAGACGGCAGACGAAGTGTTCCGTACGATCAACAGCAACTCTCAGCATGTGTTGAATCAAGCGACAGATATTGAGACGAGTTCGGCAACAATGAAGGAATCTTCTACTAGAGTAGTGAATGAGGTTTCCGAGATTTCGAGTGTAACGGAGCAATCCAGTGCAGCGGCAGAAGAGATCCTGGCGAGCATGGAAGAACAGCGTAACTTAACACAGAAGATGGTGGAGAGCTTCGGAGAACTGGAGCAGCTGATTGTGAATCTGAATGAGTTAGTCTCGGATCATCAGGCATCTTCCGTGGAGAATAAACTTTAATACCAGATTGTTGAAAGTTCGTCTGTGCGTATTTATCGTGCTGGACGGGCTTTTTTCATCTGGAGTATAAGTTGATGCCGACAATTTTTTCCGATACAGTGTTGTGTAGAGTGTGAAGAGGATGGTGGAGAACGAACTATGAATTGGGTGGAGATTAGCAAATCCAAAGATGTGGAGCAAGTCAGAGAAGCTGTCGGTGTCTTGGATATCAACGAACAGGATGATCGCGGGCGTACACCGCTGATGCTCTTTTTGACAAATCGTATGCCGATTGAAGCGATCCGTTGTCTTCTCGAAACAGGTCCTGACTTGGAACTAGAGGACAAACTTGGGGATACCGCGCTGAAAAAAGCGGTGAAGTTCAAGCAGCTTGAAGCCATTCCGTTATTGATTGAACATGGAGTCAAACTGGATGCTCCCCATGGAATTCAGGCTAGTGCCTGGAACGCAGCCAGACGTAACCCGGATATCGCAGACATGTTACTGGACACTCAAGGAGCAGTCAGACTCAAGCTGACCCAGGCGGAACAAAGTGTTGTCGATGAAATTTTGTACGAGGAGTCTCCAGACAAGGCGGCTGCCCAAATCCGTGCACTGAATTCAGCTGTACTCCTTCATGCCATCGTGAACGGGTACAACTGGGACGACAGTCCTGAGCCGATGATTGCAGTGTGTGAACATTCCGAATGTGCAGAGATTACGCGGTTAGACATGGCAGAACTGCTGGATGCGGACTACTGGCTTAAGATGGATGAAGATGAAGTCAACGAGAGAGAAGATGGTCTGGCTTATCGTCAGCTGGCAGAGCGATTATCCCAAAGAGGCTAGATGAGAGAATCCAAGGTTGAGTAGTGAATTCAATGGAGTAAAAGGTATATAAGCCAGAGAGCCAGAGTGGATCAGTTGCAGGCTGGAAGTATCGAACATTTCTATATGATTGAGAGTGGGAAGCAGCTCTGTCGACCGAAAAGGAGTATGAATAGCTATATGGTTTGTGTACAGATGATGTTACCTTATGGGGGAGTAAAAGGTTGAAGAATAAAGCAGGGAACGACAGATCGGGTTGCGATGTACATACATATTCGTTAGGAATGACAATTGCATCGAACGTGTGCGTCTCTATGATCAGCATTCGTTCAAAGACATGGACTGGCCCGATACGGAGGACGGCAGATATGCCAGAGCTTATCTGGAACCCATCATGCAGCAAGGGTCCCGGAGTTATATGTCCAACGTGGAGACCACAGTGCTGCTCGCCCGGATCGACGATCTCGTTATTCCACTGACGGTGAATGATGCAGAGTATGATAATGCTTACGTCTGTTCGCCATATACGCATTACGTGAGTTACGCGAAGCAGGAATTGAGCATGTTGCAGAAACCCGTGTTGGAAAAAGGCCTTAGTGCGCTGCTCAGTCTAATCGGTTGGGGAATGAAGCAATCACAGATTAACAAAGTCGTGCATGTGAACAACTGGCTGTTGTCCACCAATCTCTATCCAGCCCTGTCCGGTGAACAGGCAGAATGTTTGCTTGCAGTAGTACAAGAGAGATACCCGGAGCACGTCATTGTATTTCGCTCCTTGTGTCCGGGACTTCATCCCGATCTGACGGCGAGGCTAACCGAAGTGGGGTGTCGACTGATTCCGAGCCGACAGATCTATCTGTACCAAGCGAATGATCCGAATTTTGGTAACTCAAAATCACGCTGGCTCTTGAAGAGGGATTACGAATTGTTGGCCAAGCACGAGTATGAATTTGTTTCCGAAGTAGAAATGACAGATGCAGATATTCCGCGAATCGTGGAGTTGTACAAGCGGTTATATCTCGAAAAATACTCCTATCACAATCCGCAGTTCACCGAACGGTTCATTGCTGCTGCGATGGCATCAGGAACACTCAGGCTGTATGGACTGCGAAAGGAGGGGCGCTTGGACGCGGTCATGGGTTATTTCTGCCGAAATGGAATCATGACAACACCGTTGTTCGGTTACGATACAGCGGTGTCCCAGTCCGTCGGACTATACCGCATGTTATCCGCCTGTCTGATCAGACAGGCTCGGGAGAACGGCCATCTGTTGCATGAGAGCGCGGGAGCAGCTCAGTTTAAGCGCAATCGGGGTGCTGTGGCGGATTTTGAGTATTCGGCTGTGTATGAGCGCCACCTTCCATGGGGCAGACGCTGGTGCTGGATGCTGCTTGATCGGTTGCTGAATCGCATAGGTGTGCCGCTGATGCGCCGCATGAAGCTGTAAACAGACACAATAACGTTTTACGCTGCCCTAGGAGGGGGGCATACAGGTTTGACTGCACACATGTACAAACAACTGGTTATCGTGATACGCACACTCCTATCACAATCGCCTAAATTAGACATGCTCTGCGAGTTGCACCTCGAAGCCATCTGGATCTGTAATGTAAATAAACCGTAGATGCGGATGGGGCTGGATGGGGCCGCGTACAATCGGAATATTTAGCTCTGCCAGTCGTTCCATCGCTTCATCCAGCGAGTTCACCTCATACCCGATCGACACGCCAGCCTCTGGTTTAAGAACGGATTCACTGCTCTCAATCAGTTCCAGCTTGGTTTCATTCTCCATGCCGAGCATGGCAATCTGCCTTCCGCGGCTTTCGAATCTGCGCTGAATGGGAAGTCCGAGCATGTCGTGATAGAACCTGAGCGAAGCTTCCAAACTACTGACCCTCAGCGTGATCCAGTTTAATTTGATCAACATGGGTGAATTTCTCCTTTTTCTTGCATGATATGTATTTTGGTTACGTTCATTATACGATAGGTGCTACCAGGAACCTACTCCTTATCAGTAAACAATAAAATAGCTGCCGAGATATTCGGCAGCCAAATCGTGTAATCTCCGTTCGTTCCGTTGGTTCTATCAATTATTGAATGAGATCCACTGCACCTTGTGGTACAAATGCCTCTACACCGTTATAGACAATGACACCTTCCAAAGCTTTCTTTTTGCCGTTCACCAGTGCAATATTTTTATAGATTTGCAGTTCCAGCTTGGTGTTGCCTTTGGTAACGAGGATCTTTGGATTTTTGGCGTCAGTGAGATCCAGCTTATATGTTGCGCCTTTGGCTGTAAATGCCTGTTTGGCAGGTACAAACAATTGTTTGTTCACGCTGTCCAGATCGAGATCCAGTACACGTGCCATATATTTGGCGACATCCGTGTTGTCGATTACCCCGAATGGACGGTCATTGTTGGGAGCATACGTGTAAAGTACGACATCTCCACCTGTATGACCACCGGTTGTCCAACCAATCCCTGCGCGTTTGCTGATCATTGGACCGATTGCATAGTTAAGACTACCCGGCTCAGCCGTTTTAATTGTGGCAATCTCCTCGGAAGTCAGATCGGTAATGCCATAGTATTGTTTCATCACTGCTTTGATGTTTGTACGCTTGGCATTCAGCTTCGCTTCAACACCCTCACCTGTCAGTTTGGCCTTTTTCAAAGGTCCGATAAATGTGGACAACGGCTCTTTATCATATGTTCCAGTTGTGGAGGTATTACCGATTGTGAGTCCACCGTTCTGGTGGTCAGTTACAGCCACAACCGCAGTCTCTCCGTCCGTTTTGGCAAAATCCATGGCTACTTTTACGGCATCATCAAAAGCCAGCACATCACTGATAATACCAATCGGATCATTGGCATGAGCTGCCCAGTCTACTTTACTACCTTCAACCATCAGAAAGAAGCCGTCTTCGTCTTTGGACAGAACTTCAATCGCTTTGGATGTCATCTCAGCAAGACTTGGTTGCTTCGCTGGATCACGGTCCATATTGTAAGCCATGCCCGCTGGTGCGAACATCCCCCACAGCTTGTTCGAATCGGATGCTTTCATTGCAGCCGGTGTAGTGACGTAATCGTAACCCAGTGCTTTGATGGACGAAACCAGATTCTCGCCGTCTTGGCGACCCGCAGGCTCAAGGTATTTGCTACCTCCGCCCAACACAACATCCATGCCATTATAGACTTGTTGTTTACTGAGGGCATCATAGTTTTTCCGATCCGGGTAGTGAGCAGAGAAGTCCGCGGGTGTGGCGTGCATAATCTCGGATGTGGATATAATACCGGTTGCTTTGCCAGCTAGTTTGGAAGCCTCCAGTACAGAAGCGACCGGTTTTCTTGCGTCTCCAGGCGCAATCGCCTTTTGCCCAGGCATCGTAGCTTTGTCCGGCAGTACACCGACGAATCCGGTATGCGATTTGTAGCCTGTTGCAAAAGCAGTTCCAGCAGGAGCCGAGTCCGCAATCGGCGCATCTGCAGAGTGTGTACGAACCATGCCGCTTGCCATGGAATCCAGCGTCAGGGACGAGCCCTTATACCAACGAGCCAGAGCAGTGGCATCGTTAGCCATGCCGTCGGGAATGAGAATAATCACATTTTTAATCGGTGATGCTGATGTCGTTGAGGTGGTGTCTTCCACAGCCCACGCTGCACTTCCTCCTCCGAGTGTAGCTGTAACAATTGTTGTCACCGCGAGCATCATTTTGGCTGCACGGACATTAAAACGGTTTAACATGAATGCATCCTCCTAGAATATATGTATAGTTTGTTTTGTATCCTGAGCCCAGTGTATACAACCAATGCTAAACCAATGTATGAAATGGATTAACTATATGTAAAATTTACGATTAAATGAAAAAAGATAGATTTTAAGCGAACTGTAATCTGTTTTGTTATATCGTCGGTTCTGTATATAATTAAAACTTATAACCCACGGAACATTCGGAGCGATATGATCTATGTTGAATTGTGGTGTGAGAGAAGGAGGGGTGTAGATGTATCGAATCGGAATCGTAGGGCCGAGGCCATCCATTGAGCGAACCATGCGTGCGTTGCAGGGACACGATCTGGGGGCGAGCTACGAGCCATATGCCTATGAACATGCAAGAGAAACGGGAGACATCATTAGACGAAATCGGGAGAATGTACACGGATGGGTATTTACGGGGCCGATTCCTTATCTGAGTGCTCAGGCTGAACTTTCGGAAAAAGAACATGCGATATACTGCCCTCCTACTGGGGCCAGCTTGTATAAGGCGATGCTTCAGGCCATTTACACCTTGGACAGTCCGGTGAAAGATATCTCCATTGATATGACGGACAACGAGAGCTGGGGGTTGATGGACAGTCTGGAAGAGCTGAATATCTCACAGGAGCAATTACGTAAATACGTGTTTTCCATCGATTACGATGTGGAAGAAATGATCGGGTTTCACGTGCGGCATTGGCAAGAGGGGATTACCAAAGCAGCGATTACCTGTCTGTACGCGGTGTATGAAGGTCTGGTGGAACGCGGGGTACCCGTCTTCAAAATTGATTCAACCAAGCAGGAAACGGTTCAAGCCGTACGTATGTTAATAGAACAGATTCGCAGTTCAGCGTTCAAGGATAGTCAGATAGGTGTGCTCATGATTGAGATTGATCGATTACATGAAGCGGGAGAACTGTCGACGGAGCGGTATCAGTTGCAGTATATGGAGCTGAAGATCAAGGGAGTGCTGCTGCGACACTGTGAACAAATTGATGGATCACTTCATCAGGACGGCACCGGAAGGTACCTGATGTATGGTTCGAGAGGTGTGATGGCCCGTAGTATGGATTCACTGCATTCGACCATGCAACAGTTGGAGCTGGATACAGACTTGCCTTCCTTCGGCGGGATTGGGTTCGGGGAGACGGCATTTGATGCCGAACGACATGCACGTAAAGCTATTCAGTACGCCAAGGATGATGAGGCTGGACGGATTATTATCTATGAGACGGATGGAACCATTGTCGAGGCGGCAGGAGAAGACCACGAATTATCCTACGAAACTTATTCAAGTGATATTGAATTGCTGGAACAATTGAACAAGGCAGGCGTCAGTATTCGTACATTCCAGAAAATAAAGGCCTACATACGCCGAATGGGCAAAGAAGAATTTACAGCCGGTGAGTTGGCTTCAGGGCTCTCCATGACCATCAGGCACGTACAACGTATTATGGGCAGTCTTACTGCTTTTGCACTGGCCGAAATTGCTGGCAATGAGCTGAATACAAGGCGCGGAAGGCCTAGTAACCGTTATCGTCTCTTGCGTTAGGTTAGCGAACATAGAACAAATTACTAAAACCGATGATGCAACCTTATGTCTCTTGTCCGTGTGGAGAGGACAAGATGACAAGGCCGGCTCAGCGGTTTTTTTATTTCAAGTGTTAAAATACATAACACAGGTATTGAACTTTGTGCAGGGATAATTATATAATGTCCTAAAATTACGACATTTTCGTTAAATGTACGTTAATGATCTGCTAACGGGGACAAGACCTTCATCAGACTTGTTCAGTCTATCCAGAGGCAGTTCCAACACAGTCAGGGGGTTGTTTGCATGGTCAAAGCGGACAGACAGGAGAACACAGGACTTTTTGGTTGGGTAGAGAAAGTAGGGAACAAGCTTCCCAATCCGTTTTTATTGTTTATCTATCTCATTGTCGCCCTGATGGTTGCCACACTGGTGTTATCGCTCTTTAATGCGATGGCACATAACCCGATTGATGGGGAACAGGTACATGTTAAGAACTTGCTGAGCAGGGAGGGAATTCAGTGGCTGTTGCCGAATGTGGTCAAGAACTTTGCTGATTTCAAACCACTGACTTCCATCCTGGCTCTGGTGCTGGGCATTGGTCTGGCGGAGAAGGTGGGTCTTCTCGAAGCGGTTATGCGTAAAATGGCTGTTCGGGTACCTGCGCGTTACGCCAGTTATCTCGTCATTTTCATCGCTTTTTTCAGCCATGTGTCCTCGGATGCGGCGCTTGTGATCATGCCTCCGCTTGGAGCGCTGATCTTTCTCGCGGTAGGCAGACATCCGGTTGCCGGATTGATTGCCGCCATTGCAGGGGTTGGCGCAGGTTTTACAGCCAATATGCTCATTGTGACCACCGATGTATTGCTGTCAGGTATTAGTACTGAGATTGCAACCTCTGTAGATCCCAATGTGGGCGTTACGGTTCTGGATAACTGGTACTTTATGTCCGCTTCGGTTATTGTGCTGACTCTCGTTGCCGGGTTCATGACGGACAGATTCCTTGAACCACGTCTGGGCCGTTACGAAGGGGAGCGAGTGTATAAGCTCGAAGCACCGACACCTGAAGAAAACCGGGCATTACGTGCATCGGGGATTGCTGCATTGCTTTTTATCGCAGTCATTTCATTCCTGGTGATCCCTTCGAATGGCGTTCTTCGTAACCCGGAAACGGGAAGTGTCATGGGTTCGCCTTTCCTGGCCGGGATTGTTCCTGTCATTTTACTGTTCTTCTTTACCGTAGCGCTGACTTACGGCATTAAACTGAAAGTGATCCAAAATCAGAACGATCTGCCAAAACTGCTCATTGAACCGATCAAAACGATGGCTGGTTTTATCGTGATGGTGTTCCCGTTGTCCCAATTCGTGGCGATGTTCAACTGGAGCAACATGGGCAAATTTCTGGCACTTACAATTACCGATTTGCTAGAAAAGACAGGCATTAATGGCATTCCGGTGGTGATCGGATTGATTTTCCTGTCGGCATTGCTGACGATGTTCATCGCAAGTGGATCAGCGATCTGGTCCATTCTTGCCCCGGTATTTATTCCAATGATGATGCTGCTTGGATTCCATCCGGCATTCACTCAGGTTATTTTTCGGGTATCGGATTCGGTCGTTATTCCATTGGCTCCGGTATCGCCTTTTGTACCGCTGTTCGTAGGATTTCTGCAGGAGTACCGTAAAGATGCGAAGCTGGGAACGTATTATTCACTGATTTTGCCATATTCGATTGCATTCTTCTCGGTGTGGGTGGTTATGGTCATTCTATGGTACGCCTTCAACTTGCCACTTGGTCCGGGAGTAAACGCAAGATTGTAGGGGATCAGCAGAGCAAGCTTAGTGACGTATAACGTTGAATGAGTCGTGTAGGTCTGAATACACGATCAAATAGATAGAGGTTGGAGAGAGGGGAAATAACATATGATGGATATTATCGCACTTCGCCGGGACCTGCATGCACATCCTGAACTGGGATTTACGGAATTTCGTACGGCGACCAAAGTGGTGCAAATCCTGACGGAACTGGGGTATAGCGTCACTTACGGAAAAGATGCAATTGATGACACATCACGGCGCGGGTTGCCGAAGCCCGAAGTCTTGGAAGATGCATATCAGCGTGCCCTCCGTGAAGGTGCAGATCCGGTGATCGTGGAACAGATGCGAGGAGGATTCACCGCCGTAGTTGCTGAAATTCAAGGGGAGCAGGAGGGGCCAACGACAGCGTTCCGCTTCGATATGGATGCATTGCCGATCCGTGAGAGCAAGTTGGAACAACATGCACCGCAAGCAGCACAATTTCGTTCCCGTCATGAAGGCATTATGCATGCCTGTGCACACGATGGGCATACAACGATCGGACTGGCGCTTGCAGAACGGTTGAGTAACCGGAAGTTTGCCGGCAAGATTCGGCTGTTATTCCAACCTGCCGAAGAAGGTGTGCGCGGAGCATATGCCATGGTTGAAAAAGGAATGCTGGAACAGGTGGATCGCCTGTTCTGTATGCACTTGGGTACCGGTGTGCCATCCGGTCATATTAGAGGTGCGTCTGCCGGATTCCTGGCAACGACCAAGCTGGAAGCACATTTCACCGGTGTATCTTCCCATGCAGGGGCTACACCGGAGGAAGGCCGGAACGCGCTGCTGGGCGCAGCGACCGCCATGCTCAACATTCATGCACTTCCCCGCTTCAGCTCAGCAGATACCCGGATTAATGTAGGCATTCTGGAAGGTGGAACAGGGGCCAATATTATTGCTGAGCATGCCCGCATGGTTATTGAGACACGTTCGACCAGTGAAGAAACGAATCGAGAGCTGGAGCGCCGCGTGCGGAACATCATTGAGCATAGCGCAGCCATGCACGAACTAACCGCTTCCGTTGAAGTGGTTGGAAGTGCCATCCCGATTCGATGTGATATGGAACTTGCAGAGCTTGCGGTTCAGCAAGCGGAAGGCATCGCTGGTTTCACCCATGCGGAGGCTATTTCGGATAGTGCTGCTCTCGGCAGCGAGGATGCCAGTTATATGATCCGGCGAGTCCAAGAGCAAGGTGGCAAAGCCACGTATATGATTGTTGGCAGCGAGTTACCTGCCCCGCATCATCATCCCGAATTTGATATTGATGAAGCGGTATTGGCCCCTGCGGTGGAACTGCTGGAGAAATTGGCACGTACCCTGCAAACAACAGATCTCTAGGATGGTCGATATTCATGACTAGGAGTTAGCTGTCTGGATCATCAGGATGGAAGCTAAGTTCAGGCCCGCATGAAAAGTGCGGGTTTTTCTGGTTAGCCCTTGTATGGAGAATAAGAAGATGATAAAAAAGATATTGCGAACGCTTACATTATGTGCTAACATCACCATAACAACAGGATTGTAACCGTGTTAAGGGCAATACCTGTGTCAGTTCATTCGTTGGTTCTTTGTTCATCAGATGAATGATTGCGTTTACATTATCATATGGAATGAGCCTCATTCCTCAGGGTTGTTACTGATTGCAGGCAAAACCTGAATTGAGGGCAGCAGATCACGCTAAAGCGATGTCTGTTTGCCTTCGGTTCAGGTTTTTTTATACAAAAAATGCCTGAAGGCATGACCGCAAGCGCAGTTGCGGATATTTCGAGCAGAAAGGAGTGCGGCAGATTAAGTTTTCTGAAATAGAGAAATAGACTCATCCAGACATTGGAATACTGATTCAAAGATGCACATTTCCAATGCAATTATCCCATCACACACTATTTGACAGCGAGGAGATTGTTGACATGAAAAGCATTAAACGTTCGATTGCCATAGCAACCATTCTGGGTTTATGTGTATCCGGGTTACCGGCATATGCAGCAGGAAATACAGCAACCTCTTCTTCAGCAGCGATGGACAAGCTGATCCAATCGGAGCTTATTCGTGGCAGCGGTCAAGGTGTTAATGCGGCTTATTTGAATAAAAAAGCTACACGCATTCAAGCCGCAGTACTGTACTTGCGTTTGTCCGGATTGGAGAAAGAAGCACTCACCTATCAGGGATCGGTAACGTATGACGATGCGGCTCAGGCAGGAAAAGTATTGCAACCGGTCGTTGGCTACTTGAAGCAGCATCCGTATGTGGCTGAGATCGTAACGGGAACGGAGAAATTTGAGCCTAATGCACCCCTTACAGCGGAAGATTATGCCACAATGCTGTTGAAGGTGCTTGGATATGAAGTAGGTACGGATTATGAGCAAGGGGCGGCTTCCACCTATGCGGCTGGGAAAGGAATCAAGGCACTTCAAGGGAAGGGAGCGAGTGAGCTTACCAATCGACTGATGGCCGAAGCAACTGCACAGGCTTTGCAAACACAGCTTAAGAACGGCAATGGAACCTTGGAGCAGAGCTGGTTGAAACATAAAGAAGCTGGCGCGTTCAAACCTCAAACGTTGCAACAGACCAAATATGGTGCGATTGAGGGCAAAAAATATGAGCAATATGGCACGCTCGGCTGGCTCGGTGTTCCATACGCCGCACCTCCGGTAGGTGAACTGCGTTGGAAAGCTCCACAAGAACCTGAAGCTTGGGCAGGAACTAGATCGGCTAAGGAATTTGCAGCGAACAGCTTGCAGATCTCCGGCAAGAATACAGTAGGCAGTGAGGATTCACTGTACCTCAATATCTGGCGTCCTGACACAACCAGTTCTAAACTTCCGGTGATGGTGTTCCTGCACGGTGGCGGGAATATGACCGGATCAGGTAAAGATTTTCAGGGTGAACAGCTTGCGCGGAGCACCAACAGTATCATCATCTCCGTGAACTACCGTCTGGGGGCCCTCGGATTCTTCGAGAATGCAGCGCTGAAAACCGGCAATGCCCTGGATGACTCCGGTAACTATGGTCTGCTCGACGCATTCCGTGCACTGGAGTGGGTACAGGATAATATTGCAGGGTTTGGCGGAGATACAAGCAAAGTTACATTAGCCGGACAATCTGCTGGTGCGCGTGATGTGCTGGCAACACTGATCTCTCCGCTTAGCAAAGGGCTGTATCAAAAAGCAGTTGCTTTCAGCGGAGGATTGACGACAGCATCACCGGGAGAAGGTGAGCAAAAATCCCAGGATGTACTCGTGAAGCTGCTTGTACAAGAGGGGAAAGCGGCTAATGCAGAAGAGGCAAAAGCCTGGATAAGCAAGCAATCTCCGGCACAGCTGGAGAGCTACCTGCGTGCACTGCCGGCGGACAAGCTGGTCACAGCGTTTGGTGCAACCGCAATCCGTATGGAGCCATTCCCGCATCTGTTCCGGGACGGCACCGTGATTCCAAAAGAAGGCTTTGAAGCCATCCAGAACGGCAATTACACGAAAGTTCCTGTATTACTGGGCAGCCTGGAAACGGAGTTCTCCGGATTTGCCTTTGGTGATCCAAACTTCGCTCCAGCTATTGCGGATGGAACGCTGTTCACCGATGAAACCAAGGCGGAGCAATATGCTGCTGCTCTGAAATACGGTAGTGAAGCTTATGCAGGCTTTAATGCAGAGCGTGTCGCGGAGCAATTGACCAGTGAAGCCGGTCAGCCGCCGGTATATGCTTATCGTTTTGCTTGGGGTACACAACCTGGGGTCATCTCTGAGCGTTTGCTCACGTTACTGGGCGCACCACATGGTGCGGATATGGACTTCTATACAGGGCACGCCGATGGCATTGCTGCCTATTTCCCTGAGGGATACTTTAGCGAGACGAACAAACCAGGACGTGATGAGTTGTCCATCGCGATGGCAGCATACCTGAAGCAGTTCCTGTACACAGGCAATCCAGGTACGGGTGGTTCCCCTAATCTTGCGGCATGGACACCTTGGACGAAAGATGCACAAGCACCGATCATGCGTCTGGATGCAAGTAATACAACGGCAGAGATTGGCATGTCCACACAATATAATCAAGGCAAAGAAGCCGTAATGGCGAAGATGAAAAAAGAATTGTCTGAAGAAACATACAAACTGTTGACGGAAAAAGTGTTTGCAGGCCGTTTCTTCTGGGAATAAGGATCACCGGGTAGGAAGGGATATATAGATAAAAGGTATATAGATAAATTGAAAGCCAAGGGAGCCTATTCTCTTGGCTTTTTGTACTGTTCGTCATGCTTAAATATGGTATTGTTGTAAATATAAATTAATAACATCGAGAGGGGAGACGTGTACATTATGGATGGAGCTAGCTCTATAGGAATTGCTGGGATTATAACGCTATTAATTTTCTTTATCATGATGGGTCTTGTATTATATCTGATCTTCTATCTTGTGATGAAGCGGTCTGGCGTGAAAGAGGAAGTATCCGCATTAAGGATGGAAGTGCGAGTGTTACAAGAGGAAGTAGAGCGGAACAGGCGGGAATTGGAGAGTATAAAGTCTCGTTAACCGTCTGTACGTACTATATCTAGATACGTGGATTAGCGTGTTCAATAGTAAGAGAGGATAGGGGCTCTTTGCCCCTTCCTACTCAATACAGCCTGAAACTGTTTATTTCAGCCTTAGCGGGCCACGTATGCGTCATCTATTTCTTGGCAAAAAAACTAAGTGTTCCGGTGCTTTCATCAGCACTCACAAACAGGCTGCGTCCGTTAACCCGATGAATGCCTTCTGGTGACTCTCCGGCTGTAGGAATCAGACCCAGATAGTTCGGATTGACCGGATCAGCAAGATCGAAGAACAGAATGGCATCTGCCCGTTCGGAAGCGACCGCTGCATACGTTGTGTCGTCCACCGTAGCCACGGTCAGATTCTCCACTTCGCTGCCTTTGTTGGGACTGCGATCATCCGGGTACAAACCAACCATGGCGGTTGCCGTGTCAATGAGGTTTTGGCTATCGTACATCCGCTTGCCTTGCAGATCCCAGACAGCAATATTACGTCCGCCTGCTTTTACCCCATCCTCAAATTCATTCTTGCCCAAATCTCCTTCATTCGCTGTCAGCAGGTATTTACCATCTGCTGAGAAAGCAATCCCATCCGGTTCATAACGAGCTGTCAATGTTTCTTTAAACTGAACCAAGCCATCATCTTTCAGATCCGCTTGATGTGAGGTGGTACCGAGAGCGAAGATGGAGCTGATCTTTTTGGTCTCCAAATCTACGATGGCAACGACGTTGTTCTCCTGTAGCGTGATGGCTGCAGTTTTGCTATCCGGACTAATGGCAACATACTCCGGTTGTGGATCATGCGGATAGATGGCGCCTTCAACATGGTCCAGAGATACTGGCAAGTTCGTGATTTCACCTTCCAATACGTTCCCACCAGCAAAAGATACAACCATAATGCTACCCGGACGTTTGGCGTTGGCATAGTCAATTTCATCGGCAGCTTTATTCAGCTCTTCGTCTTCTATGGCAATCACGGCATGCAGACCGTCAGGAGACAGGGCAATCGAGTCAGGACCAATACCGAGTTCATATGTTTTTACAGTTTTGTAGGTTGTCAGATCCACTATGGCAAGCAATCCTTTGTTTGCTTCACTGTCCGTATCCCCGGTACGAATAACAGCCAGACCGTATTTGCCGTCTTTGGACACGGTTACACTGGTGACTTCAGCTTTGGCAGAGAGCTCATGGAAGCTGACTGTTTTCAATACGCTGATATTTTTCAAGTCAGCAATGTCCAATACAGAAATGCTGCCATTGTCCGCTTCGGTTACGAGCAGGCGCTGTCCATCTGGCGTAGAGGCTGATATTTCTGCTTTGCCACCGGGCATCTGAAACGATGCGGTTCGTTCAAAACCGGTTTTATTTTGTTTCAGGATCAGTTGATCCGTAATTAATTTTAGCGTTTGGGAAGATACATACGTTGTACCTTTGGTGATGTAGCTTTTACTGTCCAAAGGCGTTTTTACCCCGTTAATGGTTGCTGAGGACGTTCCTATAGGAAGTTGGACTTTAGTATCTGCGACCTGGATATCAACACTGCGACTGTTTCCGTTCCAGGTGACCGTACCTTGCATATTTTGGATGGCTGTACGCAGTGCAACTTGATCGTTGGCAGGTTTAGTTGCATCAGCGGCATGAATCATGGATGTGTAGCTGGTTGCTCCTGCGCTAAGAATGGCGGTCATCGACAGAACGGCAAGCCATTGATTTCTCTTTTTCAATGTTCCAGATCCCCTTTATCGTTTCGTGTTGTGATGGTGTGTGCAATTGTTTTCAGACATGGCCTAGTATAGGGGTGAAATGTTAAAAAGAAATAAGAGAAGCCAGCAAGTTATGTAAAACATTCATATGCTATAGTCAGACAAAGTCAGAAAGTCAAAGAAGGTCAAAATAAAAGAAAAAAGGATCTATTTTATAATAATGAACCATGGTGAAAGAAGATCGGTTTTTTTCGTCTTTTACGGACTTTGAGCCTTGTTTGCACGAGTATTATAATAATCAATGTAAGCAACACCAATAAACCAACCACACAAAAGGAGCTGATTTTCATGTTTGATCTGATTCCGTTTCGTAAACGAAATGAAGACCCGTTCGGACACATGTTGAAATCCTTCAATGACATGGTTGAGAACTCATTTCTCTCCCCGTTTGGGACTGGCTCGCAGCCATTTCGCACCGACATTCGTGAGGATGAAGACAAATATTGGGTAGAAGCCGAGCTTCCGGGCATTGCCAAAGAGAATATAGACATTCAAGTTGAAGGTAAAGAATTGATTATTCGTGCCAAACGTAATGAGCTGGTGGAACAGAAGGATGACTCCAATCGGATCATTCGGCAGGAGCGTCGTTCAGGCGAATTTATCCGGCGTTTCTATGTAGATCATATTGATGAGGAGCATATCAAGGCCAGATTGGAAGATGGTGTGCTGAAGCTTGAGATTCCAAAACGCCCTGGTGATGATTCATCTCGCAGACGCATTCAAATTGACTAAACCATAGAGAATTGAAATCAATTGTTTCCTTATATGATGAAAAACATGCAGGAGACATCCATAAGGATGTTTTCTGCATGTTTTAATTTAGACTGAATTAGAAGAGGGATCGTTGAACATCAGATTGAATATCCATTTTGCTGATTCCAATTTATTTCTCGGTTGCTGCCTGCATGAGCGCATATATCTTACGTGTGGTATTCACGTTTCTTACGGTCATATAAGCATAGACTTTGGAACCCACAAGCTTGTTCATGCCACTTTTGGATGCATCCTCTCTGCTGACTGAATACAAAATGGCACCGGGAACATACATCAGTGTGCCGATTTCGGGTTTGATGGGCAGTTGATCCAGCACGGAGGGCTCGTTGATCTCATCCCAGAGGAACATCACATCACTTTTGGCCGTGTCGTCATTAACCCATTCCGCTGGGAGCGCTTCGATAACGCTTTGGATTTCATCCATATTCCGCACCATCACCTTGATCTGTAAGCCGAAATCAGCGGCGATGGCCTGTTCCAACGTAAGGGATATCTCCCTATTCGCATCAGCACGTTCTTGATGATCAGCAAAAATAATATTGCCAGAGTTGATGTATGTAACGACATCCAGCATGCCAGCTTGTTCAAACGTTTCTTTTAGCTGTTTCATGTTCATTTTATTGTTCCCGCCTACATTAATACCTCGCAGCAAGGCTACATAGATCATAGGGATGCCCCTCCAATTTCTTCAATTCAACGGTTTAACAAAATGACAGATACTCGAAGAGATGAGCAGTATATTCTTCTCCCAACAGATCCTGCAATAAAGGCTCCACTTGTTCCAGAACCTCTGGCTTGGTCTCATAGGTTTCTTCATCTTTCAATTCTCCGGCATAGCTCCGTGCCGCTTCAATGAGAATGGCTAGTGCATTGAAAAAGTCAGACAGCGAATCGGCAACACGGTTTGGTTCTCCACCTGTAAAAGCGGCATATACGGGAGAGTGCGGTGCTTCCACATCCACAATTAAAGGATCATCGTTAAAGTTTGCGATGACGACATGATTTTTTGGCCAAGTGGAGGACTCCTCATAAGGTTCATTCATGCCAATCCAGCGGAACCCCAGTTGCTGACGAAGCAGATGTTCAGGTGCAACAAAGAAGATCAATGCGGCATCACCGATCTCGACGGCGGCATTTTTCATTTTGAGTGTACCTTCAGCGTCTGCATCCATCATTTCATAATGACTGTACAGGTATTGAAGTTCCGGTGAAAGCGGTATTCGTGTATCTACTTCCGGCTGGTGATGGTGTTTGCGCGGACGAAGATCATGATTTTTGAAAAGCCCGTAAGCTACATTATATAAATCCTGCTGTTCCACAAAACGGCTTAAGGCCGCATCCAGTTGTTGCATGTTGTCTGATTCCTCCTACTTGTGTAGTTTCATCGTATCCATTGGTTAGCGCTGGATGCCTGACCAGAAGACATTCCAGGTAATCGCCAGCGCTTGTTCATAAGATTGCCGTGTCTCATATACGAGCTGTACGTCCAATCCATCCATCATGGTCACAAAGGCCACGGTGGCTTCTTCCGAACTGAGGCGTATATCCGGATGTTTGGTAAAGACGGCTGCTAACTCTTCCTTCAATGTCCCGAGATACGTTCGATATTGGGCCAACACAAAATCATGTACCTCCAGTGGTGTGATGAACGACAGGATATACATAAAAGCCACGTTTGGATGGGTCAGGAAACGATTTTTGTGTTCATGCAAAAAGGCGTACAGCTGCTGATCCAGAGTTTGGGTAACAGAGTCACTGAAAAATTGGCGTACAAACTGCTGTTCCTCCTGCACAACTTCCTCGTATAACTCCAGCAATAACGCTTTTTTGGATGAATAGTGATAGGCCAGAGATTGCTTGCGAATGCCTGCCTCTTCGGCAATCTGCGCCATCTTGGTCCCCTCATAACCCAGACGATTAAAATGTTGAATGGCAATTTCCTTGATTCGTTTTTTACTCAATGTCTACCTCCAGTTGGCGAGCGGTATACCTCTGCTGTTTTTGGGAGTATACCAAATATAACAAGATATATACCACAAAAATGCCTATAGCGATAGCGTACACCACTGTATAGGAAAATACAGAAGCCACCACGCCAAGGATCAACGAACCAGCGCCAATCCCGAGGTCAAAAAAATTAAAGAAGGAAGCCATCGCATTTTCATGCTCATGTTCCTCCACAAGGTTCACACACCAGGTCTGAATCGCCGGGAATATGGCACCGAAGCCAAATCCGTATAACGCGCCAGCGATCAGGAATTGCACATCATGTTGGGCGATAATTAGAACCAACAGTCCTGCGATTGCAAACACCGCAGAAGGCAACAACACGGAGCCTGGACCGTGTCGATCAAACATTTTCCCAGAGAACAACCGAACAGTGAAACTGGCGATAGCAACGATAAAGAAAAACCAGGCGACATTGTTGAATCCTCTCTCGGCGGCAAATAAAGCCACAAAGGACATGATGGAGCCGGCTGCAATGCCAACCAGCATGATCAGCAGCGAAGGGAACAGTACTTTCTTTTCGATCAACTTGACGGTTGCAGCTGGAAGTTTGACGTTTTCGTGATTAGGTAACCCCTTGGGCTTTCTGGAAACAAACACGGCCATCAGGAGAGCTAGCAGCAAAATGCACATGCCTCCCATAAACAGGCTCTGATAGTCATACTTAAACAACAGACTGGTACCAATCAAGGGACCGATGGATATGGCGACGGTCTCGCCTACGCCAAAATAGCCCATACCTTCTCCCCGACGATCTCTTGGTATGTTTTCAGTGGCAATCGTTGCAAAATATGTCGTTGCCAAACCAAATCCGAATCCGTGGATCACTCGAAATAGAAGAATCATCCAAATACCTGACGATAGGTAGTATGCACCTGTCATTAATGCACAGATAGTGATACCGATAATCAACAGATATTTTTTATCTATTCGAGCTGCCAAAACAGATGTGAAGGGGCGAATCAAGATGGCGGAAAACATAAATACGCCGGTAACAAGCCCAATTTGGGAGGCTTCGCCACCAAGACTTGAGACAAACAAAGGCAAGGTGGGGAGTAACATTTCAAAGGCCATAAACAATAGTGCGTTGGCTAACATGATGAAAATAAATGATCTTCCCCAGAGTTGCTGAGGTGTAGGGCTGGTAGTCGAAGTGCTCATAGGATCCTCCATGTATATTGATATCTGTCGGCCGACATGTTGAAATGATTTTACCTGACGATGGTCAGATTGTAAAGTGTGTTTCGATATGCAAACATGATTTTTTTGGTGCAGGTGAGATTCAGCCTATATGGTAAGAAGTTAAGGGCTGGATTGTATCAAAAGAAACGAAAAGAAGCCTGTGCATATGGGGAAGTGATCCCACACAACACAGGCTTCTTTAATTGGTGTGGAAATAGGCAGGGCTGATTCCACTGGAATAGCATCAGATTAACGTTACCGCGGAGCAAGATAGCCATACGACTTCGCTGGAGAATTCGCATGAAGGCGGAAATCTTCGCTCGGTTCATTCATAAATGCCGGATCCACATATATGGAGTGTGCATCGTTACCAGATCCCTTTAGGTAGGCGGCGATGCCGGAGTAGGCCTTATTTTTCCAAACCCACAGGGCATCTTCCTGCTCTCCTGGTGAGTAATAGACATTATAGTCAAACATATTGCCGGTATTGCTTGTATATTCATTGTATATCAGGACTTCCGAGCTGCCCGATACGAGAATATTGCGCATGAACGTATTGTTCTTCGTCCGTGACTGCATGAATAACTGTCCATTGCCTGCATTCAGGGTGTCATTCCCTACAAGCGTATTGTACATAATCTTGCTATCCTCGGTAGCTCCACGTTCATCGTCATAACCTCCCATGGCAATGCCCGTCAATCGGTTGGAATAGATCAGGTTATCCCGCACGGTAATGTTGCTGGTTGAACGCCCGGCATGCTCTGAGGCTATCTCAATTCCGATGTCGCTCCGGTATACCCGGTTCTGGTCGATGATATGATCTTTCCCGCCATCGACATAGATGCCACCCGCCGAGTTGCTATCATTGGGCAGGTCTGTTCCATAGGAAGGATTGTTATTGGACGTAATATCGTATACTTCGTTGCCTCGTACAATGCCGTTCCGAGCCTGATCGTACGTGTCGTCTTCGGACGTACCCTCATACCCGATCAGATCAATACCAATGTTGTCGGAATCATGGATGATATTGTTCTGTATGGCAAAGGTATCGACATTGCCGTTGACTGCAAGTGACTCACTGGAACCAAGGGTAAGATCATACAATTCATTATCCTTAATGATGATATCGCGTAATGCTTGAGGGTGCTCTGTACCATATAGGGCAATACCGTGGGCATCCCTGCCCCTCAAATTGGGACCCTCAGGAGGTGCGTAACTAGCGATCGCGTGTATGGTGTTACCCAACAACTGAATATGCTCACCTGCCCCGTGGACATAGATCCCGGTTGGAACCTGGCCCCCCAGAGTGGTCGTGAAGTTACGAATTTCGAGGTTTTGAATGGTGATATAACTGGCATTATCAATTTCAATCAGTCCTTCGATGCCTCGAACAGCGAGGCCTTCTCCATCAATGACGACATTCTCTTGCGGATAGCTGGCAAATAGGGTCGGATTACCGGAGGAATGGCCGCTCCGGGTGATTTTGACTTTCTGATGATAGACACCTTCACGCAAATAGATCGTACTTCCTGGCGAAGCATGGTCGGCTGCGTGCTGTAACGTTTTCCACGGAGATTGAAGGGTTCCTTTATTCGCGTCGTTTCCATGGGGGGATATGTAATGGATGACCTGAGGATCCAACTTTTGAACAGAAACGGGTGTCTTCATGGACTGGGTACGGTCCTGACAACCAGATGCGAATAACAGTAGAATCGGCATAATCAGCAAAACTGTACGAATCAAAGTTGTTCCTCCTTTATATTTACCTGCGAAGCTAGATTATAGCAGATTTGAACGGGTTAATAAGCCATGATATGCTTTTTATCAAATCAGGGAGGAGACTGCTCATGAATACATTAACTGTAGCTGAATTAGTAGATCGGGAGAATCACGCATGGGAAGAACTCAAGGAACTTCTGGATAGCGGGCAAAATACATATGTGTATGTTCCAGCAAAGCAGGAGGCGGGAGAGGATACCCTCTATCGTCTGCAAATAAGTACGAAATCCTATTTGGGAGTTGTTGCTTATGAGACAGAAGGTATCGTACTTGACCATGGCTGGATCACGCTGCTTGGTGCGGGTGGTGACAGTACATATGGAAGCCTCACCAGTTGGAATGGTGTGAGTGAGCAACCTTGGGTAGATGTTCTGGAAGGTATGATGATCGTCGCATATGATGCGGCAGGTGGTTTCTTCGGACTGGATACAGGCAAGTATGGCCGTACGGGACATATCTATTATTTTGCACCGGATACACTTGAATGGGAATCGACAGAACTGACATATTCAGAGTTCATTAACTGGCTGGCGGATGGCGATCTGGGGCAGTTCTATCAGACGTTTCGCTGGAAAGGTTGGCAGGATGATATGGCACAGCTTCAGACAGGACAAGTATTCGCATATTATCCACCACTTTGGACGAAGGAAGGTGGCGGCGAGAGCAGCCGCAAATCCCCAATTAGCATCATGGAGGCCTGGAAGTCAGCACTGGACGGGAAATAGTTAGCGCTGCTGTAAGGTGAAATAAGGAAAGTAATCGGTAAGTTCAAGTTCATTGAGTGATTCACTTTAAAAAAACGACATTTCTGTTCCAGATTTAAAAAGGCTCGCGCTTGATGCGGGCCTTTTTGTTCTGAACTTTAAACATCAAATATTAATCTTCCAACGCAAGAGGTTCAATGCCTGAGCGTGAAGCTCTGCTATGCCAGACGGCCAGACCCAGTGAAACAACGCAGACGAGCAACAGACAAGCGTATACCACATGATAAGCTTCCTCTACTGATACTCCCGGAATGCTGTGCAACAGCAACCCGCATACCGCTACAGATACCGATCCACCGAAGAACTGAATCAATTGTAACATGCCCATTCCTGAACCAATCTGTGATTTGGGCAGCACACGTGAAGCTTCATTATTCAATGAAGCCATAGATGCCGAGAGTGCCGGTGAGAAAAAGAGATAACCACTGGTAATGATCAGGGCGGATTGATCCAGTCCGAGCATGAATAAGGCAAGTACCGCTGCGAGCAGGATGTGTCCGATGATCATAAACCGCATATTGCCATAACGGTCGATCCAGCGGCCGACGAAACGGGTGCAGAATGCTGCAACAATGGCTCCTGGAGCAATCAGCAAACCGATGGCGAGCGATGAGCGTCCATAGAGATCTGCGAGCACAAGCGGCATCAAGAACAGATTGCCCAGATTCACGACCAGCACGCAGAATCCTATAAGAATTAAGCGGGTGTATCCTGGTGTTCGAAACACTTGTGGATTCACAAACGGAAGACTCGCTTTCCGAATATACAGGAGGTGTGCTACAAGTGAAATAACGCCAATAGCTAACCATAACCAGGACTGCTGGGTGATCGCGACGAGAAGTGTAGTTGCATTAATGACGGTTAGTATGGCACCAATAACATCAAACGGCTGATCCGTTTTGACGGATTCAGGTGGTAGAAAATAGAGCAGGACAGGCAGGGCTAGCAGGACAAGCACGGTTATGGCAAAAAGTCCGTTCCAGCCCCAGTACTCACTAATAAGTCCGCCGACAATGGGGCCAAGTCCAAAAGCCATGGCGCTGCCTGATGAGATGAGTGCGATGGCAGCTCCACGCCGTTCCACCGGGATGTAACGACTCGCGATGACGAGACCCAGACCAGCCATCACCCCTGCACCTGCAGATTGCAGAATGCGTGTGAGCAACAGGATTGCGAAGTTATGTGCGAACAACCCCAGCAATGAAGATAACCCCAGGATCAGAAGCCCGACCGTGAGCAGTTTGCGTACCGGAATTCGGTCTGATAATCGACTGTATATCACCGTTGACAGGGCGTAACCAATGGAATAACTTGAGATGACCCAGGAACCCAGGTCTGAGGTAATCTGTAGATCATGAATAATGACGGGCAATGAAACATTGAACATGGTGGTGTTCATCACAACGATGAACAAGCAGCACGTCCAGAGTGGCATGACAATTTTATCTTTCACGTGACCATTCCTGTCTTATCTATGAATGTGAATTCGGATTGAGCATGGATGAAAATGTGATGAAAAGCAATATATCATTTTACACTTCATTTTATTATATGGCAATAATGTCATACTGAATATCAGTTGAATTTATGTAATGCAGAGTTTTAATTTATAGACTATTTCCCTGAAATTGGGTAAAATGATGGTTGGAATACATAACTAGATTGATTATTTTATAAGGAGTTTACAGTATGGATCACTTACTATTAATGTCCCACAGCGTATTTCCGACGTTGGATATGAAGCGAACAGCACAATTTTATGAAAAAAAGATGGGCTTTCGTGTGGTCGAATATCTCAATGCAGCCGAACCTCATATCTGTCTTTATCGTGATCTTACCGAGATTATTTTAACCCAAAGCAATGGACAAAAGGTAATACCCAACAGAGAATTATATGGTTACGGATATGATGCCTATTTTATTACCAAGAATCAGGAAGAGCTTCAACAGGAATTGATCAACGCAGATGTGAAGATCGTACGTGCCCTCAATCATACAGACTATAATAACAAAGAGTTTGTGATCGAGGATATTGATGGACGATGGATCGCTTTTGGCATCAAACAGGGGTGAATTTGATACAGAAACAGGCGCTCCGATCACGGGCGCCTGTTTGTGCATACGTACGATATCTGCAGAGCTTATGCCGCAGTAACTTGTTTGCCGCGATTGCGAACCCACTTGATGACATCCATCAGAATGACGGCAACAAGAGCGAGTCCGCCTGCAATCAGGAACTCATTCCAACCGAATGTATCCGGGATAGCGAAGACGCCGCGAACACCTGGAATCAGTGTGATTGCATAGAGACAGAGACATACCAGAATGGAACCAAGCACAAATTTATTGGTCATGAAGCCCACCTGGAAGATGGTTTGTGTATTGGAACGTGCTGCAAAAGTTTGCAGACTGCGTGCCAGAATCAAGGTGGTGAAGGCCATAGCTACGCTGATTTCCTCCGAGATGCCAAGCCCGATATATTGAGATACGATTACAGCCGCACCAATCAGGACACCACGCGTAATGACCGCTTGCAGGGTTCCACCTGCGAAGATGCCTTCGTTAATATCGCGTGGTTTACGCCGCATGACATCTGGCTCGGGCTTCTCTGTGCCCAAAGCGATGGCAGGCAGGGAGTCGTTCACCAGATTGATGAACAGCAGTTGAAGGGCCGTGAACGGATTCACCCAGCCGACGACCAGAGCAAACAAAATCGCGATAATAGCACCGAGATTACCCGCGAACAGGTAAGCGATCGCTTTTTTGATATTATCAAATACCATCCGCCCAACACTGACTGCATTCACAATGGAGACAAAGTTATCATCCGTCAGAATCATGGCAGCGGCATCCTTGGCGACATCCGTTCCGCTACCCATCGCTACGCCGATGTCGGCCTGTTTCAGCGCAGGTGCGTCATTGACTCCATCTCCGGTCATCGCTGCAACCTTGCCCTTGCGCTGCCATGCACGCACGATCCGGATTTTATTCTCAGGTGATACTCTGGCGTATACCGAGATATGTTCAAGTTGTTGATCCAGCTCTTCATCGGACATTTTGTCCAGTTCGGCGCCGGTAATGGCGAGATCATCCGGTTCGGCAAGGCCGATATCCACACCGATGGCCTGAGCCGTCGTTTTGTGATCTCCGGTGATCATGATGGTGCGAATGCCGGCTTTTTTGGACTCTTCAATCGACCCGTATACCGCTTCACGCGGCGGGTCAATCATCGCTGTCAGACCAACCAGTGTCAGATCATGCTCGTCATCAATAGTGACCTGGTTTTTGTCATCAAATTTTTTGTACGCATAGGCCAGTACGCGGAAGGCACGTTTGGAGAAGGCCTCATTTTTCTCTTCAAATTGTGTGCGAATCTCGGGTGTGAGGGGCTGAACTTCGCCGTTGATAAACACATGACTACAGCGGCTGAACAGCACATCTGGTCCACCTTTGGTCAGCAAAGCCGTCTGTCCCTCAAAGGTATGAACGGTACTCATGAGCTTTCGATCCGAGTCAAAAGGAAGCTCGGCTTCACGCGGGAACTGGTCACGGATTTCATTGTAATCCTTGTTCACCCGGTTGCTGAAGGCAATAAGTGCCACTTCGGTTGGATCACCGAGTTCCTTGCCTTCCTGGTTAATATTCGAATCATTGCAGAGCACTGCAATATGTAACAGACGTCGTTCCTCCTCCGACCACTGATCGGGATCATCGGGGAATTCTTCCTTGGTGCCATGGGGAATGTAATAATCCACAACAGTCATCTTATTCTGAGTTAGTGTTCCTGTTTTATCCGTACAGATGATGCTGGCAGAACCGAGTGCTTCCACGGCAGGCAGTCTGCGAATGATCGCATGTTGTTTGGCCATCTTATTGGTTCCGAGTGACAATACGATCGTCACAATGGAGGAAAGTGCCTCAGGAATGGCAGCAACCGCAACAGCTACAGCAAACATCAGTGCATTTACGATGGATGGCCCGATATTCTCCGTACCTTCGGTCAACCATACACGACCGGCTTCTATGCCAAAGATGAGAATCGACAACCCCAGGATGAAAAAGCCCAGTTTTTTGCTGAATGATTCCAACTTGCGCTGTAACGGCGTGTTCTTGGCTTCGGCATTTTCGATCAGTTCGGCAATTTTACCAATTTCCGTCTTGAGAGCCGTACCTGTAATAACGAGCATGCCTCGTCCATATACGACCAGTGAACCACTGAAGGCCATATTGCGACGATCTCCGATTGGAGCTTCATCCGGGATGGTGTCCGCGTGTTTTTCCGCAGCTTCGGATTCTCCGGTCAGCATACCCTCGTTGATTTTCAGACTTCCTGACTCCAGGATACGCCCGTCAGCCGGGACATAATCACCTGCATCCAGCATAACAATATCACCGGGAACGAGTTCCCTCGCCGGAATGGTTTTTTTCTGCCCGTCACGAATGACTTTGGCTTCAGGCGCAGACATTTGTTTTAACGCGTCAAGCGAACTCTCGGCTTTTTTGGTCTGAACTACACTGATTACCGCGTTAAGCAAAATAACCAGGAATATGATCAACGATTCAATCAGGTGTCCAAGTACAACTTGTACAGCAGCTGCAATCAGCAGCACGATGACCATCGGATCTTTGAAATTTTCAAGGAACAATTTCCAGACAGGTGTTGCATCTTTCCCTTTTAATTCGTTATATCCTTCGGTTTCAAGTCTCTTTGCAGCTTCGGAGGTAGTGAGTCCCTTGGAGGAACTCTGTACATCCTGAAGGGTTTCCTCCGCACTGTGTCTATAATGTTGCAATTGACCAGCTCCTTGAAAAGTAGATTTCTCTCTGTGTATTACCCTTACGGACAAAATCTAGAATCGTTTCGTTTCCGTATTTTTTTAAGATTATGGATGATATACGATTTTTAGCTGTACACAGTATTTTTCATAATGATCCGAGATATGCCTTTTTTCGAATATTATTATTTCCAGTGTGCATGATGGTCTTGAAAACCAATATAGATTTAGAGCAAAAACTGTGTGCACCATCACACTAGCACATATCAGGGTCTGTTACGTTATTACATAACGAAGAGCGTTTTAATCTAAGTTTGGAGGGGAATCCATATGTTTTGTTATCAATGCGAACAGACGCCGAGTGGCGGGTGTACCGTGGTAGGGGTTTGCGGCAAAAACGAAACAATCGCAAGTTTGCAGGATACGATGATCTTTGCGTTAAAAGGAATCGCTGCTTATGCGACACACGCACGCCAGTTGGGATATTCTGATCCTGAGGTGGATCGAATTACACATGAGGCATTATATATGACATTAACGAACTCGAATTTTAATGTGCAGGAACATCTGGATATGGCGATGAAGGTAGGTAATGTAGCAATCCGCATTATGGACGTGCTGGATCGTGCGCATACGGACCGCTTTGGTGTACCGCAACCGATTACGGTTAGCCAGAACCAGATCGAAGGACAGTGTATCGTGGTGACGGGACATAATCTGTATGCATTGGAGGAGCTGCTTCGTCAAACCGAAGGGAAAGGAATCAACATCTATACCCACTCGGAAATGTTACCTGCGCACGGTTATCCGGCACTGAAGAAGTATGCACATCTGAAGGGCAATATCGGTAAAGCCTGGTACGATCAAAGAAGACTCTTTGAACAATTCCCGGGTGCTATTCTCGCAACGACCAACTGTGTCATGCCGATCAAAGGCACATATGCAGACCGCTTTTTCTCGTATGAAGTGGCGGGTCTGGAGGGTGTGGCCAAGATTATGGATGATGACTTCTCACCTCTGATTGAGCGTGCATTGTCACTGCCTGCGGCTGATGTACAGTCGGAGCAAGTCTTAACGACAGGATACCACCATGAAACCGTGATCGGGCTTGCGCCTGAGATCATTCAAGCGGTGAAAGACGGCCATATCCGTCGATTCTTTGTCATTGCAGGCTGTGATGCACCCGGTAAAGGCGGCAACTACTATCGTGAACTCGCGACATCATTACCGAATGATACTGTGATTCTGACCACGTCTTGTGGCAAGTTCCGCTTCAACGATGTGGATTACGGTACGGTCGGAGACACGGGTATCCCGCGTTATATCGATCTGGGTCAATGCAATAATTCCGGTTCTACGGTGAAAATTGCATTGGCTTTGGCGGATGCTTTTGGCTGTACCGTCAACGAATTACCGGTCAGCATCGTGCTGTCCTGGTTTGAGCAAAAAGCAGTTGCGATCCTGCTCGGCCTGTTTAGCCTCGGCATTCAGGATATTCGGATTGGACCGAAACCGCCTGAATTCATATCCGAAGGGGTCTTGGATGTACTCGTGGATATGTTTGGTCTGAAGTTAATTACAACGGCAGAAGAAGATATGAACGCGATGTTGGCATTATCATAAGTTAAGTTCATTGGAATTTGGGGCGAGGGGTCTTAGTGGGCCTGGTAATGGATTATTTGCCATGTGAAACTTGGAAAGGTGAAGAGGGCTACCCTACAAAGTCATAACATGACTTTATAGGGTAGCCCTCTGTTCTCGTTTAACGGATGTAGCAGGTCTATTAAGTGAAATACATAGGGCTGCTACGCTCCATCTTACCGTGCCTGGAATTTGTAGCCGATCCCTCGAACGGTGATAATGTAGCGATGGGTACTGGAGGTATCCTCAATTTTGCGTCTCAGGTGATGAAGGTGCACCATGACCGTGCGAACATCACTCCAGTTATCTAGCCCCCATATGCGTTCAAAAAGGTAGTCTGTACTAAAAACGTGCCCTGGACGACTTGCCATGAGGAACAGTAGTTGCAGTTCTTTAGCAGGTAAGCTAATCTCTTTGCCGTTGACCCGGACTTCAAAGCGGTCAAAATGCAGATCGAGCCAGCCGTCACGCCATACGTTCTCACCAGAGGCAACCATGTTTTCAGATGTGGAGGGTGCAGGTCGTAGTCTTTTTTTGACCCTGGCGACCATAATATCCGGATCGAACGGTTTGGTTATATAATCATCCCCCAGTTCCAGCCCTTGAACGATATCCTCGGTTTCCTGCCGGCTGCTGAGAAAAATGACAGGCAGATCAGCACTCTTCCGAAGCCCTCGTATCCAGTCGGTGCCTGTTCCGTCAGGCAGCATGATATCACACAAAATGAGATCAGGGCGTCGCTGTTCCAGCAGCTTCGTAGCTTCTTCAAGCGTATGCGCTACATGAGTTATGTAGTTCTGATTATGCAGATAGATCGTGACCAGATCTGCGATATCAATATCATCCTCCACAATTAGAATGCGTCGGCGCTCCTCAGTGTATGTCATCTTCCGGCAACCTTCCTCTCCAGGCGGGTAACCGAAAACAGAACTGACTGCCTGAACCTGGCTCACTGGTTACCCCAATCTCTCCATTGTGATAATACATAATTTCTTTGCAGATGGCGAGCCCCAGCCCTGAACCTCTGTGTTCAGCTCCAAGCTGCTGACTGGCTTGTTCAAAACGTTCAAAGATTCGTTCCTGCCACTCCGGCGGAATGCCCGTGCCCGTATCCTCAACACAGATGCAGGCGGTCCATCCTGTTTCTGTTAGGGGTGTTTCCTCAAGATGAAGACGCACACAGATCGTACCGGACTGAGGCGTGAATCGCAGTGCATTCGAGATCAGATTGGACAGCACCTGTTCGATTCGAATGGGATCCAGTTTCACGATCCAACCACCGGAGTCCATGTCCCCGAAGTTTGATTCCACAGGCAGATTCAGACGGTAATGGATACCTTGCGTCTCTACGTCTGCTTCATATTTTTGGAACAATTCCTGCACGAATGAGAGCAAATGAAGGTCCTGCATCTGAAACTGCACCTGGTTGGTCTCCAGCTTCGTAAGCTCAATCAGATCATGGATCATTCGTTCGAGTAGGAGGGAACGTGTGTAAATCCGGTTCACATACTTAGGTGCTTCGGTCGTAATAATGCCATCTCGCAACGCTTTGGCGAAACCCTTAATGGATGTGATCGGTGTGCTCAGCTCATGAGAGATGTTAGACAGGAGCCGAACACGGAACAACTCGAATTCAGCCATCTTCTGGTTAGCTTCCTGAAGCTCTGCATTGCTTTGCCGCAATGAACGGGTTCGCTCCTCCACGGTTCGTTCCAGCCTTTGGTTCGTTCGTTGAAGCTGTAGGGACAGTTGTTCCTTTTGCCGTAATGCTCGCGAGAAGCGGGAAGACAGATTATACGCCTGGGTTAACAGAAAAATAAGCAACCCGATGGAGAGCATGTCCTCCGTGGGTAAATGGACCGTGTAGAAGAGCATATCATTCAGGGCAAAGGCCATGAAAAACACAAAACCGATCATACTGGTGCCAGCACCCTTTCTCCGTCTGAAGGCAGATCGGACATACATATAGAGTGTATAGATCAGTGAAGGAAACAGCACTCCCCATGTAAAAGGTGTCAGAACATAGGTATATACACGAGCCGGTGTGAGCAGGAATAACAGGATAAAAACCGGCAGAACAAGTCCGCCGACTTTAGACACCCAGGATACAGATTCCTTGGGATATTCCCTGTTAATAAACAAAATGAGCAATAATGCCGTCAGGGCGACGGATATGTATTCGGCTTTGACCGCCCACTCCCATGGGAGATCAGGCAGAAGATATAACGCTGTCGATTCACCAAGTACCACCGTACGTACACCCACAGACAGACAGAGCAGACTGTACAGCAGAGCGGAAAATTCTTTTCTGCGGTTTAGGTAGACCAGTCCGTAATATAATGCCATCACACCAAAAATCCCGACAATACCTGACTGTGCGGCGATATGAAGAATCCGTAGCCAGGAGATATTCTCTGCTGTTCCAAGCTCCATGCTCTGCCAGATGCCTGAATTTCGCTGCGAGAAGTTGGACACTTGAATGACAATTTCGTTCCATCCAGGATGCGATTCGAAATAGATGACTTTGGGATAACTTTTTGGACTCTCGGAGAAATGATCCTTGCCAACAGTACCATTGCCACCTTGCAGTTGACCATTAATCCAGATTCGGTAAGCCGAGGCGATGCTCTTGGAATAAAGGGCAAGTGTTGAACTGCTTGATCGCTCATCCGGAAGGAGAATTCGCAGTCTGTAGGTTGCATAGCCTTCATTGGGTAGAAATGAATCATTGTCCTGTTGGTACGATATCCAGGGCTCGGGTACTTGTTCAAAGGCAGGGACAGGTGGGGCAGCAGCTTGAAAATCAATCGGTTCCAACAGTTGACGCCAGTAAAACTCCCATTCGCCATCCAAAGTCACATTGGGCAAGATGGAGTCAGAACGATCAGACATATCCAGGACTCCGTGTTCTGCGGAGATTAGCGCGTGGTCTGTAACTGCTGTTAATGGGGCTGTTTTTGATATATATATCATCAGAATTCCGGTAGCAATCACAAGCAGGAACAGGCTTCTCAGAAGAAAAGTTCGTTTGCGGATGAGACTGCGAGCCGATGGGATAAGCTTCATCTAGGGTGACCTCCGGCCAGGGTAAGATCGTATATTTTTTTATTATAGATGGTTCCCGGGTTTGCAGAAAGAAGATTTTTGACGAAATTTCCCGGACTTAAACAAAACTTAAACTAACGTGAGTACAATGGACCACATAACTTGTAGGGATAAAGACCCGGTAATAGAAAGGGAACATACGTATGAGTCACTACTTTGCTAAATGTTCAACCTATATGTACCAGCATAGATATATGGACTTTCTACTGGCTCATTATCTTGAATTGAAGCTGCCCTATTCCTTTCCGACGACACTCAGCTATATTTCTAGCCCACTGCTTATGGCTGGGGGGGCGATGTTATGCTTTGATGATGAGGATGAGGTGGCAGGTGCGTTTGGATATATTCATGGCACGGGAGAGCATGATTATGAGGATCGACATGTGATTCAGCTTCAGGTGGCTTTCATTGTACATGAGCAACGCCGAAGCAGGATTTTTATCGAGGGTCTTCAGTTCTTGGTGGAACACTTGGATGAATATGCGGATGAGGAACCTGTGCAGGAAATTAGGTTCTGGGCTCTCAGTGAAGAAGCCAACCACAGGTTATTCTCCAAAATTGCGAAGCAAGTTACAAGCATGATCGGTGAAGAAGGTGAGCTAAATGCTTACGTTGTGCAGCTTGCAGAGCTTCGTTCATACCTCGCTTCTTTTGAGCGAGACTCAAGGATGAAGGAGAAACATGGAAAGGTGGAGTCGTCTTGATGCTGCAACTCAAGGCCCACGATACATTAAAAGACGAGGATTATGCCCTTTTTGCCCGGTTTTATCTGACAAACAGTGATGAGTTCGATGAGCAATATATGCTGCATGATGCTTTGCTCCATCTGATAAGTACGGTACAGCAAGCACATTTGCTTTTATTCGACGATGAGCAGGGGCAGTTGAGTGCATTCATTCAGTATCGATATACGGAAGACAGGCACACGGCATTCATTGATTCAGCCATCTTGGCTGAAAAATATCGCAGCAGCAGAGTGTTTTTTGCAGGACTTCGGGATGTGGTGTTATGGATCTGTGAGGAGAACCCATATATTCAAGCGCTACAGTTCCATGCCATTGCAGATAACCATTATATTAACAGGCTTTACAGCAAGTTCGCCAAACGGACGGATAGTCAGGTACGAAATGGAAGAACAGAGCATGTCTATACGGCGGAACTGGATACCCTTCTGGCTTATCTGAAAATAAAAACATTGGTGTAATTGAAATTGTGCAATCGATTTCGCAATCTTTCAACGGATGATCAGGAAAGGAGGTGAGCATGTCTATGATACCTGTGTACCCAGGCATATACGGATCCAAGAATGGCAACCGCATTTCGAAATTTGAAAATGTGCTGAAATTGAATGAACAATTGCGAGTGAACACCACCACCGCCGCGAAGTAATCCCCCTTTTCCGCAATCATTCTGTTTCCTGCTGAGGAACAAAAACAGACCATGAGAAGAAGCAAGCCGACCACACATGTGTGATGCGCTTGCTTCTTTTTTGGGTTTTGATAGTCCCCATCTTATGCTAGGAATGCAAAATGGTACAATGATAGAAAGTCAAATGAATGAAAGAACGTACAACGTTAGATAGCGCGTGGAAAGGATTAATCTTATGACGAACAATGTAGCATGGGTGGCGCAGTGGCTATCATCCGAACCTTTAACCCCAGTCTGGATGACTGCGGGCAGGGTGCATTATTTTTCGAGTCCCTCCTTTATCCTCCTTATGGATGGAAAAGCCATTTGGAAAATAAATGGGCATCCAGTCGAAGTTTCTTATGGACAACTTATTGCGGTAGAAGAAAATGTCGTGATTGAAGTGATGGAGGGAGGGCTTCAGGATCTGGCAGGGTGGCATATTCAATTCCATACGTACACAATGCCTCAGAACCAACGAGAGATCGTGAAGCATTATTGGCATGTTCCTCACGACACTGGATACCAGAAGGTACAACTGACGGGTGGGAGCTTAGGCAGACTTAGCCAGCGGGTAAGCGGGGAGGTGTCTCAAAATCCACATGCAGTATGGGTTCGCAGACAACATCTGATTCATGAGTTGTTGGACCATCTGTACCAAGCTCAGCCGGACGAGATGCATACGACAGAAGAGAGCCTGCGTCGATCCGTTCATTACATGCAGCAGCATCATGATCAGGTGATCACACGCAAGCAATTAGCCCAGATTTCAGGTATGAGCCCGTGGCATTATTCCCGCAAATTTAGTGAGCGATATGGTAAGCCACCTCTGGATTATCTGGCACATTACCGGATCTATCGCGCGCAGGAAGAATTGTTATTAACTAGAGCAACCTCTCAGGATATTGCCAAGAAGTCTGGATTTGAAGATGCCCATTATTTCAGCCGGCGCTTCAAACAATTAACGGGCATATCTCCTAAAAAATATAGGCAGACGATGACGCAGCGAAAGATTGTGTCACTGTCTCCTATCTGTGGTGAAATCATGATTCATCTGGGTGTCATCCCCCATGCCGTAGTGGTCACTCCGCTCCTGTTGTCCGCACATCATCGGGAACAATTTATAGCACATGGAGTGAAGATGCTGGAGGTTACACAGTATGAGGTGGAGATCGAACTTGTTCGCCAAGTCCAGCCGGAGATGTTGATTGGAAACATATTAACAGAGGAGGTCAAAAGGGAGCTGCGCACAATTGCACCGATTCTAACCGGACTTCATCAAGATGTGGAACCAATGCTCAATCAATTGGCAGGCTGGTTTCTCAAAGAAGAAGAGGTCCATAGACTGCTTCTGCTGATGAAACACGAGGTCAATGCAGCCAAGCGACAGTTGCACCCCATCATTCAATCCGCATCGACAGTCATGCTTCTAAGGGTTGAAGCATTTGGTTATCGATATCTGGGTGGGCATTCCCACGGGGTATCGAATTTGTTATATAAACAGCTTGGATTAGCACTGCCGCAAGCATTGGATTCAGGTGCAGCCTGGTTTAATCCTTGTTCACTTGAACTGCTCACGCAAGCCAATCCTGACTACCTTTTTGTGGAGAAACGGATGATGCAGCACTTTAGTGCTGAAGAGAATATGAGCAAACTATGGGAGAGTCCGCAATGGAATGACCTGCAGGCTGTAAAAAATAATCGTGTATTTTATGTGGATACCAACCTGTGGGTGGACGGTCACGGAATTACGGGACATGCATTGATACTTAATCAGATCGTTCGCCATCTTACGGAATCTCATCATGAGAGAGCACAATAATCCAACTGAATACGCACGATATACTATGGAAGCGGCACTTCTTATTTGATACCATTTGATAATAATTATCATTATCATTATAAATAAGGGGCGAAGTATATCATGTCACGAAGATTCAAAGGATTGGCCATCTTGATGTTGGTGGTCTGTATGATGCTGGCGGCATGTTCCAATGGAACTGGTAAAGAAAACGCTGCAGCCGAAACAGCTGGTGCTACAACTGAAGGAGCAGCGAGTCCAACAGACGAAGCAGAGGATGCTAACGGAACTAAAGTGGTGCAGGATCAGTTTGGGGAAGTAACGATTCCTGCCCATCCTCAAAATTTAATTGTGTTTGATTCGATCTATGCCGAGTATCTGATTGAGATGGGGGTTACACCCCAAATGGTTTTGTTAACTCCCGAAGTTGAAGCGGAATACCGCCCTGCTTATTTTAAAGAACATGGTGTTCAGGTTATCGAAGTGGAGCAATACCAATATAACTATGAGCAGTTGCTGGCGTTGTCACCGGATATGATCCTTACAGCGGGCGAAGGCATGGAACAGGGTGTATATGACGAGTTATCCAAAATTGCTCCAACGGTGGCACTGGATGCCAACAGTGAAATGAAGCGTGCCATGCCGAAGTTGGCTGTCCTATTCGATAAGACTGAAGAATCTGCCAAAATACTGGCTGAATTCGACAAGAAAGCCTCACAAGCGAAAGAGAAGATTGCGGCAGCCTTGGGAGACAAGACCGTATTGGTTCTCCGGGTAGAGCACAATCGATACCGGTTCATGGGTCCCAAAGGAGGAAGCAGCAGTGTTTTCTTCTATGATATCTTGGGTCTGAATAGCCCAGAGGCTATCAAAGATTCTACAGATTGGTTTAGCCAGTTCTCACTGGAATTCTTGCCTGAGATGAATCCGGATTATATTTTCCTGGAAGACAGAACCCTCGTGGGTTATGACACGAAGAAATCCATGGAAGATCTGAAAGCAAGCCAGGTATGGTCAAATCTGGAGGCTGTGAAGAACGATCATGTCTTCCCATTGAAGACAAGCCAATTCGTATCCGGTGTAGGTCCCATCGGTTCTGTAAAACTGATGGACTACGTTGTTGAAAAGTTGGTGCCATAGATGATGACGAAGGAGACACACATGGATATCTATGACATTACGATCATTGGTGGTGGGCCTGCTGGCATGTATGCCTCATTTTACAGTGGCATGAGAGCCATGCGTACCAAGATCATTGAGGCCAAGCAGGAACTGGGCGGATTCATGCGAACTTATCCGGAGAAGCTGATCTGGGATGTGGGTGGGGTTGATCCGATTCGCTGTGAGAAGTTGATTGATTCACTGGAAAGGCAAGCGAGGACATTCGATCCAACGATTGTGTTTGGACAGGAAATAGCCGAGCTTGAACGACGTGAGGATGGTGTATTTGAACTCATTTCCAAGACAGGAGAGCATCATTACACACGTACCATCCTGTTATGTGCGGGCAGAGGCATGACTCAGGTGCAAAAGCTGGATATCGAGGGTGCCAATCGGTATGAACTGACGAATCTTCATTATACGATAACCGATCTGTCCCGTTTTGCCGGGAAGCGAGTTCTGATCTCGGGTGGCGGCGATTCCGCAGTCGACTGGGCGAATGAAATGGGCAAGATCGCAAGTGAAGTTACGGTAGTACACAGACGCCATGATTTCAGCGGACATGAGTCACCTGTTGCCCAGATGAAAGCTCAATCCAAAGTCATGACACCCTATACCATCTCTCGCTTATACGGTACAGGTGATCAAATCGATCGTGTCGAGTTGGTCCATGTGGAGACCGGTGAGATCATACCTGTTGAGGTGGATGAAGTCGTCGTGAGCCATGGGTATGATCGTGACTTTGGCAACCTCGTGCAATGGGGTCTAGCGCGGGAAGACTACGGCGTCTCCGTTGATCAGCGTATGCGTACCAATATTCCAGGCATATTCGGAGCAGGTGATTTCATCACCTATGGAAGTAAAGTCAGGCTAATTGCAGGTGCTTTTAACGATGCGGTGCTTGCGGTCAACAGTGCCAAGATGTATCTGGAACCTGGTGCCTCGGATATGGCAGGTGTATCTTCTCACAATGCCAGGTTCTATGAGAAAAACAAAGCCCTCTCCAATATGTAGTTGAGTTAGTACGGATGGAACTCAATCTGAAGAGCCCGGCACAATTTCGAGATTGCCTCAAAATTGCGTCGGGCTTTTTGCATATCCATATTGATAATAGCAACATATTTAAGGCAAACAAAAGCGCCACCTGAATCATTCTGGTGTGCGCTGTTTGTTTACTCCTCTTTTGAACTGGATAAAAAGTCTTGAATCCCAGACTGCCAATCTTGGCGAATGGATAGAAGATTACCTAAGGATGGATAGATGATTTTCTAAGGAACTCAGGACATCTTAATTCGCCCTCAGGTCCCCTTTTCAAATTCTAAGAGACCTCAGACACGTTATCTACCAAAATTCTCTGATAAACAGATTGAAAACAGCTTTTTTCCCAGATATAGCGTGTCTCAAGTTCTTTAGTTTTCCGCAGTGGCTTCAAATCGTTGAATAAGACGCCTCAGATTCGTTAGCACGTAAACATGGCCGCACGGCTGAGTATCTTGATGCACCAAACTCATTATGCTCGCTCAATGTTTTGATCCAACCGGTGGCTAGCCCGGAGGACGATCCTGAATCTCGCCCAGAGTCTTGCCCGAAGCGTAGCTTTTCATTGGGAAGGGGGAAATCTACTTTTACGACGCCTCCATCGCTTACTCTCACTTGAAGGGTGTGTTCTCACACATTCGGGATTCAGTACGCTTGACTGCTCCAGACAGACACGTTAAGTTTCACAGGCTTTCCAGTGTTCGCATTCTTCGCTGGTTTTCAATAGATTATAGACTCCTCTAGTTCAGCTCCGTCTGTCCACTTGCGAGTCGATCTGCGATCTCTTCAGCTTGTAGAATGGAGGTATAGGGATCAGCGGTGAAATATTTATGGATATCCAGTTTGAAGATACGATTGTTCTGCACCGCAGGCAGGTTATCCCAGACGTTAGGCAACAGGGAGTGATCCTTCGTGCCTTCTGTAACCATCATCAGCAGGTAATCACCCACGTACTCTCCAAATACCTCTGCGCTGGCTTCCAAGTTTTCTTTACCTTGGTCCAGTAGATCTGACTTCACCTTGGGTGCTGGAGTCAGTCCAAGCAATTCATAGGCTGCTCTTCCACCACGATTGGCACTGTTGCCGATAATGGCGGGATTTTTCAAGAAGTTGAAATCGGCAACCGTGAAGGTGGCATCGTCCGGAATCACGCCTTTGAATTTGGCCTGAGCCGCTGCGATCCGTTGTTTAAAGGATTCGTTCCACGCGATGGCTTCTGCTTCGCGATTCAGAATCTCGCCCATGGCGGTTACCTCGTCTTCCATGGAATCATACTGATCGGGCACGAATACGACAGTCGGAGCGATTTTGGAATAGGTCTGAAATTTCTCCTGATCCCATGTGATAATCAGATCCGGTTCCAACTCTACCATTTTCTCAAGTGAAACCTCACTATGGTTGCCCAAATCCGCGCTATCCACAAGTTTGTCACGCAGGAACATGCCATAATCCAGCAGGCTGCTCGGCACACCAACAGGTGTTACGCCGACAGCCAGAACATGTCCTATATTCCAGTCGACAACAACCCGCTCCGGGGTGAGGGGGACGGTAATGTCTCCCATCATCGTGGAAAGTGTTCTTGTCTGTGGTACGGTGTTTTCTGTTTCTGTCGCGGCAGGCTCCACTTTCCCGTTCTGGGCACAACCACTTAAGAATATGGCCATAATCAGTAAAACAGGCAGGGACATACGATACCAAGCTTTCGTAAACAACATGAAGAACCCTCTTTCTAATTGATAATGATTTTCATTTAATACAACTCTAGAGGGAAACTTGCGATTGCACAATAACCGATTCGGAAGTGAAAGCATACCCATTTCAGAACTCCGTCGCAGGTTGAGTTGAGAATGATTATCATATATGATGAGGCAAAGCTATGGATGTGGTAACGAGAAATAATAGAAAGGTCCATGACGATGAACATAGAAGAATACGGGGCATTATGGGAGCATATAACCATTCGATTACTGGATATTCAAATCATGACTGTTAACATCAGTGAAGACCCTGATACGTGGACGCTTCCCTCGAATGCTTTTTTAATGGTTACGAATGGCAAGGGGAAGATCTGGCTTGGGCAAGCGATGCATCAGATTAAAGGAGCTTATGTTCTGCACGCCTCCAAAGGAACGCATCTGAATTGTCTTGCTAAGAAGCAGATTGAAATATATATGTTGTCTTATTCGTCACCAAAGCCAGAGAGGGCCAATATGGGAAGTTCCCTAACCAGTTCCGGGTCAGATTCTCTGCAAGTAAATTATGGATTTGAACCAAGGTATCCAATGCCTTTGATTGAGATTATGCAATGGATATACAGACAGTGGAATGAACTACAGTCAGCAGGCCGGATTCAAACCAAGGCATTATTCTACCAATGGCTCGCCGAGATGCTGAAACAATTGCAAGAGCAGAGGAAGAAACGTACGAAGCTGGACCGGGTAGATCAAGCAGTGCGATATCTGCACCGTCACTACGCGGAACCACTCAAGATGGAACAGGTAGCTGATATGCTGGATTGCAGTCCAAGGTATCTGAACCAGTTGTTTCGGCTTCAATTGAACACAAGTCCCGGTCGTGTGCTGTTACAGATTCGGATGGAACATGCAATGAAACTACTGGTAAGCACGAAAGGGACCTTGCAGGAAATCGCCGAGAGAGTAGGCTATGAGAACGGCTATACACTAAGTCGCTACTTCAAGAAACACTATGGGGGTTCTCCTGAGTATTATAGGAAGCGTCGAGAAAGCAATGTTCCAGATCTAGCCCTGCAAACATTCCAACCACACGCCTCTCTGGAGAGTCATTATCCGGAATGGAGTGAGCGAAAGATACCCATACTTGAAGCTGACCAGACCATGTCAGAACAGGATATTATAGCTTTGAACGGAGTCCAAGTGAGCAAGTCCACGGCGCCGGTAATGCCAAGAGCCGGAACTCGGATGTTTGCCACAAGCATGGGCGAGATTACGATACCGAACAAGCCTAGTCGTGTTGTTGTGGACTGGAATTTGGGAGAAGTACTGGCATTGGGAGTGACACCTCTCGGAGCGCCGCATTCACTCATTGAAAGCAACCAAATGCTGGAGCCTTATATCTGCGACCAAGTACAGGATATCGGCAATCATAATTTTATCTCCCTTGAAAAGGTGCTTGAACTGGAACCGGATCTCATTATCACGTGGAATCCTGCTGCCTATGCTTCCTATGCCCGGATTGCGCCTACAGTAGTCTATGGAGGGGGTGGATACGGCCCTGTCCCGGAGGGGATCCGTCAGATGGGGCGTATTCTGAACCGACATACAGAAGCTGAAGCATGGATTAAGGAATACATGCGGAGGGTACATACTTTGCAGCAAACGATCACGAGCAAGGTTTCTTCTGAGAAGACATTTACCCTCATCGATCCGAATTGGGGAGAACATATTACCCTTGTGGGAGATACGGGAACACGTGGAGGTAAGGCGGCCTACGGATTACTGAACTTGAAGCCGGCAGGCAAGGTTCGTCAGGAGTTGCTAGAGCCGGGTCTGGAATCTCTGGATATTGCGCGGAGTGCGGTAGGTGGGTATCTGGAGGACTACCTGTTGGTGTTGGATAATGGTCCAAGACATGGGGCTGATGATCCATCTTCAGTCAAATCATGGCAGAAATCGATCGAGACAGAGCACTGCCGGATTATTAACCTTGATTGGAATAGATATTTTCTGTCCGACCCGTTGTCGGCGGTGCTGCAAGCCGAAGAAATGGCAGAGCGGATTATGAGGTAATCAACCAACCATATATGTGAATATCTGGTGAATTCCTCGCTGTATAGGTCCATGATGGTATGTTCTCCATTATACTTAATGAAAACGGACGAGGAGATGGACTCCAGATGAAAAAACAAATGTGGATCATTGCAAGTGTTGCAATTGTCATTGTGATCGGAACATACCTGATCGCAAGTAATACGGGCAAGGAAGAGGCAGGTACAGCCAATGCGCCTAACATCAGAAAATTGGTGGAAGAGATCAGCACAGGAAAAGAGACGCCGGAATCAGCCTCCATTAATGCCAAACAGTTAATTGTCACCGATCAAGATAAACATACGACTACATATAATTTGCCTGAAAATGAATTTTTCCTTTCCATTGCACCCTATGTGGATCAGACCCATCCCTGTGCCATTCATAGCTTAACTGGTTGTCAGGGGGAAATGAGCAATAAGGAATTCAGTGTTACCATTCACGATTCCCAAGGCAACACGTTTATGAAAGACGAAGTGATCAAGTCTGGTGCGAACGGATTCATGGACTTTTGGGTGCCAAGAGACAGAACCTATCTGATTCGTATTGTTCAAGATGGAAAGGTTGCAGAAGCGCAATTGTCTACATACGAAAATGATAATACTTGTATCACTACGATGCAGTTGAGTTAACGCCAATAGACAAGCAATAGAAGGGGAAGGATGGCCGTTGAGCAATCCCTTTCCTTTTTTTTATTTTATAAAAGAGTTGGAATAAAGTACTTTTCATTGACAAAAATTCATTCCTACGGCATAATCCAATAGTGATAATGATAATTGTTATCATATAAATACATATAAACAGGGGAGATCAAGATATGAAAAAAGGGTTAAACGGACTGTTGATCATGCTGGCATTTGTGCTGATATTGGCGGGTTGTGGTAAAACCACGACTACAACAGATACAAGTCAAGGTACTAATACGGGCAGTGCTCCCGCTGAAGAGACAGCAGGTCCTGTTACGGTGAAGCATAAACGTGGAGAGCTTAAGTTGGACAAGCCAGCAGAACGTGTCGTTACACTTGAATGGACATATACGGAAGATGTTGTTGCCCTGGGGGTTCAGCCAGTAGGTAATGCAGATAACGCTAACTATAAAGTGTGGGTAACATCCGAAGCAGCACTGGATGACAGTGTAACGGATATCGGTACACGCGGTGAGCCGAACCTGGAAGCTATCGCTGCATTGAAGCCGGATCTGATCATTGCTAACGCAGATAACAATAATGCGGTCTACGATCAGCTTAATGCTATTGCACCAACCATTGAATTCGATCCGTATGATGGCGATGGCTATAATTATGACAAAATGACAGAAATCTTTAATACCATTGCAACAGCTCTCGGTAAAGAAGACAAAGCAAAGCAAGTTCTTAGTGATCTCGATCAGCACTATGTAGAAGCCAAAGAAAAACTGGCTGCTGCGGGTAAAGAGAATTTCAACTTTGCACTGACACAAGCATTCACGTATCAAAATGCAGTCAGCCTGCGTATGTTTACGGATAATTCGGTTGTTATCGGTACATTGGACAAAATTGGTCTGGTGAATGATTGGAAGCCGGAAAAACTGGAGAACTACGGTTTCTCGACAGTAGGCATTGAGTCGTTGACCGCTGTTAAGGACAGTAACTTCATTTACATCACTCAACCAGACGATGACGTTTTTGGCACAGCCATGAAAGATAACTCGGTTTGGAACGGACTGAACTTCGTGAAGGACAAACGCACTTATCAACTGGATAGCACCACATGGACTTTTGGTGGACCGATCTCCTCCAAAGTATTGGTTGACGGTGTTGTTGAGGCGATTACTAAATGAGTTCGGTTCAAAGATCCAAGCCAACGATGAATTGGCGCACAATAAGCATATATGGGGGCGGTTTAACCGCTCTCATCGTGCTTTTTTTTGTAAGTCTAATTTATGGAGAGGCATCCATTCCTTTGCATGTCGTTTGGGACTCGCTCACAGGCAGACAGGATTCATTAGAGCATAATATGGTCTGGGATTTGCGGATGCCGCGTACGGTGATTGGTATTCTTGCAGGCGGTGCACTGGCTGTAGCAGGCGCTTTGCTTCAGACGATTACACGTAATCCACTGGCTGCTTCGGATACGCTGGGCATTAATGCAGGAGCGTACTTTGTGGTGGTGTTGGGAGCTATCGCTTTTCCGAGTTTGTTAAGTCAGTCTCCTTTTCTTTTCGCAGCTTTTGGTGGTTTACTGGCCGCTTTTGCAGCTTATTTCATGGGCGGCGGACGAACATCAAGTCCGGTTCGACTGGCATTGTCAGGTATGATTGTATCGATGGTGCTTGGTTCATTTACAAGTGCATTACATATATTTTTCTCCATGGAGACACAAGGGTTATTTCTTTGGGGCTCCGGAACACTTGTCCAGAATGACTGGAGTGGTGTGTCTTATGCGTGGCCTTGGGTGATTGGCATCACCCTTCTAGCGTTAATCATGTCCAGACAGTGGGATATGCTGGAGCTGGATGAATCAACGGCTTCTTCTTTGGGACAAAAGGTTGGATTGGCTCGTACGGGTGGTTTAATTCTCGCCGTATTGCTGGCTGCAGTTATTGTCAGTGTGATTGGACCGATTGGCTTCGTGGGATTGGTTGCACCCCATCTGGTACGATTGAGTGGGGTACGTTCCAACCGATTACTGTTACCCGGTGTGTTTATATGGGGAGCAGCGCTTCTGGTTGGGGCAGACGTCCTTGCCAAGATGGTGCATAACTCCAGTATGGAATTGCCAACAGGTGCCGTTATGGCGATTATTGGTGCACCGTGGCTCATCTGGCTTGTGCTCAAACGAATGAAGGCTGCGAATGGATCAGGCATGTCCACTTCCATGAGCACGGGAGCAACTTCGCGTCGCTTTGCATTCGGCCCCGTGGCCGTCTTATTTTCAGTCATTACTGTCGGACTTATCTTACTCAGTACAATGTTTGGCGGGATGCGGATTCCACTGGCTGATCTGTTGCCGAGTCTGTTCCAGTCGGATGGACTGTTCTCCGCCTTGGTTCAGCTTCGGATTCCACGTACCCTTGTTGCCGCAGGTGCGGGTGCAGCACTGGCCATTAGCGGTGTGCTGATTCAAATGGCGGTTCGGAACCCGCTGGCGGATGCTTCAATTGTGGGTGTTTCCTCTGGTGCAGGTCTCGGAGCAATGATGGTTATTATTTTATGGCCAGGTCTTCCAAGTTACTTGCTGCCGATTGCAGCAATCATCGGTGCAGCCATTGCCGCAGTGGTTGTGTTTTCACTTGCCTGGAAGAAAGGGCTAAACCCATCTGCAGTGGTGTTGCTGGGGATTGCGATGTCTGCCATTGCTGGAGCAGGTATTCAAATCCTCATTGTACGAGGTGCGGTATACGGTAGCAGTGGATATATCTGGCTGACAGGCAGTACCTACGCTCGTACCTGGGATCAGGTAAAGGTTATCGGATTATTTTTGGTGATTCTGGTACCGGTGGCTTGGTGGCTGGCACGCAGATTCGAACTGCTGGTATTTGACGATAATAGTGCATCCGGACTTGGTCTGGGTGTACGTCGTACACGATTATTGGCCATGGCGGTTGGTGTTTTACTTGCAGCAGGGGCTGTTGCTTGTGTAGGAACCGTCGGTTTCATCGGTTTGATTGCACCCCATATGGTTCGGTTACTGACAGGAAATAAGTTAAGACGATCCATGTTCCTATCCGCATTAGCGGGTGCAGTCATGTTGGTGCTCGCCGATACTATCGGCAGAACCGTCATGGCACCGACAGAGATTCCATCAGGCATACTCATTGCGATCATTGGAACACCGTACTTCCTGTATCTCATGTATCGTTCTAACTGGCGAAAGTCTGTATAAATGATTGAAACCAAAAGCCTGCTCCCCGAGCAGGCTTTTGGCTATCCCTTGGCAACATTTAGCTGCCAGCTTAGAATCCCGTTGAACTGATAACTTATTTTCATCAATAATGGTTTGTCGGACCCTGGAAGGCACACACAAGTAGCATCCATCCAATGAATGTCTGGTCCCGCACCAAATGACAAAATCCCCTCAGGTCTTCAAGAAGTTGAGATCACGTATCAAACGTGAAGCTCATACTCTCTGTAGACCATGAGGGGATTGATGGTTGAGCACATGTTAACGATGTTCCTGTTAGCTGGATTTCAAAATCCCGCTGTGATTGACGGATTCCACAGCTTGCTGCAGTACTTCAACCTCCTGAACAAGCGCGAATCGAACGTAACCTTCGCCTGAAGGACCAAAGGCACTGCCTGGGGTTGCAATGACACCCGCATGTGTGACCAGATCCATGGCAAATTGCTCTGAGCTGTCGTAGTGAGCCGGAATGCGACTCCAGACAAACATGGTTGCTTCCGGTTTGGCAATAGGCCAACCGAGTTGGCTGAAGCCTTCACAGAGGATGTCTCGGCGCTGTTCGTATATCGCTCTGACCCGTTCAACCTCGGATTGATCGCCGGTAATGGCAGCAATTGCTGCTTTTTGGATCGGCAGAAACATCCCGTAATCCATATTGGATTTTAGCTTTTTCAACATGGAAACCATGGTTGTATTGCCCACACAGAAGCCGATTCGAGCTCCGGCCAGGCCATAGGTCTTGGATAAGGAATTGAATTCCACACCAACGTCCATGGCGCCAGGGAACGCGAGGAAGCTTCCGCAAGACTTTCCATCAAATACGAGTTCACTGTAAGCATTATCGTGAAGCACGATAATATCATACTTTTTGGCGAAGGCAATCAGGTCCAGATAGAACTGATCCGGTGCCATTGCGGTTGTTGGATTGTTAGGATAGGAGACCAGCATGAATTTCGCACGATGGGCGATATCTTCCGGTATATCCTGAAGTTGAATAACATACCCGTTTTCTTCTTTTTGCGACATATAATACAGTTCAGCACCTGCCAGTAGCGGTCCATCCGCGAAGACGGGATAGCAGGGGTCAGGAACCAGCACCAGATCACCTTCATCTACAATGGAGAGGGATATATGTGCCAGCCCTTCCTGTGAACCGAGCAAGGAACAGATCTGTGATGCCGGGTCCAGCTCGACCTGATAGCGCTGCTTGTACCAATCGCTAGCAGCTTGCAGCAACTCACTCTGATCATTCACTGCATATATATAATTAGCCGGATCAGCTGCGGCCTCGCATAGTGCAGTTATAATATGCTGCGCAGGTGGGATATTTGGCGTGCCCACACTGAGATCAATAACCGGCTGTCCGTTCTCCAGTCTGCGGCGTTTGATCTCCAGTAGCCGTGTGAAAATTCCTTCGTTGAAATGATCCATTCGTCTGGCAAAGTTCATGATGATGATTCAGCCTCCAATCCTCTTCGTACACATATTCATTAATAATAAATGGACAGCGACGAAAAGAGAAGAGCAGGGGAACGCCTGTGGATCATGACTTCACTTTAAACTGGCTCAATTCTTCTTGCAGTTTGCCAGATAGCTGGTTCAACTGTTTCGACAGATCAGCTACCTGTTCAATACTATCCAGCTGCTCCTGCGTGCTGGCGCTTACTTCTTCCGTTGATGCCGAGTTCTCTTCTGTGGTGGAAGAAATAATCTCCAGTGCCTGGAATATCTCATCTTTGTGTTTGTGTACATTGGAGGTGTTGTTGGTAATCTGCATCATACGCTGCTGTAGATCTTTCAGGTCTTGGTTAATGCTGAAGAATACATGCTTGGTATCTTCGACGGATTTGGCATTTTCCTCCGCAATCTTCATACCGCGCATAGTATGTTCAACCGACAGGGTTGTTTTCTCTTCAATCATATTCACTTTTTTGTTAATTTCCTCTGTTGCCTGAGCGGTCTGTTCTGCAAGTTTGCGAACCTCTTCGGCAACAACGGCAAATCCTCTTCCATGTTCGCCAGCACGTGCGGCTTCAATGGAGGCATTCAAGGCGAGCAGGTTCGTCTGAGAGGCAATCTGTTTAACCGTATCTACAAAACTGGATATTTCATTCCGGCTCAGATCAATCTCCTGAATAATAGAGGATACCGCTTGGGTGGACTGATGATTTTCCTCCGACCATTTCGATAATTGCTCCACGACCGCAAGTCCTTGGCTGCTTTGATCGGCAGATGTCTGTACGACCGCCCCCATAGCCTGTGTATCGGTGGCAATTTCATCGATTTGGCTGGATAACGAGCCTGTTTTGCGTAAGATATTTTCCGTTTCAATGGACTGATAATTCGTGGCATTGGCAATCTCGTTAATCGCTGTCGATGTGTCATTCATGGTCACAGCCGTTCGTGAGGAGATGGCTTGCAGATCATTGGACGACTGGTTCAGAATTTGCGCTGAGCTGCCGACCATTTGCAGCATACCTTGAATTTTTTGTACCATGGAATTCAAACCTGTGGCGATCTGTCCAATTTCATTATTGGATTTGATATCCAGTATGACGGTGAGGTCACCTTGTTCAATCTGTTTGATCTTGGCCAGCAGTTGTGGTATGGAGCGTAACAGACGGCGAAGGGTAATATAACAGATAATCACAAGCAGAAGAGTGGCTGCAGCAAAACCGCCAAGCGTAATCCACGTGAACGTTTTTAATTCACCCAGTACTTCTTTCTCTGTTATCGTCAGACCAACGGACCATCCCGTATCCTTGCTGGTAGCGTAGCCGATATAGCGACGTTCCCCATTGTCATTCATAAGCTGTATGCCGTGTTCGCCGGCAAGCATTTTCTTGCCGATCTCCCCCATGTCCCCCGTACTGTCCAGGATGTTCTCCTTCAGCACCTTCTCTTGGTCAGGATGGTACAGAATTTCCCCGCTCTTGGACAGCAGCATGGAATAGCCCGTGCTACCAAGCGAATAACTCTCCATGATGGCTGGAATATCCTTAAACGCAATATCCGCTGCAGCGAAGCCGATCATGTTATTGTTGTCGTCTTTGATGGGGTAAAAGATCCCCATAAGTACGTCGCCTGCTGCAACGTCAATGTACGGATCGGAGAAATAAAGCCCGTCTGCACCGGTAACAGGCTTGTAGTATGGACGTGACTGGATATCAAAGTCCGGTGCAGAGACAACACCATCATTTTGAATCCAAAAACCTTTTCCATCCAGACCCGCGACCCAAGCATCGGCAAATGAAGGCTCTGCCTTAACAATTTCAGCTAGTGTCGCCTGTGCTTCAGCAGCGTAGGTTGAACTTGCCGCATCTGCTGCAGATGTGGTTGTTTCTATGTATTGCTTAAATAATGTGTTGGTGGACATTTGTTTGACCAGCGCGCCCTTTTCTTTGAATAGCGCATCAAATTCACTAACAATAGCCTGTGTCTTGGTCTGGAGCATGGATTCCTGCTGCTTTACCAGAATGTTTCGTGTGCTTGCGAACATAAAAGTTCCCAGCACGGAAAAGACGACTACGATGATGACGAGCAGCACAATGGACAACGTATTTGCCATACTGGATGTCCGTGCTCCCTTTTTACCCCACTTATTCAACATGTTCGACATATTCCATCTCCCCAGATGAGTAATAAAAAGCTCAAAACGCCTAAGTTATATGTCGGTATATCCTATAGTTTTATGTAGATTTCTGTCGATTAATATTGAAAGCAACAGGAAGGAAAGGGACTTGAAGATGAGGAAAATGAAAGGAAGGGTTGAAAAGAGAATAGGAATGAAAAACCGGGTTCAGTAGTGGTTCATCCAGGTAATGTTGTTTATAATGGAATGAATTGGAACTATAGGGGTGTAAAAAGGGGGATTATCTGTGAGTGAAGTATGGCACGCTTCGATACAAGGGGCTCCATGGAATGCCGAAAAGATGCACCAGGCGGTGCATCTGTTGCGCCGCAGAGCAACGGTTCATTTCCGCGTCGACGCGGATACATACGAGGACCTTGCCGAGCTAGATGCCAAAGTGTTCTTTGCCCGCCCAGATCTAATTCTACACATATCGCATGTGGACCCTAAAGGGGGATATTCATCAGGATTTTTGGGGCGACTTGCCCAATTAAAGCATGTGTCTGCCTTGCAGCTTGATCTTTCGCAGGCACAGGATTTGACGATTTTGGGTGCGATGAAGCAACTGCAGTTTCTAAGGTTGAATTCACCTGCTAAGGCAACCCGGCTCAATTTTATTGAACACTACAACCAACTAACCTTTCTTGAACTCCGCGGCAAATTCAAAGATTTTGCTTCCATTGCAACATGCCTAAGTCTCAACACCATCATTCTGAACTGCTCTATTGAATCACTCGATGTGTTGGCTGAACTGCCCATGCTTCAATATCTGTCCCTGGATCATGGCGAGTTAAAAGGTGGACTGGATGTATTGACAGAGTCAACTATCTCGATGTTGAAGCTAAGCTCTGTTCGCAAGCTGACGAGTGTTCAGGGACTCGAACAGATGCATGGGCTGGAGTATCTGCATCTGTCCTTGCCCAAGCTGGAGCAATTATGCGACTTTTCCCAGATGCCCTGCCTCAGACAGCTCGAACTGGACTATATGAAATCGTTGCGGGATACCGAACATCTATGGACAGCCGGCACTTTGGAATCTATTGAACTAAAGGAGATAAATACGGCGCTCAAGGCGAATTCTTTTGCTGGACTGACCGAGCTGGAGCACTTGCGCCAAATCGATTTTCGTTATATTGGTGTGAACAAAGGACGGATTGCCGCTATGCGTGATCACCTGGCCAAGGCAGGAAAGTCGAATTTGTTATATGAAAATATTCCTGAGCATGAACGCATGAATTCCATAGGCATTGCACACTTGTCGCATGTATTAATGTAGACGGTCTTCAGTCCAGCGTATGCATACATAGCGAACCCGCATTGAACGAACCGGTTGTGCGGGCAGATGTCATCGCTATCTAAGTGTTCATATCCGTGTTATCTAAGTGTTCGTATCCGTTAATGCGGGTATGTTGATCTCTTTCACACAGGCCGCCTTGGATAAGCTGATAATACATCGAACGACGGCGACCATATCCTGTAAGGGAATACGGGTCCCGTCATACTCGGCGAGTGCACGTTCCATTCCGTCTTCATAAGGAATCTCTGCCGCCAGTTCTCCCGGATTGATACATGTCACCGCGATGCGGTCCTCTCTCGTATGCTCTCTTAGAGCTTCCGTAACACCCCGTATGGCAAATTTGGAGGCGACAAATGAAACCTGGCTGTTGCCTGCATTGCTCAAACCGGCTGTTGAACCGATCAGGATGATCTTGCCTGCCTCTGACTGGCGAAGATGAGGCAGTAAAGCCTGTATACATACAATCGTTGAGGTCACATTCACATGAATAAGTTGACTGATATCTGCGGGTTCATCCCGATCAAACGTATAGTGCTCTTCAAATCCTTCCTTCTCCCAGATCCCCACGTTATAAATAAGCACATCCAACGTCTCGCCTTGAAGCTGGTTGGCAATATGCTCCGCGGCCTGAAGTTCGGAAAGATCGGCCTGAATCCATATTCGCTGGACGCCATCCTCTACGTTCAGACTTTCCGGTTTGCTGCGGGAAACCACCCAGACTTTATCACCGGACTGTGGCACACCTCTAACGAATGCGTCACCCAATCCCTTGCTTGCACCAAAAACAATTATATTTTTCATACGGAACACTCCTTGTTGAATAGCATTTAGTGAATATACATTAATCTATATCTTACTATAGAGGTGATGTATGGAACATGAAGTTTGAATGAGGTATGCTTCATCCTTGGCATAGGAAAAACCACCCCTGTCCCGCAAGAACGGGAGAGAGGTGGTTGAACAGATCGTGATGACATTAATGGTAAAGTTTTAACTCGGCAATGGACCACCACCACTCGGGAGTGTCCGCGGTCAAAACCATTTTGATGTATCGCGCGGTTTGTTTGGAGAACGTATGTGAAATGACGGGTTCTGTTCCCAGGACTTCCGTAACTCCATTCCAGTGCTCGCCATCATCAGAAGTGAATAACTGGAAACTGCGAGCATAATCGTTACTGCTGCTCCCCGAATCCATGGTCAAGCGGCTGAAGCTCTGCTTGCTTCCCAGATCAATCTGGACCCATTGATCGGCATGTTGACCAGATGAAGAGGTCCAGCGTGAATTCAGATCGTCGTCGAGCATCGCCACAACATCTCCAGAGGTGGAGGCAGTCGCTGTCCATGATGTTCGATCCAGTTCAGCAGGTAGCAGATGATCCAGTTCCCCGGATATCCAGGGTGTCTGATCAGCAGTATAGACCTCTAATTCAGCTACGGACCACCAATGAGAATCAGTACCCGTCTGTACGACCTTAATATAACGTGCTTTATGTGATGCAAAGGGGATAGAAAGCAGCGGATATGATCCTTCACCCGAAGCCAGGGCTTCCCCCCATTGCTCTCCATCCAGGGAAGTAAATACTTCATAACCGCGAGCAAAGTCTTCCCGGCTGTGCGCGCTGTCCAGCACAATCCGATTCACTGGCTGCGAGGCCCCCAGATCAATCTGAATCCATTCGCCGCCTGTTTGAGTCTGACCGGAGGTCCAGCGTGTTTGGTCCGAGCCGTCGAGTATAGCCGCTGCATCGTCTCCGGAAGAAGTGGTCACGGACCAGCCGTCTGGCAGCAACCGCTTTTGTTTGCCCGTTCCATTATGATGAATAAACAACTCGGAGATAGACCACCATTGATCGGAATTCCCGATCTGTACCACCTTCACATAACGTGCCTGCTGTTCAGGGAAGGTGATGGACATGCGTCCAGGCGTGCCTTCGCCGCCTGCAATGGACGTGCCCCAGTGTTCGCCGTCATCCGAGACATAGATCCGATACTGTCTCGGATAGTCGTCTTTCGCATGACCCGGGTCCAATTCTATGGCATCGAAAGAACTCTTTTGGCCAAGATCAATGGTAATCCATTGTCCTTCGATTTGTTTCCTCCCATTGGTCCATAGGGTATTTGAACTTCCGTCCAGCATATTGGCCGTCACATCTGCTCCTTGAGTAGAGGAGGCGGTTACGATCCATGAAGAGCGATCTGGAAGCGATACAGGCTGTGGGAGGTCCGGTGTTGCTTCAAGTTTACCAAATCGGGCAAGCTTGAGTTCAGAGATAGACCACCAGCTGTCCGCAGAGGAAGTCAATACGATCTTGACATAACGGGCGGTTTGCATGCCCAATTCCACGGACAGACTTGGAGATGTTCCAGCGCCCTCTGCGATAGGCTGGGCCCAGTTCTCGTTATCTTTGGATACGTAGATTTCGTACCCGTGAGCATAATCACCGCCGTTGTTGCCGGAGTTCATGAATACCGTATCCATAGACTGTTCGCTTCCCAGATCAATATGCAGCCAATCGCCGGGCTGCTGGATCTGTCCGGATGACCAGCGTGTAGTCAGATCACCGTCGACCATGCGCTCTACCGGCTCTGAACTGGAGGATGCCGTAATGGTCCATTGGCTCCGATCGAGATAGACTACACCCTGAGAGGCATCCGGCTGTTTAACAACGGAATGTTCCAGCGGGTTAACCTTTACTTGCGCTTTGGCATAAACGGTAGCCGAACCCAAAGCGCCATTGGCATTGTAGAAATGCACTGTTTTGACAGTGTCGGACGGATTCCAGATTTGCGCTGTATAGACGCCGTCTTTTTCGTACACGGTTGCTGCCGGATCATCTGCCCAGATTTCCATCGTGCGTGTTCCTGTAGAAGCCATGCTGTGCATGAACCAGTACGCGTTAAAGACTTCATTTTGCTGCATCTCGCTCGTATTCCATTTGGCTAGAGCACCTTGCGGGTCTCCAATGGACTGGAACGGCCAGATAATATGTTGCCATGTGCGCTCCTGCTGACCGCCCAGATCCTTGATGAGACCATTGTAGAGAGCCTTGGTATTCTGCGGATCACGTCCATAATAGGTCATCCATTCCGCTGGCGGCAGCCAGTGAATACCGTAAATGTGCTCGGCTTCATTCGAGAAGTACGTTCCATACAGGTAGGCACTGCCGTACACATGACCTACCGTAGCATGTTGGTAATCCTCCAGCCAGTTATCCCCGTCATAATTAAACCAGTATTGCTCGGCAGCCTTTTCTTCAGTTACGAAACCCCAGATTCCGGTGTCGCGGTAGGCTTTGTTGCCTGTCACCTCACCCCACATATATTGTCCGACCCAACTAAAGAGGGCTTCACCTGCCGCCTCCTGGTTATTCCCGCTGCGATTATCGGCGTAACCACCCGCCCAGGAGTGACCTGCGTACGCATCAAAATTGCGAAGCCTTGGAAACTGATCATCTGTCCGTGAAGGATTGGCATAGTCCCGAATCAGAAGGTCAACCATGTCGCCGTAATCTTGCAAAAATGCTTGGTCATATGTGGCCAGTACAGCCGATGCAAAAACGTAATAGCCGTAGGTAAAATGATGATCTGTCAATCCGGTATTAACACCAAATCCACTACCGTAAGGGAAAATGGTTCCCCACTCATCCGAATAATAAAAATAATACGAGTGCAAAGGTTCATCCGGCGAATAAGTATACCAATCTGTCAAAATGTTTCGAAGCAGGGACAGATAGTGGTCTCGCCTTACCGTATCTCCGATCTGGTCGCTGATGAGTACACCCAGCGCAAGCGGATGAAGCTTTTTCCCTTGCCAGTAAGGATCCTCGCTCATCAGATTGCCTGCCGTATCCGCGTCAAGCTGATCCAGATAGCTGATTAATTGTGCACGCGAGTAGGTCGGATCATCCGGCTCTACAAACTGCGGAATAATGCCATAGAATCGATCCTGTGTCGTAAACGTATTGCCTTCACTTACTTTCATCATGCCGCGAATGGAAGGGTAAGCAAGCTCCGTTAACGGAGTAGTCGCCAGTTTCCATTGGTGCGGGAACAAGGCCATGAGTGTCTCGGAGGAAAAGCCTGCCCGTTTCGTCTGGGTTACCGAGTTGAAGGTAGTCGTTACCAGTGAAGTGCTCTCGTTATAATTGTAGTCCACTTGGGTATCGGTAACAAAGGCGTAGGCGTGCTGGTAATAATAAGGCAGCTCTGCCGCGGACGGCAGGGTAGCCAGTGAAAGATAGTTTTCGCTCTGGCCCAGCTTGATCTTGATCGTATTACCAAGTTTCATAAATACGGTTCCTTCAGGTGCAAAGATCCCGTAATTTCTTTTAAAGGTCTGAGGCTTGGGCGCTCTGTCCTGATTGGTTATTTCAACGCCGATATGATCGGCCGTCAGTGATTCTCCATCCTTCAGAACAATTTCACGGTTCTGATCATCGAAGAGACGTGTGATGTTGGGCGAACGAACAATAATGGTATCTGGGTTATCGAAGGTGTTGTACAGGAAAGGGGAACCCTTCACAAACGTGGTGTTCATTTTGGCCGTTTCGTCATCACTCATGATGATCGTTGCGGAATAATCTCCATATCCCGCCACCTTGGTATTGACCTCCGCCGGATTCATATTGCTGGTGGTCATGATCAGATCCGGTTCCCCGTCAGCGTCCATAGAACCGCCATCAGCCGAAACGTAACCAGCTCCGGGGTTCAGAAGTTGAAGTCCTTGTTTGGTATATCTGCTTTTGAGTGGGAGTGTGACCAGACTGTTGCCATCCCCCAGATCAGATACAAGAATAGACTGCCACCAGTCATTGGAAGGGAGAGGCGCCGTAATATCAGCCGTACGATTTTTCGGATTTTTCGGCTGCAGCATCGTGATGTCATTTACAGCGTAACTGCCGGAACCCATCTGTACGGATGACGGTTCAGGGATATTCGGAATGGTATGCACAGGTTTGGCATCACCTTCGATATACTCGTAGACATCAAATGCGTACAGGGAGTATCCATTGGTTGTTCCTCTGCCAAGTCCGGCCAATTTCACATACCGTGCTTCGGCGTATACCGGAATTTCATCCCGTCCACCGTTGCTGTGCAATTCCCGGTACAATGTAGTCCATTGCTGTGCGTCATTGGATACTTGAATATCATATGCACGTCCGAAAGCGTTTTCCCATTGCAGGGATACGTTCCCGATTTCCCGGATCAGTCCAAGGTCTACAACAATCCATTCCTGATCCTTGTAGATGGAAGACCAGCGTGTATCTGGATTGCCATCCGTTACATTCCGAGCTTCGTAATTCTTTTTTTCCATTTTGGCTTTATCCTCGGCTGAACGGCTAGGCTCATCAATTTCTTCCGAAGACGCTGTAACCGGTTGTCCAAGTGCAAGGTTCATGGCTGCTGGTTTGGGAGGTGGATTTGCTCCGCCCGTCCCGTATACATTGAATTCGTATACAGAGATGCCATAGGCTTGCTGTGCTCTTTGATGGCTGAACAAGCGCACATATCGTGCCTCTGCTGTGACCTCAATTTCGTTCAGGCCGCCTTGCCCCTTTGTTGTGGAGTAAACAGACTGCCAATGGACTTCGTCGTTGGATACTTCCAGATCAAAGCTGGAAGCATACGCATTTTCCCACTCGATGGAGATGCCCGAGATGGAGGCCACCGCGCCTAAGTCAACATAGATCCACTGCGGATCTTGCTGCCATATGCTTTCCCAGCGGGTGTTTTTGTTGCCGTCAACCACATGGTCTGCCGTATTGCCGCCCAGAGATGAGGAACTGTACACCGGCCGGTTCAGGGATAACAGATGATGTTCCTCATCTGCGGCGTGCACTTTTGAGATTGGCCACAGCGGGATGCTGCTAATCAATAACAGAACAGATAACATCAAGTTGATGTAGCTGTGGCGTGTGTTTCCTTTTTGACTCGTTCTTACCTTCATATGACTCTCCTTCTCCTTTGTTAGCCCTTTCCATCTCACCAGATAGAGCTTATCTTTTTCCCTTACTCGCTACCGTATGTATCATTCTGTTCTCCCGTGTTGCATTTGTGAGATGTGAATCCAATGCTCAACACGGGATATTCAGGTGCCCCAATGTGTATATCGATCATTTGGTCTGGAATATAAAGGTTTTTTAATCGTTTTCGTGGAAAAGGAGACATATGTCCTACATAATGTATGGGGAATGTGCAACTGTGAAATCAAGACTCGGGCTGGTTGTTTTCCAATAATACAACGTCTTCGCCCCGCTGCTGTCTGAGAGCAATATTGTCCCTTCCCCAAGTACACATGACATCCACGATGGTATTGGCGGTAACGCCGTACTCTGTAAGTCCATATTCCACTTTGGGAGGCATCTGCTGGTAGACATGTCTGGTGACAAGGCCGTCCCGTTCCAGCTCGCGCAATTGTTGAATTAACACTTTTTGCGAAATGCCGGGGATGCTTCGCTCTAATTCGCCCGTTCTCTTTACCCCGGACATCAACAAACAGATGATCAAGGCTTTCCACTTGCCGCCTATAATTTCGAGCGTTGCTTCAATGCCCAGATTGTATTGCTTCATCCTGATTCACCTCAGTTTTTTACGTGTTTTATAGGGTGTAACTATTTATTTTCTCACGGTTCTGACACGGAAGTCCATACACACTTTGAGGTAAGTACCTTACTTCATTGTGTGTATTTTCTTTTGACTGGATGTGGCCGATAATGGTCCATATTCAAGTATAGAAACCAACACCCTGGAAGGGAAGAGAGGAACTTATGATGAAAACACTTGTTATTCTGGCACATCCCGATATGAAAAGTTCGAGAGTCAATCGTCGCTGGAAGGAGGAGTTGCTGCAGTATACAGATGATATTGCTCTTCACGAATTATATACGACCTACCCCGATTGGAAGATTGATGTAGCCCAAGAACAAGAGTTGCTGGAGACGCATGATCTTATTGTGTTGCAGTTCCCGTTATATTGGTACAGTTACCCACCGCTGTTGAAAAAATGGTTTGATGATGTGTTCACCCATGGATGGGCGTACGGATCGAAAGGGAATCGATTGAAGGGAAAGCGAATGGGACTGGCGATCTCCATAGGGGATAAACAGGAGAATTATGCGAAAGATGGTTCTATCGGTTACAGCGTTGAGGAACTTGTTGCACCTTTCATAGCAAGCATGAATCATGTAGGGGCTCAGGCGGTGCCACAATATGCAGTCTATGGTGCCTCATTCCAGGCCTCCGATGAAGAGATTAACCGAAGTGCTGAAGGATACATGCGTTATATAAAACAGCACCGGACTTTTTGAATTTAAAAGGTGAATATTCTCATAAGAAATGTATTGAAAAGAACCTGGCTCCACACATGATGGAGTTCCAGGTCCTGATCGATAACTGAATAAAATCACATTTATTCTACGCGGAAATAATCGAAATCTGCATACCCTCCGGTAGACTTCGTTGCATAATTGAATAGTGCAAACCGGTATCCCATAAAGTGTGGCAGTGTGTAAGACATTTGAAGTGTATTGCCAAGGGATATCCAGTTGTTGCCATCCAGACTATAAGCAAAGTAGGCTTTGTCTGTCTGGTTCGTAAAATCACAGATGACGCGGAGATAGATTCTGTTCTGGTTCAATGGCACCGTTGCTACCTCGGTCATGGTGCCGGAACTGGCATTGGCCATAACGATGGATTTGGTGCTGCCCGTCATCTTTACGCCGACAAAGCCGTATCTGGCCTGAAAAGCAGCGAGTCCAGCATAATCACCATCCTTCATGCCTGCTGTATCCAAAGCGGTAATGCCCGTGCTTTTTGGACCAAAGGTTCGTTGTGTCAGTGTGTTGCGGGCTTCCAACAGGTTTTTGCTGATTTTGCCTGCGGTTAGACGCATGAAACCGGGTCGCTGGAGCAGGGACCAATTGGCAGCATCGGGGTTATGATTCCATTGCCAGTATGGAGCCAGACTGGATGTGCCGGTAGATGAATTGCTTGTCAGTGAGACGTCATCTACATAAAATGCCATCAGATCATTGGTCGGGTCCGGATTCGAGTTATACGGTGTTTCCACAAAAATAAAGCTTTGGGACAGGTCTGCGTTCGATGGAACAGTATACGTACCCTGAAGGGTGCCCCATTGTCCGCGGGTTAGCGTTGCACTGCCCATAATGCTAATTCCGGTATAACTTGCACCGTTCTGGATGCTAAGATTGAACGTTTTGGTTGCGGGACCAGCGGTGTATTTGATCTTAGCCGAAAAAGAGTACGTTTCCCCTGGTAACAGCTTACCTGTAACCATCTGTTTGGCACCGCCTGCTGTCTGCTGTCTGCCGCTGACGAGCAGGCTTTTGGTACCGCTAAACGCTTCGGCATTCGTTAAGCTGATGGTTGCTGTATTGTTGCTGGTCCACGGCTGAATGGTGCTGTCCTCAAAGCCGCCGTTCACTAACAGTTGCGTTACTGAGGGTGTACCTGATGTGGTTGCGTTGAACTCATCCGACCCGTAGATTTTGGCAGCAGGCTGACCTTCAACGGGCATATTCATGTTAAGAGGAACCTTACCGTTCACCCCAAACACAGGCCAGTTATCCGACCATGTCACCGGCACCAGATAGGGAATGCGTCCAACAGCCCCGCTATCTCTGAACAGCAAGCCGTACCATGCACCGGATGCGGTATCCACGATGCCTCCTTGGGCAATGCCCGAGTCTCGTAGTACAACTTTACCTGTGTATGGCCCTGTCAATGTGTTTGCACGATAGGAAAGCTGAATGCGACCATCACCCGAAGGCCAGGCAATCAGGAATACATAGTACATGCCGTTGATCTTCTGAATATGTGCTCCTTCTGCCTTTACAATCATGTTAGAACCAGCTATACTGCTCGCGTTTGGAATCAGAACCTGATTCAGCCCTCCGGCCTTGACGGCCTTCGCATCAGGTGTCAGCTCAATGATACTGATGTTATCACTGCCATGAACAAGAAAGGTTCGATTCCCGTCAAACAAGAGGGAGGGGTCATGGTAATAACTGTTCAGTGTGTAAGGTGTCCATGGGCCTGTTTCGATATTGCTGGTCTGATAAATATATGTCTTGCCCGTGGAAAGTGAGCCAAAAGCCACATAATATATCCCATTGTTGTACCGCAAGCTGCTTGCCCAGGAACCGCGCCCATACTCGTTTTGTCCGTTGTTCAGATTTTGTATATCCCCGTTTCCAAGCGTATCATACACATAGTTTACGATGCTCCAGTTGACCAGATCATAAGACTTCATCACAGGTACACCCGGATTCATATGCATCGTTGTGCTGGTCATATAGAAGGCATTGCCCACCCGGATGACATCACTGTCAGGAACATCCGCATAAATGACCGGATTGCTGAACGTTGATGCGGAAGCGGTAGGACTTGTCGTTGACAGCGATGCCACAAGTAACGGAAGAGAGAGCAGAAGCGTACAGATTTTTTTCCACATAACTTGTCCTCCCCAGTCTATCTTGACCTTTGTGTTATTGAGAGTGTTCAAGATAATCAATATAAGCATCCCACGTGCCATTATCCGTTGTTACGACCAGCTTGACTTCCTGATTGCCTGTAGCATGTGTGATGTTCGACAGGGTCTGTACGGTCGGTTGTGTACCGGTAAAGTAGAATGAACCCGCCGTTACACCCCCGATGACAAGATCCACACGTGCCGTCTCATTGTTGTTGGAAGCACCGCGGACAGAGAAATGATGGGTTGGGAAAGCATAATATTGATTGTATGCTGCATAATCATTGTTGGCGTAGAGTGCTACTCCATTAAAAGGGGAGCTGATCACACCGGCATATTGACCGCCAAGTGTCATGCTTTCCGTTTCGATGCGAGTAACGGACGGGTTAGGATTGGGGTTGGGGTTGCCACCCGAACCGGATGTAAACTGCCAGTAATCCAGTTTGAACAGGTTTCCATTACCTGAGCCTGTAAACACCAGATACAAACGATGTACGCCCGTAGCGTTGGTTACATTGGTCTCCATCTCGCGCCACGTTTGCGCACCGCCGGTTGAGCTTACATTAAGTGTTCCAACCAGAGGACCTGTCGGACTGTCCAGTCGTACCTCGATGTTGCCATTTCCGGTAGAAGCGACATTAGCCTTGAATTTGGAGGCTCCAGCTGATCCAAAATCCACATTGCCGACCGCGATCCAATCTCCATTATGAATATTAGTGACATTCTGATTGGCTACAGGTCCACCGCTCGCTTGACTCGGCTCAGTGTTAATGCCTGCTTGCCAGCCAATGGTTTCCGCTTCCACCCGGACATACGGGTTGAGGTTGGTCGTTTGGGATACACCAGTCATGTTACCCTGCACTTCCTGGATGGTGCCATCCGCGTTGTGGGTCAGCTTGTTAATGTGGGTGGAACGGTACCCTTTGCCATCCCCGAGGAATGCCTTACTTACTGTTTGTGCATGGTATGCCACATACCATTCGTTGTTGAACTGGAATACGGCATGGTGGTTATTGCCGCCTACACCGAAGAACGTACCGGGATTTTTCAGAAAGTGGCCTTTATACGTAAAAGGGCCCATTGGGCTGTCGCTGACCATGTATCCGATCTCACCTTTTGGATATGCAGCGGGATGTGTTCCCGCGAAGTTGATGCAGTAGGAGTAGTAATATTTGCCGTTATACTTATGAATACCGGAATCTTCGAACATATAAGGAGAATCAATCGTAACGGCACTGCCCACCACGCTGATCATGTCGGCACCGAGACGAATGACCCGAGCTGTTTTGGGATTGGCAATGGAAGCAGCATTGGTATCGTTCGGAATACCCCCTCCAGCATACAGGTAAGCAGAGCCATCATCATCGACAAGTACAGCCGGATCAAAGAGCCAGGTTACACCTGACATACCTGGTGTTCCGTGCGTCAAGAGGGCACGTCCGATTGGGTCGGACCAAGGACCGATGGGGGAATCCGCTGTGAGTACCCCAATACCTCCGCCCGAGTTGGCAAAATACAGGAAAAATTTCTCTTTGCCAGCAATAGTTTTCTTCGCCATGGCAGGAGCCCAGGATTGGGTAGCCCATTTGGCAATACCTTGTCCATTATTGGCATTATTCGCACCCGCTACAGGGATGGAACCATGGTCTGTCCAGTTCACCATGTCAGCTGAAGAGATGACGTTAATTTTCCCGATGGTGCTGTACTGGTTCTCTCTGACAGAACCGTCACTGTTGTACAGATATGCATCACCTGTCATGTAGACATAGACGCGATTGTTATGGACGAGCACATAAGGGTCAGCTCCAAGTTTGTGATCGATGAGAGGATTGGAATTTCCAGGAAGTTTGGCTACAGCTGCATTGGCTGCATGGCTTGATTCAACGGGTAGGGTGACAAAGATTAGCAGACACGCCAACAATAAAACTAGCGGTTTACGGATCATACATTTCGCCTCCATGAGATTGGATTAGTGGTGATCGAAAGTTAGAATAGCAGAGATGATGAAATGCTGAAAAAATGAAGAGATGTCCCTCATGTCACCCCCTTTTTGAATAGTTGTTAGGTTATGTCATGCTGTTATATATGGTTTAAGCCAAGCGACCTGTACACCGTGTGCGTGGTCACGGGGATAAGGGAATGGCTATAACCCAAAGTAAGCCTGCATCTGTGTGTGGGATTAGAAGTGCTATAATCTGTCAGGTTTCTTTTTGTAATCGCTTTCAATAAAATGGGTTAGAACTGGAATTTGGCGAAAAAAGAGATTTGACCACATTTAAATGTAATTATTTTTCATATTTTCTTTTAAATGTTTATTAACTTGACGATATCATATCACAATTTTAAGATAATACAATCTTTTTCTATGTTGAAGTAGAGGATGAAGAAGAACATTACTCTCTCGCTAGAATTAAAACGGATGGATAAGCTTTAAATGAGTTCATAATCTCATGAAATAAACACAGATTATATAGACACGTCTTAAGCAGCGGCCGTTTCCCTGTCAATGAATGGGGAGTCGGTCGTTTTTTTGCTGGAATCGAGTTGGGTTATCAGACCAAAGACTCGCCCACTTGTTGCTCGACTTTTACGAGTATCAATCGTTTGCTGTTGTGCCTGTTCATTCATTGCATAGAATCACGGGTTGTACAGGGTTGTTGTTTATTGACAATGGTGAACTTGCCCCCTGTGTTTTGTCCACACCGTTGGTTTTGTTCTTGAATATTACTATCAAGTGAGCTTATGCCAAAACCTGCTAGAGTATGAGGTTCATAAAAAGGTGGGATGGGGAAAAATGTCTATTTTATCAACAGGTCCGATAGAAAACAACCCGGTTTCTGGACTTAGACCGACACAACGGGTAACGATTCGATTGGTAAGTCAGACTGATGTGGATTCTGTAACAGTATCCATTCAGGGTTATGTGCTAAGCACAACCAGAACACTGTATGTAAGTGAAGTGATTAGTGTAGCCCCTAACGAAGCAGTGACGAGAGATTATTTTGCAGATTTAGATGCGTTTGAGTTTGTTTTTGGAACGGATGTGGCAGGTGTGGAGGAAGTGGGGATTTCCGTGTGGGGCAAACAAGCTTCCGGACAATTGGTTGATGCACACCGGGTGGTGGAGCACGAGGAAACAGTTCAAAACACTTAGGAAAAAAGATATCCCAATCCCATGAAGAGGAGATGTAGCGATGAGCTTTTTATCAACAGGGCCGATAGAAAATAATGCGGTTAGTGGTGTAAGACCGACTCAGACAGTTACAGTCAAGATCGATAACCGCAGTAATGTGGCTACCTCAACCATACAAATACAAGGGTATTACATGAGTGGTGGAATGAGAGTTCTGTATATCAGTGAGACTTTTGACCTTGCACCCAATCAGGTAATAACTAACAACTACTTTGCCAATCTGGATGCCTTCGAGTTTACTTTTACAACAACAGCGACGATTAATGATCCTGTTCAAGTATCCGTATGGGGTAAGAGCAGCACAGGCTCTTTGGTAACAGCCCACCGTTTGGTTTCTTCTGAATTGCTAGGCGAAATCCCGAGCATTACTGGGGCAACCGGAGCAACAGGAGCAACGGGCACCGCAGGTACGACTGGAGCAACAGGAGCGACAGGCACCGCAGGTACGACTGGAGCAACAGGAGCGACAGGCACCGCCGGTACAACCGGAGCTACTGGAGCGACAGGTACAGCAGGTACAACTGGAGCAACAGGAGCAACGGGCACCGCCGGTACAACCGGAGCCACAGGAGCGACAGGCACCGTAGGTGTAACCGGAGCCACAGGAGCGACAGGCACCGTAGGTGTAACCGGAGCCACAGGAGCAACAGGTACAGCAGGCGTAACCGGAGCTACCGGAGCAACAGGCACCGCAGGTACGACTGGAGCAACCGGAGCGACAGGCACCGCCGGTACAACCGGGGCTACTGGAGCGACAGGCACCGCAGGTACGACTGGAGCAACAGGAGCAACAGGAGCAACAGGTACAGCAGGCGTAACCGGAGCTACTGGAGTGACAGGTACAGCAGGTACAACCGGAGCTACTGGTGCAACGGGCACAGCAGGTACAACTGGAGCTACTGGTGCGACAGGTTCTGGAGCAATTATTCCTTATGCATCAGGACTTCCGGTTGCGTTGACTACGGTATTGGGCGGCCTTCTGAATACCTCCAGTTTAGTAGGTTTTGGCAACAGTACTACAGGCATCAGTGTTAGTGGCGGAGTTATTGATCTCACAGGCGCTGCTGGCACTTTGCTTAACTTCGCTTTCTCCGCATCGCGTACCGGAACGATTACTTCACTGGCTGCATATTTCAGCACGACAGCCGGACTGAGCTTGGTTGGATCTACAGTAACCATAACTGCACAATTATTCCGCTCCACTACACCGAATAACTCCTTTACAGCTGTACCTGGTGCATTGGTCACTTTGGCTCCCCCACTCACCGGAATTCTGGCACTGGGCACAATATCCAGCGGATTGACTACAGGACTGAGCATTCCGGTGGCCGCAGGTGACCGCCTGCTTATGGTCTTCTCGGCATCAGTAACAGCCGGTCTTGATGTAGCTACAACCGTGGCCGGATATGCAAGCGGCGGTCTGACCATCACTTAACGGAAAATTATATATCAAGTTGTTAGACAGGGGCCCTTGCCAGTATGGCGAGAGGTCCCTGTTTATATGTGAGCACATCGGTAACAGGATAGCTATAAAATGCTATCATAGATTATTATGACCGCTTTTTAGGACAGGTTGAAAACAGTCCTTCACTCTTAACCTACCCCAAGGATACGTATATAAAATTGGGTTGGGTGGGAGAACAGATAAGTCTGATGAGCGCCGTGTTCATAGTCTTCCAAAGGTTACGATTAATGCCAGAACCATAAAAAGGATATTCACGCCAAGCTCCCGATACTCACTGCGCCGAATATGAAACAACATCCCAAGAAATGCGACCGCTGCCAGAGCCATTGCGGCGATCGGCGTAAGCAGCGGAGCTATGTTCAGCGCCCACGGCAAAACGAGGCCCAGCGCTCCGAGCAGCTCCGCGATTCCGATCAGCACAACCAGACTTTTTGGCACATCATCGACCCAGGCCCACATCTTTCTTGATGACTCGATACGAATAGTTTTCATCCATCCCGAATATACGAAACCTGCCGCTAATATGATTTGTACGATCCATAACGTTATATCCATCGTTTCTTTACCCCTCACTTGTTCAATTTTGATGTCTGCCTCTATACTAAAGTGAGAAAGTCCAATCAGGAAGTAGGCACTTAAACCTAACCAGGTAACCAAAAGTATACCCTCGTATGACTAGAAAGTGAGGAATTCAGATGACGGTGTATTGCAAATTTGGAACGGCGCTGGATATTCTTACGGGCAAATGGAAATCTTTAATTCTTCTACGCCTGCTAAGCAATAGCACAATGCGGTTCAGCGAATTACAAAAAGCCATTCCCGATATTTCGAAAAAGATGTTAGCCCAGCAGTTGAAAGAACTGGAGTATCATGATATTGTGCATCGCGAAGTGTATGCGCAGGTTCCTCCAAAGGTTGAATACTCGATTACGGAGTATGGACAGCTCATGAAACCTGTGCTTCAGACAATGAGCGACTGGGGAGTAGGGCATATGCAGCATATGGATAAGCTCTACGGTAAAGGAGCCGAGGCAGGGGCAAACGAATCCGATCTTCAAAAAGTCGATTCCTTGCAGTAAACGTCTCGGTTCCATACAAATCACACGCCAAAAAGCCCGCAAAGATTGCGGGCTTTTTCTTTCCAGTCAATCATCTATCTGTGAATCTCGCCAGCAGATTTGGCACCTTGATTCTCAAGCCAAGGGATCAGTTCAACCCATCTATGTCGTTTGGCTGTGTCCAGTGGAGTCATTCCATCCCAGGTGGCTATCCAGTTCAGTTCGGCGCCTCGGTTAAGCAAGTATTCGGCTGTTTCTCTACGACCTCCATGGCAAGCACACCAGAAGGCAACGGTTACTACATCGGGTGGGGAAGAGGAGGTGCTTGCTCCCCAAGGATAACGTTCCGAGAGTTGGACGCCTTTGAAATGATCTTGTATGGCGTGAATATTTCCAAGGGCTGCCGCATGCCAAAGGGCAAAGGTCGCCCCGCGCTCAACCAAGCGTAGTGCTGCATCCCATTGCGCGAATGCAATAGCATCGTCCAGCGGTGTACCACCGGCGATCACCGCGCCAGGCGCTTCAATGTCTGCGCCAGCATCCAGAAGGGCATCGAGCACTTGAACGTCATTGGAGCTTGCAGCCCAATGCAAAGGTGTCTCGATATGTGGACCGACAAAAGGAGCATTCAAGTTCGCTCCAAACTTGGTTAATAATCGCACCGTATCCGCTCCATGAGGGAAGTGCCCCGGCCAATCCGTAACCACGTGCAGCAGCGTTCGAGAGATACTAGAATCCGAGTCTATGTTGTTAGGCTTTCTTTCCAAGATTCTTATATTTTCCAATCCCGGATTCTCTGCCAGCAGTTGCTGTAACGATGGGATATCTCCAGTATGAATGGCCTGAATAACGCTCACGGCAAGTCGTTCATCTTCGTAAATAAATTCCATCCTCAAATCTCCTTCCAGAGTTATATCCATATTCCTGTGTATGGTTCTTATCACATAAGCATCTGAACTGCGCATCTGGCATGATACTCCGCGAGACCTCTAGCGAATTGCTGATCGGGGAACTGTCTATGAAGCAGTTTCAGTCCTCCTGATATCAGGGACAAATGATGGCAAAATCGGTAAAATGTCATCCGCTCCGGGTCGAGATCATTATTTTTTAAGTGCTGATAAAAGTCTCCAAATCGAAACTCCAGAAAACTATGCTCATGTTCGAGATCGAAGAATCCTGCGCCCTCAATATCAATAAGACATGGTTGCATCGCAGAATCTATCCATATATGATCCGGACCTAGCTCTCCATGAATGAAACTATAGAGGTCTCTGGGCTGAATTGCTGCTTCCAATTCGGATAGTTTCTCAAGCAGCCTTTCTTCATTTTCTCTAATATCGGTCATGTGCCTGGATGCATAGGATAAGGCTGTTTCCGCATCGAACCGCTTGACTTTGTAGCAAGGCTCAGCCTTTTTTTGGTTATCGTTGGCGTTTCCATAAACGTTTCTTTGAATGTTATGCATATGAGTCAACATATCCCTGATCCGTTGAAACAACGCATCCCGATCTTTGGGATTGTTATGCTGGAAATAGGCTTCGGCCTTCTGTCCATCCACATACTCAACAAGAGCAAAATCATAACCGTACCGGCCTCTATCGTTATTCAGATCATACAAGGCTGGCGTTCGAATTCCATGTTGAGCGAGAAAGCGAGTGTTCAAAGAAAAAAGTTCGCTGCCATAGGCACTATGGAACTTGGGTTCATTCAAGATCTCTTCCTGAAAATAGTTGCTGGAAATATCCCAAACGTACAACAGGCAAGTGAACCCATTCTTGAAGTCCATTTTGTAAATGACTTTTTGTGCGCCTCCATGAACTCTTGCACACTGCGTCAAGTGGTAACCGTTACCAAATACATTGTACACATAATCCTGTAATTCTTCATGAGTAAGATGGTTGTTGGACATCATTGATTTATACTCCGTTTCATCTGTAGTTGCCGGCCAGCAATCTAAATATATAGAACATTTTTCCAAAAATATAGACTGTTTCTTTTCGATCTGTTAAAGTGTTGCTTAAGGTCTGTATATTCATATTTCATATGTATATCAAAGCAAGGGGCAGGGCACTCATATTCATGAGTAACCCGGCCCCTATTTTGCATTTTGCATGCAAGTTAACACTGTATTGACATCAACTTAGACACTTCGAATGTAACCACCGATTCTATACACTAAGTCCACCATCTACAGGCAAAACGACCCCGGTAACAAAAGAGGAATAATCACTAAGCAACCAAGCGGCTGCGTTCGCGATCTCAGCAGGTTCAGCCGGACGCCTGAGAGGTGTTTTAGCACTAATTTGTTCAACAATGTCAGGGTTAATAGAAACCCATTGCTGAATCATATCCGTCATTGTGGTTCCCGGAGCAATGGCATTAACACGGATACCTGCTGGCCCATATTCGACCGCAGCCGTTTGAGTTAGACTGTTTACCGCTCGTTTAGATGCCCCGTAAGCTCCCAATCCCGGATTCCCCTTTAGACTACCCACGCTGCTGGTGTTAACGATAGAACCTGACCCTGAAGTCTCCATCATAGCTTTAATCTGGGCTTTCATGCATAGCCAGACTCCTTTATAATTTACGGACTGAATCAGGTCGAAATCTTCTTCTCTTTCATCCACCAGCGATGATACCGTGACTCCGATGCCTGCATTATTAAAAGCAGCATCCAGACGGCCATATCGTTCCACTGTAGCCTTAACAGCTTCTTCAACGTTGCTTACATCTGACAGATCGGCTGTAAAATATGCTGCATCTCCGCCCGACGTCACAATCTCATCCCTGACTTTGCGCAACTCAGTCTCTGTTCTTGCGACGAGCATCACAGAAGCTCCTTGTTGTGCAAACAGCCTTGCTGCCTCAGCTCCAATGCCTCGCCCCGCACCTGTAATCATCACGATCTTGCTCGCCAACATTTGTCCTGTAATGGTTGTCATATTCATTCTCCTTGCCTGGTATTGTTGATCTCATCAACTGGCTTAAGTATACTTTGACTATTAAATGGTCACGAGAACCTGCTTGATGGTGGGTTTACGAGTGATAGGATAAGGGGGGAGCTTTTACTTGAACGACAGTGAGCGCCGGTTAGCGCTAGGTAATTTCTTAAGAGATTTACGCTCCTCTCTATCTCCCCTTGATGTCGGCCTTTTGCCTGGGAATCGTCGTCGAATACGAGGTTTGCGGCGAGAGGAAGTCGCCGGGATCGCGAACATAGGACTATCATGGTATACACGCCTTGAGCAAGGGCGTGATATCCGTCCGTCGGTAAGTGTACTGGAAAGCTTGGCTTCGGCACTCAAGCTGACACCCAATGAGCGAAGACATCTCTTTCTGCTTGCTGGAGAATCACTGCCTCCTCAATCGACTATTATTGAAGAGAAAATCAGCTCATCCATTCAGGACATGCTGAATGAATTGAATCCGAATCCGGCCTATGTCATCGGGAAAAAGTGGGATTTTCTTGCTTGGAATAAAGCGGCAGATGCTGTATTTACGATTAATAGGATATCACCTCCGCATGATTATAATTTGATATGGCGCCAATTTACGGATCCTGTGTGGAAAGAGGGATCGGAGGATTGGGAGAGTGTCTCGCAGAGAATGATTGCCGAGTTTAGAACGTCAAGAGCACGCTATCTTAACGATGATTCATTCGACAAGTTAATCGAAGATTTGAAGAGGACAAGTGCTGATTTTACGAGGATGTGGCAGTATCACGAGGTGCCAAGCTCCCTTGACGGTTACAAGAAGCTTGTGCACCCCACTTTTGGAGTTGTTGAGTTTGAGCATGTTACCCTACAATTTCCCAATGAACCAGATCAGCGAATCATGATTTATATGCCTCATCCAGAAACAAAATCTCGTTTAGAGCATTACTTCACGCACGAGTAGACAACCGTAAAGATTTAAAAGCACTTCATTTGGAAAGGATACATCACTCTTTGAACTATTATTTTCTGGAATCTCAATATCCACGTAGAGGGTTTATTAGTGGTGGAACGATTTTCACTCCTCAATTAGAGATGAATTATGTGGCGGTAGAGAATCCGTTGCCAGAGGGGACAACCGCAGAGGTTGAGTTATTGTCTTCAGTGCGCAAGATGAATGTAGATTATTTTGAGACGATCACAGGAACGAGACATGTATCAGATCGTTTTAAAAAGCTGTTGGAGGAAGCCAATACAAACGCACAGTTTATTCCGACAACGGTATGTTATCACAACGGTCGTATGGTGGAAGAAACCTATTGGACTGCACATCAGCTGGATCGTTTGGATGTTTTCGATTATGAACGTTCCGAATATGGGCGCAAAGCAGTCATTGCTGCATCTGTAGAACAGCCTCCACGTAAGATCGTCAAAGTTGTATCTCGAATCTGCCTTCATGAAGAGCGAATTGGTGAGCATGAATTTTTTATGCTGGATTATATCCATATCTTCAAACCCATTGTTTCAAAAGGTTTTTACGAAGTATGCCGAAAACATAAGCTGAATCTAAACGTTACAGAAGTCGGAGAGGTAAGCTCCTGAAATGCATGGACATCAATGCATAGAAAGCACAAAGAAGCCCGCGTTAGACGCGGGTTCTTAATCTTTATTTTTCCCCGGTAGCCCCCGGATTCTCCTCATAACTTATTCAGCCGCTCCTGCTGCAGATTGGATTCTGCTGGGCTTTGGCAAGCTAACTTTACTCCCCGATCTATGTGTCATGCTTTCCTTCAACGGATAATCCAATGGATGTAGTCTTGTATCATTTCTTTGCTTCGTGTTCGATTGATTTTATCCGGCTCGAGATACAAATTGAGAGCCATCCCATTCATAAAGGCATACAGCTTTTCCTGTTCCTTCTCTTCATCGGTAGTGCGTAGAAGACCTTCATTTTTCAAGTACGTAATGCAGTTCCTTATTGCGCTTTGCAGGTCCTCATAGTTGGCATCGAACCCTTTTTGCGTTTTTCCATAGCTTACAAATGCAAACCAAACCTCCATTTCCAATAATGTCTGTTCATCAGTCGGCACTAGCTCAAGCAAGTATTCAACAATTCTTTCTTGAGGCGCCAGTTCTTTTGTATTCAGATTCTTTAGCCGAGCAAGTACCTTTTCTTTAACTAACTCCATTGCAAATGCTAGCAGGCTCTCTTGTTTGGAAAAATAATGTCTTAAGGCTCCTTGTGATAATCCGGCTTCCTTCGCAATTGTTCTTGACGTTGCATGATGAATGCCCTGCTCACTAATGATTTTCCAAGTTGCTTCAGCAATAATATTCTTCATTTTCTCATGGTCCACGATTTTTGGCATACACACAGAATATCATATTATTTAACTCAACTGAAATAAATAGACGAAGAAGATGGGATGTGCTAGAGTTTATTTAACTCAACTGAATTAAAAAAAGAGGCAAAGCAACATACCACTCAAGGAGGATAATTGGAATGAATCAGCAATTCAAAGTAATGTTTCCAGGATGGGGAAAGGCAATCGGCCTATTGTGCATGATAATTATATTTGCTGCTGTATTGTGGTTGGTATGGACCGGAAACTTGAATATAAGGTACACAGCCGACCGTGAGGAAGTGATTCCAATATGGCATAGTATATTCCCGGCATTCTTTGGCATTTTCCTAATCCGTATGATTCCTTATGAAAGTCAAAGTCAAGATCCCTCGTCTTATCAACAAATGGAGAAAAATCGCTTGGTCGTTCAATCGAGTGCATTATTGCTGTCAGGCGTTTTATTTACGGTTTCTCTGATAACGATAGACCCGCAAGGATTACATTTTCAGCTATATTATTTGGCATTCAAGTTGACGACACTATTGTTCATTCCGCTGATTTTATTGCTGATTTATCGCAAAATAACTGGCGGGCAACAAGACATGATCTCGAAAAAGCCTCGCTCTCGCGGACACGTCATTGCACCACTGATCGTTATTGTGATTTGGTGTTATCTAAAGTTCTATTCCCCGATTGCACAACCAGAAGGAGCAATCGAAGCAACCAATATGTCAGAATTACTTTTCTTGGTGTTGATCGGTTTTATGATCAATAGCGTATTGGAGGAAGTTTTTTATCGAGTGTGGCTGCAAACGAGGTTGGAGACTTTGCTTGGAAGATGGCCCGCCATATTACTAGTTTCAATTCTATGGTCCATCTGGCATGTCGCCATTCAAGGAAGTGGTCAGTGGGATATGGATATGGCAACTGTGATTGCAAATCATGGGGTTACGGGTCTCTTTCTTGGTTATCTATGGTCCCGCTATCGTAAAATATGGGTGATTATCCTGATTCATGGACTCATGAATGCTTCTCCTCATTTTCTTCTGCAGATTTTGTTTCATTAGAGGGATAGGATCTGTTTGGATCAGTGTTTCCGTGCATCCATGCCTCTATCTCTCACGTATTCCCGGTTGACACTGAGGCGCTGCAAATACACCGCAACAGGCATCAGCCTGCATGGCGGTGTATTTGTCGTTGAGATCCTGCAGACTTGTGCTCCGTCCCGACACGTTCTTCGTCGCACCGGATTCTCCTCATAGCTAATCTATTCACTCCAGCTTCCAGAATACAACTTCACATTTGATAATCCCCTTTCTTCCAGCGCAATCACGTGCGGACAGGTGAATATGCCTGAACCGGAGTTGCAGTAGTATTCCTGCGGAGGGATCAGATACATGAAAGAAAGACAGAAAGACACAATTTTCCTATAATATAATTTCCGATTGTTCAAACCTCTGAACATATGGTAAGTATTTTTACATGTTATTTGTATTTTTAAGTTAATTCTTTATATTTAACTCAATAATGTTATGTTTTATAACAAAAAAATATTGTTGCAAATGTATTTATATGTTAACGTTTGTTTGTGTAAGGTAATATTACATAGTAAAGAGGGGGAGCGAGATGTTTATTAACCGAACGATTAGGAGATTGGGAGTTTCAGTAGGGATTCTGAGTATGTTTGCATTTGCTATACCTTCAGTGGGCTTTAGTATGCCGTTGCAACCAACAACCCTGGATAAGGTAGAAGGTGATTATTATGTAACATCTGCGATTGAGAACATTCGCTGGGGATCACTGCCTAATCGGGACAGCTCTCCAATTCTTACTGTACCATCGGGAAGTGCTGTAACATTTGATACGGTATCGCATGAGGGACTGATGGAGGATCAAGGGAGAAATCCAGTGGAGTACTTCGGCAAATTCGGTATCTCATCCGATGGCGTGTTGGATGATGCGAAGGCAATTACAGCTTCTGAGATTAAGCATGATTTTGTAAAAGACGGACCTCATATTATCACTGGGCCAGTAGCGGTTGAGGGAGCAGAACCGGGAGATGTGCTTAAAGTAGAAGTCCTTTCGTTGCAAACGCGAGTTCCCTATGGTGTTATTTCTAACCGCCATGGTAAAGGTGCCCTTCCTAACGAATTTCCGGAAAATACAGGCCCGCAAGAGGGAGCTAGCGCAACAAAACCGGAATTATATAATAATGTATCTATATTTACACCTATTGAAGAAATCAACGGTAATTGGTATGGTTTGTTACCAACAAAAGCTGGCAAGAAGGTACGTTTCCCAATTAACCCGTTTTTAGGTGTTATGGGGGTTGCGCCAAATACCAGCGAAGTTGTGAGTTCTATCCCACCTATTGAAACAGGAGGGAATATGGATATTAATGAGTTGGGTGTTGGTGCAACTATTTATTATCCGATCCAAGTTAAAGGCGGGCTATTTTACACTGGAGATCCGCACTTTGCTCAAGGGGATGGAGAAGTAGCGTTAACTGCATTGGAAGCTTCCTTGAGGGGAACAGTTCGGTTAACGGTGTTGAAGAAAGGTGATCCATCACTACCGCATAGTGGAGAATTCACGCAACCCTTTGCTGAGACAGAGGATTATTGGATTCCCATTGGACTGGACCCTGATTTGGATGAAGCGATGAAAGAATCAGTACGTGAATCGATTCAATTTTTATCCGATAAGCTTGATATGGATAGAAGTGTAGCTTATGCGTACCTGTCGGCCGCAACGGATTACGAAGTATCTCAGGTCGTGGACCGAACAAAAGGGGTTCATGGACTCATTCGAAAGACCGATTTCCTTGAATATGTTGACGTTGCCATGAATGTAGGTGGTACGACGATCAAACCGGTTGTTCATAACGATGAGTTCTACGTACCGATTCGAACCATTTCGGAGCTATTGGGCGGCACAGTAGAATGGGATCATAAGAAGCGTACCACGCAAATCAATTTAGGCACGAAAAATATAAGTGCTCAAATTGGTTCAGATGTGTATTCAATCAACGATAAACTGGTGTTCAATAGTAAAGTACCAAAGCTTTTAAATGGCGAAACTGTCGTTCCGGTTGCTGTTATTAATGAAATACTAGGTGCTTATGTAAACTGGACGACGATCGACAAGACGTTAACAGCAAATGTATCGTTAAGTAAAAAGTAATAATCGATTTCATGATTCAACCGTGGTGGACAGATGTCCATCACGGTTTTTTAGTATCATAAATCCAAACAAAGAAAAATACATCGCCGGGGCAGATAAGCCACCTGGCGATGTATTCAACACCGATACACTGCTATACGTCTTTATCCGCTTCCGCATCACCTATAGCCACCGGATTCTCCTCATAACTAATCCAGTCGCTCCAGCTCCCGGAATACAATTTCACATTCGAGAATCCCGCTTCCTCCAGAGCAATCACATTCGGGCAAGCCGAGACGCCAGAGCCGCAGTACACGATAATCGCCCCATCCTTGTCCAGCTTACTGAAACGCTCTTCTAACACCCCAGTATCTGTCCAACGTCCATCCCAATCCAACACATCTTTCCAAAAATAGTTCAACGCACCCGGTATATGTCCGGCCTTGGCATCAATGGGTTCCTCCAGACCTGCATAGCGGCGGGCATCGCGAGAATCGATCAACATGGCGCTACCGCTTGCCGAAGCTTGCTGAGCATCCTCAACACTAGCCAGCATCTGCGGCTGTACGTTCACCTCAAAGGAAGACGGGATCTGCACAGGCACATCCTGAGTCACCGGGAACTTGGCATTTTGCCAAGCGGAGAAACCTTCGTCCATGATGTATACCTGCTCATGTCCCATATAGCGAAGCAGCCACCATAACCGTGAAGCATTCATGCCGCCTTGATCGTCATAAGCAACAATTCGACTATTGGAGCCAATACCAGCTTTGGCGAGACGATTCGCTATCACAGCCGGGTCAGGGAGCGGGTGGCGTCCTCCGTGTGCAGAGACAGGAGATGACAGATCTTTTTCCAAATCGAGATAGACAGCTCCTGGAATATGCCCGGCGTCATAGGCTTGTCTTCCAGCCTCCGGCTGACCGAGCAAGAATCGGCAATCGGCAATGACCACATCCGGTTCATACATTCTGGCGAGCAGCCAGCGCATGGATACAATATTTTTCATTAAAATACACCGCCTTATGAGAGTGGTAGAGTCGTTTAAAACTACGCATTATGAACGAGCAAGTTTGTTATACCGTAGTAGGCTCAACAGGCCCTTTGCCAGCAATCGGAGCATCAGCAGGAATGGGTTGAGGTTTGGTTTTGCCGTATCGAATGAAGATCCATACCCCGAATATAATGACGACCCCGGCAGACATCTGTAACGCACTGAGGGATTCACCGAGCAGCATCCAGGCCAGCAATGAAGAGAATACGGGTTCCCCAAGTACACCCATGGATACCGTCGTGGCATTCATATATTGAAGCAGCCAGTTGAAGAGATAATGTCCGAAGATCGTTGGCACAATGGCGAGCAATAGGAAGATCCCCCACTCTGATGCAGCGTAACCTCCGAACGGATGGCCCATGATCAGATTATATACCGCCAGCGTGCAGGCAGCCACGAAGAATACCCAGAAGTTATACGAGAATGCACTAAGCCCCGCTCGCAAAAATTGACCCAGCAGCATATGGACAGCGACTGCAATTGTGCCAAGCAAAGAGAGGATGTCACCTTGCAGGGCAGTACCTGCCAACTGGAAATCTCCTGCACCAATGACGATTGACCCAAACAGGGCGATGCCCATGCCTATGATCATCATGCGGTTAATTTTGGCTTTGAACAGCCATACCGAACCTGCAAGAATCAGTATAGGCTCCAGTGCGAGAATAACGGTGGAACTGGCGACACTGGTGAGTCGAAGCGAACCCATCCAGAGCAGAAAGTGAAGGGCCAGCATCACACCGGATGCAAGCAGCAAGCCCCACTGGCGTAAGCTCAGACGCATCATCTCGTGTCTGTATTTCCAGACAAACGGGAGCATTAACAGATTGGTCAGAAATAGACGGTACATGGCAATGACCGCAACATCTGCGTTAGACCAACGTACAAATATCGAAGAAAAAGAAATGGCGATAATGCCGACAAAGAATAACAGATAAATGAATCTGCCGGCACGGTTCAAGCTTGTCATGGGTGTAGCTCCTTCTTGAAGTCTGATGGCGTAAATCACTTCATTATACAGGAGAAGGTAACCGTAGGAAAGATCAAGAGAATAAAGAGATAAGTAGATTGTAACCGGGCTTGTAACTATTCTGTCATTCTCCCGAATCATTTTTCTATTAATCTTCTATATAGAGACATGAAACGAGATAATATACCAATAATCGGGAAAAAATGAAAGTAAGGAAGTGGCATGACAGTGAGAGTCCAACAAGAGAGAGCGGGAGAACGTGGCAGTATTCCGCACAACACAAGCCGCAAGAAAACACATAAAAGAAGAAAAATTCGGTATGGAAGGATCAGCATAGCTCTAATGCTCCTGGTACTGTTCGTTACCGGTGTAACATATATATTCCTTGGCATGACACATTGGATCAAAAGCGTTGTGGCACCGCCTCCGATGACTGTAATCGAACAGCCCGCCAAGCTCGGCATGATACAAATTACTCCAGATGCGAAGGAGGAGCCGGTACGGTTCCAGGGCCAGGTTCGCAAATTGGCATACATAACGTTTGATGATGGCCCAACGGAGTATACGGAACAACTGCTGGATATTTTGAAGCAGCACGAGGCGAAGGCTACCTTTTTCATGATCGGACGACAGTTGAATCAGCATCCAGATGCTGTGAAACGGCTGTTGAAGGAAGGCAGTTACCCTGGACTCCACAGCATAACGCATAACTATAAAAAGCTGTATAAGAGCGGCAGCTCTGCAAACTTTGTGAAAGAGTTCAAAAAAGAACAGAAGATGGTGCAGGACCTGATTGGTTTTACGCCTCATCTTATTCGCGCGCCTTATGGCAGTAGTCCACAGATTGGTGAAAAATTCAGAGGTGACATTGCGGCGGCCGGGTTCAAAATGTGGGACTGGACGACAGATTCACTGGATTGGAATCTTCCCGGTCAGCCGGATAAGATTGTGGCCCGCGTGAGCAAAAGTGTACATCGGGATAAGGAAGTGATTCTGATGCATGAGCGAGAGCAAACGGTTCAGGCTTTGCCGCGTATTCTGAAGTTGCTCGAAGATCGAGGTTACGAGTTCGAAGTATACGATCCGGATGCACATTGGATAGCGAATTTTAGCGGAGATACCCGCTTGTAAGAGAACAACAAGATGGAGCAAGAGAGGAAGGACTTAGGTGCTAACGAGTAAAAAAGTGGCGCTCGCAGCAGTTAGTGTATTGCTAATTCTGCTGGCGAGTGGTTGTGGAGATCCGCAGGAGCCTGCGGCAAATCAGGTGAACCAACTGGTGCTCAGTGGTCAGAAGATTGATCAGAGTTTGAACAATTTGACCAGTCACGAGCAGGAAGATATGAAGTTATACAAGTCCATTTTAGACAAAGGCAAGAACAAAAATAGTGATCTCGAAGCACTGCTGGATCAGGCGGCAGATCATATTGATGAACGAAGCGCGTTGTTGAAAGAGGCGGAAGAGGCCATGAAACAGACCAACGAGAGGGCGGTAGCCCTGCGCAGTTCATTGAAAGAACTATCATTTGAAAACGAAGAAACGTTGGCACAGGCTGAAAAGGTGCTGGATCAGTATGAAGCAAGAGCGCGTGCATTGGAAAATTTTATTGCCTCGTATCAGCTAAGTCTGAGTGCCGATGAGCAGTTGTATGATCTGATGAGAGAAAGTGCAGAACCTAATCTGGTTAAGATCAAGCGAGCCATTCGGTCACGAAATAGCGAATATGCGAAGCTTGCTGAATTCCGTAAGCAATTTAACCTCCAGACCAAAGCATTTAACGTAGCCAATGCCAAACTGGTTCAGATGGATCAGGCCAGCTAGGCTGGGGTCCCTGATAATCGTTCAGATATTTTGCATGATTGAGCTGCCTTTCTCCCGTGTAAGTACTAGTATACAGCCAAGCCAATGGATGAGAAGCAACATGGACAAGCATCATTGCGTATAAGCTAACGGAGGTGTTCATATGCGAAAAGGAAATACAATGAAAGTCAGTGCATCACTCCTGGTTTTACTTATGGGATTCTCGCTTGTGGCCTGTGGGAACAGTAATCCTGCAGCACAGCCACCGGTGAATAATACGGAAGAACAGTCACCAGCACCAGAGCAACAACCGAATGAAAGTGCTGTAATAGAATCGGAAGGGATTCTCACCGGATGGGCTGATCCGCACACCGTCGAGATTCGTGTGAATGACAAGCCGATGTCTTTCCAGGTGGGCGAAGACCTGCAGAAGTCTTTGGATGATATCGATGACGAAGATTCCGTTCGTTTCAAATATGTAGAGAAAACCATTGATGCAACAACGAAACAGCTTGTACTTACAGAGATTGCTAAGATTGAATCGAGTGATGATAATAATGGTTCCAATGGAGGTGGCACTGTAACCTCCGATCGTCCGAAGACAGCAGAGCTGGAAGTGACGGTAGAAGGCATGACCGAGAAGCGACCAGTGACACTGGCACAAGCAAAAGGTTATTCACTTTATGTGTTTGAACCGATGGCTTTTGACGCGGAAGATCAGGAATTGACCATGAAGATTGATCCCGACTATGAGGTAGAGATTGAAAAGCTGCCGGCGGATTACAATCTGGATGTGCTAAAGATGGACGCCAAGGAAGAGTTGTCCGAGACCGGAGAAGTGAAGCAATTGACGGCTGAACAACTCAGTAATGGGCCGATGAAGGATGCAAAATTGTACATGATGTCCCAGAATGATAAGAAAACAGAGTACTTTATTGTGAAAGAACTGGACGGTAATGGCTTCGTTTTCCATATTCATGCACCGATTGGGGAACCGTCTGAAGGTTTCCTGCCCATGGCATATGCATCCCTTAATTCCATCATGAATGAGTAGAAAAAAAGATTCCCTAAACAGCGTGTTTCCTTGAGAGAGGAGATACGCTGTTTTTGTTGAGGGTCCCTACACTATAGAGTGTACCGGGCTATGCAAAGACAAAGAGCCGGAAGGAACGATGCCCATGCATAGGTTCCTCCCGGCTTCTTCACCGTATTAATATTCAGTTAGCAGAATCGAACCAATAGCCTGGATAGGACTAATAGGCATAATCAGGTTAATATAGTCGATTTCTTACGCCCTCTGAGTTCCTGATAGCTGGCGATTACATTCTGATGAACGGGATGTTCGTCGGGAATTCCCATGCGTTCACGGATGAAGGCGGAGACGCCATCTTCGCGAATCATGTGTTGTAGCTTCATGGCTTCCTCGTCGCGTTTGTCATTGAATAGCATTGCGGCCGCCATAGCAGAAGTTAAATGAGGAATTTTGATTCCGAATTCACTGGCCTGCATCGCTGGGCGAACAAGCCGATCATGTGGCGAGAGCTTGCGAAGGGGGGAACGTCCGACCCGAGTGACCTGATCTGTCAGGTTGGGGTTAGCAAAGCGTTCCAGTATGGTGTCGATATATTTGTTATGCTTCTGAGCGTTAAATCCGTGCTTCTGGATGAGCATCTCACCGGTCTCTTCCATAACCTGCCGTACCTTGGACCGCAGGGTGGAGTTGCTCATAACCTGCCGGATTGTCTTGAATCCTTCAAGATATCCGAAGTATGCGGCGACACAGTGGCCTGTATTCACCGTAAACATTTTACGTTCGATATAAGGTTCAAGGGAATCCACATAGTGAACACCGTCAATTTCTTTAAAACCATCCAGAAGTGCTGGACGATGAACGACCCATTCGTAAAAAGGTTCAACCGTGACCTGCAGCGGGTCTTTGTGGTTTTGGGCCGGAACAATCCGATCCACAGCTGCATTGGGGAAAGAAACATAACGTTCGGCTTTATTGCGAGTCTGTTCATCCAGGAATGGATAGATGCGTTTCTTCAGCCGGGTGCTGCCACCGATGGCATTCTCGCAAGCAATGATATGCAGTGGCGCCTGATTATTGTTTTTCATGCGAAGTTGAATGCCTTTGGCGATTGGCTCTGCGATATCTCCGAGTGCAGATACACCCACCGCAGTTGTAATCACATCAGCTGAAGCGATCTCTTCAGCAACCAGATTTTGCTCATTCACGTTGATCGCCGTCACGTTGTTGACAATCGTTGTATCCTGTTCGCTATTGGCAAGTGTAATCGGGTATTCCTGTCTCTCTTGAAGCATGGAGATTTTCTTCGGGTTACGTGCGACAAAGCAGACTTCGTAGTCGGAAGCGGACAACATATGACCGATAAAACCGCGGCCTATATTGCCCGCACCAAAATGTACAGCTTTCATGTGTGAACTCCCCCTTTAAGGATTAAATTGCGAAATTCGTGCAGACCTTAGACGGTAGTGACGAGTGGCTTCGAAATCAAATCGTTAAATGCAAGGTCAGTCAAGCAAGAAAGCCGTTGGTGAGGCATATCGAATTCCAGTGTTCCGGTGATGGTATTCGAGATGACTACGCAGTGCATACCAGCCGCAGCAGCTGCACGCGCGCCGTTAGGTGAATCCTCAATCGCTACGGCTTCGTCTGCAGTTACTCCAAGGGCTTCAAGCGCTTGATTGTAGAGTTCCGGGTCAGGCTTTACATTCGCTACATCATCTGCCGTACGAATGACTTCAAAATAATCTTTCAGTTTCAGTTGTTCCAGATGCTGTTCAACCCACTCCCGTTTGGAGCTGGAGGCTACAGCGAGTTTCAATCCGGCTTCACGTGCTTGTTCAAGATATTCCTGAATACCAGGACGTACCTTCTCCTTGTTCATCAAAGCAGCGTGCTGCAACTGAACGGACTCCCTGAACGCTTCCCGATCGATCGGAAGATTCAAATCTGTGATGAGGTACTCATACGGATTAAATGTTTTCAGACTGGTCCCGATGCATTGTGAGTACATCTCCAGGGTTAGATCTACGCCGTGTTCCTTGTAAGCATCACGAAAAGCAATATACCATGCTGTCTCTGTATCAATAATCGTTCCGTCGAAATCAAACACCAGTGCCTTAATCATAAATTTGTTCCTCCTGTTTCAGAATTAGTTTGGGATAAAATAAAATGAAAGTTTTCTGCAAATTCATTTCCGTATATTCATTAACCTGCGGAATGTTATCTGACGCAGTTTATCGTTAATGGATATTAAATTGGGAAAAAATATGCGTTAAAAGCTAATAAAACCGTAACATAGGACAAACTTGGGGGTCAAGTGTGTTATGAATGTTTACATTGAAAATTTTCACATGAATGACGTATTTTCAAAAAGTGATGAACCTTGCAAACCGTTAAGCCCTTTACATGTAAGCGGTGTACTGAATAAACTGTTTTTTCAGCTTAATAAAATAAAAGAATTTTTATGAAAATGGGCTTTTCTGATCCTTCAACAGCTTTCGACACTTTTATAATAGAAGAAATCGTGTTCCTGTTATCAGGAATATTAGCTTTACGCCGGATTAAACCCTGTGGGAAAATAGAAGAAAGATTCTGAAAGTATATGGAGTAAGGGAGGAAGACAAGCATGCTGCTAAGAGACCATTTCAATGGCTGCTTCATCGGGCTTGCAGTGGGCGATGCGCTCGGGACTACCGTGGAATTCAGCAGTCCGGGCACATTTGAACCTGTAACGGATATCGTGGGAGGCGGCGTATTCAGGCTGGAACCTGGACAGTGGACAGATGATACATCCATGGCTCTATGTTTGGCAGAAAGTCTGGTACGTAAGGCAAACTTCGATCCTGCGGATCAGATGCGCAGATACACGAATTGGTACAGGGTCGGATATATGAGCAGCACAGGTGATTGCTTCGATATCGGCGGGGCGACGCGAAGTGCTCTGGAGAGGTTTGAGATCACTGGAGAAGCCTTCAGCGGATCAGCTGACCCGATGACGGCGGGCAACGGCTCTATTATGAGGCTTGCTCCTGTCGCGTTGGCCTACGCAAATCAACCAAACGAGGCAGTCCGCTATGCCGGGTTGAGTTCTCGCACAACACATGCCGCAGCGGAAAGCGTAGAGGCATGTGAGGTATTGGCTGCCATACTTGTTGCTGGACTGCACGGAGCGGACAAGGACGTCATGCTAATGCCGGAGACATGCCGACAGTGGAGGGAAGAGACTGTATTTTCACCTGCTATTGAAGAGGTTGTCATGGGTTCCTATCAGAGTAAAGAGCCGCCCGACATTAAGGGTAGTGGTTATGTGGTTCGTTCACTTGAGGCAGCACTATGGGCGTTCCATAAGTCGGCAAGTTTTGAAGAAGGCGCATTGTTAGCTGTTAATCTGGGTGATGATGCGGACACTACGGGCGCGGTGTACGGACAGATCGCTGGTGCTTATTATGGACTGAGTGGTATTCCGGCACACTGGCGGGACAAGCTGGCTATGCGTGAAACGTTCGAACAACTAACAGAAGCCCTGTGGTTGAAGGCGACAGAAACTCGTTGATAAAGAGATAGGAGAAGAGAACATCTATGAGCACGACTGGACACAAAACAGAATTAGAGGCTTCGCAGTCTGGTAAACGAGGGGCATTTCCATTGTCCCTGTTATGTCTGACGATTGGAGCTTTTGCGATTGGTATGACTGAATTCATCATTATGGGCCTGCTGCCCAATGTGGCAACAGACTTGAATGTAAGCATTCCACAGGCAGGACAACTCATCACGGGATATGCGCTTGGTGTAGCGGTAGGTGCGCCGATCTTAACCGTGTTCACCCACAAGATTCCACAGAAGAAACTGCTGGTGTTGCTCATGTGCATTTTCATTATCGGGAACGCATTGTCTGTCATTGCCCCGACATACGGGTTGTTAATTTCAGCGCGGATATTAACGGCATTTGCACATGGTACGTTCCTCGGTGTAGGTTCGATCATGGCAACGCGGCTTGTTGCACCCGAGAGAAGGGCAGGAGCGGTATCAGTTGTTCTCGCGGGGCTAACGATTGCCAACATCATTGGCGTTCCGTTTGGTACGTTTATCGGGCAACAGCTTGGATGGCGGTCATCTTTTGGAGCAATTACGATCTTGGGCATCATTTCGTTGATTGGCATCATTCGTTTCATTCCCGTTCTCCCGCAAGGCGCACCAGCAAACCTCGGGCAGCAATTTCGGAATCTGGTCCGTCCCCAAGTATTATTGGTTCTGCTCGTGGGAGCAATGGGCTGTGGAAGTCTGTTTGCCGTATTTACGTATATCACGCCGATGCTTGTGGACATTAGTGGTTTTGCCGAGCAAAGTGTGACCTGGATTTTGGTGCTGTTTGGATTCGGTGTTACGTTGGGCAACATGGTTGGCGGCCGTCTCGCGGATTGGAAGCTAATGCCTTCATTGATCGTCAACTTTGGAATACTGGCGGTGCTTCTGGCTGCACTTACGCTTACGCTGGAGAATCCTTATCTTGCTGTAATCACGATATTCTTGTGGGGGGTTGCCGCTTTTGGTATTATGCCGGGATTACAGATTCGCATCATGAATATGACCCGCGAAGCGCCACTGCTGGCGACGACATCAAGTCACTCTGCATTTAACCTGGGGAATGCAGGAGGTGCCTATCTGGGCGGGTATGCAATTACCCATACTGGACTTATATCCGTTCCTTTATATGCAGCAGTTATTGCCGGATTGGGTTTGCTGGGACTGCTCTACAGTCTGTTCATGGGGCGTAAACATCATGGACCAGAGGTAGTCGAGGTTGCAGAGGCCGTGTCGGCAAGCTGAACATAAAATCCGTTCACCTCAATTCTTCCATTGAACATGGAGAATTGAGGTGTTTTTTATGTCATGATGAATCCGGAGTTGGGAGTGAATAGACGGTCTGGTGGCGTGCAGAAGTATACTTTTTTAAGTAGAAGGTATAGATATTTAAGTTTTTTGATGATGTACAAGACATGTAAGGTGATATAATGAAAATGTAATTGGAATTGTTTGTAAATTATGGATAGTGAATGTTGGCATCTGTATTAGGAAAGGTGAAGAACAGCAAGACGTATTCGTGCGTAGGAAGGAGGGACTTCACTCTAAAATGTAAGGGCTTTCAATTTGGGGGTTGTATATCTGAAAGACCTGTTATGAGGTTCGTACACGATTTAAAATCATATTCCAAAGGAGATTGATACTGATGAAAAAAGGTCTGTCCAAGATTCTGAGTCTCTCCATCACAGCAGCACTCCTTGTACCTACAATGGCGTCTGCAGCCGATATGCAGGAAACCGCAGCCCCTAGCCCCATTCAGGCGGTGGTAGATCAGGGAACGACCGGGACCCTGGATAATTCCGGGCAAAATGCGCTGGCTAACACTCCGGTTGTGCCTGCACCGCCAGGTTATGATGCCTATCGCAACAATATTCCGCACGGCAATACCAATCTGATCTCCTATTATTCCACAACGGTAGGAAATACACGGAAAGCGACGGTGTATACACCGCCAGGATATTCTCCGAATAAAAAGTATAACGTTCTGTATCTCTTGCACGGCATCGGCGGGGATGAGTATGAGTGGGTTAACGCTATGAAACCGAAGAATATTCTGGACAACTTGTATTCCGAAGGCAAACTGTCAGATATGATCGTTGTTATGCCGAATGGCCGTGCCATGAAGGACGACCGTCCAGTGGGTGACATCTTTGCTCCGGACAAAGTGGCTGCGTTTGAACGGTTTGAACAAGACCTGCTCAAGGATCTGATTCCTCACATCGAGGCTAATTATCCGGTGTACAAAGACAAGAATAGTCGTGCGCTGGCCGGTCTGTCCATGGGTGGTGGGCAGTCACTTAACTTCGGATTGAAAAATCTGAATACCTTCGCTTGGGTAGGGGCCTTCTCGGCTGCACCGAATACGCAATCTGTATCGCAGCTGGTGTCCAACCCGGGACAAGTTGCTAGCCAACTGAAATTGTTGTGGATCTCCTGCGGATCGAGTGATGGTCTGTTATGGGTCAGCCAGAATTTCAAAAACGGCTTGAGCAGCATGAATATTCCGCATACGTTTTATCTGGATGTAGGTGGACACGAGCCATCTGTCTGGAACAGCGGCCTGTATCAGTTCTCACAACGAATCTTCAAGTAATTAACCGGCACTCTTAGGGGTTTAGAGTTTTAAGGATATGTACTGGGAATTATATTGAATGGCCGCTGCCTCAGTTCTGTTACGTACAGAGCTGGGGTTTTTGTGCCTTTATGATGAATCAAGTCATTTGAATGGAGTATATAGGGTATTATTAATTTTGGAAATGGGGTTAATGAGATTGTAGAGATTGGTTTAATTTATTATTACATAGGTATAGGTACTGTGATGAAGGAGAGGAATATGATGTTTTATTACAAAGGTGCGTTCCGTGAAACGGACAATGTGATCTATTTTAAAAGCGATGTTTCATTAGCCCAGAATGATGTTGTCCTATTTGGTGAAAAGAAGTATTTTATCGAAAGTGTGGAGAAAGAATATCTCCTGCTTCAGCGGGTTGGTTCCATTGTTTCTGTGAGCCTGTGAAATCTTCGTAAGGTCTTATAATCATTTACTTAGTGTCAGGTGGCCCTGGGGTGTCACCTTTTTTTAGTTTTCTTGAAAATACACATTTAGATTGAAGGGGGATCTATCCACTTGACATTAGCACTGATGAAATAAAAAAAGCCCAGTTAGGGCTTAGTTCATTAAAAACATGGCAAGCATTGTACCTATTATTAATAGAAGCATAAGAGCCAGTGGAATTGAGCTTATAGTAATTGCCGCAATAGCCAACCCTCTTCCCGATGTTGAACGTCGAGCACTTATGCCAAGAAAAAAACTAGTTGCGTTAATTAATAGAACCAATGCCATTGTGATCATTATTCCGTTTCCATTTGTATTGTAGCTTTTATTTGCTTCCATTGCCATATGGAATAAACCGAGGGAGGCTAATCCAATAAAACTAAATATAAAGGATACTACTGCTCTGCCAAGTCTGTCTACTTTCTTAATTTCCTTTTTCGCCTTCTGTTGTGATACGGTTCCCATAACATCCTCCTGAGTCTTATGTACTAATTCGTAGTCAAAAAGTAGCATTTTATTATGTTGGCATGTTTACATCTTTAATGGAATAAATTTCTTTTATCGTAACTTCATGAAGTTGATGCTTCATTAAGGAAGGAGAATGGCGATATTAAAAGGTTGCATATGCTGCACACTCCATTTACATAAAATAATATTTTTTAAAGCTTTATAGCCCGTACCTATTTCCCCGTACATGCACTTCTGGGCCTCTGCCTACATACAATAAATCGACCCTGTTCCCACATGTGCTCAGGCCAGATCGTTGTAAAACTGCAGGAGGTGTCATCTGTGCCCGGATTGTTTACCGCAATTGCTCTATTCATTAAAGAGTTAACGTTACTCGTCTCGTATGTCAAAAATAATGCGTTCCCCCAGCCACTGGCTGAGGATGATGAAGCCAAACATTTACGCCTTATGGCTGAAGGCAATGCTCACTCTCGCAATCTGCTCATTGAACACAATCTGCGCCTCGTCGCGCATATCGTCAAGAAGTTTGACAACACGGGTGAAGATCAGGAAGACCTGATTTCCATCGGAACCATCGGTTTGATCAAAGCCATCGAAAGTTTTCAACAAGGCAAGGGCACGAAGCTTGCCACATTTGCGGCGAGATGTATTGAAAACGAGATACTTATGCATCTCCGTTCCCTGAAGAAAACACGCAAAGACGTATCCTTGCACGACCCCATTGGTACAGATAAAGAAGGCAATGAAATTACATTGATCGATATCCTTGGCACAGAAGCTGATGATGTCGTAGATCGGGTACAGCTCAAGATTGAAAAAAGCAAAATTTATCGCAATCTAGATATCCTGGATGATCGGGAGAAGGAAGTTGTCATCGGTCGATTTGGTCTGGAAGCAGGCGGGGAAGAACGAACTCAACGCGAAATTGCAAAGGAACTGGGCATCTCACGTTCTTATGTATCACGGATTGAGAAGCGGGCGTTAATGAAGCTATATCATGAGTTTTATAAGCAAAAATAGTTGCTGGTGTAGCTGGATGCATGAAGATCGAAAATTTGATACACAGCGCTCTCTGAAATTGGTACGACATAGAGGGGAATGAAATTACACTGATCGATATCCTCAGAACAGATTGGATAAGCAAAGAAATTACTAAACAGACAAGAGGGCTCCTTAGCGGGAGTCCTTTTTACTGTTGATATCTTTAAAGTTTGGGTCTAAATCGTATTGATTATTTGGGATTATAACCTAAATAAAGGAATTTATATCTGCGTTGAAGAATATCTTCTACATAGACCGATTTAATATATAAGGAGTACAACATAATGAAGCAGCTTTTTCTGAAAATTCCACTTTGGTTTTGGTTCATCTGGATCATAGGATTTATGATGATCGTGTTCAACTCGTTTCAATGGTATTCCAGTGTTATCAACTTTTTTGCGTTAATCATAATTAATGTTGCTAATGCGATTCGAATTTGGAAAAACGATCGACCATTAGCGATTGCCTTCTTATTCGTTTCCGTTCTATGTTTGGTTTATATTTTAATATATTTCCTTAGATATGTATGGTAAATGGCTAACGAACCTACCGCATCTTAATTGGCAGATCATCAAAGCTTTCGATATTTAACGAACCTCAGTAACGCTATTTCGTCACAAAAGGGCTTCCAAACCTTAAAAATCCAGTGAATCCACGAAATAGCGTCTCTGTGATTCGTTAGATCTCAGATCAGGGCCAATGGGAGCGAATAATGTGTGTCAGGTTCATTAAAACAAAATAACACAGCAAAGAGCGTGTCCCTCGTCATATCCATGACTTATGGGACATGCTTTTTGCTGTGCAAAAAAAATATATAAAGAGGGATATGTATTCTGGGCAGATTATTATATGATGATTAATATTATTTTTCATCGTAGAGAGCATGTGCAGAAAGAGAGTGGTGGTTGATCATGCAGCAAGAAACGTTAACAAGGGGATTAAAGAACCGACATGTGCAATTGATGGCGATCGGAGGTGCGATCGGGACAGGTCTGTTTCTGGGAGCAGGCAAAACGATCCAACTGACAGGACCATCCATCTTGCTTGCCTACATTATTACGGGAGTTGTGTTGTTCCTGATCATGCGTGCATTGGGGGAGCTGCTCTTAAGCAACTTGCAGTATCATTCCTTTGTTGATTTTGTGCGTGATTACCTGGGAAATATGGCGGCATTTATTACAGGCTGGACCTATTGGTTCTGTTGGATTTCCATTGCCATGGCCGATATTACCGCCGTTGGTTTATATACGCAGTTTTGGTTTCCGAATGTACCGCAGTGGATGCCAGGGTTAATTGCGTTAGTCATTTTGCTAATTATGAACTTGGCAACGGTCAAGTTGTTTGGTGAGATGGAATTCTGGTTTGCCCTGATTAAAGTGGTGGCTATTCTGGCACTTATTGTGGTTGGTTTATATATGATATTCAAAGGTTTTACAACGGATCAGGGTCCTGCAAGCTTCACCAATCTGTGGAGTCATGGGGGATGGTTCCCGAATGGACTGCATGGCTTCATCATATCGTTCCAGATGGTGGTGTTCGCCTTTGTAGGCATGGAACTGGTGGGACTCACAGCTGGAGAGACGGAGAACCCGGAGAAGGTTATTCCGAGAGCAATTAACCAGATCCCGATCCGGGTATTGCTTTTCTACGTTGGAGCATTGCTGATTATTATGAGTATCTACCCGTGGAACGCCATTGTGCCGACTGAAAGTCCGTTTGTACAGGTGTTTGCCGCTGTGGGAATTGCGGCTGCCGCAGGAATTGTGAATTTCGTGGTACTGACTTCCGCAGCTTCGGCTTGTAACAGTGCCATTTTCAGTACAAGCCGTATGGTGTTCTCGATGGCAAAGGATCGCAACGCACCCGAGTCATTTGCACGTCTGAATAACAGGAAGGTTCCTTCCAACGCGCTGTTTTTCTCCACGATTGTTATTTTGATCGCGATTGTTCTGAATTACATCATGCCGGAGGGCGTATTTACGCTGATCACAAGTGTGTCTACCGTGTGCTTTATCTTTGTCTGGGGCATCATGGTGATCTGTCATCTCCGATATCGTCGTACTCAGCCGGAACTTGCGAGTCGCAGCCGCTTCAAACTGCCACTTTATCCGTTCTCGAACTACTTGATTTTGGCTTTTCTCGCGTTTGTGCTGGTGGTATTGGCATTGGCTGAAGACACGCGAGTGGCGTTATTTGTCACGCCGGTGTGGTTTATCCTGGTTGCAGGGATTTACCTTTTTAAAAAGAGAAACTTGAGCAGTGATAGATAGTAGAACTTGGCTTTGTTAATAAGCAGACCCGCCCAATTCAATTGGGCGGTTATTCGTATTTAAATTCTTGCAGCCTCGTTGCTTTCGCGAATGCCTGCGTAGATGGCATCACAGATATCGGTAGTATACTTTCCCGACATCCCTTCAAGTGCCGTATTGGTGAATGCGACAACACTAAGTTCTTCTTTTGGATCGACAAACCAGGAGTGACCGTAGGTTCCGCCCATCCGCCACGTTCCCGGGGATTCCGGTGTACCAGCTGCAACAGGGTCTTTAAGTATTGTAAATCCAAGGCCGAACCCTCTTCCTGGCCAATACGGCATGTCGAGTTCACCGATTTGATTCGTGGACATCTTAGAGGCAACAGCTTCGGTAAGAATGGGCTGTCCCCCTTGCCGCAATGTCTCAAGTAAAGTGAGAAAATCTCCGGTGCTTCCAACCATTCCCGCTCCGCCTGATGCATAAGCCGAAGGTTGATTTGCACGATTGGGGGCAAGCCGGAAACCGGCAGTACCTTCAATAAAAGGGACCTGCTCCAATTGATTATGGAGAAGACGCGGTTCTTCAGAACCATCAGCGTATGCAGCGGTCAACCGATCCGAATCCACCGCAACAAAATCAGTGTCCTTCATGTGAAGTGGACGAGTAACCAGCAATTGAACAGCTTCTCTTAATGACATTCCGGTTACCTTTTCAATAACAGCTCCGAGTACATCTGTCGCGATGGAATACCTCCACATGTGTCCTGGCTCATATATAAGAGGAACAGAAGCAAGCCTTTGGAGATTCTCTTCCAGACTTAATTCAGATAAATCCATTCCATCCGAGATACCTGCACGTTCATAGGTTCCTTGCTCTTCTTGGAAAAACCGATAGGTCAAGCCGGCAGTGTGTGTCATCAATTGCTGAATGGTTATTTGGGTGTCCTGACCATTGGCAAGCTTGGGCCGGAATGCAGGTAGCCAGCGAGTCACCGGATCATGCAGACTCAGTTGTCCTTGTGAGACCAATGCCAGAGCTGCTGTGGACACGATGGGTTTGCTTACGGAAGCCAGTCGAAACAGAGCGTTTTCTGCCATGGTACGCTTTTGCTCCCTGTCTGCTAAACCGGCAGCCCGGCTGTATATCAGTTCTCCTCCTAATGCAATCTGTACAACCGTTCCCACGATTCTTTTTTCGCTTATAGCGAGATCAATTGCCTCATCCACATAAGTATGCAATGTGGTTATGTGTTCTTTTATCATTCTAATCTTCCTCTCCTCCACGGATGTGATTGATTCATTATTGTGACTGTGCTTATTATATAAATGATTAATGTTGTATTACATGGATTACTAAAGGTATTATAGTGATTTATCGGATATACTTAAGGTTATTCCAGCCTATATCTTATGTATTTAAAGGGGTGTATTACATGGACGAAATAGATCAGCATATTCTGTTTCACTTGGAGAATCAGGCGAGATTATCCATGACCGAATTAGGAAAATTAGTCGGATTATCTCAACCAGCTGTGACTGAACGCGTCAAACGAATGGAAGAAAAGGGGGTTATCGAGGAATATCGTACGGTGATCTCCCCATCCAAATTGGGCAAGCAGAGCACGGCATATGTTCTCTTTCGTACACGGGATTGTTATCCCTTCCTGGATTTCTGCCGTGCGTCACCTGAAGTCGTGGAATGTTATCGGATTAGCGGGGAGTATAACTACTTGCTGAAAATCCTTACAGACACGATCCAGGGACTTGAAGAGTTCCAGAACAAGTGTGACCCATACGGGACTTACATGACCTTGATTACGATGTCTTCTCCGATTGCACATAAAAATCTGATGCAAGGACCGAATTTGCTGGCACAGACAGAATAAGACCGCAGTCTATAAAATGAAATACAGAAGAGGAGTTCACATCAAGTGAACTCCTCTTTGGTTCTTTGTGTAACTCATGGTATCTCATGCAAAATGCCTTCCTGTTATTTAGCTTTGGGGAAGCCATATGTATAAGCCCTCATAGCTACGAGCAATGCAGGAATGAGCAAGATAAACAACGACCCGGCAAGGTATCCTGCTCCCAGTACTTCAAGAAGGATGCCCCCGATGATGCCTCCTCCGCCAATGGCCAGATTCCATGCTGTAACCAGCATCGATTGGGCGACATCTGTACTTTTTCCTCCGGCTTGAGCAATGGCAGTTTGCAGTAGCGTGGCAGCCCCGCCAAACGTAATTCCCCAGATTATGATGCCAAGGATAATCATCACAGGTTGATCAGTACCGATTCCCATCACGACAGATCCCAGAGCGAATGCTGCCAGACTGATAATCACTAATCTACGCAAAAATCGGTCAATGAGCATTCCGGTTAACCAAATTCCCACAATGGAAGTGATACCGAAAATGAGTAAAATCAAGTCTACTCTGTTTGCAAATACGGTCTGGGTAAGGTAGGGGGAAATATAGGTGTAAAGGATATTATGGGCCAGCATCCAGGCCAGAACAACAAACAGAATGGGTCTGACTCCGGGAATTACAAATACTTTATGCAGGGGAAGACGTTCCCCGGCCGGTTCTCCTGCAAAATCTGGCATTTTCCAGAGAACCCATGCGATTAAAGCTGCGGTCAGAAGCGATACAATCCCGAAGATGAGGCGCCAGCCGATATAAGAACTGAGAAAACTACCGATGGGGACACCCAGGGCTAACGCCACCGGAGTGCCGACCATAGCCACGGCCATGGCCTTGCCTTTTAACGAATCAGGGACCATCCGACGAGCATAACCTGCTGTCATTCCCCATAACACACCCGCAGAGACCCCGGCCATAAAACGAGCAGCAAGTGTCAGGATATAATCTGAGGATAAGGCGGTAACGGTGTTAAAGACAAGAAAGCCGCCGATGCATACTAGCAGAAGAGGTCGGCGTCGCCATCCACGTGTGGCAGCAGTCAAAGGAATGGCAGCAATAAGTGATCCAATGGCATAAAGAGTCACCAACTGTCCGGTGAGGGCTTCAGTGACCCCTAAGTCTTTTGCAATCTGTGGCAACAGTCCCGCAGGCAGACTTTCAGTGAGGATGCAAATGAATCCAGCCATGGCTAAAGCAAGTAGCCCCGCCCACGGAAGGCGTTCTGAAGATATGGAAGGCAGCTCCCTTTCCTTGGGGAGGGATGTGTGAATGGCCATGAATTAAAACCTCTTTTCTTATCATTTAATCCTATCCAGAACTATGCATATAAGCTTATCTAAAAAAATCAAACTTTTGCATACAGAATTAAAGGTAAGAAGGAGTTCTTAACATGGTATTTACTTTATTTTGTGAGTTTTTCCGTTAATTCAAAAGGATGCTGTCTGTTCAACCATTCAAGAATGAGTTCGACAGGTTCCAAGTACCGTTGGCCTACCAGCAAACCCGTATGGGTCGTATCCCACAGTCCGGCATATGCAGCGCCCAGCTGCTTGGCAGTTAATTGGCCTCTCTGATCTTCGTCTTCACAGGAAACAGCCTTGATCACCAAGCTGGGGCAATGGATCAGGTCGCCATTAATGGATATTCCATCGGCTCCACACAGGGCTGAAAAGGTAGCAAATGCCTTCGCAGACTCCGTTTGCAGATACTTACGCTGAAAAGCAATGTCTTCTGCCGTCTCATCTATACTGCTCAGTTCATCACGGACAGGTGCAGGCATGATGATGTCCGATACGGTCGCTCGATCTGTTTCAGGATAAGGTACGGCGTCATGGACCTCTTTGCTTATACTGGCATCAATGACAACCAGGCCTGCGAGAGTAGCGGTTTCTGCAATCTTTTGACTGAGAATCCCGCCCATGCTGAAGCCAATAAGAATGGGAGGTTCGTTGATCCCGGCTAACACTTCCCGAATATCCTCCAAATAATCGTCAAACGTAATCTTAGTCATGTCCATGACCCGACTCATGTAATGACTTCTCAAGTTCATGACATAACAGGTCCAACCGTGCTGGACAAAATGGGGGATATATTTGCTACACATCCAGCTGCCTGTGTAGGCACCGTGAAGGAACAGCAGAGGGGGCTTCTTGGTCACTGTTTCGGTATCATGAGGTAGGGTTCCTTCGAAAATTTCCAAGTGTAAATCATGTTCTCCGATCTTCTTGACCTCATGTTGCGGTAATAATTTTGTGTAATCTGTCATGCTAAAAACCTCCTCCGAGATATTGGTTTGATATCAAACTATTTCTCCAAAAAAAATTAGAAGTTGCCATGAATTTTCATTAAAATTCGCAGCAGTTCTTTTTTCTCCGCTTCCGTAACGTCCGTATAAAACACGTCCAGCATGCGCTGCGATATCACTTCAAAGGCCGGCTTTAATTCTTCGCCTTTCGCAGTCAAAGCCACATGAACAACGCGTGAATCGGTTGCATCACGCTCTTTGACGACGTATCCTGTCCGCACCAATTTGTCCACAAGTGCAGTTACAGTGGATTTATCCTTGCCAATTTTTTTGGCGATTTCAGCCATGGTCATCCTGTGATTGTTGTACAGGGCATAGATAATATCCCCATGGGACGTGGCGAGATCCTGGATTCCTTGCTCAGCCATCTCGGCCAGGATGAAGCGGTTGACCTTCTCTTTAATTTTGGATATGAGTGAAATAGCGTCTCTTGTTTTCATATGTGTAATATAGTTTGTTATCAAACTAATGTCAAGCTTTGATCATGTTGTATTACTTGCGGAGTATAGCAAAAGAGCAGTGAGAACTTCTTCTCCTGCTCCTTTGCTCCAGCGATTACTTGATTGGATTAGCTTTCATTTCCTGTCCCATTTTCTCAATACCATCCAGAATCTGATATCCATAACCCCAGAACTGGCTGAAATCTGTGACATAGATCTGTTTATTCTTGATTGCGTTCATACTTTGCAGGGCAGGGTTGGCATACAGATTTTCAATCAGCTTGTCGATATCCGGTGAACCGGCGTACGCGGACAAGAGCAGGTAGTCCGGGTTCGCTGTGATCAACTGTTCGACACTAACCTCACCTTGCACACCATCAAACGTGTTTTTCAGCTTCAACAGGCTCAGCGCATCAAGCTGATACGTATCGTTCTGCATGCTGCTTACCGTAATGGTGTCTTCCGTAGCAGGTACGATGTAGGCAAAAGAATGTTCAGGCTGATCGGCTACACTTGCCTTAATGGCTTCAACACGAGTCTTCAGACTTTCGGTGAATGTTGCGGCATTTTCTTGAACGTCGAAGATCTGCCCAAGTTGTGCGATATCACTATAGAGGCTTTCGAGTGTGCCTTTGTGATTCGTCGTTTGCAGGAATGTACGGATATTCATGTCATTCAATCCATCGACGGTACCCACACCCCAGTCTGCATCAGCGAACAGGTCACCCCGTCCGAGTACCAGATCCGGGCTTGCACCTACAACCAGTTCTTTACCTACGTAATCCTTGGACAATACCGGAATTTTGGCGAAATCATCAGCCACATCCGGTGTAACGGAACCGTATAGAGCAGCAACGCCGACCATTTTATCGGTCAGACCCAACTTGATGAGCATCTCTGCCGCAGATTGGGTATTCGCAACCACACGTTCCGGTGCTTTGTCGAATACTTGCACTTTTGGTTTCCATTCACCACCCTCACCCGAGATCGTGAAATTCTCAATGGTGAGCGGGTATGTCGTTTTATTTGTATTCTGAGCAGAAGTTGAAGTTTCTGTCGTGTTCGTGGTTGAAGTTGTTTCTTCGGCAGTGGAGGAAGTTGAAACATTCGAACAGGCTGCAAGCAGCAGCAACAGGAGACTTAGAGCAGCAATGCCAATCGTTCTGGATGTAAATTTCATGAAATGATGAACCCCTTTTCGATGTGTTTTAAATTGACAAAGATAATCATTCTCAATTATAATCCGATAAAATGCTTTGTAAATAGCTAAATTAAATATGTTCTATATTTTACATGAATTGATGGGGGAAGAGATGGCACAGACGGTTCAGATTCAGACGCAGCGTATGGGGAAAAGAGAGTCTCTGATTCATAGTAAATCCGGGTTTGCTTTACTGATTGCAGTTTTAATCATGATTACAGTTATTTCTGTAGGTATTGCAGTTTCCATTGGACAGGTACACATTCCACTGGCGGAGTCATATCGTATTCTTTTGTACAAATTAACGGGATTTCAGTGGGGGACAACACCCATTGAGGCAGGTTCCTTTACCGATATCATCTGGCAGATTCGTTTCCCGCGTGTGCTGATGGCGATGTTTATTGGTGCAGGCTTGGCCTTGTGCGGTGCTGTTATGCAGGCTGCTGTGCAGAATCCGTTGGCAGATCCATACATACTGGGTATATCCTCAGGCGCTTCACTTGGAGCAACTTTTGCCATTCTCATTGGCTTTGGTGCGATTGGCTGGCTTGGTCAGACCGGAGTTGCTTTCTGGGCCTTTGCCGGAGCGATGGGTGCGTCCTTACTGGTCCTGACTTTGGCAGGGATTCGGGGGAAAATGACATCGGTCAAGCTAGTCCTTGCCGGAATGGTAATTAACGCGCTGTGCAGCGCATTTTCGAACTTTATTATTTATTTTGCCAACAATGCTGAAGGCATCAAAACGGTGACATTCTGGACCATGGGCAGTCTGGCATCTTCCGGATGGAACAAGCTTCCACTCGTGGGTATCGTCGTGCTGGTGGCGATTCTATTCTTTCTTTTACAGTCCAGAGTTCTCAATACGATGTTATTGGGAGATGAAGCAGCCGTCACACTGGGCATTAATCTGAGTGTGTACCGCAGGGTGTATATGCTGTTAACCGCTTTGGTGACAGGTGTCATGGTGGCGAGCTGTGGCATGATTGGTTTCGTGGGACTCATTATTCCGCATATCGTCAGAGGTCTGGTGGGTTCCGACCATCGTAAAGTAATGCCTGTGTCCGTGCTGTTTGGAGCCATTTTCCTCATCTGGACGGATGTTATTGCACGATCCCTCATATCCAGCGTGGAGTTGCCAATCGGTATTATTACGGCCATGATTGGTGCACCCATGTTTATGTATATGCTGGTCAAAAAAGGCTACGGTTTTGGAGGAAATTAACATGAAGCTGAACGTAGAAAATGTATCCATCTCTGTGCTGAACACGGACATCATCAAGGACATTTCATTACAGGTGGACGGCAAACAGTTCGTCGGACTGATTGGACCGAATGGTTGCGGCAAGTCAACGTTACTCAAGAGCATCTATAAAGTGATCAAACCGCAGCAAGGCAAGGTTTTTCTCGACCATACCGATATTCTCAAATCCAGCCCAAAGGTTGTATCCAGACATATGGGTGTTGTCGGCCAGTTTAATGAATTGAGCTTTGATTTTACGGTGCGCGAGATGGTCATGATGGGGCGTACCCCGCACAAAAAAATGCTGGAGACGGATAATGAACGTGACCACGAAATTGTGGAGCAGGCTTTGGAAAAAGTACATCTGACTGGACATGCAGACCGCAATTATGTGTCATTGTCTGGTGGAGAGAAACAGCGTGTCGTATTAGCACGTGTCCTGGCACAACAGCCTGAATTCCTGATCCTGGACGAGCCGACGAACCATCTGGACATCAAATACCAACTTCAAATTCTGAATATTGTCCGTGGACTCGGCATTGGCATATTGGCAGCGCTGCATGATCTCGAACTCGCCGCAGAATATTGCGATTATCTCTATGTGGTGAAGAAGGGCCAGATTGTGGTCCATGGCAAACCGGCTGATATTCTGACTCGCGAGATGATTGGTGAGGTGTTCGATGTAGACTGTGAAATCTATACAAATCCGGTGACGGGTGGTCTGGGTATTGCTTACCTGAGTACACGGTGATCCGGACGGCAAATTGGGCACCAAATCCTTGGGTTTTATGTGAGCCATGGAGGTACCAATCCAAAGTGAAAATAGACCGTACCTGTTGGAGCGAAGTTGTTAATTGCTCGCGGGTAGGTCTTTTTTGGTCAGGTCTAGGCGCGTCTATTGAAGCTTAGGATCAACGGGATGAGCATGAGCACCGTTGCTGACTTCTTGGAAAATATCTGTGGAGTTATTATTATGCGTTGAAGAGTTGCTGCTGTTGTTTTGTTGTTGTTTGGGTTCTGCCGTTGCTGAACTACTACCTGTCATCGCATAACTTCGCAGGATCTCCTCCAGATCTCCAATCGTCACAGGACGAGCATGTCGTTTCAGGACATAACCGAGTTGACCATTAGGTTCCACCGTTGCTGACTCCAGGTCATCTACACTCGTAATTCCGTTCTGCCGCATATGCATCTCGAGCTGGTCCATCGTATAACGCATACGTTTCAGATTCGGAATAATGACTTTCCCGTCCTCGACCACCATTTTGGAACTGCCACTCATTAACCGTTCAAAAATATTAAATTTCAATTGAAGTTGTTCCACCACAAGTAATGTCACAATGAATATTGATGCTGATCCAATCGCTTTGCCAAGCTCATGATTCGCGATGGGCTGTACAATCGTTGTTCCGATGGAGATCATGATGACCGTTGTGGCAACACTCATCTGCGAGATCGACTTGCGTCCTGCAATTCGCAGCAGAATCATGCCGATAAGTACAAGTAAAACCGATTTCCATATCCAGTCCATAAGTATATTCCTTTCTATTTCAATATGCTCTTTGCTTAGGCTGTTCTGGAGTTGGAGAAATTATGCAGTTGGCTGAATTCCATAGCTTTCATTCAACCCTCCCAATCGTTTACAATAGGATATTGATGAAGTAAACAAAGGAGCGGGTCAACGTGGCAAAACAGAAATACTATGTTGTCTGGGAAGGCAAGAAGCCAGGCGTGTACAGTACATGGGCAGAATGCAAAGCGCAGACAGATCAGTATACCGGAGCTAAATATAAATCGTATGAATCCAAAGCGGCTGCAGAAGAAGCGTATCGTGCCGGGTGGAAAGGAAATTGGGGTTCAAGTGCCGGCGGAGCATCGAAGAAGAAGTCAACGGGTAGTGGAAGAAGCGCAGGCATGGAAACGTCGGAGGAAGTGGATTACGACAGTATCTCTGTTGATGTGGGTACACGTGGTAACCCCGGACCTGTAGAATACAAAGGGGTAGACACCCGCACCGGTGAGACTATTTTCTCTGTTGGACCGATCTCCAAAGGCACGAACAATCTGGGCGAATTCCTGGCCATTGTACATGCCCTAGCATATCTGAAAAAAGAAGGAAGTAACAAAACGGTATATACCGACTCGGTCAATGCCATGAAATGGCTGAAGCAGAAAAAAGTAGCCACGACGTTACCAAGAGACAACTCCACGGAAGAGATCTGGCTGATGATTGACCGTGCGGAACAATGGCTCCAGACGAATACGTACAGCAATAAAGTGCTCAAATGGCAGACCAAACAGTGGGGCGAAATCAAGGCCGACTACGGCCGGAAGTAAGTATTCATACAAAGGATGCTTCCTTTATTTCTGGTCTATTAGAATCGTTATTTACAATTTCCAGTTTCCGCTCTATAATCATCTGAATATGATTAGTTAAACATATGGAGGAGCCTGTCATCTGCAGGCCCTCTTTATCTTTTTGGTCCATTGGTTAGCAAGTCCATTTGTTAGAATCAGTTATTTTGAGTATATATTGCAGGAGGCAGACATGAGTTCCATTTATAGAAGTGAAGAAGGCAAGAGCAGCATACTTGAAGAGTATGAGATTTATTTGAACGAGTTGGGTGAGGCGTTTACTCGGGAGTATGTGGAGACACGTTTTGGAAAGACACATGTTCTACTGACAGGCCCTCTGGATGGCAAGCCGTTATTTATTCTCCAGGGCGGTAATTGTGTGAACCCGATGACCTTGTCATGGTTCTCTTCTTTATTTAAAGAATACCGGATTATTGCTCCGGATACGATTGGTCACCCAGGTTATAGCGAGGAAGCGAGCATCTCGACACGATTTGATAGTTTGGCATTATGGGTGTCGGATCTGCTTGACCACTATGAGATTGAAAAGAGCGCGTTTATCGGCCCATCATTTGGAGGAGGCATCATTCTCAGATTGGCTACCTATATTCCCGAACGTATCTCGTGTGCCGTATTGGTTGCTCCTGCGGGTCTTGCGGTCAACTCCAAAATTAAAACAGCTCAGGATATCACGCTGCCGCTCGTCAAGTATCGTATGACGTCTTCACCATCTTCCTTGCAAAAAATTACGGACACCATGTCGTGCAACTGCATGAAAGAAATGGATAAAAACATTATCGGCAAACTTTTCAAATATGTCAGCATAGATCAGGATCTGCCCAAACTCACAGAGCGGGAAGAGCTCGTTAACTATACGTCTCCAACCCTGTTATTGGTGGGGGAGAAGGATGTCTTTTTCCCTGCGGATAAGTGTATTGAACGTGCTCAAAAGATTATTACGAATGTGCAAGCCATTAAGTATGATACCGGACATTTTCCTTCCCAGGACGTATTGGTTCAGATGAACGAGGAAATCGGGCAATTTTTACAGAAAAATTATTAAAAAGGTTGATAAAAATGGACTCAGGAATGTTTTTATCCAGTTTAATTAAGTAATTCCCCTTATCTGTCGATAGAGTATATAAGTGTGCTTTTCTTCAATAGAAGAATAAGAATCTCGATTAGGAACAAATTGTAGTAAGTTTGATATAAAAAAATAATTAACTATTTCGCGTTTAGGTGTTTCAAATTGCATCATTTGGTTTATATAATTGGTTGGCGATGAATTGCTTACTGGTTGAACCAAATGATGCACTTACGCGGAAAGTCTTCCGATCGACAAGGTTGAAAAGAGGTCTGTTATGAGAAAAGACAATTGCAAAATGGCATTGCAGCGCAATGTGATTATAAATGATACATATCAGGTAAGACAGGTATTGGCCAGCAGTGAGTTGGCTATTGTATATGCAGGGCGGGATCGTGACACGGGTGCCAAAGTAGCCATTAAGGAATTCTTCCCGCAGAGAATGGCTGAACGTCAGGTAGACAAGCGCAAGGTGTTCTGCTCTTCACGAGGATACGGTGGGCAATATCAGGAGTTACTGGCTGCATTTATGCTCGAAGGTGAATTGTTATCGAAACTGGATCATCCTCATATTGTGTCGTATTTGGATCATTTTGAAGCGAATGATACAGGATATCTGGTTATGGAATACTGCACGGGAATCACATTGACCGAATATTTGAATGAACACAATCATGCGCTTGATGCTGCCTTCATAACGGAGACATTGCTTCCACTGGTGGATACATTGGATTACATACATAAGCAAGGCATTCTTCACCGGGATGTGAAACCTTCCAACATTATGGTCATGGAGGATGGTACACCCAAGCTTCTGGACTTCGGCTCGGCTACCCGTTGGCCTATGCAATCCGGAGAGAAACAGGTGATATTTACATCGGCAGGTTATTCTCCGCTGGAATTCTATTCGGAGAAATCCAGTCAGGGGCCAATGTCGGACATCTATAGCCTGGCGGCTCTGCTCCATTATTGGACTTGCGGGCAACCCCCTATGGATGTGAAACAGCGGTTGTTCCAGGATGAATTGCCATCTGTTCGCTCACATAATGAGTATGTGAATCCGTGGCTCGCTCGTGTTATTCATTGGGGTCTGACGGTTCGTTCCGAGAAACGCTGTGCTTCCCTGGCCTGGGTCAGAAGCTCGCTGCGAGTTCAAGCCTGGGTGTGGAAAGTGCGCAAGCCAGGTACAGTGGAATGGTCTTTAGCCGAGAATGAACATACGCAGGTCTATGAAGTGGAGTCGAAAAAGCAACATGAAACGGCTTGAGTTATAACATAACATCTATAAATGGGAATGTTTAATGAGCATAGTTCTACATCTAATTAAACCAAGTCGACTTGTAAATGAGGAGATTTGGTTTTTTATGATGAATTTGAAAGGAACACCCTACCTCCGATACAATGTTCTCATAGAGTCTGAGAGAATGGATCAAATACAGTACAGAAATGGAGAAAACCAATATGACTGAATTTATCAACGCTGACGATATTAATGACGTAATTCTGGGTGCGGCGGCAAATGAACTGGAGCAGATGGTGGACAAAATGTGTGAGCTGATGGGCACACCTTTGGAACAAACGAGTGAACTGGAGCGTCAGGTCATGGCTGCTTTTGGTTTTGGCGCGGTATATGGCATCACTCATCGGGATCAGCTGGCAGAGCCACAGGCCCATGCCTTGAGCATTCGAATGCTGATCAAACCGTTTAATTATAGTGAGCAGCAGGCTGTTGATTTTGCGGATGATCTGATCCGGGTGGCTTCCGATCGTGAGGTTCATCCGGTGATGAATACCATTATCCAACGTGGCATTGATGGACACCGCCAGTTCAATCAGGAAGATGACGAAGGACTACAACGTAACATACAGGAGATTTTAACAGCGGTTCAATCGCAGTAATAAACGAGTTTGATTAGATGTGGGAGATGATCACAATGGATCTGATGAAATTAAGCAAGGAACTCTCATACGCGCTGCGACATGCACCATGGGAATATGAGTTGGAGCTGGACGAAGAGGGTTGGGTGGAAATCTCGCAATTGCTGGTGGCTTTACATGAAAGTCCGCAGTGGAAGGAAGTCACACAAGCCGATCTGGAGCAGATGATTCAAGCCTCGGAGAAAAAGAGACATGAAATCCATTCCGGCCGCATTCGGGCATTGTATGGACATTCGACGCCACATAAGATATCCAAGATCGCTGCTGAGCCACCGGAAACCCTTTATCATGGGACACCCGCACGTGCTGTGAATTCGATTATGGAACATGGCTTACAGCCGCGGCAAAGGCAATATGTACATCTGTCCGCAGATATCGATACGGCCAATCAAGTGGGTCGAAGACGAGATGATCAGCCTGTCATTTTGAGAATCGACGCTGCACAAGCGTCCATAGATGGAATCCTCTTTTATCATGGAAACGAAAATATCTGGCTGGCCGATCATGTTCCCGCGCGTTATATTCTTAAGCCATGATGCATGAAGAATGAGTGATGAACTGGTGTGAAACTCATAAACACCCACATCGAATTACAGCAGTCGCAGTGAATGGGTTGAGTGTGCAGTCATCCGTTCGTTCAAAGGGTATATCATTGTATTGATCCTTAGCTACACCAAAAAAGGGACGCATCCAACATTTGTTGGTGTGTCCCTTTCTCCTATCCAAAACTTACTTGCCTACAATCGCTTTAATACCTTCGCTAAGAGGCTGAGCCGGACGGCCAAGCAATTTCTCTAATGTATCACTCTCTACCGCCAATGCACCTTCACGAATAGCACTTTGCATATCAACGAGCATGGATACGACAAAGTCTGGTAGACCTGCACCTTTCATGATGTCAGCGTAAGCGGCATCGTCCACGTTTTGCACGTTAATTTCCTGTCCAAGCACTTCACCAACAATGGCAGCCAGTTCAGCTTGCGTACGCAGTTTGCCGGACAATTCATACACGGTATTTTCATGTCCTTCACCTGCGAGTACAGCTGCAGCAGCATGGGCATAGTCACTGCGCGTAGCCCAGCCGACTTGGCTGTCATTGGTGGCATGAACCCAAGGTGCGCCTTGCGTAGCGGCTTGCATACTGCCTGCTTCATTTTCCAGGTACCAGTTGTTGCGCAGGAAGGAATACGAAATGCCGGATTCACGAATCGCTTTTTCTGTAGCGCGGTGAACTTCCGCCAGGGATAGTGTGTTTTTCTCCGCATTTACAACGCTTGTATAAGCGATGAAGCCTACGCCTGCTTTTTTGGCAGCGTCCACGGCAGTCTGATGTTGGCGAATACGCGTTTCATTGTCACCATCAGTAGAGATAAGCAACAGACGGTCTACACCGGCAAAAGCTTTCTCCAACGTCTCCGGTTGATCGAAATCACCCTGACGCACGTCAACGCCTTGAGCGCGGAGTGCTTCCGCTTTTTCTGGATTACGTACACTTACAGCCAAATCCTTGGCAGAATCGTTTTTTAACAATGCCTCTACAACCAGTGAACCCAATTGACCTGTTGCGCCAGTAACCAAAATTTTCATCTTCTATTCCTCCTAGGGTATGTGTTTGCTAGCATATGGATGTAATCAAAAATGTTATAACAGGTGTGATTACAACGAAAGGGTTAAAAAAAGCTCGCAATGAGCTTTTTTTATTCAGAGACATGAATCCGATCCATCATCTGCTGTATGGTTACACGATTCAAGCGCTGTTCCATGGCTGTCTGAGCCTCAATGAGTTCCGCACGCAAGGTGTGTTCAATCATGTTGCCGACCGGACATTTCGGATTCGGATGTTTGTGAAAGTTAAACAATTCCCCATCCTCCACCACCTCAAGCGCTCGATATACATCGAGAAGGGTAATGTCCGCCGGATCTTTCAACAAGGAAGCACCGCCCACACCAGGTCTGACGTCGATCAGACCGGCCTGTTTCAGCTTGGACATGATCCGCCGAATAATCACGGGATTGGTATTCACACTCTGTGCGATCACATCTCCGGTGCATTCATTGGGCATAACAGCGATCAAGGACAGGGTATGAACCGCAATGGAGAAGCGACTGCTGATTTGTCTCATGGAATGATCACCACCGTTGTAACTATAATAGTTACAAAAGGATCTGTTGTCAACTATAACTTTTACCCCTTCACTGCCCCAGAAGTCAGTCCCCCTACTATATACTTTTGCCCAATCAGGAACACAATTAATACAGGCAATGACGTGAGCACAATATCGGCGCTGACCAGATTCCACTGGGCACTGAATTGCCCGAAGAAGTTATATACAGCAAGCGTCATCGGCCACATCTCGACCGTATTCAGCATATAGAGTGGAGCAGTAAACTCATTCCAGACACTTAGGAAATTAAGAACAAATACCGTTACAAGCACGGACGTGAGCAGAGGCACAATGATTCTCAGGAACAGCTTGATTCCGTTACATCCGTCCATGATCGCGGCTTCATCCAGCTCTTTCGGGATGTTGGACACAAACGCATACGTAATGAACAGCGAGATCGGAATGCCCATGGCCGTATACAGCAGAATCATGCCGAGATGTGAATTGATCATGCCCATCGACTTCATGACTTCCATAAGCGGAATGTAGTTGAGAGGCAGTGTAATGCCGAGAATCAGGAAGAAGTACAGAAACTTGCTGAGCTTTGAATGATTACGGGATAACGTGAAGGCCGAGAACGCCACAACAAATACCAGCAGCAGGGAAGAGGCCCCGGAGTGAAGCAAACTGTTGAAAAAGGAACCTCCCAAGTGTCCCTGTTCATAGACGATTTTGTAATTTTCGAAGATAAACTTCTCGGGCAGCGTCAGTTTAAGCACCTTGGCCTCGGCGTCCGACTTGAATGAATTCAGTACAATGACGACAAAAGGAATCAAGACCACCAGGCTAAGCAGCCAGGCGAGTACATTTAATCCGATGGAAGCGAGTCTTTTTCTCAATCGCATGTTAGTATTCCACCTTTCGGTTCATCAAACGAATGATGAAGAAGGAGATGATCGCCATGATGACAAACAGAATGGTAGATAGCGCACTCCCCAGCCCCCAATATCCTTTGGCAAAAGAGGAATAGACCGCCGTGTTAATGACATCTGTCGCGTTACCAGGGCCACCATTGGTCAGCACGTATACGGCATCGAATACTCTTAGCCCATACGTAATATTAAGCACCGTGGCGATGGTAATGGTAGGCATGAGCATTGGAATAGTAATTCGGAACAGCTTCTGCCCGAAGCCTGCGCCATCAATGGATGCTGCTTCGTAGTAATCCCGTGGAATGGCGAGCAGTCCGGCGATGAACAGCACCATAATGTACCCCATGCCTTTCCACGTATCCACTGCCATGATGGATGGCATGGCCCAGGTCAAGGAGCCCAGCCAGTTCTGGGCCAGAACGTCCAGTCCCATGGAACGCAGGGTCACATTCACGAATCCATTGTTGGGATCAAGCAGACTTTTGAACACAAGCCCAACAATGAGAAATGAAAGCACCTGCGGGGAGAAAATGATCATCCGATGCAGATTGGGGGCCTTTACACCGCTGACTAGGAGCAGAGCCAGGAACAATCCCAGAACGGTCTTGGCGATGGACGTCACGAGGGTGAAGAGAACGGTGTTTTTGATAAAAAGAAGATATGTAGGATCACCCGCCAGAATGGTACGGAAGTGCTCCAGACCGATAAAGTTCTTCTCCGAACTATAACTGTTCCAGTCGGTGAAGGAATAATAGATGCCCAGCAGGGCGGGAGCAACGATGAACAGCAGATATAATACAATCGCTCCAGATGAGAAATACCAGGGATAGATTTTGTTCGCATTCATAACCGGTAACACCTTTCCTTCCTGCCAAAACAAAATACATGAGCGGGCAAATGCCCGCTGCATGTAACACTGTTCAGCATGTATGTTTATCTGCAATATGTGCTGTTACTGCCACTTCTCATCTTTCAGCACTTTGGCTTGTTCAGCACGGCGTTTATCAATGTTTTGCAGAATCTGATCCGGTGTCATGGCTCCGGCGAACATGCCCGACAAGTCTTTGCCAATATCCATCCATTGTGGATCGATATATTTCACAGCGGCCTGCATGACTGTACCTTTTTCATGATTTTTCTCATAATCAATATAATCCTGTGTCAGCTTTGGTTCGATTTCCGGCCAGCAAATGGTCAGGTTACCTTCACCTTCATCAAACACACGTTGCAGATGATCATGCTCGGTAATCCAGCGGAAGAATTTCAGCACTTCTTCGGGATGTTTACTGTTTTTGTTACCGAACATTGCAGCTGAACCGCCCGGATTCACACCAATCGTCTGATTATCTCCCCAAGGCATGACGAAGAACCCCATATTATCTTTCATTGCCGGATACGCTTCGGAGACTTCCTTTTCTGTTCCTGGAACCCGCAGCAACATCGCTGCTTTCTCCTGACCAAACGCTTCAATTCCCGCTTCCACCGTATTGGACAGGAAGTCTTTGCCGAAATAGCCGAGATCCGCAAATTCCTTCAATTGTTCAATGACCGTCTTGAGTTGCGTCATATCTGCGACTTTCATCTCATTGTTGTTTAGTTTTTCGTAGGTTCCCGCTGTCGTTTGCTCATAGTTAGGCCCTGTTTCGAACAAAGGCAGAACCTGATACCACCCGCTGGCGGGTGCCTGATAGAACGGAATAATGTCTTTATCCTTAATTTTCTGGCTGATCTCCTTGAATTCGGCATAGGATGTAGGAGGCTCTATACCGAGCTCTTGGAAGATACGTTTGTTATAGTACACATACCAGATTTTCGTTGGCGCAAAAGAAACCCCGTACACCTTCTCATTGTGACTGACGGTTGGCAAAATCTCTTCGGACATCCGACCTGTGAATTCCTCATTGGTGAGGTCAATGGCATTTTCCTCCGGTCTTACGTTAGCCGGCATACTCAGTGGGTCCACATCGACATTGAAAATGTCAGGTGCTTCGCCAGAGGCCAGCTTCACCTTGATCAGGTCACGCCATTGTGCGTCAGGTACGACCTGAAAGTCAATTTTGACACCGGTCTCCTGCTCATATTCCTTGGCCATCGTCTGCATGATGCCTGTACGCGGAATACCGGATTGGCTGGTTCCAAACGTAAGTGTAACCTTACCCGAACCTTCCGTACTTTTACCTGAGTTGCACCCGGCAAGCAGCAGAGTGGAGAGCAGGAGCACACTTGCGAGCGAAAAAAGAAATCGTTTTCTCATCATTGAACCTCCCGAAATATAAAGAAAATTATTACTTGCCGAAACGCTTTATGTAAGCGTATTCTTATGTGGATAACTTTACTGTGAACAGCGAATACGCTCAATAGACAAAAGCGTTCTGTTGGGTGGACATTTTCGAATGGTGTGACAGATATCATCATAGGACGAGGTGTGTGAGGATTGCGGTATCGATTTGGAACGCTTCAGCAAAGTCTGTTTGCCTATTACTCTGCGGTATTTATTGTCTTTTCGCTCATTGTGGCAGGACTCCTGTATGTTTTTCTTGCGAGTGACATCCGTCATCGAAGTGAAGAACAGCAGCGACAACTGGGGGTATCAATCGTCAGTAATCTGGATCAGGAAGTCGTGAAAATGAACAACTTTTCCATGAATATTGTGTACTCCAATCTGGTCAAAGAACACTTCAGTCACTACTTGGCACCAGCGGAAGACAGTGAGCAGACACTGACGAGTGATCCGGCATTGTATAAGGATACAACCACACTAATTGATGTCATTCTGGCGATTATCAGCAGCTCCAATACCGCCAAGCAGGCCAATATCTATGATGTGAACGGCAAGATGCTGGGAGCGGGGGCATTCAACGGTCAACTATCGATGGACCTGACTCAGCGACCGTGGTACAAGGAAACCTGGGAGCGGAGTGGCTGGCGGGTGATCCAATTGTTACAGGGGGGAGCTTTGCCCATGCCAACAGGTCAGGGGAAATCAGATCAACCGTACATTTCCCTTACCCGGGTATACAAAGATGGCAATTATGTTAGCCAGGGCGTCGTTGAGATTTTGCAGGATGCCGGAACCCTGTTCCAGCATTTGAATGATTTGCAGGCGAGTAACGAAAATCTTCGCATTTATGTGATAGATGAGCAAAATACACGGCTGTATCCACTTACTTCGGATGGTGATGATTCACAGGCAGTCCACTTCGATGATGTGGACTTGATTCAGAAGCTTTCATTTCCTCCGGATACGATGCAGGAGATCACCGACCCTTTGAATCATTCCAAACAGATGATGACGTACATGACGTCACAGGAGACAGGATGGACCGTTGTTGTCATGCAGTCCAAACAGTCCCTTTTTGCGAGTCTCAACCGGATGGCTGTGATGTTTATTGGTGCCACGTTAGCTACGTTGATGCTGATTCTGGTTCTCTCGTATCTGATTTCCAAAAGGGTCACTTTACCTTTGCATCGCTTGCAGCGCATTATTCAGAAAACGGGTGAGAACGATCTGATATCCGGTCAGGATTCGGCGCATTTGTTCAAGCTGGAGCATCCGGGTTCCATCCGGGAGATGGATGAGCTGAATGATACGTTTATTCGGTTGAATCAACAGCTTGTGCAATCTTTTCAGGACAGACTGGCAATGAAATCCCAAGAGACAGAGGCAAGATTACTCGCGCTTCAGTCCCAGATGAACCCGCATTTTCTCTACAACAACATCACGAATATCAGCATCATGGCGGAGGAAGGTATGAATAAGCAGATTGTCGCGTTCTGTGGTCATATCGCGTCCATGCTTCGTTATATCTCTACTCCTGGTAAAAACGGGGTTCCACTGTCTCAAGAACTGGATTATTGTGAGCGATACCTGGAGTGTATGAAGATTCGGTTTGAAGATGATCTGCACTACGAGTTTCATATTCCGGAAGAGATGCAGCATATTCAGGTTCCGATGCTGATGGTACAACCACTATTGGAAAATGCCATGAAATATGGACTGGGTGATACCCCTCCATGGCAACTGAATATTACTGGGGATATGGATGCAGTACAGCAGACCTGGCAGATCCATGTGGAAGACAACGGGCCTGGCATGGAACCTGAGGCACTTGCCAAGATCATGCAGTACATCGAACAGTCACAGGAGTGGGAGCGTATGCCGGAACTCGAAATTAACGGAATGGGACTTAAGAATATATGGGTCCGATTGAAATTATGGTATGGCCCGGCAGCCTACATGCAGATTACGAACAAGCCTTCCGGCGGTGTCCAGATTACAATAGGTGGTTCCATTAGAAAGGAGCATGGCTAACCATGACAATCAAATATAGAACGATTATTGTGGAAGATGAAGCCCTGATTCGCCGGAATGTCTCGCGCAAATTCAGAGAGCTGGACACCCGGTTCGAGGTGATTGGTGAAGCGAGGAATGGTCAGGAAGCGTTACAGCTCATTGAACATTCCGTACCTGATCTGGTTATAACGGATATACAGATGCCCGTGATGAATGGATTGGAACTCGCCAAACATCTGTACTTTGCTTATCCACATGTGAAAATTGTCATTTTGAGTGGATATCATGAGTTTGAATATGCCCGGCAGGCGATCAGCTACAAGGTGGAGGATTATCTCCTCAAGCCATTGTCCGAAGAACAACTTCGTTCACTGCTGGATGCGATGGAATTGAAGCTTGGGAGCGCTGTGGATTCGCTTGCCCATGTCAGTGCCGTGCTGGATGAGCAGGTGAAGCCGGAGGATATCGCAGAGGCTGTTAAGCTGTATTTGAAGCAGAATTATATGCATGAGATTACACTTCAGGACATGGCGGGACAGATGCATTTTAGTGTGGACTATCTAGGAAAGTGTTTTAAGAAAGTAACGGGGGAGACTCCGCTGAAATATATGACAGGTCTGCGGATTAATGAAGCGAAACGTATGCTCGTCACCCATGAGAATATGGATATCAAGACGATTGGTGGAGCGGTAGGGTATAGTGATTCCCACTATTTCAGCCGGATCTTCAAAAACAAAACAGGCATGTACCCCAGTGAGTACCGACTGCAATTGCAGAAACGCAAAAAAGCCCTGTCCATGGATGAGGAGAACCATGTTGACCTGAGCTGATTACTGGGCCAGAGCTTCTTCGGTTATTTTACGAATATCAAACGGGGAGCGAATGCCTTCTTCAATCATGTCGGGGAGAATCTGTTCCAGGAAATATTGCACACAGTGGAGGTCGATATTTTTGATTTTGACCAAGGCATAACGGTACATGACGATAAATTCTTTCTCCGTATTTCCACGTTGGAGTTCGGCAAAAGCTTCGTATACCTGATCCATCTTGTCTGCGACTTCCAGAATCAGTCCTTCGACCGATTGGTCTTTGCCCTCACGCAGCTGTCTGCGGAAAATAGGCTGGAACTCTTCAGGAATATTTTCATTGATAAAATGTTCAACCATGCCTTCTTCAACTTTTTGCAGCATCGATCGCAGTTCCAAAGAATAATGTTTGACGGGTGTCTTGATATCACCGATAAAAATTTCGCCATAATCATGACTGCTCGTAATTTCGTATAACTTCTTCCAATCAATGGTGACGCCATGCTGCTCCTCAATATCTGCAAGTGTTTTGGCGTATTGTACCACTTTCCAAGAATGAGCGGAGACGCTGTGTTCTTCGAATTTGAATTTGCCAGGTGTACGAATAATACGTTCAAGATCATTCAGAGACCTGAAGTACGTATGGATTCCCATATAAGCGATCATCCTTTGCTTGATTGAGTATAAGTGTGAGTATCCATCGACTATACACCAGTTATGTCAACTGTGGATTAAAGCGGATAGCGACGAAGGTAAAATGCAGTTTTAATTATTTTATAGAAGGACGAGAGCATGAAAGGGGAACCATACGAGAGAGTACGCAGCTTATCGATAAATCTTAAAAGCCACGATGTGACTGAACGTAAGTTCGGCATCCATCGTGGCAGTTGAATGAAGAATTATGATTTTTTACGTACCGGTGAAGTATACCAGTAAGCCATTCCGACAAAGAGGGCGCCGCCGATGATATTACCAAGCGTTACCGGAATCATGTTGTGGAACCAGCCTGCCAGTGTAATGGTATCCGGGTGGTTTGGCAACAGCCAGGACAGGGAAAGCAAAGTCATATTGGCCACACTGTGCTCATACCCACTTGCAATAAAGGCGTACAGACACCACCAGATAAGCGCAATTTTGGCGATATCCTCTTTTGTGCGAGCAGCCATCCAGATCGCCAGACAGACCAGCCAGTTACAGAGAATGCCGCGGAAGAACAACTCCGATACGGGAGCGGCCATCTTTTTGGCTGAAGCGACGAATAACAGATGTTCGGGCGCAGCCGTTTTGAACAGGCCGCTGCCTACAATAAGCAGGCTGAGCAGGATCGCACCTAACAAGTTGCCGAGGAAGACGAGTCCCCAGTTTTTCAGTGTATCTTTAACTGTGGTCCGGCCCGCGAGTGTGCTCATGGTGAAAAACATGTTGTTACCTGTAAACAGTTCTGATCCGGCAAAAATGACTAACGTGAGCGCGAGTCCGAAGGACATGCCCATCAACATGGTTTGCAGTGGTGACTGTGCTGCAAGGAGCGGAGCACCGATACTGAAGATCAGCACGATGCCAAGTCCTACATAGGCACCCGCCATTAAGGCGGCAACCATGTAGCGTGAAAGGTTGGAGTTCATCTGATCCCTTTTTTTAACTGCAGCTTCAATAATTCCCTCAACACTTGGTTTATACATTACGGTTTCCCCCATTATTTTGCATCAATCTATGAACGTTTCAATGGAGCTATATCTCAATCCAGACCTGGCCGTTCTCTACCTTCACCGGATACATCTGCACTTGACCATTGTCCGGTGCTTGCACAACACCGGTAGTGAGGTCGATTTTCCAATCATACAGCGGATCGTACAGATAATGTCCTGACACGATGCCTTCTGCCAGTGGACCACCTTTGGGGTGGGGGTTGTGATTATCCGCAGCGAAGATCGTACCATCCGATGCACGAAAGACAGCAAGCTGACGGTTCTGAATCTCAACGACTCTTCCGATTCGCGGCAGGAATTCTTCAACTACTCCGGCAGGGAAGTAGGTGGCTGATTGTTTTGTCGTCATCTTAAACCACTCCTTTTATCTATTTAACGTTCTGATCGTGTTGATCATGCGGGATTGCTTATGGACGAGCCGATACTTCGATGCCGTGGAACATTTTGTTTTGGCCTTCCTCATTGCGAATCGCTTTTTGCCAAGGTTCTTCTACATGTTCAAGTGCGAATTCAATCCGCTCCATCAATGCTTTACGTTCTTCGAGATTATCGACGACAACCGAACGAATATGCTCCAGACCCATGCGTTCCACCCACTCCGAAGTCCGTTCCAGATAGTTACCTGTCTCGCGGTAATATTGCATGATAGCTCCGCACAGTTCAATCAACTCTTCATCTGTTTTCACTTTGCATAGGGAATCAGCCAGTCTTGCTTTAATACCGCCGTTACCACCGATGAATATTTCCCAGCCGCCGTCGTTACCAACGATACCAATATCTTTGGTACATGCCTCTGCACAGTTCCGTGGACAGCCATTGACAGCGTATTTGAACTTGGCAGGCAGATCCAGACGTTCGAATTTCCGTTCAATGCGAGCACCCATCGCCATGGAATCCTGTGTACCGAATCGGCAGAATTGGGAGCCGACACATGTTTTGACCGTGCGCAGCGATTTGGCGTATGCATAACCTGAAGGCATATCCAGTTCAGCCCAGACTTTGGTCAGATCTTCTTTTTTGACACCAATCAAGTCGAGACGCTGACCCCCGGTAACTTTAACTGCTTTCACATCATATTTGACTGAAACGTCAGCAATGCGTTTGAGATCCGCTGGTGTAGTCACCCCGCCATACATCCGCGGTACGACCGTATACGTTCCATCCTTTTGAATATTGGCGTTCATGCGTTCGTTGACAAAACGGGATTCCTTCTCGTCTTCATGCGTGTCCGGTGCAATCATGCCAAGATAATAGTTGATTGCCGGGCGACATTTGGAACAACCTTCAGGCTGACTCCATCCGAGTACATTCATGACTTCTTTGGTCGTTTGTAATCCCTTTGCACGAATCTCGGCTACAATCTCATCCCGTCCCATGGAAGTACATCCACATATGCCTTGTTTGGCTCCACTGCTGAAGTTATCACCAAGTACATATTGCAGAATCTGTTCCACAACCGGTTTACATCCACCGCAAGAGCGTGTTGCACCCGTACAGGCTTTGATTTCATCTACAGTAGTGAGGCCCTGGTTGGTAATGACATCAACAATCGTTCCTTTAGTGACCCCGTTACATCCGCAGACGATTTCGTCTTCCGGCATCGTTTCAACAGAGGTTGTTTTCTTATGACCGCCGCAGCCTGTACCCATGAGTGAGCTATACAGTTCTTCAGTCATTTCAGTCTGATGTTTAATTAACTTCTGCAATTCGGCAGAATCCGTAATGTCACCGAATAGAACAGCACCAACCATTTTATTATCGCGGAGCAGAATTTTTTTGTAGGTCCGTTTCCAGTCGTCTTTATGCGAAATGACGGTGTGCTCCGGACTGTCGATGAATTCACCAGTTGAAAAGACGTCCACACCCGAAATTTTCAATTTCGTTGATACTACAGAGCCTTCATACGGAGCGGTCTCCACACCGCAGATATGTTTCGCGAGAATCATGCCTTGCTCGAACAATGGGGCAACGAGGCCGTAACATACCCCTCTGTGCTCTGTACATTCCCCAACCGAATAGACATTCTCAAGTGAAGTCTGCATGTAGTCATTCACAACAATACCCCGGTTCACTTCCATACCGCTTTCACGGGCTACAGCTGTATTCGGTTTGATCCCTACAGCCATGACCACAAAGTCAACATTCAGCACGGAATCATCGGCAAAACGAATGCCTTCAACCCGTTCACCGCCAAGCAGTTCGGAAGTCTGTGCGCCCATTTTGAACCGAATTCCTTGACGTTCCAGTTCGGCCTTCAACATGGCTGAAGCTTGCGGATCAAGCTGACGCTCCATCAGATCTTCCATCAGATGTACTACGGTAACCTCCATGCCAAGTTGTACCAGACCTTTGGCCGCTTCAAGACCCAGCAGTCCGCCCCCGATCACGGCCGCTCGTTTGTACTGTTTAGCAGCGTCGAGCATGACGTTACAATCGGCGATATCACGGAAACCAACGACACCTTCTTTGTCATGCCCCGGTACGGGGAGAATGAAGGAGTTGGAGCCTGTTGCAATGATAATTTTGTCATAAGGAAAGCGAGTTCCATCCTCCGTAATGACCTCAAGTGTATCCGAATCAATTCGGGCTACAGTTGTTCCAGTATGGAGTGTAATACCATAATCTTCATACCAGTGGAGATCATTCAGCACGATGTCATCCAGTGTTTTACTGCCTTCCAGTACATATGACAACATAATGCGGTTGTAGTTAGGATAGGGCTCTGTGCCAAAAACGGTAATATCAAATCGCGTAGTTAATTTCAAAATTTGTTCGACGGTACTGATTCCTGCCATACCGTTACCAATGATAACGAGTTTCTCTTTTTTTCCGTTCATGTGTGTATGCCTCCTTGAATAGACGCTGTACATTACCTGCAATTTTAGTGGTTTATATTTGAAATTATACAAGGTGTTGACGATAATTTATGTGATTTAATTCACTAATAAAGATAGAAGAGTCATAAATTTAATAGTGTGAGCCCCATCACAGAAAGTGATATTTATTTTTATATAAATAAGAAATACGAACTATTGTTCTTGTTTTGGTTTCGTTGTACTATCAAAAGTGGGCTATGTATGTTCCCTATTTCTTCGAAAGGACGTTTTTGCATCATGATGGGAAGATCCCACCTGATTATCGGGACAGGCGTTTCGCTATCTGTACTTCAGTTGGCTGGTATGCCGGTGACTGCACCCGCAGTTACGGTTGCTCTGATTGGTTCGTTATTGCCTGACATCGATGAGCCGAATTCGCTGCTGGTATCGAGAGCCTTGCCTAACAGTCTCATCAGGCTGTTACAGACCGTTCTTTTGCCGACAGCTGTGTTTGTGTACTTCTATGTTCATGCCAAACCATGGAACCTGCTGCTTGCAATTCTCATTGCACTCGTGTCATTCCTGCCTTCGCGTTCTCTTCGCAAAGTGTTGATGTTCACCATTGGACTCGGCCTGGTGTTCTACGGCCACGCATTTGCTCCGTGGAATCTGATTGCAGGCAGCCTGCTTATGCTGTGCACCACACTAACGCATAGGGGATTAACGCATACCTTGTATGGAACTGCGGTCTGGGCTGGTTTACTTTACAGCACCTCGCAACAGCAGGGGCCGGAAATCTGGGTAGCGGGAGGCACAGCGTACGCGATGCACTTGTTGGCCGATTCATTAACCAATCGTGGCATTCGTCCGTTACCACCGCTCAAGTGGCGCATACGAGCCAACCTGATGAGTACAGGAACCAAACATGGAGCCGTTGTAGAGAATGTCTGCATTGTGCTTACCCTTATTTTGGCGTGGTTTGCGTTCTCGCCATTATTTCTGTAATGATACATAAAATGCCAGTCCGGTGAATCGGATTGGCATTTTGATGTGTTCATTTTCTCCAGATGCTGCGATTTTTACTGTTAGGACTTACGAAGATCAGGTTGAAGTAGGTGAGCCAGTGAGTGTTCCGATGTCAGTAGAGCCATAAACAAATAAAACAACAAGAATAAGCACAATTAACAGTTCGGCAAACCCGGTTCCGTCAAACTCGGACATGATGTCCACCTCATTTCTTGGCGATTAGGAATTGATCCTCTGTTGAAATGCCTGTATAACATCATTCAGCGTCATATCGCCGCCGGTTTCATCCAGGAATTGTACCAGTTTGTCTGAATTGGAGGGTGTGACCTTTTGAAGTGTTTTATATTGACCAACCAATTCCACAACCAATGTAGCCTCACGAAACAACGTGACAGCATCCACTCTCAACTTTCCGCTCACCAATAGCGCTGCTACAATCAATTCGAGATTTTTTCCCTTGAGGTTTCCATTAAGGAGGGTATTAGCAGCGTTTGGTTTTTTGTTAGAACCTTTATTCGATTTTCCGTTTCTTCCCACTGCCATAACAGGTCCCCCACTGGTTGGTGTTTGGTTATTGATCTTCCATTATCGTATATCTTATGTGGCATTCTCCATAATGTTCGACCTATTAATCTAGTTGATTAAACCAAAAAAGAGACATCCCGGTCTGACGGGACATCTCTTTCAGGCATAATTATTTAAGTGTTTTCCATGTAACTGAACTACGCTTTATCAATAATGGTATTCATCGTTGTCCGATCAAGACCTTTAACGAGTTTTATAATCAATTCTTTGGCCGCATCGTAGTCATCCGTATGAATGATGGAAGAAGAGGTATGGATATAACGTGCACAGATCCCAATCACTGTTGAGGGCACACCAATGCCGCTCAGGTGAACTTGGCCTGCATCAGTACCGCCTGGTGAGATGAAATACTGCATTTTGATCTGATTCGATGAAGCCGTATCTTGAACATATTCCACCATTCCGCGATGAGTGAACATACCCGGGTCAAAAATACGAAGTAATGCTCCTTCTCCAATATGTCCAAATGACTGTTTGTCACCTGTCATATCATTCGCCGCGCTACAGTCAAGTGCGAAGAAGATATCAGGCTGAATCAGATTGGCCGCCGTACGTGCACCGCGAAGCCCCAGTTCTTCCTGAACCGTTGCACCAGCATAAAGTGTGTTTGGCAGTTTTTCCTTGTGTAACGCTTCAACCAGTTCAAGTGCAAGACCTACGCCGTAACGATTATCCCACGCTTTGGCCATGATTTTTTTCGGGTTCGCCATCGGCGTGAATTCACAGATTGGCACAATCTGCATCCCTGGATGAATGCCCCAGGATTCTGCTTCGGCACGGTTGTCTGCTCCAATATCGAGATACATGGAATTCAGATCAACAGGTTTGTTCCGCTGGGACTCGTCCAGCAAGTGTGTAGGTGTGGAACCTACAACTCCGGTAATCCGACGATCAGGTGTGATGATTTCCAATCGTTGAGAAAGTACAGCCTGACTCCACCATCCACCCAGTGGACGGAATTTGATCATACCTGTTTCGGTAATGCCCGTAGTCATGAAACCAACTTCGTCAAAGTGTCCGGCAACCATAACTTTAGGACCGGATTCCTCTCCCCGTAAAACACCAAATAGACTCCCTAGGCGATCCTGGACGAACTCATCCGTATAAGCGGAAAGCTGCTCTTTCATCCAGCCGCGAAGCTCACGTTCAAAACCGGATGCGGAGGGAAACTCCGTCAACGTGCGAAACATATCCATCGTTTTTTCATTCATGTGTCAACAACTCCTCTGTTGGTATGTATTTCAGGTCACAGTAGAACGGCTACCCGCCTGTTGTCCTTTTAGATGTAGTTCAAAATCAGACTTTTTTGAACACGCATCTGATTATGCGGAGGACTTGTTATTTAACCACTGGTCACATTACAGTATGAACCTTGCGCAAGTGATTGTCCATGTTTATGTCACGTATTTAAGGCATGTTTTGGGCGCTTGTCTTACCCATGTTTCATGATTTTATCCGCGGTAGCCGCAGACCTGGAGCTACTTCAATGAATATGAATATACAGAGGGGATGTCATCATTTTGTGAAGTTTTTATACTCAATATTTCCTTGTCTCATACAGGAAGGAGCTAACTATCCAATGAAGCCTCCGGAAGAGGGCACGGAAAAAGTACTGTTCATCGTTCTTTTTATCTTGCTCGTGATTGTTCTTCTTTATTTATAGAACGTATCTATGAGCCTTCAAATCCGGCGGATCTCCAACCTGTTTCCACCGTATGATCTTGTTGGAAACATATGCTGTCTGTCGCCGGATACATAACCTTCCGATGATTAACAAACACTGAATATAAGATTATACACATTGGCATTCAGCCGTAGCTTTGAACCATTTTGACATAGAGGAGGTCTTGCATCTTGCCAGCTCAATCTGCATCTGGAAGCGAAAAAAAAACGTCGTCCCTGTCCATGGATGAAAAGGAGTACAAAAAAGTTGCGAAAAAACATGAACCGCCTCGTCCAATCCTGAAGAACTGCCTCAAGGCATTTCTGGTTGGAGGTACCGTCTGTTTGATAGGACAGGCCATTCAAGAGGCTTTCATGGCCGGTTTCGACATGACATCGAAGGAAGCTTCCAATCCTACGGTGGCGGTCATGATTCTCATATCCGTTATTCTGACTTGTCTTGGGATATACGATAAAATGGCTCAATGGGCAGGAGCAGGAACGGCTGTGCCGGTAACCGGATTTGCCAATTCCATGTGCTCTGCTGCACTTGAACATCGTGCTGAAGGGTTGGTACTTGGGGTTGGGGCCAACATGTTCAAACTTGCTGGTTCCGTTATCGTGTTTGGTGTCGTGGCAGCATTTGTTGTAGGCATCGTGTACGCCTTTTTGGGATTTGGAGGTGGACACCTGTGAAGCGATTGGGTCGCCAAACGTGGCAATTTGAGAATCGTCCGCGAATTATCGGCAAGGCGGCAGTAGTAGGACCAGATGAAGGCAAAGGTCCCTTGTCATCAGATTTTGATTACATTTATGACAACCTTGAGATCGGTGAGAAGACGTGGGAGAAGGGAGAACGCAAACTGCTCGAACAGGCTTCCCAACTCGCTTTGATTAATGCAAACATCACCAAGGAAGAGCTACACTTTTTTGTGGGTGGAGATCTGATGAATCAGATTATCAGCAGTTCATTTTCAGCGAGAAAATTGGGTGTGCCTTACCTTGGTGTCTTCGGAGCTTGTTCAACTTCTATGGAAACGTTGGCGCTGGCATCCATGATTGTGGACTCGGGAGCTGGCGATTATGTCCTTGCAGGTACGGTCAGTCACAACTGCACGGTTGAGAAGCAATTTCGTTATCCTACGGAGTATGGCTCTCAGAAGCCGCCTTATGCGCAATATACCGTTACGGGTTCAGGGTGTGGTGTGGTGTCCCGTACGGGTGATGGTCCAGTAGTGACCAAGGCTACCATTGGTAGGATCATGGATTTGGGAATCAAAGATCCCTTCAACATGGGTTCAGCGATGGCACCGGCAGCCGCCGACACCCTGATTTCGCATTTCAGGGATACGGGACTGGAGCCTGGTTATTACGATCTTATTGTGACTGGGGATCTGGCTTCTGTCGGTCTGCCGATTACCAAAGAGCTTTTGCAAAAAGAAGGTCTCCCCATGGAACAGACAGTGTTCAATGATTGCGGATTGATGATCTATGATCGGGAGAAACAGCCTTATGTTGTTGCAGGAGGAAGTGGCTGCGGGTGTTCTGCCACCGTAACCTACGGTCACATTTTGAATCGGATGCAGAAGGGTGAACTTAAGCGGGTGCTGGTTGTTGCTACTGGAGCACTCTTGTCCCCGCTCTCATACCAGCAGGGTGAAAGTATTCCCTGTATCGCACATGCCGTAGCCATAGAAAAGGAGGGATAAATGGAATGCAGTTCTTGTGGGCATTTATCGTTGGCGGTTTGATCTGTGTTGTAGGACAGCTTCTAATGGATGGTGTCAAACTTACACCGGCACATACCATGAGTACACTTGTTGTGGCAGGGGCGGTTGCGGATGCACTCGGTCTTTATGATCCGTTGGTCAAGTTTGCAGGTGCAGGTGCTTCTGTTCCTATAACAAGTTTCGGTAACTCCTTGGTACATGGGGCATTGACTGAACTTGAGAAAGAGGGATGGATCGGGGTAATCACCGGGATATTTGATCTGACAGCGGCGGGAATATCGTCAGCGATCATCTTTTCTTTTTTGGCGGCATTGGTGGTTCGTCCAAAAGGCTAACTTCATATGACAAATTCACTTGAACCTGATTTTGATTCACCAAAGGCTTCGGATTACTTCTATCCGGGCCTTTTTTGTCGTATTCATGCATGAACTGCGGTGAATCTGACGGGTTGGAAACAAATTGTGAGTTCCTTCGAGTGTACTCACGCCCGTGGATCATGTACAATAAAAGGAAATCTGTATGCTTTTTTAGGAGGTTAGACCACATGCCTGTGCGCAAAGAGTCGATCCAAATCATATCCGCAGTTCGTTCGAATCTGGAATCCTGCATTATGGGGAAATCCTTTGAAATTCAACTTTTACTTACAGCTTTGCTTGCAGGCGGGCACGTTCTGATCGAAGACGTACCGGGAACTGGCAAAACGCAGTTGATCAAGGCATTATCGAAATCCATGCGCGGAGAGTACCGACGCATTCAATGTAATCCTGATATTTTACCCAGTGATATTACGGGCGTATCCGTGTTCCATCCGAAGGATGAACGTTTTTATTTCCGTCCAGGTCCCGTGATGACCAACATCCTGCTGGCTGATGAGATTAACCGGGCCACTACGAAAACTCAGTCAGCATTGCTTGAAGTCATGGAGGAACGCAGTGTAACCGTGGATGGCGATACGTATGATCTGCCACATCCGTTCATGCTCTGTGCAACTCAGAATCCGATTGATTTTGAAGGCACATACACGTTGCCGGAAGCACAATTAGACCGGTTTATGTTGAAAATAAGCCTTGGTTATCCGGATAAAGAGATCGAGAAAACTCTGCTGAAAACGCATCAGTCGGGCCAGCCTGTAGATCGTCTCGAATCCGTAACCCATATGGACCAGATCTCGGCAATCCAGCAGGAGATCAAGGAAGTCTTTATCGGTGATCCGGTCATGGACTATCTGCTGGATGTTGTTCGTCAAACCCGCTCCCACCCATCTGTATTGCTGGGTGCCAGCCCACGGGCAGCCATATCCTTCATGATGGCGGTAAAAGCCTTTGCTTTCTTGCAGGAACGTGATTATGTGCTCCCGGATGATGTGAAGACGATGGCCCCTTATGTGATCTCTCATCGTATTGTGCTTCGTCCCGAATCGAGACTGGACAGTATGAGTTCCGAAGCTGTTCTGAATGCCGTGCTGCAGCAAGTACGCGTGCCCGTCTCCATGGGGCAATAGTTCATGAAGCCGCTTTTGAGTACTGTTAATAAAGGGCTGCGCCACCCACGCGTATGGAGCATCGCAATGGTGTGGATGTGCTGTCTGGCTTATGTTTTGTTCCAGGGCGGGAAGACATCCCTAATGTTACTTTCGATGGTGACCCTGCTCTGTGTGTATCTTGCTATCGCTGGATTTAGCGGTGTACGACGTGCTCAGGGAGTGCGTAGGCTATCTTCTGGTCCGGACCATGAAGAACTGCTTCATGCAGGTGATCAGGTTCAAGTACAGTTGAGTCTGACCATTCCGGGATTCCTTCCGCTTCCCTATGTGGTTGTACGTGAAATGCTGCACCGGCATAATGGAGAATCGTGGTCGTTCAAGGAAAGTTTGATTCCCAATATGCGAGGTAATGGGGAGTTGTCTTTCCAGACACCGCCACTTGAGCGGGGGAAGTACGTGTTCTCAGAAACGGAATGTGCCAGTGAGGACATATTCGGACTGATTGAACATCGAGGAAAGTTTAAGGCTAAAGGTGAGTTTCGCGTACTGCCAAGAACGGTATTTATTCCATATTGGCAGCTCTACGACCGCAAATCACGGTTATCTGGTCCTCAGACGGCGTTAACCCGTTCACGGAGAGAGACCACTCAGATCAATGGTGTACGTGACTACGTATACGGAGATCGACTTTCCCGCATTCACTGGAATGCTACGGCAAAGACAGGGAACTGGAAGTCCAAGGAGTTTGAACATGAGTCTGTGCCCAAAACCATCCTGGTTCTGGATGCGCTGGCATCAAGTTATGAACATGGGGATGCTTTTGAAATTGCCGTGTCCACAGCTGCCTCACTGCTGGAGTATGGTGCGAGGGAACGGATGGGAATGGGATTGTTGACATTGTCAGACGAGACCTCTTACATGGCCCCCAGTGAAAGTCAGCTGGAACGACAGAAGATGATGCATCATCTGGTAGACATTCAATACAACGGTCAGGACACTCATCTGTTGCCTGGCGTGGAAAGAATCGCACGTCAATTGCCTCAGGGAGCTTACTTTGTTGTGATTTCTCCCCAGAAGGATGAAAAAATATTGGAACTGTTGCGCTGGGCTGATACGCGGGGCATGACGCCATGTCATGTTCTGATCGATACCAGTGAATCCCGCCGGAGTGCGGAGTGGAATGCCATGTTGCGTGGAAGAGGCACGAGGTCATTCACGGTTTCTCACTTGCAGGAGCTTCCAACGGTGATGGGGGGAGGTTCTGTATGAGTACAAAAGGAAATGAAAGTGTAGCAGGCAAACGATCCTGGTATCATGCAGCGTCATTGCTCTGGATTTTCCTGATTGGCATGCAGTGGATTTCATTTACGCAGGAATCGTGGTACACGGAGACGACTTCTCTGGTGTTATGGACACTTGCAGCGGTCAGTGTGCTGGAGGTCATTCTGCCATTCAAAACGATGTATCGCGCGATGATCAAGGCGGTCGTCGTGGGTTACATTTTGCATAAAACGCTAATCGATTATACGGTCTACATCCCTTATGGCTCTTTAACGGACCGAGCGGAGCAATTCATATTGCATATGACGCCGTACATCTGGTTCTCCCTCTGTGCATGGGTGATGCTTGAAGCCGCACTTCGACTCGTGACCACAACACGTCGCATTCTTGTTTTTCTGGGTGTCAACATCATTTCGATGGGCATTCTCGATTCGTTCACCCAGATTCCACTCTGGATTGAAATCGCCTGGGTCATGTTTGCTGGGATGGGATGGCTCGTATGTCAACATTTCCGTAACTATCAGCTCCAGTATCCACAAGGTTGGAAACGAATCATCCGTTATCCTTATAAAGTCCTGGCCAATATTGCCATTATTTTTTCTTTGATTATTGTAGCCAGCGTCAACATGCCAGAGATTCCGCCCACCTTGACGGACCCGTATACAGCGTGGCGGAACTATACCGGAAGTTCCACAAGCCAGGTTGGTAACGGAAACCTTGATATTCCGGCAGCTACCGAATCGGGATACAGCAGGGAAGACAATCAGCTGGGTGGCGGATTCAACTTCGACTATACCCCTGTCATGTCTGTCACGACCAATGAACGTAGTTACTGGCGCGGTGAGACACGTGCAGAGTATACAGGCACAGGCTGGGATGACCGTGGACGGGGTGCAACAGAGAATGTTCAAGCAGGACAGCCTCTGGAGAACGATCAATCCGGAAATGTGAATACCAAACAAGTGATTCAGAACGTAACGATGCTAAACGATAATGTCTATCCAATTCTCTTTGGTGCTTATTCGATCTCGGAAGTGAGCTCGATTAATGGCGAGGGCAGAACGGAACGGATGTTGTGGAATCCAGAACAGGCTGAACTGCATGTAGTGACAGACCGTCAGCAACCACAGTATCCCAAGACGTACACCATCGTATCTGAAGCCCCTGTGATTGTGGAAGATGAGCTTCGTACAAAGTCTTTTGAAGATCTGTATAACAGTAACCCTGCTGATGATATGTACTTGCAGTTACCATCCCGTTTCCCTGACCGGGTCTCGAATCTGGCAGCCGAGATAACGGCATCTGCGAATACGCCGTATGAAAAAGTGGCATTACTGCAAAACTATTTACAAACTAATTTTGAATACACGAACAATCCGGATTTATCTCGAAAAGTAAGCAGTGACTTTGTGGAAGGTTTCCTGTTTGATATTATGGAAGGCTACTGTGACTACTTCTCCACGGCGCTGGTGATGATGGCGCGCTCGGAGGGCATTCCTGCAAGGTGGGTTAAAGGTTATGCGCCTGGGCAACTGTCCCTCAATTCGGACATGCAGGCTCCGCGTCAACCTGGCGCGGAGATTGAGACGACCTACACCGTTACCAATGCAGATGCACACTCCTGGGCTGAGGTCTACTTCGGTGAGTATGGCTGGATTCCTGTTGAAGCAACACCGGGCTTTGATATGCCACTGCTTACGGAACAGCCTGACGTACAGCCTGTAGATGAGCCTGAAGAACAGCCTGAAGAGGAGCCGGTACAAGAGGAAGAGCAGACCCCTGCACCTGAGCAGAACGCGTCTGCCATCCCGACTTTTGTCATCTGGGCTGCAGGAGCCGTTATCGTATTGTGGGTAGCATACATGTTCTGGCGTAATCGCTTCTCCATGCGATTCTTCCTGCTTCGTTTACGGACAGGTGGACCGCTCACTCCTGAACAGAAGGTGGTGGCGGAGACCGAGCGTTGGATTCATTATGTGAAACGCAAAGGACTGACCCGGAGCGGAGACGAGACTCTTCGTGAATCAGTAGCTCGCTGGAGCCAGGCCAAACCTGCTGCAGAAGCTACATTGTATGAGCTTCTCACGAAGTTTGAACAGACTCGTTACAGTCCGGCGTCCGTAACTGCCGACGACTGGAAGGGTGTCTATCAGACTGCCTTGAAGCTGAGAAAAGAATTGAAAGCGGAACGGGCTTAGTTGTTGCCCGTCCCGTTTTTCCTTTTTTCCTATGCGATCAGGCGCTGTATGCATTTTCAGGAAAGACGGATTTGTGATATAGTGTGTCGTATGAAACTGAGGTGACTTCTTTGTTTAAAATGTTAATGCCCAAGCTGCGTGTAGACACGGTTTTTGACATTAATCTGGAAGAGCTGTACGCTCAAGGCTACCGTGGAATTATAACTGATCTGGATAACACACTCGTTGGAGCCAAAGCCCCTGACGCTACACCCGAACTGATTGAATGGTTTGCGCGTGTGAAAGAGGCCGGTTTCAAGCTGATGATTGTGTCCAATAACAATTTGAATCGTGTATCCCTGTTTGCGACCCCGCTGGATATCCAGTTTGTGCATAGTGCACGCAAACCATCGAATGTACCGTTTCGTAGAGCAATGAAAATGATGGAGTTATCTCCTGAAAACACGATTGTTGTAGGCGATCAGATGCTTACGGACGTCTATGGAGGGAACCGGATGGGGTTATACACCGTTCTGGTACTGCCAATCTCCATTGGTGACGAAGGATTTATGACCCGCTTCAATCGGCGCGTGGAACGGATTGCTCTAACGAGTTTACGCAGGAAAGGCTTATGGCTTGAGGAGGAAAAGAAGAAATGACAGAACCGCATAACGGCAATCTTGCCGTAAGGTGCAGCGGATGCGGCGTGCATCTGCAAACAGAAAATTCGGAATTACCAGGGTTCATCCCCGAGAAAGCACTGGATCGTGAACCGGTTATATGCCAGCGCTGTTTCCGCATCAAAAATTACAATGAGTCATCATCCGTTACAGTGGATCAGGATGAATTCCTGGCGCTGCTTAGCAAAATCGGGGATAAGGATGCACTTGTCATCCATATCGTTGATTTGTTTGACTTTGATGGCAGTATTATCTCTGGTCTGCAACGTTTTGTAGGCAACAATCCGGTGTTGCTTGCTGTGAACAAAACGGACTTGCTTCCAAAAGTAACCAACTGGAACAAGGTTCGCAACTGGGTGCAGAAGCAAGCCAAAGAACAAGGTCTGCGCACCGTGGATGTTGTCTTGTGCAGTGCGAAGCAAAATCAGGGCTTCGACCGACTGCTTGAGCTTGTGGGAACGTATCGCGAAGATCGTGACGTGTACGTGGTTGGCGGTACCAATGTGGGTAAATCCACATTGATTAACCGTCTGATCCGTGATTACAGTGATCTGGAGCAGGAACTGACCACATCCCGTTATCCGGGAACAACGCTGGATATGGTGAACATTCCGCTGGATGATGGGAAATATATTATAGATACGCCCGGAATCGTATATCCATGGCGTTTCAGCGAGATTGTTTCACGTAAAGATCTCGCTGCCATCATGCCGGAAAAACCGCTTAAACCGGCTGTCTATCAGTTGAATTCCGGTCAGACGCTGTTCTTCGGCGGCATGGCTCGATTTGACTTTGTGGAAGGTGATCGCCAGTCGTTCACGTGTTTTATCAGCACTGCGCTTGATATTCACCGGACGAAGCTGGAGCGTGCAGACGACCTGTACCGCGATCACCTGGGAGAATTGTTATCTCCGCCAACCCGTGAGAATGCAGCTGAGATGGCTGAATGGACCCGACATGAATTCCGCATCAAACGCGGCAGTCAATCGGATGTATTCATCTCTGGTCTGGGCTGGATTAAGGTCAATGGTGATATTGGAGCGCTGGTTGCTGTTCATGCTCCAAAAGGCATTCGTGTACAGATCCGTCCATCATTGATCTAACAAATTCTCAGAACCTGTACATCAGATGGATCGGAGGCTTACCTATGTCTGAGCAGAAAAAGTTCAACGCTTCACTTCCCGTGTTGCTTGGTGTCATGGGTGATCCTATTGCTCACTCCAAGTCTCCGGCAATGCATAATGCGGCTCTGCTGGCTGCAGGAGTGAATGGAATATATATGCCACTGCATGTTCTTCCGGATCAACTGGAAGCGGCAGTTCGGGGTATTGTGGCACTGGGCTATCGTGGTGTCAATGTCACGATCCCGCACAAAGAGCAGGTCATGCAGTATCTGGATGTGATTGATGAAAGTGCTCGCCTGATTGGTGCGGTGAATACCATCGTCAATGAGGGTGGAACACTGACAGGGTATAATACCGATGGTATTGGCTATGTCCGATCCCTGAAGGAAGAGGCTGTACCTGAGCTTGCGGGCAAACGTATTGCGGTACTGGGAGCAGGTGGAGCAGCGCGGGGCGTTATATACGCCCTTGCACTGGAAAAGCCTGAGCATATCCACATTCTGAACCGTACAGCGGACAGGGCTATTGCACTTGCTTCGGATTTACGGGGCCATGGTCTGAGAGAAATCTCGGGCAGTGGCATGGAAGAAGTTGCGAATGTACTGGCTACGGCTGATATCGTGATTAACACAACGTCTGCCGGAATGCATCCGCATGTTGATGACGTACCGGTTGACCCTTCATTGATTCGTGAAGGAGCAGCGGTAAGTGATCTGATCTACAATCCGTTGGAGACCCGTCTTCTTCGGGAGTCACGGATGCGTGGATGTACGGTGCACGGTGGTCTGGGTATGTTTGTATACCAGGGCGCAGTGGCCTTTGAACATTGGCTCGGCATTCCGGCTCCTGTGGAGACGATGAGACGAGCGGTGTTAAACAGTTTTGAAGTGTGAAAATGATATTAAGAGTACAGGCAGACGACGAGTGCAGAACCAATCTGAAGAAACGGAGTGGTCAGTGGTCGCTTAAAAGCTTTCTGCAAGAAAGCTGCTTCGGAAGCATAAGCTATAACCGGATTTTCCCTTTGTGAAAAGGGATCAGAAAAATCTGGGGATAACAGCGATCGGAAGATGGTACTGCAATCGGAGTCACCTTGTGTCTCAGTGATCATTTTCACCAGTGAAAAATAATAATTGAATGGTCAGGTCCGGACAGTTTTTGTGCTGTCGATCAGGGCCTGCTCAACATAAGGAGTATGGAGTATTCATGTTAAACGGTAAACAAAAGCGCTTTTTGCGGTCACAGGCACATCATCTGACCCCTGTATTTCAGATTGGTAAAGGTGGAACGAATGAACACCTGTTCCGTCACATCGAAGATGCGATTGAGAAGCGCGAATTGATGAAAGTGCAAGTGCTCAACAACAATGATGAGGACAGAAAAGAGATGGCTGAAGAAGTTGCCCGTGAAACGGGAAGTGAGCTTGTACAAGTCATCGGCAACACAATCATCCTGTACAAAGAATCGCGCGATAACAAACAAATCGAACTACCTAGATAAGGGAGTGTGACGCGGGTGAAGATCGGTATCATGGGTGGTACGTTTGATCCGATCCACATGGGACACCTCCTGGCAGCTGAAGCGGCAAGGGATTCGCATGCACTGGATGAGATCTGGTTCATGCCTTCCCATGTTCCACCTCACAAACGTGGCGCCGGAGCTTCGGGACAGCAACGTCTCGATATGACGGAAGCCGCTGTGAGGGGTGTTGAGCAATATGAGGTGCTGGATATCGAGATGGAACTTGGCGGAGTGTCTTATACAATCGATACGATGAAGGAACTGTGGCGTCGCCATCCTGAACATGAATTCTATTTCATTATCGGGGCGGATATGGTGAACTATCTTCCCAAATGGGAGCAGATTGAAGAACTTGCAGAACGCCTAACCTTTATCGGGGTTGGTCGACCAGGCTTCCAGTTACATCTGGATGATCTTCCAGACGAGTTACAGGATCGGGTCCTACTGGCCGAGATGCCTTTGGTGGATATTTCATCGACAGCCGTACGCAGACGTCTTGCCAAAGGACATTCGGTACGCTTCATGATTCCTGATGAAGTGCACCAATACATTGTAAGGAGCGGTTTATATGGCACTAAGCCGTGATGAACTGATTCAAGCTGTATCCGGACAAATGCCGGAGAAACGCTGGAAGCATACACTGGGTGTAATGGAATCGTCAGTGATGTTGGCTGAAAAATACGGTGCTGATCCTGTGAAAGCGGATCTGGCAGCGATATTGCATGATGTGGCGAAGTATTGGCCCGTAGCGGAGATGGAAGCGGTCATCCGTGATAACGGATTAAACCAGGAACTTCTGCAGCATGACAAACAGCTCTGGCATTCCGAAGTCGGTGCTTTTGTAGCCGAGCGTGATTACGGTGTAGAGGATTCCGAAGTTATTAATGCCATCCGGTGGCATACCTCGGGTCGGGTAGGCATGAGCCTGTTGGACAAAGTGGTATGTCTTGCCGATTATATTGAACCGGGACGAGATTTCCCTGGAGTGGATCACATTCGCGAACAGGCTGAACATAGTCTGGAGGAAGGATTAATTGCCGGATTCGATTCGACGATCAGCTTGCTGATTTCGCAGCGCCGTGTTATTTATCCGTTAACCGTGTTGTCACGCAATGACTTGATTACTCAATTATAGTTGTTCAAAAAGTTCACTTTTGATTATAAAGGATCTTTTTGAACACACAAATATAGATTATGGAGGTTGGTTCATGACAGTATCATCGAAAGAACTTATGAATATGGCGGTTGCTGCCGCTGACGACAAAAAGGCATCCAATATTGTAGCGTTGGATCTGATTAATGTTTCCCTGGTGGCCGATTATTTTGTTATTTGTCACGGGAATTCCGATACACAGGTACAGGCCATTGCCACTGAGATTCGCAAACAGGCTCATGCAGCTGGAGCGACGATCAAAGGTATCGAAGGTATGGATTCCGCACGTTGGGTACTGATGGACATGGGCGATGTAGTTGTTCATATCTTCCACCGCGACGAGCGTGAATACTACAACATTGAACGTTTATGGTCTGATGCCAAAGTGGTGGAAATGGTATGAGTTTGATTGCTGGAACAGTCGTCTCTTTGTCGGTGTCACGTGAAGTGTCTCCGTTTGGTTTCTTTTTGACGACAGGATCGGAAGATGTACTGCTTCACTACACCGAGCTAACACGGGATATTAAGATTGGTGAGACACTTGAGGTCTTTGTATTCTTTGATACGGAAGATCGTCTGGCTGTAACAATGAAGAAGCCTTATCTCATGCTTGGCGAAATGGCACGACTGGTTGTGGCTGATGTTCACCCAAGACTGGGTTGTTTCCTGGAAATGGGACTTGGACGGCAATTGCTGCTTCCTATTCGTGAATTGCCTGAACTGGAAGAACTGCGTCCTCAAGTGGGGGATGAAGTCTTTGTAATCATGGAACATGATAAGCAAGGACGTCTGCGCGCCAAATTGGCCGGGGAACGTGAACTTTCACCATTGGCTTTCCATGCGCCAACTTCATGGTTAAACGAGTGGGTTGAAGCGACGGTATACAAGCCACTGCAGATGGGTACTTTTGTACTTGTAGAGGGCGGTGTACTTGGCTTTGGCGCAATTGGCATGATTCATTCATCTGAACGTAGTCATATGCTGCGTCTTGGTGAGAAAGTGAAGTGTCGAGTGACACTGGTACGTGAAGACGGACGTGTGAATCTGGCCATGACTCAGCTCAAACAAGTTGGACGTAACGAAGATGCAGACAAGCTTCTCGCCTTTATGAAAGAGCGTCCTATGGGCGGCATGCCTTACTCGGATGCAACTCCGCCGGATATCATCAAGCAGCGCTTTGGGATCAGTAAGTCTGCGTTCAAGCGTGCCTTGGGAAAATTGATGAAGGACGGATTGGTGGTCCAAAAGGAAAGCTGGACGTATCTGTCCGAATCTGCTCCTAAGGAACAGAGTGAAAACAATTAATTTTTTTGATTGAATATTTCGTAATATGAAACTCGGAGAAGGCAGGGATAGGCTGGGTAAATACCGGATACCCCTGCTTTTTCTTTTGTTAGCCACGTTTGAAAAATGAAATTGAAAGTGCGGTGCCTGACATGTCTTACCGGAAATTTGCCTATGTCTACGATGAATTAATGGAAGATATGCCTTATCCGGACTGGATAAGGTTTGCAAGAACAGCATGGGAACAGCATGGAATGCCCAAAAGTGTCGCTGAACTTGGCTGTGGAACGGGCTCTATTACAATCCCGCTCGTGAACTCCGGTTTCGAAGTTACAGGCATTGACCTGTCAGCAGATATGCTGTCGGTTGCGCGCAGCAAGATGGAGGCTACGCCTCAGGGTCATCGCTTGTATCGGGAAGGCAGCGTACGTTGGGTGCAGCAAGATATGCGAGACTGGCGAGTTCCGGAACCTGTGGATTCGGTGATATCATTCTGCGATTGCGTCAATTATCTGCTTGAACAAGAAGATGTCGTTCGAACATTCCAGCGGACATATGAGATGCTGAAGCCGGATGGAACGTTTTTGTTTGATGTGCATCATCCCAATACGCTTATCCGTTATGATGAGGAGCAGCCTTTTGTGCTTGATGAGCGCTCCGTATCTTATATTTGGACTTGTGATTTGGACCAGGATCGCTGTGAGATTGAGCATCATCTCAGTATTTTTTCACGTGTGGATGACGGCAGCAAGGATATATATCAGCGGTTTGAAGAAGTTCATGTCCAACGTGCATATAACCCGGACTGGATGAAGCTGGAGTTATCCAAGGCAGGTTTTAGAGATGTGAAGGTATATGCGGATTTTGAATGGAAAGAGGCAGGAGACAGCGCACAGCGCTTGTTCTACGTTGCTGTGAAGTAAGTATAAAAGATAAAAACTGTTCCTTATGTTGTATGGGGGCAGTTTTTTTATTTCTCGTAAAGATGGATTGACATGTTTCTGTGATCGGGCGAAGAAATGCTTGGAAAGACCCAAGAGCGTGACAAAAAGTATTGCCAGCTAAAGTAAAGGAGGCGATAATAGTCGGATAGAAAGCGTTTTCTATGGAAACCAATAGTCGAGGTGAGGTGTGGAAGTGGAAAGTACATATAAAACAAGACTCTCGTCAGAACAAATAAATGCCATAATAGACCAGAATTTCTCTGCGAAAATACAGGACTACAAGGAAATGGTGGATGGCTGGGCCAATCATGCATATCTCATTACATTGAGTGACCAACAGCAAGTGGTACTCAAAATTGCCCCTTCGGCTTCCACCAATCTGATGCGCTGTGAGCAGGATCTGATGATTGCTGAGGTCGAGGCACTGCGTCTCATCGGCGAGTTGAAGGATGTTCCCGTACCCAAAGTTCTGGTTTATGATGATTCGTTAACCATGGCTTCAGCGCGGTATTTTATCATGGAGTACATGTCTGGAACACCCTATAATCAGGTCAAGGATCAGTATTCTGCGGAAGAGCAGGAAGCCGTTGAACAACAACTGGGGCGTTACAATCGTCGAATAAATGAAATCAAGGGCGAGAAGTTCGGATATTTCTCGGAGCAAAAACAGCGTTATTCCACATGGAAAGAAGCCTTTATGAACCTGATGGAAGACGTTCTTGCCGATGGGGAAGAAGCCGGGATTACATTTTCGATGGATCACTCTGAATTGAGACGTTTGATTGAAGAGAAATCGGATGTGTTGGACGATGTAAAAGAACCTGTTCTTGTCAGCTGGGATCTATGGGATGGAAATATTCTAGTAGACAAAGGCCGCATCACAGCAATTATTGATTTTGAACGTTCACTGTGGGCAGACCCTCTGATGGAGCATTATTTCAGTCATTTTAACTATACACCCGGTTTTGTGAAAGGTTATGGGCTTGCGATTACGACTGAAAGTGAGCTAAAAAGAAGAAGTCTGTATGACTTGTACTTTGATCTGGTGCTGCGCATTGAGTGCGCTTATCGGCAATATGACAATCAGGAACATGTGAATTGGACTATTCATAATCTGGAGGAAGGAATTGAGCGATTTCGGTTATCCTGAACAGCACCAGCGTTATGAAGGATACAAACTGTGATCTTCAAGAAGGCAATTATAAGGTGTAATATTGACTTTGGGCTTGCTTTTTTATATAATGGTCCCGATATTGTATACATATTTCGATGATAAGGATTAGTAGTGATTTCTGTACATCACAGAGAGCCGGCGGTTGGTGCAAGCCGGTTGACAGTAAATTGCGAACTCGCCTTGGAGAAATGCGGTGATTACACCATCCTGTCTAATCTGCTAAGTATAAGCTGGAATTCAGGAATGGAAATCCGCATCGGTTAACCGCCGTTACAGGTCCAAAGGGAGTGGATGACGAAGCACGTTCGTCCGCTAACTAGGGTGGTACCACGGGAATTCAACCTCTCGTCCCTAGCGCTGCAAACGCTACGGGATGCTGAGGTTTTTTTGTTGCAATTAAAGCTAAGCGAGTAACCTGAAGGAGGAACAATAGATGAGTGAGAATAACCAGCCGAAGCACGGCTATCAGCCACAAGTCATGGAAAAAAGTTGGCAGCAATACTGGGATGCCAATAAAACGTTTAAAACGGGTGAGGACCCTGCTAAACCGAAATTTTATGCACTGGATATGTTCCCTTATCCATCCGGTTCAGGTCTGCACGTAGGTCACCCTGAAGGATATACGGCAACGGATATCGTTTCCCGTTACAAACGTATGCGCGGTTACAATGTATTACATCCGATGGGTTGGGATGCTTTCGGTCTGCCTGCTGAGCAGCATGCATTGGATACAGGTGAACATCCACGGCATATTACATTCCGCAATATTGACAACTTCCGTCGCCAGATCAAATCACTCGGTTTCTCGTATGACTGGGATCGTGAGATCAGCACAACGGACCCTGAGTATTATAAATGGACACAATGGATCTTTATCCAGTTGTACAATAAGGGCCTCGCTTATGTGGACGAAGTCGCAGTAAACTGGTGCGAAGCACTTGGAACGGTACTGGCTAATGAAGAGGTTATTGATGGCAAGAGTGAACGCGGTGGACATCCGGTTGTACGTAAACCGATGCGTCAATGGGTACTGAAAATTACCGAGTATGCAGAGCGTCTGTTGGAAGACCTGGAAGAGCTGGATTGGTCTGAAAGCATCAAGGATATGCAGCGTAACTGGATCGGTAAATCGACAGGTGCAGAAGTTGTTTTTGCCATTGAAGGTCGCGAGGAAGTTATTAAGGTATTCACTACCCGTGCGGACACATTGTTCGGTGCGAGCTTTGCAGTACTTGCTCCGGAACATGAATTGGTAGAAGCGATTACAACGGATGACCAACGTGAAGCGATTCAGGCTTATCAGGAGCAGGCTTCTCGTAAGAGTGATCTGGAACGTACGGATTTGGCCAAGGACAAAACAGGTGTATTCACTGGTGCATATGCAATCAATCCCGTTAATGGTGCAAAATTGCCGATCTGGATTGCTGATTACGTTCTTGCAGGTTATGGTACAGGTGCGGTTATGGCTGTTCCAGGGCATGATGCGCGTGACTGGGAATTTGCGAAGCAGTTCGGTCTGGATATCATTGAGGTTATTCAAGGTGGAGACGTTACACAAGAGGCATATTCCGGTGATGGCGCACATGTGAATTCCGATTTCCTGAACGGACTGAACAATGAAGAAGCAGTTGCCAAGATGATTGCCTGGTTGGAAGAGAACGGTAAAGGACAAGGGAAAGTAACCTATCGTCTGCGTGATTGGCTGTTCAGCCGTCAGCGCTACTGGGGTGAGCCAATTCCGATTCTGCATCTGGAAGACGGAACGATGAAGACCGTACCGGAGGATCAACTTCCACTGCTGCTGCCTGATATCGATCAGATCAAACCTTCGGGTACTGGAGAATCACCACTGGCGAATGTTACGGAGTGGGTGAATACGGTAGATCCTGAAACGGGAATGAAGGCGCGTCGTGAGACCAACACCATGCCACAATGGGCGGGTAGCTGCTGGTATTACCTGCGCTTTATCGATCCGCACAATGACAAGGAACTGATCTCCAAGGAGAAACAGCAGCAGTGGCTGCCTGTTGATCTGTACATTGGCGGAGCGGAGCACGCGGTGCTTCACTTGCTGTATGCTCGTTTCTGGCATAAAGTGCTGTATGATCTGGGTGTTGTGGATACCAAAGAGCCGTTCCACAAACTGGTGAACCAAGGTATGATCCTAGGCACGAACAATGAGAAAATGAGTAAATCTCGTGGTAATGTCATTAACCCGGATGAAATTGTGAATGAATTCGGTGCGGATACATTGCGTCTGTACGAAATGTTCATGGGACCATTGGAAGCGACAAAACCGTGGAATGCAAACGGGGTTGAAGGCATGCACCGCTTCCTGTCACGTGTATGGCGTCTCTTCATTAACGAAGATACAGGAGCCATCAATGACAAGATTACGGTGGACGGTGGAACGGATGAGTTCAAGCGGACTGCTCACAAAACGATCAAAAAAGTGACGGAAGATCTGGAACATCTGCGCTTTAACACATCTATCAGCCAGCTGATGATCTTCATCAACGATGCATACAAAGCCGATACACTGCCTCGTGAAGCGATGGAGAACTTTGTGCAACTGCTGTCACCACTGGCACCGCATATGGCAGAAGAACTGTGGAGTCGTTTGGGTCATGAAGGTGGAATCTCTTACGTGGCTTGGCCGGAATATGACGAGTCCATGACAGTGGATGCGGAAGTAGAAATCGTCGTTCAGGTAAACGGTAAAATCGTAACTCGTGCGACGATCGCGAAGGATCTGGATGCGCAGGGGATGCAGGACTTCACGATGGAGCTGGCACCTGTTAAGCAGGCGCTGGAAGGCAAGACCATTCGCAAGGTCATTGCCGTTCCAGGCAAACTCGTTAATATTGTTGCCGGTTAATCTCACCGGCTCGGAATAGTTCATCCAGCTTTAACAAATCTTCATCATATTTGTCATGTGTCGTGCGGATCAGGCTGTCGAAAACACCGTCGAGACTAACCTTCAGCAGTGCAAGTGCCTGAGCGGTAATACCGCCAGGTACAGCGACACGAGCTTGAAGCTCTTGCGGCGTGTATCCTCCTTCGGTAAGCAGCTTGCCTGTTCCCAGAAGCATTTCGCCAGCCAGAGCGCAGGCATCTGCTCTTTTGATGCCTGTCAGCTTCACGGCACTTTCGATCCATTGTTCCAAAAAGAACGATATGAATGCAGGTCCGCAACTGGAGAAGTCGGATGTGATTCGTGTACAGGCTTCGTCCACTTGGTACGGCCTGCCTATATGACTAAGCAGACTTTCCAACACAGCGCGGTCTTCATTAGTCATTCGTTCGCCGTGTATACACAGGGACGCGCCGCTGCCAACCTGGTGTGTGACGCTGGGAATAACCTTGGAGACTTTGCAAGGAAGTGAAGATTCCAGATGGCGCAGCTGCACGGGACTGGTGATCGAGACAATGATATGATTGGGATTCACGACAGGCAGGATGTCGTCAATGACATGTTTGAATTCAAGCGGCTTCACGCACAGGAAGATGATATTACTTCGGATCACCGTTTCCCGATTGCTCTGGGATTCATGCAGACCGGGGTAACGGAGGGATAACTGTCGTACTTTGGATGGGGTTCGATTGCTGGCCGCGATCTGCCGGGGCTCAAGTGCACCGGATTGAATTAGGGCATAGATCAGCAGGCTGCCCATGCTGCCGGTTCCGATAAATCCAACCTTCATTGTTCAGGCCTCCTTTCATGCTTTACGGTACTGGCGCAGTTCATTCCCTCTATTCTATGCGTGAGGACCTGTTTCACATGACATGAAAAATGCATAACTTGTTTCATCAGGGATGTTCAACGGTTCGGAAGCACCGCCCGTGTTCGAAATGAATGATTTTGAATTCAGGGAGAGGTGTGGAAGAAATGAGATGGAACAAAGGAATGACCATTGCTGCTGCGGTGGTTGGAAGTATACTCATATTATGGTCGGGCAAAAGTGAACAACCACCTAGTGGCTGGGAACCCTTGCAGCTCGGCACCGAGAAGCCGACGTTAGAGCAGGAACTTCCTGCTGTACAGTCGGCTACTTCGGTTCAGGGCAAACCAGGGGCATCTTCAGGAACGGATGCAAATGGGATGCATACTGGGAATGATGCAAAGGTAGGAGAGTCTAAAGAAAGCTTGATTGGTGCAGTTGAAGTTGATCCAGTAGCCCAAACTCCAACTCAGACGAACGATATTTCATTGGTTACTGCTGCTTCGACTGAACCGGTAGTGCAAGATACGAAATCCAATCCTTCGGTTACCTCCGAGACGGCATCAAGTAGTAATTCATCTATCGTTCGTGAGGAAGCAAGCGATAATGGCAAGATTGATGTGAATAGTGCACCTGTCTCCAAGCTTACAGAGCTCCCCGGAATCGGAGAGAAGAAAGCTCAGGCCATTGTGGACTATCGAAATGCACATGGCCCTTTCACAAAAGTTAGTGATCTGACAAAGGTCAAAGGAATCGGCATGAAGATGCTGGAGAAGATGGCACCATATGTGCAGATACGGTAATATTAGAATAAAAAATGTGTTGAGCGGGAGGAAAGCAGCATGAGTACAGTAGAGGTACGCAAGGACTGGGATACGTATTTTATGGACATCGCGTATATGGTTTCCACCCGTTCCCGCTGTTCGCGTCGTCATGTAGGTGCCGTGCTAGTTCAGGGAAAGAAACTGCTGGGAACAGCCTATAATGGTGCACCCACTGGTGTTCCGGACTGTTCTGAAGCGGGTTGCATGATAT